>NZ_BMEQ01000010.1 GCF_014636775.1 Kocuria dechangensis
TGGCCGCCTCACGTTCGGAACGCCACGCCCTCAGGGCCGGGTGTACACCACGCTAGGGGACGCCACTAAAGAATGGCACGCGAGCTGTCCCCACGAGTAGGGACAGTGACGCTCAGCGCTGGGCGCCGAGCACGGAGTGGGCGATCAGCATGTCCAGCCGCCGGACGTCGACCTTCTTGCCCACGCGGACCTTGATGTAGCCGGCGCGGGTCCAGAGCTCGAGCTCGCCGTCGACGTCGAAGGTGCCGGCGTTCTCCGAGGACCACATGTTGATGGCCGAGTACGGCAGCGAGTACACCTCGACCTTCCGGCCGGTCAGCCCCTGGGCGTCTCGGACGATCAGCCGCCTGGTTGTGAAAACGGCGCTGTCGCGGAAGGTTTTGTACGCGGCCACCGGCTGCTCGCCCGGGACCATCATCTCGGCGACGTCGTGGGGGATGGGGCACTCGGCGATGAACATCCACTGGGCGACTGCTGCTGCTTCCACGGGAACTCCTTGAGGTGAGGCATGGGTGAGGTGGAAGATCTCCGGTGAAGATCTGTCACCACAACTGGCTCTTCACGCTAGTAAATGCGAACGCATAGGCTCTGATTGTCGCCTCCGGTGCTCCGGAAAAAGTCCCCGAGTGACGTCCCCCCACAGCTCCCAGCAAAAGACGTGTCGATTCTCGGCCGCCGGCCATCCACCGTCTGCAGTCTCCATGTCGCACCCTTCCCCCGCGGCACGTCCGATGATCAACCAGAAGTAGGTTTCCTCATGCGCCGTCCTGCCCCGAAGGCAGCACCGTTCCCTCGCCCGGCCGTCCGGCTGTGGGCACTGGCGCTGGCCGCTCCGCTCCTCCTTGCCGGCTGCACGAGTGTGGAGGTCGCCGTCGAGACGCCGCAGAACAGCGCTCCTGCGGCGACCGCACCGGCCACGACGGGGCCTGCGTCGTCGTCGGACTCGCCCGCTCCCGAGCCGGTGGCCGCACCTGAAGTGGCGGACGCAGCCCAGCCGGCAGCGGTGAGAACATTTACCACCCCGGACGGCGCCTACAGCTTCCAGCACCCCGCTGACTGGACTGTGGCCGAGGACCCGTCCCAGGACGGCGAGTATGTGGTCCGCCGCGGCGATGGCCAGGCGGTGGCCGGGCTCGGGGTCGGGAGGCCGGCCGGCCCGCTCGCCAGCCCGGTCTACCCGAACACCACCTATGCATCGGTCGATGTGCCAGGGGTCGCTGATCCTCTGGGTCGGAACGTCTCGGCTGTGGTCGGGCTGGTCCCCGGTCAGAGCATCGGCGGCGAGGCGATCGCCTTCGGACTCGCCGACGGCGGCGACCCGGCGGCGAACTACGGATGGATCAGGGCCGCGGATGCCTCCTTCCTGACCTTCAGCGGGATCCGGCACATCGGTAACGGTTCCACCATGCTCTCCGAGGAGGAAGTCGACCGGGAGATGGCCGCGTACACGGCGTCGGCCGAAGGCCGGTCCGTGCTGGCGATGCTTGCGAGCCTCACCATGGATCCCTCCGTCACCGGGACCGTCTGCCAGGACGGCAACTACGTCTACACCGAACTGCGAGGCCTGGACTGCGACGAGGCGACCTGGATCATCGGCGAGCTGCGCGAGAGGGCGAGCGCCAAGGACGCGTACACGGTCGCCACGAACGAGCACCTGTGCGAGACCAGGGGCACCGATCCCACGGAGTTCCATGATCCGATGTACGTGTGCGGGCCCCGAGGGACTCCGGACGTCCGATTCAATCTGGATCCGATCGTCGTGACGTGGGATCACCCGCTCCTGGATGTCCAGGAGGACACCGACCGTGAGTCCGTCGAGGACGTGGTTCCGGACGTCGACGATGCCGCGGTCGACTGCGTGGGGGTGAACTACGAGTTCACCGAGGTCGACGGTCTCACCTGCCCGGAGGCCAAGGGCATGCTCCAGCCGTTCCTCGAGGGCAAGGGCACGCCGGCCGACGAGGACGCCCAGGTCGTCGACGACACCGCGTGCACCCGTGCGCCGGCCGAGCGGGGCGGGGCCACGGTGCCCTCCTGGACGTGCTCCCGCACGCAGGGCGGGTCGTTCGTGGCCTATGCCCGGATGTAGAGCGCAGGCGGAGCGAACACCCATGCATGCTTCTTTTCCCTCACCTCGAAGGATCCGACCATGACCTTCCTCGATCCGTCCGTTGAACCGGCGCCGCCAATGCCGGCAGTGCCGAGAGTGATCGACAGCTCGTCAGCCGCTGACCGGCCTCGTCCCGCCTCGCTGATCGAGCGGATTCCCGGGCAGGCGGTCATGGAGCAGCTGTTCGCTCTCCACGGGGAGGGGCCTGCCCGCTCGTGGTGGGACCGTTTCGTGGGCACCAGTCCCCTCACCGATCAGACCCGGTCCTGGTACCAGGGCGCGCTGGGCGAGATCGCAGTCGGGTCGATCCTGTCCCGCCTGGGACCGGAGTGGACGGTGCTGCACGCGGTTCCGGTCGGTGCCGGGGCATCGGACATCGACCACGTGGTGATCGGTCCGGGCGGGGTGTTCACGCTCAACACCAAGAACCACTCCGGCCAATCGGTCTGGGTGGCTGGGCGCACGCTGATGGTGTCCGGGCAGAAGCAGTTCCACATTCCCAAGGCCTTCCACGAAGCGGCCCGCGCGCAGGACCTGCTCACTGCTGCGGTGGGGGAGGCGGTGCCTGTCACCGGAGTGCTCGTCCTGGTCGAGCCCGAGAACCTGGCGGTCAAGGAAAAACCGGCCGGGGTCACCGTGATCACCGAGCGAAAGCTGCTGCGCTGGCTGCGTCGTCGCCCGCCGGTGCTCACCTCTGAGCAGGTCAGCAGAATTGCCGCGGTGGCCGCTCAACCGGCCACCTGGCACGCCGACCCACCAGCACGCGAGGATCCTGTGGCACTGCACGGCCGTTTCGGAGCTCTGCATGCGCGTGTCCGTGCGGCCCGACGACGGCGCAGGGCATGGGCCCGGGTCAGACGGAGCGTGCACGTCGCCGCGCGACTCGCGTACGCGTGCTTGTTGATCTATGTGGGTGTGTTCCTGCTCGACTTCTTCCTCGACGGCCTCAGGCCCTGAGCCGGCTGCTCGATGCCTGGGGAAATGTCGAATGGCCGGCACGAGCGCACAGTCGCTGGACGGCGCACGCGTAGACGGCCCCCGCCCTGGTGGCGGAGGCCGTCTGCGCGTATCGGATGGTAGCTGTCAGCAGGCGTCAGATCACTGCAGCTGCCAGGTGCCGCAACGCGCGGTCTCGAAGTCCTGTCCCTCGGAAAGCGTCACGGACGGCCGGCCCCCGCCCGGGATGTCGTTGGCGATGATGTCGTCCCCGTTGGTGCCGCTCGCGAGGATGGCCCAGTAGCAACGGGAGCCCACGTCACCCGTGGAACGGTACGTACCCGGTGCGATGTCCACGCCGACGGTCCACGTGCCCTCCTGGATGGTGTTCTCCGCCTTCTTCTGCTCAGCCCCGGAGACGGCCTCCTCCCGCTTCTTCACGGCGCCCTCGGCCTCCTTGATGCCGTCCTCGCGCTCCTTCAGCGCGCCCTCGGCTTCCTTCACGGCGTCCTCGCGCTCCTGGAGGGCGGCCTCGCGGTCCTCCAGACCGGAGGACATCGCGTCGTAGTCGGCCTGGAGCGCCTCGTAGTCGGACTCGACGTCCGCCTTGGTGGAGGCCAGGGCAACGAATTCATCGCTCGCGGTGGGATCCGAGGCTGCGGCTCCGATGCCGATGCCGCCGGCCAGGAGCGCGACGGCCCCCACAGCCGCAACGATCAGTTTGGTCCTGCTCTTGCTGGGCTCCTGGCCGGACGGCTCGGCGTCGTCGGCAGGTCGCTCCTTCGTGAAGGGGGCCTTGACGCGGGACCACGCTCCCGCGAGCACCGGGCTGGCTCCGCGAGTGCTGCGGCCGGAGCCGGTGCTCTCCTCCACCTCCGGCCCGAGAGCTGCGGCATCCATCGGCTGTGTCGAGGGCCCGGGCACGGTGGAGCCGCTGTCGTCGACCCAGAACTGCCATCCATCGGGGGCGGGACCCCAGGCAGGATCGGGCGACCATTCGGGGGAAGGGGTCCAGCCGGCGGGGGGCAGCGGCCAATTGGGGGGAGCATTGAAGCGCATGGTGACATCCAGGGGATCGAATGGATATTGCAGATGTAAACGTAACTCGCCAACGGAAGCGGGCTCGTGCCGGCCCTCATGGACCGCATGTGCGCGGTCCAGAGGCGTTGGCGGTGGTGTGGAAGGAGGAGGTCAGCGGGTCCAGGAAAACTCGCGAGGAGCCCTTTTTGTCCCTCCGGCGGTGGACCGTCCATGACGGCCTCTCACCAGCCGAACGACGGTTCCGACCAGCCAGACGAGGAACACGAGCGGCGCGGTCAGCCATGAGATCCCGACGACGGCGGCCCAGACGGACTCCGGTGCCCCGGCCAGGCTGAGGAGCAGGCCGACGACGAACATGCCCACGACCAGGAAGAGCATGATCGACCACATCACCACGTGGAACGCCCAGCGGCGTCTCGGTCTCGCCGGAGGCATCGCACCAGGGAGCGGAGGATCCCACGGCTGTCGCGGGCGAACGGACAGCGGGGGGTCCCACGGCTGTCGGGGTGGTGCGGCATACGGCTGGTGGGCCGATTCCGCGGATGCCGTCCGGGGCGGTGCCGCGAGCGGTGCCGTCCGGTCCGGGGCCGCGTCGCTCCCGACGGTCTGCGCATCACCACGCGATCCGATGTCGGAGCGCAGATCCTGAGTGCCGGCCGGCTCCGGGGCGGAGGTCGCCCCCCGGGTGTCATTAGGCGGTTCCGGGAGGCTGGAGTCGAAAGCCGTCACGTCGTCGAGGGCGGCGGGTCGTTCGGCGTCGTTCCTGACGGCCGATCCTCCTTCTGCCTGCTCGAGAAGTTCCCGCAGCTCCGGTTCCCCGATCACGGCGATGCGCTGGCCTTCCCGAATGCGCTCGGCAGCCTTCTGCTCCTTGCCGGTGGCCCCCGTCAGCGGTGGGTTCCGGACGTCGGCCCCGGCGCCGATCACCAGGCACGTGACCTTCTTCGTGAGGCTCTGCGCGACGGCTGCGCCCGCCTGGCGCAGCCGCTCCTGGATCCCTTCGCGGGCACCGAAGGTCAGCTCTCCGGTGATCAGCACGACCTCGCCCTCCAGGACGGTCGGGGCGGGGGCGGTCGGATCGGCGAGCGACGGGCCGGCGACCGGCCGGTCCACATGGGTCCGGAACACCGACTCGGGGACGCGCCGGGGAGTCGTGGTTCGCAGGGAGGAGGACCCGCGGGTGGAGCGCTGCGGTGCGCTGCGCCAGAGTTCTTCCACGGAGGACGCCCCGGTGCGGCGTGCCAGTTCCACGGTCACCTGTGCCGCGGCCAGGGCATCGGCCTCGGCACGGTGGTGCGGGAAGTCGTCCAGGCCGAGATGGCTCACCACTGTGGGGAGCTTGTGGTCCACCAGGTCCAGGTGGCCTCGCGACAGCTGGAGCGTGCAGTGGAACCGCGGAAGGGGCGCTTCCACACCGGAGGCCCGGTTGGCGGCCCTCCACACGGATTCGTCGAAGGACGCATTGTGCGCGACGACGGGCAGATCGGCGCAGAGCCGGCTCAGGCGCTGTGAGGTCTCCGGCCAGGAAAGGCCGTCCATCATGCACTGCTCCCGGGTGATGCCGTGGATCGCGGTGTTGACCCGGTCGAAGTGGTCCGCCGGCGGCGGCGGTTTGATCAACCAGGAGTCCGAGGACTGCACCTGGCCGTCCCGAACGACGGTCACGCCCACGGCGCACGCCGACTCTCTCGCGCTGTTGGCCGTCTCGAAGTCGACGGCGACGAAGTCCAGCTCCGGCACGGCTACATCTCCTCGATGACGAGGTTGAGCCCGTCGTCGGGGTGGTAGCCCCAGGACGCCTCGAAGTCGCCCCAGGTGCCGGTCTGCCGCCCGTCGAGGGCGCGGGTGTTGTCCATGCGCGAGATGACGCTGTCCGAGGCCTCCAGTCCTTGGAGCACGCACACCATCTCGAAGACCACTGCGCCGTAGCTGTTCTCGTCGCCGGTGGTCTGGATCGTGACGCTGTGTCCCTCGTCGCCGACCGAGATGCCGGCCACGTCCGTCAGTCCGCAGTCTTCGACTGCGGTCTCGATGTCGGTGGAGCCGAAGTCCACGTCGGCAGTGCTGGAATCCACGGCAGTGCTGGAACCCGCAGCGCTCGGCGTGGTGGGCGACGACGCGACGGCGCCCACCACGACTCCCAGAAGCAGTCCGGCGGCCAGCCCGGTCCCCCCGAAGATCCAGTGGCGGCTGTCCGAGGACGCCGCATACGACCAGGCCTTCCTCAGCCGCGTCGGCAAGGACGTTCTTTTCTTCGTGTTCCTCGGGGCGGCAGCCGGGGAGGCAGTCGCGGGATCGTCCTCGATCCAGAACTGCCAGTCCTCGGGTGCGGGAGGCCAGGAGGGATCGGGGGACCATCCGGGAGGCGGGGTCCAGTCCGCGGGGGGTTGCGGCCAGCGGGGAGGTGTATTGAACTTCATGGCGCCATTCACGAGGGGGAGAAGTAATTGCACCTGTAAATATATCCCTCTGCGTGGAGATTCGAGGAGTCATGACGGCGCGGGGCCGCTGCCGCCCCGGGCGTCGTCGTTGTTCGTCGGTCACCACGCTGCCGTCCCGGGAGGCGGCGCCCAAGCCTAGGTCCCGGCGCCTCAGAGTCGAGGCACGCACGTCCCGGCGCCGAGTCTGGCCAGGCCGGCACGGTCGCCGGCGGCGAAGTCGGTCAAGCCCAGGTTGTCCCCGTACATCAGCTGGCTGGGGTCGTCGATGTGGGTCAGGCCGAGCACGTGCGCCAGTTCGTGCATGATCACCGCGCGCACGTGGTCCGGGCTCTCCATCATCGCAGTCAGGGACGGGGCGTCGAGGACCACCTGGCCGGTCACGTAGACGAAAGGCCGGCCGTCCACCTGCCGCGCCGTGCTGCCGCCCAGCCCCGCCACGTCCCCGGCCAGGTCGGGGTGCTCGGCGGCGTCGGACCAGGCGATGAGGACTGGCGCCCACTGACGGCCGTAGCGGTCGGGCTGGTACGGCTCGCGCCGGTTCGAGGGGGCTTCGGTGGTGGTCCCGGCGTCGACGATCTGCAGGCCCGTCGCCGCCGAGACCTCGGCGATGGCCTCGTCGATGAGCTGCTGGCCGCCCGGGGGAGCGTTGTCGGGGCGCACGACGACGCGGACCGGGCGGCAGGGATCGTAGGCGACCATCTCCTGGTCCGGGTCCGGCGAGTCCATGAAACGGTAGCCGCCTGTGTCCGCGACGGCCGGAGGAACGCCGAGCGGATCCCGGGAGGCGGTCAGCCGGGGCGGGGGCGCCGAGGCGTTCGGGAGATATGGGCTGATGGCGGGCAAGGCGTACTGATTGAAAATGGTGGGGCCGAACCACAGCACCGCCAGCAGGCCTATCCCGATCGCGGGGGACGCCCGCCACACCCTGTTGCGACGCTTCGAGGCCTTTGCCCACCGGCGGGCGGTCTTCCGAGTGACCCGTGCGGCGCGCCGCTGCTCCCGCCGTTGCCGCCACGGATCCAGCCGAGCGTGCCGCTGCTGTTCCAGGGCCTCTTCCACGACCCACTGCGGAACGCGTCCGCTCGGGGAACTCTTGAGGTGCATGGAGGTGCCGGGGTTCTCGTCGCGGCGGGGCGAAAAAGGCCCACTGGGCGTGGTGTCACTGGATGGGTGCATGTTCTCTGATTTCCGTACTGAACTGGTGCGGCAATGGGGGGGGTGTCGTGACGCCGGCTTCCCAGGGCCGGTCGCCGTAACGACCGGAGCCGACCGCACGAAAAAGCTGAGGCGAAGAAGGCTCGCGGGGCCCGGAACTTCTCTCCAGACACCACACCTGGAGAGCCGCCCCCGCCCCACCACAGAGTGGGAAGCGGTGCCGGGCCCCGCGAGAGCCGGAAACCTCGTCAGGTTCCAGCGGTCGGCCAGCGCTCCTCGTCAGGAGCCGCGACCTTACGCCTTGCTGTCTGCGAGGAGCGGTGCAGACACACATGTGCGTTGACCCCATTGTGCTGCCTCAGAGCAGGAATATGCATCCGCATATATGGGGACAGTGGTTCAGATGAAGTAGCCGCAAGGAATCTGTACGATCGCAAACAAGGGGGTTGCGGGCCGGGCGGCCCTTGGCCCAGGAGCATCCGACATCCCTCCGTCCCGACGGAGACAGCTGTGACTGCCTTGCCGTCAGTGACCGCGGAAAAGGCCGGCTCATCAGTTGAACGGTACCCACCCCCGTGCAACTGACTACACCTCATGGTTTGAGGTCTACACACCACTCTTCTCATCGTCCGACTAGGAAGCCATGACACTCACCCTCACCGGTGTCCCACGCCGACATGCCATCCTGGTGGACGCCGGATACCTCCTTGCCGCTTCTGCTCACATGATCCAGGGCACCTCGTTGCGACGGTCCATCCAGGTGGACTGGGACAAGCTCATCCAGCACCTCAAGGAGGGCGTTTCCGAGCGAGCCTGTTCCTCCGAACTGCTCCGCCTGTTCTGGTACGACGCCACCGATGTCGAGCGGACAGCCAAGCGCAACCGGGAGCACGATCTCCTGCCTTTCATCGACGACGTGAAGCTGCGTCTGGGCAGGATGAACTCCGAGGGGCAGCAGAAGGGCGTGGATCTGCGCATCGGTCTGGACATGGTCAACCTGGCCCTGCAGAAGGCTGTCACTGACGTGTATCTCATCTCCGGGGACGACGACATCTCCGAGGCGGTGGAGATGGCCCAGGAGTACGGTCTCCGCGTCCACCTGTTCAACGTCCCCGACGACACCTCCCGATTGACGGTACGGGCCACGGCCTACAACCTCGTCAAGATCGTGGACACCTGCACCGCCATCAAGCCCGAGCTGCTCCGCGATGCCATCAGGCCCAGCAAGGTCTCGCAGATCGCACCGGTTACACCGGTGTGCCCCACCCCTGCCCCCGCGCCTGTACCAGCCGCGGACAGGCGGGGCCCGGTTCCGTCGCCGGCGATGTTCAACGGCTCTGCTCCCTTCCTGGCATCGAGCTCGAGCCGCACGGTGTACAGCACCGGCTCGGGCGGCACCGGGTACTACTACGGGGACCTCGCGGTGGACCAGGAACTGGCGGAGTACATCCCGGACGTGGCGCGCACCGTGGCCAAGGGCTGGCTCGGCTCCATCACCCAGGCGGAGCTGCAGCAGGCGCTCCGGGGCAAACCGTCCATCCCGCAGGACGTGGACCGGTCCTTGCTCCAGGACCTCACCACCAAGAGCGGGGACGCGAACCATGTGCTCAGCTACGACCTGAAGGTGGACCTGCGGGCTCAATTCTGGAGAGCGGTCGAAGAGGTCAGCTCCCCGGCTCGGGTCAGATAACGGGGCACCGCCGGCGTTCGCAGCGGATGCCTGTCCGGCGGTCCGCGTGACCCAGTGCGGGCGCCATCTGATCTTCGTACCAGCAATGCCTGCCCTCGACATAGAAGGAGAACGGTGATCGACATGGTCACGATGCGGGACATCTACAAGGACCTGCCCCAGAAGTGGCGCTCCCGCAAGCCGATGCGGGAGGTCTACGTGGTGGACCGGGAGTCGGAGGGGCGATGACGGACGTGACTGGCATAGAGACTGCCGGCCGTCCTATGGTGTCGCAGGATGCTCCCTTCCACTGGATCCCGTTCTACGAGGCCGTGGCCACCCGCCTGCTCGACTATCGGAACGACCGACCCGGGCTGGCCAGGGCTTTCGACGGCGTACGGGCAGATGTGGGATCCAAGGTGTACCCGGACGTGTTCCCTGACGGCCACGAGGGGCCGGTGCAGGACATGTGCCCGTTCACGTTCATGTGGTTGTTCAGCCAGGACGGGCGCCCAGCGCGCCGTTCCCGGTTCGCCGGACTCGCCGCCGAGCATCTTGGTCTGGATGCTCCTGTGCCGTCGAGCTTCGTCGGAGCGACGGTGACCCGTTTGAAGCAGGCATGGTGGTTCCACTACGCGTCGAAGCGGACGGACGAGGTCGACCGGATCTGGCGCCTGTTCATCGCCGGGTGCGCATGGGCCGACCGCTTCGACGACCCTGACCTCGAGGCGGAGTTCCGAACGGCCTTGGCCTCGGTCCTGCAGCGAACTGACCTCGGCTGGAGGGCCGCCGTGGGCCTGTTCTACGTCCGCCCCAACGTCTTCTTCCCCCTCGGGCAGAAACACCGGGCTTTCGTGCGAGAGCTGTTCGGATTCGAGACCCCTCCACCCACGAGCGACGATGCCGTGGAGGCGTACATCAGTCTGCTCCGTCGGGTGCAGGAGTATCTGTTAAGTCCCACCGCGAAACATCGCAGCATCGCGGAGATGTCCCATGACACCGAAGGGAAGAAGGACTCCGTGGACACAGACGCTGATCTTCCGTCGGAGCAGTTCCCGACTGCCCCTGCGATGACCGAGGAGGACGACCCCCATCCGGACGACGATGCGGCCTACGGGGTGGACCACCTCATCGCGGACGGGTGCTTCCTGCCACAGGCGGAGATCACGGCCGTGCTCCACACTCTGCGGCACAAGAAGAACGTCATCCTGCAAGGAGCCCCGGGAACGGGAAAGACCTGGCTGGCTCAACGGCTCGGGTGGATCCTCGCCGGCGAACGACGTGCGAACACCGTCCGGGTGGTGCAGTTCCACCCCAACACCTCCTACGAGGACTTCATCCGGGGATATCGCCCGCAGGCGACCGACGACGGAGCGGCGGGGCTGGTGCTGACCGACGGGCCGTTCCTGCGCCTGGCCGAGCGGGCGCAGGAGACACCCGAAGTCGATCACGTAATGGTGATTGAGGAGATCAACCGGGGCAATCCTGCCCGTTCCCTCGGCGAGATGCTCACGCTCATCGAGGCGTCCAAGCGCTCCGAGGAGCACGCCATGAACCTCACCTACGTCCAGAAGAACGACGACGAGGGCGGCGTGTGGCTGCCGCCGAACCTGCACGTGGTGGGCACGATGAACATCGCCGACCGATCGCTGGCGCTGGTTGACCTGGCACTGCGCCGGCGCTTCTCCTTCATCACGCTCGAACCTCAGCTCAACGAGGCGTGGATGCAGTGGACGACCTCCCGCATCAGGAGCCGGGGAGTGGACGCGGGGAGGTTCGTCCGGGCGGTGAAGGCCGGCATCGACGAGCTGAACGAGCAGATCCGCACGGATCCCTCGTTGGGCGGCAACTTTGTGATCGGGCACAGCTTCGTGACACCCGTCGACGTCGTCGACGACGCCCCCGGGTGGTATCGCGAACAGGTGGAGACCTCCATTCGTCCGCTCCTGCACGAGTACTGGTTCGACGACCCCGAACGCGCGGCCGCGGCAGCGGACCGGCTGCTCGCCGTCCGGGCATGACGATGAGCGAGCCGGACGACGGCGCCGTCGGCGTCGTCGTCGGCGAGGGCTCGACCCGGATTCCGATCCGGAACCTCTGGCTGCTCTACCTGTACGCGGCGGAGCTGTACGAGCACCTGTCGACGTCCGAGCGGGTGCAGGGAGAGAGCAACCCGACTGCGCTCGCGGATCTGGCCGCGCGGATCCTGCTCGCCGAGGTTAGAAGCCGACTGCGACGCGGGCTGACTCCCGGATATGTCGCTCGGCACGAGGTGCTCACGCACGTGCGGGACCGGGTGGACCAGATCACCACCGCGCGGGGCATGCTGCTCGAACGAGGACGTGTCGCGTGCGACTTCGAGGAGCTGACGGTCGATACCCCGCGCAACCGCTATGTCTGCGCCGCGCTCCTGACCGCCGCACGGTGGCTCGGCGGCACGGGGGTTCCCCGTTCCGCCCAGCCGTTCCGGGACTCATCGCTGGCACATGACTGCCGTGCTGCGGCGGCCGACATGCAGCGGCTCGGCGTCACCGCGGGACGTCCGGATCCGCTGACGCCGCGGACACAGACCTACAGCCATTTCGACCGCGACGACCGCAGGATGGTCGCCGCTGCTCAGCTCCTGCTCGAGCTGGCTCTGCCCAGCCACGCGACCGGCCGCACGGCGATTCGAGGACTCGACTGGTCGGAGCATGGCCTCCGCCGGTTGTTCGAGGAGGCCGTGCGACGGTTCCTCGCAGTGCACCTCCGCCCGGAGGGCTGGTCCGTGGGCAAGCAGCAGCTCCGTTGGCCCTCTTCGTCGACGAGTTCCATGGGGCAACTGCTGCCGGTGATGGAGGCGGACGTTGTGCTGGAACACCGACAAAGCCGACGGAGGATCGTGCTCGACACCAAGTTCACGACCGCCTTCTCGAAGCAGTTCGGTCACCGCGGTGGCGGGCTGCGCTCGGAGCACCTCTACCAGCTGTACACGTACGTCCGGAGCCAGGAGCAGCTTGTGGGTGGCGACGTCCGGACCGAGGGGGTCCTGCTCTACCCGGCGACGGAGCAGGCGCCGGCGCTGGACGTGACGACTGAGATGCACGGGCACGTCTTCCGTGTTCTCACGGTCGACCTGGCAGCACCGGCGATGGCCATTCAGAAACGGTTGTTGTCCGTGACTGCTTCTTCGAGCTGACTACGGGTTGCGCAGCTCTCGCACCCCAGCTGTCCCTGAGGGAGGGGACGAGAGTCTGAGTCCTTGAGTCCTGAGTGCAACGTTCGCGGTCTGCCAATGAGAAGGGGACCCTCGAATCGTTGATGAGCCGCAGCCCGATGGGGGTTACGTCTCAATGTTTACGCCGTGTCTGCGCTCTACGAGGTCTCTGGGCAACTTAAAGATCCATTTTCATGTATTTGCCATAGCATGAGACTACGTCGTGGACCGAGCGATCCAACTGCGTTCTCCCCCTCGCGGTCCCCGCGACGAACGCAGCTTGCCGGACGGGCCCGCGCGCCTCCCCGCGACGTTCTGCACGTCGCGCGGACGAGGGAGAGCGGGGCGGCCGATGAGTGCCGTAGCGGAAAGCGTCATCGCAGCGCAGGAAGAAACCGAAGCGCACCTTGGGAACGGGCTCCCGCCTGTCCCTGAGCCGGGTCAGGTGGTCGAGGTGCGCGGCTCGCGATGGGCCGTCGCGGACGTCCAGACGCAGGGGCTCGGACGCAGTCCCGCGGACGAGTCCGCGGCGCGGATGGAGCATGTCGTCTCGCTGCAGTCCCTCGACGAGGACCGTCTCGGCGAAGAGCTCGACGTCGTGTGGGAGCTCGAAGTCGGTCACACCGTCGCTCCGGACCAAGGGCTCCCCGATACCATCACGCCGGAAGGCTTCGACGACCCCAACACGCTGGCTGCCTTCGTGGACGCCGTGCGGTGGGGCGCCGTCACCTCCGCCGACGCCAAGGCCTACCAGTCCCCCTTCCGCTCCGGCGCGACCGTCGAGGCCTACCAGCTGGAGCCGCTCCGCCGAGCGCTCCAGGCCCCCCGCACCAATCTGCTGCTCGCCGATGACGTCGGTCTGGGCAAGACCATCGAGGCGGGCCTGGTGATCCAGGAACTGCTGCTGCGCCACCGGGCCAGGTCCGTGGTCATCGTCTGCCCGCCCAGCCTGTCGCTGAAGTGGCAGGACGAGATGCGGGACAAGTTCGGCCTGGACTTCGTCATCGTCAACAGCGACCTCATGGCCGAAGTCCGCCGGACGCACGGCCTCAACGCCAACCCGTTCAACCTGTTCCCCCGGGTGATCGTCAGCATGGCCTGGCTCCCCGGCCTCCGGGCGCAACGGCTCCTCCGCGACGCCTACGCCCAGGTGCGCGACGCCAACAGCGCTCGCCGTTTCGCGTTCGACATCCTCGTGGTCGACGAGGCACACCACGTCGCCCCGGCCAGCCCGAGTGCCGCTCCCGGCAGCCGCGGTTACGCCGTCGACAGCGATCGCACGCGCGCAGTGCGAGCGCTGGCCGAGAAGTGCGAGCACCGCCTCTTCCTCAGCGCCACACCGCACAACGGACACCCAGAGTCCTTCACCGCCCTGCTGGAGATGATCGACAGCCGGCGCTTCAGCCGCGGGGCCACCATCGACGAGCGAGCCCTCAAGGAGGTAGCGGTCCGGCGCCTCAAGTCCGAAATCAAGGACAAGGACTTCAAGGCCCGCCAGGTCAAGACGCTTCCCTTCACCCCCGACGCGGACGAGCAGGAACAGTTCGAGAAGCTGGCGCGCATCCTGGTGGACAGCGCACGGGCTAACGGGAAGAAGTCCTCCGGTGACATCGTCGCGATGCTTCTGAAAAAGCGGTTCCTTTCCAGCCCGTGGGCTTTTGCCCGCACTCTGCAGCACTACGAAACGGCATCCGCCGTCGGACGCTTGTCGGACCTCGACGACGAGGACTACTACGAGGAGGTCCTCGGCAGTGGGGCCTCCGACGAGGAAGAGGGCCTGTTCGACCAGCCGGAGTTCAACACGCTGAGGCAGAGCAAGAAGTCGGACCCTCTCAGCACCGCAACTCCTGCGGAGATCCGAGAGCTCACCGCCTGGGGCAGCAGCTACGAGCACCGCCCGGACTCCCGTCTGCAGGAGCTCATCGGCTTCCTCGACGCCGTCTGCCGCCCCGACGGCACATGGACCAACGAACGGGTCGTGGTCTTCACCGAGTACGCCGACACCTTGGACTGGATCGTGCGCGTGCTGCAGCAGAAGGGTTACAGCGACGACGTGCTCGCCGTCATCCAGGGCTCAACCCCGGCCGAAGAGCGCGAGGACATCCGTGCCCGCTTCAGCACCGACCCCAGCACCGAAGGCACCGAACAGCTTCCGCGCGTCCTGGTCGCCACGGACTCCGCCGGCGAGGGCATCGACCTCCAGGCCTACTGCCACCGCCTGGTGAACTTCGACATCCCCTTCAACCCGTCCCGGCTCGAGCAGCGCATCGGCCGCGTCGACCGATACGGCCAGAAGCGCACGCCCGAGATCTATCACTTCGCGCCGGCGTCGAAGTCCACGACGTACGCGGCGGACATGGACTTCATGCGTCGCATTGCCGAGAAGATCGGCAACGTCGCCCAGGACCTCGGCTCCGCCAACCAGGTCATCGACGCGGAGGTCCAGGAGCACTTCACCGGCCCGAGCCGCACTCGCAAGGCTGCCAAGTCGGCGCAGGACACCGGCAACGCCATCATCACACGCACGCTGGCCGGCGGCATGAACCTCAGCCGACAGCTCACGGAGCTCTCCCAGTCCTACGCCGAGCGAAAGGAGGAGATGCACCTCACCCCCGGCAACGCCCGCCGGGTGCTGGACACCGCCCTCGCGCTGACCACCCAGCCCCAGCTCGAGGAGATCGGGAACGAGTGGACTAACGCTCAGGTCTTCGCGGTCCCGGCGCTCGGCCCCTCCTGGCAGACGGCCCTGCGCGGGCTGGACACTCGCCTCACACCAGGCCAGTGGCGTCCGATCACCTTCGACGACCAAGCCGCCGCTGATCGGGACGACCTCGTCTACGTCCACCTGGGCCACGCCCTGATGCAGAAGTCGGCGCGCCTGCTGCGCTCGGCGCTGTTCAGCACCGACTCGCAGGTCAACCGCGTCACCGCCGTGGTGGTCGACGACCTTCCGCAGTCCTGTGTGGCGGCGGTGTCCCGCCTCGTCCTCGTGGGACGTGGCGGCATCCGCCTCCACGAGGAGGTGTTCCTCACCGGTATCCGGATCGGCGGTCAGGACATCGCCGAGGCCAAGGTCGAAGACCTCCTCAACGACACGCTGGACGCAGAGAACCTTGCGCTCGCCGATCGTCCGGTGCGCGAGTACCTCGTGGAGCAGTGGAACGCCGACAACTCCTACCTCCGGGAACGACTGCGCTCGGCCATGGAGCGCCGCGCTGAGCGCCATCAGCAACGCGTCACCGCCGCGCTCGAGGAACGGCGGGACGCCGACGTTGCACGCGCCCGGGAGATCTTCCAGGCCTTCCGCCTCAATCTCACCGAGTCCCGGCAGCGTCTCGCCCGGGAGATTCAGGAAGAGGAACAGACGCTGCTGCCCGACGACCAACAGCATCAACGACGACGGGACATGCAGGCGATGGAGCAACGACTGGCCAGCCTGGCCGAGGAGGAGCAACGCGAAGTGGACGCCATCCGGGAACGCTATGCCGAGATCAAACCGCACGTCTCCGCGGCCGCCGTGGTGTTCGCACTGACGCCGGCGGACGCGGCGGCGGGGAAGGTGACCCGCTGATGCTGCGCCGAATCGACCGACGCCCGCGAGACGGGGCCGAGAGCCACCGGTACTGGCTCCAGCTCGTCGACACCGACGGACCGTTCCTGTCCGTGCCCGCGCTCAAGAGCGTGTGGAGATACGGCATGCCCCCGATGGACAGCGACGCGCTCGCCGTCCTCAAGCAGATCAAACCTGTTTTCGAACGAGCCTGGGAACGGTGGGATGCCCATCGCGATGACACCAGCGTTTTGAATGCTTACCGCCAGGCGCGGCAGACATGGGTCGAGACGGTGCTCAGGAACGTCCTGGGCTGGGGCAATAGTTACGTCACCGACCTCGCTCTACCCGCAGTCGCTGATGCTGCCGCGGGAGTGCGCTCGCCGAACCACACCGTCACCGTCCTCCCCTCGGGGGTGCTCGTCCATGGTGAGAACGTCGGGGCCTTGGTTCTCGAGGTCGATCCCGTCGACTCCCTCCGCGCGGCCCTCGACGACGGATGGGCCGCGAGTCCGATCGACCGAATGGAAGAGCTGCTGCGCCACAGCGGGGTGCGCATCGGGGTGGTCACCGACGGACGGTGGTGGGCCATCGTCAGCGCCCGAGAATCCACGATGGTCGCCTCCGGCGTCGTCGACTCCCAGATCTGGATCGAGGAGCCGGCAACCCGCAACGCGTTCGTCGAGCTGCTACAGCGCAAGCGGATGCTCGGCGGGAAACCCGCCGAGCGGCTCACCGAGTTGTTCGGAGCTTCCGTGGCGGCTGCCGAGGAGATCACGGACGCCCTCGGCGTCCAGGTCCGGAAGGCCGTGGAGCTCCTCGTACAGGCGTTCTCCGAAGCGGGACTGGAGACGAAGCGTCGCGGCGATCCGGACCCTCTGCCTGAGATTCGCGGTGAGGTGTATGAAGCTGCGGTCACCGTGATGATGCGCGTGGTCTTCCTCCTCTTCGCCGAGGAACGCGGGCTTCTACCGCAAGGGCGCCTCTTCGCCATGGGCTACGGCATCAGCGACCAGCTGGACCTCCTCGATCAACGGGCTCGTGACGAGGGCGCCGAATCGTTGGATGCCACCCACCTCACCTGGCACCGGCTCCTCGCCACCTCCCAGGCGCTGTACCGGGGCGCGTCGTTTGAGGACATGCGCCTGCCCTCCTACGGCGGCTCCCTTTTCGACGCCGCGCGCACGCCCTTCCTCACGGCTCGCACAGAGCGTGGCACGCTTGCCGTCACGGTAAGCGACCGCGTCATGCTTGAGGTGCTGCGGTCGGTGCAGGTCACCGAGCTGAAGGGCGAGCCGGCCCGCCGGATTTCCTTCCGGGACATCGACGTCGAGCAGATCGGCTACATCTACGAGGGCCTGTTGGGATACTCCAGCCGAGAGGTCGACCGAGTGGTCGTCGGACTGCTGGGGACCGACGGAGCGGAGCCGGAGATTCCTCTAGATGTCTTGGATGACCTCTCCGACGGAGAGCTCGACGACACGGTGATCGCCAAGTCGATCCTCAAGTGGGTCAAGGACAACCAGCCGGCGGCTAAAGCACCGACCCAGTCCAGGCTCGCCAAGGCATTGGCCTCGGGCGACAGCATGGAGGACGCTGAGCGCGCCCTTCTGACCGTGACGGGCGCCGACGAGGGACTCCGCACCCGATTACGGAGCTGGATGGGCATCATTCGCCGCGATCTGCGTGGCCGCCCTGTGGTCATTCCGCCCGGAGGACTTGTGGTGGTGGAGACTCCATCCCGTTCCACGTCCGGCGCTCACTACACTCCTCGCTCCCTCGCCGAGGAAGTCGTGGAACACGCCCTGGAGCCGCTCGTCTACTCGCCGGGGTCGCACCAGACCGCTGAGCGGGACCAGTGGAGGCCCATCTCCTCTGACAAGATCCTCGACCTCAAGGTCGCGGACATCGCCTGTGGATCCGGCGCATTCCTGGTGGCCGCTGCTCGCTACCTCGGAAAGCGCCTCGTCGAGGCGTGGCACCGAGAGGGCGTCGCGCGAGGGAGCGCCCAAAGTTTGGAGACGCATGCGGTGAGACAGGTCGTGGCGAGCTGTCTCTACGGTGCCGACATCAACGAGATGGCCGTAGAGATGTGCAAGCTCTCGCTGTGGTTGGTGTCCTTGGACCCAAAGTTGCCGTTCTCCTTTGTCGACGACAAGGTCCTTCACGGCAATTCGTTGCTTGGCCTGACCGACGCCAAGCAACTTGAACGTCTGCACATCGACCCAAAGGCCGCGTCCCAGAACGTCAGCTTCTTCGATCTCGATGTCTCAGGCATCCTCGCCGAAGCCGCGGGTTTGCGCCGACGGCTGGCTACGGAAATCGACGACTCCGATCCCCAACGCTCGGCGGCTACAAAGCGGCGCCAATGGCGGGAATACCAAGAACTTACGGCCACGCTGAGCCGCATCGCCGATGGTGTAGTAGCCGCTGGTCTCAAACTGGGCGGTAAGCCTGGCCGTGCACTAAATGAGGCATATAAAAACTTGCAGATCGCTGTGGAGCGCGCATACCCCGTCGTGGGCGAGGCGGCTCGCTCATCCATGCTGGACGCCATCATTGCCCGCGGGCTGACCCCGACGGCGACAACTGACTATGAGCGCTGGAAGCCATTGCATTGGATTTTAGCGGTGCCCGACATTATGGCTAATGGAGGATTCAATGCAATAATCGGCAATCCTCCTTTCCTTGGTGGGCAAAAGTTGACCGGATCAATGGGTACAAACATGCGTGATTGGCTCGTTAATATCCAGGCGAAGGAAGCTAAGGGAAGTGCAGATTTGGTTGCATATTTTTTCCTCCGCGCCGCAAGCTTGTTGAAAATAAATGGCTGCATGGGCATGATCGCAACAAACACCATTGCACAAGGGGTCACGCGTATCGTTGGTTTGGATCAAATGATTGGAAATGGATTTACCATAACCCGTTCCATCCAAAGCCGCAGATGGCCTGCTCGAAGTGCGAATCTGGAATATGCTGCCGTATGGGGAACTTTCGGAGAGGTGTCTCCGAGCTCGGAACGTGCTTCTGAAGGGTCGATTGTTCGGGCCATATCTTCTCTCCTTGAGCCTGCGGGGCGAGTCAGTGGCCAGCCCCTGCGTCTGGAAGAAAACATGGAAATCGGCTTCCAGGGGTGTAGCGTGTTGGGGAAAGGCTTTATGCTTGGCCATCCCGAAGCACAACAGTGGATTGATGAAGATCCTCGGAATCAAGAAGTCTTGTTCCCGTACTTGAATGGTGAAGATCTGAACTCAAATCCTAATGGTTCAGGCACACGTTGGGTAATTGATTTTACTGGGAAGACCGAAGAGGTCGCTCGAGAATATAAGCTTCCATATGAGCGGATCTTCCATACGGTAAAACCCGAGCGTTCTGGCAAATCAAAAGCGGTTAGGGACCTGCCATGGTGGCAATTCCTTCGGACTCGACCCGCCATGCGCAATGCAATCTCTTTGCTTGATGAGGTTCTGGTGATTACGCGCGTTAGTGACGTAGGCCTACCATTGAAAATAGCCACAGGGCCTGTATTTAGCGATCGCCTGGTGGTTTTCGCCTCAAATTCTGGAGATTTATTGGCCTCTCTCTCCTCGTCGATGCATTCTCTTTGGTCAGCAATGTACGGCACCACTCTGGAGACACGGTTAATATACGGGGTAGGTACGGTTTTTGAGACTTTTCCTCGCCCTGTTGCCAACGATGCACTGGAGCATGTCGGCAACCTCTTGGATGTGCACCGCCGAGCGATTATGTTGAGACGTGGACTTGGGTTGACAAAATTGTACAATCTAATAAATGATCCAGAAATTACTAGCATGGCTGATTCTGACATTTCCCTTCTGAGAGATATACATGTGGAGGTTGATATGGCGGTGATGAGAGCTTATGGCTGGGATGATGTTTCGCTAAATCATGGTTTTTATGCGTATCGGCATAAGACTCGATGGTCAGTTGATCCTGCAGCGCGTGTAGAAATTCTTGACCGCCTTCTTGAAGAGAATCATCGTCGGGCTGCTAAGCAGAGCAATGTGTTGCCGTCGACCGAGGAAATCCTTGAGGAGCAGTACGCATGACTAACTCCATAATCCACAAGGATGCCCAGCCGAGCGTGCGAGCCGAGCGTGCTCCCTACGAGCTCACCTATGAGCCCGACAATCGCTCCTGGACAGCTCGCGAAAACCTTTCAGACATCTTAGAGCGTGAGCTCCTCGGTCCGGCAGGCGGGGACGAGGAGGTCCTCGACGGTCCTCCGGATGTCGCCTACCTTGTCGGACGAATTGCTCCGGTGCGCTTGACCGGCGGATCGGTAGATCCTGTGGAGGAAGGATCGGAAGAAGCTGCCACGGACGTGGGTGACGCCGTGGCGGCTTCGCAGAGCCGTGGTGTTCCCGTGACGGCAGTCGACGACAGCACTGCTGACGCCGATGAGGACGACGTGGACGATGACCCTCCAAAACGCGGTCTCATGGTCCCGGCGTCCATGGGTTTGCGTTTTCAGATCCCGTTGGACTGTGCATCCTTCACAGTCACAGCGTCGTGGGGCGTCTACAAGAGCATGCCCGGCGAAGAGCCCAGCACGACTCGCTACAAACGGACGCCGGTGGACATTCCCGTCGTCGTGGAGGTCGCCCAGCTCAAGGCGGGGGAGACGACGACGTTCCCGCTCATGGACGACGTTGTGCTACGCATCGACCAGTATGAAGACCCCGAACTCAAGCGGCGTCTGGTGGAAGTAGCGCTCTGCAACGACCGCGAGACGCCGCGGAAGATTCCCGTGGACGCGTGGCTGTACCAGACCAAGCTCTACGTGGACGCGGGAGGCGAGGATCTCTTCCTGCCGGTGCGTGACGTCCTGGAGGACACCCGGTTCGAGTGGGACACCGAACTACGCCGGCTGAATCTCCAGTACAGGGACCGCCTCGAATTCGCCGTCGGACGGACGTGCTCCGTCGACTGGCACGTCGCCAAAGGGTCGCGCCGCGCGACCAAGGTGTGGACCACCTGGCTGCCCACCTCCGAGACTCCGCAAACCACAGCCGAGGAGATCGAGGCGGCCACCCTCGACATGACGGTGCTCGCCAAGGCCGATGTCCATGAACTCAGGGAGGGTCTCGAACCGATCGTCGCGGGCTACGCACAGTGGCTGGATCAGCAAGGGCATCGCGTGTCCGATCTGCCTCCTCATCTGCAGGAGGATGCGCAGGAGCTCATCGAAGAGGCCGGGCAGGTGCACAAGCAACTCGCGGAGGGGCTCGAGCACCTGCTGAACAATGAGGAAGCGCTGCGCTGCTTCCGGTTCATGAACATCGTCATGGCCGATCAGCGCATCCAGACCCAGCTCGCCAGTGATCGCGCCACGGACTCCAGTGCTGGGATTTTCGACGCCCGGCAGAAGGTGCTGGCTCGAGGCCCCCTGGCTCACTCGTGGCGCACGTTCCAGCTCGCCTTCATCCTCATGCAGCTGCCCCTGCTTACTGATCCGGCAGCAACCGCTCGATCCGGGGATCTGGCGAAAGCGCAGTTGCTGTTCTTCCCCACCGGTGGCGGTAAGACCGAGGCCTACTTGGGGCTGGCCGCCTATACCTTCGCCATGCGCCGTCGGCAGGGCATTGTCACGACGCCGGACGGCGAGCTAAACGGGATGTCCGGGGTCGCTGTGCTGATGCGGTACACCCTGCGGCTGCTCACCGCCCAGCAGTTCCAGCGGGCCACAGCCCTCGTCTGCGCCGCGGAGATGGCCCGCCGCGCCGATCCTGAGACCTGGGGCGCCGAGCCCTTCCGGATCGGCCTGTGGGTGGGCACGGATGTCAGCCCCAAGCGGTTCGACGAGGCCGAGAAGCAGGTCTCCAACGCCAACCACAACAAGGGCGGACGCGTGACCGTCCTGCAGTTCAAGCGGTGCCCGTGGTGCGGCACCCGGATCACCGTCAGCAATGTTCGTCCCGAGAAGGCCACCCGCAGGGTCCACGTCTTCTGCGGTGACGAGTTCGCTGACTGCCCCTTCTCCGAAGGAGGTACGGCCGAAGAAGGACTTCCCGTCCTGACCGTGGATGAAGAGATCTACCGCCTCACTCCTTCGTTCCTCATCGCCACCGTCGACAAATTCGCCCGATTGGCCCGTGAAGGGGAAGCAGCATCCCTGTTCGGGTACGTCCGCAAGCACTGCGAGCGCCACGGTTACGTCCACACGGACTACCGACACTGCGAGATCCAGGACGGCAACAAGCATCCTGCGTCTCAGGACGGCGCGCCGCCGGCGGCCGTTCGCGCCGTCGGTCGGCTGCGCCCGCCGGACTTGATCATTCAGGACGAACTTCATCTCATCACCGGGGCTTTGGGCACTACGGTGGGTCTCTTCGAGGTGGGCATCGACCTCATGTGCTCCTGGCGGGATCACAACGGCACTACAGTGCAGCCGCTGGTGGTGGCTTCCACGGCAACCGTGCGCAACGCGGCCGATCAGGTGCGGGCTCTCTATGGCCGTGATGTCACGGTGTTCCCCCCTCAAGTGTTGGACGTGGGGAACACCTTCTTCTCCACCGAGCGAGAGGTCTCCGAGGAATATCCCGGGCGCCGATATGTCGGGGTCAGCACCACGGGAGTCCGCCTTACCACGGCGGAGATCCGCGTGGCGGAGATTCTCATGGCTGCGGGCCAGTTGCTCCTGGATCGTGCGGGAGAAGTCGCCGATCCCTATTTGACGCTGGTCGGGTACTTCAACGCGACCCGTGAGCTCGCCGGCATGGCCCGTTACATGCTCGACGACGTGCAGACGTTGTTGAGCGGAGGACGTCGCTGTTCCTCACTGCCTCGGCGGCGGGGGACGGACTACGGCAACCTCCACCTCGCCGAGCTGACCTCCCGGGTGTCGAGCGACGACATCACCACCACGCTGGACGACATGGCAGTCGACTTCGACCCTGCGTTCGACTCCACGGAGGGCAGGAAAGAGCGCGCCGAGCAGATCAAGGCCGGCAAGACGCCGGCCAAGCGCGACGTGAATCCGTTCGATGTCGTCCTGGCGACGTCGATGCTCCAGGTCGGTGTGGACGTCACCCGGCTCGGGCTCATGCTGATGGTGGGCCAGCCGAAGAACACCGCGGAGTACATTCAGGCATCCTCCCGCGTGGGCCGTGATCCGAGCCGTCCGGGGCTCGTGGTGAGTCTGGGCAACTGGGCCCGCCCCCGGGACCTCGCCCACTTCGAGCAGTTCCGGCACTACCACGAGACCTTCTACGCGCAGGTGGAGGCCCTGTCGGTCACGCCGTTCTCCGCGACGTCCATGGACCGTGGACTCGACGGCGTGCTCGTCAGTGCGACTCGTGTTCTGCAGGCGGCTCGCAAGGGTGGGCTCTCCCCGGAGAAAAACGCCGGGCAGATTGATTCGGAACGAGAGGCTGTCGGCGCGCTCATCGAGGCGTTGACCGCCCGCGTGAAGCGGGCCTCGGATGAGACGTCGGCGGAAACGGCGCGCAACCGGTTGAAGAACCGACTCGACCAGTGGATCAAGCGGCGGCAGTACCTGGGCCAAGAACACAAGGATCTCGTCTATGAGCGCGTCACCGATGAGGGCAAGGCCGGGCCCCTCATCATCAGCGCAGAGAACGTGCGGGCACAGGATCAGTCCAAGGATTCTTCGCCGTTCGTCGTGGCCAACTCCATGCGCGAGGTGCAGCCCGAGATCAACCTGCTGGTCAGCCCCATCAAGGACCGGCTGTTCGTCCGTGAAACAGAGAAGACCCCCGTCTGGCAGATGCCGAGCGGAGAAGAGGACGCCTCGTGACCGCCAAGCTCGTCTACGACTCCCAGCAGGAGCTCGATCCACTCGGTGATGCCGAACAGGAAGCCGAAAAGGGGACCAAGCACAACCGCGCCAAGGTGGGCTCTGGACGCCCCTCCTCACTGATCTACACTTACGGCCCCGGTGCGATCATGGACCTGCCCCAGTTCACGATCATGCCCGCCGGGCTGGACGACTGGGACCGGATCTGGGCGCGACGGGACGGAGTGCCGATCATTCACGCTCCCCGTCTCCGGGACGTCGTCCGTATGATGCTCAAGTCCCCGGACGTGCAGCTCCGGCCGTTCCCGTGGCAGCCGAAGAAGATGTCCATGTCGCACGAAGGCGAAGATCTGGGTGTTCCCTCGCGGGTCTTTCCTCAATGGTTGAGATGCACCGGGTGCGACATGCTCGCCCCTCTGCCGCGGTTCGACTACAAGAACACGCATCCTTTCCGTACTGATGAAGCGCGCTTTGAGCACGCCAAGTGCACCGGCCGGCCGGGCTCCGGCCCGCGCAAGGCCCGGCGACAGACAGCTGTGCCGGCTCGATATTTGTTGGCCTGCGTCGATGGGCACCTCGACGAATTCCCTTACGACGCGTGGGTGCACCACGGGCAGAAGTGTTCTAAAGCGGAATTTCCGGCGCTCAGGATGGTGGACCGGACCAGCGGTAAGGGCGCGTCGGCGATTATCGCATGCGAGTCGTGCCAGGCACGGCGCCCCATGAATGAAGCGCAGGGCGAGGTCGGTGCGTCCAAATTGCCCCAGTGCCGCGGCCGCCACCCGCACTTGGACGCTTTCGCCCCCAGTTGCGAGAACAAGACCAAACTCATGCTGGTCGGGGCCTCCAACCTGTGGTTCGCTGCGACGCAGTCCATCATCGTGATGCCTGAGTCCAACACCGAAAAAGAGGTTGAACTCGCTGACCGCCTTCGGCTGGCACTTGGTGACAAGCTCGCCAAGTATCAATCGCAGCTGGATATGATCCGTGACCTGTCCGAAGAGAAGGTGGATCTTGCAGAAGTGCCGGATGAGTCGCTTGCCGAGGCAGTTGCGCAGGCCCTAGCTCCTTTGCCGTCGGACGAGGAACAGGATGAGAAGATCCAGACGTGGGATCCCGTTGATCTGCTCGTTCCTGAATGGAACTATCTCTTGAAGGATCCACTGGGTGATCGGCACGAGGACCGCGCCAGCGGGCTTACCCTGTCCACCCGTCAACGTGGTCCCCAACTGCGTCCCGAGATCACGCGGGTCCTCGCGGTCGAACGGCTCCGCAAGGTCAACGCCCTCCTCGGCTTCACCCGCATCGACGACATGGACCGCGTGGGTGACCTGCCCCGACGACTCGTCCCCCTGACTCGTACCTCACGGCCGGCATGGACCGTTGCCACGGAGGACCGCGGTGAGGGCGTGTTCCTGCAGCTGGACGAGAACGAGGTCGCGGCATGGGAGAAGCGGATCTATGCGAGCGACACGTGGGAAGCTCATCGTGACGCCCATCGACGGAACTTCAACCGGCGATTCTCGGAAACGGCCGCCGACGTCAACCCGGACGAGCGCCTCAAGCCGCCGCGCTACTGGCTGATTCACACCCTCGCCCACGTCCTTCTGCGTGAGATGGCAATGACCTGCGGCTACTCGGCTGCAAGCCTCACCGAGCGGCTCTACGCCTGGGAAGGTGTCGAAGGCCGCCCCCCAGCCGCTGGAGTGCTCATTGCCACCACCGCCTCGGACAGCGATGGCACGCTCGGTGGACTGGTGCAGCTCAGTGAACCCGCTCGGCTCGAACAGGTGGTGAAGGGAGCGCTGTACCGTGCCACTCGGTGCTCCTCGGACCCTGTCTGCGCGATGCGCACTCCGACGGATCCTGAGGACTTTCTGCACGGTGCCTCTTGTCACTGCTGCTCCATGGCATCCGAGACGTCCTGCGAGCGAGGCAACAGGTTCCTGGACCGACGCTTCCTCGTCAACCTCCCTGGGAGCACCCTTGGGTTCTTCGGAAATATCGACGGCTGAGAACGCGCCGGCCTTTGACCTTGGGCGTTTCCTGACCGGAACCGAGGCGAAGGAAGTGGCCGATCGTCTCGCGTCCGGTGCCACTATCACCATGGCATTGAACGCTGTTGCACCTGGCCGGCGGGAAGTTGCCCGTGATTTGTTGAGGCGCTCAGGGCTTGGGAGCGTGGATCGCGAACGGACCGTGGTGGTCCTGCGGGCGCTGCACGGTGCCCGCTCCACCGCAACTGCCGTGGAACCCCGGTGGACCATGCCCGGGCACCTGGCGCAGTCCGGCGCGTTGACGGGGTCCGTGGCTCGGCTGGTGGAAAATGCCCGAACGTCCATCATGTGTTCCACGTTCAACTTCCAACGGTCATCGGTGCTGTGGAAGGCCTTGGGGGACGCTAGCAAGCGCCCGGAGCTCACCGTGCGGGTCTATCTCGATACCGGTGCTGCCGACACAGAACCTCATGAGTGGTCGCCTACGACTCAGGAGGTGGCGGATCACCTTCGCCCGGCTACCGTGCTGCGTACGAGAACATTCGACGGGACGCTGGTGCGCAACCACGCCAAGTTCTTGATCATTGATCACCGCTTTCTCTTGGTGACCAGTGCCAACTTCTCCAAGAGCGCCGAGTGGAACAACGTCGAGTTGGGAGTGCACGTGGACAACGCCAACTTGGCGGAGGCCATCGAGAACGAGATGAGGAATGCTGAGACATCCCTGTACGAGGTAGTCGGGCCCACGAGTGTCGGTCCATAAATGGCCAGAGGTTGAAACGGGCATCGTAGGACCTTCCCACTGTCCATCCCGCAAGCCGGCATGACATCTGCTGGATGTGTTTGCCCCCGGAGCCTCATCGAGGACGTGCCACGCCGTTTCCGTCGAGAACACATGCCGTCGTGGCGACCCCGTAGGGTGAGGCTCGCAGTCGTGAACAAATGCGGACCACAAGAGAGGTGTGCGTGAGCAAGGCGATACAGGCCGCGGAGCACAAGATTCTGGACGTGCTGTCGAAGAACTACGCGTTCAAGATCCCGGACTATCAGAGGCCGTACTCCTGGCAGCCTGAACAGGCCATGCAGCTGGTGCAGGATCTCCGGGACCACATGGGCCGGAGCGCGGAAGAGCCGTATTTCCTGGGCTCTATCGTGCTGATCAAGGACGACCACAATCCGGAAGCTCAGGTCATCGACGGTCAGCAACGCCTCACCACCTTGACGATCCTTCTGTCCGTGCTGCGGGACCTCACCACTGACCCGAAGCTGGAAGCCTCGCTCAACAAGTTGATCATGGACGAGGGGGATCTGCTCTCCGGTACGGATGGAGAGGCGCGTCTGACCGTCCGCGATCGGGACGCCGTCTTCTTCCGGAAGTGCATCCAAGAGCCAGGCGCCACAACTGATCTTCTGACGCGGAACGCGGCTTTTTTCGGGACCGACGCCCAGAAGGCGATGCGTGACAATGCCGCAGAAATTCATGCCGCTCTCGTGAAGATGAGCGACGGGGAGCGGACACGGCTCGCGGTGACCATCAGCCGACAGACCTTCCTCGTCGTCGTTCAGACCTCCGATCTGGAGAGCGCCTACCGGATCTTCACAGTGATGAACTCCCGTGGACTGGAGCTGTCCACCGCGGACCTGCTCAAGTCCAAGATCATCGGAAGCATGCACAGCGAAAAACGAGCGGAGTACGCCGATCGCTGGGAAAACGCGGAACAGGAAGTCGGCCGCAGCGCGTTCAACGATCTGTTCCTCTACCTGCGATGGATCTTCCAGAAGAAACGCCCCACAACCTCGCTCTTCAAGGAGTACGAAATTTCCGTACTCCCCGACTTCCTGCCCGGACGCGCGGCCTGCTTTGTGGACGAGTGGGTCGTGCCCTACGCGGATGCCCTGACGGAGATCACGAGCCACAGCTACAGTGCTTCCCATGGCGCCGAAGCGGTCAATGCCTGGGTCCGGCGCCTCTCGGAGATCGACAACGAGGACTGGCGCCCCGCCGCGCTTTGGGCCCTGAAGACTCATCACGAAGACCCGCAGTGGCTGGACGCGTTCCTGCGAAAACTCGAGCGCTTGGCTGCGTCCATGCTTCTGCAAAGGACCTATGCCACTCCCCGTCAACAGCGCTATGGCGACCTGCTCAAGCAGGTGGAGGAGCACGGGCCGGCGGCGCCGGCCTTCGACCTGGATGACCGCGAGAAGGCAGCCACGCGCGCCGCGCTCCGGGACGATATCTACACGGTGCCTCCTTGCCGCAGGTATGTACTCCAGCGGCTCGACGAAGTGCTGGCCAATCACCCGGGTGTGACGTATTCCCACGCCGTCGTCTCGATCGAGCACGTCCTACCGCAGAATCCGGCCGCGGACAGCGAGTGGGTCCGAATGTTCACCGAGGCCCAACGGCAGCACTGGGTGCACAAGCTGGCCAACCTTGTTCTCCTAAACAGGCGAAAGAATTCGCAGGCTGGCCGATATGACTTCGAGGACAAGAAAAACAGCTACTTTCGCAGTTCCGGTGGTGTTCCCACCTTCGCCCTGACGATACAGGTGCTTAGCCAAGCCTCCTGGACTCCCCAGGTGCTGGAAGACCGGCAGGAGAACCTGGTCGGTCTCCTCGAGAAGGAGTGGGATCTGCTTTAGATCTCATGCTCCGTGACCTCACCAATCTGTGCGGTCGGGGGCGCGGAGACACCTCTCGCTTTCCTCGGCGGCAATTTGGTGGGCCTCGTGCTGAGCCTGGTGCAGATGTAGAAGTGTGGCCGCGCCGTCCAAGAAGGTGCTCCGGTGGTCCCGCCCGTTACTCATCGATCTGCTGGGCCTCCGCCTCCCATGCGGTGTGGGCGTCCCGGGTCTCGGTGGGCTGCTGGGTCTCCCGCAGGGCCTTGAGCGCGGCGTTTCGCTGCCGGGCCAGGGCGTCCGCGGCGGCCTTCGCCGCGGCGTCCTCACGGGCCTGGGTGCGGGCCGCGGTAATGGTGCCCATGATCGTCTCGATGCCCTTAGCGCCGCCCTCGAGGTAGGCGGCGCGGATCTCCCGGTCCGGGTGGTACAGGTACTGGTCGTCGGTCTGGCCCCGGCCGGTGTCGAACTCCCCGTCCCCGAGGTCGGAGATCATGGCCGCCACCCGGTCCAGGCGGGCCTCGACCTCCCGCTGTAGGGGCGACGGGTCGGACGTGTTCCGGAGGCCCCACACCGCCCGGCCGTGCATCCGGAGCTGGGCCACGTTCCAGCTGGCCTTGGGGAGCACGGCCAGTCTTTCGCTGACTGCCGCGAGAAGCCGGGGCGCCTGCTGAGCAGGAGGGGAGCCGAGCTGCCACTCGAGCCAGGCGGCGCGCATGTCGCTCTCGCCCGCGTGCCGGGCCTTCTCCAGCGTGGCCACTCGTGCTCGTCTGGCCTGCTCGGCGGATGCTTCCGCGGCCCGCTTCTTACCGACCGTGCCGCGGATCGTGGCCCTGGCGACCAGGACGACCACCACGATCGCCGCGATGCCCAGTCCGGCGCCAAGGAAGAACTCCCAGTGCTCCACGACGAAGTTGATGACGAGGCCGACGACCCCCAGGAGGATCAGCCCCAGACACCCCACAGCAGTATCCTCGTTGCTGGCGTTCTTGGCGTTCGTCATGGTGGCGCTCCCGGATTCGAATCACTTAAGCAATTAATGTAGCCACGCCATCGGACGCGATGAGCTCGGTGATCGGATCGTTGCTCCACGGGGCTCAAGCGGCGGACGGCACGGGGCTCCGCAGTTCCCGCTCGAACGGCCTGTTCACCTCCGCCTCCGGCAGGATGCGGGCAATCTTGAGCTGCTCCTCACATGCCGGAGCCCCGGTGACCAGGGAACCGTGGAGAGCCACGATCATGAGCGTGCGGCTCGGGGCCTGGACGCAGTGCAGCAGCACCCGCTTGTCCTCGGATCGGAGCATGTCAACGGTCCTCAGAATGTCCACGCCGCCGCCACGGCCCAGCGCAACCGCTGCCATCGGCCCCGCACCGCTTGCGGCAATCAACCGCCGGCCTCACGCATCCCGGTCTGAGCCAGTGACGTCATGTCCTCCTTCAGTTGGCGATTCATATATGGCACGCCCCTGTGGTGGACGGGAACGGACAGCGACGACATTTTGGACCAGGAATTCAGATTGCGCGCAGAGTTCCCCCTCAGGTGTCACTGAGACCGCCTATGGTGGGAGGAATGATCCGGAAGGAAACAAGACGTGACTGCCGATAACACCGCGCCCGTGCCGGTGTGGACACTTGCTACTGAGGACGTCAGCGTCCCGAATGTATTAGGCGATGAGGGCATGACGCCCGGACGTCTCGCGGAACTGAGAACGGTTTTGGCAACACTTGCAGTTGCTCCGATCGCGACGCTGGAAGCGCATCCATTGTCGACCAAACGCGATCGGAAGGACGGTATTGCGCTTCACGCAGCCAGTCCGCTCGCGCAACAGTTGTCGCATCTCGTCGCTCAGACGGCGAGGTCAGCGCCGCAGACGCCGAATGTCGCCGCTACCGGTGACGTGCTCTACCGAATGGTGGTTCCGGCAAAAGTCGCCGCGCAGGTCGGCAAAGGACTTGTGAAGCCCATGGCTGCCAAGGCACATCCAGGAGCCGTTTACGGCGACCTGGTCGACTCCGCCGGCATCGTAGCGAAGGCCACTCTTGTTCCCGTCGCCGGTAAGGCAACCGTTGCAGGAGCGGCGACCGGTTCTGCCGCAACCGCTGGTGTGGCTGTCGCGAGCGCCGGGGCCTTGACCGTGGCCGCGCCCCTTGTGCTCATGGCGGTCGCGGTCAGTGTCAGCGCTCATGCCGAGCAGCAGCGCCAGGAGTCGATCGAGCGGATCACCGATCTGCTGGAGCAGCTGCACGAGGACAAGCTCGAGAACGAGCGCAGCGAGCTCGACGGTTGCCGTGATGCCATTGACAAGGCCACCTCGATCCTCCTCGATCAGGGCCGCATCGGCCTGTCCTTGGGCCTTGACTCCGCCGTGCACGCGATAGGCAAGTCAATTGAGCGGACTCGTAGACGCCTTGCCAAGTGGCAGGAGGCGCTGGGTGGGCTTCCGGATGGACCGGTCGAAGTCGGAGCCCTCGCGAAAGCATTTCCCGGCATCACCGAGGAAGGCGGCACCTTCCGTGCACACCTTGAACTTGCGAAGCTTGCGATCGCCCTGAAACGCCGGGTGCTGGTTCTTCAAGCCGTTGAGCATGCACAGCTGGAGGGCGCGAGCCACCCATTCAAGACATTCGTACGCACGCTGCAGGACGACGAGCGTCGCGTCGACGAACTGGAATCCGGAATTGCCTCCATTCTTCTTCGGCTGTCGACTCTCGAGCTGAAGCGTCGCGGCGGCTTCCGCAGCATCATGTTCACGCAAGGAGAGGTGGACAACCTTCTGGAGGCTGTGTATCGACTTCGAGCCCTCGGCGATGACCTCAACGCAGGAATCCCCCAAGCTGACGTTGCGATCGAAATCGAACGAAACAGCGACGGATCGCTCACAGTATTTCCCGGTGTCGCTGCCTGACCCTCCCCGAACGGGCCGACGCAGAGGCGCTATGGCTTCTCTGTGATACCTCTGGAGCGGAACTATCGTCATTTCCGCGCGGAATCTTCGCGTTCCTCCGGTCCGTCGTGAAAGGTCCGCATGCCCTCCGCCCCTGGCGCCGCGCCCCGCCGTCGTCCTGTGCTTCCCGCCCGTGCGGCCTTCTGGGTGCAGGCGTCGGTGCTGGTGGTGGTCATGGCCGCCTCCAGTGCGCCCAGCCCGCTGTATCCGCTGTACCAGGACCTATGGGGCTTCCCTCCGGTCGTGCTGACCGTCATCTTCGCCGCCTACGTGGTGGCCCTGCTCACCGCGCTGCTCACGGTCGGGGCGCTGTCCGACCACCTCGGGCGCCGCCCGGTGCTGCTGGTGGCCCTGGTCCTGGAGATCGCCGCGATGCTGGTGTTCGTGCTGGCCGACAGCGAGGCGACTCTGGTGGCGGCACGTCTGGTCCAGGGTGTGGCGACCGGCACCGCCACCGGCGCTCTCGGTGCCTACGTCATCGAGCTCGAGCCGGAGGGCCGCCGGGGTCTGGGGACCGTGATCACCGGTGCGGGGCCGGTCCTGGGCCTGGCCGGCGGTGCCGTGGCCTCGAGCCTCATCGTCGCCACCGCCCCGGAGATGATCGACCTCATCTTCCTCGTGCTGCTGGGGCTGCTGGTGCTGCAGACCGTGGGCACGGCGCTCGGCCCCGAGACCGTGGAGCGTGCTCCCGGGGCGCTGGCCTCGTTGCGCCCGCGCGTCCACTTCCCGCCGCACGTGCGACGCTCGGCGGTGTGGGTGCTGCCCGCCGCGGCCGCGTGCTGGGCCCTGGGCGGGTTGATCATCGCCCTGGGCCCCAACCTCGTCCGACTGCTGACCGGGGCGGACTCCGTGGTCCTCACCGGCGTCGTGGTCGCGGCGCTGACGGGCACCGGCGGGATCACGATCCTCCTTCTCGGCTCGACAGCGCCCGAGCGGGTGCTCGCCGTGGGCATGAGCCTCCTGGTGGTGGGCATGGCCGCCACCATCGCGGCGCTCGCCGCCGGCTCCGTCGCGCTGTACTTCGCCGCCACGGTGGTGGCCGGCATCGGCTTCGGCGCCGGCTTCCTCGGGGTGCTGCGCCTTCTCCTGCCGCAGGCGGCGCCCCACGAGCGGGCCGGGCTCCTCTCGGCGATCTACGTGGTCAGCTACCTGTCCCACAGCATCCCCGCCGTCGTGGCCGGTGCCGTCGCGGGCAGGATCGGCCTGGTGCCCACGGCGGCCGGATACGCCGGCATGGTCCTGGTGCTGGCCCTGTTCGTGCTCCTCGGGTTGATCCGGAACCGGCCGGCGGCCCGCGAGCGGCGCATCGCCCGTCCCTGAGCGGAGAGCCGGGCGCGGGCAACCTGAACCAACCGCCGACGGCGCCGGGGGACGGGGTGACGAGATCGGGTGCAAAGGACGGCTTCTTCCACGTCCGTGAAGATCCGCCGAAGTTCTTTCATCTTCGGGGGTTCAACACGCTCCGCCCTGCGCCATAGTGATCTGCATCACACACGGAGCGTGAACAACCTGAGGACACCACGATCAGGGCGGCCGCTCTTCCATGGGGAGTCCTGTCATCACGGCTCCGGGCGGTAGCACCCAGACCGCCGGGATCCGGTGAGCACGACGAGGACCCCGAAGATCCTTCTGCACCCGGCCCGCTCCGCGGAGCGGTCCCACCACGATCAAGGAAGAGATGATCCCATGAACCACCAGACCGTTCGCCTCTCTGCGCACGAAGTGACACCTGTCGGGCTGTGGAGCCTGCGCGCCGGAGCGCCCACCGTGGCCGTCGTGGTCCCGCTGAACGTCCCCGGCCGCACCGCCGAGAGCCGGAACCTGACGCGTCGCCTCACCAGGACAGCTCTGCAGACTCTGGTGAATGCCGGAGCCCGTCCGACCCTGATCGACTCCAGCGCCCCGGAGCGTCCCGATCCCGCCCTGGCCGAAGGCGCCGACGGAATGCTGGTGCTGGGCGGCGGAGTCGCCGCCTCCTCCGTCCACGGGGGCGAAGACACCGTGCCCGGTGAGCACAGCACGGACCTGTGTGCTGACCTCTACACCCTTGATCTCCTCCGCCGGGCCCTCGACCGTGACGCCGCTGTTCTGGCGGTCGGCAGGGGATCCCACCTGCTCAACCTCGCGTGCATGGGCGCTCGCGTCCCCGGCTTCGACACCGCCCCACGGCGTCGCGGCGAACCAGGACTGCCGGTGCGCCCCGAGGAAGAGGTCTCTCTGGAACCGGGCAGCCGGCTGGCCACCCTCTTCGGCGCCGGGCGGCTCAGGGTCCGGTCCCACGACCATCACGCTCTCGACCTCGGGGGCCCCGAGCTGCGGGCCGCTGCGGTGACCGACGACGGCGTCGTCAAGGCGGCGGAGCACCGCGACCGCACGTGGGTCGTCGGTGTGCAGTGGCACCCGGAGGACGCCCAATGGTCCGGGCCGGATCGGCGCAGACTCTTCTCGGCCTTCCTGGACCAGGTCCGCTCCGCACGTCGGTGCGCCTCGGGGGAGACGCTGGCCGCCGCATGAGGACACGGTGCGCTGTCCGTGCCGCGGGAGACCCTCTCGCGGCACGGACAGGACGCACCTGGCCTGCTCCGGGGCCTCAGCTCAGCGGTTCCGGGACGCCGAGGCGCTCAGGCGGTCCAGGTTCCAGGGCAGGTGGGCCCACCGCAGCGTGGGCTGCTGGTCGGGATGGACCTCGGTGACGGTCACGGACAGCTGCTCGCCCCTGACCCAGCCGTGGGTCGGGCGGTAGGAGGGCATCGGCAGGTTCCCGGGATCCTCGACCTTCAGCGTGGAGCGGAAGAACCGGCGGGTCAGGGCGCGGACGAAGCCCGCGCGGTGGAAGGCGACCAGCTTGTCGAACCGGGCGGCCCAGGAGGAGAGAATGCCGGCTGCCGTGGAGTGCAGGTGCTCGCGCTGCTGGCTCAGCTCGGCGACCTCCTCCTGGAGCTGGCTCAGGCGCTGGAGGGTCGCGGCGCGGTGCGCCGTGTGCCGGTGGAGGGCCTCCTCCTGCGCGCGGGCTCTTTCCTGCTCCGCGGCGGTCATCGGCGCGCGGGGAACGGGCGGCTCCGCGGAGGTCTGCGGCGGAAGGCCGGCGGTGAGCAGGCGGATCTGCGCCTCGGCCGGGGCGATCCTGCGGTCCAGGCCCTCCACCGCCTTGATCAGGGCGGTGTGGATCTGGGCTTCCACCTGGGCCGTCTCCGCGGCCATGGCGCGGGTGGCCGGGTGGTGGCCCTCGGCGTCGGGCACGGTCGTGGCCGCGCTGCGCCGGCCGGCGCGCAGGGCGGCTCGGCGCTCCCGGAACCCCACCCGGGAGGCCATGGGCGGGGCACCGGCCAGCAGGTGCTCGGAGCGCAGCAGAGAACGGCTCATCGCGCGTTCCTTTCGTTCTTGACGTAGTAGGCCCACGACAGGTGGCACCGGGAGCAGGTCCTGCCCAGCCGGCAGTCGGTGCACCGGCGGTCCCGCCAGTGCCCTCCGCAGCCGGAGCACTCCTGGAGCTCGCCCGGGCACGCGGGGCAGGAGTCGGGGGCGGCTTGGGGCTCACCGGAACCACGCCGGAGGACCCAGCTCCCGAGCAGGGCGAGGATCACGAGGAGGAGGAACGCCGCGACGAGCCAGCCGGTGAGGTCGTCGGACATCAGACATCCCTCGCGCCGCGCGCGCCGGCGGTCTGCGCGAGGGGGTGCTCGTCGAGATAGACCAGGTACTCGTTCATCTTGGCCTCAGCGGCCACCTCGTACCGGGCCATGTACGTTGCGGCGGCCTCGTGGAGGTGCGCCGTCACGGTGGGATCGGCCAGGGCCTGCTCCAGCCCCTGGAGGTAGCACAGGAAGCCGTCACGGACCATCTGCGGCAGGGACTGCAGGTGCGCGCGCGTGCGCTGGTCGATCGCCCTCTCGCTGAGCTTCACGTTCTCCCGGTCGGCCGCGGCGCGGGTCTCCTCGGTCCTGAGGGCGATGACCTTCTCCTGAAGCTGCTTCCGCTGGATCCGCAGGCCCTTGAGGTGGCCGAGCAGCTGGTTCCGCCGGTGCTCGAGCTCGACGTCGTCGTCGGCGGTGCTGTCCTGGGGCCCGGGGGCGGGCGCCTCGGTCTCCACCGGCCGGGACGTCGACTCGTCCACGCCCGCGGCGGCGTGTTTCCTGGTTCGCCTGGCCACGAGGTCGGTCTCCAGGAGGGCGATGGCCGCGGTCAGCGCCAGGGGCAGCGCCGTCCACAGCGAGAAGAGCAGGACGTCGCCGAACCAGGGGATGAAGACGGCCTCCAAGGACGAATCGGCGGCGTCCTCCACCAGCTCCAGCACATCGGGCCGGGAGGTGAGGTACCTCAGCCAGCCCAGCGCCAGGATCGTCACCACGTAGAGGGTCACGGCGATCGCGCTGAGGACCTTCCGGGCGCCCGAGGCGGCGGAGCTCATGAGCGGCGGGATGGCCAGCCACGCGACCGCCACCGCGAGCGCGGAGACGGACAGGGCCAGCAGCTGTCCCGTCCGCGGGTCGTCGCCCAGCCGCTGGGTGATCCCGAAGATGAGCCCCACCTCGCCGGCCACGAGCGGGATCCACAGCAGCACGTGGGCCCACGGCCGGCGCCAGAACCAGGAGCCCAGCCGGCGCAGCGCGTGGAGGACCGGCCGGACCGCGTGGAGCGCCGGCCGGGAGGCCTTCCGCGACTTCTTCGCCGCCTTCTTGTCCACCGGCTCGGGGGAGGAGAGCATCTCGGTGAGCGGTTCGTAGAGGGGGTCGCGGGGGTCCTCGAGGAGGGCCCGGGTCTCGTCGATCCGCGACTCGACCTCGGCCAGATCCTCCTCCGCCTGACGGCACCGGCCCTGGACCTGGGCGAGGTCCGTCTCGGCCTGGGCGGCGATGTCCCGGGCCGCGTGCAGGTCGTCGTGCCGCTGGTCGATCGCCTTGCTCAGCGCGAAGCCCAGCCAGCTGGAGCACCGGTGCTCGAAGGTCGTGGGCGCCTGCGAGGTGAAGGAGTACTTGTCGTAGATCCCGCGCGCCGCGTCCGCGAGGCCGTCCTGGAAGCAGGCGTCGGTGAACTGCGCGTGATCGGGCCGGCCGGGGATGTCGGGGCCCGGGACGGCGGGGGAGGCCGGGAAGGAGGTGCGGAACTGTTCAGGGGGAGCTGTGCTCATCGTGGGATCCTTTCCCGATTCCGGGCCGCCGAGTCATGGGGTTGCTGTCGTGGTCGCGCGACGTCGTCGGGACCTGGTGAGCGGGAGCTGCCCACGAACCGGCGGCAGCGGGGCCCGTCGCCGGCGGGCGGCGCCGGGGCCGGGACCTGTCTCAGTCCTGGACGGCCACAGGGGCGGGCTTGGTGGAGGTGATCAGCACCCGGCGGTTCTTGGCCTGGGCCGCTTCGAGTCCTTCGCCGCCCTCGGTCTCCGGCGTGCGGCCGGGGCAGGCGGGCCCCAGCCCCTGGACGTGCACGGTCGTGCTCAGCCCGGCGCCCTCCAGGGACCGGGCGATCGTGCGAGCTCGTTCCTCGGACAGCTGCTGCATCCACTCCGCGGCGACGCCCTCGGGATTGGCCGTGCACCCGGTCACCCACAGGGCCTCGGCCGAGGAGGTCTCCAGGGTGGAGACGAGCTCGGTGAGCGTCCGAGCGGCGGCGTCCGGCGCGGCGTACTCCGCGGTGTCGGGCTGGAAGGAGATCTGCGACTCCGGGATGGTCACCGCCACGGGCTTGGCCACGACGTCGCTGAACGTCACCGGGGTCACCGCCGGCAGCTCGCCGGTCGGGGCGGTGGCCTGCACCGCGTCGTCGTGGAAGACGACGGTCCCCTCTCCGGCCTCGACGATGGCCGTCCACAGCTCCTCGAGCTTGGTCTTGGCCCACACCGGCGGGGTGCCCTGCGGGTCCATCACCTGGCCCAGGCCCCACCAGTGCACCTCCACACCGTTCAGGTGCGGGATGTTGCCCGTGGTCCGCAGCTGCCCCACGATCTCGGCGACGTCGGTCTCCGGGCCGAGCAGGCCGTTCTGCATGGCCAGCGGGCCTGCGGTGGAGACCCCGCTGTCGAAGACGTAGAGGGCCTTGTTCTCCGCGTCCGCGGTGGGCCGTCCGCCGATGTCGAGCGCCCTCAGGACGTCGGACTCGCCGGCGGTGGACTGGAGGGCCGCCAGGTTCTCGCTGAGCTCCTCCAGCCGCTTCTCCGGGGACTCCTTCTGCTGGGTGGGGTTGTCGGTGTCCAGCTCGTACGTCTCGGTCTGCGCGGTCCGGGGGTCCCCGTCGGCGGGGACGACGGACACGGTCATGTCGCGGTCGAAGCGGCCCTTCAGCTCCTCCCGCAGCGAGGAGATGACGATCTCGGGCTCACGCCCGGACTCGTCCACGATCGACGGCATCCCCTGCCGGTCCCCGGCGATCACGACCATCTGGCCGGGCGGAGGCGCCGTCTCGGCCCCGCTGCTGCTGCTGCACCCCGTGACCAGTGCTGCTGTCATCAGCACTGCCGAGGCGGCTGTGAGCCGCCTGTTCCCCATGTTGCTACCCCTCGTTCTCGCTTTACTGAATCGTAAATTGCACTTGCAACTAGATGCCATTCAATGAGGAGTTTGCATCTCGGGGACCGTCACAAACCGATATCCGCGTCCGGCGTCAAGGGGTCAGCCGGTCAGCGGACGCTCGGGCGGCCCGGCTCCAGGACGCGGCGAGCCCGCCGCACCGCCCGCGTAGAGCACATCCACAGTGGTGGGCTCCTCATCGACACTGCTCATCTACAAAGTGCAGATGAGCAGTGTCGATGAGGACATGGACGACCGCGGTCCACCAGAGTCGGCTGACGCACAGGGTGCCCTCTTCTGATCTCAGCGGCCGGACGCGCCGACCGGCCCCGAGTTTCGGGCCCGCCGCACCGCCCGCTCGGTCGCCAGGACGAGCGCCACGGCCACCCCGGCCCCGATGGTGGTCTCCACGGCGCGGTCGAGGACCAGTCGGTGGGCGGGGACGGAGACGACGAAGCCGGTCATCATCAGGGCCACCGGGGTCATGAAGACCAGCGACAGGCTGTGGTGGCGCACGGCGTAGACCTCCCCGGCGAACTGCAGCAGGGCCAGCAGCAGCGCCAGCTGCAGCGGGGTCCAGTCCACGGTCAGGAGCGCCGCGGACAGCCCCACGCCGGCGTAGGTGCCCACGACGTTGTGCACGGCCCGGTTCAGCCGCCCCGCCAGACCTGCGGCGGCGAGCGGTGCGGTGGCGGCGAGCATCGCCCAGTTGTGGTGGCCCAGCCCCAGGGCGGTGGCCACGGCGCCGGCCAGGCTCACGGCGAGCGCGTAGCGGCCGGCGCGCAGAAGCATCGCGGACCACGGCAGCGGCCCGTACGGCGGCGGCGGATCCCAGCGCGGACCCGTCACCGTGCCGGCCAGACCCAGCGCCACCGCGGTGAGCACGCTGCCGACGACGGCCAGCGCCGCCTCCGACAGCGGACCGGCGAACGGGACGCCGGCGGTGGTGGTGAAGGCGAAGAGGAAGAAGAACGGGCCGGCCGGGCGCAGACCGAGCCGGTCCGAGAGGACGGAGAACGTTCCCGCCAGCACGGTCCCGGCCAGCACGACGGCCCAGGGCCCCGTCCCGGCGAGGGATGCCGTCGCGCCGGCGACGATGCTGACGCCCATCAGCACTCCCGCGGAGCCCAGGTGCCGGAACCGCAGCCGGTGCGACTCCGCCCGGCCGAACACCCCGGTCAGTGCCCCAAAGATCACGTAGACGGTCAGGTCCAGCCGGCCGAGGAGCAGCATCACCAGCAGGGGAAGGGCGATGCCCGCCCCCACCCGCAGGGCTGGCACCCGGTGGCCGCGTCCCGAGGGCAGCTCGAAGAAGCCTCGGACGTGCTGGTTCACGGTGGGGCGCTCTCCCTGGTCGGTGCTCCGGTCGTCCCGCGGAGGGGACGTTCCACTGTATCCAGCCACCGCTCCGCTCCGGAGGGGCTTCCTCACCGATCCCGATGGGACGGACCGGAGGCAGCACCCCACCGAGATGTCCGGATCTGTGGGGAGATGGTCCGTCGGGACAGTGTCGGTAGGGCGAGCGAGGCGGGAGGGTGGAGGTGGACCGGCGACGAGCCGGTCCACACCATGCACCGATCACGAGGAGACACTGTGCCTGAGACGATCGCCGGGATCACCGTCCCGGACTCCGCCCTGGTCCGCGACACCACCGCGCTGGTGCGGGAGGCCGCCGACGAGAGCCTGTTCAACCACTCCCGCCGGGTCTTCCTCTGGGGGATGCTCAAGTCCGCCGCACGGGGGCTCGAGGTGGATCCCGAGCTCGCCTACGTCGGGGCCATGTTCCACGACCTCGGCCTGACCTCGGCCCACCGCACGAAGGACCAGCGGTTCGAGATCGACGGCGCCGAGGCGGCGCAGGGCTTCCTGCGCGACCACGGCCGGTCGCCGGAGGAGGCGCGCAACGTCTGGCTGGCGATCGCCCTGCACACCACCCCGGAGATCCCCCACCACCTGGCGCCCGAGGTCGCCGTCGTCACCCTCGGGGTGGAGACCGACGTGCTGGGGCTGGACCTGGACCAGATCAGCGAGGAGGACCGCGCCGCGGTCGTCGCCGCGCACCCGCGCACGGACTTCAAGAACCAGATCCTCCGGGCGTTCTACCACGGCATGGCCGACCGCCCCGAGACCACCTTCGGCACCATGAACGACGACGTGCTCGCCCACTTCGACCCCGACTTCCACCGGGAGAACTTCGTGCGGATCATCCAGGACAACGCCTGGCCCGAGTGAACCGGGGGCGGTGCGGACGATAGCGTGAGGCCGTGATGACCAGCTCCCGGCGTGTGGTTTTCCTCGTGTTCGACGGCGTGAAGATGCTCGACGTCGCCGGCCCGGCCGAGGTGTTCGCCGAGGCCAACGGCCTCGGTGCTGACTACGCGCTGGCCTACGCCTCAGCGTCGGGGAACCCGGTGGCGAGCTCCATCGGGACACCCCTGCCCGTGGACTCGGCGGCCTCGGAACTGGCGGACGTGGACACGCTGGTCGTCGCCGGGGGCGACGGCCTCGTGGCCGCCCCGATCCCCCAGGACCTCGTCGAGGCGGTCCGGGGCCTCCGGGACCGACCGCGCCGGCTGGTCTCCATCTGCACCGGGTCCTTCGTCCTGGCCGCGGCCGGAGTGCTGTCCGGGCGGCGGGCGACCACCCACTGGCGCCACGCCGCGCTCCTGGCCCGCGCCCACCCCGACATCACGGTGGAGCCCGACGCCCTCTTCGTCGAGGACCGCGGAGTGTTCACCTCGGCGGGTGTCTCGGCCGGCATCGACCTGGCCCTGGCCCTGGTGGAGCACGACCACGGGCCGGACCTGGCCCGCGAGGTGGCCCGCAACCTGGTGATGTTCATGCAGCGCCCCGGCGGCCAGTCCCAGTTCTCCGCGCCCCTGGAGCTGCGTCCGCCGCGGACCCCCGCGCTGCGCGCCGCCGCCGACCTCGTCGCGGCGAATCCGGCGCTCGACCACGGCACCGACGCGCTGGCCGCCGCCGTCGGCGTCAGCCCCCGGCACCTCGCCCGCCTCTTCGCGGCCGAACTGGACGTCTCCCCGGCCCGGTTCGTCGAGCGCACCCGCCTGGACCACGCCAAGGGGCTGCTCGACGCCGGTCACAGCATCACCGCCACCGCCCGCGCCGCCGGCTTCGGCAGCACCGAGACCATGCGCCGGGCCTTCGTGGCCCGCTTCGGCCTCGCGCCGAGCCAGTACCGGGCGCGGTTCGCGACGACGACCCCGACCACCAGCACTGACCAGCAGCCCTGACCGGTCGGAACGGCGAGCGGCACCGGACAACGGTGCCCCAAGGCATCTCTCGCCCCGGGGCACCGCTACATCACCGGAAAAGCGTCAGAGCCCCCAGAGCCCCTCGATCCGCCGCGCCCGCTCCCTCCTGGCCTCCAGCGCCTCCTCCATCGACACTGCCCGGAACCGGGTGGATGTCCCCGGGGTGGCGCGGGCCAGCAGGTCCATGTCCGCGGAGATCACGGTGCCCACCATGGCGTAGCCGCCGCCGGAGACCGCGTCCCGGTGCAGCACGATCGGCTGGGTGCCGCCGGGGACCTGGATGGAGCCCACGGCGTAGCCGGCGTCGACGATGTTGGAGGGGTCCTGGCCGGCCCCGAAGGGCTGCTCCCGCTGGATCCACTCCACGCCGGGTCCCTCGTAGCGCAGGCCCATGCGGTCGGCCACGGGGGTGAGCTTCCACTCCTCCTCGACCAGCCGGCGCCGGCCCTCGTCGGTGAGCAGGTGGTCGTAGAGGCCCCACACGATCCGCAGCTCCTGGTCCCCGCCGAGCGCCGGCCGCAGGCTCTCGGGGATCTCGGCGACCGACGGCAGCTCCCCGACAGGAGAGCCCACGGGCACGACGTCGCCGGCCTCCAGCTTCCGCCCGTCCACCCCGCCGAGCCGCCCGATCGCGTAGGTGGAGCGGGAGCCGAGCACCTCCGGCACGTCGACGCCGCCGCGCACCGCCAGGTAGAACCGCGCGCCGCCGCGCAGCACGCCGAACTTCACGGCGTCGCCCTCGGCGAGCTCGATCCGCGTCCACGCGGACTGCTCGGTCCCGTTGAGCAGCACCGGGATATCGGCGCCGGTGACCGCGATCGTCGTCGGGGCGTCCACGGTGAACGAAGGCCCCATGTAGGTGCACTCCAGGACGGCCTCGGCCGCGGTGTTGCCGACCAGCTTGTTGGCCGCCTGCGCCGACTCCTGGTCCATGGCACCGCCCTGCGGGATGCCCACGTTGTAGTACCCGATCCGCCCCTGGTCCTGGACGGTCGTCAGCAGTCCGGGCTGCTCAATTGTCAGCGCCATCGAGGGCCTCCAGAAGGGTTCGGTTGTAGGACTCGGGATCGTCGATCGAGGCCTCGACGTCGAAGGTCACGGGGGCCTGCCGGTACCGCCAGGTGCCGGCCTCGACCTGCTCCTGGATGGCGCGGTACTCGGCCTCGTCCACGGGCCGGAACTTCACGAGGTCCCCGGGGCGGAAGAGGATGAGGAAGTCCTCGAAGTCCGGCAGCTCCTGGCCGGGGTCGTAGATGGGCGCGGCCGCGACCCCGAACATCTGGTACCCGCCGGCCCCGCGCACCGAGTAGATGCAGGCGAAGCACCCGCCGTGTCCCACGGTCAGCGGGGGAGTGTCCGTGCGGGGGCTGAGGTACTTGGGCACCTGCAGCTGCCGCTCGCGTGGGACGAGCTGGTAGAGGAACGGCAGCCCGGCCACGAAGCCCACCATGGACACCAGCCACGGGGACCCGTGGTGGCGGCGGACGAACTCGTCGGCGCCGTCCAGGCCGTTGACCTTCGCGGCGAAGTCGAGGTCGGACCCGCCGGGCTCCTGGTGGTAGCCCTCGCGGAACCGCTGGGAGACCTCGGCGGTGAACGGGTCCTGGTACCAGACCGGCACCTCGATGATCCGGGTCTCCACCGTGTGCTGGGTGGCGGTCCTCGCCTGCGCCTCGAGCTCCTGCGTGCGGCGCTTGAGGTCCTCGCCGGCGAGGACGTCCGGGTCGAAGCGCACCAGCAGGGACGCGTTGGCCGGGCAGACGTCGACGACGCCGTCCAGGTCCAGCTGCTCCAGCCCGTGGGCGACCGCCGTGGCCAGGTAGTTGGCCGTGAGGTTCATGGCCTCGTCGAACTCCACGAACAGGAACTCGTCACCGCCCCAGGTGTACCGGGCGGTGGGCAGGTACATGGTCTCGGTCGACTGCTCGGTCATTCGGGGCTCCCCGTGCTCAGCATCTCGGTCTCGATGTACGTGGTCCAGTGCCCGACCTTCTCGAACACGGGGTCAGTCACCAGCCGCGCCAGCAGCGGCACCGTGGTCTTGATGCCCTCGATGTGCGTGGCGGCCAGGCCCTCGCTCATCCGGCGGACGGCCTCCGCACGGTCGTGGCCGTGGACGACGAGCTTGGCCAGCAGCGAGTCGTAGAAGGGCGCGACGGTGTCCCCGCTGCGCACCCCGGTGTCCACGCGGTAGTCCTCGCCCTCGGGCCAGTCCAGCCGGGTGAGCGTGCCCGGGCTGGGCAGGAAGTTGCGGTCCGGGTCCTCGGCGTTGATCCGGCACTCGATGGAGTGCCCGTCGAAGCGGATGTCCTCCTGGCGCAGCTCCGTCCGCCCGGTGGAGGCGATCCGCAGCTGCTCGGCCACCAGGTCCACACCCGTGACGAACTCCGTGACGGGGTGCTCCACCTGCAGGCGGGTGTTCATCTCGATGAACGCGGCCTCGTGCCGGACGGGGTCGTAGAGGTACTCGACCGTGCCCACGCCCGTGTACCCGGCCAGCCGGGCCAGGTTCACCGCCGACTCCCGGATGCGCTCGCGGACGTGGTCGGGCAGGTCCGGTGCCGGCGCCTCCTCGACGATCTTCTGCGAGCGGCGCTGCAGGGAGCAGTCGCGGTCGCCCAGGTGCAGGAACGTCTCGCCGTCGCCGAGCACCTGCACCTCCACGTGCCGGGCGCGCTCCACGTACCGCTCGAGGTAGACGGTCGGGTCCCCGAAGCTCGCGGAGGCCTCCGCGCGGGCGACGTCGACGGTCTTCAGCAGGTCCTCCTCGGCCCGCACCAGACGGATGCCGCGCCCGCCGCCGCCGGCCGAGGCCTTGATCACCAGCGGGAACCCGACCTCCCGCGCCAGGGCGAGGACGGCGTCGTCGTCGCCCTCGAGGGGCCCGTTGGAGCCGGGGAGGACGGGCACGTCCGCGGCGATCGCGGCCTCCAGGGCGCGGGTCTTGTGGCCCATGAGGTCGATGACGTCGGGATCCGGTCCCACCCAGGTCATCCCCGACTCCTGGACGCGCCGGGCGAACGCCGCGTTCTCGGAGAGGAACCCGTAGCCGGGGTGGACGGCGTCGCAGCCGGTCTCCTTGCCGGCGATCACGATCGCCTCGGCGTTGAGGTAGGAGGCCTGGGCCGGGGCGGGGCCGACGACGGCGACCACGTCGGCGAGCTCGGCGGCCAGGGACTGCTGGTCGATCTCGCTGACGGCCAGGACGGTGCGGATGCCCATGTCCTGCGCGGAGCGGATGATGCGCACCGCGATCTCGCCCCGGTTGGCGACCAGGAGCGTGGAGATGGCCACGGCTCAGCCCTCGTCGACGACGGCGAGGACGTCCCCCGGGTTCACCATGGCGGCGTCCTCCACGGAGAAGCTCTCCAGGGTGCCGGCGACGTCCGAGTGGACTTCGGTGAACTGCTTCATGATCTCGACCATGCCGATGACCTGGCCGGTCTCGACCCGCTCGCCCTCCTGGACGTACGGGTCCTTGTCGGGGCCGGGCTTGCGGTAGAAGACGCCGGGGAGCGGGGACTGGATCTCGGCCATGGTGGGTCCTTTCGGTGGATTCTTCAGGTGTCCTGCGTCAGGTCCTGCGGGAAGTCCTGCGGGGCGCGGCGGCGCCGTGCGGCCGGGTCAGGCGGGCGCCGTCCGGAGCGCGTCGATCGCCTCGCGGACGGCCCGGGCCACCGCGGGCGCCCCGGGGGCGTCGGAGTGGACGCACACGGAGTCGAAGCGCATCGGCAGCTCGGTGCCGTCGTCGGCGTGGATGGAGCCCTCGGTCAGGGCCTGTCGCACGCGGTCCGCGGCCGCCTGCGGGTCGGTGGCGTGCGGGGTGCGCTGGATGATCAGCCCGCCCTCGGCGTTGTAGTCCAGGTCCACGTAGAGCTCGGCCACGAAGGGCACGCCGCGCTCGGCGCAGACGCTCTCGTGCGGGGTGCCGGCCATGCCGAGGACGGCGACGCCGTAGTCGGCGGCCACGGCCGCCACGGACTCCATGAGCGCGGCGTCCCGGGCGACCATGCCGTAGAGCGAGCCGTGGGGCTTGATGTGGTTCAGCTCGGCGCCGTGCCGGCGCAGGAAGCCGGTGAGGGCCCCGACCTGGTAGCGGACCAGGGACTCGACCTCCTCCGGGGTGAGGACCATGGCACGGCGGCCGAAGCCCCACTGGTCCGGCAGGGAGGGGTGGGCGCCGATCGCCACGCCGTGCTCCACCGCGGCGGCGACGGTGGCGGACATGATGTCCGGGTCCCCGGCGTGGAACCCGCAGGCGACGTTGGCGAGGTCCACGATCTGCAGCAGCTCGGGGTCGTTGCCGAAGCGGTGCAGGCCGATGCCCTCGCCCAGGTCGGAGTTGACGGTGGGGCGGGTCTGTTCTGTGGCCATGGTCACAGCGTAGGAGTGCGAGGGGGATCGGGGAATGGGGTGGCCGGTCATTGTCCGGTCTTCCCCGCGCCGTTCTTCCCGCACCGTCTTCCCTGCGCCCGCCGGGTCGGCCAGAGTGGGGGAACGGCAGGACGCACGCGGAACGGGAGCTGGGGATGACGGATTCACCGGAGATCATCGAGGTCGACCGCGACAGGCTGTGGTCCTCCCTGGAGCAGCTCGCGCGCATCGGGGCCTACGACGACGAGGACGCCGGCACGGTCGGAGTCCGCCGCCTCGCCCTCACCGACGAGGACCTCGCCGGGCGCCGCCTGGTGCTCGAGTGGTTCGAGGACGCCGGGCTGAGCGTGCGCTACGACCGGATGGGCAACGTCTACGCCCGCCGCCCCGGCCTCGACGACCGCCTGGCCCCGGTGCGGATCGGCTCCCACCTGGACACCGTGATCACCGGCGGCCGGTTCGACGGCGCGCTCGGCGTGCTGGGCGGCCTCGAGGTGGTGCGCGCGCTCAACGACGCCGGCGTCACCACCCAGCGTCCGCTCGAGATCGTGATCTTCACCGACGAGGAGGGCGTCCGGTTCGAGACGGTGACCCTCGGCTCCTCCGTGGCCGCCGGCCGGATCCCCCTGGAGCAGGCGCGCGCCCTCACGGACCGCGACGGCGTCACGGTGGGCGAGGAGCTCGACCGGCACGGTTTCACCGACGGCGACCCCGTCCCCGCCCCGGAGCCGTACGCCTACCTGGAGTGCCACATCGAGCAGGGCCCGGTCCTCGCGGCCGAGGAGCTCCAGGTCGGACTCGTGACGGGCATCTTCGCGATCACGTGGAAAGAAGTGGTCTTCACCGGCGTCGCCGCCCACGCCGGCACGACCCCCTACGAGCTGCGCCACAACGCCGGGCTGGCGGCCGCCCTGGTGACGGTCGCCCTCCACGAGATGGTGCGCTCGGGCCGGTACGGCGACATGCGCGCGACCGCGGGACGGGTGGAGCAGCAGCCGAACGCCACGAACGTGGTGCCCGGTTCGGCGCTGATGACCATCGACATGCGCTGCTCCGACGCCGGGCACATGGCGGCGGCGCAGGAGGCGCTCGACGACGCGATCCACCGGGCCGCCGAGGAGGCGAAGGTGGCCGTCTCCGTCCGGGTGACGGCGCGGACCCCGCCGGTGGAGTTCGACCCGGAGGTGCGCACGGCCCTGGCCAAGAGCGCCTCCAACCTCGGCCTGAGCTCCCGCGAGATGATCTCCGGGGCGGCCCACGACGCCGGCGAGATGGCGGCCGTGGGCCCGGCCGGGATGGTGTTCGTGCCAGGCCTGCACGACGGGATCAGCCACAACGCCCGGGAGTGGTCCACGCCCGAGGCCTGCGCGGACGGCGTCGCGGTGCTGCTGCGCGCCGCGTGCGAGCTCGCCGGGACGCCGACCACCGCCGGGTGAGCCCGGGCGACCGGGGCCGTGCGGGGTCGTGGCGGTGGCCCGCCCTCGCGATGTTCGCCGTGGGGTACGGGGCCAACCAGTTCGTCCCCCTGCTGGTGGCCTACCGGTCCACGCTGGGGCTCTCGGACGCCGAGGCGACTGCGGTCTTCGGGGTGTACGCCCTCGGGCTGATCCCGGGGCTGGTGGCCGGCGGGCGGGCCAGCGACGTGCACGGGCGCCGGCGGCTCATGATCGCCTTCGCCGCCCTGTCCCTGGTGGCCACCGCCGTGCTGATCACCGGGCAGTGGGGCGTGGCGGGGCTGTACGCCGGTCGTTTCCTCACCGGGGTGGTGTCCGGGACCGTCTTCAGCATCGGCACGGCCTGGATCAAGGAGCTCTCCACGGACGCCCCGGCGGCGGCCGGTGCCCGCCGGGCGGCCCTGGCGCTGACCGCCGGTTTCGGGGTCGGCCCGCTGGTCGCAGGGGTCCTCGCCCAGTGGGGACCGGCCCCGCTGCTGGTGCCCTACCTGGTGCACCTGGTGCTGGCCGCCGTCGCCCTCGTGCTGCTCCTCCGCGCGCCCGAGACCCGGCCCGCTCGGCCGCGGGGGACAGGCCGGGCCCGTCTGGTCCCGGCCTCGGCCACGACGGCCCGCTTCCGCGGGGTGGTGGTTCCCATGGCGCCGTGGGTCTTCGGCAGCGTCACGCTGGTGTTCACCACGCTGCCCGCCCACGCCGTCGGACCCGGTGGTGGCCTGGGCCTGGTGCTCCCCGGACTCCTGGCCGCGCTCGCCCTGGTGGCCGGGGCCGCCGTCCAGCCCTGGGGACGGAGGCTGCACGCCGGGCTGAACGGTTCCGGCGGGGCGGGCGCGGGGGCGGTGGGGCTGGCACTCGTCACCGCCGGATGCCTGGTGGCCGCCTTCGCCACCGCCCGGCCCGGTCCGCCGGCCGCGGCGGCCGCCGCGATCCTGCTCGGTCTCGGGTACGGGGTGTGCATGATCGTGGGCCTGACCGAGGTGGAGGAGCTGGCGGCGCCGGAGGAGCTCGGGTCCGTGGTGGCCGTGTACTACAGCCTCGCCTACGCCGGTCTGGCCGGGCCGTACCTGCTGGCCCTGGCCGCCCCCGTCCTGGGGTACCCCGCCGCGCTGGTGTGCCTGGCCGCCGTGGCAGCGCTGACCCTTGTCGCCGTCCTGCTCAACGGCCGGCGCCGGCCGGCCACGGGCCCGCAGGACCCGGGAGCACCACGATGACGCGGGTCAGGATCCCCGTACCGGCGGCGGCCGCGGGTGTCGTGGGGCGCCGCCGTCGTGGCCTCCCGGGGTGTTCCCGGACCGGGCGCCGGGGGACAATCTGGGCACCGGACTTGCGCACCGAGGAGGACTCCCGTGGACGTCGTCATCCTGCCGACCGCCGCGGACGTGGGGGCGCACGCGGCCGACCTCGTCGCCGCCCATATCGCGCGGAAGCCCGACACCGTGCTCGGCGTGGCCACGGGGTCGTCGCCGGTGGGGATCTACCGGGAGCTGGCCCGGCGGCAGCAGGAGGGCGCGCTCGACCTCGGTGGGATCCGCTGCTTCGCCCTCGACGAGTACGTCGGGCTGCCGCCCGGCCACCCGGGCAGCTACGCGACCTTCCTGGAGCGGGAGGTCGCGCGCCCCTTCCGCCTGCCCCGCTCCCGGGTCCGGCTCCCCGACGGCCGGGCCGGCGACCTGGAGCGGGCGTGCGAGGACTACGAACGGGCGATCGCGGAGGCCGGCGGCATCGACCTGCAGATCCTCGGCATCGGCACGAACGGCCACATCGGCTTCAACGAGCCGGTCTCGTCGCTGTCCTCCCGCACCCGGGTCAAGGCGCTCTCCGCGCAGACGCGCACCGACAACGCCCGGTTCTTCGCCGACGACGAGGAGGTGCCCACGCACTGCGTCACGCAGGGCCTGGGCACCATCCTCGAGGCCCGGCAGGTGGTCCTGGTGGCGCAGGGCGAGCGCAAGGCCTCGGCCGTGGCCGCCGCGGTGGAGGGGCCCGTGTCGAGCATGTGCCCGGCCTCGGTGCTGCAGTTCCACCGCCGGGCCACGGTGGTGCTCGACGAGCCGGCGGCCGGCGGGCTGGCCCTGGGGGACTACTACCGCTTCGTCCTGCAGGCCAAGGACCGCTTCCGGGGGCGGGCGTGAGCGGAGGGGGCCGGCCCGGCACAGGGACGGGCCCCGGCGCAGCAGTGCGCCGGAGCCCGTGTGCGGGGTCTGGGGCTCGCGCCTCCGGACCCGGTGGAGCTCGTGGTGAGCGGGACGCTCAGCCGGACTCCTTCTGCAGGCGCTCGATCAGCATCCGTTTGCCCTGGGTGCCGGCCTTGAGGTTGTTCTCCTGGATCTTGCGGAACCAGTCCGCCAGCTCGGTGTCGCCTGCGGCGTCGGCGTCCTTGATGTAGGCGTCCACCTTCCACGCCATCTTCAGCGACGCCTCCAGGATGGACAGGAGGTCGTAGTTGGCGTCCTTCACGGGGCTCTGGGGATCGGCCATGGTGTCTTGCCTTCCTCTGCGGAACGGGAACTGCAATCACTTCTGACGTGCCGTGGATTCGCGGCATCTCCACGCTAGGACTGCTCCCTGCGCCGGACAATGAACGGGCGGTACGTGACGCGGATGCGTCACGTACCGCCCGGGACGGCGCTTCGCGCCGGCATCGGCGGGACGCCGCTCAGGGCGCGGCGGGAGCCGCTCCGGCGTCGCCGCCCGTCGCGCCCTGCTGGGCCGCACCGTCGGAGCCGAGCTGGCCGGCGCCCGATCCGGTGCCGGTGTCCGTCCCGCTGCCGGTGTCCGTGCCGGTCTGGCTGCCGTCCAGCGGCTGGGTGCCTGCGGCGCCGTCGCCGGTGGCGGGCAGGCCGCTGTCGGTCTCGGCTGCACCGGTGGTGGCCTCCGGGGCAGGCGCGCCCTCCTCGACCGTGGGGGCGGTCGTCGGCGCCTCCGTCGGTGCGATGCCGTCGGTGCCCGTGGTCGGGGTGACCTCACCGGCGCCCGGGGCCTGCTCGTCGGCCGGCGCGGTGGTGGCCGGGGTGCGCACCGAGACCGACTCGCTGCCCGTCACGGTGCGCTGGATCGTGCCCGTGCCGCCGGACAGCTCGGTGCCGGTCAGCGCCTGGACGCCGAAGATGGCCGCGAACGCCAGCCCGAGGATGACGCCGGCGCTGACCAGGACGGGCTTCAGCTTCAGCTGCCGGAGCCGTCCGAGGCGGTCGGCGGGCTCCACGGCGGTGCTGCCGTGGGTCTCGGGGACCACCACCCCGTCGCGGGTGAGCACGCGCTGGGCCACGACCGTGCGCACCTTCTTCAGGCCGTAGCGGCTCTTCTCGAGCGAGGTGGAGTAGACGACGAGTGCCACACCGGAGACGATGCTCGTCAGCGCGGCGCCGATGACGGTGCCGACCACGCTGAGGTGGCCGCCGATCACCGACATGGTGGCCGCGGTGGCCGCGCCGGCCACCAGGCCGGGGATGTTCAGGGCGGGGCCCTTCTTCTCGGGCTTCTCCGCCGTCTCGGCGTCGGGGGACCGGTCCTCGGCGGGTGAGGTGTCGGTGCGGGGTTTTTCCATGGTCATGGTGAGGTCCTCGTCAGGTCGCGGGATGGGGGGCCGATCCCCGCGACGTCGCCCGGGCCGGCCCTTCCCATTATCCGGATTGACCTGGGAGAACGCGCAAATGGTGGGCGGTCTCACGTGCAAGGAGCCTGATCATCGGGCAATGCGTCGCGGTGTTGCGCCGGGTCCTGGCGGAGGACGCGGTCCCGCAGCCGTGCGGAGCGTGCGCCCGTGGGAGGATGCGTTCCCCTGGGAACGGCCCGTCCGGCGACCGTGCCGCAGCAGGTGACGGAGACCGGAGGACGGAGACCGGAGAAGGAGGGAAGCGTGCCGGAGGCCGAGCTCCACCCGACGGCCGCCCTGGTGCGCCGCCTCCTCAAGGCGCAGCTGCCGGAGTCGTTGCAGGCGCTCGCCGCCCAGCCGCTCGGGCCGGTGGTCCAGGGCTGGGACAACGCGATGTTCCGGCTGGGCCCCTCTCACGTCGTGCGCCTGCCCGTCCGCCAGGCCTCCGTGCCGTGCCTCACCAACGAGATGCGGTGGACGGCTCGTGCCGCTGCGCCGCTCGCCGTGCTCGGGGTGGAGACTCCCCGGCAGGTCTTCCACGGCCGGCCCGGCGCCGGGTACCACTGGCCCTGGGCGGTCACGCAGTGGATCGAGGGTGAGGCCGTCGCGCTCCTGCCCGTCGGGCGGCGCGACCGCCTCGCCCCGGCCCTCGCACGAGCGCTGACCGCGCTGCACCGGCCGGCGCCGCAGGACGCTCCGCACAATCCGTACCGGGGCGTCCCGCTCGCCGACCGGATCCGAAGTGTGGCCGAGCGCCGGCCGTCCGTCGACGCGGCGCTCGGGGCTCACCGGGGAGAGCAGCTCAGGAGGATCGTCGACGACGGACTGCGCGCCGCCCCGTGGCGGCGGCCGCCGGTCTGGCTGCACGGCGACCCGCACCCGTGGAACCTCGTCCACCGGCAGGAGCGGCTGGCCGGGCTCATCGACTTCGGGGACGTCTGCGCCGGGGACCCCGCCTCCGACCTCGCCACCGCCTGGCTGACCCTCGACGCCGCCCAGCGCTCGGCCTTCCGTGACATCGCCGACGGGAGCGGCCGGTACGACGACGACGTGTGGCGCCGTGCCGCTGCCTGGGCTGCGATCTACGTGACGGCGCTGGTGGCCGACCCGGCGTCGTCGCAGGAGTTCGCCGGAGTGGTCGAGCACGCGGTGGGTCAGCTGGTGTCCCTCGGCGGGCGCTCGGGCTAGCGGCTTCTCGACCACAACCCATTTTGTTGTCGTGTCCCTCTTTGGGGGGATGGATAACTCCGCCGAAGGCTGTGCCGAAGGTGTTCGGCGTCAGGAAAGGGTTGTATAGCGCCTGGTCAGTCCCTGATTTCTGGCGGTTTTCACGGACCTGGGCGTCATGGACACCCCCGTCCCCCCAAGAGCCCACACGGCTCCATATGATGCATATGCAAACACTTGCTCGATCCGTAAGGGGACAACATGAAGAAGTTCACCGCAGCCGCCGCTGTGCTCGCCGCCGCAGGGTTCACCGGTCTGTCGATGGCTCCGGCCTCGGCCGCGCCCTACTTTGCGAACTGCAGCGAGGCGAAGGCGCAGGGCGTGTACAACATCCACTCCAGCGACTACCGCTTCGACCCGACGCTGGACGGTGATGGCGACGGCTACGGTTGCGACAACTCCGACTTCCCGCTGGCACCTGTGCTGACCGCTCCCGGTTCGGTGGTCACGGACACCACGGCGAACAGCTTCCCGAACTGCGATACGGCGGCTGCGTACGGCGCGTATGACATCCCGGTCGGCGATCCCCGTTACGCCGCCCACCTCGACGGTGACTCCGACGGCATTGCCTGCGAGACCGGTGGCGACGTGCAGACGGACGTCATCGTCGACTACGTGCCCGAGTCTTGGAACAACGGCACCGGCACCGGCTACGGCCAGGTCGGCCAGGTGCCCGTCGGTGGCGCCGACACCGGCGTGACCGTGGAGGAGTCCTCCTCCGTGTCCGGTCTGGCCCTCGGCGGCATGGCCCTGGTGGCGGCTGCCGGCGCGACCTTCATGGTCCGCCGCCGCACCGCCCAGGCGTAGTCCTGACGGATCCCTCGAACTGATCGGATAGATTCCCTCCGTGATGAGTTCATTAGACGACCGCCGCAGGGGCCTGATGGCTGCTGCGGCGGTCGTCGTGCTCTTGCTGACCGGCTGTGCAGCCGCCGCGCCGGAGCAGGTTGCCGCCACGAGCACGCCGTCGGCGACCGCGTCCGCCACGCCCGCGCCGGCTCCGACGCCCTCGGCTGCTCCCATGCCGTCGGCGACAACCCCGACAGCCACACCCGCTCCCGCCCCGTCGGCGACAACGCCCGACGCCACGCCCGCTCCCACGCCCTCGGCCGCCGCGTCCCCGGCGCCCGAGGCGCTGCCGCCGGTCATGGAGGAGTCCGCGCCGGTGTCCGTCCGGATCCCCTCCGTGGGCACCGAGTCCCAGCTCCTCAGCCTCGGGCTGCGGGAGAACGGCTCCCTCGACGTGCCGCCGGGCGATCCGGGATCGCCGGCCGCCTGGTACAACGGCTCGCCCACGCCGGGAGAGCGGGGCCCGGCCGTCCTGCTCGGCCACGTCAACGCCACCGACGGCGGCCCCGGCGTCTTCGCCGGCCTGCGCGCCCTCGCTCCCGGTGACACCGTCGAGGTGCTCCGGGAGGACGGTACGACCGCGGTCTTCGCCGTCGACCGCGGCGAGCAGTACGGGAAGGACGCCTTCCCCACGCTTGCCGTCTACGGGAACACCGAAGGCTCCGAGCTCCGCCTGATCACGTGCGACGGCTACGACCCCGCCACCGGCGAGTTCGACGACAACTACGTGGTCTACGCCAAGCTCGTCGTCTGATCACCCCTGCGGCGCGCAGCATGCGGGGCGATGGGTGCGGCCGGAGATCTCGATCCGGCTACTGACATTGCACTCGTTAACGACTTACGATGCGTTCGCACACCACTCCTTCCAGAGATCGTGGGGACCCCGTGAAGAAGAGCGCAGCAGCAGGCGTGGCACTGGCGGCAGGAGTGGGGCTCTCCGCCCTCTCGATGACCCCGGCCTCGGCCGCCTTCGTGTTCACCGACTGCTCCCAGGCGGCCGGGTTCGGCGTCTACAACATCCCGGCCGGCTCGCCCAGCTACAGCGCCGCCCTCGACGACGACGCCGACGGTGTCGCCTGCGAGAGCGCCGACTGGCCGTTCGACCCCACCCGCATTCCCATCGAGACCAGCCCCGGCGTGTACGAGCACCACATCTACGACTGGGTGCCCGGGGCCGGACCCGGATCGGACCAGTTCTCCCAGGTGGATCAGGTGCCGGTCGGCGGCGCCGACACCGGCGTGACCGTGGAGGAGTCCTCCTCCGTGTCCGGCCTGGCCCTCGGCGGCCTGGCCCTGGCCGCGGCCGCCGGCACCACCCTCGTGGTGCGCCGCCGCGGCGCCCGGGCGTAGCTCCGCCAGCCATTGGACCGACCGACAGGATCTCCTCCGTGACGAGTCCGACCCGCGACCGCCGCAGGGGCCGCCTGGCCTCTGCGGCGGTCGCGGTCCTGCTGCTGAGCGGCTGCGCCGGCAGCGTGCCCGCCCAGCCCGAGGTGGCCCCGGGATCTTCGCCGGCCTGCGCAGCCTCGCTCCCGGTGACACGGTCGAGGTGCTCCGGGAGGACGGCTCGACCGCGGTCTTCGCCGTCGAGCGCGGGGAACAGTACGCGAAGGACGCCTTCCCCACGTCGGCCGTCTACGGGAACACCGCGGGCGCGGAGCTGCGCCTGATCACGTGCGACGGCTACGACCCCGCCACCGGGCTGTTCGACGACAACTACGTGGTCTACGCGAAGCTCGTGGCCTGACCCTCCTGCCGCGGTCTCCTCCCACGGGAGGAGACACGCCTGGTCCTCCAGATGGAGGTGCCATTGCGAATTTCCCGAGAGGATGGAGGGGAGTGCCGTCCCGACCCCCGTCCGCGCAGGACGCCGCCCGGACGCGCCCGCCGACTGCACACTCCGACGGAAGGAAGACGTGGCGACCTCCGCGGTCCTCGAGGCCGAGAACCTGGTCAAGATCTACGGCCGGGGCGACACCCGGTTCGACGCCCTCAAGGGGGTGAACCTCCAGATCGGGCGCGGCGAGTCCGTGGCGATCGTGGGCAAGTCCGGATCGGGCAAGTCCACGCTGATGCACCTGCTGGCCCTCCTCGACGCGCCGACCCACGGCGTGGTCGCGCTGGACGGCCGCCCGGCGACGGCCATGGCGGACAAGGAGGTCAACAGGCTGCGCAACGCCACGTTCGGCTTCGTCTTCCAGCAGTTCTTCCTGACGCCCAACCAGACGGTCCTCGAGAACGTCGTCCTGCCGCTGAAGATCGCCGGGGTGAGCGCCGCGGAGCGCAGGCGCCGCGGGATGGAGGTCCTGGAGCGGCTCGAGCTGGCGGACAAGGCGTCCAGCAGGGCCACGGACCTCTCCGGCGGGCAGAAGCAGCGCGTGGTGATCGCCCGCGCCCTGGTCAACGACCCCGCCGTCATCTTCGCCGACGAGCCCACCGGCAACCTCGACTCCGCCACCGGCGCCGTGGTCGAGGACATCCTCTTCGGCCTCCACCGCGAGCGCGGCATCACCCTGGTGATCGTCACGCACGACGAGGACCTCGCGGCCCGCTGCGACCGCCAGGTGTACCTGCGCGACGGCTTCGTCGTCGAGGAGGTGACGGCCACCGCGGCCGAGCCCCGGTCGGAGACCCCGTCCGCGTCCCTGCCCGCGCCCCGGCCCGTCTCCCGCGGCCGGCACGTCGCGCCGCCGAGTGCCGCCGAGGGCGAGTCCGCAGGAGGTGCCCGGTGAAGCTCGTCGACCTGCTCCGGAGCGCCGTCTCCAACACCCTGCGCGCCAAGGTGCGCACCTCCCTGACCGTGATCGCCATCTTCATCGGCGCGTTCACCCTGACGCTCACCTCCGGCGTGGGCACGGGCGTGAACCGCTACATCGACGACACCGTGGCGGGCTTCGGCGACGCGGACGCGATCTTCGTCCAGAAGTCCCAGCCCATGGCGAACCCGTCCGACGACGACGGGCCCCGCGAGTACGACCCCGAGTCCGCCGAGATCGAGACCGGGTTCGGCATGTCCTTCGCGGGGCTGTCCGCCGAGGACATCGAGACCATCCGGGCCATCGACGGGGTGGAGTGGGTGGCGCCCATGTACAACGTGACGCCCACCTACCTCGCGAACGAGGCGGGCGACCGGTTCGAGCTCTCGCTCGGCGCCCCGGCCGACGCCGCCGGGCTGCAGATGGTGGCCGGGGAGATCCCGGCCGCAGACGCCGACGAGGTCGTGGTCCCGGACAGCTGGGTCGAGGACCTCGGGTTCTCCTCCGCCGAGGACGCGGTCGGCGGGACGGTGGAGATCGTCATGACCGACATGGCCGGCAAGGACCGGCCCTTCGAGGTCACCGTCTCCGGCGTCACCCAGGCCAACCTGGCCGGGACGGCCGTGAACCCCGTCCCGTCCACCGGCCTGCAGAAGAAGCTCTACGAGTACCAGGTCAGCGGCGGCGCCCGGGAGGTCCCGGAGAGCTACATGATGGCCGTCGCGAACGTGGAGGACGTGTCCCGGGCCGGGGAGATCAAGGCGCAGCTGGCCGACGAGCAGATGATCGGCGTGACGGTCGAGGACCAGCTGGGGATGTTCAAGGCCGTCATCAACGGCATCGTCTGGATCCTCAACTCGTTCGCCATCATCGCGCTGGTCGCCGCCGGCTTCGGCATCGTCAACACCTTGATGATGTCCGTGCAGGAGCGCACCCGGGAGATCGGCCTGATGAAGGCCATGGGCATGAGCGGGGGCCGGGTCTTCGGCCTGTTCTCCCTGGAGGCCGTGTTCATCGGCTTCCTGGGCTCCGCCATCGGGGCCGCCGCGGGCATCGCGGTCGGCTCCACCGTGAGCCGGGTGCTCTCCGACGGCCTGCTCTCCGGGCTGCCGGGGCTGTCCCTGTTCGCCTTCGACCCCGGGAAGGTCGCCCTGATCGTGCTCGCCGTCATGGCGATCGCCTTCCTCGCGGGGACGGTCCCCGCCGTCCGGGCGGCCCGCAAGGACCCCATCACGGCCCTGCGCTACGAGTGACGCCCCGAGCCGCCCACCCCTCCGCCGCCGACCCCCAGCCGCCCCCACCGAAGGAGACCACCCCATGAGCACCCAGCCCCCGCAGTACCCCGACCACGCCTCCCCTGCCGGGGGCCCGCCCCGGTACACCCCGGGCACCGACCAGTACGGCGCCGCCGGCGGCCGGTACGGCACCGGCGCCTACGACCCGAACCAGTACACCGGCACCGCGGCCGCGCCGGCGGAGCTGAAGAAGCTCCTGACCCTGACCCTGGTCTCGGCGGGGCTCTACCTCCTCAGCGGTGCGGTGGCGATCTTCGCCACGGCCAGCACGGACATGACGGACGTGTACCGGCAGATGGGCATGCCCAGCGACCAGGCCGCCCTGATGGCCGAGCAGGCGGGCGGCGTCGCGACGGCCACCTCGGTCATCACCCTGGTCATCGCCATGGCGCTCTACGCCCTGGTCTACGTGTTCCTCAAGAAGGGCAGGAACTGGGCCCGGATCCTGGGCATCGTCCTGGCGATCCTCGGAGCGGTGGGCACCCTGTTCGGCTTCATCGGCGCCCTGGCCTACGGGGGGACGGGCATCGTCATGATCGTGGTCGGGGCCCTGTTCGTCGTGGCCAACATCCTGTGGCTCGTGACCGCGTTCAAGGCTCCGGTCGCGCGCTGGTTCGGGCAGTACCGCACGGCCTGACCGGCTCGCCTCGCCCGCGAGCTCTCCCCGCCCGAGAGCTCTCCCGGCCCGAGAATCTTTTCCCCGACAGTGCAGAACGGCGCCGCCCAGGAAACCTGGGCGGCGCCGTTCTGCACTGTTCTGCTGCGGTGCCGGGCGCGGGTCAGACCTGCCCGCTCCCGCTGAAGAGCACGTACATGCCGATCAGGCTGCCGACGATGGCGATCCAGCCGAGGACCTTGCCGGCGGTGGCCTTCACCCCGAGACGCTCGGCCTTGCCGGCCTGCCACAGGGCGAGCGGGCCGAGGACGATGCCCAGGATGAACAGGCCCACGACGCCCAGGACGATGGAGGTGGTCTTGTGCTTCTGCCCCTGCGCGGCGTTGCCCTGCATCCCGCCCGGATAGCCCTGCATCCCGCCCGGATAGCCCTGCATCCCGCCCTGGTGTCCCGGCTGCTGACCGTACTGGTTCTGGCCGTAGGGGCTCTGCCCGTACTGGTTCTGCTCGTACTGGCCCTGGCCGTACTGCCCCGGTCCGGGCTGGCTCTGGCCGTACTGGTTCTGGCCGTACTGGTTCTGACCGTACTGCTCCTGGCCGTAGGGGGAGTTCGTGGGGTCGGAGCCAGGGGTCTGGCCGCTCCTGTTCGGATCCATGGAAGAGCCTCCGTTTCGATTCGTCGCCCGACGGTCCCGGAGGAGTTCCTGCGGCCGCCGTGGAGCGGGCGATCAGTAGGCGAACGGTACCCCGGAACGGGGGCCCCGGAACCCGGCCACCGGGGTGTCGGCCGAGACCGTCCCGTCCCCCCGGCACCGGGGGCTTCCCACCTGGGCGGATGCCCGGACGGGCATCTTCTGTGACGCGGCGCCGGGAGGCCCTCTGGGACTGCCGGGCGCCGGGATATCCGACGGCGGTTCTGCCGCACCATCCCTCTCCGAGGGGACAATTCCGCCCCGTGACAACCGTCACTGTGCTTTTCGGCCGACCCGTGTAGTGTCATCACCAGTTGTTGAAGTTTTCGTTTTTGCATTTCAAGCCGTTTCGGCCCGCTCTGGGCAAGGCAGTTTTTCTGAGAAGACGTTTTTGGCAGGCATCACAACGTTCGAGCACCCCGACCGCCGGGGACCGCTCCGCTTTTCAGGAAGACAGGTCAAAAATGACTACTGGCACCGTCAAATGGTTCAACGCTGACAAGGGCTTCGGCTTCATCACCCCCGAGGACGGCTCCAAGGACGTGTTCGCGCACTTCTCGGCGATCGCCTCCAGCGGCTTCCGCTCCCTCAACGAGAACGATCGCGTCGAGTTCGAGACCCAGGACGGCCCCAAGGGCCCCCAGGCCGCGAACATCACGGTCGTCGCCTGAGATCCTTCTGATCTCGGTCTGAGACTCCCGACGCCGGGCTGACCGCCCGACGTCGTCCCGGGAACGCCCCCTGCCACCGGCAGGGGGCGTTCCTGCATGCCCGGCCCCCTCGCGCGGCTCCCGCTGACGGCGAAGAGCAGACCCCCGGTCGCCCTCAGCGGCCAACTCGCGGAAAAAAGTTCCGGCCACCACCCATCCACCTCGCCCCCGGCGCCGAACACCCGGTACACACGTCGACGACGTGGACCAACGGCACACACGGAAGAGGTTCCCCCGATGAACACGAAGATGCTTCTCGCCGCACCCGCCCTGGCGCTCGGCGCCCTGTCGATGGCCGCGGCCCCCGCGACCGCCCACGAGGGCGACATGTGGTCGAGCCCGGCCACCCTGAACACCCTGAACAACAGCGGCACCACCGGCCAGGCCATGGTCGACGTGCACGGCACGGAGGCCACGGTCACGGTCGAGGTGTCCGGCGCGGCTGAGACCTTCATGGACGGCCCGTTCCCGCACGCCCAGCACATCCACATCGCCGCCCAGGGCACCTGCCCGGGCCCCGAGGCGGACACCGACGGCGACGGCGTGGTCAGCACCACCGAGGGCCACCCCTTCTACGGCCACATCGGCACGTCCCTCACCACCGAGGGCGACATCGGCGCCGACTCCGGCCTGGCCGTGGACCGCTTCCCGGGCGGATCGGCCTACTCCTACGAGCGGACCTTCGAGCTCGACGCCGAGACGGCCGAGTCCCTGAAGAACGGCACCGCGGTCGTCGTCGTCCACGGCGTGGACCCGGCCAGGATGCCCGCCGCCGCCGCGGAGAAGATGAGCGACCTGGACCCGGCGCTGCCCGCCGCCGCGACCCTCCCGGCCGCCTGCGGCACGCTGGCCTCCTCCCAGATGGGGGCCATGCCCGAGGGCGGCGCCGACACCGGCGTGGCCCAGGAGACCGGCTCCACCACCGGGGCCGTGGCCCTCGGCGGCGGTGTCCTGGCGGCTGCGGCCGGCGGCGCCTGGGCCCTCCGCCGTCGTGCGTCCCGGGCCTGACCCCAGGGCACGGCTCCTGCCATGACGGGATCCCACACCGGTCGCCGCGGAGGCCTGCTGGCCTCCGCGGCGACCGCCGCCCTCCTCGCCGGGTGCGCCGCCGGGCCCGCGCCCGACGACGGCGCCGCGTCCGCTCCCAGCACCACCGCGGCCACCGCGGCGCCGACCGCCTCGGCGGCAACAGCGCCGAGCCCTGAACCGAGCGCCGCACCGGCCGGCCTGCCCCCGGTCCTGGCGGCCTCGGCGCCGGAGTCCCTGGTGATCCCGGCGATCGGCCTCCGCTCCGAGCTGCTGCACCTGGGCCTGCGCGAGGACGGGTCCCTCGAGGTCCCGCCCGAGGGCCCGGGCTCCCCGGCGAGCTGGTACGACGGCTCGCCGGCGCCGGGGGAGCGCGGCCCGGCTGTGCTGCTGGGCCACGTCAACGCCACCGGCGGCGGCCCCGGCGTCTTCGCCGGCCTCCGCTCGCTCGTCCCCGGCGACAGGATCGAGGTGCTCCGGGAGGACTGGAGCACGGCGGTCTTCGTCGTCGACCGCGGCGAGCAGCACGGCAAGGACGACTTCCCCACCCTGGAGGTCTACGGCAACACGGAGGGGGCGGAGCTGCGGCTCATCACCTGCGACGGCTTCGACCCGGGCACCGGGGAGTTCGACGACAACTACGTGGTCCACGCCTCCCTGGAGGCATGAGGCGGCCCGCGCTCCGGGGCCTCCGCGCGTCCCGCGGGGCTGCGTCCCCCGGATGTGGGACAGTGCCGGGAGTGAACACCGGCGCAGCCGCGGCGCGGCACGGGGAACGGACAGCGAGAACGGATGACTGAACCAGGAACGGGCACGGGCCGGGAGGGCCGTGCCGCCGTGGACGAGCAGCCCGACCTGGGCGCCCTGCTGCGGCGCAGCGGGGCCGGGGACGAGGCGGCGTTCGCCCAGGTCTACGACCTCACCGCGGCCAAGGTGTACGGTCTGGCGGTGCGGGTCACCCGCTCCCCGGAGATCGCCGCCGAGGTCGTGCAGGAGGTCTACCTCATGGCCTGGCAGCAGTCCGCGCGCTTCGACCCGGAGCGCGGCACGGTCCTCGCGTGGCTGTGCACCCTGGCCCACCGCCGGTCGGTGGACCGGGTCCGCCAGGTCCAGCGGGAGCGCGACCGCGAGCAGCAGTACGGGAGCGTGCGGGCCGAGATCCCCGCCGACGAGACGTGGCAAGGAGTCGAACGGGTCATGGAGACGCAGGAGGTGCGGGCGGGCCTCGACGCCCTCACGCCGATCCAGCGCGAGGCCGTCTCCCTGGCCTACTACGAGGGATGCAGCCACCGGGAGGTGGCCCAGCGGCTGGACGTGCCGCTGGGCACGGCCAAGGCCCGGATCCGGGACGGTCTGAGCAGCCTGCGCACGGCACTGGGGGTGGGGCGATGAGCGAGATCCACGACTCCGCGGCGCTCTACGCCGTGGACGCGCTGGAGCCCGGCGAGCGCGAGGCGTTCGAGGAGCACCTGCGGGAGTGCGCCTCCTGCCGCCGCGAGGTGGCCGAGTACGCCGAGGTCGGCGCGCAGCTGGCCGACGGCGTGGCGCAGGCGCCGCCCCCGTCCCTGCGGGAGGACGTGCTCGCGGGGATCCGCGGCACCGCGCCCCTGCCGGCGCTGCCCGGCGCACCTGCCGCTCCCGTGCCTCCTGCCGGTGACCGCGGGGCGACGGTCGTGTCCCTCGACGGACGACGCCGACGCCGCCCGCTGCCGGCCGCCGCCGCTGCCGCGGTGCTCGTGGGCGCGGCCGCGCTGGGCGGCTGGGCGCTGGGCGTGCAGACCGAGCAGCGGCAGCAGGAGCAGCTCGCGGCCCAGGAGGAGCAGGAGCAGACGCGGCAGAACCGGCTGCTGGGCGCCCCCGATGTGGTGACCCGCGCCATCGAGCTCGACGGCCGGACCGCCACCGTGGTCGCCTCGCGGCAGGCCGGGGAGGCGCTGGTTGTCTCCTCCGGCCTGCCCGACCCCGGCGAGGGCCGGGAGTACCAGCTGTGGCTGATGGAGGACGGCGTCCCCGTCCCGGACGTGCACTTCTCCGGCGGGGAGGTCCGCACCTGGCTGGAGGGCGACGTCGGGGACGCCGCCGCGGTGGCCATGACGGTCGAGCCGGTCGGCGGCTCGCAGACGCCCACCCTGCCCGTGGTGGCGAGCGCGGAGCTCTGACCCTCCCGCGAGGCGCCGCACGCCGGCGCTGCCGGCGCCGCCGGGCGGCACCTCGCGGGAGGAGGGCTACGAGGAGGCGCGCAGGTGGTCCATGACCGCCGTGTCGACCTCCGCCGGCTTCTCCTCCGCCAGGAAGTGGCCCGCGTCCACGGCGGTGCCGACGGCGCGGGGGAAGCGCCGCCGCCACAGGGCGAGCGGGTCCTCGCGGACGCCGACCACGCCCTTCGACCCCCACAGCACCAGCGCCGGCATGTCCCGCTGCTCGTGCTCGTCGGCCTCGTCGATCTCGCGGTCGGGCCCCGCGGCCGCGGCGTAGTCGCGGCACCACGCGTCCACGACCTCGGGGTGCTGGGCGGCGTCCTCGTACGCCTGCAGCGCCTCCGGGTCGAAGTCCACGGCCGTCCCGCTGATCCCCTGCAGGGTGTGCCGCACGAAGAACGCCGGGTCGGAGCCGATCAGCCGCTGCGGCAGCCCGCCGCCCTGGGCCAGGAACGCCCAGTGGTAGTACTTGTGCATCAGCCACGCGTCCATCGACCGCCACACCTCGAGGGTGGGCAGGATGTCGAGCAGGGTCACGGACAGCACCGCGCCGGGGTGGTCGAAGGCCAGGCGGTGGGCGGTCCGGGCCCCGCGGTCGTGCCCGACGACGTGGAACCGCTCGTGCCCCAGGTGCCGCATCAGCTCCACCTGGTCGGCGGCCATGGCGCGGAAGGTGAAGTCCTCGCTGTGCGCCCGCGAGTGCCCGTAGCCGCGCAGGTCCGCGGCTACCACGGCGAACTCCCGGGCGAGCGCCGGCGCGAGGTGGTGCCACATGTGCGAGGTCTGCGGAAAGCCGTGGAGCAGGAGCACGGCCGGCCCGTCGCCCGCGCTGTGGGCGTGGATCACGGCCCCGGACACGGGGACCACGTGGATGTCGAAGCCGTCGAAGTGCGGGGCCATGGATCCTCCTGGGCTCCGGTGCGGACGTGCCGTGAGGGCCCCGTCCGGGGCGCGCCGGTCGGGCGCCCTGCGTCGATGGTGGCGGCTCGCGCCACGCTCTGTCCATGCCCGGCGCGCGTGGCCGCGCCCGGGACTCCGGGGGACGCATCGGCCGTCGCCCTTGACGAGGAAATCAGGGGCGGGTCTGCTGGACCCAGGACCCGCCCACCCGGCGTCCGCGCGCGGGGCCTCCCGGGCGCCTCCCAGACCCCGAAAGAGCGTGCAGCATGAGCAGCATCACCGTCATCGGCTCCGGCAACATGGCCCGCGGCATCGGCGCGCGCGCCGTCGCGGCCGACTACGACCTGCAGATCCTCGACCGGGACGCGAACAAGGCCGCCGCCCTGGCCGAGGAGCTGGGCGCGGGGGAGGCCGGTGCGGTCGGCGACGCCCTGACCGGCGAGATCGTGGTGCTGGCCGTGCCCTTCGAGGCGGCCTCGGAGATCGTCTCCCTGTACGCCGGGGCCCTCGACCGCAAGGTGCTCGTGGACATCACCAACCCCGTGGACTTCTCCACCTTCGCGGGGCTGACCGTCCCGGTCGACACCTCCGGCGCCCAGGAGATCGCCAAGGCCGCGCCGACCGGCACGCGCGTGGTCAAGGCGTTCAACACCACCTTCGCCGGGCCGCTGGTCAACGGCGAGGTCGACGGCGAGGTCCTGGACGTCCTCATGGCGGGCGACGACGACGACGCCAAGGCCACCCTGGCCGCCTTCGTGGAGGCCGCCGGGCTGCGGCCGATCGACGTGGGCGGGCTGTCCATGGCGCACTGGCTCGAGGGCCTGGGGCTGATCAACATGGCCGTCGCGGCGGAGTCCGGCAACTGGGGCCGGATCATCAAGTTCCTGGGCTGAGCCGACCGCCCGCCGGGCCTGGGACGTCTGGGGCGGGCCGGGGTGGGTCAGAAGGGCGACGGCCCGGCCTCCAGGACCACGCCCGGCGCCGCGTCCTGGGCGGCGTCCTGGGCGGCGTCCGCGACGGCGGGGCCGGGGATCAGCACGAACGTCGAGGCGAGGGTGGCCACGCCCAGGCCGAGGAGCAGCTCGCGGCGGGACGGGATGCGGATCATGGGGATGTCCTTCGTCGAGGGGGCACGGCGGGGGTGGTCCGCCGCCACCGTAGGCAGGCCGGCGCGGGACCGGCCATGGACCTTCCGCCACACCTTTCGTCGAGCCCGGCCGTGGGCCGCGGGAGCGGCCGGTGAGCGGGGGCGTCGTCGTCCGGGCGCGTGCGTGCCGAGGGCCACTCCCGGCCGGCTCGGCAGCACGGGGCGGTGTTCGGTAGGCTGGGGGCGTCGAAGGGGAGTAGTTCCCGCCGTCCGAACAGGACGGACGTTGCGGTGCATCGACATACTGGCGTCCCAGGACGGTACGCCCGGTGCGCCACCCGAGCATCCACGGTGCCGGGCGAGCGAGACCTTCGGCCGGACACCGCTCCGGCCGGCCTCGTGCACCCTTCGCGCGGATCCGGCCGGGCCCTGCCTTAGGACCGCGATGACGAACACTCCCGAGCACGACACCACCCCCGCACCCACGCCTGCCGAGATCCGCCGCTGGCGGCGCTACCTGGCCGACGAGCGCTCCGAGGCCGCGGTCTACCGCGACCTCGCCGCCCGGCGCAGCGGCGAGGAGCGCGCCATCCTGCTGGGCCTGGCCGAGGCCGAGAGCCGCCACGAGCAGCACTGGCTGGCCCTGCTCGGCCACCACGTGGGCCACCCCCAGCGCGGCACGCTCCGCTCCCGCTTCCTGGGCTTCATGGCCCGGCACTTCGGCTCCGTCTTCGTCCTGGCGCTGATGCAGCGGGCCGAGTCCCGCTCGCCGTACGAGGACGACGACCACGCCACCGACGCGATGGCGGCCGACGAGCAGATCCACGAGGAGGTCGTCCGGGCCCTGGCCACCCGCGGCCGCAACCGCATGGCCGGCAGCTTCCGGGCGGCGGTCTTCGGCGCCAACGACGGCCTGGTCTCCAACCTCGCCCTGGTGATGGGGATCAGTGCCAGCGGCGTCTCCAACCACGTGGTCCTGCTGTCCGGGATCTCCGGGCTGCTCGCCGGCGCGCTGTCCATGGGGGCCGGGGAGTACGTCTCCGTGCGCTCGCAGCGGGAGCTGCTGGAGGCCTCCACCCCGAACGCCGAGACCCGGCACAAGGTGCCGCTGCTCGACGTCGAGGCCAACGAGCTGGCCCTGATCTACCGCGCCCGCGGCATGACCCCGGAGCAGGCCGAGATCAAGGCGGCCCGGGCGCTGGACGCCCCCCACCAGGAGAGCGACGTCGCGGCGCCCGCGCCGGACGTCGACGAGCACGAGGCGGTGGGCACCGGCCTGGGCGCGGCAGCGTCCAGCTTCTGCTTCTTCGCCTCGGGCGCGATCCTGCCCGTGCTGCCGTACCTGTTCGGCCTGAGCGGCCTCACCGCGCTGGTCGTGGCGTCGGTGATCGTCGGCCTGGCGCTGCTGTCCACGGGCGCGGTCGTGGCCCTGCTGTCCGGCGGGTCGCCGGTGCGGATGGCGCTGCGCCAGCTCGCGATCGGCTACGGGGCCGCCGCGGTCACCTACCTCCTGGGCATGCTGTTCGGCACCACCGTGGCCTGACCGGACCCGAGACAACGATGGGGTTCCGAAATCGGCCAGCCGGCTGCGAGGATCCCGTCGTGCGCGAGACTGGACCACGCCATGCACGGCCTTTCCCGGACGGCAGCGGTGCCGGTCCGGGGGAGTGGACACCCGAACCCGGAGGAACGGACAGACCCGTGAACCATCGACTCCCGCCGGGCACGCCCGGCAACGGCATCTCGCGTCGCCGGGCCCTGGGCCTGGCCTCCGCCGTCGGCCTGACCCCGCTGGCCGCCACCGCCTGCTCCCCGGCCAGCCAGGCGTCCTCGGCCGGGGCCGGCGCGTCGGGGACCACGTCCTCGCCCCCGGCCGCCGCACCCGGGCGGCCGCCGGGGCGCGACCCGCTGACCACCGACGCGCAGAACCGGCTGGTGCTGCTGGGCACCAGCGGCGGACCGCCCTGGTGGAACGACTCCCACCGCGAGGGCGTGTCCTCCGCCGTGGCCGTCGGGGACCGGTACTACCTCGTGGACGCCGGGGACGGGGTCGGCAAGCAGATCAAGAAGGCGAAGCTGGGCACCTGGACCCCGGACATGCGCGGTCCGCTCGACGCCCTGGTGGCGGTGTTCCTCTCCCACCTGCACTCCGACCACATCTCCGACCTCTACAACCTGCTGGGCACCGGCCTGCAGAACGGGGTGGCCATCCCCGACCGGGTCCTGGAGATCTTCGGCCCGGGCAACCGGGGCGCCCTGCCCGTGAGCTTCCGGGGCGAGCAGATCCCCGCCGACCAGGTCGTGAACCCCCGGAACCCCACCCCGGGCACCCGGGAGACGATCGAGGCGATGGTCAAGACCTTCGCCACGGACTTCAACGACCGCATCATCGACTCCGGCTACCCGCCGCCCCGGGACTTCTTCACCGGCCGTGACATCGCGCTGCCCGCCGAGCTGGTCGACGACCCCAACGGCGACCCGCACCCCCGGATGAGCCCCGTCGACGTCTTCGAGGACGACCGGGTCAAGGTCACCGCCACCCTGGTCCAGCACGCCCCGGTCTTCCCGGCCTTCGCGTTCCGCTTCGACACCGACACCGGGTCCGTGACCTTCTCGGGGGACACCGGCCCCAGCGAGAACCTCGTGGAGCTCGCGACCGGTTCGGACATCCTGGTGCACGAGGTCATCGCGGCCCAGTGGGTGGCCCAGCGCTACCCCGAGCCCCGCGACGCGGCGGCGGAGGCCGAGTACCAGCACCTGGTGGGGGCGCACACCACGATCGAGGACGTCGGCGACATCGCCGAGCGCGCCGGGGTCAGGACGCTCGTGCTCAACCACCTCGTCCCGGGCAACTGGCCGGTCGAGGAGTGGGAGAAGGCCGGGGCGAGCTTCTCGGGCGAGCTGGTGGTCGGGGAGGACCTCGACGCCATCGCCATCGGCTGACCGGACCCGCCCACTTCCGGAGCCCCGGGGCATCCGCCGTCGCGGTGCTCCGGGGCTCCGGTCGCTCTCGTCCTGCCGGGCGGCTCAGGCCGTGGCGCCGACCTGGATCAGGGTCTTCCAGGGGTCCTCGAAGCGCAGCACGGCCCCGTCGTGGCGGGTGGCGATCCGGTGGTCCTTCAGGCGCGCCTCGAGAGCGGCGACGTCGTCGGCGGTGGGGAGGTCGATGTTGACCTGGCCCAGCCCCAGGGAGGCCGCGCGCGGCCCGGCCCCGGCGCTGTTCCAGGTGTTGAGCGCGATGTGGTGGTGGTAGCCGCCGGCGGCGATGAACAGGGCCGAGCCGATGTCGCTCATCACCTCGAAGCCCAGGACGTCCACGTAGAACTGCCGGCCCAGGGGGATGTCCCCGACCTGGAGGTGGACGTGGCCCAGGGTGGCCGGGGGCGTGCTCGGGCGGCCCAGGTCCTCCGGGCGCAGGTGGGACTGCAGGAACGCGTTGGGGTCCAGGGGGTTGGTGGCCAGGGTCAGCAGACCGTTGGCCTCGCGCCGCCAGGTGTCGCGGGGGCGGTCGGTGTAGAGCTCGACCCCGTTGCCCTCCGGGTCGTCGAAGTAGAACGCCTGGCTGTAGAGGTGGTCGGCGCTGCCGGTGAAGGAGCCCGGGGCGTGGGTCGCCGTGGAGGCGACGGCGGCGGCCAGGGCGGCCTCGTCCTCGAAGACCACCGCGGTGTGGAACAGCCCGGCCTGGCCGGGGCGCGGCTGCGGCAGGTCCTTGACCTGCCGCAGCCGCATCACCGTCTCGCCGTGCCGGCCCAGGACCGCGGTGTCCCCGGCGTGCTCCAGGACCTCGAGGGTGACGCCGGTGGTGTAGTAGGCGACCATCGCGTCGAGGTCGTGCACCAGCAGCTCCACGGCGCCCATCCGGGTGCCGGCGGCCAGCAGGTCCTCGGCGGGGCGCTGGGCGAGGGAGCGGGGATCGGGGTGCTGGGCGAAGATCGGCATGGTGGGGTGTCCCCTCGTGGTGGCTGGTGCGCGGGAGCCGGGACGGCGGGATCCCAGCTGTTGACGTGGCCCCCACTCTAGCACCGAATAGTTTCTCCTTCAACTACATGGGGATCGAATCGCACTCCCTTGCCGGCGGGCATCCGGTCAGGCGGCGAGCGCCTCCTCGATCTCGGCGGTGAGCTGGGCCGGCGTCGTCGTGGGGGCGTGCCGGCGGATGACCCGCCCGTCCTTGCCGACGAGGAACTTCGTGAAGTTCCACTTGATCGCGTCCCCCAGCACGCCGCCCTTCTCCTGGCGCAGCCAGGTCCACAGCGGGTGGGCGCCGGGGCCGTTGACGTCGACCTTCGCGAACATCGGGAACGAGACGCCGTAGTTGAGGCTGCAGAATTCCCCGATCTCCTCCTCGGTCCCGGGCTCCTGGGCGCCGAACTGGTTGCAGGGGAAGCCGAGCACCACCAGGCCCCGGTCCTTGTAGGTCTCCCACAGCTCCTCGAGGCCGGCGTACTGGGGGGTGAACCCGCACTTGCTGGCGGTGTTCACCACGAGCACCACCTTCCCGGCGTACTCGGACAGCGGCTGCTCGCGGCCGGCGAGGGTGGTGGCGGTGAAGTCGTGCAGCGTGGTCATGGGTGCCTCCTGGGCGCTCGGGGTTCCGTCTCCTCCCATCCTCTCGCGATCTGCCCGCCGCCGCGCGGGGAGGGGTGCACCGCCCGGGTGGGACGGGGCACGATGGGGGTGCACCCCGACCCGGGACCCTCGATCCCGCGACCCCCGACCGCCGACCCCCAGGAGCGCCGATGCCGGCCGAGGACGCCCCGCCCAGGACGGTCCTCTCGGGCCGCCTGCACACCGGCCGTGCCGAGGTCGAGGACGGCGTGGTGGTGGTCGAGGGCGGCCGCGTCCTCCGTGCCGGGCCGCGCGCCGGGGGTCCTGACTTCCACCGGGGCGAGCATCACCAGCTGCCGTCCGGGCGGCTGGTCGTGCCCGGGCTCGTGGACCTGCACTGCCACGGCGGCTTCGGCGCGGACTTCTCCTCCTCCCCGGCGGCGGAGATCCGCCGCGCCCTGGGTGCCCTGCACGCCCACGGCACGACGACGCCGGTGGCCAGCCTGGTCACCGCCGCCCGGGGCGAGCTGCTGCGGGCCCTGCCCGTGCTGGCGGGCCTCGCGGGGGAGGGGGTGATCGCCGGGATCCACCTCGAGGGCCCGTTCCTGTCGCCCGCCCGCCGGGGCGCGCAGGACCCCGCGGGGATGCGCGAGCCGGACCTCCGGCTCGCGGCGGAGCTCGTCGACGCCGCGGCGGGCGCACTGCGGACCATGACCCTGGCCCCCGAGCTCCCGCGCTCGGGCGAACTCGCCGAGCTGCTGGTCTCCCGCGGCGTGGTGCCGTCGGTCGGGCACACCGACGCGGACGCCGCGACGGTCCAGGACGCGCTGGCCCGCATGGCGGAGCTGCTCCGGGGCGCCGGTCCGGAGCGGCGGGTGCCCACGGTGACGCACCTGTTCAACGCCATGCCCGCCCTCCACCACAGGGCGCCCGGCCCGGTGCCCGCCTGCCTACGCGCCGCGGCGGCCGGGCAGGCCGTCGTCGAGCTGATCGCCGACGGCGTCCACCTCGACCCGTACGTGGTGCGCTGGGTGTTCGAGCTGGTCGGGGCGGACGGCATCGCCCTGGTCACCGACGCGATGGCCGCCACCGGCCTCGCGGACGGCACCTACCGCCTGGGCCCCGCCGCGGTGCGGGTCCGGGACGGCGCGGCGACGCTGGCGTCCGACGGCTCGATCGCCGGCGGGACGGCGACCCTGCTGGAGGTGCTGCGCCGGACGGTGGCGGCCGGGGTGGCGCTGGACGACGCGCTGCGCTCGGCCACCGTCGTGCCGGCGCGCGTGCTGGGTCTGGCGGGGGAGGTGGGTGCCCTGGTGCCCGGGGCCCGCGCGGACCTGCTGGTCGTGGACCGGGGGCTCGAGCTGCGCGGTGTGATGCGCCGGGGCCGGTGGGTGCTGCCTTGTGAGCAGGGGTGACGCAGATTACACTCCGTAGAGATCAGATATCAGATATCTGGCGACCCGCCCCGTCGAGGAGGACACCATGAGCACCGCCACCACCCCCGCCCGCACCGTCGTTCTCACCGGAGCGGCCTCCCCCCGCGGCATCGGTCTCGCCGCCGCGCGCCGGCTGGCCGCCGAGGGCTCCGCCGTCGCCATCCTGGACGTCCGCGGCGCCGAGGATGCCGCGGCGGGGATCGCCGCGGAGTTCGGGGTCCCCGCGCTGGGGCTGACCGTCGACGTCACGGACGTCGCCTCCGTGGACGCCGCCTTCCGCTACGTCCAGGAGGAGCTGCCGCCGGCCACCGGCCTGGTGAACCTCGCCGGCATCAGCTCCCCGACCCCGTTCCTCGAGATCACCCCCGAGGAGTGGGACCGCGTCTTCGAGGTCAACATGAAAGGCACGTTCCTCGTCACCCAGCGCGCGCTGCCCGCGATGATCGAGGCCGGCACCGGCCGGATCGTCAGCCTGTCCTCGATCTCGGCCCAGCGCGGCGGCGGGACATACTCCAAGGTCGCCTACAGCGCGGCGAAGGCCGGCATCATCGGCTTCACCCGCGCCGTGGCCCGCGAGGTCGGCGAGCACGGGATCACGGTCAACGCGGTGGCCCCCGGCCCCGTGGACACCGACATCATGGGCGGCACCCTCGACGACGAGCGCAAGGCCGCGATGTCCCAGGGCTCGCTCATGGGGCGCGTGGCGTCGCGCGAGGAGGTCGCCGCCCTGATCTGCTTCCTGCTCGGCGAGGACGCCGGGATCATCACGGCCGCGACCTACGACATCAACGGCGGGCTGCAGATCTCCTGACCGCCGCCCCGGGGCCCGGCCGCAGGGTCCCTGCGGAAGGGATCCCTGCGGAAGGGGTCCCTGGCGCACAGGGTCCCGGCGGAGGTGGCCTCAGCGGAAGGCCGCCCCGCCGACGCGCTCGGCGATGTCCTCCAGGGTCTGGTGCATGTGCAGGAGCATCTGCTCCGCGGCGCGGTCGGGGTCGTGGGCGCGCAGCGCCTCGAGGATCCGGCGGTGCCAGTGCAGGGCGTGCTCCCGGATCTGCGGGTCGCGGGAGGTCTCCAGCCGCACGACGTGGAGCACCTGCTCCAGGGGTCGGTACGCCGCCGCGAGGTAGACGTTGCGGGCGGCGGCCACCACGCCGGCGTGGAAGGCGAGGTCGGCCTCGGCGAAGCGGGGGCCGGGGTCCGCCAGGGACTCCTCCATGGCGGTGAGCGTCCCGGCGAGCGCCGAGAGGTCCTCGTCCGTGGCCCGGGTCGCGGCGAGCCGGGCGACCTCCACCTCGATGGCCCGCCGCGCCTCCACGAGCTGGGTGGGCAGCTCGAGCGCGTTGCCGCTGAGCCGGCCCCGGGCGCGCAGCACCTCGGCGTCCAGGGGGGACCACTCCTCGACCGGGTTCACCACGCTGCGCTTGCCGTGGCGCACCGTCAGCACGCCGTGGCCGGCGAGGGCGCGGATGCCCTCGCGCACGGTCAGCCGGGAGACCCCGAAGCGCTCGGCCAGCTGCTGCTCGGGCGGCAGCTCGGCGCGTGGGGGGAACTCTCCGTCCGTGATCGACGCCAGCAGGTTCCTGGCGGCGTCGTCGGCTCGCCGCGTGCTCATCGTGGGTGCCCGTCCTGGTCTCGCTGGGTGACCGTGCCAGTCTAGGCCGCCCGGCGACGGCCCCTCCTTGACGACGTGTCCTGCGTCACACATGATATCTGATATCTGACAACTACGGGGCCGAGGCCTCGGAGATCAACGAGGATCCCATGACCACCACCACACTCGTCCTCCTGGGACTCGCCGCCGTCGCGGTCATCCTGGGCCTGATCATCAAGGGGAAGGTGCACCCCTTTCTCGCCCTGATGATCGCCGCGGCCGCCCTCGCCCTCGCCGGCGGCATCCCGCTCGCCGAGGTCGTCCCGACCCTGACCACCGGCATGGGCAACACGCTGGGCAGCGTCGCGCTGATCGTGACCCTCGGCGCCATGCTGGGCCGGATCATCGAGGTCTCCGGCGGCGCCGACGTCCTGGCCCGCTGGCTGCTCGAGAAGTTCGGCGAGAAGCGGGCGCCCTTCGCGCTCGGCGCCACCGGCTTCATCTTCGGCATCCCGGTGTTCGTGGACGTCGGGCTGATCGTGCTGATCCCGATCGTCTTCGGCGTCGCGCGCCGGCTGGGCGGGAACATGCTCGCCTACGCCCTGCCGATCGTCATCGCGATGCTGACCGTGCACGTCATCGTCCCGCCGCACCCCGGCATCGTGGGCGGCTCCGAGCTGCTCGGCGCCGACATCGGCCTGGTCCTGCTGCTCTCCTTCATCCCCGCGATCCCCATGTGGCTGTTCGGCCACTGGCTGGCCATGCGCCTGTCCCGCACCGCCCACGTGGACGTCACCCAGGACGACGTCCTGCAGAGCGTCGGCGGCACCGGCCACACCGGGGTGGTCCAGACCAAGGCGCCCAGCACCGGGCTGGTGCTCTCCATGATCGCCCTGCCGCTGGTGCTGATCATGCTGCAGACCACCAGCTCGCTGGTGCTGCCGGAGGGGGACGCGGTCCGCACCGTGCTCTCCATGGTCGGGGCGTCCCCGATGGCGCTGCTCATCGGCGTGGTCACCGCCTCGATCCTGCTGGGCTACCGCCGCGGCTGGGGCCGGGAGGAGACCGAGCACGTCATCAACTCCGCGCTGCCCCCGGTGGCCGCCGTCATCCTCATCACCGGCGCGGGCGGCATGTTCGGCTACGTGCTCCGGGAGACCGGCGTCTCCGAGGCCGTCGCGGAGGTCCTCGGCGGCACCGGGCTGCCGATCATCCTGCTGGCCTACATCATGGCCGCGCTGATCCGCGCGGCCCAGGGCTCGGCGACCGTGGCCATCCTGACCACGGCGCCGCTGATGGCGCCGCTGGCCGCGGCCCAGGGGCTGGCACCCGTCCAGCTGGCGCTCCTGGCCCTGTCCATCGGCGTGGGCTCCATGGCCCTGAGCCACGTCAACGACTCCCTGTTCTGGGTCTGGAGCCGCTACTTCCGGGTCCCGACCGGGGTCGCGCTGCGCACCTACACCGTGCTGTGCACCGCGACGTCCGTCGTCGGCTTCGTGGTCGTCTCCGTCCTGTGGTTCGCCCTCTCCGGGCTGTCCTGAGCCGTCCCCGTCCTCGAAAGGACCCCAGCGCATGTCCACCCGCACCCTCCTCGTGCTCGACGACGACCCGACCGGGTCGCAGTGCGTGCACGACGTCGACGTCGTCCTCGAGGTCGACCCCGGGCCCGTGCTCGAGGTCGTCCGCGAGCCCGGCCGCACCTGCTTCGTCCTGACCAACAGCCGCTCCCGCCCCGAGGCGGAGGCCGTGGCCCTGAACACGGACCTCGTCACCGCGGTGCTGGGCGCCCTCACCGCCGAGGGACGGGCCCTGCCCCACCTCGTCTCCCGCAGCGACTCCACGCTGCGCGGCCACGTCCTCGCCGAGCCCGCGGCCCTGGCGGACGCCCTGGCGGAGCAGGGCGTGGCGGTCGACGGGTTCCTCTTCGCCCCGGCCATGATCGAGGCCGGCCGCTACACGGAGGGCGACGTGCACTACGCCGTCCTCCAGGGGAGGCCGATGCCGGTGGGGGAGACCGACTTCGCGGCGGACGCGACCTTCGGCTACGCCTCCTCCGACCTCAAGGACTTCCTCGTGGAGCGCTCCGGCGGGACGCTCGACCGGTCGGCGATCCTGTCGATCGGTCTGGAGGACATCCGCTCCGGCGGCGTGGCCGCGGTCGCCGGGATCCTGCGCCGGGCCCGGGGCCGCGCCTGGATCGTCGTCAACGCCACCGACTACGCGGACCTCGACACGGTCGCCGACGCCCTCGCCCTCCTCGAGGCCGAGGGCCGGACCTTCGTCACCCGGTGCGGCCCCTCCTTCGTGCGCTCGCTGGCGGGGCTCGCGGCCACCGAGCCCCTGGGCCCCGAGGACATCCCCGTCGGGCCCGGCCGCCTGCCCCACGGGCTCGTGGCCGTGGGCTCCCACGTGGGACTGACCAACCGCCAGCTCACCGAGCTGCGCGCCCGGCGGCGGCTGCACGAGTTCGAGCTGCGCGTCCCCGCCCTGCTCGACGACGAGGCCCGCGACGCCCACGTGGACCACGCCGTCACGGACATCGTCGAGGCGCTGGCGAGCACCGACGTCGTGCTCTGGACGAGCCGGGACCTCGTGCGCACCGAGGACCCCGACGAGTCGCTGGCCATCGCCCGCGCGGTCTCCGACGCGGTCGTCGAGGTCGTCCGCCGCGTGGCGCAGGCCCGCCCGGCCTGGGTCGTGGCCAAGGGCGGCATCACCTCCCACGAGATCGCCCACCGCGCCCTGGGCATCCGCCGGGCCACGGTGGTCGGCCAGTTCTTCCCCGGCCAGATCTCGCTCTTCGAACCCGTCGACGCCCCGGAGGACACCCGGGGCGGGCCCTACGTGGTCTTCCCCGGCAACGTGGGCGGCGAGTCCGCCCTGGCCGACGTCGTCGACGTCCTCGCCACCGCCACCGCCCGCGCCGCCGCGGCGGCCACCCCGAAGGAGAACCTCTCATGAGCACACCCCTGTCCGTCGGCTGGATCGGTCTCGGCGCCATGGGCGCCCCCATGGCCGTCACGCTCTCCCGCGCCGGCTTCCCCGTCCGGGGCTTCGACGTCTCCCCGCGCGCCCAGGAGCAGGTGGGGGACGCCGTGGAGGTCCTGGCCGACCCCCGGGCCGCCGCCGAGGGCGCCGACGCCGTCGTGGTCATGGTCGCCACCGGCGCCCAGCTGGAGGACGTCCTGTTCGGGGAGCGCGGGATCGCCGACGCCCTGGGCCCCGGGACCCTGCTGCTCGTGATGTCCACCGTCGGCCCGCAGGCCGTCGAGGCCTGCGCCGCACGGCTGGAGGGGCGCGCGGTCCGGATCGTCGACGCGCCCGTCTCCGGGGGCACGGCCCGCGCCGCCACGGGGGACCTGCTCGTGATGGTCTCCGGGGCGGAGGCGGACGTCGCCGCGGTGCGCCCGCTGCTCGACGCCATGGCCGCGAACGCGCCGGCCGTGGGCGCCCGGGTGGGCGACGGCCAGCGCTTCAAGGTGGTCAACCAGCTGCTCTGCGGCGTGCACATCGCCGTGGCGGGGGAGGCCCTGGCCCTCGCGGACTCCATGGGCCTCGACCCGGCGCAGTGCCTCGAGGTGCTCTCCACGGGGGCGGCGACGTCCTTCATGTTCGAGGACCGCGGGCCGCGGATGCTCCAGGGCGAGGAGGCGGAGGTGCGCTCCGCCCTCGACATCTTCGTGAAGGACATGGGCCTGGTCACGGACGCCGCCCGTGCGGTCGCCCAGCCGGTGCCCCTGGCCTCCGCGGCCGAGCAGCTCTACGTGCGGGGCCGCCGCGAGGGCCACGGCCGGCACGACGACTCCTCGGTGTTCGACATCCTGCGCTCCCGCTGACCCGCCGCGCGCGGCAGCGGACCGCCCCGGGTCCCGGGGCGGCCCGCTGCCGCGGCGCCGGAGCGGCGGGAGGACGCATCCGGGCCGCTGCTGCTCCGATGCTGTTCCATCGCACAGCCCGGGCGTACCCTGACCGTGTCGGAAAGGAGCTCGCCATGGCCGAGCGCAACGAACCCTGGCCCGCCGGAACGCCCTGCTGGGCGGACCTCATGGTCACGGACCTGGGCCGGACCCAGGCCTTCTACCGGGAGGTGCTCGGCTGGTCGTTCACCGAGCCGCTGCCCGACTTCGGCGGCTACTGCAACGCACTCGTCGACGGGCAGCCCGTCGCGGGCCTCTCCCCGACCCCCGAGGACATGACCGGGCACCCGAACGTCTGGTCCGTGTACCTCGCCACCGACGACATCGAGGCCGACGCCGACAACGCGATCGCGGCCGGCGCGAAGCTGCTGCTCCCGCCCGTGAAGGTGGGCCCGTTCGGCTCCATGGGCATGTGGGCCGACCCGACCGGGGCGATCTTCGGCATGTGGCAGGCGGGCGAGCACACCGGGTTCCGCGTGGTCGACGAGCCGGGGGCCGTGACCTGGTGCGACCTCACGACCCCCGACCGGGAGACAGCCCGCCGCTTCTACGCCGAGGTGTTCGGCTACACCTACCAGGACATCGGGGAGGGCGGCGGGGAGGGCGGCGTGCCCTACGCGCTGTTCACCGTCCCCGGCGGGGACCGGCCCGGCGGCGGCATCGGCGGCACGGACCCGGGGGAGGAGAACGCCGTGGCGGTCTGGTCGGTCTGCTTCCAGATCGTGGACGTCGACGACGCCGTGCGCCGGGTGCTCGACGCCGGCGGCTCCGTCATGGAGCACCCCTTCGACTTCCAGTACGGCCGGCTCGCCCTGGTGGCGGGCCCGGACCGCGAGGCCTTCGCGCTCATGACCCCCGGCGGCGCGATGTGACCACGCCCGCCCGGGACCCCTGGTGGCTCGCCGGGGTGGCCGCCACGGCGCTCGCCGTGGGCCTGGCCGAGCTGCTGGCCTGGGTCACCGGTCCCGTCGGCGCGCCCCTCACCGCCGTGGGCGGGGTGATCGTGGATGCGGTCCCCGCGCCGGTCAAGGACGCGGCGATCGCCCTGTTCGGCACCGCGGACAAGCTCGTGCTCCTGCTCGTCATGGCCCTGGGCCTCATGGCGGCCGGCGCCGGCATCGGCGCGGCCCAGCGGGGAAACCGGCCCATGGGCACGGTGCTGCTCGGCGTGCTGGGGCTCCTCGGGCTGCTGGCGGTGTTCACGCGGGCGGGGTCCTCCCCGGCGGACGCGGTCCCCGTCGTCGTCGGCACCGCCGCGGGCGCGCTGTTCCTGAGGGTGCTCACCCGCAGGGCCGCCCCGCAGAGCGGCCCCGGGGGGCTCGACCGGCGGGGGTTCGTGCGGCTGTCCGCGGCCGTCGCCGTGCTCGGCGCGGCCGCCGGGACGGCGGGGCGCTGGGCGGGCTCCGCGGCGGCGCGGATCCCGGCCGCCCGCGAGCTGCTGCGGATCCCCGCCCCTGCGGTGCGGGAGACGATCCCGCCGGGCACGGACGTGGGCGTGGCGGGCGTGGAGCCGTGGCTGACCCCCGCCGAGGACTTCTACCGCATCGACACCGCGCTCGCCGTGCCGCGGATCGACGTCGCGGACTGGCGGCTGCGGATCCACGGGATGGTGGACCGGGAGCTGAGCCTGGGCTTCGAGGACCTGACGGCGCGGCCGCTGCTGGAGCGGGCGGTGACCCTGGCGTGCGTGTCCAACACCGTGGGCGGGGACCTGGTGGGCAACGCGGTGTGGACCGGCGTGCCCGTCCGGGAGCTGCTGGCCGAGGCCGGGCCGCACGCCGACGCCGACATGGTGCTGTCGACCTCCGAGGACGGGTTCACCGCGGGCACCCCGCTGGAGGCGCTGACCGACCCCGGGCGGGACTCCCTGCTCGCCGTGACCATGAACGGGGAGCCGCTGCCGTTCGAGCACGGCTACCCCGTGCGGATGGTCGTGCCGGGGCTCTACGGGTACGTGTCCGCGACCAAGTGGGTGGTGGACCTGGAGGTCACCCGCTTCGACCTCGACGAGGGGTACTGGACCCCGCGCGGCTGGTCGGCGCGCGGGCCGATCAAGATGTCCTCCCGGATCGAGGTCCCGAGGGCCCGGGCCACTGTCGACGGCGGGGGGACGGTGCTCGCCGGCACCGCGTGGGCGCAGCCCGTGGGGATCGCCGCGGTGCAGGTCAGCGTCGACGGCGGCGACTGGCAGGACGCGGAGCTGGGCGCGGTCAGCTCGGACGACACCTGGCGGCAGTGGGTGCTGCGCCGCCCCGACCTCCAGGCCGGGGAGCACACGGCGCGCGTGCGCGCGGTCGACAAGGGCGGGGCCGTCCAGACCGAGGAGGAGGCCCCGCCCGCCCCCGACGGCGCCACGGGCCTGCACGAGCGGACGTTCACGGTGCGCTGACCGGCGCGGCCGGCAGGGGCCGGCCGGGGCTCAGCCGTCCTCGAGGAAGCGGCGCAGGGTCAGGGCGTTGCGCACGGCGTTGCCGTCGCCGTCGTTGTTGAAGTACGCGTACACCTCCCGGCCGGCGGCGTCCCACTCCCGGATCCGGTCCGCCCACCAGGCCATGTCGGCGTCCGGGTAGGAGCCCGCGTAGAGGTGGTGGGCGTCGGGGCCGTGGAAGCGGACGTAGACGAAGGGGGCCGTCGCCTCGAGGACGCAGGGCAGCCCGGCCCCGCTCATGATGCAGTACGCCGCGCCGTGGCGGCGCAGCAGCTCGAACACCTCCGGGTGCGCCCAGCTGTCGTGGCGGAACTCCACGGCGACCTGGATCCAGTCGGGCAGGCCCGCCAGGAACCAGTCCAGCCGCGCGTCGTCGCGCGCGTGGGCGGGCGCGAGCTGGACCAGGAGCACTCCCCGCTGGCCGTTGAGCTCGTGCCACGACGCCGTGATCCGTTCGGTCCACAGCTCCGGGGCGTAGAGCTTCTTCGCGTGCGTGAGCCCCCGGGGGGCCTTCACGGACATCAGGAAGCCCTCCGGCAGGCGCCTGTTCCAGCCGGCGAAGGTGGAGTTCTTCGGCCAGCGGTAGAAGCTGGCGTTGAGCTCGACGGTGGAGAAGGTGCGGGTGTAGATCTCCAGGCGCCTGGCCGGCGGGGTGCCCTGGGGATAGAGGACGTGCTCCCAGTGGTCGTAGCTCCACCCGGAGGTGCCGATGTGCCAGCCCATGGGCCCAGGCTAGACGCTGCGGGGTCCCGGCCCGGAGCCGCCCCGCGGCGACACCCGTTCCCCGGCCTGGGGCCGCGTGCGGCACCCCGGTCCGCCCTCAGGTCTGATCGCGGCCCTGGAGCAGGTGCTCACGAAGCCCTGGGATGGCGAAGCGCACCAGTCCGTATCCGGCCGGCTCGATCAGACCGGCGTCGATGAGCCGGATCCTGTAGTTGCCGACGGTGTTCGGCCTGGCCCGGATCCGGGCTCCGATGTCCCCGGTGGTGGACGGTCCTTCGTCCTCGGCCATGGCTTCGAGGAAATCGAGATCGCGCCGGGAAGCCGTGGAGAGCGCCGCCTCGATGACCATGCGTCCGTTCCGACGGCGGGCGGCCGCGGCGGCCTCATCGACCATCCCTTCCGTGAGAACGGGGGAGATCTTCTCGGCCTCCTGCCAGAGGAAGTACCCCACCAGCTGGATCAGGAAGGGGTAGCCGCCGGTGGCCTCTGCGGCCCGGCGAGCCAGCTGCGGCTCCAGGGTGAAACCGCCCTGATCGAAGGTGTCCCGATAGGACTGCTGGACCGCCTCGACGGAGGCCGCGTGAAGGTCGATCCGGTCCGCACGGCGCAGGAACGTGGCCACGCCCTCGTTGAGCAGGTCCGACACGGCCGCCGGCAAGCCGGCGAACACCAGTCCGATGGGCAGGCCCTCCCGGATGAAGTGCTGCACGTCCGCTGCCAGCTGAGCGATCTCCTGCCTGTCCGCGGCGTGGATCTCGTCCACGGTGATGACCAGTCCTGTTCTCTGCTGGTCCAGCAGCCTCAGCAGCCGCACGCCCTCCTCGCGCCACTCCAGCTGCTGCGCCGGTGGCAGCTGGGTGGTGATGCCGAAGCCCGCCGCGGTGACGGCGGTGACCCGCCGGCCGCCGGGCCCTGGGCCGAGCTCGTCGGCCAGCTGGCGCATGGCATTGCCGATGCGGCCGATGAACCCTGGGGTCGCGGTCTCGGCCACCACCGCCCAGCCTTGCGTGCGGGCCAGGTCCTCGGCGGCCCCCAGCATGACGGTCTTGCCCACGCCTCGGGCGCCCGTGAAGATGGTCAGCAGCCCGGGTGCCCCTGATCGGATGCGCAAACCGTAGGCGAACTCGTCCAGTAGACCCTCCCGGCCGATGATCTCCGGGGGAGTGGCACCTGCCGTGGGCCGGAAGGGATTGTTCACGGACCCTCCTGTGAACGTCGGTGAATCTTGTGAATCTTGTGAATCCGTCACCGCAAACATTAGTGGTCGCCTCCGGCTCCAGCCCCGCCTGACGCCGCCTGGAGCTGCTCGGCGGCCGGTCCGGCGCCGACCCCTGCGTGGCCGTCCTGCCATGATGGAGGGCGGACCCGAGCAGCACGAACAGCACGAGAGGCGGTGTGCGGTGACCCTGGTGGACAACGCGGTGTACGTGGACGGCGTGCGGGCGTCGAGCCCCACGAACCTCGAGGAGACCTACGAGGTCATGCGCGACCACGGGGGGATGGCCTGGATCGGCCTCTACCGTCCGGAGCCCGCCGTGGTGCAGTCCGTGGCGGAGGAGTTCTCCCTGCACCAGCTCGCGGTGGAGGACGCCCTCAAGGGCCACCAGCGCGCCAAGCTCGAGCGCTTCGGCCAGACCCTGTTCGTGGTGCTCCGCCCGGCCCGGTACCTGGACGACGTCGAGAAGGTCGAGTTCGGGGAGCTGCACGTCTTCGTGGGACCGGACTTCGTGGTCACCGTCCGGCACGCCGAGGCGCCCGACCTGGCCGCCGTGCGGCACCGGCTGGAGGCCTCGCCGGGGCTGCTGCGGATGGGCCCGCAGGCGGTGCTGTACGGGATCCTCGACGAGGTGGTGGACCGCTACCTCCCCGTCCTGGCGGGCCTGGAGAACGACATCGACGAGATCGAGGACGAGATCTTCGCGGCCGACCGGGACGTCTCCCGGCGGATCTACGAGCTCTCGCGCGAGGTGATCGAGTTCCAGCGCGCCGTCCAGCCGCTCGTGGGGATGCTCGATGCCCTGCAGCGCGGCTCCGAGAAGTACGAGCTGGACGGGGAGCTGCAGACCCGGCTGCGGGACGTGCAGGACCACGCCATCCGCGCGGCCGAGCGCGCCGACTCCTTCCGCACCCTCCTGCAGAACGCCCTCACCGTGCACGCGACCCTGGTGGGGCAGCGGCAGAACGACGAGATGCAGCGGCTCACCGAGTCCGCCCTCGCCCAGAGCGAGGAGGTCAAGCGGATCTCCTCCTGGGCCGCCATCCTCTTCGCCCCCACCCTGGTGGGCACGGTGTACGGGATGAACTTCGAGCACATGCCCGAGCTCGCCTGGCCGCTGGGCTACCCGTTCGCGATGCTGCTCATGCTGGCCATGGGCGTGGGGCTCTACGGGGTGTTCAAGTGGAAGAAGTGGCTCTGAGCACCGCAGGGACCGCGCTCGCCCCCGCCCGGGTCCGCCGCGCCCGCGTCGCCGTCTCGGCGTTCTTCCTCACCAACGGGGCCGTCTACGCCAACCTGCTGCCGCGCCTGCCCGAGGTCAAGGAGGCGTTCGGGCTCTCCAACACCCTCTACGGCCTGGCGGTGGTCGCCTTCCCGCTCGGGGCGATCCTCGTCGGCGCGCTCCCCGCCAAGGTCATCCGCCGCTTCGGCTCCGCCCGCGTGGCGGGGCTCGGCACCGTCCTGCTCTCCGCGGGCCTGGCCCTCGCCGGGATCGGTGCCGGCTGGGGAGCGGGGACGGGGGTCGGCGTCGGCCTCTTCCTCGCCGGGATGTTCCTGGGCGGGATGCTCGACGCCCACGTCGACACCGCCCAGAACGCCCAGGGCATGGAGGTCCAGCGCGCCCGCGGCCGCTCGATCATCAACTCCCTGCACGCCCTGTGGAGCCTGGGCGCCGTGGCCGGCGGGCTCATGGGCGCCGCCGCGCTCGCGCTCGGCGTCCCCCTCGCCTGGCACCTCCTCGGCAGCGGGGTCGTCTGGAGCGCGGTGGCCCTCCTCGCGCTGCGCTCGGCCCTGACCCGCGAGGAGGGCGCCGCCCTGCGCACCGTGGACGGGGCGGCCGGCACGACGACGCCGGACGCCGCCCCCGGCGACTCCCGGCGCGCCCCTGAACCGGTGCGGGACGGGACCGGCCGCGGCGGGACCTGGCGCGTCGTCGTCGTCGGCGTGCTCCCCGTGGCCGCGATCGCCATGGCCGGGGTGATGGTCGAGGACGTGGGCGCGAACTGGTCGGCCGTGTACCTGGCCTCGGTGCTCGGCACGCCCCTGGCGGCGGCGGGGATGGGGCTCGTGGCCATGATGGCGGCGCAGTTCGTGGGCCGCATGCTCGGGGACCCCATGACCGACCGCTGGGGCCGCGCCGCGGTGGCCCGCGCCGGTGCGGCGCTGAGCGCGGCCGGCATGCTCCTCGTGGTGCTGGCCCCGGGCCCCACGGCGGCGGTGGCGGGCTTCGCGCTCGCGGGCTTCGGCTGCGCGACCCTCGTGCCCGCCGCCTTCCACGCCGCCGACGACCTGCCCGGCCTCAAGCCCGGCACCGGCCTGGCCCTGGTGAGCTGGATGATGCGGATCAGCTTCCTCGGCCTGTCACCGGCGGTCGGCGCGCTCTCGGACGCGGCCGGGCTGCGCCTCGCGCTGGTCGTGGTCCCGGTCTTCGCGCTCGTCGCGGCGCTGACGGCCGGCGTCCTGCGGGAGCGCCGCGCCCCCTGACCCGGCGCGGGCCGGGCGGGGTCAGCCGTTCCCGAGGACCCACCGGGTCCACCCGGAACCCGGTCCTGCCGCGCCCGCTGCGGGAGGACCGGTGACTCCGGCGGCCGCCGGGACTATCCTGGATCCACCATGCGCCCCTACTTCTTCCTCTGACGGGTTCCCGATCCCGCCGCGCGGCGTCCGCCGCGGCGGGCCCTGGTCCTGTCCACCCGTCACCCCTCGTCAGGAGCCCCGGCCCATCGGGCCGCGCGCCGCTCCGCACCCCGGAGGAAGCATGTCCAGCGTTCCCGTCCACCACCCCGCCGTGCCCGCCGGCGAGCACGCCCAGCTGACGGCCGGCGGGATCCGCCTGGTCCGCGGCTCCCGCACCGTCCTGGACGGCCTCGACCTCGCCGTCACCGCCACCACCCGCCTGGGCGTGGTGGGGGAGAACGGCCGCGGCAAGACCTCGCTGCTGGAGGTGCTCTCCGGCGCCCTCCTCCCGGACTCCGGCACGGTCCGCCGCACCGGGACGCTCGCGGTGGTCGACCAGGAGCTGCCCGTGCCCCCCGAGGGCACCGTGGGCGACCTCCTGGACCTCGAGCTCGCCGCGGAGCACACGGCCATCGCGCAGGTCGAGGCCGCCGCCCGCGCCGTCACCGCCGGGGAGCCGGGCGCCGCGGAGAAGTACGCGCAGGCGCTGACGGTCGCCCAGGCGCTCGACGCCTGGGACGCCGACCGCCGGGTCGAGCTGGCGATGGGCGCCCTGCACGCCGTGACCGACCGCTCCCGGGTGCTCGCCACCCTCTCCGTGGGCCAGCGCTACCGCGTGCGCCTCGCCTGCCTGCTGGGCACGGTCCACGACATCCTCCTGCTCGACGAGCCCACCAACCACCTCGACGCCGCGGGCCTGGCGCACCTGGGCGCGGCGCTGCGGGAGTTCCGCGGCGGGGTGGTCCTGGTCAGCCACGACCGCCGGCTGCTGGGCCAGGTCGTCGACACCGTCCTGGACCTGGACCCCAGCCGCGACGGGCGCCCGCGCTGGTACGGGGGCGGGGTGGCCGGCTGGCGCGCCGGCCGGACCGCCGAGCGCTCCCGGTGGATCCACGACCACAAGGAGCAGCAGACCGAGCACGAGCGCCTCGCCGGTGACCTGCAGCGTGCCCGGTCCCGGCTGGTGGACGGGTGGCGCCCGGAGAAGGGCACGGGCAAGCACACCCGCGCCACCCGCGCCCCGGGGCTCGTCCGGTCGGTGCACCGCCGGCAGGAGGACCTGGACCGGCACCGCGTGGACGTCCCGGAGCCGCCGCTGGTGCTGTCCGTGCCCCAGCTCCCGGCCCTGCCCGGCACGGTCCTCGTGGCGGCGGAGGCCGTGACGGTGGCGGGGCGCCTGCCCACCCCGGTGGACGCGGCCCTGTCCTCCGGGGACCGGCTGGTGGTCCGGGGCCCCAACGGGGCGGGAAAGTCCACCCTGCTCCAGGTCCTGGCCGGTGGGCTGGCCCCCGACGCGGGGGAGCGCAGGGCCGCCCCGGGCGTGCGGATCGGCCACCTGGCGCAGGAGGAGGCCGTGTCCGGCCGGCGCCGCGCGCAGGAGGTGTACGAGCAGGCCCTGGTCCGGCTCGTCCTGGCGGGACGGCTGGCGGAGGAGGAGGTCGTGCCGCTCCCGGACCTGGGCCTGCTCCGCGCAGGGGACCTCGGCCGTCCGGTGGCGGAGCTCTCGGCGGGCCAGCGACGACGCCTCCACCTCGCCGTGGTGCTGGCCGCCCGGCCGCACGTGCTGCTGCTGGACGAGCCCACCAACCACCTCTCGATCGCCCTGGTGGACGAGCTGACCGAGGCGCTGCGGGCCACGGCCGCCGCGGTGGTGCTCACCACGCACGACCGGCAGCTGCTGCGGGACACGGCGGGCTGGCGTCAGCTGAGGCTCTGAGGCTCTGAGGGTCCCGGGGCTCGGCGGGCGACAGGGCGGGGCCCCGGCCCTAGACTGCGGGACAGCGTCGGAGCGTGATTCGTGTCACCCGACCGTGCCGCGCTGCCGTGCCGCTCATCCGCCGAACGCGAGGAGAACACCATGAAGATCCGTGCCGCTGTCGTCGACGGGATCGGGGCCCCGTTCGAGCTGGAGGACGTCGAACTCGCCGAGCCGGGCCGGGGAGAGGCCCTGGTCCGCATCGTCGCGAGCGGGGTCTGCCACACGGACGCCATCACCCGGGAGGGGGACATGCCGCTTCCGCTGCCCGGCATCCTCGGCCACGAGGGCTCGGGGATCGTCGAGGAGGTCGGCCCCGGGGTGACCGCCGTGGCGCCCGGGGACCGGGTGATCATCGGCTGGCCCTCCTGCGGCGAGTGCGCGAACTGCCTCGACGGCCAGCCCCGGTACTGCCTGCGCACCGGCGAGGCCCTCGTCTCGGGGCGCCGGTTCAAGGGCGAGGGCGCCGGGACCTCCGCCTACACCCGTGCCGACGGGTCGGAGGTCTCCGGGCACTTCTTCGGCCAGTCCTCCTTCGCCACCCACTCGATCGTCCTCGCCGACGCCCTCGTGAAGGCCCCCGACGACGTGCCGCTCGAGCTGCTCGGGCCGCTGGCCTGCGGGCTGGGCACCGGCGCCGGCGCCGTGCTCAACGAGGCCCGCCCCGAGGCGGGCTCCTCCCTGGTGATCTTCGGCATCGGGGCCGTGGGGCTCGCCGCCGTGATGGCCGCCCGCTGCACCGCCGCGACCACGATCATCGCCGTGGACCTGCACGACTCCCGGCTCGAGCTGGCCACCCGCTACGGAGCCACGCACATCCTCAACTCCTCCCGGGCCGACGTCCTCGAGGAGGTCCGCCGGATCACCGGGGGCACCGCGGACTACGCCTTCGAGTGCACCGGGGTGATCCCCGTCGTCGAGCAGGCGGCGGAGTGCGTCGGGATGCTCGGCACCCTGGTGCTCATCGGCGGCGCGCCCGCACAGGCCCGGTTCAGCCTGGACCACCTGCGCACGCTGTGGGGCAAGCGGGTCATCGGCGTGCTGGGCGGCGGCGGGCGGACGGGGAGGTTCATCCCCGCCCTGATCGAGCTCCACCGGCAGGGCCGGTTCCCGTTCGACGAGCTCGTGCGGTACTACGGCCTGGACGAGATCGAGAAGGCCCTGGCCGACAGCAAGTCGGGGGACGTGGTCAAACCGGTCCTCCGCATGCCGGAGTTGGCCGGGCGCCCGGCGGGGCCGTCCGGGGACGCTCCGTCCGGCGTCTCCCGGGACAGCGAACCCGCTCGTGGGGAGCGTTCCGGCGCGAAGGTTACGCGGATGGGGCGTGCGCGGGTGCTATCAGGAGACGGCGGAGAGGCCCCCGCATAGGATGTGTGCGAATGCATATTCCTTACCCCGGGAGCGCTCATGAGCACCGACAACCCCTATGACCCCGCCCGCTCCGGCAACGGCAAGCAGAACGGCTACGGCCAGGACACCGGGTACGCTCCGCTGCCCGGCTACCCCTCCCAGGTCTACGGCCAGGAGGGCTACGGGGCCCAGTGGTTCCTCGACCAGGGGAGGGGCTACCAGGGCTACGGCGGGCAGAACCCGTACGGCGCCGGTCCCCAGCGGTTCGGCCGCCAGTCCGGCAAGCCCGTCGGGCCCGTCGAGGCCGTGCAGCGCATGTACTCGAAGTACTTCCAGTTCTCCGGGCGCGCCAGCCGCTCCGAGTACTGGTGGGCGCAGCTGTTCTTCGCCGTGGCCTACCTGGTGCTGGGCATCCCGGCCGGGCTCTTCCAGAGCGCGGGGGCCTATGACGTGGACGTCACGAGCGCGCTCCTGACCATGGTGCTGTTCGGCTTCCTCCTGGCGAGCATCGTGCCGGTCCTGGCCCTGACGGTCCGGCGGCTGCACGACGCGAACTTCTCCGGCTGGTTCTACCTGCTCGCGCTCATCCCGTTCGTGGGCGGCATCGTCCTGCTCGTGCTCACCCTCCTGCCCTCGAACCCGGAGGGCGCGCGCTTCGACCGGTGACGGGCTGAGCCGTTCCGCGCGTTCCCGGGAGCCGGTCAGGGCGGCCGGTTCAGGTGGTCCCCGTCCCACGTGAGGTCGTCGGAGGGCTCGACCCGCACGGCCTCGAGGGCGCTGTCCTCCAGGACGGCGCGGATGAGCTCGTGGGACCCGCCCACCAGCGTGGAGTCCCAGTCGATCTCCGAGGCCACGCACCACGCACGGTCGGCGGGCCAGACCAGCTGGGGCATCGGCCCCTCCAGCCCATGGTGCCAGCCGATCCCGGCGCGCTCGGGCCAGGCCGGATCGCTCAGCTCCTCGACCGTGGCCCGCAGCAGCACGTACCGGCGCTCCGGCAGCTCCAGGAGCGGTCCTGCGGCCAGGGCCCGGGCCACCTGCGGGTCGACCGCCGCCACGGCCTGGGCACGGACCTCCGCGTCGGCCGCACGCCGTTCCCGCGCCGTGGCTCCCTCCCGGACCAGGGCGGCGGTGGATCCCGGGCGCCCCCATCCCCACCCGTCCCACACCCCGACGGTCAGCTCCTCAGGAGTGGTGGTGGCGGTGCCGGCCAGGCGCATCAGGCGGGCCAGCAGGCGGGGCTCCAGACGCCCCTCTTCCGGGGGGCTCAGCTCCCAGCCGCCGCGCACGCGCAGGGGTTCCTCCACGCTCCCGGCCAACCGTGTCCACTGCACCCGCGAGTGCACCACGCCGTCGGTCTCCGCCGCCACCCGCGCCCAGGTCCACCACGCCTCCTCGGGGTCCGCCTCCCCGTCGGAGGACGAAGCAGAAGGGGCGGGAGAGCCGTCGGCGCCGGGTCCTGCCTCGGGTCGGCAGGCCGGGACCGGGTGCAGGATGCGGGCGTAGGCCGCGAAGCCTTCGGGCACCACGCTGCCCGCGGTGCCCCACGCCCGGCTCAGTCGTCCGCGGATCCATCCGCCCCGCTCGATCTCGCCCGTCCACTGCATACGGCGATGCTCGCACACGGCCGTCGCAGCCGGGGGAGCCGAGCGGCATGATGACACGTGGGTGGAGCAGCCGGCCGGGCGGGCCCGCAGAGGATCGTCCGTGGCCCCTCCTGGGAGCCGCATACGGGCACAGGGTCCTGCCAGCCGGTGTCAGGGCGCCGTTCTGGAGCGGCGGGTAGACTTGTCACAATGCAAACCTCTTCCTTCCGTCTGCTCAATGCCGCCACCTACGCCGCTGAGCGGCTGCTGGCGGACGCCATTCACGACGAGCACGTGAGCGTGGACGCGGTGGTCGTCCTCGACGCCCTGATCGACCACCTCGGCACCGGTGGGGCCGCCGACCTCGAGACCGTGAGCGCCGAGGCCCAGCTCACCTGCGAGCAGTTCCGCCGGGCGCTGAGCAGCCTGGACGCTCTGGGCTACCTGGCCGAGCTCGCCGAGCACATCCCCTCGGTGGCCGGTCTGCGCGCCGCCGCCCTCCGGACCGCCGCGTGAGCTGACACGGCACCGCCCGCAGGGGCCCGGCGCGTCAGGAGGGACTCAGCGCGCCACCGTGCGGTGACCGGCGTCCAGTCGCCGGGTCCAGCCGCGTGCGTCGAGATGCTCCAGCAGCGGGATCGCGACGCGTCGTGTGGTGTCCAGGGCCTGGCGGGCCTGACTGGTGGTGAAGGGCTGCGGCAGGCGGGCGAGCTCGCGCATCGCCAGGGCGGGGGCGGTGGGGAGCAGCACGACGCCGTCGCGCAGGCGCAGCAGCCGCCCACTGCGCTCGGCCGCCGCGAGTTCGCGGACCCCCAGGCGGAGGGCGGCCAGGGCATCGGCCTCCGGGGCGCGGAACGGCTCGATCCCGAGCCGGCGTTCCAGCTCGGCGACCGCGGCTTCGGCGGCGCCGAGGCCGGCGCGGTGGGACGGCGAGTGGATGTGGCCGCCGTCCTGCTCGAGGCCGGCGCCGCGGACGACCTCGTCCACGAGCCCCGCGTCCGGCAACGCGAGCAGGTCGCGAGCGGCGCCCCGGGAGAGGCCCGCCGCCAGAGGGTCACGGCCGTGCAGCTCCTCCACCGCGGCGCGCAGCCGGCGCTGCCAGGAGTCGAGCACCGGCGCGTGCACCCACCAGCCGCCCAGCACCCGCACGTCGTCGGGGACACCGGCGTCGTCGGGGGACAGCAGACCGAGCCGCCGGAGGTGCTGCTCCTGCACCGCGCCGCGACGGGCCACCTCGACGAGGACGTCTCCGCCGGTGTCCATCCCGGCGAGGCTGCCGGCGCGGCGCGCCCTGTCGCCGCGCCGGCGCAGCGCCGGCGGGTCGGCGTCCAGGACCTGCGCCCCGCCGAGCACCGACCGGCTCCCGGCGTCGCGCAGCACCAGGCGGTCCCCCAGGACGAGGGGCAGGGGCCGGTCGAGGACCAGCCGGGCGTGGTCGTCGTCGAAGGGACTCAGCCGGGCGGGCACCGCCGCGGTGCCGGCATGGACGACGACGTGCTCCGGCGCGCTCGTGAACGCCGCTCCCGTGGCGCGGCGGACGTCGAGGACACCGGTGACCGGCCAGGTGCCGGGGGTGACCAGCGCGTCGCCGCGGCGCACCTCGTGGGCGGACACGCCCCGCAGGTTGAGCGCCACCCGGGCCACCGGGCCCAGCGAGAAGTGCGTCGAGTTGCGGCTCTGCAGCCCGCGGACCAGCACCTCCCGGGGCCCGTCGTGGCCGAGCAGCTGAAGCCGGTCGCCCTGCGCGACCGTGCCCGCCGCCAGCGTGCCGGTCACCACCGTGCCGGAGCCGGTGATCGTGAAGGAGCGGTCCACCCAGAGCCGCAGCCGGCCCGCGGGGGGCGCGGGCATCCGGGCCAGCACGCCGTCGAGGGCGGCGCGCAGGTCGGCCAGCCCGGTGCCGTCGACCGCGGAGACGGTGACCACGGGGGCGTCGTGCAGGCCGGTCCCGGCGAGCTGGGCGCGTGCCTCGGCGAGCACGGCGCCCGCGCGCTCCGGTGCCCGGTCGGCCCGGGTGAGCACCACGACGCCGTGCTCGATGCCCAGGGCGGCGACGGCGTCGCGGTGGTCGCTCGACTGCGCCTGCCATCCCTCGTCGACGGCGACGACGAAGCAGACGACCGGAGCCGGCCCGAGCCCGGCCAGCATGTTGCCGAGGAAGCGTTCGTGCCCGGGGACGTCCACGAACGCCACCTCGCGCCCGGAGGGCAGCGTCGTCCAGGCGTAGCCGAGGTCGATGGTCAGCCCGCGGCGGCGCTCCTCCTCCCACCGGTCGGGCTCCATGCCGGTGAGGGCCCGCACGAGGGTGCTCTTGCCGTGGTCGACGTGCCCGGCCGTGGCGACGACGTGCACGGTCATCCGGCCCCGGTCCCGGCGCCGTCGAGCCCGGCCAGCGCCGCGCGCACCGCGGCCAGCAGGCGGTCGTCGTCCGGTTCGGGCACGCAGCGCAGGTCGACCAGGCAGGCGTGGTCGTGGACCCGCGGCAGCACGGCGGGGTCGCCGGTCCGGAGCAGGGGGGCCACGGCCTCGGGCAGCCGCACGGCCCATCCCGGCAGGGGCACGCCGGGGGCGCCGCCACCGCCGACCCGGCCGTCGTGGGCGACCACCGGGGCGCCCACGGCCCGGGCGAGCCGGTCGGCGCGGCCGCGCAGCCGGTCCGGGTCGGCGTGCAGCGCCTGGACGACCGGAGGGTCTCCGCCGGCGAGCGTCGCCTCGAGCGCGGCGAGCGCGAGCTTGTCGGCGCGGACGGCCCGGGCGAGCGGGTGGCCGGCCATCCGGGCGATGACGTCCGAGCGGCCGAGCATCACCCCGGCCTGCGGGCCGCCGAGCAGCTTGTCCCCGCTGACGATGACGACGTCGGCGCCGCCGTCCAGCGCGGAGGCGACGTCCGGCTCCGTGGGCAGCGCGGGGTCGGGGGCCAGCAGCCCGCTGCCGAGATCGGCCACGAGCGGCGTGCCGTGCGCCTCGGCCAGTGCGCGCAGCTCGCCGATCTCGACGGCCGAGGTGAATCCCTCCACCCGGAAGTTGCTCGGGTGCACCTTGAGGATGCAGCCGGTCTCCGGGCCGAGGGCGTCGGCGTAGTCCCTCAGGTGGGTCCGGTTGGTCGTGCCCACCTCGCGCAGCCGGGCGCCGGTGGACTCGATCAGCGCCGGGAGCCGGAAGCCGGCCCCGATCTCGACGAGCTCCCCTCGGCTGACCACGACCTCCCGGCCGGCGGCCAGCGCGGTGGTGGCCAGCACCAGCGCGGCGGCGCCGTTGTTCACCACCAGCGCGTCCTCGGCCCGGGGGCACGCCTCGAGCAGGGCCGCCCGGGCCCCGGCGCCGCGGCGGGAGCGGGCACCGGTCCTCAGGTCGAGCTCCACGTCGACGTATCCGCCGGCCGAGACCAGCGCCTCGACGGCGGACGCGGACAGCGGCGCGCGGCCCAGGTTGGTGTGGACGATGACGCCGGTGGCGTTGAGCACCGGGCGCAGCGTCGTCGCGGAACGGGCCGCGACGGCGGCCAGCACCGCCGGTTCGACCTCGTCGGGGGCGAGCTCACCGCTCCTGGCCCGCTCCTGGGCCTCCCGCACCAGCGCGAGGATGACGTGCTCGCCCAGGCGGTGGCGCGCCCGGTGGACGGGTGGCAGGCCCAGGAGACGGTCGGTGCGCGGGATCAGACGACGAGGGTCGTCCTGGGCCACGGGTCCTCCTCGTCGCGCGGTGCGGAAGCTGGCGGAGGCGGACGGGAATCGAACCCGCCAGACCGAGGTGCTCGGTCTCACCGGTTTTGAAGACCGGGGGGCCCACCAGGACCCGGACGCCTCCACCGCCAAACCTAGCACCCCCCTGTAGGCTGGCGCCGTGAACGAGACCAGGACGCAGAACCGGCAGTCCAGCGACGGCGCGGCGGGAGCGGTCCGCCTGACCGGCTTCGCCCACGGCGGCGGCTGCGCCTGCAAGATCCCGCCCGGTGAGCTCGAGGAGGCGGTCCGCGGTCTCACCGGCCAGTCCGGGGCCGGCGTGCTGGTGGGCCTCGACGACGGCGACGACGCCGCCGCCGTCCTGGTGCGCGAGGACCTCGCGGTGCTGTCCACCGCGGACTTCTTCACGCCGGTCGTCGACGACGCCTACGACTGGGGCCGCATCGCCGCCGCGAACGCGCTCTCGGACGTGTACGCCATGGGCGGGCGTCCGGTCATGGCGATCAACCTCGTCGGCTGGCCCCGCGACGTGCTCCCGATGGAGCTGATGACCGAGGTGCTGCGCGGCGGTCTGGCGGTCGCCTCCGAGGCGGAGTGCCCGGTGATCGGCGGCCACTCCATCGACGACCCGGAGCCGAAGTACGGCATGGCGGTGACCGGCGTGGCCGACCCCGCCCGGCTGCTGCGCAACGACGCCGCCGAGCCGGGGCTTCCCCTGACCCTCACCAAGCCGATCGGCGTGGGCCTGCTGAACAACCGGCACAAGCAGACCGGTGAGGTGTTCGCCCACGCCATCGCCACGATGACGGAGCTCAACCGGGACGCGGCCGGGGCCGCCCTGGCCGCCGGGGCCCGGGCGGCCACGGACGTCACGGGCTTCGGCCTGCTCGGCCACCTGCACAAGATGTGCCGTGCCTCCGGGGTGGGCGCGGTCCTCGACCGGGCGGCCGTGCCGCTCGTCGACGGGGCGCAGCAGGCGCTGCGGGACGGCTTCGTCTCCGGCGGCACCCGCCGCAACCTCGACTGGGTGCGCCCGCACCTGCGGTCCGCGTCCGGGGTCACCGAAGACGATCTGCTGCTGCTGGCCGACGCCCAGACCTCCGGGGGCCTGCTGGTCGTCGGGGAGCTGCCCGGCCATCCCGTGGTGGGGCACACCGTCGCCGGCCACGGCATCGAGGTGCGCTGAGCCCACCCCCGGCGCCGGGCGTCAGCCGGCGGTGGTGATCGAGTCGTCGGTGATCCCCGCCGCGCGCCGGGCCGCGAGCCGGTTCTTCTGCGGCTCGATCGTGTAGCGCGGGTCCTCGGCCGAGCGGAGGCCGGCCTCCAGCACACCGAACCGGGTCAGGGCCGAGGCGGCCAGCAGCGCGGCTCCCGACACCGCGGCGACCGCCCGGTGGCGCCCGCCCAGCAGCGTGCCCAGCCCGCCGGCGACCGCCAGCCGCTCGCTCCAGGCCAGCATGGCGCCGGGCTTCCCCTCGTGCAGCGGCTCGGCCGCCACCGGGTCCATCCGGTGCTCCATCACCCGCGTCGCGACCAGGTCGCCCACGACGCCCAGCACGGCGAGCCGGCGCGCGGGGCCGGTCTCGTCGACCGGCGTCGTGATCATCGCCAGGCCGGCGGAGGCGAGGCTCGCCGAGCTCACGAACACGAAGGCCAGGTCCTCCCGGGCCTCGTTCCACGTCGGCGTGGCGGTGTCGGCGAGCAGGACCGCGGTGTACGCGGCGAGCGGGCCGGCGAACACGGCCGCCTCGACCCCGGCGGGGCCCTCCACGGCGCGCAGCACCGGCCGCAGCGGGCCCAGGGGCAACCGGGACCCGGTCATCCGGTCGGCCTCGGCGGCGACCGTGATCCCCATGCCGGCGCCGAACGCGCTGAGGATCCACGTCCCCATGCTCATCGGCGAGGTCGGCTTGAACGTGCGCAGCATGTGCAGGAAGCGCTCCGGGCGGCCGAGGTCCTTGACCAGGGCGGCCCCGCCGAGCGCGAGCGCGGTCACCGAGCCCAGGCGGGCGTTGCGGCGCAGCGCGTCACGGCCGGTGAGCTGGCCGCCGAGCGCGAGCAGCGCCGAGCCCCCGGCGACACCGCCCAGGAACAGGTACGCGGCGACCTCGTGGCCCCACGGCGCCGGCTTGACCACCGGCCGGCCGTAGTAGGAGGTGAACTCCGGCTCGGGGACCATCGGCATCTCGCGCGCGCCGTCGCCCCCGCCTCCCGGCCCGGTCCCGCGGCGGCGCGCGCCGTCGCGCCGCCGGCGTCGCGGCGGCTCCGGCGGGCGGTAGCTGTCGAACTCGGAGAGGCTCACGAGCGGCCTCCCACGAAGGCCACGGCCGCCGCGGCGAGCATCCCCGCCGCGGCCAGGCCGGCCCGCCGGTACATCCGGGGCAGGTCGGCGGTGGGCACCCGCGGATCGGGCGGGAGCCCGTACACCTCGGGCTCGTCGAGCAGCAGGAAGACCGACCCGGTGCCGCCGACGCCGTCGAGCTCGTTCGCGCCGTAGAGCCTGGCCTCGGTGCGGCCCTGGGCGTGCATCTCGGCGACCCGCTGCCGGGCCTGGTCGACCATGTCGTCGTGGTCGCCGTACTTGATCGACGTCGTGGGGCAGGTCTGCGCGCACGCGGGGGTCTGGTCGTCCACCATGCGGTCGTAGCAGAGGGTGCACTTCTGGGCGACGCCCACGTTCGGCACCGCGGGCTCGGAGCCGGGCCGGCCCTCGCGCTCGGTCCTCGGCGCGGCGGTGCCGTCGGTGCGCCGCTCGATCACGCCGAACGGGCAGCCGGCCACGCAGGTGCCGCACCCGTTGCAGATGTCGTCCTGCACCACCACGGTGCCGTGCTCGGTGCGGAACAGGGCGCCCGTGGGGCACACGTCGAGGCACCCGGCGTGCGTGCAGTGCTTGCAGACGTCGGAGGACATCAGCCAGCGGAACTCCGGGGTGTCCGGCGGGGTGCTGTCCCCGGGCTCCGCGGCCGCGCGGGCCTCGGGCGGGCCGACGCGCGGCATGCCCAGGCTCACCAGCGCGCGCCCGGACTCGCGGGCCTCCTCGATCCGCTCGCCGTCCTGCTCCACGAACGCCACGTGCCGCCAGGTGCTCGCACCCAGGGCACCGGTGTTGTCGTAGGAGGACTCGAGCAGCTGGAGGTCGCCGTCCTGGGGGTTCTGGTTCCACTCCTTGCAGGCCACCTCGCAGGCCTTGCAGCCGATGCAGATCGAGGTGTCCGTGAAGAACCCCTTGCGCGGGTGCTGGTGCTCCCAGTGCGCGTCGGCGGCGGGGTCGGTCGGTCCGGCCAGCTGGCCCATCAGTTCTCCCTCGTGGGGTGGGTGGTCGGGTCAGTGTCCGGGTCCGGTCCCGGCGCGCCGCCGGGCCCGTCGAGCCGGGTGTTGCCGGTCTCGACGGTGACGCCCGCGCGGGCCTGGTACTCCGCGACCAGGTCGAGCAGCGCCGGGCCCCGCGGCCGGCGACCCGGGCGGATGTGGCAGGAGCCGACCTTGGAGTCCTGGATCTGCACGTTGGGCTCGAGCGTCAGGCCCAGCAGGTCGTTGGCGGCGTCACCGCTGACCACGGCGTCGTCGCCCACGCCCCAGTGGTAGGGCAGCCCGATCTGGTGCACGGTCCGTCCGCGCACCACGAGCGGGGTCATCCGGTCGGTGACGAGCACGCGCACCTCGATCGCCGCCCGGGGCGAGACGACCGTGGCCCACCCGTAGGGCTCCAGGCCGCACTCCTCGGCGAGCTCGGGGGAGACCTCGCAGAACATCTCCGGCTGCAGCTCCGCGAGGTACGGCAGCCACCGGCTCATGCCGCCGGCGGTGTGGTGCTCGGTGAGCCGGTACGTGGTGAACACGTAGGGGTACACGCCGGCCCCCGGGTCCCCGGCGCTCGGTGCGGTCAGGTTGTCCTGGCGCGCCATCAGCACCCGGGAGGGATTGCGCTGCTGGGTGTACAGGGCGTTGGCGACCGGCGACTCCTGCGGCTCGTAGTGCGAGGGCAGCGGCCCGTCGACCATGCCCTTGGGCGCGTACAGCCAGCCCTTGCCGTCGGCCTGCATGATGAACGGGTCGTCGCCGGCCAGCGCGGCCGCGCCCCCGGCGTCGGGGTCGGGACGGGTGCCCGGGGCGAGGTGGAGCGGGAAGTCGGGCACGTCGTCCCCGACCCATGTGCGCTGCTCCTCGTCCCACCACACGTGCTTCTTGCGCTCGCTCCACGGCCTGCCCTGCGGGTCCGCCGAGGCGCGGTTGTAGAGGATCCGGCGGTTGGCCGGCCACGCCCAGCCCCACTCCAGGGCGGCGGGGCCCTGCTCCTGGCCGGGCTTGCGGGCAGCGGCACGGTTGACGCCGTCGGCGTACACGCCGGTGTAGATCCAGCATCCGCCGGAGGTCGAGCCGTCGGCCCGCATCTCGGTGAACGAGGACAGCGGCCTGCCGGCGTCCGGGCCCTGCAGGTGCCGGCCGTTGATCTCGGCGAGCACCACCTCGGCGTCCGGCTCCCCGTGCGCGTCGGTGGGATAGTCCCACGTCAGGTCGAGCAGCGGCCGGTCGCGCTCGTCGGTGGACCCGGCCAGCCGCTGCCGGATCCGCTTGCCGAGCTCGTGGAAGAACTGCAGCTCGCTCTGGCACTCGCCGGGCGGGGCGACGGCCTGGTGGCGCCACTGCAGCAACCGCTGGGTCTGCGTGAACGTCCCGGCCTTCTCCACGTGCGTGGCCGCCGGCAGGAAGAACACCTCGGTCTCGATGTCCTCGGTGCGCAGCTCGCCGGAGGCGATCTCGGGGCTGTCCTTCCACCAGGTGGCCGACTCGATGAGGTTGAGGTCGCGCACCACCAGCCACTTCAGGTGCGACATCGCCATGCGCTGCATCCGCCCGTTCGACGACCCCACCGCGGGGTTCTGGCCGAGCAGGAAGTAGCCCTCCACCTCGTCGTCGAGCATGCTCGTCAGTGTTTGGAAGGTGCCGTGGGCGCCGGTGAGGCGCGGGAGATAGTCGTAGGCCCAGTCGTTGTCAGCCGTGGCTGCGTCCCCCCACCACGCCTTGAGCAGGCTGACCGTGTAGGCGTCGGCCTCGGCCCAGTAGCCCTTCTGCTTCTTCGAGGCGATCGCGTCCAGGTAGTCCTCGAACGTGTCGTGGGTGCCGGCGACGGGCATCGGGAGGTAGCCGGGCAGCAGGTTGAACAGCGTCGGGATGTCGGTGGAGCCCTGGATGCTGGCGTGCCCGCGCAGGGCCATGATCCCCCCGCCCGGGCGTCCCATGTTGCCCAGCAGCAGCTGCAGGATCGAGGCGGTGCGGATGAACTGCGCGCCCAGGCTGTGCTGGGTCCAGCCGACCGCGTACGCGAAGCACGTGGTCCGCTCCCGCCCGGAGTTCTCGGTGATCGACCGGGCCAGGTACGCGAAGTCCTCGGGGGCGATGCCGCAGACCTCCTGGACCATCTCGGGGGTGTAGCGCGCGTAGTGCCGCTTGAGGATCTGGAACACCGTCCGGGGGTCCTGCAGGGTCTCGTCGCGCTGCATGCGGGCGTGCTCCATCGGCGGGCCGCCGCTGCCGAGCTGCTGGCCGGCGGCCTCCGGCACGGACTCGGCCCCGTGCTCCGGGTCGCCCTCGGGCCCGCTCACCCGGCCGCCGTCGCCCTCGGCGTACGCCCACGTGGACATGTCGTACTGCCCGCTCTCGGGGTCGAACCCGGAGAACAGCCCGTCGAGGTCCTCGGCGTCACGGTAGTCGTCGTTCACCAGCGTGGCCGCGTTGGTGTACGCGACGACGTACTCCTCGAACCACAGGTTGTGGGCGAGCACGTGGTTGATCAGGGCGCCGAGCAGGACGATGTCCGAGCCGGCCCGGATGGGGACGTGCTTGTCCGCCACGGCCGAGGTGCGCGTGAACCGCGGGTCCACGTGGATGACCTTCGCCCCGCGGGCCTTGGCCTCCGTCACCCACTGGTAGCCCACCGGGTGGCACTCGGCCATGTTGGAGCCCTGGATGACGATGCAGTCGGCGTTGGCCATGTCCTGCAGGGACTGCGTGGCGCCGCCACGCCCGAACGAGGCTCCCAGACCGGGAACCGTTGCGGAGTGTCAAATACGGGCTTGGTTCTCGATCTGGATCGCGCCCGCGGCGGTGAAGAGCTTCTTGATCAGATAGTTCTCTTCGTTGTCCAGCGTCGCGCCGCCAAGGGAGGCGATGCCCATCGTGCGGCGCAGCAGACGCCCCTGGTCGTCGGTGTCCTGCCAGCCGTTGCGGCGCGACTCGAGGAAGCGGTCGGTCACCATGTCCACGGCGGTGTCGAGGTCGAGGCGCTGCCACTCGGTGGCCCGGGGCGCGCGGTAGAGCACCTCGGTCTGCCGGCCGGGCGCGTTGACCAGCTGCTCGCTGGCCGAGCCCTTGGGGCACAGGCGGCCCCGGGAGATCGGGGAGTCAGGATCCCCCTCGATCTGCACGACCTTCTCGTCCTTGACGTACACCCGCTGACCGCAGCCCACCGCGCAGTACGGGCACACGCTCTGCACGACGCGGTCCGCGGTGGTCGTCCGCGCGGTCGTCCCGCGCGTGCGCTCCGAGGTCACGGCCGGTCCGCGACCGAGCAGGTCGCCTGAGCGGAGCTGCCGGAGGACCGGCCACTCCAGGGGGCTGAATCGTGCCATGGCAGGAGCATAGCCCGTCCGGCTCCGCGGTGATACAGGACACACCGGCCGGTGTTCCGGGTGCTCGTCCCAGGTCTGCCGGCCCGGCGGCGTGGTCACGCCTGGTCGCCCGTGCGGGCCTGTTCCACCAGGTCGGCCGCCCAGGGCCGGGTCCCGCGGTGATAGGTCATGCCCTCCGGCAGTCCCTGGATCGTCGCCTCACACCCGGAGATGTCGATGGTGATCCGGCCTCCGGCCATCGGGGCGTTGGTGATGTGCAGGTCGCCGTAGGACTCCGGGAGCACGGGATCCATCCACAATCCCCCGCGGGCCACGTCGGCGAAGTAGCCCATCAGGCTCTTCACCAGGTGGACCGGGGTGGTGGCGGCCCAGGCCTGCGGCGAGCACGCCGTCGGGTAGGGCACGGGCTCGGTGAACGTCTCGCGGCTGAAACCGCAGAACAGCTCGGGGAGCCGTCCCTCCGAGTAGTCGGCCGCCTCCAGCAGGGCCGTGGAGATCCGCTGTGCCTCCTCCACGAACCCGTAGCGCAGGAGCCCGGCGGCGATGATCGCGTTGTCGTGAGGCCAGACCGATCCGTTGTGGTAGCTCGCGGGGTTGTAGGCGCCCATGTCGGTGGCCAGTGTCCGCACACCCCAGCCGCTGAACATCTCCGGGGACATCAGACGCTCGACCATCCGCGGGGCCTTGTCCTCGTCGACGATGCCGAACAACAGGCACTGCCCCATGTTGGAAGCGCACGCGTCGACCGGCCGCTTGTGGCGGTCCAGGGCGATGGCGTAGTAGCCGCGGTCGGGCAGCCAGAACCGTTCGTTGAACTGTTTCTTCAGGCGCGCAGCGCGGTCGCGGCACTCGGCGGCCAGCGTCCTGTCACCGGCGTCGTAGGCCATCCAGGAGCGGGCCAGATACGCGCTGTAGACATAGGCCTGCACCTCGCACAGCGCGATGGGCGGCTCGGCCCGCGTGCCGTCGGCGAAGTTGATGCCGTCCGGTGAGTCCTTCCACCCCTGGTTGATCAGGCCCTGGTCGTTGAGCCGGGCGTATTCGACGAAGCCGTCGCCGTCCTTGTCGCCGTAGTCCCGGATCCACGCCAGCGCCCGGTCGGCGTGGGGGAGCAGCGCGGCGATGGTCTCCGCGGCGTAGCCCCAGCGGCTGACCTCCCCGAGCAGGGCGACGAACAGCGGCGTCGCGTCGATGCTGCCGTAGTAGGCGGACTTCCCGCCCAGGGCCAGCCCGCTGGAGACGTCCAGCCGGACCTCGTGCAGGATCTTGCCCGGCTCCTCCTCGCTCATCGGGTCCACCACGCGGCCCTGGCGGTCGGCCAGCGTCTGGATGGTCCCGATGGCCAGCGACGGATCCACCGACAGCGCCATGAAGGACGCCCACAGCGAGTCCCGCCCGAACAGCGCCATGAACCAGGGGGCCCCGGCGGCCACGACGACCCGCTCCGGGTGCTCGGGATCCTCGATGCGCAGCGCGCCCAGGTCGTCGTAGCTGCGCCGCAGAGTCCGTTCGATGGAGCGGTTGCCGATGTGCAGCACCGGGATCCTCGACACCCATTCCTGCCGGCGGCGGTCGCGCGGAGAGACCTCGCCGTCGTCCGGGCGGACGAAGGGCGCCACCGGATCGGATCCCCCCACGGTCGGCAGGACGCTCAGAGTCGTGCTCCAGTGCCCGTGCGGCGGGACGACCACGCGGTAGGTCAGGGCCTCCGGGGTGACGTCGGCGCCGCCGGCCGACACCACGACGCCCTTGCTGACGCCGTGCCAGGCGGCCCGGATGGTCAGCGTCTCGCCCTCCGGCCGGCGGGTCTCCTCCCAGCGCCGCTGGATGCGCGCTTCCTTCACCTCGAAGAGGTCCGCGAAATCGGAGGCGACGCCGAGGGCGACCACGCACTCGGCCGCGGCCGATGAGTAGTTCCGGACCGTGATCTGCTCCGTGAGCCCGGCACCGACCTCGCGGAGACGCTCCACGATCAGCGGGCTGTCCGCGTGCCCGTCGGGCCCGGGCACGCGACCGGCGAAAAGGGCCCGGTACGGCTCCTTGGTCTCCCCCGCCAGCGGTTCCAGGGGCCGGCCGTTGACGCTCAGCTGCCAGCGGGACAGGATGCGGGTGTCCTCGCAGAAGACCCCGTGCGGGTGTTCGGGGTGGATGTCGCCGTTCGACGCGGAGATGCAGAAGGACGAACCCTCCACCAGGGTCACCGTCCCGGGCCCCAGTGGACCGGCGGCAGTGTCGGCATTCCATCCAGCCATTCCCGGCTCCTCCGAGGGACTGACGTCAACGGCTCAGCACCGGGCGGAGCCGCCCGGACCGTGGTCCTCCGCGGCCGGCCTCCGTCAGGTGTCCATCGACGCTACGCCTGCGTCCTCGTGGATGCCAGTCCCGCGTGGGCACCGGGGAAGGATCCCCGTGGCCGGCAACGCTGCCTCCATCGAGGAGGCCCGGGGACGAGCAGGCCGACGGTCGACCTGACGACGTCCCGCTAGGGGCGGCGACCCCTGCCCGCGGCCCGAGCCGCGGAGGCCATGGCGTGCGACAGCCGGGAAGGCAGCGAGTGTGGATCCGGGAGGCCTATCGGCCTGACTCTTCCGTTGTGCAGGGCCGCGAACTTCCACTGGTCGTCCGTCTTGAGCGCCACCAGCGTCTGCCGCGACAGGCGTCTCCTGGGCAGCGTCGATCGCCATGGCATCAGCACGGATGCCGTTCCGTGGACGATCGCGACATCGGGGGTGAGGAAGCGGATCGACTCGATGTCACCCACGAGCGCTGACCCCTTCAGCACGCCCCGGAACAGTCGATCGTGGTTCCGGACCATCGCCGCCCGCCCGATCGCGCGGGTGCCGTCATAGGAGACGTAATCGCTGTCCTCGGTGAAGCACGCACCGTAGGCGTCGGCATCGTTGTCGGTCCACGCCTGCTTGAGGCGCTCGTAGAGCTCCTGTATCCGGTCTTCTTCACTCATTGCCTGTCCTTCCGGTCGCGACATGATGGACCTGACGGTGGTGGCCGGTGGTCCACCACTCCGTGGGGTCTCGGCGGAACGGGAGACTAGTCGAGCCGCAGGATGTGGATGCCGCGCTCCAGGCCGCGCTCGACGGCCTCGACCGCGTCGTCGATGTCGTGGCCCGGGGGCAGCGCGGGCGGCAGGCCCACGAGCGCGCGGTCCACGAGCCCGGTGTCCATGTGGGGCAGCCGGGCGTCCACGATCGCGATCCGGCGACGGCGCAGCTCCCGCCGCAGCGACCCGAGCCACGAGGCCATGGCCGCCTTGCTGGCGGCGTAGGCGGCCATCCCGGCCAGCGGGAGCTCTGCGACCACTCCGGTGAGCACCGCGACGGCGCCGCCGTCCGACAGGTGGGGCAGAGCCGCCCGGATCAGGGCCATGGGGCCGAGCGCGTTGACCTCGAACAGTTCCTCCACGACCGCGTCGTCCTCCTCGGCGGCCGGGCCGAACGCGGCGACGCCGGTGGCGAGGACCACGGCGTCGAGGCCGCCGAGCTCCTCGACGGCACGGTCCACCACCGCGGCGGCCGCGGCGTGGTCGACGAGGTCCAGGGCGTGGGCGGCGCGCAGGCTGAGCCGGCGCCGCAGCTCCTCGGCGGCCGCCGCGGAGCGGCCGGTCACCACGATCGCGGTGGTCCGTTCGCCCAGCCGCTCGCACAGCCGCTGCCCGAGCACTCCGGTCGCGCCCACCACGAGGATCCTCGCGCCGTTCAGGTCCATGGTCGTCCTCCAGCCCCGGTCGCCGCGACACCGGCCGACCTCTGTGCTCCGAGCGTACTCAGCCTCTCCGACGCCGCCCAGGGCCGGTCGGGATCTTCCACGAGCCCGAAGCCGCCCGGCCGTCGTGGCCGGTGCGGACTGCATCGGGGACGAGCAGGCCGAAGAATTTGCAGTTCGACAACGATTGACCGGCCCGGGCGCCGGACCGTTGCCGCGGCCGTGCCCGCCTGGCTAGATTGCACTCCTCGGGGGCGTGCCGGGCGACGGCTCGTGGCGCACACGGCCCCGGAGCGGAGGACCGGTCGCCATGTCACCCACCACGCCTCGACCGTCCGGGGCCCTCGCGGCCGCGGTGGCGACCTCCCTCCTCCTGGGGGCCTGCGGCGCCCCCTCCCCGGACGACGCGAGCGCCGGCACGACGACCCCGGGCCCCGCCCCGGAGACGACTGCCGCGTCCGAACCGGCTCCCACCGCGGAGCCGACCACGGCCGCTCCGGCTCCCAGCTCTGCGGCTCCCACGGGCACCCCGTCGGCCGGGCCGACGGAGCCGGCCGGGCCGGCCGAGCCCGTGAAGCTGGTGACGTACACCGGAACGGCGGCCGACGCCGCGTTCGCCTTCGAGCTGCCCGCGACGTGGGCGGTCGACGGCGAGTTCACGGACGTCGGCGGCACGGTGGCGGTCGTCGGGCCGGACGGCGCTCCGGTCGGCCACCTGTCCGTCCTCATCGCATGGGGCGCGGAGTGCGGACCCGACTGCTCGACGCCGCCGGTGGTTCACCTCGGCGACGTGCCGGGGAGCGTGCCGCTGTCCGCCAGCGGCGACTTCGTGGTGCGCTCCGTGGCCATGGACCTCACCTCCGCCCCCGAGATCCGGAACGCGTACGGCTGGCCGGACAGCGTGCGGCTCGTGACGTCCCTGACCGACGCCGAGGTGCCGCCGCCCACGGGGATGCTCCCCCACGTCATGCACGGGCTGGGCTCGGTCGAAACCGGGGTGGTCGCCCCCAACGGCGTCACCTACCGCACGGTGATCTTCAGCTCGGTCCACGACTTCGCCACGCTCGAGGAGGCCCAGGCGTACGTCGCGTCCGAGGAGCACCGGCAGGTCCAGGCGATGATCGCGTCGTTCCGGGCGTAGTGGTGCCGGCCCGCAGGCCCGCCGGTCTCACGGCCGCGGCACACGGCTTCCGGGCACATCTCGCCCCGGGTGTCGGTGGAGCGGACGGCCGGCAACCGTGTCCGGGCGCGTCACTACACTGGGCCGCATGAACGAGCAGGAACCGGCTCCGCCCCGGGCCGCCGCGGCTCCCGACGGGGGTGCGGGACTCCCCGCAACCGCCGCGCCCGTGGGGAATCCCGCGCCGGTCGAGGGCGGCGAGCCCCCGGGCCTGGCCGATCCCGACGCCGTCGACACGTCCGTGCGCAGCCCGGCGCAGCGGTCCCGCACCTTCGCCGGGATCCTGGTGAACACCGCGCTCGCCAACATCACGACCAGCTACCTGTGGTTCGCCCTGACGTTCTGGGTCTACCTGCAGACGCGCAACGTGATCGCCACCGGGGTGATCGGCGGAGCGTACATGCTGCTGATCGCCCTCTCCAGCATCAGCTTCGGCACCTTCGTGGACCGCTACCGCAAGCTGTCCGTGATGCGCTTCGCGGCCGGCTTCACCCTGGTGATGTTCCTGCTGTCCGGGGTCGTGTTCCTGCTGACCCCCACCGCCCGGCTGGTGGACCTGACCCGGCCGTGGTTCTGGGTCTTCGCCCTGGTCGTCCTGACCGGCGCGGTGGTGGAGAACATGCGCAACATCGCCCTGTCCACCACGGTCACCATCCTCATCGAGCCGGACCGGCGGGCCAACGCCAACGGGCTGGTGGGCATGGTGCAGGGGCTGATGTTCATCGTCACCTCGGTGCTCTCCGGGCTGTCGGTCGGGCTGCTGGGCATGGGCTGGACGATCGTCCTCGCCCTGGTGCTCACCGCACTGGCCTTCGGGCACCTGCTCACGCTGCGGATGCCCGAGGAGGTGCGCGCGGCCGCCACGGACGCGCACGGCGGGTTCGACCTGCGCGGCTCCTTCGCCGCCGTGCTGGCCATTTCCGGACTGTTCGCGCTGATCCTGTTCTCCACGTTCAACAACTTCATCGGCGGCGTCTACCTGGCGCTGATGGACCCCTACGGCCTGGAGCTGTTCCCCGTGGAGCTGTGGGGGACGTACTTCGCGCTCGGGGCCACCGGGTTCATCGTGGGCGGGGCGCTGATCGGCAAGTTCGGGCTCGGCTCCAACCCGCTGCGAACCATGCTCCTGGCGGTGGTGGCGATGGGGTTCCTCGGCGCGGTGTTCACGCTGCGCGAGTGGGCGTGGCTGTACGTGGCAGGCATCTGGCTGTACCTGGTCCTGGTGCCGTTCGTGGAGGCCGCCGAGCAGACGATCATCCAGCGGGTGGTGCCCCTGCACCGGCAGGGGAGGGTGTTCGGGTTCGCCATGGCGTTCGAGTCGGCGGCCGCGCCGATCACCGCGTTCCTCATCGCGCCGATCGCCCAGGTCTGGATCATCCCGTACGCGCGGTCCGCGGAGGGCGCGGCCCGGCTGGCCCCGCTGCTGGGGGAGGGCACCTCCCGCGGCATCGCCCTGGTGTTCCTGGTGGCCGGGATCGTCATGATCGCCGCCGCGCTGCTGGCCTTCCTGACCCCGGTCTACCGCCGGGTCTCGGCGTCGTACGCGCGGATGGCCGCGGAGGACGCGGGGGACACCGGGGACGGGGTCTCAGCCCCCTCGCTCTCCGGATGACCCGGCGCTCTCCGGATGACCCGGCGCTCTCCGGATGAGAAGAGCCGTCGGCGGGCCGGGGGTCAGTGCTGGAGGTCCAGCAGCCTCAGCGACTCCTCGCGCATCTCCACCTTGCGGACCTTGCCGGTGACGGTCATGGGGAACTCGTCGACCACGTGGACGTAGCGGGGGATCTTGTGCCGGGAGATCCGCCCCTCGCAGAACGCCCTGAGGGACTCCGCGGTCATCGGCTCGGCACCCTCGCGCAGCCGGACCCAGGCCATGATCTCCTCGCCGTACGTCTCGTCGGGCACGCCGACGACCTGGACGTCGAGGACGTCCGGGTGGGTCAGCAGGAACTCCTCGACCTCGCGGGGGTAGATGTTCTCCCCGCCGCGGATCACCATGTCCTTGATCCGGCCGGTGATCTGCACGTACCCGTCCTCGTCCATGACGGCGAGGTCCCCGGAGTGCATCCAGCCCTCGTCGTCGATGGCCTGGGCGGTCCTCTCCGGCTCGTCCCAGTAGCCCTTCATGACGCTGTAGCCGCGGGCGCAGAACTCGCCGGGGGTCCCGCGCGGCACGGTCTCGGCGGTGGCGGGGTCGATCACCTTGACCTCCAGGTGCGGGCCCGCCCGGCCCACGGTGGTGGTGCGGCGCTCGAACGAGTCGTCCCGGCGGGTCTGGGTGGACACCGGGGAGGTCTCGGTCATGCCGTAGCAGATGCTGACCTCGGCCATGTTCATCCGCTCGATCACCGCGCGCATGGTGGGCGCGGGGCAGGGGGCGCCGGCCATCACGCCGGTGCGCAGGCTGGAGAGGTCGATGTCGCCGAGGTGCTCCAGGCCCAGCTCGGCGACGAACATGGTGGGCACCCCGTAGAGGCTGGTGCACCGCTCCTGCTCGACCGCCCGCAGCGCCGACCCGGGGGTGAACACGGGCCCCGGAACCACCATGCAGGAGCCGTGGGTGGTGCACGCCAAGTTGCCGATGACCATGCCGAAGCAGTGGTAGAAGGGCACCGGGATGCACACCCGGTCGGTCTCGTCGTAGCCGAGCAGCTCGCCGATGAACCACCCGTTGTTGAGGATGTTGCGGTGGCTGAGCGTGGCGCCCTTCGGGAAGCCGGTGGTCCCGGAGGTGTACTGGATGTTGATCGCGTCCTCCGGGTCCAGGCGCTCGCCGATCCCGTCGAGGAGGGCGTCGTCGGCGTCGGCGCCCGCGAGCTCGTCCCACGCGGAGGTGCCCATGACGACGACCCGCCGCAGCTCCGGGCAGCCGTCGTGGACCTCGTCGAGCATCCCCGGGTAGTCCGAGCTCCTGAACCCCGGGTGCGCCACCACGGTGCTGATCCCGGACTGGCGGAGGACGTAGGCCAGCTCGTGCGGACGGTAGGCGGGGTTGACGGTCACGAGGATCGCCCCGAGCTCGGCGGTCGCGTACTGCACGAGCACCCACTCCCACGTGTTGGGCCCCCAGATCCCCACCCGGTCGCCGGAGCGCACGCCGAAGCGGTGCAGGCCGGTGGCCAGCCGCCGGACGTCGCGGTGGAACTGCGCGTAGGTCCACCGCCTCCCGCCGGCCACGTCCACCAGGGCCTCCTGGTCGGGGAAGCGCACGGCGGTCTGCGCGAGGTTCCGGGGGATCGTCTGGACCAGGAGAGGCGGCTCGGCCTCCCCTGCGGCGTAGGACAGGTTGTCGTGCAGCAGTTCCACGGGTGTCTCCCGGCTCGGTCGGTGGGGGGTGGCGGTCGTCCGGCGCTCGCCACTGTACGTGACCCGGCTCACGTCCCGTCGTGTGTGACGTGCTCAGCCCTCGGCCACGGCGCGCCCGATCGTCTCCCGGAGGATCTCGCTCGTGCCGCCGAAGATCGTCAGCAGCCGGGAGGCCAGGTACGCCTGGGCCACCGGGTACTCGAGGATGTAGCCGTAGCCGCCGTGCAGCTGCAGGCACCGGTCCGTGACGGCCTTCGCGCGCTCGCTCGCCCAGTACTTGGCCTTGGAGGCGCCGACGACGTCGAGCGCGCCGGCGTTGAACGCGTGCACGGCCCGCCGGACGTACGCCTCGGTGGCCTCGACCTCGACCACCAGGTCTGCGACCTCGAAGCGCGAGTGCTGGAAGTCCAGCACGCGGGAGCCGAAGGCCGTGCGGTCCCTCGTGTACCGGACGGTCTCCTCCAGGGCGGCCCGGGCGACGGCGGCCGCGGCCACGGCGATCGCGAGCCGGCCCTGGGGCAGCAGCTGCTGGATCTGGCGCAGCCCCCCGCCCTGGGTCCCGACCAGGTTGCTCCCGGGCACCCGGACGTCCTCGAAGAACAGCTCGGCGGTGTCCGAGGCCTTCACGCCCATCTTGTCGAGCTGCCGGCCGACCTCGTAGCCGGGGGAGTCGGCCTTGTGCACCAGGAACAGGCTGAAGCTGTCCTCGCCCGCGCGGTCGGTCCGGCCGTCGGTGCGGGCCAGCACCAGCGCGGCGTCCCCGCTGATCCCGTTGCCGATGAACGTCTTCTGCCCGGTGAGCACCCAGTCCTCTCGGTCGCGCACGGCCCGTGTCCGCACCCCGCGCAGGTCGGACCCGGCCCCCGGCTCGGTCCAGGCCACGGAGGTGACGAGCTCCCCGGTGAGGATCCGCGGCAACCAGCGCTCCTTCTGCTCCTCGGTGCCGTGGGCGAGCAGGTGGGGCAGCACCCAGTCGTCGTTGAGGTGGAAGGCCAGGGCCGCGCCGAGGGCGCCCCGGCGCACGAGCTCCTCGTCGAGCACAGCGCGGAACCGGTAGTCGGTCAGGCCCATGCCGCCGTACTCCTCCGGCACGGCCAGGCCGAGCAGGCCGGCCTCCCCGGCGTCGGTCCACAGGCTGCGGGGCATCATGTGCTCGGCGTCCCAGGAGGCGTAGTGCGGCTCGACCTTGCGGACCACGAACTCGCGGGCGACCTCGCGGAACTCCTCGTGCTCCTCCTCGTAGAAGGCGGAGTCGCCGAGGGGGAAGGGCTGGGCGGACGGGGACTCGGTCACGGTGTGCCTCCGGGGCTGGTCGGGTCGGGCGGTGGCGTCGTCGGCGTTGTCGGTGGCGTCGTCGGTGCGGCCCAGGCGGTGGCGAGCGCGGCCCAGGCCATGTCCTCCAGGGCGGCTCGTGCGGCGTCGGCCCGGCCCGCGTCCCGCGGGGCGCGCAGCCGCTGGCGGGCGCGCAGGGAGTGCGGGGTCGAGTTGATCAGGCCGAAGGCGGCCTGGGCGCGCAGGGCGAGGTCGGCGGCGTCGCGCCCGGGCGCGAGCTCGCCCAGGGTGTCGGCCCACAGCGTCACGTAGCCGCGCTGGAGGGCGCGGACCTCGTGGCGGTCCTCCTCGGTGAGGTTGGGCAGCTCGCGGTCCTGCACCACGATCACGGCGGGCTGGGTCAGTGCGAACTCCACCTGGAAGGCGATCAGCGCCCGCAGCCGCTCGGCGGGATCGGCGGAGCGGGCGGCGACCTCCCGCCCGCCGTCGAGCAGGTCCTGGCTGACCTCCAGCAGGATCGCCCCCAGCACGGCCTGCTTGCTCGGGAAGTGCCGGTAGACCGCGGGCCCGCTGACCCCCACCGCGGCGCCGATGTCGTCGATCGAGACGCCCGCGAAGCCCCGCTCGGCGAACAGGGTGGCCGAGGCCCCCAGCAGGTCCTGGCGCCGCTGCGCCTTGGCCCGGCCCCGCACCGTGGTGGGCGGGGCCGGGGCGGGTCGGGGGTCCGTGCGCGGCATGGGTCCTTCTTCCGGCGGGTCGGTCAGTTCCTGGACATTCTAGTTAGTGGCCACTAACCTGAGCGACAAGTTAGCCGGGACTAACCGGAACGGGCACCCGCGGGGGCCGCCGGGACGGAGGAACGGATGCGCGTGCTGACCAGCCGGGTCGACCCCGCCGGCGCGCAGTTCCGCGGCAACGCGGCCGCCCAGGCCGCGCTGGCAGGGGAGCTGCGGGACCGGCTGCGCCGGGTGGCCCGCGGCGGGCCGGAGGCCTCGCGCGAGCGGCACGTGGGGCGCGGCAAGCTCCTGCCGCGGGAGCGGGTGGACCACCTGCTGGACGAGGGCAGCCCGTTCCTGGAGATCGGCGCCCTGGCCGCGGAGGGGATGTACGACGACGAGTGCCCCGCCGCCGGGGTGATCGCCGGGATCGGGCTGGTGCACGGCCGGCAGGTGATGGTGGTGTGCAACGACGCCACGGTCAAGGGCGGCACCTACTACCCCATGACGGTCAAGAAGCACCTGCGGGCCCAGGAGATCGCCCTGGAGAACCGCCTGCCCTGCGTCTACCTGGTGGACTCCGGCGGGGCGTACCTGCCGCTGCAGGACGAGGTGTTCCCGGACCGCGAGCACTTCGGGCGGATCTTCTACAACCAGGCCACCCTCTCGGCGGCCCGGATCCCGCAGATCGCCGCGGTGCTCGGCTCGTGCACCGCGGGCGGGGCCTACGTCCCGGCGATGAGCGACGAGACCGTCATCGTGCGCGAGCAGGGCACCATCTTCCTGGGCGGCCCGCCCCTGGTGAAGGCCGCCACCGGCGAGGAGGTCACCGCCGAGGAGCTCGGCGGCGGGGAGCTGCACGCGGCGACCTCGGGTGTCGTCGACCACCTCGCGGAGAACGACGTCCACGCCCTGCAGATCGTCCGCGACATCGTGGCGACCCTTCCCCCGCCGGGCCCGCGCGCCTGGCCGGTGCAGGAGGCACAGGCCCCGGCCGTGGCCGAGGACGAGCTGGCCGGGGCGGTGCCGGTGGACCCCAACACCGGCTACGACGTGCACGAGGTGATCGCCCGGCTCGTCGACGGCAGCCGCTTCCACGAGTTCAAGGCCGAGTACGGCACCACCCTGGTCACCGGCTTCGCCCACCTGCACGGCCACCCCGTGGGGATCGTCGCCAACAACGGCGTGCTCTTCTCGGAGTCGGCCCTGAAGGGCGCGCACTTCGTCGAGCTGTGCGACCAGCGCGGGATCCCGCTGCTGTTCCTGCAGAACATCACCGGCTTCATGGTGGGCCGCGACTACGAGGCCGGCGGCATCGCCAAGCACGGGGCCAAGATGGTCACGGCCGTGGCCACCACCCGGGTCCCGAAGCTCACCGTGGTGATCGGCGGCTCCTTCGGCGCCGGCAACTACTCGATGTGCGGGCGCGCGTACTCCCCGCGGTTCCTGTTCCTGTGGCCGCAGGCGAGGATCTCGGTGATGGGCGGGACCCAGGCGGCCTCGGTGCTGGCCACGGTGAAGGCGGAGCAGATGGCCGCCCGCGGCCAGGAGTGGGACCCGGCCGAGCGCGAGGCGTTCATGGCCCCCATCAGGGCCCGGTACGAGGAGCAGGGCAACCCCTGGTACTCCACCGCCCGGCTGTGGGACGACGGCGTGATCGCCCCGGAGGACAGCCGCGAGGTGCTCGGGCTGGCCCTGGAGGTCTGCTCACGAGCCCCGCTGCCCGAGCCGGCCTTCGGCCTGTTCAGGATGTGAGCGCCGTGACCGGTCAGCTGTTCGACGTCGTGCTCGTCGCCAACCGCGGGGAGATCGCCCGGCGGATCATCCGCACGCTGCGGGGCCTGGGGATCCGCTCGGTGGCGGTCTACAGCGAGGCCGACCGCGGCGCGGTGCACGTGCGCGAGGCGGACGTGGCCGTGTGCGTGGGCCCGGCCGCCCCGGCCGAGAGCTACCTGCGCATCGACGCGATCGTCGCGGCCGCGAGGGACACCGGCGCCCAGGCGATCCACCCCGGCTACGGCTTCCTGTCCGAGAACGCCGCCTTCGCCCGGGCGTGCGCGGCGGCCGGGATCGTCTTCATCGGCCCCGGCGCCGAGGCCCTGGAGATCATGGGCGACAAGATCCGCTCCAAGAACCACGTGGCCGCCGCCGGGGTGCCCACGGTCGCCGGGGTCTCCGAACCGGGCCTCGACGACGACGCCCTGGTGGCCGCCGCCGCCGGGATGGACTACCCGCTGCTGCTCAAGCCCTCGGCCGGGGGCGGCGGGAAGGGGATGCATGTGGTGTGCACCCCCGGGGAGCTGCCCGAGGCCCTCGCCACGGCCCGCCGCGTGGCCGCCGCGGCGTTCGGGGACGACACCCTGCTCATCGAGCGGCTGGTCGAGCGGCCCCGGCACATCGAGGTGCAGGTCCTCGCCGACGCGCACGGGACCGTGATCCACCTGGGGGAGCGCGAGTGCTCCCTGCAGCGCCGCCACCAGAAGGTCGTGGAGGAGGCGCCCTCGCCGACGCTGGACCCCGCCGGCCGGGCCCGGATGGGCGAGGCCGCCTGCCGGGTGGCCCGCTCGGTGGGCTACACCGGGGCGGGCACCGTGGAGTTCCTCGTCCCGGCGGACCGCCCGGAGACCTTCTGGTTCATGGAGATGAACACCCGCCTGCAGGTCGAGCACCCCGTGACCGAGCTGGTCACGGGCGTGGACCTCGTGGAGCAGCAGGTGCGCGTCGCCGCCGGGCAGCCCCTGGGCCTGGCGCAGGAGGACGTGGTGCTCACCGGCCACGCGGTGGAGGCCCGGCTCTACGCCGAGGACCCCGCCCGGGGCTTCCTGCCCACTGCCGGGACCGTGCTCGCGCTCCAGGAGCCGTCCGGCCCGGGCATCCGCGTCGACTCCTCCCTGGCCGAGGGGCTGGCGGTGGGCTCGGCCTACGATCCGATGCTCGCCAAGATCGTCGCCTGGGGCGCTGCGCGCGAGCAGGCCCTGGACCGGCTCGACCTCGCCCTGGCGGACACCGTGGTCCTCGGGGTGGGCACCAACACCGAGTACCTGCGGGCCCTGATCAACGACGCCGCCGTGCGGGCCGGGGACATGGACACCACGCTCATCGAGCGGCGGCTGCCCGAGCTGGTGTTCACCGCCCCGGACGAGACCCACTACGCCGCCGCGGCCGTATTCCTGCAACGGCGCCGTCCCGCCGACCGGCCCCGGTCCGAGGACCAGGGTCCCTGGTCGCGGCCCGACGGCTGGCGCGCCACCGGCCGCGCCCGGCCCGCGGTCGTGCTGGCCCACTGGCTCGAGGAGCCCAGGCGGACCGTCGTCGACGGCTCCGTGCGCCTGACCCCGCTGCCCGGCCGGCCGCACGCCCACCTGCTCGAGGCGAACGGCACGAGCCGGGTCGTCCACCTCGCCGCCGCCCCGGCCGGGGACAGCGTCTGGGTCGGGGAGGACGGGTTCGCCGTCGAGCTCGCCGTCCTGTCCCGGGAGCAGCAGCTCGAGCGGGCCCTCGCCGCCCTGGAGCGCACGGCCGGGACCGCCGCCCCCGAGCTGCACTCGCCGATGCCCGGCACGGTGGTCGCGGTCCCGGCCGCCACCGGCGAGCGGGTCGCGGAGGGGCAGACCGTCGTCGTCGTGGAGGCCATGAAGATGGAGCACCGCCTGACCGCCCCCACCGCCGGCACGGTGGACGTCCTCGTGCGGCAGGGGGAGCAGGTCAAGCTCCACCAGCTGCTCGCCCGCGTGGCTCCCGACGTCCCCCACGCCACCGGCGCCGCGCAGGACACCGGCGCCGCGCCCGCCGGTGCGGCGCAGGACACCGGCGCCGCGCCGGCCGGTCCGGCGCCGTCCGCCGACCCCACCGCAGAGGAGCAGAGCGCATGAACACCGAGCTCGACGAGGAGTACCAGGACCTCTCCGACACCGTCCGCGACTTCGCCGACGAGGTGATCGCCCCCGTCTCCGCCCAGTACGACGAGGCGCACGCGTTCCCCTACGAGATCGTGGCGCAGATGGGGGAGATGGGTCTGTTCGGCCTGCCCTTCCCCGAGGAGTACGGCGGGATGGGAGGGGACTACTTCGCCCTGTGCCTGGCCCTCGAGCAGATCGCCCGCGTGGACCAGTCCGTGGCCATCACCCTCGAGGCCGGCGTCTCCCTCGGCGCCATGCCGATCTACCGCTTCGGCACCGACGAGCAGCGCCGGCAGTGGCTGCCCCAGCTGGCGAGCGGGCAGGCGCTCGCCGGGTTCGGGCTCACCGAGCCCGAGGCGGGCTCCGACGCCGGCGGCACCCGCACCACCGCGAAACGGGAGGACGGGCAGTGGGTCATCAACGGGGCCAAGGAGTTCATCACCAACTCCGGCACGGACATCACCCGCCTGGTCAACGTCACCGCCGTCACCGGCACCGCGCAGCTGCCGGACGGGCGGACCCGCAAGGAGATCTCCACGATCATCGTCCCCACGGACACCCCCGGCTTCCGGGCCGAGAAGGCCTACAGCAAGGTGGGCTGGAACGCCTCGGACACCCACCCGCTGTCCTTCCAGGACGTCCGCGTGCCGGCGGAGAACCTGCTGGGGGAGGAGGGCCGCGGCTACGCCAACTTCCTGTCCATCCTCGACGAGGGGCGCATCGCCATCGCCGCCCTGGCCACGGGCGCGGCGCAGGGCTGCGTCGAGGAGTCGATCCGCTACGCGAAGGAGCGCACCTCCTTCGGGCAGCCGATCGGGGCGAACCAGGCCATCTCCTTCAAGATCGCCCGCATGCAGGCCCGCGCCCACACCGCCCGCCTGGCCTACTACGACGCCGCGGCCCGGATGCTCGCCGGCCGGCCCTTCAAGACCCAGGCCGCGATCGCCAAGCTCGTGGCCGGGGAGGCCGCGATGGACAACGCCCGCGACGCCACCCAGGTCTTCGGCGGCTACGGGTTCATCAACGAGTTCCGGGTGGCCCGCCACTACCGGGACTCCAAGATCCTCGAGGTGGGCGAGGGCACCACCGAGGTCCAGCTCATGCTCATCGCCCGCGATCTGGGCCTGTGACACCGGCCCGCGATCCGGGGCCGGGACCCGCACCTGCCAGGAGGACGCCGTGACGATGCACCAGGAGACCCCGCACGAGGGCCGGAAGGTGGTCCGCCAGCGCGGGCTCTACTACGAGGAGTTCGAGGTGGGCACGGTCTACGAGCACGCCCCGGGCCGGACCGTGACCGAGACGGACAACGTCCTGTTCACCACGGTCACCATGAACACCCAGTCCCTGCACCTGGACGCGGCGTGGGCCGCTCGCCAGCCCTACGGGCAGCGGCTCGTGAACTCGATGTTCACCCTCGCCACCCTGGTCGGGGCGTCGGTGGCGCAGCTGACGCAGGGCACCATCGTGGCCAACCTCGGCTTCGAGGAGGTCGTCTTCCCGCACCCGCTCTTCCACGGGGACACGATGTACTCCTCCTCCGAGATCCTCGGCAAGCGCCCGTCCTCCTCCCGCCCGGGGCAGGGGATCGTCCGGGTCAAGCACACGGCCCGCAACCAGGACGGGGCCGTGGTGGCCGAGTGCACCCGCTCGGTGCTCGTGTGGCGCCGCGACGCGGCCCCGCAGTGACATCCGCACCGACATCCGCACCGACATCCGCACCGACATCCGCACCGACATCCGCACCGACATCCGCACCGACATCCGCACCGACATCCGCACCGACATCCGCACCGACCCTCCGGCGAAGGAGCCTCCCATGACCGGCACATTCCCACCGGGCCCGGCCCTGCTCTTCTGCCCGGCCGACCGCCCCGAGCGCTACGCCAAGGCCGCCGAGCGCGCCGACGCCGTGATCCTCGACCTGGAGGACGCCGTGGCGCCGTCCGCGAAGCTCGCCGCCCGGGACGCCCTCGTGGCCACGCCGCTGGACCCCGCCCGGACGATCGTGCGCCTCAACGCCGAGGACACCGAGGACTTCGCCCACGACCTCGTCGCCCTGCGGCACACCGCCTACACCACCGTCATGCTGCCCAAGGCCGTCTCCGCCGAGCGGCTCGCCGTGGCCGCGGAGCTGGGCCTGCACCGCGTCGTCGCGCTGTGCGAGACCCCCGAGGGCGTCGTGAACGCGGCGGAGATCGCGCGGGCGGAGAACGTGGTCGCCCTGATGTGGGGCGCGGAGGACCTCGTGGCCTCCCTCGGCGGGACGTCCTCCCGCCGCCCGGACGGCGGCTACCGGGACGTGGCCCGCCACGCCCGCTCGGCCGTCCTGCTCGCGGCGGCCGCCGCGGGCAAGCCCGCGATCGACGCCGTGCACGTGGACATCGCCGACCTCGACGGACTGCGCGCGGAGGCGCTCGACGCCGCGGCCGTCGGCTTCGCGGCCACCGCCTGCATCCATCCGGGCCAGGTCGGCACCGTCCGCACGGCCTACCGGCCCGCCGCCGAGGAGGTCGCGGCGGCCCGCGAGCTGCTCGAGGCCGCCCGCGGCGCCGCCGGCGTCTTCACGTTCCGCGGCCGGATGGTCGATGAGCCCCTGCTCCGCCACGCCGAGCGGCTCGTGCGCCGCGCCGAGGCCTGACCCGGTTCCCGGCCCTGCCGCCCGCCCCGGTTCCCGACCCCGTCCCGCGCCCGTTCTCGCCCGTCCCGACGAGTCCCTGGAGGAGACCATGACCCAGCCCCTGACCGTCGTCGTGCTGGTCAAGCACGTGCCCGACGCCAAGGAGGAGCGCGTCCTCGCCGGCGACCCGCCCGTCGTGGACCGCTCCTCCGGGATCCTCTCGGAGCTCGACGAGTACGCCGTCGAGGCGGCCCTGCAGCTCACCGAGGCGCGCGACAACGCCGAGGACCGGGTGCTGGCGCTGACCATGGGCCCCGCCGGCGCCGCCGGCGCGCTCAAGCGCGCCCTGCAGCTGGGCGCCCACGGCGGCTTCCACGTGCTCGACGACGCCCTCGCCGGCTCCGACGCCTGGGTCACCGCCCGGGTCCTCGCCGCGGCGGTGGAGCGGATCGCCCGGCACGCCGGGGCGCCCGTGGACCTCGTGCTCACAGGCATGGCCTCGACCGACGGGGAGACCTCCCTGGTCCCCGGCCAGCTCGCCGAGCGGCTCGGCCTCGCCCAGGTGGGCCTCGCGAGCTCGCTGGCCCTCGACGACGACGCCGCCTCGCTCACCGCCACCCGGGACACCGAGACCGAGGTCCTGGAGGTGGTCGCCGAGCTGCCGGCCGTCGTGTCGGTGACCGACCGGATCAACACCCCCCGCTACCCCAACTTCAAGGCGATCATGGCGGCCAAGAAGAAGCCGGTGCAGACGTGGTCGGCGGCCGACCTCGGCCTGGACGCGGAGGCCGTGGGCTTCGCCGGGTCCCTCACCGAGGTGCTCGAGGCCGTGCCCCGCCCGCCGCGCTCCGCCGGCCGGATCGTGGTGGACGAGGGCGAGGGCGGGATCCGCCTGGCGGAGTTCCTGGTCGCAGAGAAGCTGGTCTGAGACCGGCCCCCACACCCGAGCTCGCCCGGTCCCGGGCAGGAGGAGGAACCATGACCACGGCACTGGTGGTGCTGGACACCGCGGAGGGCCTGCGCCGCAGCGACCGGGAGCTGCTCGTGCTCGCGGGCGGGCTGGGCGGGACGCACGTCGTCGTCCCGGGGGCCCCGGCGGAGGCCCTGCTCGACGAGCTGGCCGGGCACGCGGTGGGGACGGTCCACGTCCCCGCCGAGGAGCCGGGCGAGGGGCTGACCGTGCCCGCGGTCGCGCTCGCGGAGGCCGCCGCCCGGGACTCCGGGGCGCGGGTCGTGCTGCTCGGCGGCACCCCCGAGGCGAAGGAGGTCGCCGGCCGCCTCGGCGTGCGGCTCGGGGCGGGGGTGATCACGGACGTCGTGGCGCTCGACGCCGACCTCGTGGCCACCAAGTCCGTCCTCGCCGGCGGGTGGACCACCCGGTGCCGGGCGCGCAGCGCGGTGCTCGTCGCCGCGCTGCGGGCGAACTCCGTGGACCTCTCCGGCCACGTCCCGGCCGCCGCCGGCCGGCCGCGGGTCCGCGCGCACGCGGTGGCGGACCCCGCGCCGGCCGCGCGGGTGGTCGGGCGGAGGGCGCTGCCCGCCTCGGACCGCCCGCCCCTGGCCGAGGCGCGGGTGGTCGTGGCGGGCGGGCGCGGCACCGGCGGCGACTTCGGTCCCCTCGAGGAGCTCGCCGACGTCCTGGGCGGGGCCGTCGGGGCCTCCCGCGCCGCCGTGGACGCCGGGTGGATCGGCCACGAGGCGCAGATCGGGCAGACCGGGCGCACCGTGTCCCCGCAGCTCTACGTCTCGTGCGGGATCTCCGGGGCGATCCAGCAGCGCGCGGGCATGCAGACGGCCCGGGTGATCGTCGCGGTCAACAAGGACGAGCAGGCGCCGGTCTTCGAGATCGCGGACCTCGGCATCGTGGGCGATCTGCGGAAGGTGCTGCCGCAGGCGGTGGAGCACCTGCGGAAGCTGCGCTCCTGAGCCGGAGCCTCGGGCCCCGGGTCCTTGGCGATCGACGGTATCGGGGGCATGCTGAAGACCAGTCGTCGGTGGCACCTCGGGAGGATCGGTTCCCATGGCGGGTTCGCATGCCAGGAGCGGGTGGCGGGAGAGCGGGCTGTGGGCCGACGCCCTGGGCCGGGCGTCCATCCGCGCGGCCCAGATGCTGATCGTGCTCGCCGCCGCGGTGGTCGTCGTCTACGCCCTGGTCCAGCTCAAGCTCGTCGTGATCCCCCTGACGATCGCCCTGATCCTGACCGCCACGCTCAACCCGGTCGTCGGGTTCCTGCGGCGCCGGGGCGTGCCGCCCACCCTGGCCACGTGGATCACCTTCCTCGCCACGCTGCTCGCCCTCGGCGGGGTCGTCACCGGCATCGTCTTCTCGGTCCGCGGCGAGTGGGACGAGCTGGTCGTCGCCACGGTGGCGGGCCTGGAGCGGCTCCGGGAGTTCATCATCGCGGGACCGATCCCGCTCGGCCAGCAGGCGCTGGACGACCTCCTCTCCGCTCTCGTGGACTTCGTCTCCGGCGACAGGTTCCGGGCCGGGGCGCTGCTGGGGATCTCCGCGGCGGCCGAGGTCTTCGCGGGCATCCTGCTCGGCGCCGTCATCCTCTTCTTCTTCCTCAAGGACGGCGCGCGGATCTGGTTCTTCCTGCTCCGGCCCTTCCACGGCGACCACCTCGACAAGCTGCTGCTCTCGGGCACCACGACGATGCAGATCCTGGGCAACTACATGCGGGGCACCGCGATCGTCGCCCTCCTGGAGGCGGTCGTCATCGGCGTGACGCTGCTGGTCCTGCGCGTGCCGCTGGCGCTGCCCCTGGCGGTCCTCATCTTCCTGGGCGGCTTCGTGCCGCTCGTGGGCGCCGCGCTGGGCGGCGTGCTCGCGGCGCTGGTGGCCCTCGTCGCCAACGGACCCCTCGCGGCGCTGATCGTCGTGGCGGTCGTGGTGGCCATCAACCAGCTCGACGGCCGCGTGCTGCAGCCGATCGTGATGGGCAGGGCCCTGAACCTCCACGCCCTGGTGATCCTGCTCGCACTGGCCGGCGGCGCCATCATCGCGGGCGTCGTGGGGGCCGTGCTGGCCGTGCCGGTCACGGCCGTGGCCTGGTCCGTCCTCCTCATCTGGACCAGGTCCCCCCAGGCATCCGTCGAGGGGCCGCCGCCCTGACCCCGTGCCGGGACTGCTCAGGCGGGGCCGGGGACGTCCTCGGCGGGCGGGTCGTCGATCCCGTCCACGGCGTCCCGCATCGAGCGCAGGAAGTCCACCACCGTCGCGGCCTGCTCGGGGCTGAGGCCCTCGGCGGCCGCCATCATGCGGCGGTGCATCGCGCCGAGGGTCGCGCGGACCTCGGAGTCGGAGTCCTCGGTCGCCACGATCACCAGCGCGCGGCGGTCGGTTGGATGGGGCTCCCGCCGGACGTGCCCGCTCCTGGCGAGCCGGTCCAGCAGCGTGGTGGTCGAGGCGGAGGAGATGCCCAGTCTCTGCCCCAGCTCCCGGGGGCCCATGGGCCGGCCGGCGCGGGCGGCCTCCAGCAGGTACCGCAGGGCCAGCAGGTCGGTCTCACCCATGCCCATGGAGTCCTTGGTGCGCCGGCGCATCGCCGTCTCGGCGGCGCGGTACTCGCGCAGGGCCTGCAGGACGCGCACCGCGCCGGACCGGCGCTCGTCCTGCCCGTACCAGTACCCGGAGGAGTCCGGGGAGGAGCCCGGGGAGGAGTCAGGGAAGGAGTCAGGAGTTGACGCAGAGTTCACCGGCACCTCCTGGAGGAACGGGTTCGTGGGGTGGTGGGCTGGGAGGAGTTCTCCGCGCTCCGGCGGAGAGCGGATGCGGCTCCCCACCGGCGGGGAGCGGCCGGGCGCCTTCTCGTCGATCGTACAACCAACACAGCTGATAGCTAGACATTCTAGCGATTATGGGGTTGCATGGATCACGCGGCGGAGCCCCGGTTCCACCGCGTGGCCCAGCACCAGGGGCCGGTTCCAGGAAGACGCGAGGAAGGTTCGATGATGAGCAAGGCAGTGTCCGTGCAGCGCCCGCAGTCGACGACCCGGTCGGTGGACTCGGTCCACGTCCCCCTTCTCTCCGCGGGGACCGAGCTCCTCGACGCCGACGGCCTGAACGGGTCCGCGGATCCCCGCTTCTTCCACTCGCGGCTCGTCCAGCAGGTCTTCACCGCCGCGGGCGAGGTGGAGGAGGCCGAGTGGATGCGCGACCAGGTCCTCCAGGACGGCATGTCGCACGACGAGATCGGGGTCGGCCTCGACATCGCGCCCGTGGACGGCGCCCTGGAGTCGGCGCGGTGGGCGCTGGACCGGGCGGTCAGCGCCCTCCACGCCGAGATCCGCCGCGCCGCGCGCCACGGGGTGTCGGCCTGCGCCCTCGCCGACGCCGCCGCGATGGACGTGGTGGACGTCCAGGCCCTCCTCGACGAGGTCGTCGTGGCCCAGCCGGCCCGCGCCGTCCCGGGCGAACTGGCCGCCGCCGGCTGAACCCGCCGCTCCGGCCACCGACGTCGGAAGGAGGCCTGACCATGACCGCGAACCGCGACGACCGCCCCGCCCTGGTGGACCGGGTGCTCAGCGGGCTGCGCCACTACCCCGGCGTCCTGCGCACCGTGAACGACACCGTGGCGCGCCACCACGACCTGGGCCCCACGGACGCGGAGGCCCTGCTGCTCGTGCTGGACGCCGAGGACCGCGGCCGGCCGTGGAACCCGTCCCAGCTCGCCGAGGCCCTCGGCGTGACGACCGCCGGGACCACCACCGTCCTGGACCGGCTGCAGAGCCGCTCGCTCATCGAGCGGCGCCCGGATCCGGCGGACCGCCGCCGGGTCACCCTCCACGTCACGGGCACCGGGCAGCGGGTCGCCGCCGCGATCCTCGCCCCCGCCGGTGACGCGGTCGGCGCCGTCCTGGAGGACCTCGACGACGAGGAGCTGCGCGTGCTGCTGCGGACCCTCGAGGCCCTCGACTCGGCCCTGGCCTCGGCGCTGCGCCCCTCCTGAGCCGCCCGGGCCGGGGCGGCGCCGACGACCGAGCCGGAGGCACTCCCGTGGACCACTTCTTCGCCCTGTTCGAGTCGCTGCCCCGGCAGGGCCCGGGGAGCCGGGCGTGCACCGCGCGCGCCCTGGCGATGTGCGAGGGCCTGCCGTCCGAGCCGCGGATCGTGGACCTCGGCTGCGGATCCGGCGCCCAGACCATGGACCTGGCCGAGCTCACGGGCGGCACCGTCGTGGCGGTGGACAGCCACGCGCCGTTCCTCGACGTCCTGGCCCGCCGCGCGGCCGCCCGCGGGCTCTCCGCCCGGATCCGGCCCCTCGTCGCGGACATGGCGGAGACCGGGCTCCCCGCCGGGTGCGCGGACCTGCTCTGGTCCGAGGGCGCGCTCTACAACCTCGGCCTGGAGCCCGCGCTGACGCTGTGCCGCCGCCTGCTGCGCCCCGGCGGCTGCCTGGCGTTCACGGACGCGGTATGGCTCGGGCGCGACGTGCCGCCGCCGGTCCGCGAGGCCTTCGCTGAGTACCCCACCATGGGATCGGTGCCCGACGTCCTCGCGCTGCTCGCGGCCCGGGGCTTCGAGGTGCTCGGCCACTTCGCGCTGCCGGAGGCCGCCTGGTGGGACGACTTCTACACGCCCATGCGCTCCCGCATCGCCGAGCTGCGTGCTGACGGCTCGACGGCCCCCGACGCGCTGCCCGTGCTCGACGCGTGCGAGGCGGAGATCGACATGTACAGCCGGCACTCCGACTGCTACGGCTACGAGTTCTTCGTGGCGAGGGCCCGGAGGCTCTGACGGACCTCCGGAGGGCGGCCGCCGGGGCGGGCGGCAACGCCCGGATCCTCGTCGCGGACCGTTGTGCAGATTGTTCAACAATCGCTACACTGGCTCGAAAGTGACCGGGGCCACGTCGTGAGTGGCCGGCGCCGTCGTCGGGCGCAGGTCGCTCTTCCACCCGAGGAGGCCCCTCCATGTCCAGCTCCGCACCTCCACCGCCGGCCCCGGAGGGGCGCGGCACCGTCAGCGGCCCGGTGGCCATGCGGGCCGTGAACAGGTCGGCCCTGCTCGGCGCCCTGTTCCTCATGGCCACGAGCGCCATCGGCCCCGGCTTCATCACCCAGACCGCGAACTTCACCGTCCAGCTCGGTGCGGCCTTCGCGTTCGCCATCGTCGTCTCGATCGTGGTCGACATCGCCGTGCAGCTGAACGTGTGGCGGATCGTCGGCGTCTCCGGGCTCAAGGCCCACGAGCTGGGCAACCGCGTGCTGCCCGGTCTCGGCTGGTTCATCGCCGTGCTGGTGGCGGTCGGCGGACTGGTCTTCAACATCGGCAACACCGCTGGCGGCGGCCTGGGCCTCGACGCGCTGCTGGGCCTGGACCCCACGTGGGGCGGCATCATCACCGCGCTCATCGCGGTCGGGGTCTTCGTCAGCAAGCGGGCCGGCGTGGCGCTGGACCGGATCGTGGTGGTGCTCGGCCTGGTCATGATCCTCGTGACCACCTACGTGGCCTTCGTGTCCCGGCCCCCGGTGGGCGAGGCCCTGCGCAGCGTGGTGCTGCCCGAGAACGTGAGCTTCCTAGTCATCACCACGCTCATCGGCGGCACCGTGGGCGGCTACATCACCTACGCCGGCGCCCACCGGATCGTGGACGCGGGCATCACCGGCGTGGAGAACGTCAAGCAGATCTCGCGCAGCTCCGTGATCGGCATCGTGGTCACCGGCGTGATGCGCTTCCTGCTGTTCCTCGCCATCCTCGGCGTGGTCGCCGGCGGGGCCCAGCTCGCGGGCGAGAACCTCGCCGCCCAGGCGTTCCAGAGCGCCGCGGGCGAGGTGGGCCTGCGCCTGTTCGGCCTCATCCTGTGGGCGGCCTCCATCTCCTCCGTGATCGGCGCGGCGTACACCTCGGTCTCCTTCGTCACCACCTCCCGGACGCGGCCGCGGACCCGGAACCTGCTGACCGTGGTGTTCATCCTGGTCTCGGCCACGGTCTTCGTGCTGCTGGGCCAGGCCCCCTCCACCCTGCTCATCGTGGCGGGCGCCGTGAACGGGCTGATCCTGCCGCTGGGCTTCGCGGTCCTGCTGTGGGTGGCCTGGCGCCGCCGGGACCTGCTGGGCGGCTACCGGTACCCGGTGTGGCTCGCCGCCCTCGGCACCGCGGTGTGGCTGCTCACCATCTACCTCGGCGTGCAGTCGCTCAGCGGCATCGCAGCCCTGTGGTCGTGAGCGCCGCGGAGCCCGCGGACCGCCGGGAGCGCGCCGCCCTGGCCCCGGCGGGCGCCCGGGCCCTGTTCCGCGAGGGCCTCGTCACGCCCACCTCAGGCTGGTGCGACGGGTGGGCGCAGGCCAACCTGATCGTCGTCCCGCGGGACTGGGCGTTCGACGTCCTGCTCTTCGCCCAGCGCAACCCCAAGCCGTGCCCCGTGCTGGGCGTGCTCGAGCCGGGCGAGGTCTCCGGGACGCTCCTGCGCGGGGGAGACGTGCGCACCGACGTCCCGCTCTACACCGTCTACGAGCACGGCGAGGCGGCGGGCACCCGCACGGACCTGCTGGACGTGTGGCGCGAGGACCTCGTGACCTTCGCCCTGGGCTGCAGCTTCACCTTCGAGGCGGCCCTGCAGGAGGCCGGGATCCCGGTCGCGCACATCGACCAGGGCGTCAACGTCCCGATGTACCGCACCACGGTCCCGTGCGAGCCGGCGGGCCGGCTGTCGGGGCCGCTCGTGGTGTCCATGCGCCCGGTCCCGGCGTCCCGGGTGGCCGACGCCGTGCGCATCACCTCCCGCTACCCGGCCGTCCACGGCGCGCCCGTGCACGTGGGGGCGCCCGAGGAGCTGGGCATCCGGGACCTCTCGGCCCCCGACTACGGGGACACGGTGGAGATCCCGGCCGGGCACGTCCCGGTGTTCTGGGCCTGCGGAGTGACCCCCCAGGCGGCCGTGCTCGCCTCCGGGGTGCCGTTCGCCCTCGGGCACGCCCCCGGGCACATGCTCGTCACCGACCTGCCCGACTGGCAGTACCAGGTGCCGTGACGGAGCCCTCGGCCCCGGCCCCGGGGGCCGGCGGGGCGCCGGGGCCGGGGCCTCAGCGCCCGGCGCCCAGCGCCGCCAGGAGCTGGTCCCGCGAATCCCGCAGGTACTCCTCCATCGCCGCGGCGGCCTCCTGGCGCCGGCCGGCCTCGAACAGCTCCAGGACCCGGGCGTTGCGCTCGATGTAGGGCTCGTGGAACGACGGGTCCTCCCGCATGCTGAAGAACACCAGCCGCATCTCGGCCAGGATCCGGGCCATCAGCTCGTCCTGCCGGGCGGAGCCCGCCAGCGCCACCACGGCGCGGTGGAACCGCTGGTTCGCGTCCGCCATGCCCGGGACGTCGCCGCGCTCGCGGGCGGCGCGGCCGTCCTCGACGGCGGCGTGCAGCTCCGGCTGCGGGGCGGGCTCGGCCCAGCGCAGCGCGGAGGTCTCCAGGGCCAGCCGGACCCGGTGCACCTCCCGGACCTCGTCCGCCCCGGGCCGCGCCACGAACACCCCGCGGTGGGGGATCCGGGTGAGCAGGTTCTCGTCGGCGAGGGCCGCGAAGGCCGCGCGCAGGGTGTTGCGCGAGATGCCCAGCACCTCGCTCACCCGCGCCTCGGAGAGCTTGGTCCCGGGCAGCAGCCGGCCGGCGGTGATGCCGCGGCGCAGCACCTCGGCGGCCCAGTGCGTGGCCTCGCCCTGCGGGGCCGGGCCGGCGAGCGCGACGGCGGTCCTCAACGCCTGGTTCTCGGCGGCGTGCTTCTCGGCGGCGTGTTTCTCGACGGTGTGCATCTCGGCGGTGTTCATCAATCCACCATCCTGGCACCTGCCGGCGGCGTCCCCCGCCCGCCCGGGCCGGGGCTCAGCCCAGCCGGGCGAGCACCTGGTCGGCGTCCACGCTGTCGCCGGGGGCCGCCAGCAGCTCGCCGACCCGTCCCGCCCGGGGCGCGGGGACGCGGGTCTCCGTCTTCATGGCCTCGAGCACGGCGACGTCCTGGCCCTGCTCCACCGTGTCCCCCGCCGCGACCAGCCACGAGACGAGGGTCCCCGCGAAGGGGGCGGCCACGGCGCCGTCGTCGGCGGGGGCCGCGGGCCAGGGGGCGCCGCCGGCGGCCGGCCCGGCGCTCAGCGCGGCCGCGAGGGCGTCGGGGATCCCGATGCTCACGCGCCTGCCGTCCACGTCCACGGTGAAGCGGGTGCGGCCGGGCTCGTCCGCGCGGGCGTAGTGCTCGTCCGGCACCAGCCGGTCGGCGAACTCCTCCTCGATCCAGGTGGTCCACACGCCGAGCCCGTCGCCGCCGGCGAAGGCGGGGGCCTCCAGCACGGCGCGGTGGAAGGGGATGGTGGTGGCGACCCCGACGACGCGCAGCTCGCGCAGGGCCGTGCGGGCGCGCAGCAGCGCCTGCTCGCGGGTGGGTGCGCTGACGACCAGCTTGAGCAGCAGGGAGTCGAAGGTCGTGGCCACGCGCGTCCCGCTGCGGATCCCCGAGTCCACGCGCACGCCCGGCCCCGTGGGGGCGTCCACCGCCTCGACGGTGCCCCCGGAGGGGAGGAAGCCGCGGCCGGGGTCCTCGGCGTTGATCCGGAACTCGAGGGCGTGCCCGCGCACGGGCGGGGTCCCGGCCACGGGGACGGGGCCGCCGGCGGCGATGGCCAGCTGCGCGCGCACGAGGTCCACGCCGTAGACCTCCTCCGTGACGGGGTGCTCGACCTGCAGGCGGGTGTTGACCTCCAGGAAGGAGATCAGCCCGTCCTGGGCCACGAGGAACTCGGCCGTGCCCACGCCCACGTAGCCGGCCTCCCGGAAGATGCCCTCCGCGGCCTGCGCGATGCGCTCGCGCTGGTCGTCCGTGAGGAACGGCGCGGGGGCCTCCTCGACGAGCTTCTGGTGGCGCCGCTGCAGGGAGCAGTCGCGGGTCCCGAGCACGACCACGCCGCCGTGGGCGTCCGCCACGACCTGCGCCTCGACGTGGCGCGGCCGGTCCAGGAAGCGCTCCACGAAGCACTCGTCCCGGCCGAACGCGCTCTGCGCCTCGCGGGCCGCCGAGAGGAAGGCGTCCTCCACGTGCTCGAGCTCCCGGACCACGCGCATGCCGCGCCCGCCGCCGCCGTGGGCGGCCTTCACGATCACCGGCAGGCCGTGCTCCTCGGCGAAGGCCCGGGCGTCCTCGGGGGATTCGACGGGCCCGTCGCTGCCGGGCACGAGCGGGGCGCCGGCCCGCCGGGCGATCTCCCGGGCGGCGACCTTGTCCCCGAGCAGCGCGATCGTCTCGGGCGAGGGGCCGATCCACGTCAGCCCGGCCTCGACGACGGACCGGGCGAAGCCGGCGTTCTCGGAGAGGAAGCCGTAGCCGGGGTGCACGGCGTCCGCGCCGCACCGGCGGGCGATCGCGAGGATCTCCTCCCCGTCCAGGTAGGTCTCGGCGGGGGAGGTGCCCTCGAGGGCGTAGGCCTCGTCGGCGAGCAGGACGTGCGGGGCGTCGGCGTCGGGGTCGGCGTAGACGGCCACGGACGCGAGCCCGGCCTCCGCGCAGGCGTGGACGACGCGGACGGCGATCTCCCCGCGGTTGGCGATCAGGACTTTGCGCACGGTGCTACTCCTGGGACTTCTCGGTGGCGGGGGTCCCGGAAACGGAGCTCCCGGGGAGGGAGGGGGCGGGATCCGACGGGGCGGGCCCGGGCGGGAGGAGGTCCGGCGCCGGGGTCCGCTCGAAGCGCAGCCGGGAGCCGGGCCGCAGCTGGGCCAGGACCGCCAGGTCCTCCGGGTGCACGACCCCGACCACGGGGTAGCCCCCGGTGGTGGGGGAGTCCTGCAGCAGGACGACGGGCAGGCCCGAGGGCGGGACCTGGACGCAGCCGGGCACGGTCCCCTCGCTGGGCAGCTCGCCGGTGCGCGTGCGCTCCAGCGGCTCGCCGGCCAGCCGGGCGCCCACCCGGTCGGACTCCGCGGTGAGCTCCCACTCCTGGGCGAAGAACGCCTCCACCGCGGCGGGGGCGAACCAGTCGTCGCGGGGGCCGGGGACCACACGGACCGAGGCCACGCCGGGCCACCGCACGGGCGGCTCGGGCGGCTGGACGGCCGTGCCGGGGCCGGGCCCGACCGGCACGGCGTCGCCGGCGGCGAGCGGATCGGGGCCCAGGCCGGCGAGCGTGTCCGCGGAGCGGCTGCCCAGCACCGGCGGCGCCGCGACGCCGCCCCGGACGCCCACGTAGACCCGGGCCCCGTCCTCGACGGCGCCGACGCTCAGCCGCTCGCCGTCGCGCAGGGCGAAGGGGGTGCCGGGCCCGGGCCGCCACGGGCTGGGGCCCTCGACCGCCAGGGGCGCCGTGGCCCCGGTGACCGCCAGGACGTGGTCGCCGTGCGCGGTCAGCTCGAGCCGGCCGAGCAGGTTCTCCAGCACCGCCGCGTCCGGGGTGTTGCCGACGAGCCGGTTGGCCGCGGCGGCCGCGGCGTCGTCGAGCGCGCCCGAGGGGGAGACGCCCAGCGCGGCGGAGCCCGCGCGGCCGCGGTCCTGCACGAGCGTCTGCAGCCCGGGGCGGTCCACGACCAGGTGCGCTCCCCGGACCGGCGCGGGCGCGGCGGCGCGCGGCGCCGGCTCGACGAGCTCGCGCACGGGCCGGTAGCGGACGCGGTCCCCGGGCCGGAGGAGGGCGGGGTCGGCGCGGTCGAGGTCGAACATCCGGGCCGCCGTGCGGCCGATGAGCTGCCAGCCGCCGGGGGAGCGGCGCGGGTAGACCGCGGAGAAGCGGCCGGCCAGCGCCACGGACCCGGTGGGGACGGCGGTGCGGGGCGTGTCCCGGCGGGGGACGTCGAGGCTGCCGGCGGGGTCGCCGACGCAGTAGAAGAAGCCGGGGGCGAAGCCGGCGAACGCCGCGGTCCACTCCTGCTCCGTGTGGGCCCGGACCACGCCGTCCGCCCCGAGGCCGGTGAGCTCGCCCACGGCCGCGAGGTCCTCCCCGTCGTAGACGACGTCGATCGTCACGGTGCGCGCCTCACCGCTCCCTGCGCTCCCGCGCGGGGCCGCGAGGGCGGCGGCGACGATCCGGCGGAGGGCCTCCGTGGTGCTCGCGCGCACGACGACGGTCTCCGCCCCCGCCACGCAGTCCACGAGGCCGGGCAGGCCGGCGCCGGCGAGGCGGGCGTGCAACGCCACGGCGTCGTGCAGGTCGGCGCACTCGACCAGCGCCGCGCGAGGACCGAGGGGCCGGACCCGGCGGTCGCCGGGGCGGGTCCCCGGCACCGCGCTCACAGGAAGCTGCCGACGCGCAGGCCGGCCTCCTCCAGGGCGCCGCGCACGCGCTCCGCGATCGCCAGCGCGCCCGGGGTGTCCCCGTGCACGCAGATGCTCTCCGCGTCCACCTCCACGAGGGAGCCGTCGACGGCCTCGACGACGCCCTCGACGGCCATCCGGACCACGCGCGCGGCGATCGCCTCGGGGTCGTGCAGGACGGCGCCGGGCTCGGAGCGGGGCACGAGGGTGGCCTGCGGGGTGTAGCCGCGGTCGGCGAAGGCCTCCCGGACGGTGCGCAGCCCGGCCGCCCGCCCCTGTCGCTCGATCTCGGAGCCGGGCAGCACGAGCAGGGGCATGCTCTCGTCGACGGCGCGCACGGCGTCGACCACGGCCGCGGCGTGCTCCTCGTGGTGGACGATCGTGTTGTAGAGGGCGCCGTGCGGCTTGACGTAGCCCACCCCGGTGCCGGCGGCCCGGGCGAGCGCCTGCAGGGCGCCGATCTGGTAGACGAGCTGGTCGGTCAGCTCCATGCGGGGCACGGCGATGAAGCGCCGGCCGAAGCCCTTGAGGTCGTCGTAGGAGACCTGGGCGCCCACGGCGACCCCGTGCTCGGCGGCCCCCGCGCACGTGCGCCGGGCGACCGTGGGGTCCCCGGCGTGGAAGCCGCAGGCCACGTTGGCGCTGGTGACCACGCGCAGGACGGCCTCGTCGCCCTCCATGGCCCAGGCGTGGAGCGACTCGCCGCAGTCCGCGTTGAGGTCGATGTCGGAGGGGGTCATGCTGTGCTCCTTGTCACGTCGGTGCTACCAGGATGCCCTCTCCGCCCAGATTGTTCAACAATTTGTGGGGCGAGAGTGCGCCGCCGGCCGGAGCGTTGACCGCTCCGGACCGGGTCGGTAGCGTCCGCCACACCCGCCCGTCCGCTGCGCCCGTCCGCCCGCTCGTGAAGGACGTCCATGACCTGCTCCACCCGATTCGTCCCCTCCGTCCTCTCCGCGCCCGGTGCGCCGGTGCTGCCGTGATCGCCGGGATCGAGACCGGGGGCACCAAGGTCCTCTGCGCCCTCGCCGGGACGGCCGACCCCGGCGCGGTGGTGCAGGCCGTGCGGATCGACACCACGACCCCCGGCGAGACCCTGGGGAAGGTCCGGGCGTTCCTGGCCGAGCACGCCGCCGGCGGGCTCGAGGCGGTGGGGCTGGCCGCCTTCGGGCCCGTGGAGGTGGACCGGCGCTCGCCGCGGTACGGGACGGTCGGCGCCACGCCGAAGCCCGGGTGGCGCGACACCGACCTGCTCGCGGGGCTCGGGCTGCGCGGCACGCCCGCGGCGGTCGTCACGGACGTGACCGGGGCCGCCGTGGGCGAGCACCGGCACGGCGCCGGCCGCGGCGTCCGGGACCTGGCCTACGTGACCGTCGGGACGGGCGTGGGCGCCGGGTTCCTGGTCGACGGCCGGCCCCTGTCGGACCGGGCGCACCCGGAGGCCGGGCACCTCCTGGTCCGGCGGCACCCGGACGACCCGTACCCCGGGGGCTGCCCGTTCCACGGCGACTGCCTGGAGGGCCTCGCGGCCGGCCCGGCCGTCGCGGCGCGCTGGGGCAGGCCCGCCTGGGACCTCGGTGCCGACCGTGCGCAGGCGGTGGAGCTCGGCGCCTGGTACGTCGCCCAGCTGCTGGCCGCCGTGACCCTCACCGTGGCGCCCGAGCGGATCGTCCTGGGCGGGGGCGTGGCCAGGACGCCCGGGCTGCTGGAGGCCGTGCGGCCGCGGCTGGCGCAGCTGGTGGCGGGGGCCCTGGGCGAGCACCCCTGCATGGACCCGGGCAGCGGGTACGTCGTCCCGCCCGCCCTGGGCGACGACTCGGGGGTCCGCGGGGCGCTCGCGCTCGCGCAGGACCTCGTCCGCGGTGCGGGCGCGCCGGCCCGCACCACGGACGCCTGAGCCCCGCCCGCCGGCCGCTCGGGTCAGCGGGGGTGGTGCGACTCCTCGAGCTCGAACACGGGCGTCGGCAGGCCCTCCATCCGCGCCTTGAGCTGCAGGGCCAGGTACTTCGAGTAGTGCCGGCTCTGGTGCAGGTTGCCGCCGTGGATCCAGAGGTTCTCCACGTTGATGGGCTTCCACATGTTCCGCAGCTCGCCCTCCCACGGGCCGGGGTCCCGCGTGGTGTCCGATCCGTAGCCCCAGCACTTGCCCACGCGGTCGGCGACCTCCGGGGAGACGAGGTCCGCGAGCCACTCGTTCATGGACCCGTACCCGGTGGCGTGGACGACCAGGTCCGCCGGCAGCTCGGTGCCGTCGTCGAGGACCACCGCGTCCTCCGTCAGGCGGTCGACCTGGCCGGTGGCCAGGCGGACCCGGCCGTCGATGATCAGCTGGGAGGTGCCGACATCTATGTAGTACCCGGAGCCCCGGCGCAGGTACTTGAGGAACAGCCCCGAGCCGTCCTCGCCGAAGTCGAGGTCGAAGCCGGCGGCCGCGAGCGCGTCGTAGAACTCCCGGTCCCGGCGGGCCATCTCCTCGAACGCGGGCCGCTGGACGTCCGGCAGGACGCGGTACGGCCACGAGGCGAACAGCATGTCCGCCTGCTCGGTGCTGATGCCGGCCGCCAGGGCCTCCTCGGAGTAGAGCGGTTTCAGGACCAGGTCCATGAGGGACTCGCTGCGGGAGATGTGCGTGGAGGAGCGCTGCACCATGGTCACCTCCGCCCCGTGCTCCCACAGGTCCGCGCAGATGTCGTGGGCGGAGTTGTTGGAGCCGATCACCACGGCCCGCTTGCCCGCCCAGTCGTCGCCGCCCGCGTGGGCGGAGGAGTGGTGCTGCGCGCCCCGGAACACGTCGGCGCCGGGGAACGCCGGGATCCGGGGGTAGCCGGAGACGCCGAGCGCGAAGACCAGCTGGGTGGGCCGGAGGGTGAGCTCCTCGCCGTCGCGGTCCACGACCACGGTCCACGTCCCGGACTCCTCGTCCCACTCGGCCGAGCGGCACTCCGTCTTCGCCCAGTAGTTCAGCTCCATGATGTCGGCGTAGTGCATGAGCCAGTCGGCGACCTTGTCCTTGGCGGGGAAGACCGGCCAGTCGTCCGGGAAGGGGAGGTACGGCATGTGGTCGTACCAGACGGGGTCGTGCAGGTGCAGGGACTTGTACCGGTTGCGCCACGCGTCCCCGGCCTTCTCGTGCCGGTCGACCACGACGGTGGGGATGCCCAGGCGCCCCAGCCGCGCGGCGAGGCCGATGCCGCCCTGCCCGCCCCCGACGACCAGGCAGTAGGGCTGCTCCGTGCGGCCGAGGGCCTCCTCCCGCTCCCGGCGCCGCTCCAGCCACGTCCGGCGCTCGCGGGTGATCTCGTGGACCACCCCGCGGTCGCGCCGGGGTCCCTTCTTCTCCTCGAAGCCCGTCAGGTCCTGCAGCGTGGTCAGCAGGGTCCACGCCCTGCCCTCGCGCAGCCGCAGGTAGCCCCATCCGGTCCCGGCGGAGGTGCGGAAGCGCACCCAGCACTCCGTGACCCCGTCGGCCGTGGTGGGCTCGCCCTCCACCTCCCACGCGGAGGGCCGGACGTTCGGCAGGGTCTCGGCGAGCATCTGCCGGATCCGGTCGCGGCCCTCCAGCGTCTTCAGGTTCCAGGTGAACGCCAGGAAGTCGCGCCAGAAGCCTCCCTCCTCGAACAGGTCCGCCGCCGCGTCCGCGTCGCCGGCGGCGAGCGCCCGGTCCAGGGCGCCGAGCCAGGCGCGGGCGGTCTCCGCCCCGGTCTCGATGGCGGTGTCGGTCTCGGTCATGGTTCCTCCTCGGTTTACGCCGGACGCCCGGTGCCATAGGGTCCGATGTGATGCGTGTCACCACTGTGGCGCGGCGGGGGTTTCACCGGCGTTGCATCGGGGTGGGGCGCAGAGCACGGAGGAGCGCGCTGTGGACAGCAGGGGATCGACCGGGACGCCGGAGCGGGTGCGCTCCGCCTGGGAGCGGTGCGCCGCCCGGGGCCTGTCCCGGGACCTGGACGGCCCGCGCGAGGTGCTCCCGGAGCAGGACGTGCGGCAGCTGCGCGAGCTCTCGCCCCTGGCCGCGCACGTCGACGTCGTCGCCGACGTCCTCGGGGTCTCCCCGGACTCGGCCGAGCCCCGGCTCGCCGTCCTCGCCGGGCCCGACGGCACCGTGCTGTGGCGGCGCGGTGGACGCTCGCCGCTGCGGCGCGCCGACGGGCTCGGTTTCGTGGAGGGGGCCGGGTGGGACGAGCACGGCGTGGGCACCAACGCGATCGCCCAGGCGCTGCGCCACGGGACCGCGGAGGAGCTGCGCGGGGCGGAGCACTTCGCGCTGTCCCACGGCGAGTGGGACTGCACCTCCGCGCCGGTGCTCCGGCCGGGGAGCGGGGAGGTGCTCGGCGTCATCGACCTGTCCGGGCCGCGCGGCACCGCCACCCACGACACCAGGGCGCTGGTGCGCTCGGCCGCCCGCGTGGTCGAGACGCTGCTCGCGGCCCAGACGGCTCGGCCGTCCGAGCGGTCCGGCACGTCCGGCGCGGCGGGCGTCCCGTTCCTGGAGCTGCGCCTGCTCGCGGACCCGGCCGCCGCGCGCGTGGCGGGCGGCGACTGGTTCGCCCTGCCGACCCGCACCGCGGAGATCCTGGCCCTGCTCAGCCTCCGGGAGCGCGGGTGGAGCGCCGAGGAGATGGCCTACGCGCTCTACGGCGACCACGGCACGCCGGGCACGGTCCGCACCGAGGTCCACCGGGCCCGCCGCCGGCTCGGCGGGGTGATCGCCGCCGGGCCCTACCGGTTCGCGGACCCCGCCCGGGTGACCAGCGACGTCGCACGGCTGCGCGGCGCCCTGGAGCGCGGCGAGCTGGACCGGGCGCTGTGCATCTACCGCCAGCCGCTCCTGCGGTCCTCCGACCTGCTCGCCATCGAGGAGTGGCGCGGCGAGCTGGACCGGGTGACCCGGGAGGCGGTGCGCCGCAGCGGTGACCCGCGGATGGAGGTCCGGTGGGCCCACACCGAGATGGGGCAGACCGGCCCCGGGGCCTGACCGGCTGCTCCCGACCGGCTGCTCCCGGACGGCTACTCCCGGATGAGCCGCGCCCGGCCCGCCTGCCAGCCGAACGCCGCGGCGAGCGCGCCGACCACCGCGAACATGACGCCCGCCGCCGCGAAGCCGCCGGTCCAGTGCAGGAGCTGGCCCACCAGGAACGTGCCGGAGGAGCCCAGGCCGTAGCCGACGCCCTGCATCATGCCCGAGAGCCGCACCGCCATGGAGGCGCTGCGCGTGCGCAGGGCGATCATCGTCAGGGCCACCGCGGTCAGGCTGCCCTGGCCGAGCCCGAGTAGGCCGGTCCAGACCCAGATCAGCTGGAGGGGCCCGAAGATGGACAGCACGAAGCCCCCGCCGGCCATCAGGGCGACCGCGGCGTTGAGCACCCGCTGGTCCCGCAGCCGCACCGCCAGTACGGGGGCGAAGAGCGAGCCGGTCATCTGCAGGAGGATGGACACGGCCACGATCAGCCCGGCGGTGCCGCCGTCGATCCCGCGGTCCCGGAGGATTGGGGCGAGCCAGGCGAAGACGCTGAAGGACATCATCGCCTGGAAGACCATGAACAGCGTGACCTGCCAGGCCACGGGCGAGCGCCAGGGGCTGTGCTCCCCGTCCGCCGCCGCGGAGCCCGCGGCCGCGTGGTGGCGCAGCGCGACCGGGACCAGCAGGACCACCACGGCCGCGGCGGGCACCGCCCACACCGCCAGCGACGCCCGCCAGGACCCCGTAGCCTGGAAGGCCGGGTAGGTCAGGCCCGCGCCCAGCGCGGCGGAGGCGCAGATCGCGGTGGTGTAGAGCCCGCTCATCAGGCCGAGGCGGTGCTGGAAGTCCCGCTTCACGATGGACGGCAGCAGCACGTTGCCCAGGGCGATGGCCGCGCCGCACGCCACCGTCCCGGCCAGCAGCAGCGGCACGGCGCCCGCCCCCGGCAGGGGCAGGCCGCGGGCCACCAGGCCCAGGCTCAGCAGCACCATGGCGCCCAGGAGCACGTTCTCGGCCCCGAACCGGCGGGCCAGCCGCGGGGCGAACGGCGCGAACACCCCCAGCAGCGTCACGGGGGAGGTGGTGAGGGCGGTGACGGCCCATCCCGGCAGGCCCGCGGCGGCGGTGATCTCCGGCAGGATCGCGGAGAAGCTGGAGAAGACCGTGCGCAGGTTCAGCCCGACCAGGACCACGCAGACGCCCAGGTAGACGAGCGCCCGGCGGGAGGGCGGGGCGGCGGGCTGGTCGGGCGGCGGCGTGGGCACGGGGGAACTCCTCGGGAAGCGGGCGGGGCCGGCTCCGCGAGGGCGGGCCGGGCGTGACCCAGGTTACTGCGGAAGAGGTCTGACCTCACCCTCGCCTCTAGTCATACAAGTTATTGACTTGTACTATCAGTGGTGTCCGCCCGCCCCTCCCGACCCGAGGATCCCCGCCATGCCGTACACCCCGGACGCCGTCCGCCACGTCAAGCTCTCCACGGCCTGCCTGCCGCTGAGCACCCCCATCTCCGACGCCAAGGTCTTCACCGGCCGCCAGAAGCCGATGACCGAGGTCGTCTTCCTCTTCGCCGAGATCAGCACCGAGCAGGGCTGGTCCGGCGTGGGGTTCAGCTACTCCAAGCGCGCCGGCGGCCCCGCCCAGTACGCCCACGCGAAGGAGGTGGCCCAGGGCCTGATCGGAGAGGACCCCAACGACATCGCCAAGGTGTACGACAAGCTGCTCTGGGCCGGTGCCTCCGTGGGCCGCTCCGGGGTGGCCACGCAGGCGCTCGCCGCGATCGACGTCGCCCTCTGGGACCTCAAGGCCAAGCGGGCCGGGCTGCCGCTGGCCAAGCTCCTCGGCGCCCACCGCGACTCGGTGCGCACCTACAACACCTCCGGCGGCTTCCTCAACGCCTCCCTCGACGAGGTCAGGGACCGCGCCACCCGCTCCCTCGAGGAGGGCATCGGCGGGATCAAGATCAAGGTCGGCCTGCCCGACTCGGGCGAGGACCTGCGGCGGGTGGCCGGCGTGCGCGAGCACATCGGCGCGGACGTCCCCCTCATGGTCGACGCCAACCAGCAGTGGGACCGGGCCACGGCCCTGCGCATGGGCCGCCGGCTGGAGGAGTTCGACCTCGTCTGGATCGAGGAGCCCCTGGACGCCTACGACGCCGAGGGCCACGCCCAGCTCGCCGCCGCGCTGGACACCCCCATCGCCACGGGCGAGATGCTGGCCTCCGTCGCCGAGCACGTCCGCCTGATCGAGAGCCGGGCCTGCGACATCATCCAGCCCGACGCCCCGCGCGTGGGGGGCATCACCCAGTTCCTGCGCCTGGCCGCCCTCGCGGACCAGCGCGGCCTGGGCCTGGCGCCCCACTTCGCGATGGAGATCCACCTCCACCTCGCTGCCGCCTACCCCCGCGAGCCGTGGGTCGAGCACTTCGACTGGCTCGACCCGCTGTTCGAGGAGCGCCTCGAGACCCGGGGCGGGCGCATGCTGGTGCCGGACCGTCCCGGGCTGGGCGTGACGCTCAGCGGGCAGGCGCGGGCCTGGACCACGGACTCCGTGGAGTTCGGCACGGCCTGAGCGCGGACGGCGCACGAGCGGGGCCCCGGGGGCGGTCCGTCCCCGGGGCCCCGCTCGTGCGCCGTCCCGGGACTCAGCCGAGCAGGACGCCGATGAGGGCGATCGCGGGGAAGGACAGGAGCGAGCTCAGGAAGACGACGTCCCGCACCACGGCGGTGGGCATGCGGAACTGCGACGAGAACAGGAAGACGTTCTGCGCCGTGGGCAGGGCGGCCATGACGACGACGCCGAGCAGCTCCGTGCCGCCCAGGCCGAAGCCGAAGCGCCCCAGGGCCCAGGCCGCGGCGGGCATCACGGTCAGCTTGACCAGGGTGGCCCCGACCACGTCCGGCACGAGCGCGCGCTGCCGGAACGGCCGCTGGCCGTGGAGGCTCATGCCGAACACCAGCAGCAGCATCGGCACGGAGGACTCCCCGAGCATCTCGAGAGGGATCCAGAGGACCTCGGGGAGCTCCAGGCCGGTCGCGGACAGCAGCACGCCGAAGGCCGTGCCGATCGTGACGGGGTTCGCCACCGAGCGGGCCACGGCACGCCACAGCGACCCGCTCCCGGCCGAGCGGGTGAGGAACGAGAAGAGGGCCAGGTAGAGCGGGGCGAGCACGAGCAGCTGCGCCAGCAGCACGGAGACCACCGGCGCGGCGCTGCCCACCGCGTAGAGCGCGATGGGCAGCCCGATGTTGCCGGCGTTCACGTAGGAGGCGGCCATGGCCGCGGCCGCCGTCCGGGCGCCGCGGCGGCGCAGGACCAGGCCGCTGTAGAGCGCGCAGACCGCCCCGGCCACCGCCGCGGTGGCCAGGGCGACCGGCGTGTAGACGCCCAGCACGGCGTCGAGGTCGGTGCCCGCGACGAGCACCAGCATCAGGGCCGGGTTGG
>NZ_BMEQ01000011.1:0-49511 GCF_014636775.1 Kocuria dechangensis
TCCCTGTCCCTTCCCTGCCACCCACCCAGTCTCCCAGACCCCCACCCACCCCCCGGGACAGGGCCCGCACCGGTACCACGGTGACACCACGGCACCCCGTCCTCTCCCCGAGCCCGCCCGCACCCGCACGGCACCGGCACGGGCCGGGATCGTCCGTCGCGGTGCGGCACACCCCGGGGGCACGGCCCAACCGGGGGCACGGCCGATCAGGGACGCGGACCGGTCCCGTCGGTGCCGGGCCCACCGGCGCCGCGGGTGCCGGGCCCACCCCCGGGGGGCCCGCGGGCCGGCCAGATGTGCCCTCCGGCCGGGCAGGGGCGTATAGTCGGACCGTCGCCGCGGGGTGGAGCAGTTCGGTAGCTCGCTGGGCTCATAACCCAGAGGTCGCAAGTTCAAATCTTGCCCCCGCAACCACCCGAGGGCCCCGCACCCCCACCGTGCGAGGCCCTCGCACCACCCGGCCACAGCCCCCCGGCACGGTCCACAGGCACGGTCCCGAAACCGGGCCCCCGACCCCACCCCACCCGGCCACACCAGCACCCCCCACGCACCACCCCTGCCCAGGAGACCACCCGGCAGGGGCGCGACAGGGATCACCCCCGCGCAGGCCGAACCGACGAACCCCCCGACCCCCAGCAACACCACCCAGTGACCCACCCAGCAACCCCCAACCATCCAGTGCTGGTTGAGACACTGGGCGAAGGGCAGCGAGGGTCAACGTTCAGCCTCCACCGGAGCGTTCAGCCCATGACCAGGACCGAGGGACCCCACAGGGAAGCACTCCGGACGGGGCCTGCTCCATCACCGGCCATACGGAACTCCGGGCCACGGGGCCGAGGGGCCGAGGGGCCGGGCAGGACCCACCGACCCGCACCCCCACCCGCCAGCCCCCGACTAGACTGCGAGCATGCACACCCCGGCCCCCGCCACCACTCCGCCCGACGCACGGCCCGGACGGTCCGTGTCCTGGCCGATCGCCCTCACGGTGGACGTGGCGCTGATCCTCCTCTTCGCGAGCCTCGGCCGCAGCGCCCACGCCCTCGATCCGGCCGGAGTGCTCGAGACCGCCTGGCCGTTCCTCGCCGGACTGCTGGTGGGCTGGACCGTGTGGCGGGTGCGCCGCGCGCCCTTCTCCGTGTGGCCCGGCGGCGTCGCACTGTGGCTGACCACCGTGGCCGCCGGAATGGTCCTGCGCGTTCTCGTCGGCGAGGGCACCGCCCTGAGCTTCGTCCTGGTCACACTGGGGGTGCTCGCCGTCTTCCTGCTCGGCCCCCGCGTCCTGGTGCAGTTGGTGCGCGGGCTCCGTTCCCGCCGCTCCGGCTGAAGACCGCCCCGTTCCGCCGGCCCCGTCCGGCCCCGTCCCCGAAAGGCGCCCCATGCTCACCGCCATCGTCCTGATCAAGACCACCGCCGACCGCATCCCCGAGGTCGCCGAGCAGATCTCCGACATCCCCGGCATCAGCGAGGTGTACTCGGTCACCGGCGACTGGGACCTGATCGCCATCGTGCGGGTGCACCAGCACGAGGACCTGGCCGACGTCATCGCCGACCGGCTGTCCAAGGTCGACGGCGTGGTGGGCACCAACACCAACATCGCGTTCCGCACCTACAGCAAGCACGACCTCGACGCCGCGTTCTCCCTCGGCATCGACTGACGCCAGGAGCGCCGCGCCGCATCCGGCACCGACGACGGCGGAGGCCGGTGAGCGAGCAGCTCACCGGCCTCCGCCGTCGTCCCGAGGGGTTGCGTGTCCGCGCTCAACGCGTGGTGTGCGCGATCCAGCGGTCCAGCACGGCGCGCGCCGCGCCGGTGTCGATGGACTCCTCGGCCCGGCGCACGGCCGCGGCCATCCGGTCGTGGAAGGTGCCCACCATGTGGGGGTCGTAGGCGACGAGCCCGGCGGCGGAGTTCAGCAGGACGGCGTTGCGCACGTGCCCCTTCTCCCCCGCCAGCACCCGCTCGACCACCCGCGCGTTGTACTGGGCGTCCTGGCCCCGCAGGTCCTCGATGGTGGCCCGCGGCATGCCGAAGTCGAGCGGCTCGAGGTCGTGGTGCTCGATGGCGCCGTCGCGCACCTCCCACACCTCGGAGGGCCCGGTGACGGTGAGTTCGTCGAGGCCGTCGCCACCGCGGAAGACGAGGGCGCGGTCCCCGCGCGCCGCGAAGACGCCGGCGATCAGCGGTGCCAGAGCGCGATCGGCCACGCCGATCGCGGAGGCCTCAACCCGGGCGGGGTTGGTGATGGGCCCCAGGAAGTTGAAGGCGGTGGCCACGCGCAGCTGCTTGCGGGCCGCGGCGGCGAAGCGCATCGACGGGTGGAACGTCTGCGCGAACAGGAACGTGATGCCCACGGCCTGCGCCGCGGACTCAACCATCTCCACGGGCATGTCCAGGCGGACCCCGAGGGCCTCCAGCACGTCCGCGGAGCCCGACTTCGAGGACGAGGCCCGGTTGCCGTGCTTGACAACCTTGGCGCCGGCGCCGGCGCAGACCAGCGCAGACATGGTGGAGATGTTGACGCTGGACAGCCGGTCGCCGCCGGTGCCGACGATGTCCAGCGCCGGCCCGGGGATGTCCACCGGCCGGGCGTTCTCGACCATCGCGTCCGCGAGGCCGGTCAGCTCCTCGACCGTCTCGCCCTTCGCCCGCAGCGCCACCAGGAAGCCCGCGATCACGGCGTCGGGAACCTCTCCCGACATGATCGTGTCCATGGCCCAGTAGGCCTGGTCACGGGTGAGGTCGGTGCCGGAGATCAGCGCGGTGATCAGATCCGGCCACTCGAAGGTCGCTGAGGTCGTGGAGGTCGTCATGTTCACGCGTCCGATCGTATCGCCCACCGCGGAGGTGCCCGTCGTCACACCCAGACCTCCCGTGCGCACCCCCGGCCGCGCCGTGCCGCCGGAGGGCCTGGTCGGGGCGATCCCGGGCCTCATGACACGCCAACGCACCGATCGAACCCGTGGTTGGTCCGCTGGGAGTTTTGGCGACATAATGTCTCTGTGACGACTGCAACCCAAACCCCAGCCAAGCCGGTAGGCGGGTCGATCAATCGGCCCAATCTGACCTCAGTGGGCACCATCGTGTGGCTCGCCTCCGAGCTGATGTTCTTTGCCGCCCTGTTCGCGATGTACTTCACCCTCCGCTCGACCTCTCCGGAGCTCTGGGCCGAGGAGTCCGCCAAGCTGAACATTCCGCTCGCGCTCGTGAACACCATCATCCTGGTCTCCAGCTCCGTGACCTGCCAGTTCGGCGTCTTCGCCGCCGAGCGCCTCCAGCCCCGCCGCACGGGCGGCGTGCTCCAGATCACCAAGTGGGGCATGATCGAGTGGTTCGCCCTGACCTTCATCATGGGCGCGATCTTCGTGGCCGTTCAGGCCTTCGAGTACGCCGAGCTCGTCGCCCACGGCATCAGCATCCCGGCGCACGCCTACGGCTCGGCCTTCTACATCACCACCGGCTTCCACGCCCTGCACGTGACCGGCGGTCTCGTCGCGTTCCTGTTCATCATGGGCCGGGCGTTCATCGCCAAGCGGTTCGGCCACTTCGAGGCCACCTCGGCCATCGTGGTGTCCTACTACTGGCACTTCGTGGACGTCGTCTGGATCGTCCTCTTCCTCGTGGTCTACTTCCTCCGGTAGTCCACGTCGTCCCGGGGACGTCCCCAGCAAACCAAAACCGAGTTAAAGGAACGTTTGACGTGAAGGCACTTTCGCAACAGCGGCGCCACCCTCTCGCAGTCCTCGTACTGATGGTCCTGGCCCTGCTCCTCACCGGTGGGCTCTACGCAGTTGCCACAACCACCAACGAGGCCAAGGCCCAGACACAGACCTACACTGCGCAGGACGTGGAGGAGGGCCAGAAGCTGTTCCTCGCCAACTGCTCCACCTGCCACGGCATGGACGGCGCCGGCACGCCGTCCGGGCCGTCGCTCGTGGGCGTCGGTGCCGCAGCCGTCGACTTCCAGGTCGGCACCGGCCGCATGCCCATGCAGATGAACGGCCCCCAGGCCGAGAAGAAGCCGGTCCAGTTCGACGACGAGCAGGTCCAGCAGCTGGCGGGCTACGTGGCCACCCTGGGCGCCGGCCCGAACGTGCCGGAGCAGGAGTACCTCGACGTCGCCGAGGGCAACGCCGCCAACGGCGCGAAGGTGTTCCTGGCCAACTGCGCGATGTGCCACAACGCCGCCGGCGCCGGCGGCGCGCTGACCCGCGGCAAGTACGCCCCCTCCCTCATGGAGGTCGAGGAGAAGCACATCTACGAGGCCATGCAGACCGGCCCGCAGAACATGCCGGTGTTCAACGACGCGAACATCACTCCCGAGGAGAAGCGCGACGTCATCACCTACCTGAAGACGCTCGAGACCGCTCCGAGCCCCGGCGGATTCGCCCTGGGCTCGCTCGGCCCGGTCTCCGAGGGCCTGTTCGTCTGGTCCATCGGTCTGGCCGTCATCATCGGGTTCACCGTCTGGCTCACCTCGCGTTCCGCCTGACGCTCATCGCCGGCACCAGATGTCGGACCCCCAAGCTACGATCAACTGCACCAAGAGAAGAATGAGGGACCACATGGGAAGCCACAGTGACGGCACCCCCCAGTCGGGAACCGTTGCCACTACGGGCACCACGGCGATGGAGCGTTTCCCCGACCCCGGACTGCCCCCGCACCGCCCGCGTCTGACGGACGTCGACTCCAAGGCGGCCAAGCGCGCCGAACGGCAGGTCGTGCTGCTGTTCCTGATCTCCATCCTCGGATCGATCCTGTTCTTCATCGGGTACTTCGGTGTCCGGGTCGACGGGCCGATCTACGACGTGACGGACACCTCCGCCACGACCGCCCTGTGGCTGCAGAACCTCCTGCTCGGCCTCGGCATCGCCCTCGGCATGTTCGGCATCGGCATCGGCATCGTGCACTGGGCCCGGACCCTCATGCCGGACCACGAGCTCGTCGAGGAGCGCCACGAGGTCCGCACCGAGGAGCAGCGCGCCGAGGCGCAGAGCATCCTGACCACGATCTACGACGAGTCCGGCATCAAGCGCCGCCCGCTCCTGCGCAACACCCTGATCGGCGCGGCGGTCCTCGCTCCCCTGCCCTTCGTCGGCCTGCTCAAGGACCTCGGTCCCACCAACCTCGCCGTCCTGCGGCAGACCCTCTGGGACGAGGGCGTCCGCCTCGTGCGCGACCCCTCCGGCACCCCGATCCGGGCCGCCGACGTCACCCTCGGCTCCACCTATCACGTGGTCCCCGAGAACCTGGCCTCCATCGGCCACAACGAGGGCTACCTGGACGAGAAGGCCAAGTCCGTGGTCCTGCTCATGCGGCTGGACCCGGACACGGTCAACGTCTCGCCGGAGCGCGAGGACTGGAACGTCGACGGCATCTTCGCGTACTCGAAGGTCTGCACCCACGTCGGCTGCCCGGTGGCCCTCTACGAGCAGCAGACCCACCACCTGCTGTGCCCGTGCCACCAGTCCACGTTCGACCTCGTCAACGAGTGCGAGGTCATCTTCGGGCCCGCCGCCCGTCCCCTCCCGCAGCTGCCCATCACGGTCGACGCCGACGGCTACCTCGTGGCCCGCAGCGACTTCCAGGAGCCGGTCGGTCCGACCTACTCGCAGCGAGGTACCCATGTCGAAGAGATGCAGGGTGAGGCAAACTGATGTCCACGTCCACTGACTACGAGTACAAGGCGCAGACCGGCACCGGCCGGATCGCGAACTTCGTCGACACCCGTGTGGGGATGTCGCCGATCGTGAAGGAGTTCGGGCGCAAGATCTTCCCGGACCACTGGTCCTTCATGTTCGGTGAGGTGGCGCTGTACACCTTCGTCATCCTGCTGCTCTCGGGCACGTTCCTCGCGCTGTGGTTCGACCCGTCGATGGCTGCTCTCGAGTACGAGGGCTCCTACGTGCCGATGCAGGGCGTCGAGATGTCGGCGGCCTACGCCTCGACCCTCGACATCTCCTTCGACATCCGGGGCGGGCTGTTCCTGCGCCAGCTCCACCACTGGTCCGCGCTCGTGTTCGCCGCGGCCGTGTCGGTGCACATGCTCCGCGTGTTCTTCACCGGCGCGTTCCGCCGCCCCCGCGAGCTCAACTGGCTCGTCGGCGTGGGCCTGTTCCTCCTGGCCATCGTCGCCGGCTTCACCGGCTACTCCCTGCCGGACGACGTCCTGTCCGGCAACGGCCTGCGCATCGCCGACGCCATCCTGAAGGCGATCCCGATCGTCGGCGCCTACCTGTCGATGTTCCTCTTCGGCGGAGAGTTCCCCGGCCACGACATCATCCCGCGCCTGTACATCATCCACGTGCTGCTCATCCCGGCCGTCATCCTGATGCTGATCGTCGTGCACCTGTTCATGGTCGTCGTGCACAAGCACACGCAGTTCCCCGGCCCGGGCCGCACCGAGAACAACGTCGTCGGCTTCCCCGTCGGCCCGGTGTACGCGGCCAAGGCGGGCGGCTTCTTCTTCATCGTGTTCGGCATCATGGCGCTCATGGCGGGCACCACGACCATCAACGCGATCTGGAACTACGGGCCGTACGACCCCTCCCCCGTGCAGGCCGGTTCGCAGCCCGACTGGTACATGGGCTTCACCGACGGCGCCGTGCGACTCATGCCCGGCACCTGGCCGTGGAACTGGGAGTGGACCTTCTGGGGCATGTCGATCCCGATGAACGTCCTCCTGCCCATGGTCCCGATCATGGTCCTGTTCGCCCTCATGGCCGCCTGGCCGTGGCTCGAGCGCTGGGTCACGAAGGACAACCGCGAGCACCACATCCTGGACCGCCCGCGCAACGCGCCCTTCCGCACCGCCATGGGTGCCGCCGGCGTGACCTTCTACACCGTCATGCTCGTCGCCGCCTCCGGTGACCTGATCGCGACGCACTTCCACGTGTCCCTGAACGACGTCATCTACTGGCTGCGCGCGGCGTACTTCCTCGCACCGATCCTGGCGTTCATCATCACGCGCCGGATCTGCCTGTCCCTGCAGCGCAAGGACCGCGAGATCGTCCTGCACGGCCGCGAGACGGGACGGGTGCAGCAGCTGCCGCACGGCGAGTTCATCGAGGTGCACGAGCCCCTCGACGAGTACAAGCGGTACCGCCTGGTCGACTTCCCCGACTACCAGGTCCAGCCGCCGCAGCCGAACGGCAAGGGCAGGATCACGGGCACCGAGAAGCTGCGCGGCCGCCTGAGCCGCTGGTTCTTCGAGGACCGCGTCGCCCCGGTCACCCCGGCCGAGCTCGAGGCGGCGCACCACCACCACGAGGCGGAGGCCGTCACGGCCGGTCCCCAGGACCGGGAGCTCGTCCGCTGACCGGACGCTCACCCGACAGGGCCCCGGGAGGACTTTCCTCCCGGGGCCCTGTCATATCCGCTCCCCCGCACCGCTCCGAGCAGACGGACGATCGCGACGAGAAGGTATCGACGGGATGCCCGGCGGGGCGTAGCGTGCAGGACATGGAGCACGAGGTGCAGCGGTCGGTCTTCACCACCCGGGATTCGTCCGAAGGCCTGGCGAAGCTTGTGGAGGTCTACGCGCTGCGGGAGGCGCGCAGGGCCTCGGACGGGGAGTTCTACATGGCCCTCACCTCGGCCGGCACGGGACCGGTCACCTACGGACGGCTGCGGCTGGGCGGCTCCTCGGTCGTCGGATCGGCGGAGGACACCGGGACGGTGCGGGTGGGTCACGTGCTGGAGGGCGCCCTGAGCGACGCCGGCGACCGGGACCGGCTCCCCCGCAGGTCGCCGTTCCTGTTCCCCCAGCACCCGTCCACCAGCTCCTGGCACGACCTGGACCTCCTGACGGTGTCCGTGGACGGCGCCGCGGTGGCGGAGCAGGCCCGGCAGCTCCTGGGCGCGGAGTCGTTCCACCTGCAGTTCACCGGCACCCGCCCGGTGAGCCCGGTCATGGCCCGGTACTGGCTCGACACGCTCGCCCACCTCCACCGGGACCTGCTGCCCAACCGCCAGGTGATGAGCAGCCCGCTGATCCGGTCGGAGATGGTCCGGTCCCTGATCACCGCGCTGCTGCACACCTTCCCGAACACCTTCCTGACCGGCCCGGCTGTGCCCGAGGCCTCCGGTGCCGCCCCCGCGGCGATCCGGCGGGCCGTGGCGTTCGTCGACGCCCATTTCGACGAGAGCATCGGCCTCGCGCAGATCGCCGGCGCCGCGCGGATGAGCCCGCGCGGGCTGCAGGCCGCCTTCCGCCGCGAGCTGGGCACGACCCCGACGGCCTACCTGCGGGAGGCCCGCCTCGAGGCCGCCCACCGGGACCTGCTGGCCGCCGACCCGACCACCGGGGCGACCGTGGAGGCCGTCGCCGCGCGCTGGGGCTTCGCCCACCGGGGACGGTTCGCCGCCGCCTACCGGGAGCGCTTCGGACACGCGCCCTCGAGCACCCTGCACGGCTGAGCCGCCCGGCCGGACCGTTCCGGCCCCCGGGACCCCGGCGGTGCGCCCCGACCCCGGCTCTGGGCCGGTGACCCGTGTGCGGGTACCCTGAACGGCATGCTTGCCGATGCGGTGTCGCTCTCCTGTTCGACGGCCCGGGGCGGCGCGGACGTTCGTGCCGCCGGTGCTCCGCACCAGCCGGGCGTGGAGTCGGCCGGTTCCGCCAGGAGCCGGCCGTGACAGGAGCGGAGCCGGTCCGCCTGCGCGTCGCGACCACCGACCCCGAGGAGGCGGGCCACAGGCTCCGCCAGACCTACGCGGGGGCGGAGATGCGCACGCCCCGGGACAGTCCCGCGTTCGTGTACCGCCAGGAGGTGGACGGCGACCACGACCTCGCGCTGGGCCGGTTTCACTTCGGGGGCCACGGACGCGTGAGCCTCGTGCTCGAGGACACCTTCACGGTGGTCCGAGGGCGGAGCGGCGTCCACCACTGGGAGGTCGGCGGCCACCACGGCACGGGTCTGATGCTGATCCAGCCGCTCCAGGACTACCGGGCGGTGCTCGAGCTGCTGGAGGTCGACTCGGTGAATCTCAGCGTCTCGGCGCTGCGGGAGACCGCCCGCACCGTCTACGGCGACGAGAAGCTGGAGATCGTCTTCGACGCCCCCCGCCCGGTCTCCCGGGCACGGGAGCAGTTCTGGACGGACACCTGCGCCTTCGTCCAGCAGGCCCTGACGGACCCCGCCGTGGTCGGTGTGCCGCTGCTGCGGGCCGACCTGCTGCGTCGGATGTCGCTCGCCACGCTGGAGACCTTCCCCCTGGCCGGGGACCCGCGGCCCCGCCGGATCTCCGCCGCCGCCAGGCAGGACGCCCACCGGCGCGCCGTGGGCTTCATGCACGCCTCGCTGTCGCTGCCGATCACCGTCGAGGACGTCGCCCGCCACGTGGGCCTGAGCGCCCTGGAGCTCACCCGGGCGTTCCGGTCGCACACCGGTACGACCCCGGCCGCCTACCTGCGCGGCCTGCGGCTGGCCGCCGCCCACCAGGACCTGGTGCGGGGGGACCCCTCCGCCGGCGACACTGTGGGCATGATCGCGCTGCGCTGGGGGTTCGCCCACGCTGGGGACTTCGCCCGCCGCCACCGCCGGACCTACGGCGAGAATCCCAGGCGCACGCTGCGCGGCTGACCACGACCGTGGCCGGCCGGTGCCGCTCGCGCCCACCCACCGCGAGCCGGACCCGCTGCTCCGGGCCCCCGTTGCGCCTGGACCACAGATCAGCGGCGCGCCGGGCGGCGCGCCCGCCCCGCCAGCTTGCGCAGCTCCTCGACCCACAGGACGACGGAGCCGACGGCCACGGCCACGAGCCACTGGTGCGAGCTCAGCGGCGCGGTGTCAAAGAGACCGCGGAGGACCGGGGTGTGGACCACGGCGACCTGCAGCACCACGACGGCGATCAGCGCCACCCAGACGGAGCGGTTCGTGAAGGTGCGCGCGGAGAACACCGAACGGGTCTCGGAGCGGACGTTGAGCAGGTTGAAGACCTGGAAGAGCACGAACGTGGTGAAGCCCAGGGTCATGGTCTCGGCCGCGGAGATGCCGGGGAACCAGGTGCCCGCCGAGACCAGGACAGCCAGAGTGCCGACTGTCATCACCACCGCCGCGAGCACGATGCGCGCCACCCGGCCCCGGGTCAGCAGCGGTTCCCCGGCGGGGCGCGGGGCGCGCCGCATGACGTCGGGGTCGCTGGGGTCCACGCCGAGGGCGAGGGCGGGAGGCCCGTCCATGATGATGTTGACCCACAGGATCTGCAGTGCCGTGAACGGGGCGCCGCCGGCGATGCCCAGCACCCCACAGGTCAGGAAGAGCAGGACGAACCCCCAGGACGTGGACAGCTGGAAGCGCACGAACTTGAGGATGTTGTCGTAGATGCCGCGCCCCTCCCGGACGGCGGCCACGATCGTGGCGAAGTTGTCGTCCGTGAGGATCATGCGGGCCGCGCCCTTGGACACGTCGGTGCCGGTGATGCCCATGGCGACGCCGATGTCGGCCTGCTTCAGCGCCGGGGCGTCGTTGACGCCGTCGCCGGTCATCGCGACGACGTGCCCGCGCGTCTGCAGCGCCTGCACGAAGCGAAGCTTGTGGTCCGGAGCGACTCTCGCGAGCACCCCGTAGCCGGGCGCCCGCTCGGCGAGCTCGGCGTCGTCCATCCCGTCGAGCGCCGCCCCCGAGGCGACCTCCCCCGGGATCCCGAGGGAGCCGGCGACGGCTGCGGCGGTGCGCAGGTGGTCCCCGGTGATCATGTGCACGGAGAGACCGGCCGTGCGGGCTGCGGCGATGGCCTCGGCGGCCTCCGTGCGGGGCGGGTCGAGAATGCCCACCACGCAGTAGAGGGTCAGGTCCGTCACCAGTTCGCGCAGCTCGGGGCCGTTGTCGGACAGCGACGACGTGCCCAGGTCGCCGGCGTCGAGCCGACGCCCGGCGATCAGGAGGGTCCGCAGGCCCTCTCCGGCCAGGGCGTCCACGTGGGCGTGGATGCGGACCCGGTCGTCCTCCGTCAGGGGCTTGGCCCCGGACGCGGTGAGGAGCCGGGCGGACCTGCTCAGCAGGACGTCAGGAGCACCCTTGGCGAAGGCCCGGTAGCAGCCGACCGCGGCGTCGCCGGACCCGGTGCCCTGCTCGTGGAACGTGGCCTGGAACTTATGGGCGGAGTCGAACGGCACCTCCGCCAGGCGCGGGTGCGCCCGCCGGGCGCCCTCCACGTCGAGCCCGCCCTTCTGGGCCAGCACGAGCAGCGCGCCGTCGGTGGGATCCCCGAGGAGCTGCCCGTCGCGGACCGTGGCGTCGTTGCACAGCGACATCGCCAGGAAGGCGTCCGAGCAGGCCTCGCACGCGGCGTCGTCGGGACCGAGGATCCGGCCCTGGACGGCGTACCCCTCCCCCGTGACGCGGTAGGCGGTGCCGTCCACCACGAGCCGCCGCACCGTCATCTCGTTCAGTGTCAGGGTCCCGGTCTTGTCCGTGGCGATGTGGGTGGTCGAGCCCAGGGTCTCCACCGCCGCGAGCTGCTTGATGATCGCCCCGCGCCCGGCCAGACGGCCGGCGCCCATCGCCAGGGTGAAGGTCACCACGGCGGGGAGGCCCTCGGGGATCGTGGCCACGGCCAGCGACACGGCGGTCAGCAGCAGCTCGGACCACGGCTGGCCGCGCGCCAGCCCGAGCCCGAAGACGATCGCCACCACCACCAGCGCGATCGTCGTCAGCAGGCGGGCGAGGCGGTCGATCCGGCGCTGGAGCGGGGTGCGGTGCTTACCCGCGCTCCCCAGCAACCCGGCGATCGCGCCCATCTCCGTGGACATCCCGGTCTCCGTGACCGCCGCGAGGCCGCGCCCCTGCGTGATCTCGGTGCCCGCGAAGACCATGCTGGTGCGATCGCCCAGGGGCGCGTCCTCCTCGGGGACCGGGCCGGGCCCCTTGTCCACCGGCTGGGACTCCCCGGTCAGGGCCGCCTCCGCGGCCCGCAGCTGGGCCGCCTCCAGCACGCGCCCGTCGGCCGGCACCGAGTCACCGGCCTCCAGGACCACGACGTCGCCGGGCACCAGCTCCGCGCGGTCGATCTCCGTGACCTGCCCGTCCCGGCGCACCCGGGAGGTGCTGACGGACAGTCGCTGCAAGGCCGCCAGGGAGTTCTCGGCGCGGGTCTCCTGGATGTGGTTGAGCACCGTGTTGAAGGCGACGACGACCATGATGACCACCGGGGTCTTCCACTCCCGGGAGACGGCGGCCGAGACCACCGCGGCGATCAGGAGCACGAGCGTCATCCGGTCCGAGAGCAGCGCGAGCACCCTGCGCCAGCCCGGGACCCGGGCGGCCTCCGCGAGGACATTGCGGCCGTGGCGCTCCGCCCGGACGGCGACCTGCTCGGCGGACAGCCCGACGGCCGGATCCACCTCGAGGAGCCGCACGACCTCGGCGGCCGGGCACGCGTGCCAGCACGGGCGCATCCCGTGCTCACCCGAACGGGTACGGCCGGGGGCCGAGGGGGCGGTGCCCGGGCGCCGAAGGCGGAACGTCACTGGTCGGATCATGTCGAACAACCGCCTCACCAGGCGACACGCCTCACCGGACATTGTCCCGCAGGTGCCGTCGGCGTGCCAGGCCCGGTCCGCCTACGGAGGGTTCGCGGACCGCGCTGTGCCGGACCGGCCCGCCCGCACCCTGACCTCCCGGGCGGTGAAAAGGAGCAGCGTGGCCGCGGTCACCGGCAGGACGAACCACACCAGGACCGCCGTGAGCCCGTCCAGGGCGTCGTGCTCGGCGGCGGCCAGGACGACGTAGCCGGTGTAGGCCAGATACAGGACCATGAAGAGCCCGCCCTCCCATCGGGCCACGGCCGAGTCCGTGAACGCGGCGGCCAGCAGCGCCACCGCGGTGGCCACCATCACCGGGAGGTCGTAGGTCGTCGCGGCCGGTGGCACCGGGACACCGCCCGTGAACAGCAGCGCGGGAACGCTGATCACCACGCCGATGTTGAGGATGCAGCTGCCGACCACCACGCCCACCGCCAGGTCCCGCTCGCCGTGGAGGACCGAGACGATCGACGCCGCCAGCTCGGGGAGGGTCGTCCCGACAGCCACGACGGTCAGCCCCACCACGAGGCTACTGACGCCCAGGTTCGTGGCGACGCTGACGGCTCCGTCGACGACCGACGCGGCGCCCGCCACCAGCAGCCCGACACCGCCCAGCACGAGGACCAGCGACGTCCCGGTCGAGGTCGGACGAGTCCGCACCTCCCTCTCCTCCGGACCGCCCTGGCCGGTGAGACCCGGTCCGGGAGCCGGGGCACCCTGACCGCGCCGGCTGAGAAGCACGGTCAGCACCGTGTGCACGAGCACCGCGCAGAACAGCACCGCTCCGTCCAGGGCGCTGATCCGGCCGTCGAGCGATACGAGCAGCAGGCCTGCCGACAGCGCCACCATCACCGGCAGGTCGAAGCGCATGAGCTGCCGCGTGACCGCCAGAGGGGTCACAAGAGCGCAGACGCCGACGATGAACAGCACGTTGAGGACGTTCGCGCCCACCACGTTGCCGAGGGACAGGGCGGACTCGCCGTCCAGGGCGGCGCCGAGGGCGATCGCCAGCTCCGGTGACGAGGTGGCGGCCGCGACCACGGTCAGGCCGACGACCAGCGGCGAGATCCCGACGCGCACGGCCAGGACCGCGGCGCCCCGGACCAGCACCTCGCCCCCCAGGATGAGCAGCACCATACCCACGACGACCCGGCCCACGTCGAGAGGGTCCATGGGCACCAGTCTACGGACGCCCGGCCCGCCGGACGGAGAAGCAGGGTCCACCCGGGCGGGAGCCGGACCCCCGCCCCCGCCCGGCGGCGGGAACCGCAGGGCTCCTCGCGGAGGCCCGGGAACGGGACAGGCCCCGGACACCATGGGTGTCCGGGGCCTGTCCGGGAACGGCGGTCAGCCGGTCCGATCAGTGGGCGTGGTCGCCTCGGGAGTACTCAAAGATGAGCCCCACGAGGCCGATCACCACGACGGGCAGACCCAGCATGAGGATCCACCAGTCGATGGCCAGCGCCAGGACGGCCAGCGTGCAGCCGATGCCCAGCAGCAGGGGCCACCAGCTCCACGGGGAGAAGTGGCCGTACTCGCCCGCGGACTCGACGATCTCGCCGTCGAGCTTGTCCTCCGGCAGGACACCACCGGTGTTCCGGTCCACGAGCCACAGGTACACGGCCAGCATCAGGGCCATCAGGCCCACAGCGAGCAGCGCGGGGAAGCCGGCCAGGTCCGTGAAGTCGGACAGGAAGCCGTAGACCGCACCGGTCAGGAGGGCGAAGACGCCGATCAGGATGAACAGTTTGATAGCGAGTTTCATGCTCAGCCCTTCCGCGTCGCCATGGCGGCGTCGTCGACCGGGGACTGCTGCGGGGACTCCGCGGCCAGCTCCGGGTGGTGGAGGTCCAGCGCCGGGCGCTCGGACCGGATCCGCGGCAGCGAGGTAAAGTTGTGCCGCGGGGGCGGGCAGGACGTGGCCCACTCCAGGGAACCGCCGAAGCCCCAGGGGTCGTCGACCTCGACCTTCTTGCCGTTGCGCCAGGTGGTGTAGACGTTCCAGAACCACGGGATCATGGACACGCCCAGCAGCATCGAACCGACGGTGGAGACCTGGTTCATCCAGGTGAACCCGTCCTCGGGCATGTAGTCGGCGTAGCGGCGGGGCATGCCGTCCACGCCCAGCCAGTGCTGGATCAGGAAGGTCATGTGGAAGCCCAGGAACAGCAGCCAGAAGTGGATCTTGCCGATCCGCTCGTTGAGCATCTTGCCGGTGAACTTCGGCCACCAGAAGTAGAACCCGGCGAACATCCCGAAGACCACGGTGCCGAAGATCACGTAGTGGAAGTGGGCGACCACGAAGTAGGTGTCCGAGACGTGGAAGTCCAGCGGCGGGGTCGCCAGGATCACCCCGGTCAGACCGCCGAACAGGAACGTGAACATGAAGCCCAGCACCCACAGCATCGGCGTCTCGAAGGTGATCGAGCCCTGCCACATCGTGCCGATCCAGTTGAAGAACTTCACACCGGTGGGCACCGCGATCATCATCGTCATGAACGCGAAGAAGCTCAGCATCACCGCCCCGGTGACGTACATGTGGTGGGCCCACACGGTCACCGACAGCGCCGCGATGGCGATGGTCGCGAACACGAGACCCTTGTACCCGAACAGCGGCTTGCGGGAGAAGACCGGGATGATCTCCGAGACGATGCCGAAGAACGGCAGCGCGAGCACGTAGACCTCGGGGTGGCCGAAGAACCAGAACAGGTGCTGCCACAGGATCGCCCCGCCGTTGGCGGGGTCGAAGATGTGCCCGCCCAGGGTGCGGTCCATGCCCAGGGCGAAGAGCGCAGCCGCCAGCGGCGGGAAGACCATCACCACGAGCAGCGAGGTGATCAGCGTGTTCCAGGTGAACAGGCCCATCCGCCACACGGTCATGCCCGGGGCGCGCATGCAGATGATCGTGGTGATGAAGTTGACCCCGCCCATGATCGTGCCGAAGCCCTGCAGGGCCAGCCCGAAGACCCACAGGTCACCGCCCACACCGGGTGAGAACGAGGAGTTGGACAGCGGGGTGTAGGCGAACCAGCCGAAGGACGCCGCGCCCTGCGGGGTGATGAACCCCGCCAGGGCCACCAGGGAGCCGAAGAGGAAGAACCAGAACGCCAGGGCGTTCAGCCGCGGGAACGCCACGTCCGGGGCGCCGATCTGCAGCGGCACGATGACGTTGGCGAAGCCCACGAACAGCGGGGTGCCGAACATCAGCAGCATCAGGGTGCCGTGCATGGTGAACAGCTGGTTGTACTGCTCCTTGGTCTCCAGGATCTGCATCCCCGGAGCCCACAGCTCCGCGCGGATCAGCAGCGCCATGACGCCGGCGATGCAGAAGAAGGCGAAGGAGGAGATCAGGTACATGTACCCGATCGTCTTGTGGTCCGTGGACGTGATCCAGTTGACGAGGATCCGTCCCTTGGACCGGGGCACCACGCGTGGAGCGACAGTGGCTGCCTCGTCGCGTGAATACTCGAGTGTAGACACCGGTACTCCTTAGTTGTTCTCAGGGTCTTCTTGCTGCCGGACCCCACCCGGGGAGGAGTCGCGGTTGTACTCCTCGCCGAGCTGGCCCGTCTGGCCCGCGTCGCGCAGGGCCTGCATCTGTGCGTCGTACTCGGCCTGGCTGACGACTGCGACGTTGAAGAGCATCTCGGAGTGGTACTCACCGCAGAGCTCCGCGCACTTGCCGTAGAACTCGCCCTCGCGCCCCGTGGTGAAGCTGAGGTAGTTCGTCCGGCCCGGGTACAGGTCCATCTTCTCCAGGAAGGCAGGCACCCAGAAGGAGTGCTGGACGTCGCGCGAGTTGAGCACCAGCTCGACCTCGCTGTCGACGGGCAGGTACAGGGTCGGCACCCGCTCGGGGGCGCCCTCCTGGCCGTCCAGGTGGGCCTGGGACCCGTTCTCCCAGACGTCCTCGTCCAGGTAGTTGAAGTCCCAGGACCACTGCTTGCCGTAGACCTGGACGGTGACGTCCGGGTCGTCGTGCCGGTCCGTGATCTCGGACTGGGTGCGCTCCGTGAAGAAGAACAGGGACACGATCATGGCGATCGGCACGACGGTGTAGAACACCTCGAGCGGCGCGTGGTACGCGATCTGCCGGGGGTAGCCGGTCTCGTACTTGCGGCGGCGGTAGGCGATCATGCACCAGAGCATGAGGCCCCAGGTGACCAGGCCCACGCCCAGTGCCGCGATCCAGGACCCGACCCAGAGGTCGAGGATCATGTCAGCGTTGTCAGTGGTGCCCGGCTCGGTGGGCATCCACCCGAGCTTCGCCTCTTCCGAGCATCCCGTCAGCGCTGTGGCTGCCAGGACTGCTACCGCGGACACCTTTGCCACGCGGCTCCGGCGGCTGTCGGTTCGTGTATGCGAACTCACAGACGGCCCTTCCTCTTCTTGTCGTGCTCTCGTCTGCGCGCCGAAGGCCCCGGATCCCAGAGCCTGGACACAGTCTTGTGGTTGTTTCCCTTCGAGCTTACCCCCAGTCGCTGACATCTGGTGACACTGTGTCAGCTTCGGCGGGGCGTCCCCCGAGGCCCCGCCGCGGGGCCGGCGGGACCCCTCCGGAACGCGCCGAGGCCCGCTGCCCCGAGGGGCAGCGGGCCTCGGCGGAGGACGCGGGGACGGCTCAGTGGAAGGAGTCGCCGCACGCGCAGGAGCCCTGCGCATTGGGGTTGTCGATGGAGAACCCCTGCTTGGAGATGGTGTCCTCGAAGTCGATGGTGGAGCCTGCGAGGTAGGGCACGCTCATCTTGTCCACGATCACCTCGACGCCGTCGAAGTTCCGCACGGCGTCGCCGTCCAGGATCCGCTCGTCGAAGTAGAGCTGGTAGATCAGGCCGGAGCAGCCGCCCGGCTGCACGGCCACGCGGAGGCGGAGGTCCGTGCGGCCCTCCTGCTCGAGCAGGGCGCGCACCTTCTGGGACGCGACCTCGGTCAGGGCGACGCCGTGGGTGGGGAGGCCGTCCACTGCGGCGCCGTTGTCGGTCGTGACGCTCATGATGCTCACTTTCTGTGGAGGGGTGCCGCGCGGGGTCGAGACCGGCGGCGGGACTACCGTGGGGCACAACGACGCGGCCGCCCGGTTCATTCCCGCCCCGTGCCCCGCGTCGTCCGGCCGTCTCGTCCGGCCGTGTCGCCCGCCCGTCACTCCCGTCGGGACGCGTCGAGGGCCAGCAGCATCAGCGTCTCCGCGACCACCGCCCGCTCGAACTCGGCCAGGTGCAGGGACTCGTCGGCGCTGTGGGCGCGGGTGTCCGGGTCCTCCACGCCGGTGATCAGGATCTGCGCGTCGGGGTAGACCTCGGTGAGGTCGGCGGTGAACGGAATGGACCCGCCGATGCCGGTCTCGACGGCGGGCCGGCCCCACGCCTCCCCCAGCGCCCACTGGGCGATCCGCGCGGCGTCGGAGCCCATGTCGGTGCGGAAGGACTGGCCGGTCTCCTCCAGGTCGAAGCGCACCCTGGCGCCGAGGGGCGCGTGGGCCTCGACGTGCCGGCGGAGCGCCTCGGCGGCCTCCCCCGGGTCCTGGCCCGGGGCCACGCGCAGGCTGAGCTTGGCCCGGGCGGAGGGCGCGATGGTGTTGGCGGCGACGTCCACGGCGGTGACGTCCATCCCGGTCACGGACAGCGCCGGCTGCGTCCACAGCCGCGACGCGAGGGAGCCGCGCCCGGCCAGCCGCACGCCGTCCAGGACCGCGGCGTCGGCCCGGAACCGCTCCTCGTCGTAGACCAGGCAGGTGCTGTCCTCGGCGTGCAGCCCCTCGACCGCGACGGCGCCGTCGTCGTCGTGGAAGGTGGCGATCAGGCGGGCCAGCAGCGTGGGGGCGTCGAGGACGGGGCCCCCGTACATCCCCGAGTGCACGGCGTGGTCGAGGACGGAGACCTCCACCACGGCGCCGACCATGCCGCGCAGGCTCGTGGTGAGCGCGGGCACGCCGACCTCCCAGTTGGCGGAGTCCGCGATGACGATGACGTCCGCGGCGAGGCGGTCCCGGTAGGCCTCGAGGAAGTCGCGGAAGGACGGCGAGCCGGCCTCCTCCTCCCCCTCGACGAAGACGGTGACCCCCAGGCCGAAGTCGTCCCCGAGCTGGGCGACCGCGGCGCGCAGGGCCCCCACGTGGGCCATGATCCCGGCCTTGTCGTCGGCGGCGCCCCGCCCGTAGAGCCGGCCGTCCCGCTCCTCGGCGACGAACGGGTCGGAGGACCACAGCTCCCGCCGGCCCGGGGGCTGGACGTCGTGGTGGGCGTAGAGCAGGACGGTGGGCCGGCCCGGGGCGGCCGGCCGCCGGGCGACGACGGCGGGGTGGCCCGGCGCGTCCCCGAGCGGCACGCGCAGCACCTCGACCTCGTCGAGGCCCGCTCCGGCCAGGAGCGCGGCGACGGCCTCCGCGCTGCGCTCGAGCTGCTGCGCGTCGAAGGAGTCCCACGCGATGCCGGGGATCGCCACGAGCTCGGTGAGCTCCCGGACGGTGCGCGGCATGCCGGCGCGGACGGCGTCGCGGACGGCCTCGACGAGGACGGGGGCGAGAGGGCTGCGGGGGGCTGCGGGGGCGTGCGGCTGGTCCATGGACCACACCCTAGTCCGCCCGGTCCGCGCCGCCGCGGGGAAGGCCGGGCCGGTCGGCTATCCTTGACGGGTGTTTGGACGCAAGAAGGACGCAGACCGCTCGGGCTCCACGTCGGTGACCGCCGAGCCCCCCGCCCCGGAGACGGGAGCGCCCGGGGCGCCCCGCGCCCGGCAGACGCCGGCGAAGGGCCGGCCCACCCCCAGCCGCAAGGAGCAGGAGGCCGCCCGGCGCCGCCCCCTGGTCCCCGAGGACCGCAAGGCCGCCAAGGCCCAGTCCCGGGAGGCCTCCCGGGAGCAGCGCCTGCGCGCCCAGGCCGGCATGGCGGCCGGCGACGAGCGCTTCCTCGGGCCGCGGGACAGGGGCCCCCAGCGCCGGTTCGCCCGCGACTGGGTGGACTCCCGCTACAGCGTCGGCGAGTACCTCATGATCGTGGCGCTGCTCGCGATCGCCGTGCTCCTGTTCCCCAACCAGAACGTGGCCCTCTACGGCGTGTACGTGATCTGGGCGCTCATGATCGTGGCGGTCCTCGACGCCTTCCTGATGTCCGGGCGCATGAAGAAGGCCGTCCAGGCGAAGTACGGCACCGTGGAGCCGGGCGTGCGCTGGTACGCGGCGATGCGCTCCTTCACCCTGCGCCGCCTGCGCCTGCCGAAGCCGCAGGTCAAGCGCGGCCAGCGTCCGTCCTGACCCGACTGCCCCGCCCAGTCCTCCGCCCCCGTGCCGTCCCGGCACGGGGGCGGAGCCGTCTCAGCGGCCGCGCCGGGCGGCCTCGACCAGTCCCTGGTTGATCCGCCGCGCCCAGAACGGGCCCTCGTAGAGGAACGCCGTGTAGCCCTGGACGAGCGTCGCGCCGGCGTCGAGCCGCTCCTGCACGTCCTCGGCCGTGGTCACCCCGCCCACGGAGACGAGGACCAGCCGGTCCCCCACGCGCTCGCGCAGCAGCCGGAGCACCTCCACCGAGCGCCGCCGAAGCGGCGCCCCGGAGAGCCCCCCGGCGCCGCACGCCTCGATCTCGGCCCGGGCCGAGACCAGGCCGAGGCCCTCCCGGGCGATGGTCGTGTTCGTGGCGACGATCCCGTCCAGGCCGAGGTCCAGGGCGAGGTCGGCGACCGCCAGGACGTCCTCGTCGGAGAGGTCCGGGGCGATCTTCACGAGCAGCGGCACGTGCCGGTCGGCGGCCTCGTCCGCGGCCCGGCCGACGGCGGCCAGCAGCGGCCGCAGGCTCTCGATCTCCTGGAGCTGGCGCAGCCCGGGGGTGTTGGGCGAGGAGACGTTGACCACCAGGTAGTCCGCCAGCGGCGCGAGCGTGCGGGCGCTCTGCAGGTAGTCGTCCACCGCGTCCTCGAGGGGGACGACCTTTGTCTTGCCGATGTTCACGCCGATCACGGGGCGGGCGCGGTCGCCGCGGGCGGCCTCGAGCTCCCGGCGGGCCGCGGCCAGGCGCGGGGCCACGACCTCGGCACCCTCGTTGTTGAAGCCCATCCGGTTCACGACCGCGCGGTCGCGCACGAGGCGGAAGAGCCGCGGCCGGGGGTTGCCCGGCTGCGCCTGCGCGGTCACGGTGCCGATCTCCACGTGGCCGAAGCCGAGGTCGGCCAGCGCGCCGATGCCCTCCGCGCCCTTGTCGAAGCCCGCGGCGAGCCCGAACGGGGACGGGAAGCGCAGCCCCAGGGCCCGGACCTCCTGCCCGGGGTCGGGACGGGTGTACACGCGCAGGGCCGCGCCGAGGGGGCTCGCGTGCACGGCCCGGATGCCGAGGAAGCCGGCCCGGTGGGCCCGCTCCGGGTCCATCCGGGTGAAGACGGCCTTGAAGAACGTAGGGTAGAAGCGCATGGGCCCAGTCTCCCACAGGGCTCCTGCCCGGCCCCGCGCGGACGGGCCGCCACGAACGAGCAGCACGCGAGGTGAGAGCATGAGCACTCCCCCGGACCCCTGGGTCCCGGACGTGCTCGGGCCGGGCTTCGAGGCGCGCACCGTGGACCTCGGCACCGGCTCGGAGCCCCACTCGACCGCGACCGTGGTCCGGCACCGGCCGGGCGGCGACTCCTTCCACCGCCCGCCGCGCGACGCCGTGCTGTACCTGCACGGGTGGTCCGACTACTTCTTCAACGCCGAGCTGGCCCGCAGCGTCGCCGCCGCGGGCTGGGCCTTCTACGCCCTGGACCTGCACGGCTACGGGCGCAACCTCACCGACGCGGTGCTCGCCGAGGAGGCGGCCCGCCCCGGGCACACGACCGACCTCGCCGACTACGACGACGACGTCGCCGCGGCGCTGCGGATCATGACGGAGGACGGCGCCCCCGGTCCGGGCGGGCGGCTCGTGCTCATGGGCCACTCCACCGGCGGGCTCACGGCGGCGCTGTGGGCCGCCCGCCACCCGGGGCGCCTCGCCGGCCTGGCCCTCGTCGCCCCCTGGATCGGCTGCCACGGCACCGACGCCCTGGGCACCGCGCTGCGGCCGGTGGTCGCCAGGGCGTCCGGGGTGGCCCCGGACCGGGCCCTGCGCGTGCGCCCGCGGGGCCACTACTGGCGGGTGCTCAGCGACCGGGCCGAGGGCGAGTGGACGATCGACCCGCGGTGGCGGCCCGAGCGCAGCTTCGACATCACCCCGGGCTGGCTCAACGCTGTCCTTCAGGCTCAGCATGAGGTTTCGGGCGGCCTCAACATTCAATCTCCAGTGCTGGTTCAGGTCTCGGCGCGGTCCTGCATCCGCCCGTGGTGGTCGGAGCAGATGCGCTCGGCGGACTCCGTCCTCGACGTCCGCCAGATCCGCCGGCACGCGGACGACCTGGGCCACGACGTCACCGTGCGCTCCTACGAGGGCGCGGTGCACGACGTCCACCTGTCACGGCGTCCCGTGCGGCGCAGCGCCCAGGAGGACCTGGTGTCCTGGCTGGAGGACCTCTCCGCCCCCTGGACCGGGTCCTCGGGCGCCACCGCCCGGCGACCGGGAACCCGTCGCCTGCCCGGAGCCGGGCAGGTCGAGCCGAACGACGCCGCCGCAGGCCGCGACGGCGACCCCGCCCCACCGATGGAGACACGATGAGCACGACCGCGAGAACAGGCACGCCGTCGCCCGCCCGGCACGCCGCCGACAGCCACGACCTGATCCGCGTGCAGGGAGCACGGGAGAACAACCTCAAGGGCATCGACGTCGAGATCCCGAAGCGCCAGCTGACGGTGTTCACCGGGGTCTCCGGCTCGGGCAAGAGCTCGCTGGTGTTCGGCACCATCGCCGCGGAGTCCCAGCGGCTGATCAACGAGACCTACAGCGCCTTCGTGCAGGGCTTCATGCCGACGCTGGCCCGCCCCGACGTCGACGTCCTCGACGGGCTGACCACGGCGATCATCGTCGACCAGGAGCGGATGGACGCCAACCCCCGCTCCACGGTCGGCACCGCCACCGACGCCAACGCGCTGCTGCGCATCCTCTTCAGCAGGCTCGGCCGGCCCCACGTCGGCTCCCCCAACGCGTTCTCCTTCAACGTCCCGTCGGTCCGGGCCAGCGGCGCGATCACCGTCGAGCGCGGCGCCGGCCGGACGACGACCGAGAAGGCGGAGTTCAACCGCCTCGGCGGCATGTGCCCGCGCTGCGAGGGCATGGGCTCGGTCACCGACGTCGACCTGTCGGCCCTGTACGACGACGCCCTGTCCCTCAACGAGGGCGCGCTCACGGTTCCCGGCTACAGCATGGACGGCTGGTACGGCCGGATCTTCCGCGGGAGCGGCTTCTTCGACCCGGACAAGCCGATCCGGGAGTACACGAAGAAGGAGCTGCACGACCTGCTCCACAAGGCTCCGACGAAGATCAAGGTCGACGGGATCAACCTGACGTACGAGGGTCTGATCCCCCGGATCCGGAAGTCGATGCTGTCCAAGGAGGTCGACGCGCTGCAGCCGCACATCCGGGCCTTCGTGGAGCGGGCCGTGACGTTCGCGACCTGCCCGGAGTGCGGCGGCACCCGGCTGAGCGCGGCGGCCCGCTCGTCGAGGATCGCGGGGAAGAGCATCGCCGACGCCTGCGCGATGCAGATCACCGACCTGGCCGACTGGGTCGGGGGGCTCGACGAACCATCGGTGGCCCCGCTGCTCGCCGGGCTGCGGCACCTGCTTGCCTCGTTCACCGAGATCGGGCTGGGCTATCTCTCGCTCGACCGGCCCACGGGCACCCTGTCCGGAGGAGAGGCGCAGCGCACCCGGATGATCCGCCACCTCGGCTCGTCGCTCACCGACGTCACCTACGTCTTCGACGAGCCCACCATCGGCCTGCACCCCCACGACATCACGCGGATGAACGGCCTGCTGCTGCAGCTCCGCGACAAGGGCAACACCGTGCTCGTCGTGGAGCACAAGCCGGAGACGATCGTGATCGGGGACCACGTCGTCGACCTCGGTCCCGGGGCCGGCGGCGACGGCGGGGAGGTGGTCTACGAGGGCTCCGTCGAGGGGCTGCGCGCCAGCGGCACGCTCACCGGCCGGCACCTCGACGACCGCGCGGCCCTCAGGACGACGGTGCGGCGGGCCACCGGCGCGCTCGAGATCCGCGGCGCCGGCACGCACAACCTGCGCGACGTCGACGTCGACATCCCGCTCGGCGTGATGACCGTGGTCACCGGGGTGGCGGGCTCGGGCAAGAGCTCGCTGATCCACAGCTCGGTCGCCGGCCGGGACGGCGTGGTGGTGATCGACCAGGCCGCGATCCGCGGGTCCCGGCGGAGCAACCCGGCGACCTACACCGGACTGCTGGACCCGGTCCGCAAGGCCTTCGCCAAGGCCAACGGCGTGAAGCCCGGCCTCTTCAGCTCCAACTCCGAGGGCGCCTGCCCGGTCTGCAACGGCGCCGGCGTCATCTACACCGACCTGGGCGTCATGGCCACCGTCGAGTCCACCTGCGAGGAGTGCGAGGGGAGGCGGTTCCAGGCCTCGGTGCTGGAGTACACGCTGGGCGGCCGGAACATCGCCGAGGTGCTCGCGATGTCCGTGGCCGAGGCGGAGGAGTTCTTCCGCGCCGGCGAGGCGCGCACGCCGGCCGCCCACAGGATCCTCGACCGGCTCGCCGACGTCGGGCTCGGCTACCTCAGCCTCGGCCAGCCGCTGACCACGCTGTCCGGCGGCGAGCGGCAGCGGCTCAAGCTGGCCGCCCAGCTGGCCGCGAAGGGCGACGTCTACGTCCTGGACGAGCCGACGGCCGGCCTGCACCTCGCCGACGTGGAGCAGCTGCTGGGGCTGCTGGACCGGCTCGTCGACTCCGGGAGGTCGGTCGTCGTCATCGAGCATCACCAGGCGGTCATGGCGCACGCCGACTGGATCGTCGACCTGGGCCCCGGCGCCGGCCGCGACGGCGGGCGGGTCGTCTTCGAGGGGACGCCCGCCGACCTGGTCGCGGCCCGCTCGACCCTCACCGGGGAGCACTTGGCGGCATACATCAGGACTGCGGGGGTCAGCCGGCAGACATAGATCCCGGGAGCACAGAAGATCCCCGCCAACATGTGAACATCGGCGGGGTCCTTCACGGCGCGCCCGGGGCGTCAGCAGTTGTTGGGCGCACCCTTGCTCTTGGGCGGGTTGTACGTGCAGGTGTCTTCGAGGTCCTGCTGCTCCTCAGGAGACTTGTTTTTCGTGTTGCCCTGGGTCTCCTCGGTGGTGGTGGTCCCCACCCCTGCCTGGTTGTTGCCCGGACCATCGAACGTCTCACAGGTGACTGTGCCCTGATCCCTGTCACAGTTGTCGGGCAACGGAGCCGCGAAGACGCTGGTGGCCGAGGCTCCCAGGAGAAGTCCGGACAGCGCGACGGTGCTCAGAATTTTGCGCATGACATAACCCTTCATGGAATACGGGTAATTGCAATCCAGCAATAGTGGTCCACCAGCCGATGAACCATTCCGCACCGACACCCAACCCCAGCTCGGGTTCCCCCCAATAGGCTGTCGGCCCGTACGGATGTCCCCAGGCTATGAACCTCTTCCCATATGCGACAAGTCACAACAACTGCGTGAAGACGATCTTCCAGTTCGGTACATCACGAATGCCGAATACACGTCCAGTTGCTTCTGCTCATGATTGAGCCCTCACGGAAATGTTCATTCAGAAATCAATGGTCAACATGATTGGCAATCGCACTGTCCCCCATAAGGCGGCTTGCCACAATTGCTTTGAGAAATCGGCCGTGATCGACTCGTCACCATATGACATCGGTGCCGAGCGGCCGCTCAGGCGCCGGCAACTACCATGCTGAACCGGCACGGTGACCGGGTGGAGCTAGGCCCCGGGGCGGGCCACCTGGTCGACCGCTCCCCCGTACCGCCGGTCGCGCCGGGCGTAGACCTCCACGGCGTCCCAGAGAGTGCGCCGGTCCACGTCCGGCCACAGGACGTCGAGGAACACGAGTTCAGCGTAGGCGGACTGCCAGAGCATGAAGTTGGAGATCCGCTGCTCCCCGGACGAGCGGAGAAACAGGTCCACGTCCGGCAGGTCCGGCTCGTCGAGGTAGCGCTGGACGGTGTCCTCGGTGATCTTCTTCGGGTCGAGCACGCCGGCGCAGGCGTCGGCGGCCATGGCCGCGGCGGCGTCCGCTATCTCGGCGCGCCCGCCGTAGTTCACGCACATGGTGAGCGTCACGGCGTCGTTGCCGGCGGTCTGCCGCTCCGCCTCCTCGAGGCGGTGGATGACGGAGCGCCACAGGCGGGGCCTCCGCCCGGCCCAGCGGATCCGGATCCCCCACTCCTGGAAGGTCGGCAGCTGCCGCTCCATGACGTCGGCCGTGTAGTTCATGAGGAACGTGACCTCGTCGAGGGAGCGCTTCCAGTTCTCGGTGGAGAAGGCGTAGGCGCTGACGTAGGGGATGCCCATCTCGATGGCCCCCGCCATGACCTCGATGAGGGCGGCCTCCCCCGCTTTGTGGCCCTCGTTGCGGGGCAGGCCCCGCTGGTTGGCCCAGCGGCCGTTGCCGTCCATCACCACGGCGACGTGCCGGGGCACGAACCGGGGTGGGATCGCCGGGGCGACGGCGCCGCTGGGGTGCGGGGGCGGGGCGGCAAAGCCGGGCATGGTCAGCTCCGTTCCACGAGGTTCAGGGACCGGACGGCCCTCTCCAGGTGCCACTGTACGTAGCTCGCGACGAGGCCGGCGGCCGCCCGCCCCGTGCGCGGGTCCGCGGCGTCGATCCGCTCCCAGTCGCCGGTGAGCAGCGCGGAGAGGTGCTCGACGGTCGCGGGGTCCGGTGCGGCGGAGCCGGGCGGGCGGCACGCGGAGCAGACGGCGCCGCCGAGGGGGGCGGAGAACGCCTCGTGCGGTCCCGGGGCGCCGCAGCGAGCGCAGTCGGTGAAGCTCGGCGCCCAGCCGGCCGTGGACACGGCGCGCAGGAGGTAGGAGTCGAGGACGGCGCCGGGCTCGTGCAGGCCGCGCGCCAGCGCGGAGAGCGCCCCGACGAGCAGGCGGTACTGCTGGGCGGCGGACTCGTGGTCGTTCTCGGTGAACTTCTCGGCGGCCTCGGCCATGGCGGCGGCCGCGGTGTACTTGGCGTAGTCGGCGGCGATCACGGAGCCGTAGCCGCGGCGGCCCAGGGCCTGGGACACGATCTCGAGGTTGCGCCCGGTCACGAGCTGCAGGTCCGCCACGTTGAAGGGCTCGAGCCGCGAGCCGAAGCGGGACGTGGTGCGCCGCACGCCCTTGGCCACCGCCCGGACCTGGCCGTGGTCGCGGGTCAGCAGCACGACGATGCGGTCCGCCTCGCCGAGCTTGTAGGTGCGCAGCACCACCGCCTCGTCCCGGTAGCTGCGCGAAGCGAACGTCGTCCTGGCCATCAGGCCATTCTCCCACGCCCGGCGGACACCGGGACGCCCCCCACGTGACGGTGCGTGGCAGCGACCGGCAGCTCGTGGTGGGAGGCCGGGACGGCCGACGGCGGGCCGCCACCTCGTCCGAGGTGGCGGCCCGCCGTCGGCGTGCAGGGCTGCGAGGTGCGGGGTCGCGGGGTGCGGGTCAGTCCTGGGCGTCGCGCACGGCGCGGTTCACCGCGGAGACGACCGCCTTCAGGGACGCGCGGGTGGTGTTGGCGTCGATCCCGATGCCCCAGAGGACCCGGTCGCCCACGGCCGCCTCGACGTAGCTGGCCGCCTGCGCGTCGCCGCCGGCAGACATCGCGTGCTCGCTGTAGTCGAGCACCCGCACGTCGACGCCCTCGGCCGCGAAGATCGCGAGCAGGGCCTCGATGGGCCCGTTGCCCTGGGCGGAGCGGTGGTGCTGGACGCCGTCGACGTCGAGGCCGATCTCCAGGGTCGTCTCCCCGCCCTCCTCGGAGGTCGTGGTGAGGTTCGTGATGCGGTAGCGGCCCCAGCGGTCGGGGCCGCCGTCCTGCGTGGTGGGCAGGTACTCGTCCGCGAACACGGTCCACAGCGCGCCGCCGGAGATCTCCCCGCCGGTGGTGTCGGTGTGGGCCTGCACCACGCGGGAGAACTCGATCTGCGCGCGGCGCGGCAGGTCCAGGCCGTGCTCGTTCTTCAGCAGGTAGGCCACGCCGCCCTTGCCGGACTGCGAGTTCACGCGGATCACGGCCTCGTAGGTGCGGCCCAGGTCCTTCGGGTCGATCGGCAGGTAGGGCACGGCCCAGACCAGCTCGTCCACGGTCCTGCCCTGCTCGGCGGCGTCGCACTCCATCCGCTCGAAGCCCTTCTTGATGGCGTCCTGGTGGGAGCCGGAGAAGGCGGTGAACACCAGGTCGCCGCCGTAGGGCGAGCGCTCGGGGACGGGCAGCTGGTTGCAGTACTCCACGGTGCGGCGGATGTCGTCGATGTCGGAGAAGTCGATCTGCGGGTCCACGCCCTGGGTCAGCATGTTCAGGCCCAGCGTCACCAGGTCGACGTTGCCGGTGCGCTCGCCGTTGCCGAACAGGCAGCCCTCGATGCGGTCCGCGCCGGCCAGGTACCCGAGCTCCGCGGCGGCCACGCCGGTGCCGCGGTCGTTGTGCGGGTGCAGGGACACGACGGTCGCCTCGCGGTTGTAGAGGTTGCGGCACATCCACTCGATGGAGTCGGCGTACACGTTCGGGGTGGCCATCTCCACGGTCGCGGGCAGGTTCAGGATCATCTCCCGGTCCCCGCCGATCTCGAACGTCTCGGCCACGGCGTTGGAGATCCGCGCGGCGAACTCGAGCTCCGTGCCCGTGTAGGACTCCGGGGAGTACTCGTAGGTGACGGCGGTGTTCTTCAGCTGCTCCTCGTACTTCATGCACAGCCGCGCCCCGGTGAGGGCGATGTCGACGATGCCGTCCATGTCCTGGTCGAAGACCACGCGGCGCTGCAGGGTCGAGGTGGCGTTGTAGAGGTGGACGATCGCCCTGTCCGCGCCGTCGATGGCCTCGTACGTGCGCTCGATGAGGTGCTCGCGGGACTGGGTGAGGACCTGGATCGACACGTCGTCGGGGATCCGGTCCTCCTCGATGAGCCGGCGCACGAAGTCGAAGTCGGTCTGCGAGGCGGAGGGGAAGCCGACCTCGATCTCCTTGTAGCCCATCCGGACCAGCAGCTCGAACATCTTGAGCTTGCGGTCCGAGTTCATGGGGTCGATCAGCGCCTGGTTGCCGTCCCGCAGGTCCACGGCGCACCAGCGAGGCGCCTCGGTGATGACCTTGTCGGGCCAGGTGCGGTCCGACATGTCGAAGGGGAACTGCTGCTGGTACGGCACGTACTTGTGGATCGGCATGCCGGAGGGCTTCTGGAAGGTGCGCATGGGGTGGGCCTGTTCTGCTCGAGAATTCTGCGGGTGGCCGGGCATCAGGAACTCCGCAACGGGAGGCCGGCCATCCGGTGACGAGTCAGGCCCCGTTGCGGCACATAAGGAGGAGGAGGGTCCCTGTCCGCATGGGTCCAACGTATCACGCGGGCCCTTGCCCTCCCCGGGGGCCGGCTCACCACTCGGCGTAGGCCTGCTGGCACGTGAACTGCTCCGCCGTCTGCCCGTGCAGCTCCTCGGGGAGCACCGCGGCGACGTCGAGGCGCTCCCCGTCCCGGAAGTCCCCGCCGACGGACACGACCACGCCGTGGTCCTCCGCGCTCGGCACGACCTGCGCGGAGGGGACGCCCAGCCGGCCCGCGACCTGCGCGGCGGCGTCGTACCAGCCGACGCCGAAGAAGACCTGCGTGCCGGGCAGCTCGGGGCTCTCCGGGCCCGCCTCGGTGAGCGTGTACCCGGCGTCCCGGAGCAGGGCCGCGACCTCCCGGTCGCGGCCCTCCGACCCGGAGGCGTCGACGACCACGAGCGGCACCCCGGCCGGGTCCACCGTCCCGCCGGCGGGCTCCGTCCCGGTGTCCGGGTCGGTCGCGGCGGCCGGGTCCTGGGCCTCGGACGACTCGGGGGCGGCGTCCTCCGCCGCGGTGTCCGTCGATCTCGGACCGCCGGTTGCGCCGCCGGTGTCCAGCGCGGCGCCGTCGTCCGCCTCCCCCGTGGGCCAGGTGAGGGACCGGTCCTCGCGCAGGGCCGCGAAGAGCGCCTCGGAGGCCTCCTCCTGCAGCTGGAGCCGGTTCGGGTCGGCCTCGTACGGCTCGGTGGGGGCCGTCACGAACGCGATCCCGGAGAGGTCGACGCCGCGGACGGCGCCCGCCAGGCCCACCATGGTCGGTACCGATCCGAGGTCCTCGTCGACGTGCAGGTTCCGGGACGCGACCTCCGCGATCCCGTAGAGCGCGGGCAGATCGCCGAGCGTGCCCTCGGCCGTGATCTTGCGGGCGAGGGAGGCGAGGAAGGACTGCTGGGAGCGGATCCGGCTCTCGTCGCCGCCGTCGCCGAACGCGGCGCGGCTGCGCAGGAAGGCCAGGGCCTGCTCGCCCTCGACGGAGGACGTCCCGGCGGGCAGCACCAGCCCCGACTTGGGGTCGTCGACGGCCTCGTTGACGCAGACCTCCACGCCGCCGACCGCCGAGGAGAGCTCCTTGACGGCGTTGAAGTCCGCGAGCATGAAGTGGTCGATCTGCAGCCCGGTCATCCGGTTGATGGTGGCGACGGTGCAGCCGGGCCCGCCGTTCTCGACCGCGGAGTTGAGCATGGCGTCCCGCTCGGCGGGGTGCCGGCGGTCCGTGGCGGGGTCGGTGCACCGGGGCACGTCCGCGACGAGGTCCCGGGGGAAGGAGACGACCGTGACGGCCCCGCGGTCCTCCGCGACGTGGACGAGCATCATGACGTCGGTCAGGCCGGCCCCGGAGCTGTCCTCGTCGTCGCCGTACTGGTCGTTGCCCTCCCCCTCGCGGGTGTCGGTGCCCATGACGAGGATGTCCAGCGGCCCGTCCTCGACGGCCCCCGCCCCGTCGCCGAGGTCCAGGGGGGACGTGTCGAGGTTGGACTGGAGCCGCCACGCGGCCGTGGTGCCCACGGCGAGCACCGCGGCCAGCGCCAGGACGAGGGCGAGCACGGCGGCCCGCCTGCGTGTCCACCGGGGGCGGCCTCGGGTGCTCCAGGGCGCGTCGGTGGGTGTGGCGGGCACGTGCATCGTCTCCTGGGCCGGTCCCGGGCGGGAGCGGCGTGCTGGGGCTGTCGGGGGGCTGGGGGGATGGGGCGGCTGGGGGGGCTCGGCGGGGTCCGGCTCAGAAGCCGAGCCGCGAGAGCTGCTTGGGGTCGCGCTGCCACTCCTTGGCGACCTTCACGTGCAGGTCGAGGTAGACCTTGGTGCCGAGCAGGGCCTCGATGGCGGTCCGGGACCTGGTGCCGATCTCGCGGAGCCTGGCGCCGCCCTTGCCGATGATGATGGCCTTCTGCGACTGCCGTTCGACGTAGACGTTGACGCGCACGTCGAGCAGCGGCCGGTCCGCGGGGCGGCCCTCGCGGGGCACCATCTCCTCGACGACGACGGCCAGCGAGTGCGGCAGCTCGTCCCGCACGCCCTCGAGCGCCGCCTCGCGGACGAGCTCGGCGACCATCGTCATCTCCGGCTCGTCGGTGAGCTCCCCGTCGGGGTACAGCGGCGGGGACTCGGGCATCCGCTCGACGAGCAGCCTCGCGAGGGCCTCGACCTGGAACCCGTCCACGGCGGAGACCGGGATGACGTCGGCCCAGCCCGGCTCCCCGGTCTCGGGGCGGGGGGAGTGCGCGGCCGCGCGGTGGCGGGGCTTGCGGGCGGCCTTCTCGGCGCGCTCGGCCCGCGCCGCCCGCTCCTCGGCCATCACGGAGCGGCCGAGCTCGGTGACGGCGAGCAGCTGCTCGGTCAGCTCGGCCCGGGAGACGGTGTCGGTCTTCGTGACGATCGCGACGACCGGCTTGTTCCCGGACGCGGCGAGCTGCTGGGCGATGAAGCGGTCGCCCGGGCCGATCTTCTCGTTGGCGGGCACGCAGAAGCCGATGACGTCCACCTCGGCGAGGGTGTCGGCCACGAGGTCGTTGAGCCGTTGCCCGAGGAGCGTCCGGGGGCGGTGCAGCCCCGGGGTGTCGACGAGCACGAGCTGGCCCTCCGGGCGGTGGACGATGCCGCGGATGGTGTGGCGGGTGGTCTGGGGCCGGTTGGAGGTGATGGCCACCTTCTGCCCGACCAGGGCGTTGGTGAGCGTGGACTTGCCGGCGTTGGGCCGGCCCACGAGCACGGCGAAGCCGGCGCGGAACGGGGTGCCGGGGCTCTCGGCCCCGTCGGCGGGGGCGGTGCGGTCGGTCTCAGACATGGTGGTGGGTCTCCTCCTCGGAGTCCAGGGCGGCGGCGTCCACGGCGGTGGACCCGGGAGAGACCCAGTCGGGGTCCCGGTGGACCTCGAGCTGTCCCACCCGGTTGCGCCGACCCTCGAGGGTCACGGCTTCGAGGACGATGCCCTCGACGGTGGCGCAGGAGCCCACGATGGGGACCCGGCCGATGCTCTTGGCCAGCAGGCCGCCGGCGGTGTCCACCTCGTCGTCCTCGAGGTCCACGCCGAACAGGTCGCCGAGGTCCTCGACGCCCAGCCGGGCGGAGACGCGGTAGCGGCCCTCGCCGAGCTCGGCGACCTCGGGCTTCTCGCGGTCGTACTCGTCGACGATCTCGCCGAGCAGCTCCTCGATGAGGTCCTCGAGGGTCACCAGGCCCGCGGTGCCGCCGTACTCGTCGACGACGACGGCCACGTGGATGGACTCGAGCTGCATCTCGCGCAGCAGCTCGTTGACCTTCTTCGACTCGGGCACGTAGCGCACGTCCCGGGCCAGCTGCGACAGCCCGTCCAGGCGCAGGCCGGGGCCCTCGCGGTGGACCCGCTCGGCGACGTCCTTCTGGTACAGGATCCCCAGGACGTCGTCGGAGCTCAAGCCGATGACGGGGATGCGGGAGTAACCGGAGCGGAAGAACAGGTTGAGGGCGTTGTCCACCGTGTCGTCGTCGTCGATGGTCACCATGTCGGTGCGCGGGACCATGACGGCGCGGACGGTGGTGTCGTTGAGGTCGAAGATGGAGTGCAACAGCTCGGCCTCGTCGCCCTCGATGAGCTCCTGGTCGGAGGAGCGGTCGACGAACTCGAGCAGCTCCTCCTCGGTGAGGAAGCCCGGGGTGGTGCGCCCGGGGTCCCGCGACACGGAGGAGCCCAGGCGCACGAGCAGCCCGGGCACGGGGCCCAGCACGGTGCGCAGCACGCGCACGAGACCGGCGGTGTGGCGCACGGTGCCCGCGGCGTTGCCGCGGCCCACCTGGCGGGGCGAGACGCCCGTGAGGACGAAGCCGACCGCGGCCATCACCACCGTGGCCACCAGGCCCGCCAGCCACACGTCCTCGAGGCCGTCGAACAGCGCGAGCGCCACGGCCACGGCGGAGGCCGTCTCGAACCAGACCCGCCAGAAGCGCAGGGCCTGGAGGTGGGCGGTGGGGGTGGCGAGGACCTTGGCAGCGGACGAGCGGGGGGCCTCGCGGGTGATGGCCTCGGCATCGGCGCGCGCGAGGTAGGTGAGGCCGGTCTCGGCGGCGCTGAGCACGAACGCCGTGCAGAGGAAGAGGATGGCCGCGACGACCAGGATGGCGGTGGTCATGGACCTGCCCTACTCCATCGTCTCGACCGGGGCGGGCCGGCCGAGGAAGTCGGTGAGCAGGTCCCGCTGCAGGGCGAACATGACCTGCCGCTCCTCCGGCTCCACGTGGTCGTGGCCCAGCAGGTGGAGGATGCCGTGGGTGGTGAGCAGGCACAGCTCGTCGGCGACCGGGTGCCCGGCGGCCTCGGCCTGGCGGCGGGCCACCGGCGGGCACAGCACGATGTCCCCGAGCGTGCCCTCGGCGGGCGCGTCGGGCGTCCCGGGGCGCAGCTCGTCCATGGGGAAGGAGAGGACGTCGGTGGGGCCGGGCAGGTCCATCCACTCCACGTGCAGGCGCGTCATCTCCTCCTCGTCGACCACGGCGATCGACAGCTCCGCGTCGGGGTGGACGTGCAGCCTCCCGAGGACGAACGCGGCGAGCCGCCCGAGCAGCTCGACGTCGACCGCCTCCCAGGCCTCGCGGTCCGCGGGCGGGACCTCGTCCGGGCCGAGCTGGACGTCGAACTCGACGGCCATCAGGCCTCCTCCCCGCCCTCGGCGGCGGGCGCGCCGTCGGCGGCCTCGCGCCCGGTGCGGGCGGTCTCCTTGCGCCGGCGGCGCTCGTTGCGGTGCCGGTTGGTCGTGTCGAAGGCGTCGTAGGCGCTGACGATCCGGCTCACGAGCTCGTGGCGGACGACGTCCTCGGCGGTCATCTCGGTGAAGGACACGTCCTCCACACCGTGCAGGACGTGCTGGACCTGGCGCAGGCCGGAGGAGGTGCCCCCAGGGAGGTCGACCTGGGTGACGTCGCCGGTGATCACCATCTTCGAGCCGAAGCCCAGCCGCGTGAGGAACATCTTCATCTGCTCGGGGGTGGTGTTCTGCGCCTCGTCGAGGATGATGAACGCGTCGTTGAGGGTGCGCCCGCGCATGTAGGCGAGCGGGGCGACCTCGATGGTGCCGGCCTCCATGAGCCGCGGGATGGAGTCGGGGTCCATCATGTCGTGCAGGGCGTCGTAGAGGGGCCGCAGGTAGGGGTCGATCTTCTCGCTGAGCGTGCCGGGCAGGAAGCCGAGCCGCTCCCCCGCCTCGACGGCCGGGCGGGTGAGGATGATCCGGGTGACCTCCTTGGCCTGCAGCGCCTGGACGGCCTTGGCCATGGCCAGGTAGGTCTTGCCCGTGCCGGCGGGCCCGATGCCGAAGACCACCGTGTGGGCGTCGATCGCGTCGACGTACTCCTTCTGGTGGACGGTCTTGGGCCGGATCTTGCGGCCGCGGCTCGAGAGGATGTTCTGCGTGAGGGCGCCGCTGGGCCGGGCGGAGAGGTCCCGTCCGATGATCTCCAGCAGCTGGGCGATGACCTGCGGCGTGATCGAGGTCTCCCGCCCCGCGAGCACCTTCAGCTCCTCGAAGAGCGTCGCCACGATCTGCACGGGCCCGGACGGCCCCTCGATGCCCAGCTCGAGGCCGCGGGGACTGGTGGCGAGGCCCGGGAAGGCGGTCTCGACCTGACGCAGGGTGTCGTCGCCGGAGCCCAGGCAGCGGACCATCGTCTCGCGGTCGGGAAAGGTGATGACGGCTCGCGCCGTCAGGGGGTGCGTGGTGCCGGGCAACGTCTCAGTCATGGGTGCGGCCGGGGCGGCCGTTTCCTCGCTCTCTCGGTGGTGGTCGATGTGGCGGTCGGCGTGGCGGTCGGCGTGGCGACCGGGACGACGACCGGGGTGGTGGTCCGGCTCGGGGATCGTGGTCCCTCCAGGGTACCGCGCGGTGCGCGGGCCGGAGCGCGGGGGCCCCACATTCCGATTCGGTATCGGTCCCTCCGCCCACCCCCTTCTGGTTGGGTACGCCCGGAACGGCTGTGCTGTGATGGTCGGGTCCTCCGGCCGGAGGACCGGCGCGGGCCTCCGGGTGCCCGTGCCGCGGTCCCCCGACCCGCCGCGCCGACCACCCCCTGGCGCCGGCCACCCGGCCCCGGAAAGACGAGGTGTCCCTCCCCCATGCCCGCTCCCCCGGCCCGTCGTGCCCGCCGCCGCCTCGTACTCGCCGGGGGGTGCGCCCTGCTGCTCGCCTGCTGCGGGACGGGCGGGGGGCCCGCGCTCGACGGGGCCGTCACCGCCTCCGGCGCGGCGCCCGCACCCGCCACGGCGCCCGCCCCTGCTACGGCAATGGGCACGTTCGGCGGCTCCGTGACCACCGAGAAGCTGCCGGTCTACTGGGTGGGCGCCGCCGACGGGGGGCAGCGGCTGTTCCGCGAGTTCCGGGACGCGCCGCGCGGCACGGGGATCGCCGACCCCATCGGGGCGGCCGCGGCGCTGATGACGGCCGGGGCGCCGCAGGACCCGGACTACCGGACGCTGTGGGCGCCCGTCGACCGGGTCGGCAGCGCCACCTCCCCCGACGGGACGATCACCGTCGACATGCCCGCCCACGCCTTCCGCGCGGACCTCACCGACGAGGACGCCCGCCTGGCCGTGCAGCAGCTCGTGCACACGGTGACGGCCGCCGCCACGCTCGCCGGGCTCCTGCCGGAGCGCTCCGAGCCCGAGGTCGTGGTCCTGGTGGACGGCGAGCCCGGCCGGGAGGTCTTCGGCTCCATGCGGCTGGACGACCCGGTCCGGCCGGCCGAGGAGCTCGAGGCGCCGATCTGGGTGGTCGACCCGCAGCAGGGCGCCCTGACCGCCGGCACCGTCACGATCTCCGGGCGCGTGCTCGAGGGGGTCCGGGGCTGCCGCTGGACCGTGACGGAGACGGGCGGGGACGACGCCGAGATCTCCTCCGGGGAGCTGGACACCGAGGGCACGGGCCGGGAGTTCCGCGCCGAGGTCGTGCTGGAGCCCGGCGAGTACGTGGTGACCGTGATCGGCCGCGACGCCGAGGGCCGGCAGGTGCTCGACGACAAGGACGTGGTCGTCAGCGCCCCGTGAGGCTCCCCGGGGCCGGCGGCCCGCCGGGCTCAGCGCTCCGGGCTCAGCGCTCCGGGGCCGACCAGCGGCCGAGCCCCGCGCTGAGCACCGCCAGGGCCGCGGGCCCGGCGGTGGAGCTGCGCAGCACCTCCGGCCCCAGCCGCACGGCCCGCGCGCCGGCGGCGGCGAGCCGGTCGAGCTCGGACGGGGCGATGCCGCCCTCCGGCCCCACGACCAGGACGATCCGCTCCGCGTCCGCCCACCGGGCGTCGAGGACGGGGGCGGTCCGGTCGGCCGGGCCGGCGAGGGGCTCGACGGCGTCCTCGTGCAGGACGAGGCCGGCGGTGCCCGGCTCGCGCAGCAGCTCCGCCAGCCCGTCGGTGGTGCACAGGGCCCGGACGCTGGGCCAGGCCGCCCGGCGGGACTGCTTGGCGGCCGCCGCGACGGTGTGCACCCACTTCTCGTGGCTCTTGGCCGCGCGCTCCTTCTTCCAGCGCACGATGGAGCGGTCGGCCTGCCAGGGCACGACCTCGTCGACGCCCAGCTCGGTCGCGGTCTCGACGGCCAGGAGGTCCCGGTCGCCCTTGGCGAGGGCCTGGACGAGCACGAGCAGCGGGCGGCGCTCCGGCTCGGTGCGGACGGCGCCCACCCGCACGGTCATGGTGTCCTTCTCCCCCGCGACCAGCTCGCCGGTCGCGCGGGTGCCGGCGCCGTCGACGAGCTCGAGCGGCTCGCCGGGGGCCAGCCGCCGCACGGTCACGGCGTGGCGGGCCTCGGGGCCGGTCACGGTCGTCTCGGCCCCCGGGGCGAGACCGGCGAGGAGGTCGGGGGCGACCTTGAAGACCGGGAGGCTCACAGGTCGGAGAACCGGTCCCGGAGCCGGGAGAAGAACCCGCCGGAGCCGGCCGGGGAGTTCAGGGTGGTGCCGGTGGACTGCTCCTCGCCGCGCAGCCGGGCCAGCTGCTCGAGCAGCTCGCGCTGCTCGTCGTCGAGCCCGGAGGGGGTCTCCACCTCGAGGTGGACGAAGAGCTCGCCGCGGCCGCCGCCCCGCAGGCGGGTCGCGCCCAGCTCGTGCAGGGTCACGGTGTGGCCGGTCTGCGTGCCGGGCGGCACGGGGACCTCGCGCTCGCCGTCGAAGGTCTCGAGGGTCACGGTGGTGCCCAGCGCGGCGGAGGTCATGGGCACGCGCACGCGGGCGTGCAGGTCATCGCCCTGGCGCTCGAACGTGGGGTCAGGGTCGACCTTGAGCTCGACGTAGAGGTCGCCGTTGGGGCCGCCCGCGGTGCCGGCCTCGCCCTGCCCGGAGAGGCGGATGCGGTTGCCCGTGGAGACGCCGGCGGGGATCTTCACCGTGAGGGGGCGGCGGTCGCGGACGCGGCCCTCGCCGTAGCACTCGTGGCACGGGTGCTTGATGACGGTGCCGAAGCCCTGGCAGGTGGCGCACGGGGCCGCGGTGACGACGGTCCCGAGGATGGACTGGACCTGGCGCTGGACCTGGCCGGAGCCGTGGCAGACGTCGCACGTCTCGGGCTGGGTGCCCTCCTGGCAGCAGGACCCGTTGCAGGTGGGGCAGACCACGGCGGTGTCCACGGTGATCTTCTTCTCGGTGCCGAAGACGGCGTCCTGCAGGGAGACGCGCACGTTGATCAGCGCGTCCTGGCCCTGGCGGGTGCGCGAGGCGGGACCGCGGCGGCCGGAGCCGGCGCCCCCGGCGCCCTGGAAGAAGGTGTCGAAGATGTCGGCGAAGCCGAAGCCGGTGCCGGGGAAGCCGCCGCCGAAGCCGGTGTCCGTGCCGTTCTCGTTGCCGGTGGCGTCGTAGACGCGGCGCTTGTCCGGGTCGGAGAGGACGTCGTGGGCGTGGGAGACGCGCTTGAACTCCTCGTCGGCGCCCGGGTCGGGGTTGACGTCCGGGTGGAGCCTGCGGGCCTTCTTGCGGTAGGCCTTCTTGATCTCTTCCTGGCTGGCGTCCCGGGACACGCCCAGGGTCTCGTAGTGATCGCTCACCGTGGTCCGTTCTGTCGAGAGTTCTGCGGGAGGTGTTGCGGGGGAACCGTGGCTCCCCGGGGGTCAGCCCCCGAGGATACGGGAGAGGTAGCGGGCGACCGCGCGCACGGCGGCCATCGTGGAGGGGTAGTCCATGCGCATGGGGCCCACCACGCCCACCTTGGACTGGGACTCCGGGCCGTAGCCGGTGGCCACGACCGCCGCCTCGGACAGGGGCCCGGCGGAGTTCTCCGCGCCGATCCGGACGGCGACGCCGCGGGCGTCCTGCTCCATCTCGGAGAGCAGCCGGAGCATGACCACCTGCTCCTCGAGGGCCTCGAGCACGGGTCCGATGCTGAGGTGGAAGTCCCCGGTGGCCCGGGCGAGGTTGGCGGTGCCGGCCATGACCATCCGGTGCTCCGTGCCGCCGGCGGCCAGGGCCGCGACCGTCTCGGCGACGGCGGCGGCGGCGGGCCGCGACGGCGGCGCCATGCCGGCGACCATGACGGTCAGGGCGTCGGGCACGTCGGTCAGGGAGCGGCCCACGACGGCGGCGAGCACGCGGGCGCGCAGCTCCATGAGCCCGGCCTCGTCGAGGGGTCCGCGCAGGACGGCGACCCGCTGGGCGACCCGCCCGTTGGTGGGGATGAGCACGACGAGGACGCGGCCCTCGCCGAGGTCCACGACCTCCACGTGCCGGACGGTGACCCCGGAGGCCTGGGGGTACTGCACGACCGCGACCTGGTGCGTGAGCTGGGCCAGCAGCCGGACGGTGCGCTCCATGACGTCGTCGAGGTCGGCGGCCTCGTCGAGCAGGCTCTGGATGGCGCGCCGCTCGGGCCCGGACAGGGGCTTCACGGCGGCGATCTGGTCCACGAAGGTGCGGTAGCCCTTGTCGGTGGGGATCCGCCCGGAGCTGGTGTGGGGGGCGGTGATCAGCCCCTCCTCCTCGAGCACGGCCATGTCGTTGCGGACGGTGGCCGGGGAGACGCCGAGGCTGTGCCGCTCCACGAGGGCCTTGGAGCCCACGGGCTCCTGGAAGTGCACGTAGTCCTCCACGATGGCCTGCAGGATCTGCAGTCGTCTCGGATGGTTCACGTCGCTCCTCCCCCTCGGGTCGTGGCTGCCCCGGGCGTCTGGCACTCGGGGACGGACAGTGCTAGCACCGGTCCAGTGTAGCCCCGTGCCGCCGGTCGTGCGTCCGGGGGCGTTTGGTACGCTTCCGGCTGGTCCGCGCCGCCCGTGCGGGACCGCGCACGGGAGGACACGAGCATGAGCGACTACGGCTGGGGGCCGCGCAGCCTCGACGACGACGCCCTGGCCCGCCGCCGGCCGGCGTCCGCGGAGGTGCCGGTCGCGCCGGGGCTGCTCCTGGAGGACGTCACGACCGGGTGGGTGGGCGCCGTCGTGTCCCTGGAGACCATCGGCGGGATGCGGGTCATGGGCCTGGAGGACCGCCGGGGACGGGTCAAGGCGTTCCCGCTGGGCCCCGGCTTCCTCCTCGAGGGCGCGCCCGTGACCGTCGTCGAGCCGCGGCGGGCCCCGGTGGCCCGGAAGGCCGCGCGCACCCGCTCCGGGTCCGTGGCGGTGGAGGGGCTGCGCGCCGCCACCGCCAAGGCCTCCCGCGTCTGGGTGGAGGGCTACCACGACGCCGAGCTCGTGGCGAAGGTGTGGGGCCACGACCTCGCGGTCGAGGGCATCGTCGTGGAGCCGCTGCACGGCGTGGACGACCTGCCGGGCGCGGTGAAGGAGTTCGGTCCCGGCCCGGGGCGCCGGCTGGGGATCCTCGTGGACCACCTGGTGCCGGGCTCCAAGGAGTCCCGGATCGCCGAGCAGACCATGCGCCTGCCGGGCGCCGCGGGCAACGTCCTGGTGCTGGGCCACCCGTACGTAGACATCTGGCAGGCCGTCAGGCCGCGCGCCCTGGGGATCGACGCGTGGCCCGTGGTCCCGCGCGGCACCGACTGGAAGACGGGGATCGCGTCCGCCCTCGGCTGGCCCCACCGCAGCCCGGGCGACCTCGGCCGCGCCTGGCAGCACATCCTCTCCCGGGTGGACAGCTACGCCGACCTCGAGCCCGCCCTCCTGGGCCGCGTCGAGGAGCTCATCGACTTCCTCACCGCCCCCGGCGCCTGAGCGCCCCGGGGGCCGGCAGGGGCACCGGCTGCCGCGCATGACGTCACACTGCCGCCCGCCCCCGCCCCCGGCACCGGTCGCGCGGGGCCCGCACCCGTAGAATGGGCGCACACCATTCCACCGACCCCGCCCCCGCGCGGTCAGAGCCCGGAGGACACCCGTTGCCCGTCCAGACCGACCCCCGCTCCAGCCATGACCACGCCGAGACCCCGTTCGAGGGTCTCTCGCCGGTCGCCCAGCCGCTGACCGTCGCCGAGGACCACCAGTGGGCCACGCTCGCGCACTTCGGGGGCGTGGTGGGCTTCCTCCCCTCGTTCCTCATCCACCGGGTCTTCCGCGGCCGCGGCCGGTTCACGGAGCAGGAGTCGCACGAGGCGATGAACTTCACGCTGCTGCCGTCGCTCGTGGTGCTGATCGGCGTGCTGCTCGCGCCCGTGCCGTTCGTCGGCTGGGTCTTCGCGCTCGCCGCCGCGGCCGCGTGGCTGCTGCTGGCGATCGGCTCGCTCAACGGCGGGATCCACGTCAACCGCGGCGAGCCGCACGTCTACCGCCTCAACACCCGGCTCTACGACCGGCTGGCCGAGCGGTGGCAGCAGCGCCGCGGCTGACCCGCCCGGGCGCGGCGGGCGGCCCCGCTCAGCCGAGCAGCCGCCGCACCACCGCGTCCCCCAGCAGCCGGCCCCGGAGGGTCAGGACGAGCGTCCCGCGCAGGGCCGCCGCCGGGTCCACCAGCTCGTCGGCGATCAGGCCGGCCACCGCGGTGCGCCCGGCGTCGTCGAGCGCCGCCACGGGCAGCCCGTCTCGGATCCGCGCCTCGAGCATCACGCGCTCCAGGTGGCGGGTCTGCGCGTCCAGGATCTCCCGGCCCGCGGCCGGTGACTCCCCCGCCCGCACCCGGTGGGTGTAGGGCACGGGGTGCTTGAGGTTCCACCAGCGCGTCCCGCCCACGTGCGAGTGCGCGCCGGGGCCGATCCCCCACCAGTCCTGGTTGTGCCAGTACGCGAGGTTGTGCCGGCTGCGGCGGGCCCGCGCCTCGGCCGTGTCCGTGCCGCGGGACCAGTTGCTCACCTCGTACCACTCGAACCCGGCCCCGGCCAGGATCCGGTCGGCGAGCTCGTACTTGTCCGCCTGGTCGTCCTCGTCGATGGGGGCGATCTCCCCGCGCCGCATCCGGGCCGCGAGCTTCGTGCCCTCCTCCACGATGAGGGAGTAGGCCGAGACGTGGTCGGGCGCGTACCCCACCGCGGTGCGCACCGAGCGCTCCCAGTCGGCGAGCGACTCCCCCGGCGCCCCGTAGATCAGGTCCACGCTCACGCCCAGTCCGGCCTCCCGCGCCCACTCCACGGCCCGGGGCACGTTCTCGGGGTCGTGCGTGCGGTCCAGGACGGCGAGCACGTGCGGGACCGCCGACTGCATCCCGAAGGACACCCGGGTGACCCCGGCCTCGGCGAGGACCCGCAGCGACCCGGGGGTCACGGAGTCGGGGTTGGCCTCGACGGTGACCTCCGCCCCGTCGTCGAGCCCGAAGGTCTCCCGGGCGACGGCGAGGATCCCGGCGAGGTCGGCGGCGGGCAGCAGCGTGGGGGTGCCGCCGCCGAAGAACACGCTGTGCAGGGGCCGCACCGCCACCCCGGAGTCCTCCAGCACCCGGCGGGCCCAGCGGACCTCCGCGGCGGCGTCGGCGGCGTACACGTCCTGGGACACGTCCGGGCCGAGCTCCGTGGCCGTGTAGGTGTTGAAGTCGCAGTAGCCGCAGCGCACCGCGCAGAACGGCACGTGCACGTACAGGCTGAGCGCGCGCCCCGCGGAGCCCTCCGCCGCGGAGGGGGGCAGGCGCCCGTCCAGCGGGGCGGGCAGGCCCTCGGGCTGGGCGGGGGCCACTACTTCTTCTTGTCCTTCTTGTCCCCGGCCTCGTCGGAGGACAGGGCCGCCACGAACGCCTCCTGGGGGACCTCCACGCGGCCGACCATCTTCATGCGCTTCTTGCCCTCCTTCTGCTTCTCCAGCAGCTTGCGCTTGCGGGAGATGTCGCCGCCGTAGCACTTGGAGAGCACGTCCTTGCGGATCGCCCGGATGTTCTCGCGGGCGATGACGCGGGAACCGATGGCGGCCTGGATGGGGACCTCGAACTGCTGGCGCGGGATGAGCTCGCGGAGCTTCCCGGTCATCATCACGCCGTAGGAGTACGCCTTGTCCCGGTGCGTGATGGCGCTGAACGCGTCCACCGGCTCGCCCTGCAGGAGGATGTCGACCTTCACGAGGTCGGCGGCCTCCTCGCCCTCGGCCTTCCAGTCCAGGGAGGCGTAGCCCTTGGTGCGGGACTTCAGCTGGTCGAAGAAGTCGAAGACGATCTCGGCCAGCGGCAGGCGGTAGCGCAGCTCCACCCGGTCCTCGGAGAGGTAGTCCATGCCCTTGAGCTGGCCGCGCTTGGTCTGGCACAGCTCCATGATCGCGCCGATGAACTCGGACGGGGCGAGCACGGTGGCTGCGACCATGGGCTCGCGGATCTCGGCGATCTTGCCCGAGGGGAACTCGGACGGGTTGGTGACCACCCGCTCCGAGCCGTCCTCGAGGGTGACGTTGTAGCTCACGGAGGGCGCGGTGGAGATCAGGTCCAGGTTGAACTCGCGCTCGAGGCGCTCGCGGACGATCTCCAGGTGCAGCAGGCCCAGGAATCCGCAGCGGAAGCCGAAGCCCAGCGCCGCGGAGGACTCGGGCTCGTAGACCAGCGCGGCGTCGTTGAGCTGGAGCTTGTCGAGGGCGTCGCGCAGCACCGGGTAGTCCGAGCCGTCGATCGGGAACAGCCCCGAGAAGACCATGGGCTTCGGGTCCTCGTAGCCGCCCAGGGACTCGGTGGCGGGCTTCTGGTAGTTGGTGACGGTGTCGCCCACCCGGGACTGGCGCACGTCCTTCACGCCGGTGATGAGGTAGCCCACCTCGCCCACGCCCAGGCCCGCCGTCGGCTTCGGCTCGGGCGAGATCACGCCGATCTCGAGCAGCTCGTGCTGGGCGCCCGTGGACATCATCTTGATCCGCTCGCGCGGGGTCAGCTTCCCGTCGATCACGCGGACGTAGGTGACCACCCCGCGGTACGTGTCGTAGACGGAGTCGAAGATCATCGCCCGGGACGGGGCGTCCGCGTCGCCCTGCGGGGCGGGGACCAGCTCCACGATCCGGTCGAGCAGGGCCTCGACGCCCTCGCCGGTCTTGCCGGAGACCCGCAGCACGTCCTCGGAATCCGCGCCGATGAGGTTGCCGAGCTCCTCGGCGTACTTCTCCGGCTGGGCGGCCGGCAGGTCGATCTTGTTGAGAACCGGGATGATCGTGAGGTCGTTCTCCATGGCCAGGTACAGGTTGGCCAGGGTCTGCGCCTCGATCCCCTGCGCGGCGTCCACCAGCAGCAGCGCGCCCTCGCACGCCGCCAGCGACCGGGAGACCTCGTAGGTGAAGTCCACGTGGCCGGGGGTGTCGATCATGTTCAGGGCGTAGTCGGTGCCCGCGAGGTTCCACGGCATCCGCACGGCCTGGGACTTGATGGTGATCCCGCGCTCGCGCTCGATGTCCATCCGGTCCAGGTACTGCTCCTTCATCTCCCGCGTGGTGACCACGCCGGTGGCCTGCAGCATCCGGTCCGCCAGCGTGGACTTGCCGTGGTCGATGTGGGCGATGATGCAGAAGTTGCGGAGGATGGACGGGTCCGTCGAAGCGGGAACCGGGGCGTTGACGGCCAGCGGTGACACGGGCGGTCCTTTCTCCGGGAGCGTGCCGCTTCCGGGGATGTCCTGGGGACTGGCGGCAACGGGGACCGTGCCGGGGATTCAGCTGTCCAGTTTCCCACGTTTGCCGGTGGGGGGCCATTTGGCCGGCCGCGGGCGGGGAACCCGTGGCCGGACCCGTGGCTAGAGTGGGGCGCATGAAGCTCACCCTGCGCTCCCTGGGACGGCTCGCCGCCCGCGCCCTGGACGTCTACCAGCGCTCGGAGGCCGCCCGCCCGGGGACCCGCGCGGGCACCGGCAGGCGCCGCTCCCCCGCCCCGGCTCCCGCCGGGCCGCGGACCGCGCCCCGCCCCGAGGGGCTCGGCGAGGGGCTCAGCGAGCCCTATCCCGGCGACTGGACCGGTCCCCTGCACCCGTCCTACCGGCCTCTGTCCGACGGGGAGCCGGACCCCGGCGAGGTCGTGTGGACGTGGGTGCCGTTCGAGGAGGACCACCGCCGCGGCAAGGACCGCCCCGTCCTGGTCGTCGACCGTGCCGGCGACCGGCTGCTGTGCCTCATGCTCACCTCCCGGGACCGCTCCAACCACGTGGCCCGGGACCCCGACTACGTCGACGTGGGCGCCGGGCCGTGGGACTCCCGCGGCCGCCCCTCCGAGGTGAAGCTCGACCGGGTGCTGCAGGTGCTGCCCGCCGACGTCCGCAGGGAGGGCGCCGTCCTGCCCGAGGACCGGTTCCGGTCGGTGGCGGAGGAGCTGCGCCGCCGCCGCGGCTGAACCCCCTCCTGCCCGCCCGTCCGGCGCGTCGCACCACGGCGGTCAGCGGCGATCTTCTGCTAGACTGTCCTGCTGTGTGTCCGCGCTGGTCGTCGGGCACTGCAGGGCGGTCGCCACTCGGGTGTCCCCACTCCCGCTCCGTCTCATGTCCGTCCTGTTTGCCCTCACTGACCGAATTCCGCACCCATCGCCAAGGAGTTTTACGTGGCCAACATCAAGTCCCAGAAGAAGCGCATCCTCACCAACGAGAAGGCGCGTCTTCGCAACAACGCTTACAAGTCCGAGCTGAAGACCCTCGTCCGCAAGGTCGACGAGGCCGTCGCCTCCTCCGACAAGGAGACCGCTGCCGACGCCCTGCGCATCGTCTCCCGCAAGCTCGACAAGGCCGTCAGCAAGGGCGTCCTGCACAAGAACAACGCGGCGAACAAGAAGTCCGGTCTGGCCAAGCGCGTCGCCAAGATCTGACTTCCCGTTCCCCGGAACGCGTCTGACCGCCGCACCGGCGGACCGCGCGGAGGCCCCGTCCCTGGAAGGGACGGGGCCTCCGTCATGTCCGGGGCCGCCCGCGCTGCTGGGCGGCGCTCATGTGCCCGGCGGCGTCCAGCGTGGCCTGCGGAACGCAGCATTCCGTTCGGCTAGCCTGACCGCAGCAGCGCATTCCGTTCCACATCGCGGGGAGAATGTCATGTCCACCGTCGAGCCGTTTTCCATTGCCGTTCCCGACGACGTCATCGAGGACCTGCGCCACCGTCTGGCCCGTACGCGATGGCCGCACCCGTCGGAGGGGGACGACTGGGGCCGGGGGGTGGACCTCCCCCGTCTGCGTGAGCTGTGCGACTACTGGGAGCGCGACTACGACTGGCGAGCCCAGCAGGCCGCACTCAACGAGCTGCCCCAGTTCCGGGCCGACGTCGGCGGCGTCCGCGTCCACTTCGTGCACGCGCGAGGCGTGGGTCCCCGCCCGACGCCCCTCCTGCTCACCCACGGCTGGCCGGACTCCTTCCACCGTTTCCACAAAGTCGTCCCGATGCTGACGGACCCCGAGCGGTTCGGCGGCAGCGCCGCAGACGCCTTCGACGTCGTCGTTCCCTCCATCCCCGGCTTCGGCTTCTCCGACCGCGTGGCCATGGGGAGCACCGCCGTCGCCGGGCTGTGGGCCCGGCTCATGACACAGCTCGGCTACGACCGCTTCGCCGCGGCCGGCGGCGACGTGGGCCAGGGCGTGACCATGGCTCTGGCGCTGCGCCACCCCGAGCGGATGACCGGAATCCACCTGACCGACGTCGGTTACCCGACCGGCCAGGAGACCGACCTGTCGCCGGCCGAGCAGGATTTCGCCGAGTTCATCCAGGGCTGGTGGTTCACCGAGGGCGCCTACGCCGGGCTGCACATGACCAAGCCGAACGCGCTGGCGCCGGCGCTCCACGACTCCCCCGCCGGCCTGGCCGCCTGGATGCTGAGCTTCATCAACACCGGCGCGGACTCCCACCGGGTCGAGGAGGCCTTCGGCGGCCGGGAGTCGCTGCTCACCAACCTCACGCTGTACTGGGTCACAGAGACGGCGAAGACCTCGATGCAGATGTACCAGGAGGACGTCCGGGCAGCGTTCGCCGGCGACTCGCCCACCGCTGGTCGCAGCACGATCCCGGCGGGGGTCGCCCGGTTCCCCAGGGAGGCCCGGTTCCCCCGGGAGTGGGCCGAGCGGTTCGTCACCGTCCACCGCTTCAGCGATCTTCCCGAAGGCGGGCACTTCGCGGCCCTCGAGGTCCCCGACCTTTTCACCGCCGAGCTGCGGGCGTTCTTCGCCTCGCTCAGGACCGTGTGAGAGGGCGGCGCCGACGTCTTCCCCGGTGTCCGTCCGCGCCTTCCAGCCGGAGGACCTGAACGAACTCCGCGAGGTCTTCCTGCACACGCGCGCGGTCTCGTTCTTCGAGAGCGTCGGGTTCGTCCGTCACGGGGATCCTGCGCTCATCCCAGGCCTGCGAGAGCACGGCCGCCGCATCCACCAGCAGACGATGGTCCGGCTGCCGTGCCAGGGCGGCGACGCATGACGGAAGCAGGAGCGCGAGCGACCGTTGCCCGCGCTGAGAGCGAGTCCCACGGTGCGGGTCGTGCCACGGATGCGGGCACGCCGGACGACCACGCTCCTGACCACCCGGCGGCGAACCAGCAGGTGCAACCGCGCAGGCGACGTCGAACACGCACAACCGCAGCGGGTCAGCGACGGCCGGAGAGCGCGATCGTGGTGATGGCCCGCTCGACGGCGTACGCCGGGTCCCGGCCCTCGCCCTTCACCTGGGCGTCGGCCTCCGCCAGCGCGCGCAGCCCCCGCACGAGGTCCGCCTCGGAGAACCGCCGTGACTCCTCCTGGGCGCGCTCCACCTGCCACGGGGCGGCCCCGATCCGCTGCGCGAGCTGGTTCGCCCCGCCGCGGGTGCCGTGCACCTGGGCGATCGTGCGCATCTTCGCGGCCAGGGCCGCCACCATGGGCACGGGGTCCACACCGGTGTCCAGGGCCTGGCGCCAGAGCTTGAGCGCGGTCTCGACGCGGCCGGCCAGGGCGGCGTCCGCCACCTTGAAGGCCGTGGCCTCCACGCGGCCGCCGTAGTACTTCTCGACGTCGTCGAAGGTGATGGACTCGGGCCCGTCGGAGAGCAGCTGCGCGCAGGCGGCGGCGAGCTCGGCGGTGCTGCTGCCCACGGCCGCGGCCAGCGCGCGGGCGGCGTCCGGGTCGATGCGGCGGCGGTGGGAGCGGAACTCGGTCTGGATGAAGTCGCTCTTGTCGCGGTCGCTCTTGAGGGGCTTGCACTCGACCACGGCGGCGCCGGCGGCCTTGAGGGCGTCCAGCAGCTTCTTGCCGCGGTTGCCGCCGCTGTGCTCCCAGAGGACGACGACGTCCGGGTCCGGGGACTTCACGTAGGCCAGGGCGTCGGCGAGGCAGTCGTCGTTCATGGCGGCGAGGTTGAGGACGTGGATGAGCTTGGCGTCGTCGAACAGGGAGGGGCTCGCGAGCGCGGCGAGCTGGCCGGGGGCGTATGAGGCGGCGTCGAGGGTGCTGAGCTCGACGGGTCCGCGCTGCTCCTTGAGGACGGCGCGCACCCGGTCGCGGGCGCGGGCGGCGAGGTAGTCCTCCGGGCCGGTGAGCAGGATCAGCGGGGCAGGCTCGACGTCGCGCCAGCTGGGTCCGGCGGCGGGGGCGGGGCGCCGGGCGGGGGTCATGGCCGTCTCCTGGGGTCGGAGCGGCCGTACGGCCGCGCGGGTGGGTCGGGTCCCAGTTTCTCATGGTGGGCCGACACGTGGTGGCGCGGGTGCCGGGACGGGGCGATGATCGGGGGCATGGAGCGGCACGGGCCGGGGCGGCGGGCGCGGGGCGGGACGGACTGGGACCGGGTGTCGGGGCGGGCGCGGACGGCCGCGGCGGTCCTGTTCCTGGGTGCGTGGGCGTGGCCGGTCCTGGACCCGGGTCTGGCGCCGGCGGTGGTGCTGGCGTGCCGGGCGGTGCTGGTGGCGGTGTGGGTGCTGTTCGTCGTGGACTACCTGGCGCGGCTGGTGCGGGCGCGGGACCGGCGGGCGTTCGTGGCCGGACACCTGGTGGACCTGGTGGCGCTCGCGTTCCCGGTGTTCCGGCAGCTGGAGCTGGTGCGGCTGGCGGCGCTGGTGGTCGTGGTCAACCGGCGCGCGGCGGCGGACCTGCGGGGGCGGGTGGCTGTGTACCTGGTCGGCGGTGCGGGCCTCCTGGGCGCGGTGGGCTCCGTGGCCGTGCTCGACGCCGAGCGCGGCGCCCCCGGCGCGAACATCGGGACCCTCGGCGACGCGGCGTGGTGGGCGGTGAGCACGATGAGCACCGTGGGCTACGGCGACCTCTACCCCGTCACGCCGCCGGGGCGTGTGGTCGGCGGGGTGCTCATGCTGGGCGGGGTCGCGGTCTTCGGGCTGGTCACCGCGCTGCTGGCGTCGTGGCTGGTCGAGGCCGTGACGGCGCGGCGGACGACGGTCACCGGCGAGCGCCCGGTGGGTGCGGCCGTGGCCGGGACGGACGCTCCGGGACCGTCGCCGCAGGGGAACCCGGAGCCCGGCTCTCCCGTGGACCCTGCGGAGGTGGCGGCGCTGCGGCTCCGGGTGGCCGAGCTCACCGAGCGGCTCCGCCGCCTGGACGACGGTCCCGACGCGGACGCCGGTCCGCAGGAGGGCCCGCCGGGGCCTGGCGGGGGTGGTGGGCCGGCCACGGGGTCCCGGTAGTGCGTCGCCGGGTCCTCCGTGCGGTGCCGCGCCGGCGGATCGAGCCCGGAGGGCGGCGCACCGAGGAGCTACTCGGCGGCGATGCGCATCTTGGCGGCGGCGGCCTTGGCGATGATCCAGGCGTTGCTCCCGCTGGTCACCGTGACGGTGCGGTTCTCGTACGGGATGCGGACGTCGTAGGTGCCGTCGGGCTTCTCCGTCAGCAGCCGGCGGGCGGCGTCGGTGAGGCTCTCGCGGCGCCTGGGCGCGATCTGCGTCATGGGGTCACTCCCCTCTCCGGGCCCAGGGGAATCTCCACCGGGGGCGCGGTCCTTCCGCGTCGGACGTGCTGGCCCCATTGTACGAGCGCGCCGCTCTGGTCGCAGCGACCTGGGCGAACAAGGTCTCCAGCAGTTCCCTGTCCTCCGCCGACGCCAGCGGTGAGACACCGAGCAGGTCCAGGGCCTCCACCCCGATCTCCGCCTTCTCCTCCTCCTCGTCCACGGCGTAGTCGATCGCCCACTGGGTCCGGCGCCACCACTCCGCCCGCTCGTCGGCCTCCTTGCGCTGGCGGTACGCCCGCCAGGCGATGACCGCGGCGATGACCGCGGAGCCGAACACCAGGAAGGGGCCGAAGGCCAGCCCGACGGCCCGCATGATCTCCAGCCACCCGGGCAGGTCTGCTTGGTCCATGGGCCCGAGTCTGCCAGGTCGCAGGGACGGCAGGGACCGGGCCGGCACCGGACGAGCCCCCCCCC
>NZ_BMEQ01000011.1:49547-132639 GCF_014636775.1 Kocuria dechangensis
CCCCCCGCGGACGGCTCAGCGGTCGGCGGGGACGGCCCGGAGCCGGTCCCCCTCGCGGAGGAGGAACACGCCCCCGTGCTCGTCGGTGCGCAGCAGGGGCACGCCTGCGCGGGCGAGGTGGGACAGGATCTGCGGGTGGGGGTGGCCGTAGTCGTTGTCCCGGCCCACCGAGACCACGGCCAGGCGCGGGCTGGCGGCGTCGATGATGTCGGTGCCGCCGTTGCGGGCCCCGTGGTGGGAGAGCTTCAGGACGTCGACGTCGGCCAGGGGCCCGGCGGTGCGCAGCAGGGCACGGGCCCCGTCCTCCTCGAGGTCCCCGGCGAGCAGCCAGGAGACCGTCGTGCCGTCCTGGCCGGTGAGCTCGGCGCGCAGGGCCAGGGAGGCGTCGTTCTCCTCGGACGACGACGCGGGCCCCCGCCGTCGCGGGGCGGGTCCCTGCGGTGCGAGCACGGTGAGCCGCAGGTCCCCCAGGGTGCGGGTCTCCCCCGCGGCGGGCCGGTGCACGGGCGTGCCGGGTGCGGCGGCGTGGACCTGCTCCGGGGGGCCGGGGGCCGCGGTGGAGTACCAGAGCTCGGCGACGTCCGCGCGGTGGAGCGCCCCGGGGAGCCCGCCGGTGTGGTCGGCGTGGGCGTGGGTGAGGACCACCAGGTCCAGGCGCTCGACCCGGCCCCGCTGCAGGCACCGCTCCAGGGCCCGGGGCTCGGGGCCGGTGTCCACGAGCACCGCCCGGCCCGGGCCGGTGCGCAGCAGGACGGCGTCCCCCTGGCCCACGTCGCAGACCAGGGCCTGCCAGTCCGGCGGGCCCCTGCGGGCGTCGAGCACGGCCCGGAGGACGGGACCGGCGAGCAGGAGCAGGGCCAGGACGGCGACCGCGGCGCGCCGCCGGCGTCGGCGCCGGGCCGCCCGGCGCCGGTCCTCCTCCGTGGGGGCGGGCGGGGCCGGTCCGTCCCGGAGGGTCCCGCTGACCGGCCGCGGGCGCCGGCGCCGCAGGTCCAGGACGTGGACGCCCAGCACGAAGGCCGCGCTCGGCACGGCCATGAGCAGCGCCCCGGCCGGCCCGTCCGGCCACGGGGCCAGCGCGGCCGGGGCGCCGGCGAACAGGCGGGCGGTCCCGGCGACCAGTCGCGTGCCCGCGGCACCCGCGGTGAGCGGCACGAGGGCGGCCTCGGCGAGCGCTGCGGGGGCGCCGGGCAGGCCCAGCAGGAGCAGGCCGGCCAGGCCGCACACGGTCACGAGCGGCACGAGGGGTCCGGCGAGGACGTTGGCGGGCAGCGAGTACACGGGCACGGCGGGCTGGAGGAGCACCACCACGGGAGCGCACCACGCCTGGGCGGCCGCCGGGACCGCGACGGCGATCCCCAGGACCTCCGGGACCCGGGTCCCCAGCAGCCGGGCGAGCGGGCGGGCGCTCACCACGATCCCGGCGGTGGCGAGCACGGAGAGCACGAACCCGTACTCCGCGGCGAGCGCCGGGCGGACCACGAGGAGCGCGACGACGGCGCCGGCCAGGGTCGTGAGGGAGAGGGCGGTCCGGCCGGTGAGCAGGCCGGCGGCCCCGAGCGCTCCCATCACCGCGGCGCGCAGCACCGAGGGGTCGGGGCCCACCAGGGCGACGAACGCGCCGAGGGCGCCGAGGCCGGCCAGCAGGCAGGTGCGCCGGCCCGCGCCCAGGGCGAGGACCGCGTGTCCGGCCAGGGCCGTGACGAGAGCACAGTTGGAGCCCGAGACGGCGGTGAGGTGGGTCAGCCCGGTGTCCTTCATGGCCTGCTCCAGCTCGGGATCCAGGCCGGAGCGCTCGCCGAAGGTCATGCCGGGGAGCAGCCCGGCGGCGTCGGGGCCCAGGCCCGCCGCCGCGACCACGAACCGCGCCCGCACGTCCTCCCGGGCGGTGCGCTCCGGGGCGGGCAGCACGCCGGGCGGGGCGGCGGCGCGCAGCACGGGGGTGCCGGCCTCCTGACCCCCGTCGGCCCGGAGCACCGCGGTGAGGCGGGCGCCGGGGGCGAGCCCGGCCCACGCGGGCCCGTCCGCGAACACGGTGGCCGGCGTCTCCACCCGCTCCCGGTGCCCCTCGTGCACGATCTCCTCCAGGGCCAGCTCGAGCACCACCCCCGTGCGGTCCTCCCCGGCGGCGGGGGCGTCCGGCCCCGGGGCCGACCACGGTCGCGGCGGATCGAGCACCCGGGCGGTGACGGTCAGCGTCCCGCCGTCGGTCAGGACCGTGCCGAGGGCCCCGGTCGCCGGCCGGTCGGCGGCCGCGCTGAGCAGCACGGCCGCCGCGGCGAGGGCGGCCAGGGCCAGCGCCGACCAGGATGCGCTCCCGCGCGGGGGTCCGTTCCGCCTCCCGTCGGCGCGAGCCCCACCAGCTGCGCCGGCCCGGCCCGCGCCATGTCCCGGGGGACGGGGACTTGGAGGCTGGCCCGCCGCGGGTCCCCGCGCTACGACGTCCGCCACAGCCCGCAGGACGACCCGGAGCACCGCCCCCAGGAGCGCGAGCACCACGACGCACGCCGCGGCCCCGAGCGCGGCCTGCGCGAGCGGCAGGCGCGTGCCCAGCATCCCGGCGGCCCAGGCGGCCAGGGCGGCCGGGAGCAGGCGCAGGTCCCACGTCCGCCCGGGTGCGCGGGCATCCCGGTGGGCCTGGTGCTCCAGGGCCCCGGCCCACCACGCTGACAGGCTCCTCACACGGTCACCAGGGGCAGGAGGGCCTCCAGCACGGCGGGGCCGACCCCCGGGACGGCGTCCAGCTCCTCGACGGACGTGAACCCGCCCTGCCCGTCCCGGAACGCGACGATCCGCTCGGCGAGCACCGGCCCGACCCGCGGCAGCGCCTCCAGGTCCGCGGCCGTCGCGGCGTTGAGGTCCAGCGGGCCACCTGCGCCGGGCGCGGCGGGCGCTCCGGGCGCCGCGGCCCCGTCCGGGGACGGGACAGCAGCGGACAGGGAACCGGGGGACGGGGCGGGCGCCCCGGCGGCGGGGTCGCTGTCCGCGCCGGGGATGAGCACCTGCTGCCCGTCGGCGACGGGGGCGGCGAGGTTGACGCCCCCGGTGACGGCGGCCCCCGTGAGCCCCCCGGCGGCCTCGACGGCGTCCACGACCCGGTCGCCGGCCGCCACCTCCACCACGCCGGGACGCGCCACCTCCCCGGTGACGTGCACGAGCAGGGTCCCGCCCGGCGCGGCCCCGTCGGCGGGCCCCGTGCCCGGCGCCGCGCGGGGCGGCGGAGCACCGGACGACGCACCCGGCAACGCACCGGGCATGGCACCGGGCATGGCACCGGGCATGGCACCGGGCATGGCACCGGACGGTGCCGCGGCGGGGGCCGTCGCGGCAGAGGGTCCTGCCACATCCACCTCGGCCAGGGCGGAGCCCTCCCCTGCGCCGGGGCCCGGTCCGAGCACCGCCCAGGCCAGGACCGCCACCCCGGCGAGGGCCAGGAGCAGGAGGGAGTGCGGGACGCGGGTGCGGGCGGCGACCTCCCACCGGTGTCCCGGGCCCGTCCCGGCGCCGGAGGGGTCCTCACCGGGCCGGCGGGGAGGCGTCCCGGACGGCACGCCGCCGGGGACGCCGCCGGCAGTGCCGGCAGGGTCGTCGCCGCGAGGACCGGAGGAGGCCTCGGCGAGCAGCGCCGCCAGCCGCTCCGCGGAGCCGGAGGCGGGGCCGGAGCCGGTACCGGCGCCGGGGCCGGGGCCGGGGCCGGAGCCGGGGCCGGGGCCGGGGCCGGGGCCGACATGGGGTTCGGGGTCGGACGGCGTCGGGCGGCGCCTGCCGTGGTGCGCGGTGCCGGTCATGGGGACCAGCCAACCCCCGCGACCCTCCTCCGCGGAGCGCGCGGAGCCCGGCTGGGGACGGGAGCGCCCGCGCGGGGCGGCTGGGGAGCCCGGACACCGGGCCCTCCGCGGAGCGGATGGAGCGGGAGGCTGGTGGGGCGGGAGCTCAGCTCCCGGGCGGCACCGGGTGCAGGACGGGCCGGGCGGAGGGGCCCTCGACGACCGCGGCGCGCGCCCCGAGGCCCACGTGGGCGGCCAGGACGGGCGGGAGCTGGGAGACGACGAGCGTCGCGTCGGGGCGGTGGGCCTCCACGAGCTCCTCGCCGAGCTCACGGGCGCCGTTCTCGTCGCCGAGGTGGTGCATCACGAGCACCGGGTCCTCGTGCTCGGAGGTGGCCAGGGCCTCGCCCACCAGCGCCGCGAACCGCGCGCGGGCACGGGCGGGCGAGCGGGGCTTCTCCACGGCGACGAGCTTCCCGTCGGCGATCGACAGCAGCGGGCGGATCTGCAGCACGGCGTTGAGCACCGCCGAGGAGGGGGCGATCCGCCCTCCACGGCGCAGCGAGTCCAGGGAGGGCACCCACAGCAGCAGGGTGTTGTCGCGGCTGCCCTCGCGGGCGGCCGCGGCGACCTCCTCCTGCCCGGCGCCGGTCCCGGCGACGTTCCACGCCTTCTGCGCCCCGAAGCCCTGGGCCATCGCCGCGGTGCGGGAGTCCACGACCGTGACGGGCACGTCGATGGCCTGCCGGGCGATGCGGGCCGCCCCCGTGGTCCCGGACAGCTCCGCCGACAGGTGCACGGAGACGATCCCCTCGTAGCCCGCCTCCTGCAGCCGCTGGTAGACCCGCCGGAACTGCCCCGGGGAGGGCCGGGAGGTGGTCACCGGCCGTCCCTCCGCCAGCGCGAGGATCAGGGCCTGCGGGATCTCGTCGTCGTGCGGGCCGTCGGGGACGGGGAAGATCTGCCCGTCGATCATCACGGGCATCTGCACGACCTCCAGCCCGCCCTCCCGCGCGGCGGTCTCCAGCCACGCGGGGGGCAGGGCGGCGGCATCGTCGGTGACCACCGCGATCCGGCGCCGCGCCGCCGGGGGCTCCGGAACGGCGTCCGCCTCGGGGTCCGCCACCTGGTCCACGGCCGGGTCCACGGGCGGGCTCAGGCCACGATGTTGACGAGCTTGGGCGCCCGCACGATCACCTTGCGGATCTCGGCGTCGCCCAGCTGGCGGCGGACCGTCTCCGAGGCCAGGGCGAGCTCGCGCAGCGCGTCCTCAGTGATGTCCACCGGCACCTCCAGCCGGTCCCGGACCTTGCCCTTGATCTGGACGACGGCGGTGACGGTGTCGTCCACGAGCAGGGCCGGGTCCACGGCCGGCCAGCCGGCGACGACGACGGAGCCCTCGTGGCCCAGCGCGTGCCACATGTCCTCGGCCGTGTACGGGGCGACCAGCGACAGCAGCACCGACACCGCCTCCACGGCCTCGCGCACGGCAGGGTCGGCGGGACCGCAGCCGGAGTCGATGGCCTTGCGGACCACGTTGACGAGCTCCATGGTCTTGGCGATGACCACGTTGAACTTCCCGGCGTCCAGGAGCTGCGCGGCGTCCTCCACGGCCCGGTGTGCGGCCCGGCGCACGGCCCGGTCCCCCGCCGCCGGGTCGGCGCCCGGCTCCGAGGCCACGTCCTGCGCCAGGCGCCAGGCGCGGGCGAGGAACTTCTGGGAGCCCTGCGGGGAGACGTCGGCCCAGTCCACGTCGTCCTCGGGCGGGGAGGCGAAGACCATGGTCAGGCGCACCGCGTCCACGCCGAACGCGTCGAGCTGCTCGCCCAGGTCCACGCCGTTGCCCAGGGACTTGGACATGGCCTTGCCGCCGTTGAGCACCTGGCCCTGGTTCAGCAGCGCCTTGAACGGCTCGGTGAAGTCCACGAGCCCGAGGTCGTGGAGCACCTTGGTGAAGAACCGGGAGTAGAGCAGGTGCAGGATCGCGTGCTCCACGCCGCCCACGTACTGGTCCACGGGCAGCCACTTGCGGGTCTCCTCGAGGTCGAACGCGGCGTTCTCGTCGTTCGGGGAGGCGAAGCGCAGGTAGTACCAGGAGGAGTCCACGAACGTGTCCATGGTGTCGGTGTCCCGCAGGGCGGGGCCGCCGCAGGCGGGGCACTCGACGTTGACCCAGTCCTCGGCCGCCGCGAGCGGCGACTGGCCGCGGGGCGCGAGCTGCTCCCCGCGCAGGTCGTCGGGCAGCCGCACGGGCAGCTGGTCCTCGGGCACGGGCACCTCCCCGCAGGCCGGGCAGTGCACGATCGGGATGGGCGCGCCCCAGAAGCGCTGGCGGGACAGCAGCCAGTCGCGCAGCCGGAAGTTGACCTGGCGGTTGCCGGTGCCGGCGGCCTCGACCATGCCGATGGCCTTCTCGATGGCCTCGGTCTTCTCCAGCCCGGACAGCTCGCCCGAGTTGATCAGGGTGCCCTCGCCCGTCGTGGCGACGCCGGTCGCCGCCGGGTCCTCCTCGCCGGTGTCGAGCACGGCCCGCACGGGCAGGCCGAAGGTGCGGGCGAAGTCGAGGTCGCGCTGGTCATGGGCGGGCACGGCCATGATCGCCCCGGTGCCGTAGTCGGCCAGCACGTAGTCGGCGGCCCACACGGGCAGCTTCTCGCCGGTCAGCGGGTTGACCGCGTGGCGGCCCAGGAACACGCCGGTCTTCTGCCGGTCGGTGGCCTGGCGCTCGATGTCGGACAGCGCCTTGACCTGCTCGCGGTAGGCGGCCAGCTCCGCGGCGTGCTCGGGGGCCACGACCTCCGCGGCCAGCTCCGCGTCCGCGGCCACCACGAAGAACGTGGCGCCGTAGAGGGTGTCGGGACGGGTGGTGAACACGGTGACCTCGCGGTCGGCCCCGTCCTCGCCGGCCCCCTCGATCACGAACCGCACGTGGGCGCCCTCGGAGCGGCCGATCCAGTTGCGCTGCATCGCCAGCACGCGCTCGGGCCAGTGGCCCTCCAGCGCGGCCATGTCGTCGAGGAGCCGGTCGGCGTAGTCGGTGATCTTGAAGTACCACTGGTTCAGGGCCTTCTTCGTCACCGGGGTGCCGCAGCGCTCGCACGCGCCGTTGACGACCTGCTCGTTGGCGAGCACGGTCTGGTCCTTCGGGCACCAGTTGACCGGGGAGTTCTTCCGGTACGCCAGTCCCTTGCGGTGGAACTGCAGGAACAGCCACTGCGTCCACCGGTAGTACTCCGGGTCGGAGGTGTGGATCTCCCGGGACCAGTCCGCGCTGATGGCGTAGCGCTGGAAGGACGCCTTCTGCGTGGCGATGTTCGCGTAGGTCCACTCGGCCGGGTGCGCGTTGCGCTTGATGGCCGCGTTCTCGGCGGGCAGGCCGAAGGAGTCCCAGCCGATCGGGTGCAGGACGTCGTAGCCCCTCTGCCGCCAGTAGCGGGCGACGACGTCGCCCATCGCGAACGCCTCCGCGTGGCCCATGTGCAGGTCGCCGGAGGGGTACGGGAACATGTCCAGGACGTAGCGGCGCTCCCGCGTCCCGTCGTCGACGGGCGCGTAGACCTTCTGCTCCTCCCAGAACGCCGGCCACCGCGCCTCGATGGCGCGGACGTCGTACCCGGTGGTCTCGGTCGTGTGCTGCTGTTCGGTCACGTTCCTCGCCTTCGCGGTCGCGTCGGCGGCGTCCGGGCATCACGGGGCCCCGGCGGCGCGCCGACGGTGGTGGGATCCGTCCCATCCTAGCCCAGCGGGACGCGCCCCGGCCGCGCCGGGCCGGGGATCCGCGGCGAGCCGATAGCATCGACAGCGGGCCGGCGGACACCGGACGAGCACCGGCCCGCAGGGAGGACAGGATGTCGGAGAGCACCGCGCCCCAGGGCCCCGCCGGCCGGGAGCCGGTCGCGGAGGGCCCCTGGCCGGAGCGCAACCCGTACGCGGAGCGGCGCAGCGTCGTGCTCGACGGCTACAAGGTCCGGTACTGGTTCTACGACGTCGACCGCACCCGCAAGCCCCTGGTCGTCATGGTCCACGGCTTCCGCGGCGACCACCACGGCCTGCAGCTGATCGCAGACCGGCTGCGGGACCGCTACCACGTCGTCGTCCCCGACCTCCCCGGCTTCGGCCGCTCCGAGCCCTTCCCGGACCGCCCCCACGACGTCGCCGGGTACGCGGAGTTCCTCCGCCGCTTCGTCGAGGTCCTCACCGCCGGGGCCGTGCACGACCGCCCCGCCCCCGGGAGCACGCCCGGGGCCGGCTCGGGAGACGAGAAGGCAGTGGAGGCCGACGGCGGGCCCGGCCGCGGCATCGTGCTGCTGGGCCACTCCTTCGGCTCGGTGGTCGCCGCCCACTTCGCCGCGGCCCACCCTGCCATGGTCGAGCGGCTCGTGCTGGTCAACCCCATCTGCGAGCCCGCACTCGAGGGCAGCCGCGCGGCGCTGAGCCGGCTGACGGGCACCTACTACCGGCTCGGGAGGGTCCTGCCCGCGGCACTCGGCCGCCGCCTGCTGGCCAGCGGCGCCGTCACCGACGGGATGAGCGAGGTGATGACGAAGTCCCCGGACCCGGGGCTGCGCCGCTACGTGCGCAACCAGCACCGCGCCTACTTCTCCGTCTTCGCGGACCGCGACGTGCTGATGGAGGCCTACGAGGCGTCGGTCTCCCACACGGTCGCGGAGGTCGCCATGCAGCTGACCATGCCGACCCTGCTGGTCGTGGGCGCCGAGGACGAGCTCGGCTCCGTGCCCGCCCAGCGGCGGATGGCCTCCTGGATCCCCCGCCACCGCCTGGAGGTGCTGGAGGGCCTGGGCCACCTCATCCACTACGAGGCGCCGGGGCGCACCGCGCAGCTCGTCGACGGGTTCCTCACCGGCCCCGCCCCCGAGCCCGCCGACGCCCCGCCCGCCCTGCACGAGCAGCTCCCGCCCGCGGGCGCCGCCGAGCCCGAGACCGCCCAGTTCACCGGCCTGCAGCAGGTGGTGCGGCGCGGCCGGCACCGCAGGAGCGGCCCGTGAGGCTGCTCATGGACGCCCGCTACACCCGGCTGGGGCGCCACGACGGCATCAGCCGCTACGGCGCCGGGCTGATCGGGGCCATGGCCGGGCTGGCCGCGGCCGACCCGGGGCTGGACCTCGCGATGCTCGTGAGCGACCCCCGGCAGCTGGCGATGCTCCCCGACGTCCCCCACGTGACCGGCCCCTCCCCCGTGTCCGCGGCCGAGGCCGCCACGGCCCTGGTCGTGAACCGGTACCGCCCCGACGTCGTCTTCTCCCCCATGCAGACCATGGGCTCCGCCGGCCGCCGGCACGGGCTGGTGCTCACCCTGCACGACCTCATCTACTACGACCACCCGCAGCCTCCCGCGGACCTGCCCGCCCCCGTGCGCGGGGGCTGGCGGCTCTACCACAAGGCCTGGTGGCCGCAGCGGGTGCTCCTGGACCGCGCCGACGCGGTGGTCACCGTCTCGGACACCACCCGGGAGCTCATCGCCGCCCGCCGGCTCACCCGCCGCCCCGTGCACGTGGTGCCCAACGCCCCCCGGCCCGGCTCCGTGCTCGAGCCCGCCGCCGCCCTCGCCCGGCTGCCCGGCCGGGAGAAGGTGCTGCTCTACATGGGGGCGTTCCTGCCCTACAAGAACGTGGAGACCCTGCTCCGCGCCGCCGCCCGGCTGCCCGACCACGAGCTGCACCTGCTCTCGGGCATCTCGCCGGGCCGCCGCGCCGAGCTGGAGGCCCTCGTCCCGGCCGGGGCGCGGGTCGTCTTCCACGGCGGGGTCTCCGAGGCCGAGTACGCGCGGCTGCTGGGCCGGGCGGCGGCCCTGCTCACCGCCTCCCGCGCCGAGGGCTACGGCCTGCCGGTCGTGGAGGCGCTCGCCGCGGGCACCCCGGTCGTGTGCAGCGACCTGCCGATCTTCCGGGAGGTCGCCGGGGACGCGGCCGGCTACGCCCCCGCCGACGACGACGCCGCGTTCGCGGCCGCCGTGCGCGCCCTCGAGGACCCGCGGCGGCGCCGGGCCCGCGTGCTGGCCGGCCTGGAGCGTGCGCGGGCATACTCCTGGGAGGACTCGGCGCGGGCCCTGCTCGACGTCGCCCGCGGCGTCCACGAGCGGCGGCTCACAGCAGGTCGGTGACGTCGCAGCGCACGTGCACCGGGGCGTGCTTGCGCAGCGCCGACGCCTCGGCCCGGGCCGCCCGCAGCCGGCGGGTGACCTCCGCCGCGGTCCCGTAGCCGAAGAACAGCAGCACCCGGTGCGGGGCGGGCTCCCCCGCCGGGCCCGGCTCGTGGTCCTCGAGCGGGGTCGGGCCGATCACCCGCACCCCGGGCGGCAGCTCGAGCGCGGCGAGGAACGCGGCCACCGCCGCGGCCGGGCCGGTCAGCGCCGCCGAGCGCACCGCCGGGGGCAGCCCCAGGGCCTGCCGTTCGGCGAGCTCCCGCTCCGCGTGCCCGGCCGGGTCCCAGCGCACCAGGGCGCCCACCGCGCTCTCGTGCTCCGCGGTGACGACCACCACGCCGCCGTCCCGGGCCCGGCGCACGAGGGCCGCGGCGTTGAACCACCGGCGCAGCGTCTGCTCCGCCGCGCGCAGCGCGGGGCGCATGAGCATCAGGTTGCCGTCGAGCAGCAGCGCGGCCGCGTAGCCGCCCTCGGCCACCGGCTCCGCCCCCGGGGTCGCCACCACCAGGGCGGGCGTGCCCGGCACGGTGGCGCGCACGGTCTCGCCCGAGGACGCGACCACGGGCACCTGCGGGAACGCCCGGCCCAGCTCCTCGGCGGTGCGCAGGGCCCCGACCGTGACCAGGCGCATCCGCGGGGACCCGCACGCCGCGCACGCCCACCCGTGGGCGGAGCGCCCGCACCACCCGCAGCGCGGCACGCCTCGGCGCGAGACCACGCCCAGGGGCCCCTCGCAGTGCGCGCACCGGGCGGGCTCGCGGCAGCGCTCGCACGCCAGGTGCGGGGCGTAGCCGGCGCGGGCGACCTGCACGAGCACGGGCCCGCGGGCCAGGGCCTCGCGGGCGGCCCGGAACGCGGTCTCGGGCAGCCGGGCGCGGCTGGCCAGGGGGTCGCGGGCGGCGTGGTAGGAATCGGCGGTCGACACGATCCGGGGCATGTGCGTGCGCAGCACGTTCCGGGGCGGGGCGACCCGGCGGGCCCACCCGGACACGACCAGCCGCAGGGCCTCGGGGCTCACGGCGTGGCCGGCGAACAGGGCGGCGCACCCGGTGCGCTCGGCGCGCAGCAGCAGGACGTCGCGGGCGTGCTGGTAGGGGGCGCGCTGCTCGACGAGGTTCTCGTCCCCGTCGTCCCAGCAGCACACCAGGCCCAGGTCGTCGACCGGGGCGTAGGCGGCGGAGCGGGTGCCCAGCACCACCCGGACCTGCCCGGTGGCCGCCGCCAGGAACGCGCGGTAGCGGGGGGTGGGGCCGTCCTCGGCGTGCAGGCGCACGAGGTGCTCGGCGCCGATCTCGGCGGCGACGGCGCGCTCCAGCCGCGCGAGGGCCTTCTGGTCCGGCACGACCGCGACGGCCCCGCGCCCGGCCCGCCAGGCGGCCCCGACGGCGGCGGCCAGCACGTCGGTCCAGTCGTGGGCGGGGTGGGAGGGCAGGACCTCGACGACGGCCCGCGGCGCGCCCCCGGCGCCCAGCTCGGCCAGGACCGCCGGGCCGCCGGCGTAGTCGGCCCACGCGGCGTCGTGGGAGGGCCCGGGCGCCTGCGGAGACAGGCCGGTGGAGCGGTCCGGGCCCTCGGCGAGGCGCTGCTCGACCTCCCTCTCGACCTCCTTCTCGACGCGGGCGACGCGCGGGGGGACCGCCACGCGCACGACGTCGGCGACGGTGCCGGCCGAGCGCGCCGCGACGTCCTCCGCGAGCCGGGCGATCTCCGGTGCGAGCACGGGCAGGGGCGAGAGCACCCGGCGCAGCGGCTGCAGGCGGGTCATCACCTCGGAGTCGGCGGCCCGCTCCAGGACGAAGCCCGTGAGCACCTGCCCGCCGAACCCGACCTTGACCCGCACCCCGGGCACCGCCGTGGCGGCCAGCTCGGCCGGCACGGCGTAGTCGAAGGGCCGGTCCAGGTGCGGGACGTGGGTGTCCAGCAGCACCCGCGCGACGGGGTCGTGCTCGGCCGGCAGCGCGGCGCCCACGCCCTTGGCGTCGGGACGGGGGGGCCGCGGCGGGAAGCCCGAGAGGAGGGACAGCTGCCGCGGGGCCTCCGCGGCGGCCGGGGGCTCCTCCGGGTCCATGCTCAGGCCCCGGCGGCCGACCGCAGGTCCGCGACCCTGTCCGTGCGCTCCCAGGTGAAGTCCGGTCCCGTGCGGCCGAAGTGCCCGTGCGCGGCGGTCTGCGCGTAGATGGGCCGCTTGAGGTCCAGGTCCTGGATGATCGCCAGGGGGCGCAGGTCGAAGACCTCGTGGATGGCCCGCTCGATCCGGGCGGGGTCGACCTTCTCGGTCCCGAAGGTCTCGACGTAGAGGCCCACCGGGGCGGCGCGCCCGATCGCGTAGGCGACCTGCACCTCGACCCGGTCGGCGAGACCGGCGGCCACCACGTTCTTGGCGACCCAGCGCATCGCGTACGCGGCGGAGCGGTCCACCTTCGAGGGGTCCTTGCCGGAGAACGCGCCGCCGCCGTGGCGGGCCATGCCCCCGTAGGTGTCCACGATGATCTTGCGCCCGGTCAGCCCGGCGTCGCCCACGGGCCCGCCGCGCACGAAGTTGCCGGCGGGGTTGATGATCACCTTCGTGGCGGACAGGTCCAGCCCGGACTCCTGGAGCACGGGCGTGATGACGCTCTGGCTCAGGTCGGAGGCCAGCTGGTCGAGGTCGTAGCCCTCGGCGTGCTGGGAGGAGACCACCACGGTGTCCACGGTGACGGGCCGGTCGCCGTCGTAGCCGACCGTGACCTGGGTCTTGCCGTCCGGGCGCAGCTCGGGCAGCACCGCGGTCTTGCGCACGCGGGTGAGCTGCTCGGAGAGGCGGTGGGCGATGGAGATGGGCGCCGGCATGAGCACCGGCGTCTCGTTGGAGGCGTAGCCGAACATGATGCCCTGGTCCCCGGCGCCCTGGGCGTCGCGGGCGTCCACGGCGGTGCCCTCGCGCACTTCGAGGGACTTGAAGACGCCCTCGTAGATCTCCCGGGACTGCTCGCCCACGCTGATCGAGACCCCGCAGAACTCCCCGTCGAAGCCGTGCACCGAGGAGTTGTAGCCGATGTCCAGCAGGCACTTGCGCACCACGCTGGGGATCTCCACGTAGCCGCGGGTCTTCACCTCGCCGGCCACGTGCACGAGGCCCGTGGTCACCATCGTCTCGACGGCCACGGAGGACTCGGGGTCCTGGCGCAGGAGGTCGTCGAGGATGGAGTCGCTGATCTGGTCGCAGATCTTGTCGGGGTGGCCCTCCGTGACGGACTCGGAGGTGAACAGTCTCAGGTGCTGGGTCGTCTCGCTCACGGGAGACCACACTACCGTCCGCCCCGGACGCCGCAGCGCGCCAGGGGTCGCTCCGGGTGGCGCCGCTCAGGCGCGGACGGCCGCCAGCTCCTGCCCGATGCGCTCCACGAGCCCGCGGGCGACGTCGGCCTTCGAGCCCTCGAGCACCTGCTCGGGGCCCCCGGCGGCGCTGAGGACGGTGAGCACGGTGGCGTCCTGGCCGAACACGAGGTTCTCCCCCACCTGGTTGACGGCCAGCAGGTCGCAGCCCTTGCGGGCGAGCTTCTGCCGCCCGAAGGTCAGCGGGTCGGTCCGGTCGTCGCCGGTCTCGGCGGCGAAGCCCACGACGAGCTGGCGGCGCCGGGCGGTGTTGCGCAGGTCCACCAGCTCCCGCAGGACGTCGGGGTTGCGCACGAGCTCGATGACGGGGTTGGACCCGTCCTCGGCCTTCTTCATCTTGGCGTCGGCGACCCGGGCGGGCCGGTAGTCGGCGACCGCGGCGGCCATCACGACGACGTCGGCGCGGGCGGCCGCGCGCACGCAGGCGCGGCGCAGCTGCTCCGCGGTGCCCACGTGCTCGACCTCCACCCCCGCGGGGACGGGGGCCTCCAGGTGCGCGGCCACGAGGACGACGTCGGCGCCGGCGTCGCGGGCGGCGGCGGCGACGGCGATGCCCTGCTTGCCCGAGGAGCGGTTGCCGAGGAAGCGCACGGGGTCCAGGGGCTCGCGGGTGCCGCCGGCGCTGACGAGCACGCGCAGACCGGCCAGCGGCCCGGCGGCGGGCTCGTCCCGGGCGGCCAGGCGCAGGGCGGCGTCGTGGATCGCCTCGGGCTCGGGCAGCCGGCCGGGGCCGGAGTCCGGGCCGGTGAGCCGGCCGACGGCCGGCTCGAGCACGGTGTGCCCGTGGGCGCGCAGCAGGTCCACGTTCGCCTGGGTCGCGGGGTTGAGCCACATCTCGGTGTGCATGGCCGGGGCGAAGAGCACGGGCGCCCGCGTGGCCAGCAGCGTGGTGGTCAGCAGGTCGTCGGCGAGCCCGTGCGCGGCGCGCGCGAGCAGGTCCGCGGTCGCGGGGGCGACGACGACGAGGTCGGCGGTCTGCCCCTGGTGGACGTGGTTGACCTCGTCCACCCGGTCGAACACGTCCGTGCTGACCGGGTGCCCCGACAGTGCCTCCCACGTGGGGGCGCCCACGAACCGCAGCGCCGCCTCCGTGGGGATGGGCACGACGTCGTGGCCGCTCTCGGTGAACAGGCGCAGCAGCAGCGCCGCCTTGTACGCGGCGATGCCCCCGCCGACGCCCAGGACGACCTTCACGGTGTGCTCACGAGTGCGCTCACGGGGGCGTCGTCGGGGCCGCGGCGGCCTGCCGGGCTGTTCACAGGTCGCCGGGGGCCTGTCCGGGCTCCTCCGGGACCTCGTCCGCGGCGTCGCCGGAACCGGAGGCGTCACGGTCCGGCTCGCCGCCGGGCAGGTCGCCGAGCGGGGTGGAGAAGTCCACGGAGGCGCCGTCGGAGAAGGCGGACCCGGCGGAGAACCCGGTCGTGTCCTCCTCGGTGCCCTGGGCGAAGAAGTCGGCGCCGAAGACGTCGGCGGCGAGGTCCTCCTCCGTGGTGAGCTGGCCGTTCTCGGCGAAGCCGGCGTGCTCGACGGGGCGGCCCTCGATGAGCCCCTCGTCGATCTCGCGGAAGGCGATGGACAGCGGCTTCTCGTTGAGCTGGGTGTCGACGAGCGGGCCGACGTACTCGAACAGCCCCTCGTGCAGCTGCGAGTAGTAGGCATTGATCTGCCGGGCGCGCCGGGCGCCGAAGATCACGAGCCCGTACTTGGAGTCGGACTTCTTCAGCAGGGCGTCGATCGGCGGGTGGATGATGCCTTTGGCGTGGGTAGACAAGCGATTGCTCCAGACGAGGTGGACGGGTTCAGGATGCCTGCACGGGGTCGACCCCCATGAGCGACACGAGTTCGGCGGCGGCGCGCTCGACGCGGTCGTTGACGACGGTGTGGTCGAACTCCGGCTCAGCCGCGAGCTCCAGTTTAGCGGTTTCGAGCCGGACCCGCTGCTGCTCCGGGGTCTCGGTGCCCCGGCCCACGAGCCGGGCGACCATCTCGTCCCAGCTGGGCGGGGCCAGGAAGACGAAGTTCGCCTCCGGCATGGTGTTGCGGATCTGCCGGGCGCCCTGCAGGTCGATCTCGAGCAGCACGCTGCGCCCGGCCTCCAGGGCGTGCTCCACGGTGGAGCGCAGGGTGCCGTAGCGGTGGGAGTTGTGCACGACGGCCCACTCCAGCATCTGCCCGTCGCGGACCATGGCGTCGAACTCCTCGTCGGAGACGAAGAAGTAGTGCACGCCGTCGATCTCGCCGGGGCGCGGGTCGCGCGTGGTCGCGGAGACCGACAGCAGCACCTGCGGGTAGTGGTCCCGGACATAGGTGGAGACGGTGCCCTTGCCCACGGCCGTGGGGCCGGCGAGCACGGTGAGGGACGGGCGTCCGGTCTCGTCGCCGGGGACGCGGGTCGGCACGTCGCGGGGCGCGTCAGGGCTCACGGGGATCCTCCTGGGGGTGGGGTGTGTCCCCTCAATCTAGCCGATCGCGCCGGGCCGCCGCGCGCCCCCGCTCTCCCCGGGGGCGCGCGGCCGGTGCTCAGCGGTCCAGGAGCTCGATGAGCGCCCTGCGCTGGTGCACGCCGAGCCCGCGCAGCCGGCGCGTGCGGGCGATGCCGATCTCGTCCATGATCGCCGCGGACCGGACCTTCCCGATCCCCGGGGTGGACTCGAGCAGGTCCGAGACCTTCAGCCGGCTCACGGCCTCGTCCTGGTCGGCGCGCTCGAGGATCTGCGCCACCGTCATCCGCCGCTCCCGCAGGCCCTTCTTCACGTCGGCGCGGGCGGTGCGCGCCCTCGTGGCCTTCTCCCGCGCGGCGGCCCGCTCGTCGTCGGTCAACGGACGCAGTGCCATGTAGATCCTCCTCGTCACGACGGGCCGCAGCCCCCGTCCCGCGGTGGGACGGACAGCCCGTTTGCATCTGAAACTACATGACTAACGATGGATCGTAAACAGGTGGAACCCGCGCGTGACCAGGCGTGTCGCTGCGGAGCGCGAGGAGCGGGGGGTCCCCCCGGGCACGGGAGAGCCCCGGCGCGGCCCCGGGCGGGGGGCTCGCGCCGGGGCTCTCCGGCCGGGCGTCAGCCCAGGGCCTCCGCCAGCTCGCCGGCGGAGCGCCGCACGGCCTCCCGCAGGGCCGGCACCGCGGGGCCCTCGCGGAGGATCGCGCGGCTCGACGCGGCCAGCACCTGGCCGCCCGCGGCGCCGAACACGGCCGGGAGGTCCTCCGCGCGCGCCCCCTGGGCGCCGTAGCCGGGGGCGAGCAGCGGGCCCCGCACGGCGGTGAGGTCGATCCCGAGCTCCGCCAGGGCGTCGCCGACGGTGGCCCCGACCACGAGCCCGCAGGAGCCCGTGGCGGACCGGCCGGCCGGCCCCGCCGTCGCGGCGCCGGCCGTGCCCGTCCCGGCCAGGAGGCGGGCGTTCTCCGCCGCGGCGGCCTCGGCCACGGCGCGGGCCACGGAGGCGGCCCCGCCGGCGTGCTGGACGGAGCGGCCCTCCGGGTTGGAGGTCAGGGCGAGCACGAACGTGCCGCGGCCGGTGCGGGCGGCCAGGTCCAGCGCCGGGCGCAGCGACTCGAAGCCGAGGTAGGGGCTGAGCGTCACGGCGTCGGCCGCCAGCGGGGAGCCCTCGCCCAGCCACGCGGCCGCGTAGGCCTCCATGGTCGAGCCGATGTCCCCGCGCTTGGCGTCGGCGACGGTCAGCACGCCCGCCGCGGCGGCCTCCGCGAGCAGCTCCTCCAGGACCGCGAAGCCCGCGGCGCCGTAGGGCTCGAAGAGGGCCACCTGCGGCTTGATCGCCGGGGCGTGCCCGGCGGCGGCCTCCAGCACCGTGCGGGCGAACCGGCGCACGCCCTCGGCGGTGCGGGGCAGCTCCCAGGCGTCGAGCAGGGCGGGGTGCGGGTCGATGCCCACGCACAGGGGCCCGTGGGCGTCCATGGCCGCGGCCAGCCGCGCGCCGAAGGGCGCCCGGGCCGGGGCCGCGGCCTCAGGCACGGACGACCTCGGGCTCCGCCGCGGCCACGGCCTCGCGCAGCCGCGCCTCGTGCTCCTGCAGGCTGGTGACGTCCCAGGCGTAGGAGCGCAGGGCGGTGACGGCCTGCAGGGCCGCGCCGCACTCGGCGACCGTGGTCATGATGGGCACGCCCACGCTCGTGGCCGCCGCGCGGATCTCGTAGCCGTCCCCGCGCGCGTCGCCGCCGGAGGGGGTGTTGAAGATCAGGTCGATCTCCCCGTCGGTGACGAGGTCCACGATGGTGCGCTCGCCCTCGTGCCCCTCGCGGATCTTCTTCACCACGGTGGAGTCGATGCCGTTGCGCCGCAGCACCTCGGCGGTGCCGCCGGTGGAGACGATCTCGAAGCCGAGGTCGCGGAACATGCGGACGTAGACGACCGAGGACCGCTTGTCCTTGTTCGCGACGGAGACGAAGAGCCGCCCGGAGGTCGGCAGCGGCCCGCCCGCGCCGGCCTGGGCCTTGGCGAACGCCGTGTCGAAGTACTTGTCGATGCCCATGACCTCGCCCGTGGAGCGCATCTCCGGCCCGAGCAGGGAGTCGACCACGGCGCCCTCGGCGGTGCGGAACCGGGCGAACGGCAGCACGGCCTCCTTCACGGCCACCGGCGCCGAGGACGGCAGGGTGGTCCCGTCGATCCGCGCGGGCAGGAAGCCCTGCCGGCGCAGCTCCGGGATGGTCGTGCCGGTGCCGATGAGGGCGGCGGCCTTCGCCATCTGCACGCCCGTCGCCTTGGAGACGAACGGGACCGTGCGGGAGGCGCGCGGGTTGGCCTCGATGACGTAGAGGACGTCGGAGGCCAGGGCGAACTGGATGTTGATCAGTCCCTGCACGCCGACGCCGCGGGCGATCGCCAGGGTCGCCTCCCGCACCCGCTCGACCACGTCCGGGCCGAGGGTGATCGAGGGCAGGGTGCACGCGGAGTCGCCGGAGTGGATCCCGGCCTCCTCGATGTGCTCCATGACGCCGCCCACGTAGAGGTCGGTCCCGTCGTAGAGGGCGTCCACGTCGATCTCGATGGCGTCCTCGAGGAACTTGTCGATCAGCGCCGGCCGGGACGGGGAGACCTCGGTGGCGTTCTCGAGGTAGCGGGCCAGGGCGGCCTCGTCGTAGACGATCTCCATGCCGCGCCCGCCCAGGACGTAGGAGGGGCGCACGAGCACGGGGTAGCCGATCTCGTCGGCGATCCGCTTGGCGTCCTGGAACGTGGAGGCCGTGCCGTTCTTGGGCTGGCGCAGGCCGGCCTCGCCGAGCACCCGGGCGAACTCGCCGCGGTCCTCCGCGAGGTCGATGGCCTCCGGGGTCGTGCCGAGGATCGGCACGCCCGCGGCCTTGAGCTGGGCGGCGAGCTTGAGCGGGGTCTGCCCGCCCAGCTGCACGAACACGCCCAGCAGCCCGCCGGTGCGCCGCTCGGTCTCGACGACCTCCATGACGTCCTCGAACGTGAGCGGCTCGAAGTACAGGCGCGTGGAGATGTCGTAGTCGGTGGAGACGGTCTCCGGGTTGCAGTTGACCATGACGGTCTCGTAGCCCGCCTCGCGCAGCACCATGGACGCGTGCACACAGGAGTAGTCGAACTCGATGCCCTGCCCGATCCGGTTCGGGCCCGAGCCCAGGATCATCACCGAGGGCGACTCGTGCTGCCCGACCTCCGACTCCTCGTCGTAGGAGGAGTAGTGGTACGGGGTGAACGCCTCGAACTCGGCCGCGCAGGTGTCCACGGTCTTGAAGACGGGACGGATCCCCAGCGCGTGCCGCACGCCGCGGACCACGGCCTCGTCGAGGTGGACCAGCGCGCCGATCTGCTCGTCGGAGAAGCCGTGCCGCTTGGCCAGCCGCAGCGTCCGGGGGGTGAGGTCGGGGTCCTGGCGCACGGCCTCGGCGACCTCGTTGAGCAGCACGAGCTGGTCGAGGTACCACGGGTCGATGGCCGTGGCCTCGTAGAGCCGCTCCACGCTCGCGCCGGCCAGCAGTGCCTGCTGGACCTGGTGGATCCGCTCCGTGGTGGGGGTGCGGGCCGCCTCCACCAGGCGGTCCAGCCCGGCGGCGTCGAGCTCGGGGCGCTCGAAGGAGAACGCCGAGCCCTTCTGCTCGAGGGAGCGCATGGCCTTCTGCAGGGCCTCGGTGAAGTTGCGCCCGATGGCCATGGCCTCGCCCACGGACTTCATGGTGGTCGTCAGCGTGGGGTCCGCGGCGGGGAACTTCTCGAACGCGAAGCGCGGGACCTTCACGACGACGTAGTCCAGCGTCGGCTCGAAGGAGGCGGGGGTCTTGCGGGTGATGTCGTTGGGGATCTCGTCGAGGGTGTAGCCCAGGGACAGCTTCGTGGCGATCTTGGCGATCGGGAAGCCGGTGGCCTTCGACGCGAGGGCCGAGGAGCGGGAGACGCGCGGGTTCATCTCGATGACGACGACGCGGCCGGTGTCCGGCTCGATCGCGAACTGGATGTTGCACCCGCCGGTGTCCACGCCGACCTCGCGGATCACGGCGATCGCGATGTCGCGGAGGTTCTGGTACTCGCGGTCGGTGAGCGTCATGGCCGGGGCCACGGTGATGGAGTCGCCGGTGTGCACGCCCACGGGGTCGAAGTTCTCGATGGAGCACACGACCACGACGTTGTCGTTCTTGTCGCGCATCATCTCCAGCTCGTACTCCTTCCAGCCGAGGATGGACTCCTCGAGGAGCACCTCGGAGGTGGGGCTGTACTGGATGCCGGCGCCGGCGATGCGGTGCAGGTCGGTCTCGTTGTACGCCATGCCGGAGCCGAGGCCGCCCATGGTGAAGGAGGGGCGCACGACCATCGGGTAGCCCAGCTCCTCGGCGGCGGCCAGGGCCTCCGGCATGGAGTGGACGATGACCGAGCGGGCGGACTCGGCGCCGCAGCGCTCGACGACGCCCTTGAACTTCTCCCGGTCCTCGCCGAGGTTGATGGCCTCGACGTTGGCGCCGATCAGCTCCACCCCGTACTTCTCGAGCACGCCGTTGGCGTCGAGGGCGATCGCGGTGTTGAGCGCGGTCTGCCCGCCCAGGGTGGGCAGCACGGCGTCCGGGCGCTCCTTGGCGATGATCTTCTCGACGACCTCGGGGGTGATGGGCTCCACGTAGGTGGCGTCCGCGAACTCGGGGTCGGTCATGATGGTCGCCGGGTTGGAGTTCACGAGGATGACGCGGAGGCCCTCCTCCTTGAGCACCCGGAGGGCCTGCGTGCCCGAGTAGTCGAACTCGGCGGCCTGGCCGATGACGATCGGCCCGGAGCCGATGACCAGCACGCTCTTGAGATCTGTCCTGCGCGGCATGTCAGTGCTGCCCTTCCGTGTCTGCGTCCCGGGTCTCCTGCGCGCCCTGCGCGCCGCCGGGGACGGCGTTGTCGATGGTGGTGTCGGCCGGGCCGTCACGGTAGCTGTCCATCAGCTCGACGAACCGCCCGAAGAGGTACGACGCGTCGTGCGGGCCGGCGGCGGCTTCGGGGTGGTACTGCACCGAGAACGCGGGCAGGTCCAGGCAGTTCAGGCCCTCGACGACGTCGTCGTTGAGGCACACGTGGCTGACCTCCACCCGGCCGAACTCGGCCTCCGGGGCGGTCACCGGCCCCTCCAGCGGGGCGTCGACGGCGAAGCCGTGGTTGTGCGCGGTGATCTCCACCCGGCGGGTCCTCCGGTCCAGGACGGGCTGGTTGATCCCGCGGTGGCCGAAGACGAGCTTGTAGGTGCCGAAGCCCAGCGCCCGCCCCAGGAGCTGGTTGCCGAAGCAGATCCCGAAGAAGGGGATCCGGGCGCGCAGCACCTCGCGCAGGGTCTCGATCTGGGTCCGGGCGGTCGCGGGGTCGCCGGGGCCGTTGGAGAAGAACACGCCGGAGGGGCGCAGGGCCGCGATCTGCTCGAACCCGGTGCCGGCGGGGACCACGTGCACGCGCACGCCGCGCTCGGCGAAGCGGTGCGGGGTCATGGACTTGATGCCCAGGTCCACCGCGACCAGCTCGTGGCGCACCTCGCCCGTCCAGCCGTGCTCGGCGGGCTCCACGACGTAGGCCTCGGGGGCGGTGACGGTCTCGGCGAGGGAGCGTCCCTCCATCCGCTCGCTCGCGGCGACCTCGGCCACGAGCTCGGCCTCCGGGCGCAGGGCGGCGTCGCCGGAGAAGATGCCGCCGCGCATCGCGCCGCGGTCGCGCAGGTGGCGGGTGATCGCCCGGGTGTCGACGTCCTGGATCCCGACGACGCCCTGCGCGGCCAGCTGCTCGTCGAGGGGGCCCTCGGAGCGCCAGCTGGAGGGGCGGCGGGCGGCGTCGCGCACGACGTAGCCGGCGACCCAGATCCGCCGGGACTCGGCGTCTGCGGCGTTGACGCCGGTGTTGCCGATGTGCGGTGCGGTCTGCACCACGAGCTGGCCTGCGTAGGAGGGGTCGGTGATGGTCTCCTGGTAGCCGGTCATGCCGGTGGAGAACACGGCCTCGCCGAGGGCGGTGCCGAGCGCGCCGTAGGCGCGGCCGCGGAAGACGCGGCCGTCCTCCAGCACGAACACGGCGGGTTCAGTGGTGATCGAGCTCAAGGTCGTCCTCACGTTCGTTGCTGCGGGTCGGAAGGGTCTGGGGGGCCGGCTCAGGCGCGCAGCCCGGGGGCGATGGCCTCGACGGCGGACAGGAAGCGCTGCTTGTCCTCGGCGTGCTGGGTGCGGAAGCCGGTGTCCACGACGGTGTCGCCGAGCGTCCAGGTGAGCACGGCGAGGCCGTCCTTCTCCACGAACTTCCCGGCCATCCCGGACTGCGTGCCCACCGAGACGACGTCCGCGGCGGGCACGAAGAGGGCGGGGGCGCCCCGGCGGTCGTAGAGCACGCCCTCGTCGAGGACGAGGACGCGGGCCCGGGCGCTCAGGCCCAGGCCGCGGGCGGCGATCCGCTCGAGCGGGGCGCCGGCCTCCGTGGTGCTCACGTACATCCCCGGCACGGCCAGGAGGGGCTCGCGGTCCTCGACCCCCGCCGGCAGCTCCGGCAGCGGGGCGATCCCGGACTGGCGCCGCACGCGGGAGGTCCAGCCCCGGCGGATCAGGGCGAACAGGGCGGCGACCACGAGGACCGTGACGACCACGGTGGTGAACTGGTATCCCATGGGACGGGAGCCTCCAGGCGGTGAGGGGGAAGGACGTGGGGTTCGGGGGCGGGCCCCGCTCAGGCGCGGGGCGCCGGGCTGTTCAGGGCGCCGTCCAGGACGGTCGGGTGGCCGCGGAAGAAGGTCGCGCGCACGGCGCCCGGCAGCTCCATCCCGCGGTAGGGGCTGTTGCGGCCCTTCGACGCGTGCCGGGCCGGGTCGACCACCGTGGTGGCGGCGGGGTCCCAGAGCGTGATGTTCGCGGGCTCGCCCTCCGCGAGGGGCCGGCCCTGGGTGCCGAGGCGGCCGATCCTCGCCGGGGTCTCGGAGGTGATCCGGGCGACGTCGCGCCAGGTGAGCAGGCCGGTGTCCACGAGGCTGAGCTGCACGACCGACAGGGCGGTCTCGAGGCCCGTCATGCCGTTGGCCGCGCAGGACCACTCGCACTCCTTGTCCTCGGCCGGGTGCGGGGCGTGGTCGGTGCCGATGACGTCGATCGTCCCGTCGGCGACGGCCCGGCGCAGGGCGTGGACGTCCTCGTCCGTGCGCAGCGGCGGGTTCACCTTGTAGACGGGGTCGAAGGTGCGGACGCGCTCGTCGGTGAGCAGCAGGTGGTGCGGGGTGACCTCGGCGGTGACGTCGATGCCGCGCTGCTTGGCCCAGCGCACGATGTCCACGGAGCCCCGGGTGGAGAGGTGGCAGATGTGCACGCGGGAGCCGACGTGCTCGGCGAGCAGCACGTCGCGGGCGATGATCGCCTCCTCCGCGACCGCCGGCCAGCCGGTGAGGCCGAGCTCGGCGGAGACGGTGCCCTCGTTCATCTGGGCGCCCTCGGTGAGCCGGGGCTCCTGGGCGTGCTGGGCCACGACGCCGTCGAAGCCCTTGACGTACTCGAGCGCCCGGCGCATCAGCACCGGGTCGTGCACGCACATCCCGTCGTCGGAGAAGACCCGCACGGCGGCGCGGGAGTGGGCCATCGCCATGATCTCGGACAGCCGCTCCCCCGCGAGCCCGACGGTCACGGCGCCCACGGGGCGGACGTCGACCCAGCCGGCGGCCCGGCCGAGCTCGAGCACCTGCTCCACGACGCCCGCGGTGTCCGCGACGGGGTTGGAGTTGGCCATGGCGAAGACGGCGGTGTAGCCGCCGAGGGCCGCGGCCCGGGTGCCGGTCTCGACGGTCTCGGCGTCCTCCCGGCCCGGCTCGCGCAGGTGGGTGTGGATGTCCACGAGCCCGGGCAGGGCGACCAGCCCGGCGGCGTCGACGACGACGGCGTCGCCGGCCTCGGCGGACAGGTCGGGGCCGATGCGCTGGATGACGCCCTCGGCGACGAGGAGGTCGGCGGTCTGCTCGCCGAGCAGGGCGGCGCCCTTGATGAGGTACGAGGTCACGGTCTCAGCGCTCCTGGGGGTGTGCGGGGTCGGACGGGGTGTCGAGGTCGTCGCCGGAGAGCAGCAGGTAGAGCACCGACATGCGCACGGAGACGCCGTTGCGGACCTGGTCCAGGACGGTGGAGCGCGGCGAGTCCGCGGCGGCGGAGGAGATCTCCAGGCCCCGGTTCATCGGGCCCGGGTGCATGATCGCGGTGGTCGCGCCGGCCGCGTCGAGGGCGGCGACCCGCTCGGGGGTCAGGCCCCACTCGCGGGCGTACTCCTGGGCGGTGGGGAAGAACGCGGCGTTCATCCGCTCCCGCTGCACGCGCAGCATCATCACGGCGTCCGGGGCGGGGTCGAGGGCCTCGTCGAGGGAGAACACGACCTCGCACGGCCAGTCCGCGATGCCCACGGGCAGCAGGGTGGGCGGGGCGACGAACGTGACGCGGGCGCCGAGGGCCGTGAGCAGCCACAGGTCGGAGCGGGCCACCCGGGAGTGCAGGACGTCGCCGACGATCACCACGTGCATGCCCTCGAGGTCCAGCCCCCGGGTGCCGGCGCGGCCCTCGGTGCGGGCGCGGTGCTGGCGCAGCGTCATGGCGTCGAGCAGCGCCTGCGTGGGGTGCTCGTGGGTGCCGTCACCGGCGTTGACCACGGCGGCGTCGATCCAGCCGGACTCGGCCAGCTGCTGCGGGGAGCCGGAGGCGGAGTGGCGGATCACCACGGCGTCGGCGCTCATCGCGGCGAGGGTCTGGGCCGTGTCCTTGAGGGACTCGCCCTTGGAGACCGAGGAGCCCTTGGCGGAGAAGTTCAGCACGTCCGCGGAGAGCCGCTTGGCGGCCGACTCGAAGGAGATGCGGGTGCGGGTCGAGTCCTCAAAGAAGAGGTTGACGACGGTGCGCCCGCGCAGCGCCGGGAGCTTCTTGACGGAGCGCTGCCCGACGGCGGCCATCTGGTCCGCGGTGTCCAGGATCGTCAGGGCCTCGTCGTAGGACAGGTCCTTGGTGGAGAGCAGGTGCCTCATGCGCCGGCCGCCCGGGCGGGTGCCTCGATCACGACGCAGTCGGCGTGCTCGGCCGCCCTGGGGTCGGGATCCGTCTCGGCGAGCCGGACGCGGACCTTCTCCTGGGAGGAGGTGGGCAGGTTCTTGCCCACGTGGTCGGCACGGATGGGCAGCTCGCGGTGGCCGCGGTCGACGAGCACGGCCAGGCGGACCACGCGGGGCCGGCCGACGTCCACGAGGGCGTCGAGGGCGGCCCGGACGGTGCGCCCGGAGTAGAGGACGTCGTCGACGAGGACCACGGTGCGCCCGTCGATGCCCTGGACCGGGATGCGCGTGGGCTGGGGGGTGCGGGCGGGGTTCTTGCGCAGGTCGTCGCGGAACATCGTGACGTCGAGCTGGCCGGTGCTGGCGGCGGGGTCGAAGTCCGGGTCGGTCGCGGCGATCTTCTCCGCGATGCGCTGCGCCAGCGGGTAGCCGCGGCGGGGGATGCCGAGCAGGACGAGGTCCGAGCTGCCCTTGTTGGACTCGAGGATCTCGTGGGCGATGCGCGTCAGGGCGCGGTCGATGTCGGCTGCCGAGAGGATGACGCGCGCGGTCGCGGGCCCCGTCGGGGGACCGGCCGTGGAGGTGTCGTCGTTCATGGGTGCCGCCTCCTTCCCCGCCTCACAGGACGGACTTAAAGGTTGCTTGCTCAACCCAAACTAGCACAGCGCCCCTGGTCACCCGGCCCCGGGGGGACGTGATGCGCGCCTCCCCGGCCGGCCGGGCACGGGCTCAGGCCCGGCCGGCGAGCTCCCCGATCCAGTCGCCCAGGGCGGCGAGGGCGCCCGGGGTGAGGCCGTGCCCGCCCGGCTCCCGGCGCGCGGTCACGGAGGCGCCGGGCGCCGTGTCAGGTGCTGTGGTCCGCCCGCTCCCACCACACCGCGGTGGCCGCGGAGCACCCCGCGGCGAGCAGCACGACCGCCGCGATCCCGGCGGCGCCGGGTGCCGGGTGGCCGGGCCCCGCGGTGCCGGCGAGCAGGGCCGGCACCGCCCACGGGAACCAGGCGCCGTAGCCGACCGCGGCCACCACCTGGGCGGCGAGCACCGTGAGGAACAGGACGCCGACGGCGGGCAGGTAGCCGCGGCCCACGCTGGCCGCCAGGCCGTAGGTGGTGGCCAGCCCGGCGGTCAGCGCGGCCGTGGCCAGCACGGTGCCCGCCCCCTGCAGCGCCGTCGACGGGGACCACCCGGGCAGCTCCAGCAGCGCGCCGGAGGCCAGGACCGTCCCCAGGAGCAGGACGGTGAGCGCGAGGCACCACGCCAGGCCGAGGACCAGCTTGGCCAGGACGACAGCCCGCCGCGGGACGGGCAGGGCCAGCAGGTCCTTGGCGGTCCGGTCCGAGAACTCCCGCCCGAAGAGCCACAGCGCCACCGTGCCGAAGACGATCAGCCCGCCGACCGCCACGACCTGCGCGGCGAGCGAGAACGCCCCCGCCCAGTCGGCGGCGCCGCCCGCGAGCTGGGCCTTGGCGCCGAGCAGGCCCAGCTCGCGGGCGCGGGCGGGGTCCTGGAGCACGAAGAGGAAGAAGGCCGAGACCAGCCCGGCCAGGACCATGGCGGCCCCCGTGGCCCAGGGCACGCGGGAGCGGCGCACCTTGAGGGCCTCCGCGCGCAGGGCGGCGGACAGGTCACCGGTCACCGGGGCTCCCGGCCGGGTCGGCGCCGACGACCCGCAGGAAGTGGCTCTCGAGGTCCTCCTGGACGACGGCCAGGCCGGTGGGCGGCACGCCGGAGCGCACGAGGACGGTGGCCACGGCGTCGGGGCGGTCCCGGGACCACGCGTCCTCGAGGAGCACGGCGCCGGGGACGCGCCGCGGGGCGAGCCCGGCGCGGGTCAGGGCGTCGGCGGCGCGCGCGTCGTCGCGCGTGGTGACCCGCACGTGCCGGTGGACGCGCCGGGCGAGGGCCGCCGCGTCGAGCTCCTCCACGAGCCGGCCCTCGTGCAGCACCCCGATCCGGGTGGCGATGCGGGCCACCTCGCCCAGGAGGTGGCTGGAGAGCAGGACGGTCGCCCCGTGCTCGCGGGCGAGGCCGGCCAGGAGGGCGCGGATCTCGGCGACCCCGGCGGGGTCGAGCCCGTTGACCGGCTCGTCCAGCACGACGAGCTCGGGCCGGTGCAGCAGCGCCTTGGCCAGGCCGAGGCGCTGGAGATTGCCGAGGGAGAGGGCCCGGGCCCGCCGGTCGGCGTAGGCGGTCAGCCCGAAGCGCTCCACGGCGTCGTCGACCGCCGTGCGGTCCGGCAGGCGGCGGAGGTAGCGGACGACCTCGAGGTTCTCGCGGACGGTCAGCTCGGGGTACGCCGAGGGGGTCTCCACGAGGTAGCCGACCCGGGCCCAGGTGCGCCGGTCCCCCACCGGCCGGCCCAGCAGCGCGGCCGTCCCGCCGCTGGGCCGGACCATGCCCAGCAGCAGGCGCAGGAGGGTGGTCTTGCCCGCGCCGTTGAGCCCCAGCAGCGCGTAGACCTCGCCCGCCCCGATGCTCAGGGAGACGGAGTCCACGGCGCTCACCGGCCCGTAGCGCTTGGAGACCTCGTGGAGGAGCACCCGCGGCGGCCCGCCCGCCGCCCCGGCGCTCCCGTCCGGACCGTCCACCGACCCTCCTCACGCCGTGCCCGCGCGGCCGCCCCCCGGGCGGCCTCCTCCTCGGAGGGTAGCCCCCCGGCGCGGGGCGTCAACGGCGGCCCGGACACGGACGGACGCGCCGCGGCGCACCGGCAGACGCGGGCGCCCCGTGCTCCGGCGCGCGGCGGCGCGGGAGCACGGGGCGCCCGGGTGGCGACCGCGGTGCGGGCTCAGCCCAGCAGGGTCGGCTTCATCTTCTGCAGGCGGCCGAGCAGGCCGTTGACGAAGCCCGGGGACTCGTCGCCGGAGAGCTCCTTGGCCACGTTGACGGCCTCGGCCACGGCGACGGCGTCGGGGACGTCGTCGTTGAACAGCAGCTCCCAGGCGCCCACGCGCAGGACGTTGCGGTCCACGGCGGGCATGCGCTCCAGGGTCCAGCCCTGGGAGTACGTCTCGAGGTACTCGTCGATCTCACCGCGGCGCATGAGCACGCCCAGCACCAGCTCCTCCGCGTACGGGGAGACCAGGGCGTCGCTGTGCAGGCGGCGCCGCTCCATGACCTGCCGGGCGTCCTCGTGGCGCTGCTCGGCCTCGAAGAGGATCTCGACGGCGCGGCGGCGCGCCTTGCCCCGGGCGCTCACTCGTTGACGCGGCCGAGGTAGTCGCCCGTGCGGGTGTCGACCTTGACCTTGGTGCCCTGCTCGAGGAAGAGGGGCACCTGGATCTGGTAGCCGGTCTCCACGGTGGCGGGCTTGGTGCCGCCGGTGGAGCGGTCGCCCTGCAGGCCCGGCTCGGTGTAGGTGATCTCGAGGACCACGGAGGCGGGCAGCTCGATGTAGAGCGGGGCCCCCTCGTGCATGGCGATGGTCACGTTCAGGTTCTCGAGCATGAAGTTCGCGGCGTCGCCCACGACCTCACCGGGGACGGTGATCTGGTCGTAGGTCTTGTTGTCCATGAAGACGTAGTCGGCGCCGTCCTGGTACAGGTACTGGTACTCGCTGCGGTCCACGGTCGCGGTCTCGACCTTGGCGCCCGCGTTGAAGGTCTTGTCGACCACCTTGCCGGAGGTGATGTTGCGCATCTTGGTGCGCACGAACGCCCCGCCCTTGCCCGGCTTGACGTGCTGGAACTCGATGACGTTCCAGAGGTTGCCCTCCAGCTTCAGGACGGTGCCGTTCTTGATGTCGTTGGTGGTAGCCACAGATTCGCTTTCTGGTGGGTCTCGGGGTGCGGGTCGTGGTGGGACGCCGCATCGGTCTCTCGGGGTGCGCGGAGGTCGTCGGGCGGCGCGGCGCGCGGTACCGCCCGGCGCGGACCGGGGTCCAGCTTAGCGCGTCGTCCCCGGGCCCCGCCCGGGGCCCGGGGACGGGGGCTCAGACCGCGATCTCCTGGTAGGTCGCGAAGAGGATCGCGGGGTCCGGGACCTCCATCACCCGCGGCCTGCCGACCGCGTCGAGGACGACGAAGCGCAGGAGGTTCCCGCGGGTCTTCTTGTCCCGCTTCATGACCTCCAGCAGCTTCGGCCACTGGTCGTAGCGGTACGTGGTGGGCAGGCCCAGGGACTCCAGGACCGACCGGTGCCGGTCCACGACCTCGTCGGCGAGGCTGCCGGCGGTGCGGGCGAGCTCCGCGGCGAAGACCATGCCCACGGACACCGCCGCGCCGTGGCGCCACTGGTAGCGCTCGTTGTGCTCGATCGCGTGGCCGAGGGTGTGCCCGTAGTTGAGCACCTCCCGGCGCCCGGCCTCCCGCAGGTCCCCGGAGACGATCTCGGCCTTGACCCGGATGCCGCGCTCGACGAGCTCGCGGACCACGTCCGACTGGGAGTCCCGCACGCCCTGGGGGTTCTGCTCGATCAGCTCGAGGATCCGCTCGTCGGCGATGAAGCCGCACTTGACGACCTCGGCCATGCCGGTGAGCAGCTCGTTCTCGGGCAGCGTCTTCAGGGTGTCGAGGTCGCACAGCACGCCGGCGGGCGGGTGGAACGCGCCCACGAGGTTCTTGCCCTCGGCCGTGTTGATCCCGGTCTTCCCGCCCACCGCGGCGTCGACCATGCCGAGCAGGGTGGTGGGGATGTGCACGACCCGCACCCCGCGCAGCCAGGTGGCGGCCACGAAGCCGGCGACGTCGGAGACCGAGCCCCCGCCCACGGAGACGACCGCGTCGGAGCGGGTGAAGTCGTTCTGGCCCAGGACCTGCCAGCAGAACGCGGCGACCTGGACGTGCTTGCCCTCCTCGGCGTCGGGGATCTCCGCGGTGAAGGCCTGGAAGCCCTGGGTGCGCAGCTCCTCCATGACGACGTCGCCCGTGCTGCGCAGCGCCCGCGGGTGGATGACCAGCACGCGCTGCACCCGGTCGCCGAGCACGCGCGGGATCTCCCCCAGCAGGCCGTGGCCCACGAGGACGTCGTAGTTCTCGGACGGGCCGGCGCCGGTGACGGGGATGGTGGTCACGGTGCCGGGGACGGGCTCGCTCATGCCTGGACCTCCTGGGTGGTGTCGGGCGCGCCGGAGCGCAGGCGGGTGATCGCGGCCTCGAGGTCGGCCCCGATCTCGGCCACGGGCCGGTTGCGCGTGCCGTCGAGGGTGATGTCGGCGAGCTCCTCGTAGCAGCCGCGGCGGGCCTCGTAGAGCTCCTGCCAGCGCCGCTCCGGGTCGGGCTGGAGCATGGGCCGGGTGCGGTTGCCGCTGATCCGGGGCAGGACCGTCTCGGTGTCCACCTTCAGGTAGGCCACGAGCTCGTGCCGCAGCATCTCCCGCACGGAGGGCGTCATGGGGGCGCCCCCGCCCACGGAGAAGATGGCGTTGGCGTGGTCGGGGTCGCGCAGGACCTCCGCGATGGTGTCCGCCTCGAGGTCCCGGAAGTACTTCTCGCCGTGCTCGGCGAAGATCTTCGGGATCACGCCGTGGCGCGAGACGATGACCTGGTCGGCGTCCACGAAGTCGTAGCCGTAGAACTTGGACATGTGCAGCGCCAGGAAGGACTTGCCGGCGGCCATGGGCCCGATCAGCACGACCGGGCGCTGGGGCGCCGGGGCGGCGTCGGCCGGGGCCGGGAACTGTGCGTTCACGCCTGGGCCTCCTCACCGGAGACGGCGGCCTCGTCGAAGGCGCCCAGCTCGCCGGAGGAGGCGAGGGACGCGGGGATCGCCGCGAGGTAGGCGTCCTTGTTCCGCGCGGTCTCGACGATCGAGTCCCCGCCGAACTTCTCGACGACGGCGTCCGCCAGGACGAGGGCGACCATGGCCTCGGCGACCACGCCGGCGGCCGGCACGGCGCACACGTCCGAGCGCTGGTGGTGTGCCCGGGCGGGCTCGCCGGTGGCGACGTCCACGGTGCGCAGGGCCTTCGGGACGGTCGCGATGGGCTTCATGGCCGCGCGCACGCGCAGCACGTCGCCGATCGACATGCCGCCCTCGATCCCGCCGGCGCGGTTGCTGACGCGGTGCACGACGCCGTCGGGGCCGCGCACGATCTCGTCGTGGGCCGCGGAGCCCGGGCGGGCGGCGGTGAGGAAGCCGTCGCCGACCTCCACGCCCTTGATCGCCTGGATGCCCATGAGGGCGCCGGCCAGGCGGGAGTCGAGCCGCCGGTCCCAGTGCACGTAGGAGCCCAGTCCCGGGGGCAGGCTGTAGGCGAGGACCTCGACGACGCCGCCGAGGGTCTCGCCGTCCTTGTGGGCCTGGTCCACGGCCGCCACCATCGCCTCGGAGGTGGCGGCGTCGAAGCAGCGCAGCGGGTCCGCGTCCAGGGCCTCGACGTCGGCGGGCAGCGGGCGGAGGGCGTCCACGGGGGCGCTGACGTCGCCCACGGCGGTCGTGTGCGAGACGAGGCTCACGCCCAGCGCCTCGAGCATCTTCGCGGCGACGACGCCGAGGGCCACGCGGGTGGCGGTCTCCCGGGCGCTGGCGCGCTCCAGGACGGGGCGGGACTCGTCGAAGGCGTACTTCTGCATGCCGGTGAGGTCGGCGTGGCCCGGGCGGGGCCGGGTCAGGGCCGCGTTGCGGGCGCGGCCCTCGAGCACCGCCGGGTCCACCGGGTCCGAGGCCATGACGTCGCGCCACTTGGGCCACTCCGTGTTGGCGATCTCGATCGCCACGGGACCGCCCTGCGTCACGCCGTGGCGCACGCCGCCGAGCAGGCGGACCTGGTCCTGCTCGAACTTCATCCGCGCCCCGCGGCCGTAGCCGAGGCGGCGGCGGGCCAGGGCGGCCTGGACGTCCGCGCTCGTCAGCCCGACCCCGGCGGGGACGCCCTCGATGATCCCGACGAGTGCCTCGCCGTGCGACTCGCCGGCCGTGAGCCAACGCAACATAACAACTCTTTCCGTTCGTGGTCTGGACGGCAGGGGCCCGGGAGGGCGCGTCCTGCCGACAGGTTCAGGTCCGGGGCCGGGACGGGACGGCGCGGATGGGCCGTCCCACCGCCGTGCACATCGCAGCGATCACGTCCTGCTCGCGGGGCAGGGGGTCGCCGAGGCTGCGGCCGGTGAAGAGGCGGATCTGATCGACCGCCTGGTAGATCAGCATATCGAGTCCCGGGGCCACGGCTCCCCCGGCCCCCGACCACGCCCTGGCGATCGCGGACGGCCAGGGGTCGTAGGCGGCGTCCAGCAGGACGCCGGTGGTCGTCCGCCCGGACCGCGCCACCTGCGCGGCGAGCTCGTCGGCGCCGTGGGGCGGCAGCGTGGAGACGACGACGTCGTAGCCCGCCAGCGCGCCGGGGGCCTCGGCCCAGGGCCGCAGCCGCACGGGCAGGCCGAGCCCGCGCCCGGCCTCGACGGCCCGCTCGGCGCGCGCCGCGGAGCGGACGAAGACGTCGACCGCCGGGGCCCCCAGGCGCTGGGCCGCCGCGACGGCGGCCGTGGCCGTGCCCCCGCCGCCCAGGACCGCGGCCGCCGGGGTGCCGGGGACCGCTCCCGCCGCGCGGACGGCGCCCACGATCCCGGCGACGTCCGTGTTGTGGCCCAGGACCGTCCCGCCGGGGCGGAAGACCAGCGTGTTCACCGCGCCCACGGCGGTCCCGAGCTCGGTGAGCTCGTCGGCGCACCGGGCCGCGACGGACTTCAGGGGCATCGTCACGGACAGCCCCCGCCAGGCGGGGTCCCCGCGCCGGGCGTCCACGAACGCGGGCAGCTGCTCCTCGACCAGGTCGTGGGCGGTGTACTCGAGGTCCTCGCCCAGCACCGCGTAGGCGGCCCGGTGCAGGTCCGGGGACCGCGAGTGGCCGATGGGGTGGCCCACCACGGCCGCGCGGGCGGGGCTCACGCGCACCGGCCCTCGTTGTCGCCGCACCACTCGTTGTACTCCTCCACGTTCCGGAGGTGCTCGGCGTAGGTCTCGGCGAACTTCGTCTCCCCCGTGTCGAGGTTCACGGTCACCCAGAAGTAGTAGCCGTTGTCCTCGGGGGCCGCCGCGGCCTTGATGGCGGCGTCGCCGGGCGAGCCGATCGGGCCGACCGGCAGGCCCTGGTGGGCGAAGGTGTTGTACGGGTTGCCCTTGTCCTGGCGCTCCTCCTCGGTGAAGTCGTAGCCCTTGCGGCCCAGGCCGTAGGTCACGGACGCGTCCGACTGGATGAAGCCGGAGGTCTCGCCGTCGGGGTTCTGCAGCCGGTTCTCGATCGCGCCGGCCACCACGTCGTAGTGCTCGGGCTGGACCTCGAACTCGATGATCGAGCCGATGGTGAGGACCTCGAAGATCTGGTCCTCCTCGGTGATCCCGTTGTCGTCGAGGGTCGTCCGGGTGCGGTCCACCATGGACTGCAGGACCTGCTCGGCGGTGGCGTCCAGGGGGAAGCGGTACTCGCCCGGGTGCAGCCAGCCCTCGAGGGTCGGGAAGCGGTCGGGGATCCCGAACGTCTCCGTGTCCTCGGCGTAGGCCTCGAACTCCTCGACCGGGATGCCGGTGGACTCGCTGAGGATGCCGAACACGTCCGTCATGCGCAGGGTCTGGGCGACGGCCGCGTAGTGGGTCGCCTCCTCCTTCTCCATCAGCGCGTCGATCGCCGACTCGGAGCTCATCTCCGTCCGCAGCTCGTACTCGCCGGGCTGGATGAACTCCTCGGCGTGCTCTTCCTGGTAGGCCTCGATGAAGGTCTCGGCGTCGGCGACGATGCCCTGCTGCTCCAGGGACACCGCCACCTGGCCGGTGGTGGCGCCCTGGGCGACCGAGAAGGTCACCGGGTCCTTGCCCTCCCCGCGGTAGTCGCGGACCTCGAACCAGCCGAAGGTCGAGCCCAGCACGGACACGGTGATGAGGGCCGCCAGCAGGAACAGGGCCACGGCCGTGGTCAGGGACGCGCGGCCGCGGCGCCTGCGCCGCTTGATCTGCTCGGGGGTGAGCTCCTCGTGCTCGAAGACGCCGCGCAGGCCGGTGGAGTGCTCCCGCGAGGAGGGCGCGTCCAGCAGGCTGCCGAGGGAGCCGCCGGAGGACCCCCGCGGCGCCTCGGGGCGGCGGGGAGCCGCCTGGTCGTACGGGTCGTCGCTCACGAATGCTCTCCGTCCGGATCGGTGGTCGTCAACGGCGCCTCCCGGGCCCGGTCGGGCGGCGGGACGGCGTCCTCGGCGCCCGAGGGCCCTGCCGCACGGTGTGCCGCGGCAGGGGGTTCCGCATCAGGGTCTCCCCCATTATGGGGGACCGCGGTGGTCGCGGTGTGGTGGACGGGCGGGTCCACCGGTGTGCCGGGCTCCGCGCCGGTGGCCCGGCCCCGGTCCACCGCGCTCTGCAGGATGGTCGCGGCGGCCACCTGGTCCACCTTGTCCATGTGGTGGCGGCGGGCGACGCCGGCCTCCAGGAGCGCCCGGTGGGCGTCCACGGTGGACAGCCGCTCGTCGATCAGCCGCACGGGCACGGCCCAGCCCTTGGCCCGCAGCCGCCGGACGAGGGCGGAGGCGTAGTCCCGGGCCATGGCGGTGGAGGTGTTCTCCCCGCCGTCGAGGCTGCGCGGGAGGCCGACGTAGACGGCCACGGCGTCGTGCTCGTGGACCAGCCCGGCCAGGAGCTTGACGTCGAAGCCCTTCTGGGGGTCCCGCCGCAGCGTGGTCAGCGGCGTGGCGAGGATCCCGTCGGGGTCGCTCAGCGCGACCCCGACGCGGGCGAGGCCGACGTCGACGCCCATCCGCCGGCCCCGGGCGAAGCCGCCGCTCACGCGGTGGCGCCGCCCGTCGCGTCGGCGACGTCCGCGAGGACGGCGTCGAGGGCGGCCCCCGTCCGCGACGGGTCCTGCCCGCCGCCCTGCGCGACGTCGTCCTTGCCGCCGCCGCCGCCGCCGAGGACCTTCGCGGCGGTGCGCACGAGCTGGCCGGCCTTCACGCCGGCCGCGCGGGCGCCCTCCGTGGTGGCCACGAGGACCACCGGGCGGCCCTTGGCCACGCCGGTCACCGCGACCACGAAGGCGTCGGCCATCATGCGGCCGCGCAGGTCGAGGGCCAGGGACCGCACGTCGTCGGCCCCGGCGACCTCGCCCATGTCGTGCGCGAGGACCTTGACCGGGCCCACCTGGCGGATGCCGTCCAGCAGGGAGCCGGCCTGCGCCTGGAGCTTCTCGCGGCGCAGGGCGGCGAGCTCCTTCTCCGCGGTCCTGAGCTTGTCCAGCGTGGTGGCGAGGCGATCGGGGAGCTCGGCCGAGGACTGCACCTTGAGCATGTCGGTGAGCTGGTGCACGAGGGTGCGCTCGGCGGCGAGGTGCCGGAAGGAGTCCAGGCCCACGAGGGCCTCCACGCGGCGGTTGCCGGAGCCCACGGACTGCTCGGTGAGCAGGGTCAGCGAGCCGATCTGGGCGGTGCCGCCCACGTGGGTGCCGCCGCACAGCTCCCGGGACCAGGGGCCGTTCATCTCGACCACGCGCACGCGGTCCCCGTACTTCTCGCCGAACAGGGACATCGCGCCCAGGGCCTTGGCCTCGTCCAGGGCCATCTCCTGGGTGACGACCTCGAAGTTCTGGTGGATCGCGGCGTTGGAGACCTCCTCGACCTCCCGGCGCTGCTCCTCGTTGAGGCCCTCGCCCCAGGCGAAGTCGAAGCGCAGGTAGCCCTCCTTGTTGAAGGAGCCGCGCTGGACGGCCTCGGGGCCCAGGATGTCGTGCAGGGCCGCGTGGACGATGTGCGTGCCGGAGTGGGCCATCTCCCCCGCGCGGCGGCGGGCGACGTCGACCTGCGCGACCACGGGCGTCCCGGAGACGGCCTCCCCCTCGCGCACGACGGCCTTGTGCACGGACAGGCCCTTGACGGGCTGCTGAACGTCGGAGACCTCGAGGACGAACCCGTCGCCGCTGATGGTGCCGGTGTCGGCGGCCTGGCCGCCGGCCTCGGCGTAGAACGGGGTCTCGTCGAGGACGACCTCGACGTGCTCGCCGGCCGAGGCGGCCGGGACGCTCACCCCGTCCTTGAGCAGCGCCCGCAGCACGGTCTCGTCGCGCAGCTGGGTGTAGCCGGTGAAGACCGAGCCGCCCTCGTCGACCAGCCGGCGGAAGACGGAGAGGTCCGCGTGGGCGCCCTTCTTGGCGCGGGCGTCCTCCTGGGCGCGGTGGCGCTGCTCCTCCATGAGCCCGCGGAAGGCCTTCTCGTCGACGGCGACGCCGGCCTCGGCGGCCATCTCGAGGGTCAGGTCGATCGGGAAGCCGTAGGTGTCGTGCAGCGCGAACGCCTCGGCGCCGGAGACGGCCCGGCCCCGCTGCCGGGCGGTGGACACGGCCTCGTTGAGCCGGGTGGTGCCGGACTCGATGGTCTTGAGGAACGCCCGCTCCTCGGCGTAGGCGATCCGGGAGATCCGCTCGAAGTCCTCGGCCACGTAGGGGTAGACGCCCTTCATGGCGTCCCGGGACGCCGGCAGGAGCACGGGCAGGCAGGGCTCGGTGACGCCCATCAGGCGCATCGCGCGGATGGCGCGGCGCAGCAGGCGGCGCAGGATGTAGCCGCGGCCCTCGTTGGAGGGGCTGACGCCGTCGGCGATGAGCATCAGCGAGGAGCGGACGTGGTCGGCGACCACGCGCATCCGCACGTCGTCGTCGTAGCCCTCCTCGCCGGCCCGCTCGGAGCCGCGGTAGGTGCGGCCGGAGAGCTCGGCGGCCCTGTCCAGGACGGGGCGGACCTGGTCGGTCTCGTAGAAGTTCTCGACGCCCTGCAGGAGCATGGCCAGGCGCTCGACGCCCAGGCCGGTGTCGATGTTCTTCTCGGGGAGGTCGCCGAGGATCTCGTAGTCCTTGCCGGTGCCCTCGCCGCGCTGGTACTGCATGAACACGAGGTTCCAGATCTCGATGTACCGGTCGTCGTCGACGGCCGGGCCGCCCTCCCGGCCGTAGCGGGCGCCGCGGTCGTAGAAGATCTCCGAGTCGGGGCCGGCGGGGCCGGGCTGGCCGGTGTCCCAGTAGTTCTCGTCGCGGCCCATGCGCTGGATCCGCTCGGCGGGCAGGCCCACCGTGTCCTTCCAGAGGGCGTACGACTCCTCGTCGCCCTCGTAGACGGTCACCCACAGCCGGTCGGGGTCGAGGCCGAAGCCGCCCTTCTCCAGCGGGCTGGTCAGCAGCTCCCAGGCCATGGGGATGGCCTTCTCCTTGAAGTAGTCGCCGAAGGAGAAGTTGCCGGCCATCTGGAAGAAGGTGCCGTGGCGCGCGGTCTTGCCGACCTCGTCGATGTCGAGGGTGCGGATGCACTTCTGGATGGAGGTGGCGCGCCGGAACGGGGGCGTCTCCTGGCCGAGGAAGTACGGGATGAACGGGACCATGCCGGCGATGGTGAACATGGCACCGGGCTGGGAGGAGATCAGCGAGGCGGAGGGCACCACGGTGTGGCCCTGGCCTTCGAAGTAGTCCAGCCAGCGCTTGGTGATTTCCTGAGAGAGCATTACCGGTGCTTTCCTTCGCGGTCGGTCGAGGGGTCTGTGGGTCCGGCCGGGGGCGCGGCCCCGGGCCGGTGGGGGGTGGCGGCCCCGGGGCCGTCGAGGACCTGCGGGGCGGGCCCGCGGCCCGCGAGCCCGGCCCGCGAGGCCCCGGGGGCGGTGACGCCGAAGGACTCCCGCAGCTCCGCCTCGCGCTCGTCCATGCCGGCCCTGACGACGGCGGCGAAGCGGTAGAGGCGGGAGCGCCAGTCGTCGGCGCGCGGGGGGCGGGCGGCGTCGGAGCCCGCGCGCACGGCGAGGTCCTGGCCGGGGGTGCGGGCCAGGCGGGTGGCGGCCGCGCCGACGACGGCGCCGGCGGCGACGAGGGCGATCTTGCCCCAGAGGCTCATGGTCGGTCCTTCCCTACGCCGCCGGGTCCCGGGGACCCGGTTCGGAGGCGGCTCCGTCGGCGCCGAAGGGGTCGGCGCGGTGGGCGGCCGCGGGGGCGCCGTCGCCGGTGAAGGCCCGCCGGACGCCGTGGGAGAACGCCGCGACCTTGATCAGCGGCTGGCCCACGGTGGAGGCCACCAGGGAGGACAGCGCGGAGACGTTCGCCGAGGCGTCGGAGACGTTCGTCGTGATCCCGTCCACCTTCTCGAGCTGCGAGTTCGTGGTCGACACGGTGCGGGTGACCTCGTCGATGAGCGGGACGGTCTCGTTGTTGAGCGAGCGGACGGCCAGCCGCAGCTCGTCGAAGACCTTGCCGAGCTTGAGGATCGGGACGGCGAGCAGGGCCACCAGGACGGCGAACACCCCGGCCGCGAGCAGTCCTGCGATTTCTCCACCGGTCATGGGGCGGGGCGCTCCTTGCTGGTCGGTCCGGGGCCGGGCGGGCGGACCGACCCGGGACGTGCGGGGACGGGCACCGGCGCGGTGCCCGGTGGTCAACTCTACAGAACAGGAGAGCCCGCGGCGCGGGCGCCGCGGGCTCTGCCCGGTGAGGCCCCATCCCCGGCGGGCGCCGGGGACGGGGGCCCGCAGGATCAGGCCATGCGGGCGTAGTACTCCACCACGAGCTGCTCCTCGCAGGTCACGGGGACCTCGGCGCGCTTGGGCTTGCGCACCAGCTTGGCCTGCAGCTTCTCGATCTGGACGTCGAGGTAGCCCGGGGTGTCGGGCAGCACGGCCTGGTGCGCGCCGGCGGCGGCGACCTGGAAGGGGACCATCTTCTCCGACTTGGGGTGCACGTGGATCAGCTGGCCCTCCTTCACGCGGAACGAGGGGCGGTCCACCCGCTGGCCGTCCACCAGGATGTGGCGGTGCACGACCATCTGGCGGGCCTGGGCCATGGTGCGGGCGAAGCCGGAGCGCAGGACGAGGGCGTCCAGGCGGGACTCGAGCAGGGCGACCAGGTTCTCACCGGTCTGGCCCTCCTGGCGCTTCGCCTCGACGTAGGCGATGTGCATCTGCTTCTCGCGGATGTTGTACTGCGCCCGGAGACGCTGCTTCTCGCGAAGACGGACGGCGTAGTCCGAGTCGGCCTTCCGGCGGGCACGGCCGTGCTCACCGGGGCCGTAGGGACGGCGCTCGAAGTACTTCTCGGCCTTCGGGGTCAGGGCGATCCCGAGGGCGCGGGACTTGCGCACCTGACGGCGCGCACGCGTGTTGTTAGCCACGTTTACCTTTCACAATGCGGTGCTCTCCCCGTCCGTCGTCCGGTGCGGGGGGAGCGTGTTCTGGTCGGTCCGGCCTCCGAGGACGGGATCGGTCCCGCCGGAGAGGTGAGGATCAGCCGCAATCCTCTCGTCCTGCAAGCGCCGTGGCCGTCCGTCCGGCCACCGTGGTTGACGCGGTGGTCGGGCGTGCGGGAGCACGGGCCTTGCCGGCCGACGTCCCAGTATAGCCTGCCCGCCGCCTCCGCGTGGCGCCGGCGGAGGGCGTGGCGGAGGCGCGCCGCCCGCACGTGCCGGGCGGCGCGCCTGCTGGGGCGTCGCGGTCCCGGAGGGACCGGGGGAAGGTTCAGTCGACGTCGGCGTCCACCCAGTCCTCGGACTTGGTCACGGCCTTCTTCCAGTTGCGGTAGAGCCGCTCGCGCCGGTCGCCGTCCATCGCGGGGGTCCAGCGCTTGTCCTCGGCCCAGTTGCGGGCGACCTCCTCGGTGTCGTACCAGAAGCCCACGGCGATCCCCGCGGCGTAGGCCGCGCCGAGGGCGGTGGTCTCCGTGACGGCCGGGCGCACGACGGGCACGCCGAGCTGGTCCGCCTGGAACTGCATGAGCAGCTCGTTGGCGGTCATGCCGCCGTCCACGCGCAGCTCGGTGATGGCGCTGCCGGAGGCCGCGTCCATCGCGTCGACCACCTCGCGGGACTGGTAGGCGGTGGCCTCGAGCGCGGCGCGGGCCACGTGGGCCTTGGTCACGTAGCGGGTGAGGCCCACGAGCGCGCCGCGGGCGTCGGGGCGCCAGTGCGGGGCGAACAGGCCGCTGAAGGCCGGGACGAAGTACGCGCCGCCGTTGTCCTCGACCGAGGCGGCCAGCGGCTCGACCTCCGCGGCGGAGGAGATGATGCCGAGGTTGTCGCGCAGCCACTGCACCAGGGCCCCGGTCACGGCGATGGAGCCCTCCAGCGCGTAGACCGCCGGCTGCTCCCCGATCTTGTAGCAGACGGTGCCGATGAGCCCGTGGCTGGCGGGCACCACCTCGGTGCCCACGTTCATCAGCACGAAGCTGCCGGTGCCGTAGGTGTTCTTGCCCATGCCCTTCTCGAAGCAGGCCTGGCCGAACATGGCGGCCTGCTGGTCCCCGAGGATCCCGGCGATCGGCACGTCCTTGAGGAAGCCGCGGGTGCGGCCCTTGCCGTAGACCTCGGACGAGGAGCGGATCTCCGGCAGCATCGAGACGGGCACGCCCATCTCCGCGCAGATCTCCTCGTTCCAGTCGAGGGTGTCGAGGTTCATGAGCATCGTGCGGGAGGCGTTGGTGACGTCGGTGACGTGCACGCCGCCGTCCACGCCGCCGGTCATGTTCCACACGAGCCAGGAGTCCGTGGTCCCGAACATGAGGTCTCCGCGCTCGGCCTTCTCCCGGGCGCCGTCGACGTTGTCGAGGATCCAGCGGATCTTGGGCCCGGAGAAGTAGCTGGCCAGCGGGAGGCCGGTGCGCTCCTGGAAGCGGTCCATGCCCGCGTCCCCGGCCAGCTCCTCCACGAGCGGCTGGGTGCGGGTGTCCTGCCAGACGATGGCGTTGTGGACCGGCTGCCCGGTGGTGCGGTCCCACACCACGGTGGTCTCGCGCTGGTTGGTGATGCCGACGGCGGCGATCTCCCGGGTGTTGATGTCGGCGCTGGCCTCGGCGTCGGCGACGACCTTGCGGACGTTGCGCCAGATCTCGAGGGGGTCGTGCTCGACCCAGCCGGCGCGCGGGAAGATCTGCTCGTGCTCCAGCTGGCCCACACTGACGATCTCGCCCTGGTGGTCGAAGATGATCGCACGGGAGCTGGTGGTGCCCTGGTCGATGGCCATGACGTACTTCGGGTAGGTGCTCACGGGTGGTACCTCACTTCGTTGTGACTTCGTCGGGAGTTCTTCGGGACTTCTTTTCGGGACCTCTTTTCGGGACTTCGGTGGAGCTGCGTGGTGGTGGAACGGACGGTGGGTCGGAGGGTGGGATCGGACGGCCGCGGAGGGACGGCTGCGGAGGGACCGCTGCGCAGGGGCGGGCTCAGAACATCCGGTAGGAGCCGCCGGCGAGGATCGCGCCGAGGACGGGGCCGAGGACCGGCACCCAGGAGTAGGACCAGTCGCTGCGGCCCTTGCCGCGGATGGGCAGCAGGGCGTGGGCGATGCGGGGCCCGAGGTCCCGGGCGGGGTTGATGGCGTAGCCGGTGGGCCCGCCGAGGCTGGCGCCGATGCCGACCACGAGCAGGGCCACGGCCAGCGGGCCGATCTGGGAGGGGGTGTTGCCGAAGAGGAGGATCACGAGGACGAGCACGAAGGTGCCGATCACCTCGGTGACGACGTTCCACCCGTAGGAGCGGATGGCGGGGGCGGTGCAGAACACGGCGAGCTTGGCCCCGGGGTCCCCGTCCTCGTCGAAGTGCTTCTTGTACGCCAGGAACGCCAGGACCGCGCCCAGGAAGGCGCCCGCGAACTCCCCGGCGAAGTAGACGAGCGTGCTGACCGGGGTGACGGCGATCCCGGGAGCGTACTCGGCGGCGCCGCTGGCCCACAGCCCCACGGTGACGGCGGGGTTGATGTGGGCCCCGGACTGCCAGCCGACGTACACGCCGGCGAAGACCGCGAGGCCCCAGCCGAAGTTGATCATGAGGAAGCCGCCTCCCTCCCCCTTGTTCCTGGGGAGCACGGCGTTGGCGACGACGCCGGCGCCGAGCAGGATCAGCGTCGCCGTGCCGGCGACCTCGGACCAGAACACGGTGGGCAGGGTGACGGCCCCGGACTCGACCGTCTGCATCAGGAGGGTGGACGTGGGCAGCACTGCGGCTCCTCGGGTGGTGGGTGACGAGGGGTGGGTGGCGGGCGGGCCGGCCGATCGGCCCGGGGCCCGGTGGGCGGGACCGGCTCAGCCGGAGGCGCGGTGGACGAGCTCGAGCACGTCGGGGGCGACGTCCCGGGCCGCGGCGGCGGCGGCGTCGTCGGCGGTGGCGGCCGCGGCGTCCTCGGCCGCGCAGCGCTCCCGGTAGGCGCGGACCTCGGCGGCTCGCCGCCGCTCGTCCCAGCCGAGGGCCTCGGCGGCGAGGTCCGCGATCTCCTCGACGGCATCGAGCCCGTGCCGGGGCTGCTCCCACGTGAGGCGGGTGCGGGTGTCGAAGAGGTCCTCGAGGTGCAGGGCTCCCTCGTGGGTGCAGCCGTGGACGATCTCGGCCCGCAGGTACGGCGCGGCCCCGGCGAGCGGGCGGGCGAGGTCGGGGCGCTCCTCGACGAGCTCGACGATCTCGGAGATCGCGGAGCCGTAGCGGCCGAGCAGGTGCTGGACCTGCTCCTCGTCCCAGCCGTGGGGGGCCCCGAGGGCGGCGGCCTGCCGGTGGAGGGCGAGGTAGCCGTCCGCGCCGAGCAGGGGGGTGCGGTCGGTCACCGACGGCACCTGCGCGGCGCGCTCCTCGCCCAGGGCCAGGTCGACCGCGTCCTCGGCCATCACCCGGTAGGTGGTCAGCTTGCCGCCGGCGATGGAGATCAGCCCCGGAGCGATCTCGGTGACCGTGTGCTCGCGGGAGATCCTGGTGGACTGGGCCTCCCCGCCCTTCTTGGTGCCCGGCTGGAGCAGGGGGCGCAGGCCGGCGTAGACGCCGATGACGTCGTCGCGGGTCAGCGGCCGGTCGAGGACCACGTTGGCGTGGTCGATGACGTAGTCGATGTCCTCGCCGGAGGCGACCGGGTCCTCGAGGCCCTGCTCGTAGGGGGTGTCGGTGGTGCCGATGAGCCAGTACCGCTCCCAGGGGATGACGAACAGCACGGACTTCTCGGTCTGCAGGATCAGCCCGATCTCGCCGCGGATCCGCTCGCGCGGGACGACGATGTGGATGCCCTTGGAGGCGAGCACGCGCAGCCCGCCCTCGGCGTGGGCCAGGTCCTGGGTCCGCTCGGTCCACACGCCGGTCGCCGCGATGACCGTCCGCGCGCGCACCGTGCGCTCCTGGCCCGTCTCCTGGTCGCGCAGGGTCGCGCCGACCACCCGTCCGCTCTCGTCCTTCGGGAAGGCGACGGCCTTCGTGCGGTTCGCGGCGAGCGCCCCGAAGCGCACGGCGGTGCGGACGATGGTGAGGACCAGGCGGGCGTCGTCCACGCGGCCGTCCCAGTACTGGACGGCGCCGACCATCGAGCCGGGCCGGACGTCGGGGAAGGCGCGCCGGATGCCCTTGAGGCCGTAGTGGCGCTGGTAGGGCAGGGTCGCCACCTTGGCGCCGACGTGGGCCATGGCGTCGTAGAGGCCGATGCCGGCGGCCACGTAGGGGCGCTCCCAGAGGCGGTGGGTGAGCGGGTAGAGGAAGGGGACCGGGCGGACCAGGTGCGGGGCGAGGAAGTCGAGGAGCAGCTCGCGCTCCCGGAGGGCCTCGGAGACCAGCTTGAAGTCGAGCTGCTGGAGGTAGCGCAGACCGCCGTGGACCAGCTTGCTGGACCACTGCGACGTGCCGCCGGCCCAGTCCTGGGCCTCGACGATGCCGGTGCGCAGGCCGCGGGTGACGGCGTCCAGGGCGATGCCGGCTCCGGTGATGCCCCCGCCGACGACGAGGACGTCGAGCTCGGGCCCGTCGCTCATCTCGGCGAGCGCACGGTCCCGGTCGGTGGCGGAGAGGGTGGGGAGGGACATGGTGTCGTGCTCCTGTGGTCGGCCGGGGCGGGTGGCCCCGGGTGTGCTGTGCCTCACACTCTTCTCCCGATTGCACCTATGCTCAACCTGGATGAACAGACGTGCAGAAGGAGGGGTTGCAGGTGCACGGAGATGCCGAGCTGCACCACGCGGCGGAGCTGTACTGGGTGCAGGGCATGACGATGGAGGCGGTGGCCGACCGGTTCGGGGTCTCGCGCCCCACGGTGTCGCGGATGCTGCAGGCCGCCCGGGACCGGGGGATCGTGCGGATCACGCTCTCCGCTCCCCCTGCGGCGGGCCACGAGGTGTCCCGGCGGCTGCGGGAGGTGTTCGGGGTCACCGCGCACGTGGCCGGGACCGCGCGCGCCGCCACGGAGCCGCAGCGGCTGGAGTCGGTGGCCCGGTCCGCCGCGGCGCTGCTCGCGGACTGGTTCGGGGACGGGACGACGCTGGCCGTCGCCTGGGGGACGACGACGTCGGCCGTGGCGGCGCACCTGCAGCCGAAGCCGACGCGGGACGCCGTCGTGGTGCAGATGAACGGGGCGGTGAGCGCGCGCTCGCCGCTGACGGCGCAGTCGCCGGCTCTGCTGGGGCAGATGTCCTCGGCCTTCGGGGCGTCGCTGCTGCCGTTCCCCACCCCGGCGTTCTTCGACGACGAGCGCACCCGCACCCTGATGTGGCAGGAGTCGACCGTCCGGCGGGTGCTGGCGGTGCGCAACGCCGCGGACCTCGCCGTGTTCAGCGTGGGGGCGTTCCGCGGGCCGATGATCTCCCAGGTCTACAGCGGCGACTACCTCGACGAGGACGCCCTGCGGGAGCTCGCGGCCCACCGGGTGGTGGGCGACGTGTGCACGGTGTTCCTGCGGGAGGACGGCACCTACGCGGACATCGGCCTCAACCGCCGCGCCACCGGGCCCACGCCGCTGGAGCTGCGCCGGATCCCCCGGCGGCTGTGCGTGGTCTCCGGGGACCACAAGGTGCCGGGGGTGATCGGGGCGCTGCGGGCCGGGGTGGTGACGGACCTCGTCATCGACGAGCGCACGGCCGACGCCGTGCTGCGCCGGCTCTCCGGGCGGTGAGCCGCTACCGGCCCCGGACGATGCCGCGCAGGATGCCGAGCCGGTGGGCGATCTCCCGCTCGCGGCCGTGCTCGGTGGGCCGGTAGTAGTCCGTGCCGACGAGCTCGTCCGGCGGGTACTGCTGCGCCGCCACCCCGTTGGGCTCGTCGTGGGAGTACACGTAGCCGCGGCCGTGGCCCAGCTGCCCGGCCCCCGGGTAGTGGGCGTCGCGCAGGTGCAGGGGCACCGGACCGGCCCGGCCGGCGCGGACGTCGGCGATCGCCTCGTTGATCGCGGTGTACGCGGCGTTGGACTTCGGCGCGGTCGCCAGGTGCGCGACGGCCTGGGCCAGGGGGATCCGGCCCTCGGGCATGCCGATGAGCTGGACGGCGTCGGCGGCGGCCACGGCCGTCTGCAGCGCGGAGGGGTCGGCCATCCCGATGTCCTCGGACGCGGAGATGATCAGCCGGCGGGCGATGAACCGCGGATCCTCCCCGGCCTCGATCATCCGTGCCAGGTAGTGCATGGCCGCGTCCACGTCGGAGCCGCGGATCGACTTGATGAACGCGCTGACCACGTCGTAGTGCTGGTCCCCGTTCCTGTCGTAGCGCACGGCCGCCCGGTCGAGGGCCTCCTCCGCGTGCTCCCGGGTGATGACGGGCACCCGGCGCGCCACGGCGCCGGTGTCCTCGCGGTCCCCGCCGTCCCCGTTGTCGTCGCCGTCCGCGTCGTCGCCGTCCGCGTCGTGGCCGTCGTCCAGCTCGGAGAACGCGACCCCGGCCGCCGCCTCCAGGGAGGTCAGCGCCTTCCGGGCATCGCCGCCGCACAGGTCCAGGATGTGCTCGCGCGCCTCCTCGGACAGCTCCACCTCGGCGTTGAGGCCCCGGGGGTCGACGACCGCGCGGTCCAGCAGCGCCGCGATGTCGGCGCGCTCCAGCGGCTGCAGCGTCAGCAGCAGCGAGCGCGAGAGCAGGGGCGAGATCACGGAGAAGGACGGGTTCTCGGTGGTCGCCGCCACGAGCACCACCCAGCGGTTCTCCACCCCCGGCAGCAGCGCGTCCTGCTGGGCCTTGGTGAAGCGGTGGATCTCGTCGAGGAACAGCACGGTGGTGCGCCCGTGCAGGTCCCGGTCGGTGAGCGCCTCGTCCATCACGCGGCGCACGTCCTTGACCCCGGCGGTGATGGCCGAGAGCTCCACGAACTTCCGGGACACCCCGCGCGCGATGACGTGGGCCAGGGTCGTCTTGCCCGTCCCGGGCGGGCCCCACAGGATGATCGACGACGGTCCCGCCGGGCCCCGGTCCTGCCCCGCCAGGACCCGCAGCGGCGAGCCGGGCTTCAGGAGGTGCTGCTGGCCCACGACCTCGTCGAGGGTGCGCGGGCGCATCCGCACCGCCAGCGGGGCGCGGCTGCGGGACCGGCGGGAGCGGCCCCCGGGGCGCACGGGCGCCGCGGGGTCGTCGCGGTCGCCGTCCTGGCCGGTGCTCCGGTCGCCGTGGGCGCCGGGATCGGGGGTCTCGAGGTCGTCGAAGAGGGAGCCGGTCACCCCTCCAGGCTAGCGACTGTCCTGCGGCGGCCGGCCGCCCCCCGGTCTCACCGGTGCCCCCCCGGTCACGGAGGGGCCGCCCGGCACCAGCCGGCGGGCGCCGTGCACCGCGGCCCCGACCCCCCGCTCCAGGGGCCCCTGCCCCAGCGAGCGCCGCCAGGCCACCGCGAACAGCACCGCGGCCGCCAGCTGGATCGAGAACCACAGGTAGGGGTGGTCGTAGTGGACCTCGAGGGACAGCGCCACCAGGTGCGCGGTGTACAGGCTCAGGGTCATCCCGCCCATCGCCGCCAACGGCAGCAGCCACCCCCCGGCACCGCGGGAGACCAGCAGGAAGAAGCCCAGCACCGCCAGGCCCACCCCCAGGCTCGCCGCGATGGCGAACGGGGTGTTGGAGTGCGGGGTGTCGATCACCAGCCACCACGCCGTGGAGCCGGCCGGCTGGTCCGGCCCCCAGAGCAGGGCCTCCGCCAGTCCCTCCTCGTCCACCCCGGGGCTGTCCAGCAGCTGCTGGTAGCCGCCGGCGACGTGGAGCAGGACGTAGGAGCCCGCCCGGGCCAGGAGCGTCGTCCCCAGGCCCACCACCAGCAGCCGGAGCTGGACCTCCCTCCGGCGCAGGTCCAGCCGGCCCACGCCGAGTCCGACGAGCAGGTAGGTCGCGTAGGTCAGGCCCGGATAGGTGCCTGTCAGCACCAGCTGCGCGAGCGTGGCCCCCGGCTCCGCCAGCAGGTCCGTGACCGTGGGGTTCCCGGAGACGAACTCGGGCAGCGACTCCCCCGCCCCCCAGATGAGCACGGGGGCGCCGAGGCCGAAGCCGGCCGCCGCGGCGAACAGCGCCCCGGCCCCCAGCCCCAGGAACGGCAGGGCGAGCAGGAAGAAGACCCCGTAGTAGATCAGGATGTTGTCCGCCGGGGCGTCCTCCGGCATGAGGTAGCCGATGCCCAGGCCCACCAGGGCGATCAGCAGCGCGCGCACCGTCAGTCCCACCCGGTCGCGGGTCAGGTCCCGCCCCTCGTGCGGGTGCCGGCCGCCGGTGGTCAGGCCCAGCCCGACCCCGGCCAGCAGGGCGAACAGCGCCGCGGAGTCCCCGGAGAACAGGATGTAGGACCAGGTCGGCTCGTCGTCCGCGTAGTCCCAGGACGGCAGGATGTGGACGGACATCAGCCCGATCAGGGCCAGTCCGCGGGCCGCGTCGACGCCTGTCAGCCGTCGTCCCCGCCCGACGGGAGCGCTCCCGGCCCCCGCGCGGGAGGGCTCCTCCGTCCGTGCGGACCGTCCCATGGCTTCCCCCGTCGCCCGGGCCACCTCCCGGACCACGAGGTCCCGGCCGGTGGCCGTGCCCGGAGCACCGGTGCACCGGCGCCCCTCGCGCCCAGGGTGCCAGCCGGACGCTGAGAGTTTCATGAGGACCGCCGGGGCCGCTCCAGCTCCGCGCTGTCCAGGATCACGGTGAAGGGCCCGTCGTTGACGAGCTCCACCTGCATCTCGGCCCCGAACCGGCCGGTCTCCACGCGGGCGCCCAGGTCCCGCAGCGCCTGCACGTAGGCGTCGAACAGCGGCTCGGAGACGGGACCGGGAGCGGCCGCGGACCACGACGGGCGCCGGCCCCTCCGGGCGTCGCCGTAGAGGGTGAACTGGCTGACCGCCAGGACCGGGGCGGCGAGGTCGGCGCACGAGCGCTCGCCCGCCAGCAGCCGCAGGGTCCAGGTCTTCTCGGCCAGCCTCGCGGCGACGGCGGCGTCGTCGTCGTGGGTCACGCCCACCAGGGCCACGAGGCCCGGCCCGTCGAAGGCCCCCACCGTCTCGCCGCCGACGCTCACGGCGGCCCGGGTCACTCTCTGCAGAACGATGCGCATGCGCCCCAGTCCACCACACGGCCGGCGGCGCCCGGGACCGCCGCTAGTCCCGTCCCATGGACGACACGCGCGGCGCGGCACGGCTCAGCACCCTGGTGGCCGAGGCGTTCGCGCCGGCCCCGCTCGTGCTCTCCCTGCTGGTGCTCGCCGGCTGGTCCGGGGCCGGGTGGCCGGGCGCGCTGTGGGGGCTCGGCACGGCGCTGGTCGTGGCCTCCCTGCCGATGCTGGTGCTGCGCGTGCTGGCCCGGCGCGGGCTCGTGGACGGGCACTTCGTGCGGACCCGGGCGCAGCGGCTGCCGGTCTACGCCGCCACGGGGGCGCTGACCGCGCTCGTGGGGGGGGCGCAGGTGGCGCTCGGGGCGCCGCCCGTCGTGCCGCTGACCACGGCGTTCGTGCTGGGGGGCATCCTCGTGCTGCTGGTGGTGACCCTGCGGTGGAAGGTCTCGGCCCACGTGGCGATGGCCGCATGCTGGGCCGTGGCGATCGGCGTCCTCGTGGTGCCGTGGGCCGCCGCGCCGGCCACGGCGGTGCCGCTGGCCGTGGCCGTGTCCCGGGTGCGCACCGGCGACCACACCCCGGCCCAGGCGGTGGCCGGGGCCCTCATCGGGCTCCTGATCGGCCTGGGCTACGCCGCGGCGGCGGACCGGGTGCTCTGAGCGCAGCCGCTCAGGGCAGGACGGAGAACCCGGCGGGGAGGGGCCGGCGCCCGGTGAGGGCCAGCAGGACGTCGGGGACGCGCCCGCTCTCATGGGCGATCTCCATCGCCGTCCGGGTCGCGTCCGCCAGGACGTGGTCGGGCGGGCGGATCTCCAGTCCGCAGGCGGAGCACAGGTCGAGCCCGTGCACGGCGAGCTCGAACGTGCGGGTGGGGAGGTAGGCGTTGAGCCGCATGCCGCCCACGACGGTGCGGATGACGGGGTCCTCCGGCACGGGGAAGCGCGCCAGGGCGGCCCGTGCCCGCTCGAGGGCCGTGCGCACGGCCGCCGCGGGGTCGTCGCCGAGGTCCTGGCCGGCGGCGACGCCCCGGGCCTCGACCTCCTGCGGGGTGGTCGCCCGCGCGGACAGCGCGTAGTACTGGCCCGGGCTGGTGCACACCTCCTGCGCCTCGGGCTCGTCGAGGTAGCGGGTGAGGGTGGTCAGGGCGCGGTTGGTGTGGCCGACGAGGGACCGGACGTCCCAGGCGCCCAGGGCCGGGGTGGCCCACTGGTCGGGCGCGATGTCGGCGACGAGCTCGGCGAAGCAGGCCCCGGCGTTCTCGAAGGCCGTGCGGGTCAGGGCGGGGTCTCGGTCGGTGGCAGGGTGACGGGTCATGGGGGCCCCCTCGGTGGCGGTGCCGTCGGGACGACGGCCGTCCGCGCCCCATGATGGACGACATCGACCGCCCGCGCACCCCTCACGCCCCGATCCGGGGGTGCGGGCCGTCACGGACGGTCATCTGCCCCGGCCGGGGCTCCGGCGGCGGCCCTCCCTTCCTCCCGAGGACGACGGGACCGGGACCGTCGCGGTGCGTCGGTCCCGGCCGCGGGGTTGCTCTGCCGGCTACTTCGCGGCGGCCTCCACCGGCTCGCCCTGGGCGCCCTCGACCTGCTTGACCTTGGGCTCCGGCTTGGCGTCCACGCCGGCCTCCTTGCGCTGCTGCGGCGTGATGGGCGCCGGGGCCGCGGTCAGCGGGTCGAAGCCGTTGCCGGTCTTCGGGAACGCGATGACCTCGCGGATCGAGTCCGCGCCGGCCAGCAGCGCGACCACGCGGTCCCAGCCGAAGGCGATGCCGCCGTGCGGGGGCGCGCCGTACTTGAACCCCTCGAGCAGGAAGCCGAACTTCTCGTCCGCCTCCTGCTCGCCGATGCCCATGACCTCGAAGACCCGCCTCTGCACGTCCTGCTGGTGGATGCGGATGGACCCGCCGCCGATCTCGTGGCCGTTGCACACGATGTCGTAGGCGTAGGCGAGCGCGGACTCGGGGTCCTGGTCGAAGGTGTCCAGGAACTCGGGCTTGGGCGAGGTGAACGCGTGGTGCACGGCGGTCCAGGCGCCGGCGCCCACGGCGACGTCGCCGGAGTCGACGGCGTCGGAGGCCGGCTCGAACATGGGCGCGTCCACGACCCACACGAACGCCCAGGCGTCCTCGTCGATCAGGCCGGTGCGGTGGCCGATCTCCCCGCGGGCGGCGCCGAGCAGGGCGCGGGAGGCCTTGCGCTCGCCGGCGGCGAAGAAGATGCAGTCGCCGGGCTGCGCGCCGGTGGCCGCGGCCAGGCCCTCGCGCTCGGCCTCGGTGAGGTTCTTGGCCACGGGGCCGCCCAGGGTGCCGTCCTCGCCGACCAGGACGTAGGCCAGGCCCTTGGCCCCGCGCTGCTTGGCCCACTCCTGCCAGGCGTCGAGGGTGCGGCGCGGCTGGGAGGCCCCGCCGGGCATGACCACGGCGCCCACGTAGGGGGCCTTGAACACGCGGAACGTCGTGTCCTGGAAGTACTCGGTGAGCTCGGTGAGCTCCAGGCCGAAGCGCAGGTCCGGCTTGTCGGAGCCGTACCGGGCCATGGCCTCGGCGTAGGTCATGCGCCGGATCGGGGTGGGGATCTCCACGCCGATGAGCCTCCACAGGGCGGCGACGATGCGCTCGCCCAGGGCGATGACGTCGTCCTGCTCCACGAAGGAGGCCTCGATGTCGAGCTGGGTGAACTCCGGCTGGCGGTCGGCGCGGAAGTCCTCGTCGCGGTAGCAGCGGGCGATCTGGAAGTACCTCTCGACGCCGCCGACCTGCAGCAGCTGCTTGAACAGCTGCGGGGACTGCGGCAGGGCGTACCAGGAGCCCGGGACCAGGCGGGCGGGGACCAGGAAGTCGCGGGCTCCCTCGGGGGTGGAGCGGGTCAGCGTGGGGGTCTCAACCTCGAGGTAGTCGTCGCCGTGCAGCAGCTCGCGGGCCACCCGGTTGGCCTCGGAGCGCAGCCGCAGGATGCGGGCCGGCTCGGGGCGGCGCAGGTCCAGATAGCGGTGGCGCAGGCGGGTCTCCTCGCCGACCTCCACGTGCTCGTCGATCTGGAAGGGCAGCGGGGCGGCCGTGTTGAGCACGGTCACGGTCCGGGCCATGACCTCGACCTCGCCGGTGGCCAGGGCCGGGTTCTCGTTGCCCTCCGGCCGGCGCTCCACGGTGCCGGTGACCTGCAGGACGAACTCGTTGCGCAGGTGGTGGAAGTCCGCCTCGTCGCGCACCACGATCTGGGCGATCCCGGACGCGTCGCGCAGGTCCAGGAAGGCCACGCCTCCGTGGTCGCGGCGCCGGCCGACCCAGCCGGCCAGCGTGACGGTCTCTCCGATGTGCTCGGCGCGCAGTCCGCCGAGGTTGTGTGTGCGCAGCACTCAAAAACCCTTCGTTGTTCGGGAGGTTCGGACGGGGACGACACGGCGCGCGGTGTGTCCCGCGGTGTTCACCCGGGGTTTGCCCGGTGCCCCTACTCTCGTTCGGACACGAGTTTACAGCCCGCCCCTCCGGCGGCAGGACGACAGGACCACGATGAGCACCTCCCCCGCCCCGCACGGCCTCGCCCGGCGGCTGGGCACCCTGGACGCCGCCCTGATCGGCGTGGGCTCGATGGTCGGCGCCGGGGTGTTCGTCGCGTTCGCCCCCGCGGCCGCGCACGCGGGCCCGTGGCTGCCGCTGGCCCTGGTGCTCGCCGCGGTCGTGGCGTGGTGCAACGCCACCTCCACGGCCCAGCTCGCGGCCCGCTACCCCGCCTCGGGCGGCACCTACGTGTACGCCAACGAGCGGCTCGGCCCGTGGCCGGGGTTCGTGGCCGGCTGGGGGTTCGTGACCGGCAAGACGGCCTCTGCGGCCGCCATGTCCCTGACGTTCGGCCTCTACGCGGCCGAGCTCGCGGGGGCCGACGACGCCTGGGCGCGGCTGCTCGCCGTCGCCGCCGTGGTGGGACTGACCGCCGTCAACCTGGGCGGGGTCAGCCGCACCGCCCGGCTCACGCAGCTGCTGGTCCTGCCGGTCCTGGCCGTGCTGCTGGGCCTGGCCGTGCTCCTGCTCTCCGGCGAGGGGCCCGCCGCCGGTGCCGGCGCGGCCTGGGACGGCACGGCGTGGGGCGTCCTGCCCGCGGCGGGTACCCTCTTCTTCGCGTTCGCCGGCTACGCCCGCGTGGCCACCATGGGCGAGGAGGTCCGGGACCCCGAGCGGACCATCCCCCGGGCCGTGCTGGGCGCGCTCGCGGTCACCCTGCTGCTCTACGGCCTGCTCGGGCTGGGGCTGCTGCGCTTCCTCGGCGTCGACCGGCTCGCGGCGTCCCCGGCCCCGCTGCTGGCGGCGGTGGAGAGCGCCGGCTGGCTCGCGGGGGCCACGACCGCCGGCGCCGCCGTGGTCACCGTGGCCGCCGCGCTGGCCACGCTCGGGGCGCTGCTGGCCCTGGTCGCCGGGATCTCCCGGACGGTCCTGGCCATGGCGCGGCGGCGCGACCTGCCCCCGGCGCTGGGCGCGGTCTCCGCGCGGCGCCGGTCGCCGTGGGCGGCGGAGCTGGCCGTGGCCGGGATCGTGGTGGTGCTCGTGCTGCTCGGCGACGTCCGCACGGTCATCGGGTTCTCCAGCTTCGGCGTGCTGGTCTACTACGCGCTGGCCAACCTCTCCGCGCTGACCATGGCGCAGCGTCCCGGGTGGGCACCGCGGGCTGTCAACGCGGTGGGGCTGACCGGGTGCCTGCTGCTGGCGTTCACGCTGCCGTGGCCGTCGGTGCTCACGATGCTCGGGGTCTTCGCGGTGGGCCTGGCCGGCCGCGCGCTCGTGCTGGCCCGCCGCCACGACTGACCCTGACCCCCGCTGCCGCCCCCGCCCTGCGCCGAGTCCCCCTGAACGCGGCAATCCCCCATGCAGTGACATGGGGGATTGCCGCGTGGGAGGGGACTCGCCGTGGCAGGGCGCGTGTGGGAGGGGACTCGGCGCGCCGGAAGTCAGGCGCCGACGGCCGCCACGGCCCGGACGACCGGGCGCAGGTCCTCGGCGGGCGGGGCCCAGGCGGCCGGGTCGGCGGGGACCTGCTCGCCGGAGCGGATGTCCTTCACCTCGTGGGCCAGGGCGCCGTCCTCGCCGCGGGTGGTGAACCACACGAACGGGATGCCGCGGCGCTCCGCGTACTTGATCTGCTTGCCGAACTTGGCGGCCGTCGCCGAGACCTCGCACGAGACGCCGCGGGCGCGCAGCTGCCCGGCCACGTCCTGGGCCTGGGACCACGACTCCTCGTCGACCAGGGAGACCAGGACGGACGTGGGGACCTTGCGGGACGGGACGGCCATGCCCTGGGAGAGCATGCGGGTGACCAGCCGGGTCACGCCGACGGACAGCCCGACGCCCGGGTACGTCTTCTTGCCCGTGGACGCCAGCGACTCGTAGCGGCCGCCCGAGCAGATGGAGCCCAGGTGCTCGTGGCCCACCAGGACGGTCTCGTAGACGGTGCCGGTGTAGTAGTCGAGGCCGCGGGCGATCGACAGGTCTGCGACGACCTTGCCGGGGGCGCGCCGGGAGGCCTCGCCGACCACCTCGGCGAGCTCGGCCAGGCCCTCGTCGAGCAGCTCGTCGGTGACGCCCAGGGCGCGGACCTGCTCCACGAAGGAGGTGTCGTCGGTGCGGATGGACGCCAGCTCGAGGGCGGCCGCGGCCTGCTCGGCGGTGGCGCCGAGCTCCTCGCGCAGCGCCTCGGCGACCTTCTCGGGGCCGATCTTCTCCAGCTTGTCGATGTTGCGCAGCACCCCGTCGGCGTCGGTGAGCCCGATCCCGCGGTAGAAGCCCTCGGCGAGCTTGCGGTTGTTGATCCGCAGCGTGAACGGCGGGATGGGCAGCCTCGACAGGGCGTCGATCATCACGAGCGCCAGCTCCACGTCGTAGCGGAAGGGCAGCGTGCCGTCGCCGACCACGTCGATGTCCGCCTGGGTGAACTCGCGGGCGCGGCCCTCCTGGGGGCGCTCACCGCGCCACACCTTCTGCATCTGGTAGCGGCGGAACGGGAACGTGAGGTAGCCGCTGTTCTCCACCACGTAGCGGGCGAAGGGCACGGTGAGGTCGAAGTGCAGCGCCAGCTGGTCCTCCCCCTTCGGGGAGCCTGCGTCCTCGTCCTCCTGGAGCCGGGAGACGGCGTAGACCTCCTTGTCGATCTCGCCCTTGCGCAGCAGGTGCCCCACGGTCTCGACCGCGCGGGTCTCGATGGAGGAGAAGCCGTGCAGCTCGAAGGTCTCGCGCAGGACGTCGAGCACGTGCAGCTCGACCAGACGCTCCTCCGGAAGCCATTCGGGGAAACCGGACAGGGAGGTCTTGCGGGCCATGGGGACGTGCTCCTCGGGTGGGACGGCGGTCGGGCGACAGGATGCGGGGACGGCGGCGCGGCGGTGCGGTGCGGCGGCCGGGGCGTGCGCGTCCGCCCCTCATCCTAGAGAGCGACGCCCGCCCGGCCCAAAGCACCGGGGCCCGGGACCGGAGGGACCCGCCCGGAAGCGGCCGGCCTGGACGCCCTCGGTAGTATGGGCACGACGATTGTCCGATGCCGGACGCCGATCACCGGGCGCACGCTCCGGCGGCGGTCCCGGCGAGAGCGAAAGTAGTTTCAGCGGTGACCGAACGTCTCGAATCCGACGACCAGCCCACACCCCGCCCCGTCCCCGCCCCGGGACCCGCGCCGAAGCCGGCCGTGCCGGCGCCTCCCCAGCAGGCCTCGGCCGCACCGGCGGCGCCCGCCGCCCCGGCGGCACCGGCCCCGGGCCCGAGCGCGACACCGGCGGTGCCCGCGGCACCTGCGCCCGCGCCCGCGTCGAACCCCGGGCCGGCCCCGGCGGCGGCCCCCGCCCTGGCCTCCCCGGAGACCCTGGAGCGGGCCCGGCCCTTCGGCCGGGTCACCGAGGACGGCCACGTCTACGTCGTGGTCGACGGCGAGGAGGTGCTCTGCGGGCAGTTCCCGGACGCCACCGAGGACGAGGCGCTGGGCTACTTCGCCCGGAAGTTCGAGGACGTGGAGGCCCAGGTGGCGCTGCTCGAGCAGCGCGTGGCCGCGGGCGCCCCGTCGTCGGACATGCTCAAGACGGTCGACCACCTCGTCGAGCAGGTCGCCCAGCGCAACATGCTGGGGGACGTCAAGGCCCTGGAGGCCCGGCTCGAGGCGCTGCGCCCGGCGATCCGGGAGCTGGAGGCCGCGGAGCGCGCCGCCCACGAGGCCCAGCGCGCGCAGAACGTCGCCGCGCGGGAGGCGATCGTGGCGGAGGCCGAGAAGATCGCCGCCCAGGACCCCCAGCGGACCCAGTGGAAGCAGGCGTCCGCGCGGATGGCCGAGCTGTTCGAGCAGTGGAAGGCGCACCAGAAGTCGGGCGTGCGCCTGGGCCGGTCCGCCGAGGAGGCCCTGTGGAAGCGCTTCCGCACCGCGCGCACCACCTTCGACAAGCACCGCCGCGCGTTCTTCTCCCAGCTGGACGCGGACAACGCCGAGGCGAAGAAGGCCAAGGAGGCGCTCATCGCCGAGGCGGAGGCCCTGTCCGGCTCCACGGACTGGGGCGCGACCGCCGGCGAGTACCGGCAGCTCATGGACCGCTGGAAGCAGACCAAGCGGGCCTCCAAGAAGGACGACGACGCCCTGTGGACGCGGTTCCGGGCCGCCCAGGACCGGTTCTTCGAGGCGCGCAAGGCCGCCAACGACCAGCTGGACCAGGAGTTCGAGGGCAACCTCGCCGTGAAGGAGCAGCTGCTGGCCGAAGCCAGGGCGCTGCTGCCGGTCACGGACCTCAAGGCCGCCAAGCGCGCGCTCGGCGACATCCTGGACCGCTGGGAGCAGGCCGGCAAGGTCCCCCGCGCCCACATGCGCCGGGTCGAGGCGGAGCTGCGCACCGTCGAGGACGCCGTGCGCAAGGTCGAGGACGAGAAGTGGCAGCGCTCCAACCCGGAGACGAAGGCCCGGTCCAACTCGATGCTCGCCCAGCTCGAGGCGAAGATCGAGGACCAGGAGGCCGCGCTGGCCAAGGCCCAGGCCGGCGGGGACACCAGGCGGGCCGCCAAGCTCGAGGGCGAGCTCGCCACGAGCCGGCAGTGGCTGGAGACGCTGCGCCGCTCCGCCGCCGACCTGCACTGAGCCACCTGCATCGAGCCCCCGGGAGGCCCCGCGGCCGCGTTGTCCACAGCGCCGCCGCGGGGCCTTCCGCGTGGCCGGGGCGCCGGGCCAGGCTGGGGCCATGGACGCCCCGTGGCTCCCCGACGACCCGTGGCACCCCGACGCCCTCCTGCTGCCCGGCCGCCCGTTCCCGCGGGTCGAGCTTTCCGCGCTCGTGGCGGACGGCGTGGTGGTGCCCGTGGTGCTGGAGGCCCACGTGCTGCGGGGCCGGCCGGTGACCCGGGCGGTGAAGGTCGCGGCCCTGGTGGCGCAGCTGCCCCCGCACCTGCTGCTCCGCGGGGCGCTGGGGCGGCTCTCCGCGGCGTGGTTCTACGACTGCGCCCGCGCCCCCGCGACCCTGCCCGTGCTGCTGGACAAGCTGCGGCGCACCACCATGTCCCCCGTCCCGGACGGGCTGACCCTGCACCAGGTGACGCTGGGCGCCTACGACCTGCACGACGCCGGTCCGGTGCGCGTCACCACGCCGCTGCGCACCGCGGTGGACCTGGCCCTGCACGTGCCGGGGCGCGAGGGCACGGCGGCCCTGGAGAAGCTCATGCACGCCCCCCACCTGCACTGCCCGCCGGACCTGGTGCACGCCGCCCTGGAGAGCTTCGAGCGGATGCCCGGGCGCCAGGCGGCGCTGGTGCGGGTCCGCCGGGCCGCCCGGGCCCTCGGCCGGCCGGTGCGCTGACGCGGGCCGGTGCGCTGAGGCGAGCCGGTGCGCTGAGGCGAGCCGGTGCGCTGAGGCGAGCCGGTGCGCTGAGGCGAGCCGGCGCACTGAGGCCGGCCGGTGCGCTGGGGCGAACCAGCGCACTGAGGCGAGCGGGCGCCCACGGTGCGGGTCCCGGCCGGACGGCACGGTGCCTCAGCGGCTCGGCGCCCCGGCGGTTCAGCGCCCCGGCGGTTCAGCGCCCCGGCGGTTCAGCACCCGGCGGCGCAGCGCCCGGTGCTTCAGCGCCCGGAGGGCTCCGAGATCGGGCGGTGGCCGGAGGTGCGGTAGACGTCGTAGACCCCGTCGATCCGGCGCACCTGGTTGAGCACGTGGTCCAGGTAGCGGGGGTCGCCCATCTCGAACGAGAACCGGGAGATCGCCAGGCGCGACTTCGAGGTGTGCACGGACGCGGAGAGGATGTTCACGTGGTTCTCGGAGAGCACCCGGGTGACGTCGGAGAGCAGCGACTTCCGGTCGAGGGCCTCCACCTGGATCTCCACGAGGAAGACGCTGGACTGGGTGGGCGCCCACTCCACCTCCACGACCCGCTCCGTGGAGGTCAGCGCCAGCATGTTGGCGCAGTCCCTGCGGTGCACCGAGATCCCGGCGCCGCGGGTGACGAACCCCATGATGTCGTCCGGCGGCACCGGGGTGCAGCAGCGGGCGAGCTTCACGTAGACGTCCGAGGCGCCCTTGACGACCACGCCGGAGTCGGAGACCCGGGGGCGGACCGGCTGCGTGGCGAGGGTGGACTCGGCGAGGTCCTCCTCCGCGCCGTCGGCGCCGCCCAGGTTGCCCACGAGCTTCTCGACGACGTCCTGGGCGCTGACCACGTCCGTGCCGATCGCCTCGTACAGGGAGCTGATGTCCGAGCGGTGGAAGTCCTGGGCCACGGCGAGCAGGGACTCCTGGGTGAGCGTGCGCTGCAGCGGCAGGTGGTGCTTGCGCAGCGCCCGGGTCAGCGCGTCCTTGCCCTTCTCGATGGCCTCCTCCCGGCGCTCCTTGGAGAACCACTGGCGGATCTTGTTGCGCGCCCGCGGGGAGCGCACGAACTTCAGCCAGTCCTGGGACGGTCCGGCGTGCTCGGACCGGGAGGTGAGCACCTCCACCCAGTCCCCGTGCTGGAGCTCCGAGGACAGCGGCACGAGCTTGCTGTTGACCCGGGCGCCGATCGTCTTGTGGCCCACCTCGGTGTGCACCGCGTAGGCGAAGTCCACCGGGGTGGAGCCCGCCGGCAGGGCCATGACCTCGCCCTTGGGCGTGAACACGTACACCTCGGAGGTGTTGATCTGGTAGCGCAGGGAGTCGAGGAACTCGGAGGAGTCCTTCGTCTCCTCCTGCCAGGACACGAGGGAGCGCAGCCAGTTGAGGTCCCCCTCCTGCGCCTTCGGGGTGGCCGAGTTCGCCTGGTTGACCTGGTCCTTGTACTTCCAGTGCGCGGCCACGCCGTACTCGGCGCGGCGGTGCATCTCGTGGGTGCGGATCTGGATCTCCACCGGCCGTCCGTCCGGGCCGATCACCGTGGTGTGCAGGGACTGGTACATGTTGAACTTCGGCATGGCGATGTAGTCCTTGAACCGCCCCGGCAGGGGCCGCCACCGCGCGTGCAGCGCGCCCAGGGCGGCGTAGCACTCGCGCACCGTGTTCACCAGGACCCGGACCGCCTGCAGGTCGTGGATCTCGTCGAAGTCCTTCCCGCGCACGATCATCTTCTGGTAGATCGAGTAGTAGTGCTTGGGCCGGCCCGTGATGGTCGCCTCGATCCCCGCCTCCCCGAGGTCCTCGGCGATCCGCTCCCGGATCTTGGCGAGGGACCGCTCGCGCTGGGGCTGGCGCTCCCCCACCATCCGCACGATCTCGTCGTAGACCTTGGGGTACAGCGCGGCGAACGCGAGGTCCTCGAGCTCCCACTTGATGGTGTTCATGCCCAGGCGGTGGGCCAGCGGCGCGAAGATCTCGAGGGTCTCGCGGGCCTTCTTCCCCGAGGACTCCGCGGAGACGAAGCGCCAGGTGCGGGCGTTGTGCAGCCGGTCGGCGAGCTTGATCACGAGCACCCGGATGTCCTTGGCCATCGCCACGATCATCTTGCGCACCGTCTCGGCCTGCGCCGCGTCCCCGTACTGGACCTTGTCCAGCTTGGTGACGCCGTCCACGAGGGCTGCGACCTCCTCCCCGAACTCCGCGCGGAGCTGCTCGAGGGTGTAGTCGGTGTCCTCGACGGTGTCGTGCAGCAGCGCGGCCACGAGGGTCGCGCCGGTCATGCCGAGCTCCGCCAGGATCGTGGTCACGGCCACGGGGTGGGTGATGTAGGGGTCCCCGCTCTTGCGCTTCTGCCCCTCGTGACACTTCTCCGCCACCTTGAAGGCCCGCTCCAGGACCTCGAGGTCCTCCTCGGGGTGGGTGGTGCGCACGGTGCGCAGCAGCGGCTCGAGGATCGGCGAGTGGGTCATCGGCCGGCCGGAGAGGTAGGACAGGCTCGAGCGGGTGCGGTCGCTGCGGCCGGGGAACACGGCCCGTCCCACAATCGGGCGGGAGGCGGGCAGGACGTAGTGCGTGCCGGCCATGTCGGACCGGCGCGGCGGGGTCGGTGCGGTGCCCTGGCCTGCGGGGACGGCGCCGTCGTCGGACGAGCTCATGACCGGTGCTCCCTTCCGGGAAGATGCGCCCGGGGCGGCGGCCGTGCGGCCGCCGCCCCGGGCGTCGAGCTGACGTGTGCTGTGCGGCGGGGCTCCTGCGCGACCCGCCCACGGTGTGGACTACATTCTAGTGCGCCGCGGCGGGCTCGGCGGCACGCTCCCCGGGAGCGGCCACGCGGGCCTCCAGCGCGCGGACGGCGGACTCGGAGCGGCGCAGCAGCGCGTAGAGGGGCGAGGCCACGAACAGGGTGGCCACGGTGCCCACGATGATGCCCACGAACAGGGCCAGGGACAGGTCCTTGAGCGTGCCGGCGCCGAGCACCAGCCAGCCGATGAACAGGATCGAGCCCACGGGCAGGATGCCCACCACGGACGTGTTGATCGAGCGCACCAGGGTCTGGTTGACCGCGAGGTTCACCTGGTCGGAGAACGTCCGGCCGGCCCGCTCGGGTGGCGCGGTGCCCTCCAGCAGGCCCTCCGTGTTCTCGCGGACCTTGTCGAAGACCACCACGGAGTCGTAGAGGGAGTAGCTGAGCACCGTGAGGAAGCCGATGACCGCCGAGGGGGTGACCTCGAAGCCCACGAGCGAGTAGACGCCCGCGGTGATCGCGACGGTCGCGAGCATGCCCGCGATCGCCGAGACGGACATCTTCCACGTGCGGAAGTACAGGGCCATGAGCGCGGTGGCCAGCACGACGAACACCACCAGTCCCCACAGGGCCTGGCTGGTGACGCCGGCGCCCCAGGTGGGGCCCACGAAGTTCGAGGTCACGTCGTCCTCGCCGACCCCGTAGGCGCTCACCAGCGCCTCCTTCACGGCGAGGGTCTCGTCGTCGTCCAGCTGCTCGGTGCGCACCCGGATCGTCTCGGGGGCGATGTTGGTGACCTCGGCCTCCGCGGCGTCCGAGGACTCGGCCACGGCGCGCTCCCCCGTGGCGACGTCGGCCTCCGGCACGGCGGAGACCGTGAACTCGGACCCGCCCGTGAAGTCGATGCCGAGGTTGAACCCGCCCTTGGCCACGGGCACGAGCGCGGAGAGGACCACGAGCACGGCGGCGATCGTGAGCCAGAGCTTCGCCTTCGCCACGAAGGGGTAGGAGGTGCGCCCGCTGTGCAGGGCGTTGCCGAAATCAGCGAACCGGGACATCAGGCGTTCTCCTCAGGGGTGCGGTCGGTGGACGGCGACGCGCCCACCGGGGCGCCGGCCGGTGCGGTGCCGGGGCCTCCGGCCGGGGTGTCGGCCGGGGTGCCCGGCGGGGTCCCGGCCTCGGTGCCGGCCTGGGCGGCGCGCCGGCGGCGCTCGGCGATGGTCAGCCCGTCGTGTTCCGCGCCGGGCTCCCGCAGCCGCCCGGCGCCCCGGTAGAGGGGCACGGCGTCGAGCGCCTCGGGGCTGAGCCCCGAGTGCTTCCCGCCGCCGCCGAAGTAGCGGGTGCGGGTGAGCAGGACCATGACCGGGTGGGTGAACAGGAAGACGACCAGCAGGTCCGCGATGGCGGTCAGGCCCAGGGTGAAGGCGAAGCCGCGGACGTTGCCGACGGCCACGAAGTAGAGCACCGCGGCGGCCAGCAGGTTCACGGCCTTGGACGCGAGCACGGTCTGGCGGGCGCGCCGCCAGCCGTGGTCCACGGCGGCGGGGACGGAGCGGCCGCTGCGGATCTCGTCGCGGATGCGCTCGAAGTAGACGATGAACGAGTCGGCGGTCTGGCCGATGGCCACGATCAGGCCCGCGACCCCGGCCAGGGACAGGCGGTAGTTCGCGGACCAGCCCAGCAGGGTGATCGCGAGCCAGGTGAGCACGCCCGCGACCACGAGGGAGCTGATGGTCACGAGGCCGAGCAGGCGGTACTGGAACAGCGAGTACACGCACACCAGCACCAGGCCGATGATGCCGGCGATGATGCCCATCCGCAGCTGGTCGGAGCCCAGCGTCGCGGAGATCTGCTGCTCCGACTGGATCGAGAAGCTCACCGGCAGGGCGCCGTACTTGAGCTGCTCGGCCAGGAAGCGGGCCTGGTCCTCGGTGAAGCTGCCGGTGATCTGCGCCTGGCCGTCGGCGATCACGGCGTTCATCGACGGGGCGGAGACCACCTGGCCGTCGAGCAGGATGGCGAACTGGCTGCGGGGGTCGCCCTGGGAGGACTGGCCGATGCCGTAGAGCCGCTCGGAGAGCTGGCGGAAGCGGTCGGTGGCCTCGGGGCCGAACTGGATGTTCACGGCGAACTGGTTCAGGGACGCGCCCTGGGAGTTCTGCGCGGTCCCGTAGGAGGCGTCGGCGATGCCGGTGCCCTGGATCTCGACCGGGCCCACCAGGTACTTGGTGCCGGTCTCGGGCTCGCACGCCACGACCGGCTCGTCGGCCGGCTGCGCCTCGCGCTCCTCGGGGGGCAGCGGGACCGTGCAGTCGGTCGCCTCGAACTCCTGGTAGAGCTCCGGGGTGATCCAGTTGGGGTCGGAGGAGTCCGCGGGCTCGGCCGTGGGCTCCGGCAGTTCGTCCTCCGGCGTGCGCTGGTCCTCGGGCACCGCCGCGGCCGGGCCGCTGGTGAGCACGGGCCGGAAGTTCATCTCCGCGGACGTCTGGATCAGCTCGCGGGTCTGCGCCGAGGGCACGCCGGGCATGGAGACCACGATGTTGCTCCCGGACTGGGTGGCGATCTCCGCCTCGGCCACGCCGGAGCCGTCCACGCGCTGGCGGATGATCTCGACGGCCTGGTTCAGCTGCTCCGAGGTGATCTGCTGCCCCGCGTCCTCGCCCTGGAGGGAGGGGGACAGGATCATCTGGGTGCCGCCCTCGAGGTCGAGGGCCAGCTTCGGCCCCCAGCCGGTGCGGTCGGTGCCGGCGCCCCAGGCCAGCAGCCCGGCCAGCAGCGCGAGCAGCAGGAGCAGCCCGATCAGGGAGCGGCGGGCCCCGGACAGGGCCGCCAGGACGCCCGAGCGCACCGGGGCGCCCGATCCGCCGGAGGGGCGCGCCGCGCGGGAGCCGCCCGGGGCCTCGGGTCCGGCGGCGCCGGACGTCTTGCGTGTGGTCAGTGCCATGGTCTTCCTTACGCGCAGCGGCCCGGTGTCCCGGGCCTGCTCATGGGAACGGGCCGACCAGAGGTCGGCCCGTGGTCCCGAGGGGGGTCAGTCGTTGCGCTGTCCGGGTTCGCGCGGGGCCTCGTCGTCCCGGTGCTCCGCGGCCGTGGAGCCGGGGAGCTCGTCGGCGGCGTCCGAGCGGGTGTCGGTGCGGGTCTCCGCGCGGCTCTCCGTGCGGGCCTCCGGGGCGGCCGCGGCGGACTGCTCGGCCGGGGCCTGCTCCTCCACGACGGTGGTGAGCGTCTGCAGGTGCACCGTGACGACGGTGCCGGGGGCGATCTCCAGGTCGGCCTTGTTGGCGTCCCGGTCGATGGCCCGCACGGTGCCGTAGAGGCCGAAGTTCGTCATGACGTCCGTGCCCGGCATCATGGTCGACTGCTTCTCCTTCATCTGCGCCATGGCCTTCTTCTGGCGGCGCATGGGCAGCCAGAGGAGCAGCACCATGGCCACCAGCATGAGCGGGAGCAGCCAGGCGGTGCCGCCTCCCGTCGGCTGGGCGGCCTGGGCGGCGAGGGACTGGGCGAGGACGAGCTGGCTCACGGACTTCCGTTCGGTCGGTTGCGGGTGTCGGGTCCCATGGTAGGGGATGGAACCCGGAGCCCCCTGGAGGCCGCCGTCCGTGACGGGACCGCGGTCCCGGCCGCCGCGGTGCCGGGGGGGGGTCAGTCCTCGAACAGGGGTAGCGCGTCCGCGGCCTCGTCGGCCACGGCTGCGACCGGGGGGACCCCGCCGAAGGCGGCGCGCAGGCCGGGGTCGCGGAAGGCGGCGTGCTCCGGCGGGACGAGGCCCAGGTGCTCCCAGGCGGCGGCCATGGCGATCCGCCCGCGCGGGGTGCGGCCCAGCAGGCCCTCCCGCACCAGGTAGGGCTCGGCGACGGTCTCGACGGTCTCGGTCTCCTCCCCCACGGCGATCGCCAGGGTGGACAGGCCCACGGGCCCGCCGCCGAACTTGGCGACGAGCGCCTCGAGCACGGAGCGGTCGAGCCGGTCGAGGCCCCGGGCGTCCACCTCGTACATGTCCAGGGCGGTGGACGAGGTCCGGGCGTCGATCCGGTCGACGCCGTGCACGAGCGCCCAGTCCCGGACCCGGCGCAGCAGCCGGTTGGCGATGCGCGGGGTCCCCCGGGAGCGGGAGGCGACCTCGGTGAAGCCCTCGGCGGTCATCGCGAGGTCCATGAGACCGGCGGAGCGGCGCAGCACGAGCTCCAGCTCGTCCACGGAGTAGAACTCGAGGTGGCCGGTGAAGCCGAAGCGGTCGCGCAGCGGCCCCGGCAGCAGCCCGGCGCGGGTGGTGGCCCCCACGAGGGTGAAGGGCGGGAGGTCGAGCGGGATGGACGTGGCGCCGGCGCCCTTGCCGACGACGATGTCGACCCGGAAGTCCTCCATGGCCATGTAGAGCATCTCCTCGGCGGGCCGGGACATGCGGTGGATCTCGTCGAGGAAGAGCACCTCCCCCTCGGTGAGGGAGGAGAGGATCGCGGCGAGGTCGCCGGCGTGCTGGATGGCCGGGCCGGAGGAGATGCGCAGGGGCGCGCCCATCTCCTCCGCGATGATCATGGCGAGGGTGGTCTTGCCCAGGCCCGGCGGGCCGGAGAGCAGGACGTGGTCGGCGGAGCGCCCGCGCAGCCGGGACGCCTCCAGGACCAGCGAGAGCTGCTGGCGGACCCGCTTCTGGCCCACGAACTCGTCGAGGTTGGCCGGCCGCAGGGCGGCCTCCAGCTGCTTCTCGTCGGGCTCGTTGTCCGCGGAGACGATCCGGTCCCGGGAGTTGACGGCGGCGCCGTCCTCGCGGGCCACGGTCACGCCCCCCGCTCGGCGGCGCTGCGGGTGCCGGCCTTCGCGGCGCCCAGCCACGCGAGGACGGTGCGGAGCAGGACCGGGACGTCGCCGGAGGCCACGAGGTCGTCGCGGTCGGCGAGGGCGTCGGCGATCCCGCGGGCCGCGTCCTTCTCGTTCCAGCCCAGGCCCACGAGGGCCTCCAGCAGCTGCGCCCGCCAGGGCTCGACGGGGGCGGCGGCCGGCGCGGCGGGCCGCTCGGGGACGATGAGCTTGTCGGCGAGCTCCAGGACGATCCGCCGCGCGCCCTTGGGGCCGATGCCGGGGACCCGGGTGAACGCCTTGGCGTCGCCCTGCGCGATGGCGCGGTGGACGTCGTCGGGGCCGAGCACCGAGAGCACGGCCAGCGCGGTGCGGGGGCCGACGCCGCTGACGCCGAGCATGATCTCGAAGACCTCCCGCTCGGCCGCCCCGCGGAAGCCGAAGAGCAGGGGCGCCTCGTCCTTGCGCGCCACGTAGGCGGTGTCCAGCCGCACCTCCGCCCCGGTGCGCAGCCCCGAGAGCGTCTCGGCCGTGGCGTGCACCTGGACGCCGAAGCCGCCCACCGACACGACGGCGGTGGTGAGGCCGACGTGCTCGACCTGTCCCGTGATGGACGCGATCACCGCGCGGCTCCTTCCCCGTGCTCCGGCCCGGCCGCGCCGAGTCGAACACACCTACGAATACGCTGTCGCGGCCACTCTAGCAGTGCGCCCCGACGCGACCACCACGGCCTCCGCGGCCCGATCGGCCCCGGCCCGGTCAGCGGCGGCCGCCCCGGCGGGCCCGGGCCTCCGCCTCGGCCCAGGCCTGCTGGGCGGGGGTCATGGCGCGGCGCCGGTGGGCCACCGGCCGGGCGCCCTGGTGGGTCTCGGTGCGGGCGGTGGTGTCCATGCCCGTCCCGCCCCCGCGCCAGCCGTGGCAGATCGCGATGGCCAGGGCGTCGGCGGCGTCGGCCGGCTTCGGGGCCTCCTCGAGGCGGAGGATCCGCACGACCATGCGGCCCACGGACGCCTTGTCGGCCGTGCCGTCCCCGGTGACCGCGGCCTTCACCTCGGAGGGGGTGTGCCAGGCCACCGGGATCCCGTGCCGGGCCGCGGCGGCGATCACCGCGCCCGAGGCGTGGGCCGTGCCCACGACCGTGTTCACGTTGGCCTGGGCGAACACCCGCTCCAGCGCCACGGCGTCCGGGGCGTAGCGCTCGATCCACCGCTCGGCCGCCTCCCAGATCCGCAGGATGCGCCGGTCCAGCGGGTCGGCCGCCTCCGTGCCGGCGACCCCGACGTCCACGAAGGACGCGGTCCGGTTGGCGGCCATGTCGATCAGGCCGAACCCGCACCGGGTCAGCCCGGGGTCGATCCCGAGGATCCGCTGGGAGGCCGTGGTCAGTCCTCGGTCTCGAGCTGGGCCATGACCTCGGCGGGGATCTCGGCGTTCGAGTAGACGTTCTGCACGTCGTCGAGCTCCTCCACCGCGTCGACGAGCCGCAGGAACTTGCGGGCGCCCTCGGCGTCCAGCTCCACCTTCATGGTGGGCCGGAACTGCGGGTCGTCGTTGTTGTACTCGAGCCCCGCCTCGTCCAGGGCCGTGCGGACGGCCGGGAGGTCGGTGGCCTCGGAGACGACCTCGAACTCGTCCTCCAGCTCCACGACCTCCTCGGCCCCGGCGTCCAGGACGGCCATGAGCACGTCGTCCTCGGCGAGCCCGTCCTTCTTGGCGACCTCGACGACGCCCTTGCGCTCGAAGAGGAAGGCCACGGAGCCGGAGTCGGCCATGGTGCCGCCGTTGCGGGTCACCGCCACGCGCACCTCGGAGGCGGCGCGGTTCTTGTTGTCGGTGAGGCACTCGATGTAGAGGGCCGTGCCCTGCGGGCCCCGCGCCTCGTAGAGGATCTCGGTGTAGTCCACGACCTCACCGGTCAGGCCTGCGCCGCGCTTGATCGCGCGGTCGATGTTGGCCACCGGGACGGAGTTCTTCTTGGCCTTGGAGACGGCGAGGTCCAGGGCGGGGTTGCCGGCGGTGTCGGCCCCGCCCATGCGGGCCGCCACCTCGATGCCCTTGATGTACTTGGCGAAGGCCTTGGCGCGCTTGGCGTCGATCGCGGCCTTCTTGTGCTTGGTCGTGGCCCACTTGGAGTGCCCTGACATGCGTTCCTCCTCGGAATCAGCGGGACGTCCCGGAGGGTCCCGGTCGTCGGTCCGACACGGCCCGTCCCGGCGGGATGGCGGGACGGGCCGGAAAAGTCCTGGTCCATTCTACCGGGTGCGGTCGCGCCCGGGGCCTGCGCTCAGCGGGGCCGGGCCTGCGCGACCTCCCGCGCGCGCTCGGCGAAGGTGTCGTCGAGGGGCTCCGCGTCGAAGCCCCCGCACCGGCGCTCCACGGCCGCGCGGATCAGGTGGTCGGCCACCGCGGGGTTCTTCGGCAGCATCGACCCGTGCAGGTAGGAGCCCACGACGTTGTGCAGCCGCGCCCCCTCGGTGCCGTCCTCGCCGTTGTTGCCGGCGCCCTTGACGACCCGCCCCAGCGGGGCCTGGCCCGGGCCCAGGCGGGTGATCCCGGAGTGGTTCTCGTAGCCCACGACCGTCCCGAACTCCGGGGACTCGAGCACGATGTTGCCGATCAGGCGCGTGGGCCCGCCCACGGTGGTGAGGTCCAGCAGCCCGATCCCGGGCAGGGTCTCCCCCGCCCCGGTGCGGAACTCGTGGCCGAACAGCTGGTAGAGCCCGCAGATCGCGAGCATCGGCACGCCGTCGGCGGCCATGGCGCGCAGCTCGGGGGCGATCCGCTGCAGGTCCTCCTGGACCCGGAACTGCCCGGAGTCCTGGCCGCCGCCGCCCACGAGCAGGTCGGCGTCGGCGGGGAACCGGTCCCCGGGGTCGTGGTCGGTGAGCCGCACGGCGTAGCCGTACCGCTCGAGCCGGCGCTTGAGGGTGAGGGTGTTGCCCCAGTCCCCGTAGATGTTCATGTCCCGCGGGTAGAGCTGGACGAGGTGCACGGTGCGCTCGGTCCGGGGGGTGGGCGTGGAGGAAGTCATTCGGTCGGCTCTCAGATCTCGGCGACCTCGGCCACCCGGGACAGCTCCCGGCGCAGCTCGAGCATGGACGTGTAGGTGCAGAAGACGCGCATGGGCCGGTCCCCGGCCCCGGCGACGAACCGGCGCAGGGCGTCGCCGAGGCCCGGGACGACCTCCCGGACGGCCACCTCGTCGTAGTCCAGGCGCAGCGCCATGTCCCAGGCGCGGGTGCCGGAGACCACGTCCACGCCGCCCTCGCGCAGGGAGTGGAAGTCGACGTCCCACAGCCAGGAGACGTCGCGGCCGTCGGCGTACTCGTCGTTGATGGTGATCATCGTGGCGTAGTCCCCGGGCCGGGCCGAGGCCAGGGAGAGGCGGAACCCGGCGGGGTTCTTCACGAGCAGCAGCTGCAGGGGCCGCCCGCCCACCTCGATGGTCTCGCCGCGGCCGAACGCCGGGGTGACGCGGGAGAGCTCGTCGAGCAGCGCGGTGCGGTCGGCGTCCGGGCCGGCCACCGCGAGCGCGAGCGCCAGTGCCGCCGCGGCGTTGTAGATGTTGTAGACGCCGTAGAGCTCCACGGTGGCGTCGAGGGGCTCGCCGTCCACGGTGAGGCGCACCCGGTTCGCCTCGAAGGAGGTCAGCTCCACCGCGGCGGGAGGGCGGGGGGCGAGCTCCTGCTCGTGGTCCTCCTCGGCGTCGGGGCCGCCGGCGGAGCGCATGTCGTCGTCGGAGGGGAACATGGGCCGCAGGGCGGGCGCGAGGCCGAACCAGCGCACGCCGGTGCCCTCGGGGACGTGCTCGGCCAGGGAGGCGATGCGGGGGTCCTCGCGGTTCAGGACCACGGTGCCCGTGGTGGCCGCGGCGACCTGGGCGAGCATCCGGCGGGTCGTGTCGATCTCGCCGAACCGGTCGAGCTGGTCGCGCATGACGTTGAGCAGCAGCGCGTAGCGCGGCTTCACCTGCTTCACGAAGTGCACGGCGTGCGCCTCGTCGAGCTCCAGCACGGCGATGTCCGCGTCGAGGCGGCCCGTGAGGCTCATTTCCCCCAGCAGCGCCGCGGCCACGCCGCGGACGAAGTTGGAGCCGGTGCGGTTGGTGAACACCTTGTAGCCCTGGGCGCGCAGCAGCTGGACGGCCATCTTGGTGGTGGTGGTCTTGCCGTTGGTGCCGCTGATCACCACGACCCCGTGCGGGAGCTTCGCGAGCTCCTCCGCCACGAAGCCGGGGTGCAGCCGCTCCATGACGAGGCCGGGGAACGCGGAGCCTCCGCCGCGCAGTTTCGTCAGGTACCGGATGCCTTGGCCGAGCAGGCGCACGTGGGGTCTGGACATGCGCTCCATCCTAGGGCGTGCGCGCGTGCGCCCGGTGCCGGCGCTCCCCCGGCCGGGGGCGCGGCGTGGTCGCGGGGCCGGGCTGCCCATAGGGTGAGCCCATGACTACAGCAGAAGAGATCGCAGACTGGCTGATCGGCCAGATCAGGACCCGGGCCCGGGTCTCCCAGGAGGAGGCCGTGGCGGAGATCCGGGAGCAGTTCGGCCCGGAGTGGGTGCACGAGAACGAGCGGGGCCACACGGCGATCCACAAGGACGTCCTGAAGAGCTTCCGCCGGGCGCACAAGGGCGCGGTCCAGTGGGACCGGGACAGGCGGTTCTGGTCGCTCACCGAGTGACCCGGCCGACCCTGGGCCTCCACCCCTGAACTTCATCCGGGCCTCCGCCGGGAGGGGGCCCGGGGCGGAGGCGCGTCCCGGGCCAGGAGCTGCCGGCCCCGGGGCGTGCCGCCTGGGACGTAGCCTCCCCGCAACACGGGCGCGGTACTGTGTCCCGAGCAAATCCGCGCGCCCGACCCGCCCCGAGCCCGACAGAAGCTGATCCCGGTGAACCCTCTCCTGCGCCCCAGCGACCTCCCCTACGAGCTGCCCGACTTCCGCGGCATCCGGGAGGAGCACTTCCTGCCGGCCTTCGACGCCGCGATGGCGCAGGACCTGGAGTGCGTGCGGCAGATCCTCGCCGACCCGGCGCCGCCGACCTTCCAGAACACGGTCGAGGCCCTCGAGCGCGGGGGCCTGGCCCTGGACCGGGTCGAGTCGGTGTTCTTCGCCCTCACCGCGGCGCACAACACCCCCGGCATCCACCGCATCTACCAGGAGCTCGCGCCCCGGCTCTCGGAGCACAGGGCGGACTTCACGCTCAACAAGGAGCTCTACCACCGGGTGCGGCGGGTGGACCGCACGGATCTGGAGCCCTGGCAGCTGCGGGTGCTGGACGAGTACCTGTCCTGGTTCGAGCGCTCCGGCGTCGAGCTCACCCTCGACGAGCAGGCCCGGCTGCGGGCCATCAACGACGAGCTCTCCGCGCTGAGCATCCGGTTCGGCAACGACCTCATCCAGGAGGTGCACTCCTCCGCCGTGCTGGTGGAGGACCGTGCGGAGCTGGACGGGATGGCCGAGGCCGACGTCGAGGCCGCCGCCGTCGCCGCCGCCGAGAACGGCCACCCCGGCAGGTGGCTGCTCACCCCGTCCCTGTTCACCGTCCAGCCGGCGCTGTCCGTGCTGACCGACCGGGCGCTGCGCCGGCGGATCCACCTGGCCGCCGTGAACCGCGGCACGGGCGAGCACGGCGGCGAGGGCTCCCAGAGCGGCATCGACCTCCTGCCCGTGGCCGCGCGGATCGCGCAGCTGCGGGCCGAGCAGGCCGGGCTGCTCGGCTGCGTGAGCCACGCCGACTACGTGATGCAGGCCAGCACCGCCCCCTCCCCGGAGGCGGTGCACGAGATGCTCGCCCGGATCACCGAGCCCGCCGTGCGCAACGCCCTCGAGGAGCGCGCCGAGCTGGAGGAGCTGGCGGGCCACCGCCTCGAGGCCTGGGACTGGCCCTTCTGGGCGGAGCGGCTGCGCCGGGAGCGCTTCGCCGTGGACTCCTCGGCGCTGCGGGAGTACTTCGAGCTGGAGTCGGTCCTGGAGCACGGGATCTTCCGCACCGCCCGGGAGCTCTACGGGCTGGTCTTCACCGAGCGCCCGGACCTGCACGGCTACCTCCCGGAGGTGCGGGTCTGGGAGGTCACGGACGAGGCCGGCCGCGGGGTGGGCCTGTTCCTCGGCGACTGGTTCACCCGGCCCACCAAGCAGGGCGGGGCCTGGATGAGCTCCCTCGTCCACCAGAACCGGCTGGCCGGGCAGCGGCCCGTCGTCGTCAACAACGCGAACTTCACGCGCCCGCCGGCCGGGCAGCCCAAGCTGCTGACCCTCGACGAGGTGGTGACCGTCTTCCACGAGTTCGGCCACGCCCTGCACGGGCTGCTCTCGGACGTGCACCTGCCCTCGTTCTCGGGCACCAAGGTCCCGCGGGACTTCATCGAGTACCCCTCCCAGGTGCACGAGATGTGGGTGCTGCACCCCGACGTCGCCCCGCACTACGCCCGCCACCACGCCACCGGGGAGCCCCTCCCGGCGCAGACCCTCCGGGCCCTGCGGGAGGCGTCCGCGCACGGGCAGGGCTACCGGACCGTGGAGTACCTGGCCTCCACCTACCTGGACCTCGCCTGGCACGGGATCACGGACCCCGCCGAGCTGCCGGACCCGTGCACCGTGGAGGACGACGCGCTCGCGCGGGCCGGCGTGGACGTGCACGGGATCCCCCCGCGCTACCGGACCGGCTACTTCAAGCACATCTTCGCCGGCGGCTACTCCGCCGGCTACTACACCTACGTCTGGGCGGAGATCCTCGACGCGGACACCGTCCAGTGGTTCACCGCCCGGGGCGGGCTCACCCGGGAGAACGGCCGGCGCTTCCAGGAGGAGGTCCTCTCCCGCGGCAACGAGGCCGCGGCGCTGGAGATGTTCGAGGCGCTGGTGGGCCGCCGCCCGCACCTGCGCGCCCTCCTGGAGCGGCGCGGGCTGCTGCCCCGGGAGGAGTTCGTGCACCGGCGCCGGGGCGCCCCCGCCGCGGAGTCGGCCGTCCGCGCCTGAGCGGCACGGGGCCCGCGAGCACGGCGCCGTCCCGCCCGGGAACGACCGGGCGGGACGGCGCCACGCCGCGGAGCGCGGCCGGGCCCTGGTGTCAGGCTCCCGGCCAGGCCTCGGCGATGTCCTGGCGGGTGTCCCCCAGCGTCTGCATGATCGCCTTGGTCCCGGCGAGCACCGGCATGAAGTTCGCGTCCCCGCTCCACCGCGGCACCACGTGCTGGTGCAGGTGCTCCGAGAGGGACCCGCCCGCCGCGGCGCCCAGGTTGAGCCCCACGTTGAACGCGTGCGGGGAGGCGACCCGGCGGATCGTCTCGATGGCGGTGCAGGTCAGCGCCGTGAGCTCCCGCGCCTCGTCGTCGTCGAGCTCCGTCAGGTCCGCCACGTGTCGGTACGGGCACACCAGCAGGTGCCCGGGGTTGTACGGGAACAGGTTGAGGATCACGAAGCAGTGCTCGCCGCGGTGGACGATCAGGGACTCCTCGTCCGCGCGGCGGGGCCCGTTGCAGAACGGGCAGCCCGGGTCCGCGTGCACCGAGGGGTCCTCGCCGCGCACGTAGGCCAGCCGGTGCGGGGTCCACAGCCGCTGGAAGCTGTCGGGGACCCCGGGGATCTCGAACTCGTCCTGGCGGATCCAGTGGTGCGGGGGCCCGGCCGCGGACGCCCCGCCGGTCACTGCCCGACCCCCGCCGTCTCCTCGGAGCTGTCGTGGACGGCCGCCGTCGGGTCCTCGTTGACGCGCCGCTGGACGTGCGCCACGATCCGCTCCACGGCCTCGCCCACGAGGATGCCGTTGTCCTGCGAGCCGTCGCGGAAGCGGAAGGAGACCGCGCCGGCCTCGGCGTCCTCCCCGCCGGCGATGAGCACGAACGGGACCTTCTCCTTGGAGGCGGTGCGGATCTTCTTGGGGAACCGGTCGGAGCCCGCGTCCAGCTCCACGCGCACTCCGCGGGCCCGCAGGGTCTCCACGACGCCCTGCAGGTAGTCGTTGAACGCCTCGGCCACGGGGATGGCCACGACCTGCACGGGCGCCAGCCACGCCGGGAACGCCCCCGCGTAGTGCTCCACGAGCACGCCCATGAACCGCTCGATCGAGCCGAACTTGGCGGAGTGGATCATCACCGGGCGCTGCCGGGTGCCGTCGGCGGCCTGGTACTCGAGGTCGAAGCGCTCCGGCTGGTTGAAGTCGTACTGGATCGTCGACATCTGCCAGGTGCGGCCGATCGCGTCCTTGGCCTGCACGGAGACCTTCGGCCCGTAGTAGGCGGCCCCTCCCGGGTCCGGCACGAGGTCCAGGCCGGTCTCGGTGCAGACCTCCTCCAGGACGCGGGTGGCCTCCGCCCACTCCTCGTCGGAGCCGATGAACTTGTCCGACTCCGGGTCGCGGGTGGACAGCTCGAGGTAGAAGTCGTTGAGGCCGAAGTCCCGCAGCAGCCCCAGGATGAAGTCCAGCAGGTGGCGGATCTCCGCCGGGGCGTCCTCCCGGGCGACGTAGGAGTGGGAGTCGTCCTGGGCGAACCCGCGGACGCGGGTGAGGCCGTGGACCACGCCGGACTTCTCGTACCGGTACACGTGGCCGAACTCGAACAGCCGCAGCGGCAGGTCCCGGTAGGACCGGCCGCGGGAGCGGTAGATGAGGTTGTGCATGGGGCAGTTCATCGCCTTGAGCCGGTAGTCCTGGCCCGGCTTGGTGACGGTGCCGTCCTCGTCCCGCTCCTCGTCCACGTGCAGGGGCGGGAACATGGTGTCCGCGTAGTACGGCAGGTGCCCGGAGGTGTGGAACAGCCCGTCCTTGGAGATGTGCGGGGTGCCCACGTACTGGAAGCCCTCGGCGACGTGGCGGTCGCGGACGTAGTCCTCCATCTCCCGCTTGATGATCCCGCCCTTGGGGTGGAAGACGGGCAGGCCGGAGCCGAGCTCGTCCGGGAAGGAGAACAGGTCCAGCTCCACGCCCAGCTTGCGGTGGTCGCGCCGCTCCGCCTCGGCCAGGCGGTCCTTGTAGGCGACGAGCTCCTCCTTGGAGGGCCACGCGGTGCCGTAGATGCGCTGCAGCTGCTTGTTCTTCTCGGAGCCCCGCCAGTACGCGGCGGCCGAGCGCATGAGGGCGTAGCCGTTGCTGATGAGCTTGGTGTCCGGCAGGTGCGGGCCGCGGCAGAGGTCCTTCCAGACGGTCTGCCCGCTCTTGCGGTCCACGTTGTCGTAGATCGTCAGCTCGCCGGCGCCGACCTCCACGGAGGCGCCCTCCGCGGCGGCGTCGACGTCCCCGCCGGAGCCGGGGCCCTGGGACAGGCCGATGAGCTCGAGCTTGTACGGCTCGCCGGCCATCTCGGCGCGGGCCTCCTCCTCGCTCACCGCGCGGCGGCGGAAGGACTGCGTCGAGTTGACGATCTTCTGCATCCGCTTCTCGATGGCCTTGAGGTCCTCGGGCGTGAAGGGGTGCTCGACGTCGAAGTCGAAGTAGAAGCCGTCGGTGATGTAGGGGCCGATGCCGAGCTTCGCGTCCTCGTGCAGCTGCTGCACGGCCTGGGCCATGACGTGGGCGGCGGAGTGGCGCAGCACCTCCAGGCCCTCCGGGTCGGAGACCAGCACCCGCTCCACGACGTCGCCGTCGGCGAGCTCCGTGGCGAGGTCCCTGAGCACCCCGTTGACGTGGGCCACGACGACGGACCGGTCCTCCCGGTACAGGTCCGCGGCGGTGGTGCCGGTCCCGACCGTGCGCTGCTCGCCGTCGACAGTGATCGTGAGGGGGGCGGACTCTGGCGTGGGATCCGGCGCGGTGGTCATGGGAGGGGGCTCCTTCGGTCAGCAGACGGCACGCACCCGTACGGGGGGCGCGTGGAAGCGGCGCCGCCCGGGGCGGCACGCACTGCCTCCGATGGTACCCGTCCCCGGCGGGGCGGCCCGGGACGGGACGGCGGGCGGGCAGTGAGAGGATGAACGGCGGAGGTGAGGCCGGATGGCGGAAGAACAACCGCAGCGGGTGTGGACGAAGGGCTTCGTGCTGATGTGGGCGGGCCAGTTCCTGGTCTCGATGAACTTCTACCTCTTGATGACGGTCATGGCCCTCTACGCCATGGAGCGGTTCGGGACGGACGAGTCCAGCGCCGGGGTGGCCACCAGCACGTTCATCGTGGGAGCCGTGGTGGCGCGGCTGCTCACCGGCAAGTACATGGAGATCGTGGGGCGCCGGCGGGTGCTCCTCGCGGCCCTCGTCCTGCTCACGCTGTGCTCGGCGGCCTACCTGCTGGACACCGGGTTCGCCGGCCTGCTGGTGGTCCGCGTGCTCAACGGCGTGGCCTTCGGGATGTCCACCACCGTCCTGCCGGCCGCCGTGCAGGCCCTGATCCCGCCGGGGCGCCGGGGCGAGGGCACCGGGTACTTCATGCTCTCCACCACGCTGGCCGCGGCGCTCGGCCCCCTGGTCGGCCTGACCCTGTCCACCGCGGCGGGGTACCCCGTCCTGTTCTGGACGTGCACGGGCGTGGCCGCGGCCGGCGCGCTCCTGGGGGTGGTCACGCGGGTGCCCGAGCTGACCCTGTCCGCGGAGCAGCGCCGGGGCCTGCGCTCCTTCGCGCCGTCGCAGTTCGTGGAGGCCCGGGCCCTGCCGGTGGCCGCGCTCATGCTCTTCGTGGGCACCGGCTATGCCTCGATCCTGTCCTTCATCAACCCCTTCGCCGTGCAGGAGGACCTGGTCGGTCCCGCTGGGGCGTACTTCCTGGCCTACGCCGCCACGATCCTCGTGAGCCGACCCTTCGCGGGGCGGCTGCAGGACCGGCGGGGGGACAACGCGGTCCTCTACCCGGCGCTGGTGCTGTTCGCGGTCGCGCTGCTGCTGCTCGCCGCCGCGGACTCGGCGGCGGTGATGCTGGCCTCCGGCACGGTCCTGGGCGTCGGGTACGGCGCGGTGCTCTCCGCGGCCCAGGCGGCGGCGGTGCGCTCGGCGCCCCTGACCCGCGTGGGCCTGGCCACCTCGACGTTCTTCCTCAGCATGGACGTGGGGGTCGCGCTGGGCCCGGTCCTGCTGGGCGCGCTGGTGCCGGCGCTGGGCTACCGCGGCATGTACGTCGCGGCCGCCGGCGTGGTGGTGCTGGGTCTCGTGTACTACGCGGCGGTGCCGGCCCGGCGGGGCGGGCGCCCGGCCGCCGGCGGCGCCTGAGCGCTCCCGCTCCCCGCCGTCCGCGGCGTTCCGCGCCACCGGGGCGACGGCGCCCCGCCCCTCACGATGCCCCCCTCATGACGACGGAGCCCCCGTCACCACACGGTGACGGGGGCTCCGGGGTCTCCTGCCGGTGGCTCACCGGCGGGAGGACGGATCAGATGCGGTCGCGGCGGTCCCGGTCGGTGACGTCCCGGTCGGTGAGGTCGCGGTCGCGGTCGGTGAGGCCGCTGCGGCGGTCGACGTCGTTCTCCACGTCGACCTGCTCCTTGCGGACCTCGGCGTCGACGCGCTCGGTGTCGGTGACGGTCTCCTTCTCCAGGCCGACCCGCTCGACGCCGACGGTCTCCTTGGCGACGACGGGGCGCTCCTCGTGCAGCGTCACCTCGACGTCCTCCTCGCCGATGGCGCGGTCGGAGACGGACTCGTTGCCGTTGAGCGGGGTGCGCTCGACGCGGACCTCCTCGCGCTGGACGGGAACCTCGACGGTCTCGGTGTCGGTGACCACGTACTTGCGCAGGCGGGCGCGGCCGGTGGCGACGTTCTCCTTGCCGACGTGCAGCCGCTCCTCGTGGCGGGTCACGCTCTCGCGGTCGGTGCGGTCGCGGTCCGTGAGGTCGCGGTCGCGGTCGTTGAGACCGCGGTCGCGGTCGGTGTCCGCGTAGCCGGCGCCGGCGACGCCCGAGGCGGGCACGGCGTTGCGGTCGGTGTCGGCCGCGTAGCGGTCGTCACGGCCGGCGCGGTCGCGGTCGGTGTCCGTGTAGCCGGCGGTGCGGTCGGTGTCGGTGCCGGAGTAGTTCATCTTGTAGTAGCGGTAGATCTCCTCCTCCTCGGCCGGGGAGAGGTGCTGGTCCGCGTCCACGTTGGGGGCGTCCTTGACGACGGCCTTGGTGTACGGGAGGACCAGGCGGTCGCCGTCCTGCTGGGCGCCGTCCGCGGGGACGAAGCTCTCCTTGCTGCCGAACAGACCGGTGTTGACGGTCACGAAGGTGACCTCCTCGGTGTTGTCGTCCAGGAAGACCTGCTCGACCTTGCCGATCTTGTCGCCGTCGGAACCATAGGCGGTGGCCGAGAGAAGGGCGTTGACGTCGTACGTAGCCATGAGAACTCCTTTTCCTTTTCTGCGGGGCAACGGGGCCTCTGGGCAGAGACCCCGGTGCGGACGGTTCCCGCCGGGGGGCGGGGTGCAGATCGTCCGCTGTTGTTAGTAACCATACTGCCTATCACCCCACTTACCAATGGCTTCACCAAGAGAGAAACCCCGTGCGCTCGCCCCTTCCGGGGAGTATTTTCCGGTCCCCGCGGGGCGCTCAGGCCAGGACGGCGCGGGCCGCGGCGGGGGTCCCCGGATCGGTGAGGTCCCACGCCTGCAGCGCGCTGATGCTGATCCCCCGCGGCCCCGTGCGCCGGGTCCGGCCCCGCACCAGAAGCATCCGCGTGCCGAACAGGTGGGGGCCCGAGCACTCCTGGGCGTCGGGGAAGAACGCGCAGTCGACGGCGCCGGTGCCGTCGTCGAGGCTGACGAACACCACCCGCCGGCCGCTGCGCTGGGGCGGGGTCATGGTGGAGACCCGCACGCCCGCCACCAGCACCTCGGAGCGGCTGCGCAGCTCGAGCAGCCGCTCCGCGGGGGTCACCCCGAGCTCGTGGAGCAGGGGCGCCCAGCCGTCCATGACGTGGGCCGAGACGTCCACGGCGAGCAGGTCCAGCTCGGTGCGCACCTTCTGCTCCAGGGTGGGCTCCGGCCGCTCCGGGACCAGCGCCCGCAGCTCGAGGTCCCCCAGCGGGAGGGCCAGCTGCCCCTCGACCTCCCGGCCCCGGGGGCGGGGCGGGCGGGCGGCGTCCGCCCGGGCGCGCAGGGCGTGCACCAGGTCGGCCCGCGAGGCCGCGCTGCCGGAGCGGTGCAGCAGGCCGTCGAGCGCGCCGACGGCGGCGAGCCGCTCGAGGGTGCGCCGGGCGGGGCGGGCCCGCTCCCGCAGGTCGGCGAGGGAGGCGTAGGGCCGGCCGGCCGAGATCCGGCGGACCTCGGCCGCGGAGACCCCGTGGATCCCGGCGAGGGCCAGGCGCACGCCGAGGCGGGAGGGGTCGTCGTCGAGCCGCTCCACCCGGTAGTGCTCGTCGGAGCGGTTGACGTCCACGGGCAGGACGGGGATGCCCATCCGGCGGGCCTCTCCCACCAGCAGGCGCTTCGGGTACATCCCGGGGTCGTGCTCCCACAGCCCGGCCAGGAACGCCTCCGGGTGGTGGGCCTTCAGCCACGCGGACTGGTAGGTGGGCACGGCGAACGCGGCTCCGTGGGCCTTGCAGAAGCCGAAGGAGCCGAACGCCGCGAGGATCCCCCACACGCGGTCCACCACGTCCAGCGGGTACTCCCGCTCCCGGGCGCGCTCGCGGAAGAACGCCTCCACCTCGAGCTGCCGCTCGGAGCCCAGCCGGCGGCGCAGCTCGTCGGCCCGGGCGAGGCCGCAGCCGGTGAAGACGTCGAGGATGCGCAGCACCTGCTCGTGGAAGACGGTCACGCCGTGGGTCTCGTCGAGGATCGGGTCGAGGTCCGGGTGGACGGACACCGGCCGCGACCACCCGTGGCGGTGCTCCAGGTAGGGGCGGACCATGTCCGAGTGCATGGGCCCTGGCCGGAAGAGGGAGATGTCCACGACGAGGTCCCCGAAGCACTCGGGCGCCATCTTGCCGATGAGCTCGCGCTGGCCCGGGGACTCGATCTGGAAGCAGCCCAGGGTGTGGGTCGAGCGGATGAGCTCGAACGTCCTCTCGTCGTCCACGGGGAGGGCCTCGAGGTCCAGGCGGGGCCGCCGCGGATCGGTGCGGGCGACCTCCTCGACGGCGTGCGCCAGGGCCGACTGCATCCGCACGCCGAGGATGTCGAGCTTGAGCATGCCCATGGGGTCCATGTCGTGCTTGTCGAACTGGCTCATGGGCAGCCCCATCCCGCTGGCCTGCACCGGCGTGCGGTCCAGGAGGGTCCGGTCCCCCAGGATCACCCCGCACGGGTGCACGGAGATGTGCCGGGGCAGCCGGTCGAGGCGCTCGGTGAGGTCCACGAGCAGGTCCAGCTGCTTCTCGCGGGCCACCTGGTCCGCGAGGTCCCGCAGCTCCGGCTGGTCGGCGAGGGTCTCCCGCAGCGCGGAGGCCGGCAGGTGCCACAGCTGTTTGGCGACCGTGTCGACCGTGTCGGGGTCCAGGCCGAGCGCGAGGCCGGCGTCCCGGACGGCGCCGCGGGCCCGGTAGGCGTTCTGCATGCTCATGAGGCTCACCCGCTCGGGGCCGAAGCGCGCGAAGACCTCGCGGTAGACGCGGTGGCGCTGGGCGGACTCGACGTCGATGTCGATGTCCGGCAGGGTCGAGCGGTCGCGGGAGAGGAACCGCTCGAAGAGCAGCCCGTGCTCGAGGGGGTCCACCTGGGAGACGTCGAGCAGGTGGTTGACCAGGGAGGAGACCCCGGAGCCGCGGGCGGCGTGGCGGATCCCCATCGCCCCGATCGTGGCCGAGACCTCGGCCACGGTGAGGAAGTAGGAGGCGAAGCCGAGGTGCTCGACGACCTCCAGCTCCTGCTCGAGCCGGTCCCGCACGGCCGGCGTCGTGCGGCGGCCGGGGTAGCGGCGCGCCAGGCCGGCCTCGCAGCGGACCCGCAGCTCCTCGGCCGCGGGCCGGGCGAGGCCCAGTACGGCGGCCTCCGGCACCACCGGGCGGCCCCATCCGCAGTCGGCGACCGGGTCCAGCCGGCACCGGTCGGCGACCTCTTCGGTGCCCCTCAGCAGCGCGGCGGCCCCCGCGGCCCCGAGGTCCGCGGCGCGGGCGATCTCGCGGGCCAGCGCGCGCATCTGCCGGGCCGGCTTCAGCCAGCCCTGCCCGTTGGGCTGCAGCGGCTCCGCGCCCGGCGGCGGCGCGCTCCGCCGCCCCGTCCCGCTCCCGCCCTCCCCGGCCCCCCTGCGGCCCCCGGGGGCGCCGGCGGGCCGGGTCCCCGCGCCGCGGAGGGAGCCGAGGGCCTCGAGCGGGGTGAGGGCGCGGGCGGCGTCGAGGACGTCCGCGGTCGCGGCCTCGGCGGGGGTCGCGTAGCGCACCGCGTTGGTGAGCACCGGCGTCAGTCCCGCCTCGAGGGCGGCCCGCAGGGTGCGGGCCGCGTGGGAGGTGCTGCACGCCGTGCCGGGGGCGGCGAGGTGGGAGACCACCTCCACGGCGATCGCCCCGGCGGGCAGCAGGGCCTGCCACCGGGCCAGGGCGGCGCGCCCGGCGCGGTAGCGGCGGGCGGCGAGCGCGCGGCCGACGTCGGAGGCCGGCCCGAGCAGGACGACCAGCACGGGGTGCTCGTGGCCGGGCGGGCGCGCGTGGGCGGCGACGTCCTCGGCCGTCACCCCGGGGGCCCCGCCGGCCGCGTGGGCCGCGTGGGCCGCCGAGACCAGCCGGCACAGGGCGGCGTAGCCGGCGCCGGCGGTGCCGCCGGCCGCCAGGACCACCACCCGCCCGGCGGGGCCGTCGCGCCCCGGCCCCAGGAGGGCGAGGTCGGCGCCCAGCAGAGGGTCGAGCCCGTGCTCCCGGCACGCCCCGAGGTGCTTGACCGCGCCGTAGAGCCCGTCCCGGTCGGTGCACGCGAGCGCGTCGGCGCCGTCCGCCGCGGCGGCCGCCGCCAGGACGTGCGGGCGGCTGACCCCGTAGTGGGCGCTGAAGGCGGTGGCGACGTGCAGGTGCGGAAAGCTCACCCCCATATTCGAATATGTGTTCGAAGCTTAAGTCAATTGCAAATCATCGGACCCTCCCGGAGCAGCACCCGGCCTCGGCGGATCCGGGAGCGGGAGACCGCCCAGGACAGGTTCATGCCGTGGTGTGCCCTGCGCCCTGGGCGCGGGCGCGGAGCACGCAGAACAACCCCTCCTCGGCACCGGGCCGCACCACGGGTGCGCCCTCGGGACCGGCGAGGACCTGCCGGGAGTCCTCCGGGAGGAAGCCTGCCCCGCGCAGCAGGGCCTCGAGCTCGGGCGTGGTCATGAGGTGGGCGTGGGAGTAGTAGGGGTCCTCGGCCTGGCGCGCCGCAAGTTCCTGGCCGGGCGGGCCGACCCGGTTGAGGTAGGCCACCAGGACCGCCCCGCCCCCGACGGTGACACGGCGGGCCTCGCGCAGGGCGCGGGCGGGGTCGGTCACGAAGCACAACGAGGTCAGGAGCGCGGTGTAGGCGAAGCGTCCGGTGCCGAAGGGCAGGTCCTCGGCGACCCCGGCGACGACGTCGATCCCACGGGCCCGGGCGAGCCGGGCCATCCGGGGTGCGGGCTCCAGGCCGTGGCTGATGCCCAGCGGGGCGGCGAAGCGCCCCGTCCCCACGCCGATCTCCAGGCCCTCGGCCCCGGCCCCGGCGGCCGCCCGGACCGGGGCGAGCAGCTCGGCGACCGCGGTGAGCTCGGCGCGGTAGAGAGCCGTGTGCTCGTCGAACCACCGGTCGTACTGCTCGGCACGGGCGTCGAAGGCGGCCGCGGCCGTGTTCCCGGCAGGAGGCGGGGTGCTCATGTGCTCAGGATGGCCGCCGGGCCCCTGCGTTCCCAGGGGCCCGGCAGATGTTTCTCCCCCGCGGGATCAGCCCCGGGGAGCGGCCGGCTGCGGGGGCGGGCGGTCTCGTGCGTGCGCACCGCCAGGATCCCGCCGAGCGCCGCCCCGGCCGCGTCATCCATGCGCACCCCTGGCCCCCGGACCGAGATCCTGGGGCCGCGGTCAGCCGCCGGCGAGCTGCGGGAGCACCCCCTGCCCGAAGGCGTCGATGAAGGGGGCCTGCTCCTGGCCCACGTGGTGGAGCTGGAGCTCGTCGAAGCCGAGCTCCGCGTACTCGTGCAGCCACTGCGCGTGCCGGCCGAGGTCCGCGGAGACGTTGACCGCCCCGGCGATCCGCTCGTCCCCCACGTCCTCCTGGACCGCCTTGCGCTCGTAGTCCTGGGGCGAGGAGAGCTCGGCCATGGTGACGGGGTCGAAGACGTTGGTGCGCCACTGGTCGCGGGCGACCGCACGCGCCTGCTCCTCGGAGGCCGCCCAGCTCAGGTGCACCTGCAGGACGGCCCGCCCGGTGCCGCCGCCCTCGCGGTAGGCGTCGAGCAGCCGGCGCAGGTCCTCCAGCGGCTGGTTGACGGTGATCAGGCCGTCGGCCAGGGGGGCGAAGCGCCGGGCGGTGGCCGGGGTGAGGGCGGGCACGACCAGGGCGGGCGCCACCTCCGGGGCGTCCCAGACGCGGGCGCGGTCCGCGTGGACGGGCCCGTCGCAGGTGACCTTCTCCCCGGCGTGCAGCCGGCGGACGACGTCGAAGCTGGCCTCGAGGAACTGCTGGCGCTGCTCCTTGGCCGGCCACTCCGGGGAGACGGCCCGCTCGTTGAGCTTCTGCCCGCTGCCCAGGGCCACCCACACCCGGCCGGGGAACATGCGGGCGAGGGTGGCCGTGGCCTGGGCGGTGACCACCGGGTGGTAGCGGCGGCCGGGGGCGTGCACGAACCCGAACGGCAGGCTCGTGGTGGCCAGGGCGGCGCCCAGCCAGGACAGGGCGAAACCGGAGTGCCCCTGGCGCGGGGACCACGGCTCGAGGTGGTCGGAGCACATGGCGGCGGCGAAGCCGGCCTGCTCGGCGTGCTGGACGTCGCGCAGCAGCCGCTCGGGCGGGATCTGCTCGTGCGAGGCGTGGAAACCGATGACGGTCATGGGTCCTCCAGGGGACGGGACGGGCTCAGGCGCCGAGGGGCGGGAGCTCCTCGGCCGGGGTGCAGACGTTGCGCAGCGCGCCGATGCCCTCGATCTCGGTGACGACCTCCTGGCCGTCCTTCAGCCAGATCCGGCGGGGCTTCTTGGCCAGCCCCACGCCGGCCGGGGTCCCGCAGGCCACGAGGTCGCCGGGCTCGAGGGTCATGAAGCGGCTGAGGTACTCCACGAGGTCCACGGCGGAGAAGATCATCCGGTCGGTGGCGGAGTCCTGGTGGCGGACGCCGTCGACGGTGCAGCGGATCGCGAGCCCGGCCTCGGGGTCCACCTCGTCGGGGGTGACGACGACGGGGCCCACGGGGGTGGTGCGGTCGAAGTTCTTGCCCTGGAACCACTCGGAGGTCCGGCCCTGCCAGTCCCGCACGGAGATGTCGTTCATGATCGTGTACCCGGCGATCGCGGCGCGGGCCTGCTCGGGGGTGGCGTGGCGGACGGCCGTGCCGATCACCGCCACGAGCTCGGCCTCCCAGTCGATCTTCTCCGACTCCTCGGGCATGGCGATGGGATCCGTGGGGCCGATGAGGGCGTTGGCGTACTTCGCGAAGATCGTGGGGTGCTGCGGGATCTCCTGGCCGACCTCCTCGGCGTGGTCGTAGAAGTTCAGCCCGGCGCACAGGATCTTGCCGGGACGCAGCACGGGGGTGAGCAGCTGCTCCGGCGCGGGCTCCGGGCCCGGCTCCCCCGGCAGACCGAGGTCTCCGCCGGCCAGGAGGGCCCCGACGTCGGGGACGGGGAGGTAGACGGTCCGCCCGCCCTCCTGGCGGAAGGCCTGGGTGGTGCCGTCGCGTCGCACGGTGCCGAGTCTCACGGGTGCTGCCTTTCTCTGGGCGGGTGCCGCCGGGGTCCGGGAGGCGGGTTCCGCCCCGATCCTAATGGGACTGCACCGTCTGTTCCGTTGTAGAGCAGACTGGATGCCCGAGTCGGCGG
>NZ_BMEQ01000012.1 GCF_014636775.1 Kocuria dechangensis
TCTCCGACCAGGAGAAGGCGCTGCTGGTGGCCTGGTCCGCCGAGGGCTCGGTCAACCCCCAGACCGGCCGCACCTCCCCACCCCCAGGCCGGGGCAGGTTCCTGCTCAAAACCGGGGAAGCCCCCGGGGTGCCGTTCCAGACCAACCTCACCGCCGGGGAACTGCGGGTCCACGACACCAACGCCGCCTGGGCCGGAGCCCAAGCAAGAGTGAACGCATGAACACCAACGACCAGAACCGGACCTTCATCGGCACCCTGATCCTGTTCGCCGCCGTGATGATCGCCGTGGCCCTGGTCCACCTCGGGGAGGTGCTCACCCCGGTGGCCGGGGATCTGTCGTGGAACCCCTTCACCTTAGGTGTCGAGCTGGCCACCGGGTCGGTGGACTGGCCGGCCTCCGCCACCTGGCTGGTCGCAGCCGAAGCGGTCGCCGCCCTGGTGGGGGTGATGGTGTGGGGGTCCCGCACACCGTCGAGGACCCAGGAGGCCGCCCGCAGGATGAGCCCACCGGGGCGGATCACCCCGGCGATGGGCCCGGCACGTTCTGCCGAGGCCCATCGGCTCCACCCGGACGCTGAGGGCATCGGGCCGGGGCTGACGATCGGGCTGGTGGGCAAGGACCCGGTCTACCAGGGGTGGCGGGAGTGCTCGGCGCACGTGTGGGGCACCGGACGGGGCAAGACCACCTCCCAGGTCATCCGCCACGCCGCCGAATCCCCCGGGGCGTTTCTGATGACCTCGAACAAGGTCGACGGGGTGGCCGAGGTGATCGCCGCCCGCACCGGGGCCGGGGCCACCGTGTGGCTGTTCGACCCGCAGCGGATCTGGCGGGACAGCACCCGCCCGGCGATGGTCTTCGACCTGCTCTCAACGGTCACCGACACGGTGTCGGCCGGGGAGGTGGCCGCCATCTTCGAGACCGCCTCGGCTGCCGGGGCGGCCGGTGGGAAGGGTGACCCGCAGTTCGACTCCCAGGGCCGCGACTACCTCTCCTGGTGCCTGCTAGCGGCGGCGAAAGGCGGGAGATCGCTGGCGGAAGTGCTGGGATGGGTGTCGGCGGCGGACTTTCTGGAACCGGCCCAGGCCCTGGCCCGGGCCGGCCACACCGGCCCGGCTGCAGCACTGCAGGGGATGGGGCGTCAGCCGGAGGACACTCGCGGGTCGGTGGCCGCCAGTGCCCAGCGCATGGCCTCGGCCCTGGTCCACGACGAGCTGCTGGCCTGGACCACCCCGACCCCCGGTGTCCCGGTGTTCGACCCGCACCGGTTCGTCACCAGCACCGACACCCTGATCCTGCTCACCCAGGACGCCGCCGGCTCCGGGGCCGCCTTTGTCTCCACCTTGGTCTTTGCGGTGGTCATCGCCGCCCAGCACACCGCCCGCCGTGCCGGGGGACGCCTGCCCGTGCCGCTGGTGGCGGAGCTGGATGAGGTCGGCAACGTGGTCAAGCTCAAGCAGCTGCCCGAGTGGTACTCCTACTTCGGGTCCATGGGCATCGTCGTCTCCGCCTACTTCCAAACCCGGGGCCAAGGCGTGGACATGCTTCAACGCACCGGCTGGGACACCCTCTGGTCGGCGGCCGCGGTGAAGGTCTACGGCGGCGGCTCCGATGATGCGGAGTTCCTGGAGTCCCTGCGCAAGCTCATCGGGCAGTACGAGGCGAAAGTGCGCAGCACCTCCACCTCCCGCGGGGTCGCCTCCCGCTCGGTGCAGACACAGCAGCGCGACATCATGCCCGTCTCCACGCTCTCCGAACTGCCGGCCGGGCACGCCTGGGTGAAGACCTCCACCGGCGGGGCCACGATCGTGGCCACCGTGCGCTGGTTCGAGGACAAGACCCTGACAGCCCGCATCACCCCGGTCCTGGAACGCATCACGGAAGGACACCGCTCATGAGCCAATCAGCTGGCCAGAACCCGGAGACCGTGGAGGGCCCCACGCAGGAGGAGTTCGTGGCCTGGGTGCAGGAGTTCCTCTCCCGGCTGGAGTCCGTGGACCGCTCCTCCAACAGGCACTGGTGCCCGCAGTGGTGGGCGCACACCGAGGCCGTGGACCGCCTGGCCACCCTGCACGCCCAGTGGCTGGTGGCGATGGAGGAGAACAGCATGTCCTCGTGGTGGGTGGACCACTTCGACCGCCACGCCGCCGTCCTGTTCTCCCCTCACGGCCCCTTCGGGGACTGCGGCACCGCCCACGTCGCCAAAGGCGCCCGCCGCACCCTCACCACCCAGCGGCCCCCCGCCGAGTGGAGCTGGTGACCTCCTAGGCCAGGGGCACAGCACCGTCCCTTCCCCACAGGCACTGTGCCCCTCCCAGGACAGGCATTCCTGCACTGTCTCCGAAGTGGCCGGGGAGCTTCCTTCCCAAGGCCCCCGGCCACTCACCTGCACCATCCTGGCAGTGCGTACAGCTGTGTCAGAGGAATAAGCCGACGAGCCCCAGCAGCAGCCCGGCCAGGGCACACACCCCGAGGGTACGGAGCACGCTCCACCTCAGCCTGAAGATCATCACCAGGGCCGCCACAGCGATCAGGACCGCCCCAGGCTGGAGGCTGCTCGGCTGGGGGAGGTCCAGGTGGACCGGTCCCCAGGCCAGGGCAGTGGTGGTGGCGAAGAGGGTGTGGACGGCGAAGTAGACGGCGAGGTTGGCGATCACCCCCACCACCGCGGCGGTGATCCCGTTCAGCGCCGCCGACAGGGACCGGTTGCCGCGCAGGCGTTCCACGTAGGGGGCGCCGAGGAAGATGAACAGGAAGCAGGGCACGAACGTCACCCAGGTCGTCAGCAGCGAGGCGATCACCGCCGCCACCCACGGATCCAGGGTCCCGGGGTCGCGGAAGGCCCCGAGGAAGGCGACGAACTGCACCACCATGATCAGCGGCCCCGGGGTGGTCTCGGCCAGGGCGAGGCCGCGGACCATCTCCCCGGGCGCCAGCCACCCGTACGTCTGGACGGCTTGCTGGGCGACGTAGGCCAGCACCGCGTAGGCCCCGCCGAAGGTGACCAGGGCGGTGCCGGAGAAGAACAGGCCCTGCTGCGTGAACACGCTCTCCGGGCCCGTCAGCAGGGCGGCCGCCCCTACGGGGGCCAGCCACAGCGGGACCCCGACCCCCAGGACGAGCAGGGCACGGCGGGTGGAGGGACGGGACTGATGCAGGGCGTCGTCGGAAATCAAGGGTGCCGGCCCGTCGGCGGTGTCCTTCTTGGCCGGGGCTGCCATCACCGCCGGACGCACCCGGCCGATTCCCCACCCGATGGCGGCGGCTGCGGCCACGACCACGGGGAAGGGCACGTCGAAGACGGCCAGGGCCAGGAACGAGGCCACCGCGAGGGCCACCAGCGCGGGGTGGTGCAGGGCGCGCCGGGCGACCTTGAGCACGGCCTGGGCGACGATGGCCAGCACCGCCGGGGCCAGGCCGGCGAACAGGGCGACGACAACGGCCGTCTCCCCGAAGGCGACGTAGATCCCCGAGAGCACCAGCAGGGCCACCACACCGGGCAGGACGAACAGGGTGCCGGCGATCAGCCCGCCGACGGTGCCATTGAGCAGCCAGCCGATGTAGATCGCCAGTTGCTGGGCCTCGGGCCCGGGCAGCAGGGTGCAGTAGGACAGGGCGTGCAGGAAGCGGCGCTCCCCGATCCAGCGGTGCTCGTCGACCAAACTGCGTTGCATCACGGCGATCTGACCGGCCGGCCCACCGAAGGTCTGCAGTGAGATCGCGAACCACGCCCGGGTGGCCTCGCCCAGGGGGATCAGGTCCCCGGCGCGAGTAGCAGGAGTCGTGGGAGTGGCCGTGGTGGCCTGCGTCTCGGTGGTCTGCGTCTCAGGGGTCTGCGGGTCGGCGGTGGGGTGGTCGTGGGGCGGTGGTGTGGGGTTCATGGGGTGGTCCTTCCGGTGAGGACGCTGCGGCGGATGTAGTCGTAGACGGCGTCGAAGATCGGACCCGTCATGGCCAGCACGGTCTCGTCGTCGTGGGCGATGGAGAGGGCGCGCAGGAGGAGGTCGAAGCCGGGTGCTTCGGGGGCGTCGTAGAGCTCGTCCTCCAGATCGGCCTCGTGCACGATGGCGGCGATGCGCCACAGCACCGGATCGGCCAGCTCCCACCGGCGCAGGAGGGTCTCGAAGGTGCAGTCAGGCCCGTGGTGACCCAGCTCCACCCCGCGCATGTCGAAGGCGGTGGCATCGGCCGGCACCTGGTCGGGGCCGGCCACGAAGACGAACTCGGGATCCGGGTCGAGGTGGCGGCGGATCAGCCAGGCACAGGCCGCCCGGTCGATGTGCACCCCCGCCCGGGTCGCCCACCTCATGAGGACACCTCCATGTGGTCGGTGGCCGGCTGGGCGAGCTCGCGCACGGCCTGGCGGGCCACCTCGCGCTCGGGCGGGCGGAAGAAGTCGCGGCGTTCGACCTGGCGCATCTGCCGGCGCAGTCTCTGCAGCACCTGCCCCCGCTCCGCCGGGGTGAGCGTCAGCGCCTGGTGGGCTGCCTGGGTGACCTCGGCGTACTCGGCGGCCCGGGCAGCGTTCATCGGGGCGGCCACCGCCTGCTCCTGGGCCAGGGTGGCTGGGCGTGCCACCCAGACCCCGGCCGTGCCTCCGGCCTGCTCGACGTCCCCGGCGGCCCACTCCAGCTGCTCCCGCGTGCGGGCATCAGCGGGCAGGGCGACCAGTCCGTCGGCCAGCTGGGCCACGCCCAGGCGCTTGAGCTTGCGCCACAGCGCCAGGCGTGGCGTGGAGGGCTCCCGGGGCAGGCGGTAGGTCAGCAGCACCCACTCCCCGGGCCGGTTGTCTTGTTCGAGGTTCGACATGGTGGTCATGCAACCACGGTTACACCCCTTCCCCCAAGGCCTCGGCACCGCTTCGTGCGAAGCCGTCATCTACCGTCAGGTACCGACACACTCCCCGGTACCCGGCCACCGCCCGCCCCGCACCCCAGGGCAGGCCGGATGTTTCACCCGTCCTGGAAGAGCAGCACGCCACCGGCGGCGGCGTCGCAGGTCCAGTAGTGGTTGCCCTGGGCGCCGAGGCAGTGGCCGACCTCGGGCACCTTCACTGTGCGCACCTCCTGAAGACTCTCCCGGGAGGCGTCCAGGACGGCCAGCGTGGAGCCGGGGTCGCTGCGCACGTAGAAGTAGTCCTGCTCGGCGGAGTGGCCCGGCAACGATTCCCCACCCCCCACCTCGTAGGCGCCGAGCTGGTGGCCGTCGGCGGCATCCAACAGGGTGACCTTCCCGTCCTTGGCGCAGCTGGCCAGCACGAAGGTGCCGTCCTGGTCGATGCGGGGGGAGCCGTGGGTGCCGTTGCACCCGGTGGGCCAGCGGGCCGCTTCCCGATGGGCCGGGACGTCGAGGACCACCAGGTCGTTCCCGGCGTGGGTGTAGGCCCGGGACCCGTCGGCGGAGAAGGTCAGGCCTTCCACCCCGCCGGGCACCGGGATGAACCCGCTCCGCCGAGGAGCCAGCTCGAGACTGTCCTGGAGGGTGAAGACCTCGATGCCTTCCACCCCGGGCTCGCTGATCCACAGCTCCTTCTCGGCCGCCACGTAGCGGAGGTAGTCGGGACCGCCGCCGGTGGCCACCGAGGACTTCAGCTGCCCCTCGGGGTCCAGGACGTGGATGACGCGCCCGGAACGATCCAGGGCGAAGAGCCCACCGTCCCCGGCATCCACCGAATCCACGGCCCCCGGATAGTCCACCCGGGTGGCCTGGGCCGTGGCCGGGTCCACGAGGTAGATGCCCTCGCTCCGGGCCGGGATCAGCACCCGGTCCAGGTCAGCGGTGTAGACGGTGTCGTCGAAGTCCACGTTCTCCCCACCCTGAGGCAGCTCCACCACCCGGGCCGAAGGATCAGGGGAAGTGGAAGAACCGCAGCCGACCAGTCCCGCCGTCAGCAGCGTCACTCCCGCCGGGATCCACCGGTAACTTCCCCCCATGATGGCCACCCCTTCCGTCTCCCAGGCCGCGTGCAACGGCTCGGTTGGTTCACCCCAATAAAGAGTCTGCGGCCCCATCAGCACCGGAGGTAGGTCTGCGGGCCCCCCAACGCCGGGCCATCAGGCATTAGAGGCTGCGACAGAGCCGTTCCTGCGACAGCCCCGCGAGACTCGACCATGGTTGATGGTGGGGATGGTGCGGCCTGCCCACTGGCTCAAGGGTCTGTGGGGAGCTACGTCCTAGTGGCGCAGGGTGTGGGAGGGGGTGACGCCGTAGGCCTGGCGGTGGCGGCGGGCGAAGTCCCCGGGGTGGGCGAAGCCCCAGCGGGCGGCGATGTCCTTGACGGTGTCCCCGCCGGCCGGATTGGCACCCACCAGATCTCGGTGGGCGGCGGCCAGGCGCAGCCCGCGCAGATAGGCGCCGGCTGTGGTGCCGGTGTGGGTGCGGAAGGCTCGGGTGAGTTCGATGGTAGATACCCCGGCGTGGCGGGCGACGTCCTCGAGGGTGATCGGCAGTGACAAGGTGGCGTGAATGAACTCCACGGCCTGCGTGTAGGCCGCCTGCCGGGTCGCCACAGAGGCCCGGCGCGCCTGGGGGTCTCCAGCCAGGGGGAAGGCCTCCAGGGTGGCCACGGCCAGCCGGCGCAGCAGGTCAGCCCGCAGCAGGGGGATCTCGGCGGTGGCGGGGTCGGTGAGGGCCTCGTGCACGAACCAGTAGGTGGCCTGCCAGTAGGCGCCCATGGCCGCCGAGACCGGGTGCGGGGCGGTGAAGCCGATCGTGAGGTGCTCGTCGCCGTAGACGGTGCGGGCGATCTCCTCCAGGGCGCCCGAGCCGAGGTTGGCTGAGTCCACGCTCAGGTGCTCGGACTCCCCGTAGTAGTGCTGTCCGGGCTGGAGCAGGAACGCGTTGGGGCCCGTGCCCGCCCGGTCATCGATCTGCCAGCGGAGGGATCCGGCGGCTGGGGCGATCACCGAGAAGGCCTGTTCCTGGATCATGTGCCCGGCGACGGTGCCGTGGAAGTGCATCCGGCCCAGGGTCAGGTCGGCGTCCCCGTGGATGTCCTGGCTGTAGCGGAACGAGCGCGGGTCGGTCACCCGGCCCATGCGGGCCCGGGCGTAGACCTGCTGCAAGGCCTCATTGCCCACCTCGGGCTCGGTGGTGGCGAAGTGCAGGTGGATCGGCGCTGGGCGGTTCACGGACCTTCTCCTGTGCTGTGGAGGAGCCGACAAGAGGCCACTGGAGTCTTACCCCGGCAGGGTCGGCTCCGCGCAGTGGACGTCATGTCCACCAGGCTAGCCAGTGGTGCCCGCCCCGCCCAGGCCCGGGTCGGCGGGGGCACCGGTGGTCGTGCACCGGAGACCGATCAGCTGCGCAGGGTGGCGGCAGGGTCCTGCCCGTACCGCCGGCGGTAGGCGGCGGCGAAGCGTCCCCGGTGGGGGATCTGCCACCGGGCAACGATGGCCGCCACCGTCACCCCGGTCCTGGGGTCCCCGGCCTGCAGGTCCCGATGGGCGGCTTCCAGGCGGGCAGCGTGCAGGTAGGCCATCGGGGTGGTGTCCAGCTCACGGCGGAAGGCTGCCTGCAGACCCCGAATGCTCAGCCCGGAAGCGGCGGCGATCTGGGCCACCGTGAGGTCCTCATCCAGGTGGGCGTCGATGAACGCCGCGGCTCCCCGGACGCCTCCCGGCGCCGGTGAAGGACTGTCCGTGGCGGGTGGGGCCAGGAAGGTGCTGGGGAAGGTGTGCAGCAGGGCGGTGGTCAGTGACCGGACCGCCTCGGCACGCAACAAGGGGTTGCTCATCACCTCGTTGTTGGGCAGCAAACCGCGGTGCAGATGGGTCACCGCACTGAGCCAGTACCGGGCCATGACCGCCGAGACCGGACGGGTGCCGGTGAACTCGAGGTGGAACGCCTCCACGCCCAGCAACTGACGGGCGTGGTCCTCCACGGCGGTGACGTCCAGGCCCACGGTGAGCAGGTCCAGGTCCTGCCAGTGGCCGGGCAGCAGACCTGGAGAGAACAGGAACGGGCCTCGTGGTGGGAACCGGCTCCGGATGCCGGTGGCGCCTCCGGTGCCGTTGAGCACCTGCCCCACCCGTACCACGCGGGGGTCGTGCTCGGCCTCGAGGACCGCCGCACCGCCCAGGCGCATCCGCCCGAACCGCATGGGACCCTCACCGGCCCCGGACAACGACAAGTAGAACGGCCCGTCGGCTTCTGCCGGCGTCGCCCGCAGCCCGAAGACTTCTTGGAAAACGGCCAGGCCCGCCGTCGCATCGCAGGTGGTGAACACCCCCGGCGGCCTCTGAACCCCCATGTCAGCCAGGGTACAGGCCCGCCCCGGCCTCGACGCGGTTCCCGACCTGCCCCGGCTCCGACCACCGGCACCGTGGTGCACCGGGGAGCCCTCTGCCGGAGCCCTCGACCGGTCGGTCGCAGTGTCGAAGGCTCGCTGACGCGCCGGTGCCCTGGGCCCGGGCCCGTGAGTGTTGCCCGGGGTGGTCGGTGCCGTGCGGGTCGATGACCGACTGGTGAAGGCGATGGAGCGTGATCGTACTCAGCGGTCGATGTGGAGGTGGCGCTGCAGCCACAGGGTCAGCCACAGTTTCAGCCGGGTCTCGTCCCAGTGCGGGGCATCGACGACCAGCGCGGCGGGTCCGTAGCGGTGGACGGAGACGACGCCGTCGCGGTCGGTGAGCTCGGTGATCAGCCGCTCCACTACCTGCGGGTGCTGTTCGGGGAGGTCGGCGCGCAGCCCGACGTCGAAGCAGTCGACCTCGGCGACCACGGTGACCAGCGGCTCCTCGGCGCCTTCGGCCACCGGGCCCTGCCCGCGCAGCGCTGAGATGGTGCGGCGGGTGTGGTGCAGCATCTCGGTCCCACTCATCGGGTCGCGGCCGTGGGCGGACTGATAGGCGCTGTAGAGCGGGATCGCGGGCAGAAAGATCTGGTGTCCGCCGGCTGCCAGGACGGGATAGTTGCGCATCGGGTAGTCGTCGAGGCGGTGCTCTCCGACCAGCCACTGCACGTCAGGGACCGCGGCGGTGATGATCTGGGCGAGGTAGGAGGTGAAGCCGTCGACCAGGGCCAGGGTCTCCGCCGGTGGATGCGGGTCCACGAGCATCCCGTGGCGGGCCCAGCTGGGCCAGGTGGAACGGGTGGGGTCCTCCTCCAAGGACCGGGGATCGACGCCGAGCTCAGCGGCCCGGGTAGAAATCCACTCCCAGACCGGTGCGACCGACTCAACCGTCGCCTCGAGCAGTACATCGGGGCTGAGACCGCGTGCGGTCATCATGGAGCGCAGCTGCTGCAGTGCTGGGGAGCGTGCGGTGAGGAACTCGTCCAGGGTGTCAGCGGCCTGGGCGGAGGCCATGTGCTCGTACAGCGGCTCTGTCATGGGCGTCACTGTACGGGGGTCTATAGCGCCGGGCGTCGATGCCGCTGGCGGGAACTGCTCCGTCAGCCCGGGCAGGCTGAGGGGGCGGCCGGCACCGAGGGATCCCCTCATACCTGCATCCGGGGCCGGGCCAGGAGCGGCAGTTCCGGTGCTTACGGCGCGGTGCCCGCGTGATCAGCTGCAGGTTGCTGAGGTTTCGTCCTGGAGGTCGTCGAGCACCCATTCCGACAGTTGTCCGGCCGGGACGACGACCGTGCCGGTGCGCATCCGCTGCGCCTCCTCTTGCGAAAGGGGCTCCACGGTGGCCTCGGCGTCGTAGATGGCCAGGGCTGCTGTGTAACCGGCGGCCAACTGGGGAGCCCACCCCTGGTGGCTGGCGTAGCAGAGATGGCCGGGATCGGGACTGCGCAGATCCAGCCATCGGGCCGGCTCGAGAGGCTTCTCGGTGGTGGTAGGCATCACGCACTGGTGCAGGGCCCATGTGACGTCGGCCCATCGGCCCGCAGGGGTGTCCACCATGGGATAGTAGGTGGCTATCCATTGGGTGGGAGAGTGGGGGCGGAGCTCGACTGCCAGAGCCCCGGGGGCAGAGAGGGTCATGCCTTCATCCTGTTCACAGTTGAAAGGTCGGAGCGGCCGGGGGCTGAACCGCACCGCCGGAGCGCAACCGAGCTCGACGGCAATGTTTCACAGTAGCCACCGAGTGAATAACTATCGATGCAAGCTGGGGAGTGGGACACCGGGGCGACTTTCACTCCTTGGCGGGTAAGGCATCTCGAAGGGGCCTTCGTCCGTCCTCGCCATGGCGCGGGCAAGTCTGGCCCGTAGCCAGGTGTCACAAGACAGGGGCCTGCATTTCATGCACAGTCACCATGACAAGACGCCACCGCACCCCTAGGAGGGCCCACTGTGACGAGGCGACCACGGCCCTTCGACAAGCACGGCCTCGACCAGCTCCGCCGGCTCTGCGACCTGGCTGCCGCTGACGTCGAGCTCACCGCTGACGCCCGCGTCATCCTCAACCACCTCGCCCAGCCGTGGGACCACACCCCCAGCACTGAGGAACTCGCCACCCTGAGCCGGATACCGGCCGCACGCACACCGGCGGCCCTGGCTGAGCTGGATGCTCACGGATACCTCGCCCAGCTCCGCGCCATCGCCCCGCAGCTAGGCGAGGTCCGCCGGTAGCCCCTCCTGGCCCCTGAGGCGCGGGTCGTTGGTGTCCCACGGCGGCTCAGAGAGTTGCTCGCCCTTGGAGCGAGAGCAGCAACCGACCTCGCAGAGCACTACTAATTGTGGTCGATATGGCGCTCAGAGACTGCGGCCGCTGTCGCGGCGGGCGCTGCCGACGGCCCGGCGGGTTGCTGCGACGCTGTCCTCCTGACGGCTGGACTTCTGCTCGGTTCGTTCGGCGGCCTTGATGCGCCGGGCGACCTGGGCGTGCTGAGCGCGCCAGGAAGGGCCTGAGGCCTGCTGGCGGGACGGCGCGTTGCTCTCGGACACCTCGGGCTCCTTTATCTTCGGCGTCGGCCCGGGCGAGGTCGGCTCTTGTGGGGTGGGCGTGCCGGTGGCCGGACCGGTCTGCTGGGTTGTGGCGCGGTGGCGGGCCACGGCGCGGGCGACGGCTTCCTCGGTGCTCAGCGGCCGCTCGGGCGTCTGGGCGGTGGCGGTCGTGGCGGCGCCGGTGACGGCGGCCTCCCTCGCCTGCGGAGCCGGCAGCGGGTCAGCGGCCTGTGCCCGGGTGGCCCGCAACTCCTCAATGGCTTCCTGGGCCGGCGCCGGGGTGGTGCGCACCCGCTCGACCACGTGTACCTCATCAACCGTCCGGCAGATCTGCTCGGACGTCTGGGGTGCTGCGATGGTGAGTGTGGAGTGCTTGTGCAGGGCGGTGGCCCGGGCGATCAGCGCCACCGCCACCGGATCGACCTGGTGAGTGGTGGGGATCAGCGCGGTCTCGTGGGCGGCGATGTTGTAGCGGTTGCGGTAGGCCTCGACCTCGGCCGTAACCTGGTGCCACTCGGCCGCCTTGGCCGGCTTCGATGGCACCGGCCCCAGGGATGCTGTCCACTCCGGACGGGCCTCGGCCAGCTCGGCACCGCGGACCATGACGCGCTGCTCCAGGCGGGTGCGCAGCACCTCCAGTTGCTCCCGGTACTGGGCCGGCACCTGGGGGTCGGCCATGAGCGGGGTGGGGGCCAGGTCTTCACTCACCCTGCGCCCATCACGCACCGGGGCAGGGGGAGTGGTCTTGGCGGTGACGGCGCGGAGGCGCTGCTCGGCGGCAATGGCCTCCCCGATGGTGACCACAGTGTCGGTGCGGGGTCGTTCCCCGCGGGCGATCTGCTCCACCGCTGCTTGCGCCGGGGAGAGCTGTGCCCGGCGGTCCTGTTCGGCACCCATGGTGCGGGTCATCCAGTCCAGCTTCGCGGCGGTGGTCGAGGCCCAGCGTTCCGGGGGCATGGCCTCGAGCTGGGCCAGACCGAGCCGACGGGTCTCGGCCAGTTGCTCGGAAGGCATGAGGGCGAACGGGTGCTCCGACCACTGCGGGTCCTCGAGCACCTGGTTCTGGAGTGTGCGGGTGCGGTCGGCCAGCGTTTCCAGGTGCGCATCGGTCACCGCGCCCAGGGGGCGGCGGTCGGTGGTGTCGAGGATGCGCTGGGCCGATTCGATCTGGTGTTCCAGCCGCCAGGCCAGCACCGCGGCCGGGTCCGCGGCGTCCCCGAACCCACGCTGGGCGGCTGCCCGGCAGAGCAGGGCGGCCGGGTCCATGCCGGCCTCCTGAGCTTCCCGCAGGTGGGTGGCCACGGCCCCCCACGCATCCGACCTGGTGAGCTGCGCGGCCGTTTCGGCGCCCAGCGCCTCCACGGCAAGGGCCTTGGTCTTCGCATGCCAGGCGGCCTCATGGGTCTCGCGATACACCTCGGCCAGGGTGGCGACGTCACCGGTGCGGGCGGCCTCGACGGCCACGGTCTCGTGGGCCGAGAGGTTGCGGTCGTAGGCGGCGGCGATGGTCTCCAGCACCTCGTCGCGGGTCTCACCCTCGGCCAGCGCGAGGTAGAGCTGGTTGGTGTCCCGGCCACGGGTGGCCGCCACATAGGCGGCGGCCCGATCGGTCGCCGCGTCGAGAATGGCGTGGGCGGTGTCCACGGTCGCGCCCTGGGCACGGTGGACGGTGGCGGCGTAGCCGAGCTGCCCGTGGCGGTGCAGGTAGTCGGCATCGAGGGTGATCTTCCCGCCGTGGATCCTGTGGCGCAGCGTCACCCTCTCCCGCCCTTCACCCTTGCCGGCGTTGATGCTGTGGACGGTCCAGACATCGTTGTTCTTCACGAAGTCCTTCCCGCCGTTCAGCGCCAGGGTACGGTCGTTGCGGCGGGTCACCACCACGTCCCCGGCATGCGCCGTCAGACCGTCCCGGAGCACCACGGATGAGCCCGTAGCGTCCAGGTCGCCGGTGGCGATCCGGGCGGCCTGGGCCCGGGCGTTGAGCTCGGTGACGGTGGCGTTGTCGGTGGCGATCAGCAGGGACCGTTTCCCAGCCTGCGTGTCGGTGATCCAGGCGCGCAGCGCGGCATCCGTCATGGCCTCATGGTCCCCGGCGACGATCCGGCGGTGCTCGGTGTACCAGGCCCAGGGGGTGTCGGCACCGGCCGCCGGGGGCTCACGCAGCACCAGGGAAGCGGCTGCTTCGCCCCGGGTGCGGAAGCGGTGGACGGCCTCCAGCCGGGTCGCTCCCACCTGGGCGTCGAGCAGGCGCAGCGCCCCGCCGGAGCCGATGGCACCGAGCTGTCGGTCGTCCCCGATGGCGCGCACCACCGCGCCATGACGGGCCGCCACCCTCACCAGTTCGGCGAGTTTGGGGGTGGTGACCATGCCCACCTCGTCGAGGATCACCACGTCCCCCGGGCCCAGGGAGAAGGCGCCGGGGGAGTGCCGGCGGTGGGCGATCAGGAAGGCATCGATGGTGGTGGCGTCGGCTCCGATGTCAGACGACATGACCGCAGCCGCGGCCGCCGTGGGGGCGAGTCCCACCACGTTTCCGCCGCTGGCACGGACGGCATTGGCGGCCAGGGAGAGGCTGGTGGTCTTGCCGGCACCGGCCGGCCCGATGCCCAGGGCCAGCAGCTTCTCCTCGGTGGCGAACGCCCGGGCCAGGGCCACCTGGCCGTCGCTGAGCGGGCCGGTGTGAGTCGTCAGCACCTCTTCGAACCGCTCGGTGGAGACGGCGGGGATGACGGTGCGCTGGGCGGCGGCGAGCACCCGGTGCTCGGCGTTCAGCACCTCCCGGGAGGTGTAGAGGGCGGCGTCGGTGCGCACGAACTGGCTGGTGCCGTCGGCACGGGTGAACTCCGCCAGGCGCGGCACATCAGCCTGCGGGGTGACCGACAGGCTGTGGGCGGTGGTGGCCTCACGGACCACACGGGCCACGAGGTCGTCGGGCACGATGTGCCCGATCAGGGCTTCTTTCAGGTGCCGGCGGGTCTGGGCGTGGACGTGGTTCACACTCCAGGTGGCCCGCTTCTGGGAGAGCTCGTGGACGACCAACCGGGCGTGCTCGGCCACATCGATCCGATCAGGACTGAGTCCCTGGGGAGCACCTGCCGCGGCTGCACGGACGCGCTCAAGCAGGTCCTCACCGACCTGCATGCCCACCTGATCGGCGTACTCGCCCGACCACTCACTCACCAGTTCGGACAGCCGCCGGGCGGACTTCTTCGCCGGCCGCGACTCCAGCGTCGCCTGCTGGGCCAGGGCGATCTTCTGCTTCGGACTCGGGGCGTAGCCGTGCGCCTGGGTGAACTCCGCCTCCAGCCGGTGGAGGGTGCCGGTGATGTCGGTGCGGCGGGAGGAGGCGTGGTGGATGGCGTCCAGATCGATCCCGGCGATCTCGAAGATCGGCTCATCCCCACCGGCCTGCCGGGGCACCGCGGCCACATCCAGAGTCGCGCAGATCTTCTCCATGACCTTGGCGTTGTAGGTCTCAGACGCCGCCACCCCCATCCGGTACAGGGTGCGCCCGTCCAGGGCCGACCACTTCCCGTCCACCCCTTTGACCTTGTTGGCGATCACCACGTGGTCGTGCAGGTGCGGGTCCCCGGTGCGGGAGTCGTAGTGGCGGAACTGGGTCGCCACCAACCCGCCTTCGACGTCGATCTGGCGCACCCCGTTGCGCCCGCGCCGGGTGTAGGTCGCGTGGGTTTCGAGGAAGGACAGGGTCTCGGCGATGGCCTCGGCATGTGCCGCCTCCACCGCTTTCCGGGCCTCCTCCCCGCCCAGGGCCCACAGCAGCGAGAGCGACTTGGCGGGGGAGAACACCAGGTCGTACCCGGCCACGGTCTGCTGCTTCGGGGTCGTCTGGGCGGTGATGAACCGGCCCAGCTCCCCAGCATCCCGGGCGTCGCGCCCGTGCGTCTCACGGAAGAGCTGGCCGGCGACCCGGCCCCGGATCTCCCGCGCCTGCTCCTTCGACGGGGCCGCCCCGGTGGTGCGTTCGTGCCGGGCGATCTCCTCGTTCAGACGGCGGATCAGTTCCGTGTCGGCGGTGGTGTACCGGCGGTACTTCTGCCCCAGCGCCACGTCCGCTTGGTTCCCGCCGTCGGCGAGGATGCGGTCGGCGTCGGGGTGGAGGCCCTCCCCGAACAGGGCGGCCATCTGCGCCTCGCTCACCTCACCGGAGACCCCCAGCAGCTCGGTCGAGTGGGCGACCCACTGGCCCGGGGGCATGCCCGCCACGGTGTAGTAGTCGCCCAGCTCCCGGTCCCCGGACCGCAGCTCGTCGGCCGAGGCCACCTCGGAGGTGTAGTAGGCATACCCGTCCCCGGCACTGAGCTTGTGGACGGTCATCACACACGCAATGTGAACATGTTCATCCTCGTTTATCAATGATGCAAGAGGTGTGACAGTCCACAAGGGTCGCAGGGCCGTCGACTGAGCGTCAGCGAAAGAGCGGGCCGAGAACCCGGACTCGTCCGTCACGAAGGTGACGCGGTGGTGCCCACGAGACCTGCCAAGTGTGGGCAGGTGATGCCACTGAGTGGTCCGAGGAACGAGGACAGCAGAAGGAGCATCAGCTGCCCACACGGCAGGTCGACTGGGTACCACCGCACCGGCTTGTCCACGCGTGGGGTTCCGGGTGGACAACCGTCACGAGCTTTCGCACCGGCTGTGGGTCCGGCGGGAGGGACCGGGGCTTTATCCCGGAGGCGGTCCACGGCCGGGGCGAAACCTCACAGCACTGTCGCCCTGTGGGCGCCCATTCCCCGGTCGCGGCTGTGCCCAGCCGGCGGACACCCCTGGTGAGCCGCGCAGCAGAGGTGAGCAGTGCCGTGCTGGGTGCAGGCGCGACCAGTCCCAGACCGAGTACCGCGAGGTCCGCTTGTCCGGCCGGTCGCCTCGCCGCCGGCGGGGGAGGAGTGCTTCAATGGTGATGAACATGTTCACAACACGGAAGGGGTGAGGGATGGCGCCGCGCAGGAGTGCGACCAAGACCGAGGCCAGGGAGCGGGCCCGCCGGGCCGCGGCGGAGTCGATGGCCCGCCAGCAGCGCCTGCTCGAGCTGGGGGAGGAGTTCTTCCTCGCCGCCGAGGAGGCCGAGCAGATCATGCACAGCGCCGAGCAGCGCATGGCAGAGATCCGGGCCAAGGCCGCCCAGGACGCCGCGAAGGCCAGGCACGCGCAGGCACAGGTAGTGGCGGCCATGAAGGGTGAGCGTGCCGGAGTGACCGAGATCGGCCAGCGGCTCGAGCTCTCTGCGGCCGAGGTGCGCACCCTCCTCACAGAGACCTCCGCGCGGACCCCGGGCAGTGCCGGAGAAAGCACCACCGGTGACGCGCAGGTGCCCGGCGATCAGGCACCGACCGCTCAGCCCGAACCCGTGAGCGTCTAGCGCCCCCACCGTGCCGGTGCAGTCCTGGGACCTGTCCTGCGCATCACGTCGTCGCATCGCCGCGGGTCACACAGGACGTAGTGAGGGGAGCCCTACCATCCGTTAGCAGGCGTGAAGACGACCGTACGCTGGGGGCATGTCGACTGCGCTCATCCTGAAGCTCCTCCTCACCGCGTTCATCACCCTGGCGATTGCCGCGGTGGCCTGGTGGGCGCGCAAGCACCCCAACCGGTCCAAGGAGTACCCGGAGCGGGTGCGGATGCCCAAGGTGCTGCCGATCTTCGGCTGGCTTCTCCTGTGCGTGGGGCTGCTCATGGGGCTGTTGTCCTTCTTCACGCCCGGCTCACCTCTGGGCGCCCGCATTGCCTCGGTGGCGATCTTCGTGGGCGGGATGGTCTTCGTGGTGATGTACCGCAACTTTTACGTGGCTGCTCGGGACTACGAGGTGGCCTTCCGCAGCGTGCTCGGCACCGAGCACGTCATTGCCTACAGCGATATCGTCCACTACAGCGTGGGGGTGCTGAGAGGGCAGCAGTTCTTGACGGTCAAGTCCGTTCACGGCGTGAAGTTCAGCATCAATGCCAGTGCCTACGACATGTCGCCCTTGCTGCGGGCGATTGATTTCCACCAGGTCACCGGCCGCTGGCCTGTCCGCGTGGAAGTCCCCGCAGAAGGCTTCGGTCCATGAGGTTCCAGGTCATGGCCTGCAGTAGAAACGGTCGTGCGTGATTACTGCTGGGAGCTCAAGCGCCGATGGCGTTTGACTCGGCGAAGGCCACGACGGGCAGGCCTTGCCCTACGCGCCGTGATTCGCAGGGCAGGCCCTAGAACAGGGTCGGGTGGTCCGGGTCGATGCCGTGCACCAGTTCGCGTACCAGGTCCTCGTCCCAGCCGTGGGTCTTGAGCGCATCGCGCAGGCCCCGGGAGCGGGCCGACCGTTCAGCCCGGGACAGTCTGCGCCACTTCACCGCGTTGGGGGAAGGCATCCGCCTCTTCCGCGCCCTATCGGCCATGTTCTCCTCCGCCGTACCCAGCAGCAGGTGCGTGGTGGGCTCCCGGGAGGCGCGCACGCACAGCGGGACGTCGCACCAGTGCAGGGCGGTCAACCCCTCGATCGCGCCCAGCCCGCCGTGGACAGTGGCCAGGGCGAAGCGGTGGGCAGCCACCGCCCGCTGACCACCGGCGGTGCCGATCCAGAACCGGCCATAGCCGTCGTCACTGATCGCCCCCAGCCACAACCAGCACGACCCCGGCTTCGGGCCCTTGAGGACGTGGGAGTAGAAGCGCTCAACGTCCGATGCCCGCACGATTCACCTCCACCCGGTGCACGACCAGCAACATGCCTGCGGTGATCAGGCCGGCGATCACATCCGCCCGCCAGGTGAAGTCGAAAGCCATGGTGAAGCCCCACACGACCCACAGGTAGGGGATCAGCGCCACGGTCCCGGCCAGCTGGTGCCGCACCAGCGGCGGCATCGGGACCAGGCGCAGGACCCGGTGCGCTGCACCGTGGCCGAGGCGGTAGCCCAGACGTACCCACCAGGACAGGTACGGGATCAGAATGCGCAGCATCGGCTCTCCCTTCCCGACCGTCCTCGGTCACAACTTCGTAAGCACTGGGTACGGACCGTTGCCGTGCCGGCCGTGCGGGAACGGCCAGTGCTTCGTTCACCCGGACCTGATCTTAGAGAGGCCGGACGACTCGATAAGCGTCTCCGCCCGACTGAGCGCCTCCGCGCATGGGACGGATGCACTGATCGGTGACAGCTTGATCTGGCTTGCGCCCAGGATGGCCTGGAAGGATGGTGCTGTGCCCGCACCCTGCCCCAAGATTCCCGTGACGACATCGTGCTGGCGGCCCGTTCCCGTCAGCACGGCGTGACGCCGGCGCAGACCGTCAGGGACTTCGACATCCACGAGCTGACGCTGTCGCAGCAGAGGCGCCAGAGCGACCTCGGGGACAGCAAGAAACCCGGGACCCTAAGCTTGCCGTTTGCCCCCTGAGGCGGGTGGATAGGATCGCTGCCGTGGCCGGGGAAGAGACATCTTCTGTTGCGCTGGTCGCCGTGGATGACACCGTCTTGGCGCTACTCGTTCATGCCGCGATCACTGACGCTGGGGCTGATGAGGTGACTCCGCCGCTGACGGTCGGCCCGGCATGGACATCAGCCCGAGTCGCATGGCTGCGTGACTTCCACCGCGCCCGTCGCCCCGGGCCGGCCGGACCGGCCGGAGAGGCGACCTGGGCCGTGGTCCTCGACGAGCAGGTCGTGGGCTCGGTGCGCCTCAAGCACACTGATGAGCACGGCCTCCTGGAGATGGGCATCTGGCTGACGCGGAGCGCTCGTGGCCGCGGCGTGGGGCGAGCCGCCATGGATGCCACCCTGCGCCAGGCCGCCACACTGGGGGCGACTCAAGTCCAGGCAGACACCACCGTCGCCAACGCGGGTGCCCTGGCCCTGCTGCGCCGTCTTGGCTTCACCCTCGTACTGGCCGAGGACGGTCAGGCCGTCCGGGCACTGCTCATGATCGGCCCCAAGACCTCCGGTGACCAGTGCCGGTAGCCGGTCGGTCTACGCAACACGAACCACCCCAGCCACGGAGCATCGAGAGAAAACCTCACCGCCCAGCAGCGCACGCCAGGGAGGGCCCCGGAAGGACTGTTGAAACCCCTTGTTGGTCTCGGTCCCTGGTGTCTGCGGCATAGGTGGCATCCCGGCCAGGGTGAGCGCCGGCAATACTGCCTCAGCACGGGCACTGACCCCGCCGTGACTTCGAGCATCAAACAACCGAGGGCGGGATCGATCACTACGGTTGCAGCGTGACGGGTTGGCGGCAGTTGTCGGTATGTGTCCGGCCCTGGCCGACGACCCGCAGTTTGCCGGGTGGTCCCTGTCCACCCATGAAGCCGGCTGAGCCGACGAAGCACTCCTCATCCGGGTTTGAGAGACCGCATGGCGACACGCTTCGCAGCCGTGTCGTAGTAGGCAAATAAAACGACACGCCATGCTCGCGCAGATATCCCTCCCCTGGTCGCCTTAAGCCCTATCGTGACCGAGGACGCGGTGGAGCTCTCCGCTGTGTGCAGGGTCGTCCGGGCGGCCCGGCAACCGCGGCGCTCACCCGCGGCCTGATCTTGAGCTGACCAAGGCGTGGTGATCGCCCCTCGCGCGAAGGAGTGCTGCACGTGGCCTTGCCGCCGACACCAACCGTGATCCCGCTTCACGAGGCGGTGGGCCGCTACCTGGAGTCCTGTCGGCGCAGGGCGGCGATCCGCCGGCTGTCACCGGCCACCGTGACCAACTACACCGTGGACCTGCACCGCTTCCTCGAACTCCTCCCGGCAGCCGGTGAGCACACCACCGAGTCGGTCACCGGCGCCCACGTCGACGAGGCGCTGCTGGCCTACGTGAACACCGCCGACCACCGCATCAAACCCGCCCCCGGTGAGCAGGTGGCGGACCCGCGGAAGCGGATGGCCGCCACCGATGCCGGCGCCAAGGCTCCGGGCTCGACCCTGCGGATGCGCCGGACCCTCTCGCGGTTCTTTGCCTACTGCGTGGAGCAGTCCTGGGCCACCGTCTCCCCGATGCGCACCTCCGAGATGGAGCCCAAGGACGAGGGGAAGCTGCGGGTGGAGCGCACCTCTCTGGACCTCGAGCAGGCTAAGGCCCTGCTGGCCCACGGGCCCGGAGACGCGAAGTCCAATCCGCACCACGACCGCGACGCCATCGCCTTGGGGCTGATGGGGGTCCTGGGTCTGCGGGCCGGGGAGATCGTGGCCGCCGACGCCGACCACCTCACCCGCGCCACGCCCACCGCCTCGGCGTCGGTGCAGATCTACGGCAAGGGCCGCACCTGGCGCACCGTACCCCTCCCACCCTGGCTGGAGGAGTTGATCGTGGCCTACCGCACCCGTCTGGGCACCGGAGCCCCGGCCCCGCTGCTGCTCTCCCCCACGGGTAAACGCCTGGCGGTGCGCGACATCGAACGGCTACTGGAGAGGGCCGTGAAGCGCACCAGGGCGGCCGATCCGGCCCGTGCGCGGGCGGTGGTCCCGCACGGGCTGCGCCACACCGCGGCGACCCTGATGCTGGCCGAGGGCTGGGACGTGAAGGTCGTCGCCCAACTGCTGGGCCACACCACGGTGCACACCACGTCGAAGTACCTCGACGAGCTGCCCGGGGAGCTGTCGGTGGCGGTCAACGCCCACCCGCTCACCCCGGGCCCGCGTCAGTAACGTCATGCCCTCTTACAAGTAGGCTGCCGCCCGGCGCAGGACCTCGTTCTCCTGCTCGAGCAGACGGATCCGCTTCTTCAGCTCACGGTTTTCGGCCGACTCGGCTCTGGTGCTCCTGGGCTTCTCAGCGTCCTCGACGTCGGCCTGGTGCATCCACTTCGACAGGGTCATCTCGTGGATGCCGAAGTCCTTGGCAATCTGCGCGAGCGTCACACCGTCTTCGCGGCTGCGGGCCACGCGGACGACGTCGTTACGAAACTTTTGGGGATAAGGAGCAGGCACAGCAACATCTTTCCAGGCCGCCCTACGGGCAAGCCAGGTCAGGTCAAGGTGTCGTCTCTCGGTGCATCGGCCCCGCCTTGTCGTCTCCGCGCAGTGTTCCGCGGTCTGCGTGCACTGCTCTATCTCCGAGGGCGTGAGGGCAGTGATCGATGCCACACTCGGGAGCGATCTGCGGACCAAGTGGGTCCGCGATAGGTGGAGAGAGGACGAAAATGGCCGCTTTCAACGATGGGCTTGCGGAGACAGCGGTCCCGGACACCGGCATGGTCGAGACAGACGTGCTGATTGTTGGCTCGGGCCCGGCAGGAGCTTCTGCTGCCCTGTTCCTGTCCTCCCTGGGCGTGGCCAACACGATGATCACCAAGTACCGGTGGACGGCGAACACCCCACGGGCGCACATTACCAACCAGCGCACCATGGAGATCTTCCGGGATCTCGGCATCGAAGATCAGGTGCTGGCCGAGGCCACACCGCACGAGATGATCGGCGACACGGTGTTCTGCACCTCGATTGCCGGGGAGGAAATCGGCCGGATTCTCACCTGGGGCACTCACCCGGCCCGCCACGCGGACTACGAGCTTGCCTCTGCCTCCCTCAACTGCGACATCCCCCAGACCTATCTCGAACCGATCTTGGTGAAGAACGCCACCGTTCGGGGCACCCAGACCCGCTTTTCCACCGAGTATGTCTCCCACGCTCAGGACGACGACGGCGTCACCGCCACCGTCTTGGACCGGCTCACCGGGCGTGAGTACACGATCCGCGCGAAGTACCTTATCGGCGCCGACGGCGCCCGCTCCAAGGTCGCTGCGGACATCGACCTTCCCATGGAGGGTGCGATGGACATCGCCGGGTCCATGAACATCACCTTCAAGGCTGACATCGCTGATCTCGTCGGCCACCGGCCCTCGGTGCTGTATTGGGTGATCCAGCCCGGCTCCAACGTGGGCGGCATCGGTGCGGGGCTGGTGCGTATGGTGCGGCCGTGGAATGAGTGGCTGATCGTGTGGGGATACGACATCGCCGAGGAGCCACCGGTTGTCGACGAGGCAGAGGCCACCCGCATCGTACGCAACCTCCTGGGCCTTCCCGACTTGGAAGTCGAGATCACCGGGACGTCCCTGTGGGGCAACAACGAACAGTACGCCACCCGGCTGCAAGAAGGCCGGGTGTTCTGCGCCGGCGACGCCGTGCACAAGCACCCGCCGAGCAACGGGCTTGGTTCTAACACCTCAATCCAAGATTCGTACAACCTCGCTTGGAAGATCGCGGCCGTCCTCAAGTGGGGTGCCGGCCAGGAACTGCTCGAGACGTACTCAGTGGAGCGCGCCCCCGTGGCCGAGCAGATCGTGCGGCGCGCCAATAGGTCCGGGCGCGAATTCGGTCAGTTGTTCGAAGCCCTCGGTGTCGCCGATGCGAGGACGGAGGCTGAGATGGTCGAACGGATGGAGGAACGGAAGGCCAACACCCCGCAGGGCGCCGCCAAGCGCGCCGCCATCCGGGCGGCCATGGAAATCAAGGACTATGAGTTCAACGCTCACGGTGTAGAGCTCGGCCAGTTCTACGAGTCCACGGCAGTCTTCTCTGACGGGTCCCCGCGCCCAGCCCCGGATCGCGACCCTGAACTGTACTACCAGCCCTCCACAGTGCCCGGTTCCCGGTTGCCCCATGCCTGGGTGGGCGATGCCTGCCACAAGCACTCCACTCACGACCTCGCCCTGGGCACGGGCTTCACCTTGTTCACCGGCATCACCGGCCAGGCGTGGGCCGACGCCGCCCAGCGCGTCAGCGAGCGGCTTTGCGTCGAGCTGCGGGCGGTGGTGATCGGCCCCGGCCAGGAGGTCACCGACCTTTACTTCGACTGGGAGCGGCTGCGGGAGGTTTCCGAGGACGGCGTTGTCCTGGTGCGCCCGGATAAACACGTCGGTTGGCGCTCCATGGATCTCGCCGAGGACCCCGAGACCGCCCTTGTCGACGCCCTCACCTCAATTTTGAGCCGACCTTGCCCCGCTCCCGTCCCGGAAGGACCGACATGCCTCTGACCTTCACCCACGAGACCCTCGGCCAGCGCGTGCTCTTCGGAGCCGGCCTGGCCGCCGAGCACCTCGCTGCGGAGGTGCAGCGCCTCTCAGCCCGCCGTGTCATGGTTATAGCCGCTCAGGCGGAGCGGGAGCTGGCCGAGCGCATCACCGCAGGCCTTCCTGTGGCCTTGCTCCACGACGACGTCGCCCCGCACGTCCCCGTGGAAAAGGCTCAGCAGGCCCGCACCGCGGCCATCGGGCACGGCGCCGATCTGCTGGTCAGCGTCGGCGGCGGTTCCACCACGGGCCTGGCCAAGGCGGTGGCCCTCACCACCGGTCTGCCGATCATCGCCGTCCCCACCACCTATGCCGGCTCCGAAGCCACGAACGTGTGGGGTTTGACCGAGGCCGCCCAGAAGACGACCGGGGTTGACGCCCGGGTGCTGCCGGCCGCCGTGGTCTACGACGCCGATCTGGTGCTCACGTTGCCCGTGGAACTCACGGTGGCCTCCGGGCTCAACGCCTTGGCCCACTGCGTCGACTCCCTGTGGGCGCCGGGAGCCGACCCCATCAACCAGACGATGGCGTTGGAGGGCGCCCGATCCCTCGCCGTGGCCCTGCGCGGGATCGTCACCGACCCTGAGAACCTTCAGGCCCGCGAGCAGGCGCTCTACGGGTGTTACCTGGCTGCGGTCGCCTTCGCCTCCGCGGGCTCTGGGCTGCATCACAAGATTTGCCACGTCCTGGGGGGAACCTTTGACCTGCCCCACGCGCAGACCCACGCCACGGTGCTGCCCTATGTGCTGGCGTTCAACGCCCCGGCCGTCCCAGAACTCGCCGGGCGCCTGGCCACCGCACTGGGTCATCTTCAGGGTTCAGTTGGGGAGGACAGGCACGCGGCCGCAGCGGCGATGCTCAACGGCCTGCCCGTGGCCGAGCCGCAGTGTCCGGCTGCGGCCGCCGTGTCCGCGTTGAACCGCCTGCGGCGGGACCTCAACGCCCCCACCGCCCTGGCCGAGGCGGGATTCACCGAGGGCGGGATCCCCGAGGCCGTGAAACGAGTGACGGCTGTGGCTCCGGCTTCGAACCCCGTGGCGGTGACGGAGGAAAACCTCACCGTCCTGCTCACCCACGCCCTGCACGGGAGCGTTCCCACCCACCCATACCATCCGGTGCCCGCGCCGACCACACACTGACCTTTCACACCGATCAGGAGCAGTCCATGAGTGAGACCACCACCTCCACCACCGGCACCGTCAGCACCGAACAGAACCGCCGGGAGCAGGCCCTCACCGAAAAGGTGATCGCTTCCTTCGAGGACACCCCAGATCCGCGGTTGAAGGAGATCATGCAAGCCCTCACCCAGCACCTGCATGCCTTTATCCGCGAGACGCGCCTGACCGAGGCCGAGTGGGAGGCCGGCATCGCCTTCCTCACCTCCACCGGGAACATCACCGACGACAAGCGCCAGGAGTTCATCCTGCTCTCCGACGTGCTCGGCGCCTCCATGCAGACCATCACCGTGAGCAACCCCGTCGCCGGGGAGGCCACCGAGGCAACAGTCTTCGGCCCCTTCTTCGTCGAAGATGCCCCGGAAATCCCCAACGGCGGGGACATGTCCTTCGGGGCGGCCGGGCAGCCCTGCTGGGTGGAGGGCACCGTCACCGATACACACGGCACCCCGATCCCCAACGCACGGATCGAGGTGTGGGAGGCCGACGAGGACGGGTTCTACGACGTCCAGTACGACGACGGACGAACCACCGCCCGCGCCCACCTGTTCACCGACGAGCACGGGACCTACCGGTTCTGGGGGCTCAAGCCCACCCCCTACCCGATCCCCCACGACGGGCCGGTCGGGGCGATGCTTTCGGCCACGAACAGGTCCCCGGTGCGGGCGGCGCATCTGCACTTCATGGTCACCGCCGAGAACCATCGGAGTCTGGTGACCCACATCTTCGCGGCGGGCGATCCGCAGATCGAGATCGGCGACTCCGTCTTCGGGGTCAAGGACTCCCTGATCAAGCAGTTCCAGGACCAGCCCGCCGGCTCCCCCACCCCGGACGGCCGCGACCTCAAGGACCGGCCATGGAGCCGGGTGCGCTTCGACGTCCTCCTCGCCCCGGCCGGGACGTGAGGGACACGTGAATGCGGCACCCCGTTATCTCGTCACCATGCCCGTCCCGGAGCCCGGACCGTCCCTGCTGGCGGCCTCGGGGGCCGTGACCGTCCTGCCGCAGCCCCCGGACCACGACACCCTGCGCCGGCTGTGCGCCTCCGGGGACTTCGACGTGGTGCTCACCCAGCTGCGCGACGTCGTCGACGCCGACCTGCTCGCCGCCGCGAGGGTCAGGGGCGTCTCCAACTTCGCCGTCGGGTACAACAACATCGACGTCGCCGCCGCCACCGACCGGGGGATCCTCGTGGGCAACACCCCCGGCGTGCTCACCGACGCGACGGCCGACGTCGCCATGGCCCTGGTCCTGGCCACCGCCCGGCGGGTGGTGGAGGGCGACCGCATGGTGCGCGAGGGGCGCTTCGCCGGCTGGGAGCCGGAGCTGCTGCTCGGCCGGGACGTGTCCGGGGCCGTGCTGGGCCTGGCCGGGTTCGGGCGGATCGCCCGGGCCACCGCCCGGCGGGCGCTGGGCTTCGGGATGGAGGTCCTGTTCGCCCCCCGCCCGCCCGGGGACCGGCCGGTCGGCGACGAGGAGCTCGGGGAGTTCGCCGGCCGGGTGCGGCAGGTGCCGTGGGAGGAGCTCGTGGCGCGCAGCGACTTCCTGTCCCTGCACGTGCCGCTGGCGGCCTCCACCCGCCACCTCGTGGACGCGCAGGTGCTGGCCCGGATGAAGCCGGAGGCGATCCTGATCAACACGGCACGGGGCCCGGTCGTGGACGAGGCCGCCCTGGTGGAGGCGCTGCGGGCGGGCCGGATCGCGGGCGCGGGGCTGGACGTCTACGAGGACGAGCCGCGCCTGGCCCCGGGGCTGGCGGAGCTGGCCAACACCGTCCTGCTGCCGCACGTGGGCAGCGCCACGGTCTCCGTGCGCCGGGAGATGTCCCGGCTGAGCGCGCTCAACGCGGTCGCGATCGCCGAGGGCCGCATGCCCCCGCACCCGGTCAACCCGGAGGTCAAATGGTGAGCGGTGTCGCCTCCTGAAGTCTTTCCAGTCGTGGTTTGCAGGTCCCGCCGTCGCTTCGACGGCGGGACCTATTCGCGTCCACGGGGCTGTGCGTTCCCCCGACAACCCGGTGCGTCCATCCGACAGAAGTGTGATCCGGGTCACTACTACTGTCGGAAACAAGCTACCAAGGCCGGACCGGCGAGGGCGCGGCACCTCGGGTGCCAGGCCCTCTCGCAGTCGGGTGGCCTGCCCCGTCCCACTCCACATGACATGGATCGGATACGCCCATGCCTTCGTCTCACGCAACGCCCACTCCCCGGAACAACGTGCTGTCCCTCTTCGACCTCACCGGCGACACGGCCGTCGTCACGGGCGCCGGCAGCGGCCTCGGCCGGGCCATGGCCGAGGCTCTGGCCGAGGCCGGGGCCTCCGTCGGCCTGGTGGACATCAGCGTCGACCGCCTGCAGGCCGTGGCGCAGCAGATCACCGCGGACGGCGGGTCGTGCCTGCCGGTTGCCGCGGACGTGACCGACCCAGGGTCCATCTCGGCGGCCGTGCGGCGGGTCAAGGAACACTTCGGCAACCTGGATGTGGTGTGTGTCAACGCCGGAATCTCCCGGGGCCCGGGCTTCCCCGAGGCAGGTGGCACGCTGGTCGGCACCAGCCCCGGGGATTGGGGTGCTGTCATCGACGTCAACCTCCACGGTGCGTTCAACACCTTGCGCGTCGCCGCCGAGGAGATTTCGAACGGCGGTCGGATCCTGGTGACCGCCTCCACGGCTGGGCTGCGGGCGGACCCCATGGTCGGTTACGCCTACGTCGGGAGCAAAGCCGCGGTGCTCAACATCGTCCGACAGGCGGCCCTCGAACTGGCTCCGCGCGGCATCCGTGTCAACGCCGTGGCCCCTGGTCCGTTCCGCACCAACATCGCTGGTGAGGGAGCCCTGGAAGATCCCGCCCTGGATGCCCAGTGGGCGAAAACGATTCCGTTGGGCCGCATGGCGGAGCCCGAGGAGCTCAAAGGACTCGTGCTGCTGCTGACCTCCAAAGCGTCCAGCTTCATGACCGGTGGCGCGTACGCCGTCGACGGCGGCGCGCTGGCCCTGTCCCACGCCCACTGACTTCTGCCACCACGGACCGACGGGATCGGAGCCACACCACCATGGAGCACACGAACGGCCACGTTCTTGAGGCACAGGCCATCAGCAAGCACTTCGACGGCGTCTTCGCCCTCGACGGCGTGGACCTTCAGATTCGCCCAGGCGAGATCCACGCCCTGCTCGGGGAGAACGGGGCGGGGAAGAGCACCCTGATCAAGGTCCTCACCGGGGTCTACGCCCCCGACGGCGGGCGCATTCTGCTCGACGGGCGGCCCATCGACATGAGGACCGTCAGCGATGCCCACCACGCCGGGGTGGTGGCGCTCTATCAGGAGCTGTCCATCGTCCCCAGCATCACCGTCGCCGAGAACATCCTGCTGGGCAACGACATGCCCACCCGGGGCGGCATCGTCGACCGGGCGCGCCTGCATCGGACCGCCCGGGAACAACTGGAGCGCCTGAATCAGCAGCACATCCCCGTCACCAAGATGGCCGGGCGGCTGACCCCCGTCCAGCAGACCATGGTCGCCGTGGCCCGGGCCATTGCGGTCCGAGCACGTGTGCTGATCCTGGATGAACCCACCGCCTCACTCACCGACCACGAGATCCAGGATCTTTTCCGGGTGCTGCGCACTCTGCGCGAGGAGGGCGTGGCGGTCCTCTACGTCTCACACCGCCTCGAGGAGGTCTTCGCCCTCTGCGACCGGGCCACGATCATGCGCAACGGCCAGGTCGTGTCCACTTCCGACATCGAGGCGACAAGCATCAACGAGGTCATCTCCACCATGGTGGGACGCAGCACGGACGAACTGTATCCCGCCCGGGCCAGCGCCACGGGCGAGCCCGTGCTGGAGGTCGAAGGTCTCACCGGCCGGCGCGTGCAAGATGTCTCCCTGCAGGTCCGGGCCGGCGAGGTCCTCGGCGTCGGGGGCCTGGCCGGTTCCGGCCGCAGCGAGTTGCTCCGCATCCTCGCCGGGGCACAGCGCCGGAGCGGGGGCGAGGTCCGTGTGGCGGGTCGCACCATAGAGCACCGCTCGGTGGGCGCGGCGCTCCAGCAGGGCATCGCCCTGGTGCCGGAGGAACGCAGGAGTCAGGGCGTGGTTCTGTCCCAGTCCATCGCGGAGAACATCGCCGTGGGCAACCTCAGGACCGTCAGCCGGTGGGGTCTGACTAGCGCGTCGCGGGTCAATTCCCTGGCCCGCCGATCCATCGGGGATCTCAAGATCAAGTGCCGCGGACCCCAGCAGGCCGTGGGCCAGCTCTCAGGCGGCAACCAGCAGAAGGTCGTGCTCGCCAAGTTCTTAGCCAGGAGCCCCGACGTGCTGCTTCTGGACGAACCGACCCGAGGCATCGATGTGGGGACCAAGGCCGAGATCTACGGACTGATTCGGTCGCTGGCCGCCAGGGGCACGGCTGTGGTCGTGGTCAGTTCCGAGCTTCCGGAGCTGATCGGGCTGGCGGACCGCATCGTACTCATGCACGAGGGCCGCGTCTCCGGCGAGGTGCCGGCCGACGGGGCCGATGAGGAACAACTTCTCCGCTACTGCTACGGAAGGGCAGATCGATGAGCACCGCTCAGAAAACACCGCTGGACGAGAACGTCCCGCGCGCAACCGCATCCGCCCGTACCAGCCATGTGTCCCGGCACTCAGCCTCGGCACTGCAACTCCTCAAATCCGGGGGAACTGTCCTGGGCTTCCTGCTATTGCTGGCGGCTTTCGGCGTGCTGCGCCCCGAGACCTTCCTGAGCCTGGGGAACATGCGCAACGTACTGGAGCAGGTGGCGATCCTGGCCATCATCGCGGCGGTACAGACCGTGGTGATGGTGGTCGGCGGCTTCGACCTCTCGGTCGGCGCCACCGCCTCCCTGTCCGGGGCGGTGGTCGCCCAGCTCATGGTCAACGGAGCCAACACGCTCACCGCCGTGGCGGCCGCGCTGGCCGTGGGCGTGCTGGTGGGTGCCGTCAACGGCTATCTGGTGGCCTATCTGAAGCTCTCACCCTTCGTGGCCACGCTGGCGACCATGACTTCGGTCTCGGGCATGGCCTTCATCGTCACGGATGGCACCACCCTGTACGGCCTTCCGGAGGGCTTCCTCGGGCTGGGCCAGGGCCGGTGGCTCGGCCTCCCGGTTCCCGTCTTCGTCGCCGTCGGAGTGGCTTTGATCGTGTGGTTCGTCCTGCACTCCACCACCCTTGGACGACGCTGGCACGCCGTGGGCGGCAACGACGAGGTCGCCAAACTCAGCGGCGTGAACGTCGACCGCATGCGGTTCACCGCCTTCGTCGTGGCCGGGCTCGGTTCCTCCCTGGCCGGCCTCGTACTGACCAGTCGCCTGGCCAGCGCGACCGCCACGAGCGGGGATCCATACATGCTGCTCGCCATCGCCGCCGTCTTCCTCGGCATGACGGTCTCCCGCGAGGGAGTCGCCAACATCGTGGGGACGCTGGTCGGCGTCGGCATCCTCGGTGTGCTCAGCAACGGCTTGAACATCCTCGGTGTGAGCACCTACGTCCAGCAGTTCCTGACCGGGCTGATCATCGTCGCCGCCGTCGCCTTCTCCCGGCTCAGCCACAAGCGCACTTCCTGACTGCCCGACAGGCACCCACCACCACACGCACCAACCAGCGACACAAGGGGACAATCCTGTGAAAAGACTCATCGCCGCCCTGGGGCTCCTCGCAGCCCTGCTCCTCACCGGTTGCAGCGGCTCGAACGCAGAGAGTGCCACGTCCGGGGGCGGCACACCGGAGCAGCCGGAGGTGGCCGTCATCACCGGTTCATACGGCACTCCTGCGGCCAAGTACGCGATCGACGCCTTCGAAGAGCTCGGCACCGGCAAGGGCTGGAAGGTCACCGTCTCGGACACGGACTTCGATTTCAACCAGGTCAACTCGCTGATGCAGGACGCAGCCCTGCGGAAGGTCGACGCCATCGTCCTCGGCTTCCCGACCCCCGAGCAGATCACTGTGGGCCTCAAGGCCGCCAACGATGCCGAGGTTCCTGTGTACGTGATCGACGGTGGCACCGCGCCGATGGAGGGAGTCACGCTCAACGTCACCAGCGATTCCGGACAACTGGCCGAGATCAGCGCCCAGGCGCTCCTCGACGCCATGGGCGGGCCCGGCAAGGTGCTGGTCATCGGGCACGACCCCCACCCGGGGATCCGGCTGCGCACTGCCGAAGCGATCGAGTACCTGGAGGCGGCCGGCGCGCAGATCGTGGACGTCAAGCAGGTGCGCGAGCCGGCCTCGTCCCAGGGCGAAGCGCTGAACTTCACCAACGACTTCCTCCAGGCCCACCAGGACCAGGACGACCTCGACGGCGTGTGGGCCGGCTGGGACGCCGCGGCCATGGGTGTGGTCCAGTCGCTGAACTCAGCCGGTCGCACCGAGGTGCCCGTCACCGGTATCGACGCCACCGACCAGGCCGTGGCGGAGATCAAGAAGGACGGGCCCTTCACCGCCACCGTCTTCCAGGACTGGGACGCCATCGTGGGCCGTCTCGCCGAGGTCATGGAGGCCGACTTCGCCGGCACAGATCCCGGGACCAATTTCGAGGAGAAGCCCGGCGTCCTCGTCACCGAGGACAACGCCGAGACTTTCAACCCCTGATCGACCACGGTCCAGGCCCACCATCCACCACCAGCAGAGGAACACCACCCATGCGCATCAACAAGATGTTCGCCCTCGCCGCCACGGCCCTCACGGGGACGCTCACCCTCACCGGCTGCGGCGGCGACGCCGCGGAATCGGCAGCCGACAGCGGCGACACGCCGCAGGTCGCAGTCTTTACGGCCTCCTACGCCACTCCCGCCGTAAAGCTGGGCGTGGACATGTTCGAGGACCAGGCCACCGAGAAGGGGTGGGAGGTCTCCGTCTCGGACAGCGCCAACGACTACAACAAGCTCAACGCCCAGGTCCAGGACGCCATCTCCCGCGACGTGGACGCCATCGTCATGGGCTACACCTCCCAGGAGAAGGCCAGCCTCGGCATCAGGGCCGCCAACGAGGCGGACATCCCCGTCTTCGCCATCGACGCCGGGGTCGAGCCCTGGGACCAGTACACGCTCAACGTGACCAGCGACAACACTCAGCTCGCCACAGACAGCGCCCAGGCGATCATCGAAGCCAACCCCGACGGCGGCCAGGTCCTGCTCATCGGCTGGGACTCCCACCCGGGCATCCGAGCCCGCACGGTCGTCGCCGAGCAGCTCTTCGCGGAGAACGGCTTCGAGGTAGTGGGCAACCACCAGATCCAATCTCCAGCCGCCGCCCAGGAGGAGGCCCTGACCTACGTGCAGGACTATCTCCAAGCCCACCCGGGCCAGGATGCGCCGGAGGGTGTCTGGGCAGGCTTCGATGCCGCCGGCCTGGGCGCCACCCAGGCGATCGAGTCGGCCGGCGCCCAGGACGTCGTTGTCGCCAGCATGAACGGCGACGACTTCGCGATCGAGGAGATCAAGAAGGACGGCCCCTTCGTCGCGACCGTCCTGCAGGACTGGCCCACGATCATCGGCAAGGTGGTCACCTCCATGGACACCTACTTCACCGACGGTTCCCGCCCCGAGACGAACCACGTCGAGGTCCCGGGCACACCGATCACCCGTGAGAACGCCTCCCAGTACTGAGACGGCCCCGGGCGGGCAGTCGGGGCCCGTGCCCTGACTGCCCGCCCCGCCACTCCCCTCCCCCAACACCACGGACGAAGATCCGCTCCAGCCCATCCCGAGCAGCATGGAACATCCAGGAAAAGAGGCCCGTCATGATCGTGCAGGCGGCAGTCATCACCGAACCCGGGATCGTCACCACAGGCCCTGCCGAAGGCGCCTCTTCCCCCGTACAGGAGCCGCCGCCGGGATGGGTGGCTCTGCGCCCCACGGCCGTGGGCATCTGTGGGTCGGACATCCATTACTTCCACGGCGACATCGGCGCACTGACCGGGGAGAGCGACTGGTATCCCCGGATCCCCGGCCACGAGGTCTCCGGGATCATCGAGTCGATCGGCCCCGACGTGACCGATGAGCGGCTGCGCCCCGGCGCGCTCGTGGCGGTGTGGCCGCTGGAGACGTGCGGGCGCTGCTACCCCTGTCTGCGGGGCAAGGAAAATGCGTGCAGCGCCATCCGCATCCTGGGCGTGCACCGCGACGGCGGGATGGCGACCCGGGTGCTCGCCTCGGCCTCATCGGTCTTCCCTGTGCAGGACCTGCCGCCCGAGTCCGCCGCCTTCGTGGAACCGATGTCCGTGGCGATCCACGCTCTGTCCCAGGCCGGTCTGCGGGAAGGCCGCGCAGAGGGTGTGCACCTGCTCGTGCTCGGCGGCGGGCCGATCGGTCAAGCAGCGCTCCTCGCCGCCACCACATGGGGTGCGACGGTCGCAGTCCTTGACCCCAAACCGGACCGGTGGGCCACCGCCGAACGGCTGGGTGCCGTCCTGGCACTGGACCCGGAGGCTCCGGACACCATCACCCGGATCCGCGGGTGGGGCGAGGGCGTCGGCCCGGACATCGTGGTCGACACCACGGGCGTCCCCTCCGTCCTGCAGCTTGCCGCCGAGCTCGTGGCCCCGACCGGGACGGTAGTGGCGGTCGGGCTCACCGGCCGTTCGGCTCCCTTCTCCCCCGGGATCCTCCCGGAGAAGGAGATCACGGTGGTGGGTTCCAGCTGCGCCGCCCGTGCTGACTTCGCCGCGGCCGTCCGACTTGTGCACTCTCGCCCAGACGCAGTCGCCTCCCTGATCTCCCACGTCCTGCCGCTCCATCGCGTCGCCGAGGCATTCGATCTTGCCCAGCGCTCCGACGCCGGGACGATGAAGGTCATGGTGAGCGTGCCCTGATCGGGCGAGCCGAGCTACCCGAGACCCCCACCGGACAGCATGCTGCGCCGATAGCCGGCGGGGGTCTCTCCGGTGGCTTTCTTGAACGTCTGGCCGAAGTGGGAGATGTTCGTGAAACCCCAACGCCGGGCGATGCTGTCGACGGACGCGGTGTGATAGCGGAGGTCGGCGAGGTCCTCGCGGACGCGCTGAAGGCGCACCTCCCGGATGTGGGAGGCCACGGTGGTGTCGGTCCGCTGAAAGAGGACGTGGAGGTATCGGGTGGAGATGAAGTTGGCGGCGGCCACCTGCTGGGGACTCAGCTCGGGATCCCCCAGGTGGTCGTCGATGTAGCGCAGGCACTTGTTCAGGAGCACCTCGGACGCCTCACCCGCCTCGCGGTGGTCCAGCTGCTCGTGGAGCATCTGCTCGACCAGGCCGATGACGTTGTGGGCGACTCGGCCCGGGTTCCTGGGGGGCCCCGTGCGGACACCGGCCCCCAGGTTCTCGAGCATGCCCCAGACCGCCGGTCCGAGACCTCGGCCCCCGTCGAAGGACGTCGCCGTGATCTCACGGACGCTGTCCGCGCCGTCCCGGCAGTGGGCCATGGGAAACTTGATGCACAACGAGCGGTAGTCATCGGAACCCACCAGCGCAACAGGCCGGGAGGAGTCGTAGACGGCGAACTGCCCCGGGGAGATTTTCGTCCGCCGGCCGTCCTGCTCGAGATGGAGCGTGCCCGAGCGCTGGAAGGAGACCACCAGCTCGGGCCGCTCGACCTCGGACACGTGCACCACGGAACGGTGGGCGGCGTGCATCTGGCACGCCATCTCAATGAAGCTCAGCTCAGACAGCCTGCTGCTGCGAATTGTGCCCGAGAATTCCTCCCGCCGCGACAAATCCATCTCGAACGGCAACAAGGAGCCAGTCACCAGGAAACGCCACGAAGCGCCTCCGACGGCGGACTCCGCCACAGGATCCTTTGTCCGTACCACGATGTACTCCACCCCCGCCGGACGGCTTGCCGCCCGGATCTGCTCGATAACTATGTAGATAGTGTGTTTTGTGTCACTCCACCTTGCGGAGAGGTGGTGCGCATGTCAACGTCCGCTTCCGTCTGTGACGGGTGCATGTCCTGTGAAGAACACCTCCTACAACCGGATGGCCGGCACGGCGGCGCGCACTCGAGCGGCGTCGAGCCGGATGTGCTCGGGCGTCAGCTCGTCCAGGGTCCGAACACCCATCAGCGACATGGTCCGGCGCATCTGCCCCTCGAGGAGCTCCAGGGTGCGCCGGACGCCCTCGAGACCCCCGGCCATGAGCCCATAGAGGTAAGCCCGGCCCACAAGGGTGAAATCCGCGCCCAGCGCGAGGGCTGCCACGACGTCCCCGCCATGCATGATGCCCGTGTCGAGGATGATGGTCGTGCTTCCACCGAGCCGCTCGGCCACCTCGGGCAGCAGTTGGAGCGGAACGGGTGCCCGGTCCAGCTGTCGGCCTCCGTGGTTGCTGAGAACGATGCCGTCCGCTCCGTGGTCCACGGCACGCACGGCGTCGTCGACGGACTGGATCCCCTTCACCACCAGCTTTCCGGGCCACTGCTGCCGCAACCAGTCGAGGTCCTCCAGGGTGAGCGTGGGGTCGAACATCGAGCTCATCAGCTCGGAGACGGTCCCGGAAAATCGGGAGAGAGACGCGAAGCTGAGCGGCTCCCGGGTGAGGAAGTCGAACCACCACTCTGGTCGCAGGGATGCATCCAGGATGGTTGACAGCCCCAGGGCCGGCGGGATGCTCATGCCGTTGCGGACATCACGCAGCCTGTCGCCGCCCACGGCGGTGTCCACGGTGACGGCCAGCGTCCGATAGCCGGCGGCAGCGGCGCGGTGCACAAGCTCCGTCGACCGTTCCCTGTCGGTCCACAGGTACAGCTGGAACCAGTTGTCGCCTTCGGGAGCCACTGCGGCCACATCCTCCAGGGAGGCCGTGCCCATGGTGGAGAGGGTGAAGGGGATGCCGTACTCGGCCGCCGCGCGCGCGCCGGCATACTCCCCTTCCGACTGCATCATCCTGGTGAACCCGGTCGGGGCGATCCCCACGGGCATCCGCGCCGTTCGACCGAAAATCGGGGCGCAGAGATCGATCTCCTGGACGTCGCGCAGTACCCCGGGGCGGAACTCGAGGTCCCTGAACGCCGCGCGAGCCCGGGCGAGTGAGATCTCAGCATCGGCCGCCCCGTCAACGTAATCGAACGGTGCCCGCGGCGTCCGGCGCTTGGCCATGGCGCGCAGGTCCCAGATGTCGGCGGCCCGACGCAGGCGCTCCTCCCGTCGCAGGGCGGGGCCGCGGAAGCGGACCAGGGGGGCGAAGTCCTGCACTCGGGGCACCCTCCGCCTCAGGGCGTCGGGCGTGCTGGCTGCGCTCATGGATGCTCCCTCACTCATTACCGGCTCTCGGCAGGTCCACAGCATAGGTGTGACACAGGACACATTTACCTCGCGGGAGCGCACCGCTTTGTCGTTTCCGCGCACGGCGCGCGTGACCGCTTCACCCCGGATGCCGACGAGGACGCACTGCACGGCATCGACAATCCGGTGCGCCCGGGCGAGATGTGTGTGATCCACAGCACAGCTAGCGTCTGGGTCACACCACACGGACCCCGCCGATCAGCGGCTGGCGCAGATTTGCGGGGGCAGCTGTGGTCCCCAGAACGTCTACTCGACAAGGACGACATCCCCATGACTTATCTCGTCGGCTCCCATCACGTGACCCTCTCCGTGGGCGGGGCGCAGGAGGACGTGGACTTCCACACCAAGGTCCTCGGCATGCGCTTCATCAAGAAGACCGTGCTCTACGACGGGGCGACCCCGATCTACCACTTCTACTACTCCAACGCCGATGGCGATCCCTCCTCGGTGGTGACCACCTTCCCGTGGGCCCAGGCCGGGCTCTACGGCAGCCGCGGCACCAACCAGGCCCGCGAGGTGCTGCTGGCAGTGCCCGAGGGCTCCTTGGATTTCTGGTCCAAGCGCCTGACCTCCTACGGGGTGGAGAACGTGCAGGTGGAGATCTTCGGGGAGCGGCGGGTGGCCTTCCTCCACCCGTGCGGGCTGGAGTACCAGCTGGTGGGCACCGCCAAGGATCCCCGCCGGGGCTTCACCGGCCACGGTGTGCCGGCAGAGGCGGCCATCCACGGCATCCACGGGGTGGGCATCCACGTCTACGACGCCGACCGGATGGTCGACTTCGGCAACGAGGCGTTCTTCTCCCGCGGGGAGATCTCCGAGGAAGGCGACCGCGCCCGGTTCCAGGTCGGCAAGGACGACTACGGCAACTTCATCGAGCTCACCGGCAACCGCACCGACGCCCAGGGCACCTGGCGCTACGGAGCCGGCACCTACCACCACTTCGCCTGGAACCTCGACACCCTGGCCAACCAGGAAGAGGTGAAGTTCAACATCGAGGGAGCCGGCTACACCGACATCTCCGAGCTCAAGGACCGGACCTACTTCAAGTCCCACTACGTGCGCACCCCCGGCGGGGCGCTGTTCGAACTCGCCGTCACCCACGACGACGGCGGCTGGGACTGCGACGAGTCCCCCGAGGAGCTGGGGCGGGCGTTCATGCTGCCCCCGCAGTTCGAGCACGAGCGGGAGAAGATCATGGCCCAGCTCGAGCCCGTCAGCGTCGACGAGGACTGAAACCCACCGCGCCCGGCGGCGTGCCCCCGCCAGGGGCGCGCCGCCAGGGTCGCTCCCGCGCCGGGACGACACTTGAATGACAGGAGGTACTGTGCCGCCCAACATGCACCTGACCCACGAGCCCGTCCACCATGGGACACCCCTGGAGTCGGCGGCCCTGGTGGTCTACGCCATCCATGGGCGGGGCCAGTCCCCCGCCTTCATGGCCGAGGTCGCGGACCGTGTTGGCCTGCCCGGCGTCGCGTGGATCCTGCCGGCTGCCCATGAGGCCAGCTGGTACCCGCAGAGCTTCCTCGCCCCGCCGGAGGACAACCAGCCGGCCCTGAACGACGCGCTGGCGACAGTCCGGGAGCAGCTGGCATCGTTGCTCGCCCAGGAAGGGCCACCGGTGGTGGTGCTGGGCTTCTCCCAGGGCGCCTGCCTGCTCTCCGAGTACTTGTTGCGCGACCAGCCGCACCTGGCCGGGGCCGTCCTGCACACCGGCGGCTACCTCGGCCCCACCGAACGGACCTGGGTGGCCTCGCCCGGACGCGGCCTGTCGGACCTCGTGGTGGAGCTGTTCACGGCCCAGGATGACGCCTGGGTCCCCCTGCACCGGGTGGAGGCGACCAGCACCGCGTTCCGCTCCCTGGGCTGCACCGTGGAGCTCACTGTCTACGACGACCCCGACCACCACTTCAACGACGACTCCATCCGCATGATCCGCCGCTATCTCCGACGCCGCACGGCCCCTCCCACCGAGCCCTGAGCCTCGGCCCAAGACACTGCACGGGATCGACACCTACCTGCACTGTTGCGGGATGTATGTGACCCCAGTCACACCTACCGTGGAAGCAACGCAGGGCACAGAGCCCCTTTCGAGCACCCGCTGACAGCCACACAACTCCTTTCGAAGGGATCCAACATCATGACCGACACACTGGTTGAACAGTCCGCAGGCCTGCACGTGAGCGACCAGTTCGACGCCCTCATGGGACGCCTGGACGAGATCTTGCCCCTGATGAAGGACAGCGCCGCCCGCAACGAGGAACAGGGCCGGCTCACGGACGAGGTCGTCCAGGCCATGCACGAGACCGGTGTGTTCCGCATCGGCATTCCGAAGAACCTGGGCGGCTACGAGTTCTCCCCGCGCCAGGTGATCGAGACCCTCGCCAAGGTCTCCTACGCCGACGCCTCCACCGGCTGGGCGCTCATGGCGCTGCAGATGATCTCCGGCACCACGGCCGCCTACCTCGGCAAGGAGGCCGCCGATGACCTCTTCCCCGACGGGCAGTACTCCCTGATCGCCGGGCAGGGCACCCGTCTCGGCAAGGCTCGCAGGGTCGAGGGCGGGTACCGCATCACCGGCCAATGGTCCTTCGCCTCCGGCATGCACCAGGCCTCCCACATCCACACCGCCGCCCTCGATGAGGAGGCCGGCAAGGCCTACGTGTTCACCTTTCCCAAGGAGCAGGCCACGCTCGTCGACAACTGGGACGTCATGGGCCTGAAGGCCACCGGCAGCATCGACTACAGCACCGAGGACCTCTTCGTCCCCGATACCCACGTCTACGACGTCGCCACCATGCACCCGCTCAACGGCGGGGCGATCTACCGGATGGGTCTGGCCAACATGTCCGGGATCTGCCACACCGGGTGGGCACTGGGCCTCGGACGGCGCCTGCTCGACGAGATGCAGGCCCTCGCGCAGAAGAAGACGGGCACCCCCGGCGCCTCGGTGGACACCCAGCAGTTCTACGCCGAGTACGCCCAGGCGGAGGCCAAACTGCGCGCCGCCCGCGCCTGGGCCATGGAGGTCTGGGCGGACAACGAGGCGACCCTGGACCAAGGCGAGCTGCTGTCCACCGAGCAGGAGACCCTCACCCGGCTCATGCTCAACAACACCACCTGGTCCGTCCACGAGGTCTGCATGACGGTCTACAAGTGGGCGGCCACGGCGGCCTTGCGCTCCGGGGACCTCCAGCGGGTCTTCCGGGACATGCACGCCGGCACCCAGCACGTCACCTCGGGCCCGGTCGTGCTGCAGAAGTGCGGCAAGAAGCTCGCCGGTCTGGCTCCCCACGCCGAGTGGGTCTTCATCGATCTCGTCGACAAGAACCCGACTGATACCCAGGAGCAGGCGGGCTGAGCGCCCGCCCCGACCACGGATTGGACGATGTCATGATGACGATCCCCAAGACTCCCCAGCACAACGCGCCCCGTCCCGATGCGGCGGAGATGTCGGCGGACTTCCGAGCCGCCTTCCGCAACCACCCCGGCGGCGTCGCCGTCATCACCGCCGACGCCGGGGACGGCCCCGTCGGCCTCACCGCGACCTCCGTGTGCTCCGTGTCGATTGACCCCCCGGCCGTGGCCTTCTCCCTGTCCGGGATCTCCTCCGCAGCACCCGCGATCCGGCGTGCGCGCACGGTGGTGATTCATCTGCTGGACGCCGACCAGCTGGAACTGGCCCGGACGTTCTCGACCAGCGGCATCGACCGGTTCGCCGACACGTCCACCTGGTCCCGGCTGCCCACGGGCGAGCCGTATCTGCTGGCAGCGGCAGCGTGGATGCGGGGGGAGATCACAGGCACCCTCGACGTCGGCGGCTCCGCGGTCACTGCAGTGCGCGTGCTCGAGGTGTGCCTGCGTTCCCCGGACGACGAGACCACCCCACTGGTCTACTGCAACCGCGCCTGGCACCGCCTCGGCCCCGGAACGGCCGTCGCATGACCGCCCGCACCGACGACAGTCCCGTCCCTCCGGCATCTCGAGGAGAGTTCATGCCCGTTCCCCATCAGGACACGACCATCCCGGCGGTAACGTCCCGCCGCGGCCAGTTCTGGGTTCCCGGCGACACCGTGGCCACCAGCACAGGCACCGCCCAGCGCGGCCCCATGTTCGTCCAGTGGGAGGCCCCAGAACCGCTCACCGGCAAGCGTCCGCTCGTGCTCGTCCACGGCGGGGGCGGCCAGGGCACGGATTGGCTGGGCACCGTCGACGGGCGGCCCGGCTGGGCCCACCGGTTCGTGGAGGCCGGGTTCCCCGTCTATGTGGTCGATCGTCCGGGCCACGGCCGCTCCCCGTACCACCCAGAGGTCATCGGTGAGATGGGGGCCCCGTTCAGCTATGAGGCCGCCGTGGGCCTGTTCGCCCCGCCGGAGCGCGCCGAGGAGCAGTCCGCATGGGCATGGGGTCGCGACCCCGGGGACGAGGGCCTGGACCAGCTGGTCGCGGCCTTCGGTCCGCTGCCCGCTGACCTGGGGTACTCGCAGGAGCTCGACGCCGACCGTCTGTCGCGGCTGCTCGATCGGATCGGTCCCGCCATTCTCGTGACCCATTCCGCCGGTGGCCCGGTGGGATGGCTGGCAGCCGACCGACGGCCCCAACTCGTGAAGGCCATCGTGAGCGTCGAGCCGATGGGCCCGGCCTTCGTCGAATTCCCGGGCATGGGCGCACTGGAGTGGGGCCTCACCGCCGCACCCGTCACCTACGACCCGCCGTTGGAGAGCGCGCAAGCGGTCCGCGAAGCGGAACCGGAGACCCGGAGGATTCCCGGACTCGAGAACACCGCGGTGCTCATTGTCACCGGTGGTGCCTCGCCCTTCGCGGACTTCGCCGACGAGGTGGTGACTTTTCTCCAGCACGCAGGGGCGTCCGCCGAGCGGATGCATCTACCGGATGAGGGCACCCACGGCAACGGACACGGCTTGCTCATGGAGGCCAACGCAGAACAGGCATGCGCGCCCGTGATCCGGTGGCTGCTCCACTGGGACGAAAACGACGTCTGAGCCATCTCGCCGCAGAACGCTGGGCCACAACGTCCGAAGCCATGGAGCGTCCCGCCCTGCCCTCAAGGGCCAGCCCCAGAGCGACTCGTTCACTTCAGGTGTTAGGACGGTGTATGGACAAGAGGGGTGGGAGGCGCTGAGCGACCCCCACCCCTCTTGCCCTGGCCCTGCTTCCACTCCCTGGGCACTCTTATGAGCCGCCCGGTCCGCGCACTGTACCGGGCACCACTCACGTCGCCGGCGGCGACCACGCTGGCGGCGAGGTAGTAGCCGCCGACCTTGGATTCGTCGACGAACACGTGGGAGTGGGCGGGGTATTCGGGCACCGGGAAAGACTATCGGCGCCCCACCCGCGCTACGACACATCCTCCCCTGACCGTCCACCACGGGTAACAGGGCACTCATCGCCCCGGCCTGACGGGTTGAGGCATCGGCCCGTTGAGCCCTGCGGTGCTTCCGAGGTCAGGGGGTCGGCGGCGAGCTCGGCCCCCGTCTGGCCGCAGATCGGCGGGAGTACCCCCGGTCGGCGGAACGGGGACACTCCGGGCGAAGGATATGCGCTGACCAGGTGCAAGGCCGGGAACCCGCGAGGGAGCCAGCTCCCGGCCTTGCGGCCCGGGGCGGCGGCCCCGGACCCCGCGATGCTACCGCACAGTAAATATGGCATGTGCCACACCAGTTCTCCCTGGTCCGCACAAGGGCCACCGCACCCCACCCCACGAAGGACAGGGATGCTCCTCGGGGGCCCGTGACGGACCCGCGGGCGGATACAGATACAGGTGGTGGATCGCCGGGGACGGCCACCCGAATGCAGCGCACGGGTGTTTCCGCTCCTCACGACCAGGGCGCAACCCCCACCACAGCGGTGAGGCCCCACCCTCACCTGCGCCCGGCCTCCGGAAGGGGTCCGGGCTTACGTGGATCCCTCCGCCCGGGGTGCTCGCCCCCGCGTCGGGCCACCACGGTGGGCCCTGGACCCTCCTGTGGCCACGCGGGCTGCGCTGCAGGTCAGGGCAGGACGGGATGGCCGCAGGCACTAGCATTTGCAGATGCCACCCCTGGTCCCCGGGGTGGTGCCCCCGCCGTTGGAAGAGCCCCGCCGTGGACCCAGTCGTTGCCCTCCCCCGCCTCGTCAGACTCCAGTTCCACGAACTGTCCTTGCGGGGCCGGGTCGTGGTGAGCCAGCTGCCGCAGACCCTCACCACCGTGCTGATCTATCTGAGCATGGCGGTCTTCCACGCCCCGCTGCTGGCCCACCCGCTGGTGCAGTGGGCCGGGGTGCTGACGGTGGTCCTGACCGTGGTGTGCGCGGCCGTGCCCTGGGACCGGTTGCCCTACCGGTCGTTCCTGGTGGTGCCGGTGCTGGACTTCGTGCCCATCGGGCTGTTGTTCGAAGGAGTGTTCCCGCAGATGCTGGGGGTGCCGCTGCTGGCGGCCTTCCCGGTGCTGTGGCTGGTCGCCTCCGCCCAGCTGCCCCGCACCGCGGCCCCGCTGGGGGCGCTCTTGACCCTGGCCATGCTGTGGACGCCACTGGTGTTCCGCCCCGGACCGGTGACCATCCCCGCTGTGACCGGTCCGTTGTTGATCCCGGTGATGATGCTGGCCATCGGTCTCATGGCCCAGGTGCTGACCAACAGCATGGAGGCCAAGGACGCCCAGTTGCGCCAGCTGCTGGCCGCCGGGGCCCGCCGGGAGCGGCTGCTGGACACCGTCTTGGACGCCGTCGACGTCGGGGTCCTGGCCATCGACAGACACGGCCATGACATCCTCATGAACCGCCGGCAGCGCCGGATCCGCCTCCTGGGGGTGCCCGCCGGCCTCGAGGACGCCCCCGAGGCAGAGCTGCTGGTCTTCGGCCCCAATGGCGATCATCCTCTGCCCCCGGACCAGCGCCCGGTATCCCGGGCCGTGGCCGGGGAGGCGTTCTCCAACCAGCTCATCCGCATCGGCCCCCCTCCGGCCCAGCGGGTGCTGTCGGTCTCCACGCGCGTGATGACCGACGAGCACTTCATCCGTGAGGGCACCGTACTGTCCTTCCACGACGTCACCGACCTGGTGGAGGCCCTGAGAGCCCAGGACGAGTTCGTGGCCGGGATTTCCCACGAGCTGCGCACCCCGCTGACCTCCATCCGCGGCTACACCGAGTTGCTGGCCATGGACGAGCACCTGCCCGCCCACGTCCACGCCGGGCTGGAAGTAATCGAACGCAACACCGAGCAGCTGCTGAACCTGGTCACCGACCTGCTGGACACCCACCGCACCACCGTCGGCATCCACCGGGTCCGCCTCGATCTCGTGCCGCTGCTGGAACAATCCACCGCGGCCGCCCAGCCCCACGCCGCCCAGGCCGGCATCACCGTCAAGACCTCGGCACCGGAGTCCCTGCTGGTCGACGGTGACCCCGTGCGCATCAGCCAGGTGCTGGACAACCTGTTCTCCAACGCGATCAAGTACTCCCCTACCGGCAGCACCGTCTTCGTCGTGGCCACCTCCACCGGCCAGGGCGCACAGATCCAGGTGATCGACCACGGACCCGGCATGGACCCCGCCGACACCACAAAGGTCTTCGACCGGTTCTACCGCAGCCCCACCGCCCGCATGAGCACCATCCCGGGCCTGGGGATCGGACTGGCCCTGAGCAAGGACATCATCGACCAGCACGGCGGCACCATCACCTGCCACAGCACCCCGGGCGAGGGCACGGTCTTCACCATTACCCTCCCGGCCACACCCCCCACCGGACCCGACCCCCTCACCGGGAATCCACCGCACAACGCCCCCAGCAGCCCCGAGACCGCCACCAGCGATACCTGATCTCCCCGCTTCCTCCCTCTCCCGCCGGGACCTGGTCAGGCATCCGCATCCGGCCTCTGTCCCGGCCCGTGTCAATGGCGTCATGCCCTCTTACATCAGCGGTCGGTGCGGTACTTGGTGAGCTTCTCCTCGTCCACGGCGGTGCCCACGCCGGGCACCTGGGGGACGCGGATCCGGCCCTCGGCGATGACCACGGGCTCGGCGAGGAGGTCGTCGGCCATGTCCAGGAAGTTGGACAGCTCCCCGGCCCGCTTGGAGGTGTGGGCGAAGGCGGCGCCGAAGACCACGGAGGCCACGGTGCCGACCTGCGTGTCGATCTGGTTGCCGACGTAGACGTCCACGCCCATGCCCTCGGCCAGACCGACGATCTTCGCGGCCTCCGTGAACCCGGAGCGGGCGGTCTTCACCGCCAGCAGGTTCGCCCCGCCGGTGAGGATCTCCCGGGCGGCCTCCCCGAGGTTCGGCGCCGACTCGTCGGCGGCGATGGGGATCATCGACTTCTCCACGAGCCGGCGCCGGCCGAGCACCTCGCGGGCGTCGTCAGGCTCCTCGAGGAACTGCAGGCCCAGGTCATTGGTGCGGCGCAGCACCTCCATGGCCTCGTTGGCGGACCAGCCGCGGTTGGCGTCCATGTAGATCTCGGCGTCCTCGCCCAGACCCTCGCGCAGCACGCGGGCGGCCTCGACGTCGAGGCCGATCGGGTGCCGGCCGGTCTTGAGCTTGAACGTGGAGATGCCGTAGGTCTCGCGGAACTGAACGGCCAGGTCCAGCAGCTCGGCGGCCGGCTTGAAGCCCAGCATGTGGGAGACCCGCATGGAGTCGGTGAACCCGCCCAGCAGCTTGGTCACGGGCCGGCCGAGGGCCTGGCCGATGACGTCCCACAGGGCGATGTCCACCGCCCCCTTGGCGGTCTCGTTGTGGACGGTGCGGGCCATGACGGTCTGCGCCTTCTCGCGGTCGAAGACGTCGAGGCCGACCAGCTGGGGCGCGAAGATGTCCTGCACCACCGCCACGATGGACTTCTGGGTCTCGCCGTAGGTGTAGGGCCGCGGCGGGGTGTCGGCCGTGCCCACGATCCCGTCGTCGGTGGTGACGCGCACCAGCACGTGGTCGGCCTCGTGGACGGCGCCCGAGGCGAAGTGCAGCGGATGGACGTAGGGGATCGAGTAGGGGATCGCCTCGATGGTCGCGATCTTCATGGGCGGGCAGGCCTTTTCTCGTCGGATTGCGGGACGGGGGGCGAGGGTTGTGAGGCTGGGGTGGGCGAACAGGACATTTGGGCGGGTTGATGGCTGCCCTCGGGGCGCACGGATCCCGAGGACAGCCGCCGGCACCGACTTGCCGAGATCCGGCAGCGGAGAGAGCTCCGGACTGAGCCGGCCGCTACTTGGTCTGGCCCTCCTTGGCGAGGACGTAGTCGTAGACGACCTCCTCGCCCTCCCCGCCGTCGGTGCGCGGCTTGGGATCGAGCATCAGCTCGGGCTTGACCGCCGAGGCGATGTCGTCCTCGTTGTGCGGATCCCCCGGGAAGTACAGCTGCTGGGTCACCAGCTGGTAGCCCGGGGCCGAGACCTTGATGTGGATGTGCGCCGGACGCCACGCGTGCCACCCGGCCGCACTGATCAGCTGCCCGCAGGCCCCGTCGGTGGGGATCTGGTACGGGGCCGGGCGCTTGGTGTTGATCTCGAAGTAGCCGTTCTCGTCGGCCTTCACCGTCCCGCGGAACAGCCACTCCGGCAGCTCCGGGGCGTACTGGGAGTAGAACCCGTTGGCGTCGGCGTGCCAGATCTCCACCTGCGCGCCCTGGATCGGGTTGCCGTCAGTGTCGGTGAACCGGCCCTTGAACAGCAGCGGGGTGCCCGGCTCGTCCTCGCGCATCTGGAGGGTGCCCGGGGTGGGCAGCACGGGAGAGTTCGGCACGTAGTAGGGGCCCTCGATGGTGCCGACGGCACCGGGGCGCTCCTGGGAGTTGATGTCCTCGATGGTGTGCTCCAGCCACACGTCCAGGAACAGCGGCCACTCCCCGTCGGTGCCGACCTTGATCAGCCACGCCTTCAGGGCGTTGTACTCCTCGTAGGTGACCTGGTGCTTGACCGCGATGTCGTTGATCGCCCTGATCGCCTCACCGGCCAGCAGCGACACGCGCTCCTGGGGCACCTGAAGCTTGGCCAGCTTGCCCGAGGCGGTGAACCGCTCGGTGGCCTTGGTGCCGGCCTCGACAGCCGTGCCCTCGTTCTCCCTGCGGGTTTCCGCCGAGCTCTCGGCCTGGGTGTTCGTCATGGTTTCCGCACTCCTTGTGGTCTGTCGTTGGATAAAGGTGTTGTCGTCGCGACGGGGAGGTCATGAGAAGGGCCAGCCGTGACGTTCGATGGTGCCCCGCGGCCCCAGGCAGAAAGTCCCGGGGCCGCAGGGAGTCAGGGTGACGCCGGGTCAGCGGTCGCGGACGGCGTTGCCGAAGCCGGTGGTGCGGTCGCGGTCGCGCTGGAGGTAGGCGTTGACGTCGGAGCCGTCGAAGAGGTCCGGGACGGTCCAGCCGTCGAGGTCGTACTCGGCCATGCAGTCCTCGACCATTCCGTGCATGGTGTCGGTGGTGCCGTTGTGCATGGCGTTCATGAGCATCTCCACGCGCACGTTCTCGTGGTTGCCGGAGTAGTTGCGCTCGTAGAGCTCGTGGCGGCCGCCGAACTCGGAGCCGATCGCGTCCCAGAGCAGCTTCATGAGCTTGACCCGCTCCACCGCGGTGATGCCGTTGGAGCCGCGCACGTACTTGTCCAGGTAGGGGCGGATCTCGGCGTTCTTGAAGTCCAGGGAGCCGGAGGGAAGGTAGATCAGCCCCGAGGCGACGTCCTGTTCGATGATCTCCTTGATCCGCGGGTAGCCCTGGGCCATGAACATCCGGTAGGCCAGCCCGTAGTCCATCTTCGGCAGCACCGACCCGTTGGGACCCTCGTCGGGGTTGAGCATCATCGCGTCGACCAGGGCCCAGAACAGGTTGCGCCAGCCGATGACCTCCCCGGCCCGGGCCTGCACGCCGCGGAAGTCGGCGGTGCCGCCGATCTCCAGGGCCTTCAGCAGCAGCCCGGCGATGAAGTCGAGTTTGACGGCCAGGCGGATGCAGCCCTGGAAGGTGAAGCGCTGGATGAACCCGGTCTGGGGCATGAACCCGTTGATCTGCTCCGGGTCCCCGTAGGCGAAGATGTTCTCCCAGGGCACCAGGACCTTGTCGAAGATGAACACCGCGTCGTTCTCGTCCAGCCTCGAGGACAGCGGGTAGTCGAAGGGGGTGCCGGTGACCGCGGCGTTCTGGGCGTAGGAGGTCCGCGAGATCAGCTTGATCCCCGGCGCGTCCATGGGCACGGTGCAGATGATCGCGAACTCGGGCTTCTTGATCGGCAGCCCGTAGTGGGAGATGAAGTTGAAGTTGGTGATCGCCGAACCGGTGGCCACCACCTTCGCCCCGGAGACGATCACCCCGTTGTCGGTCTCCTTCTCCACCTTCATGAACACGTCGGCGACCTCGTCCGGGGGCAGGTGCCGGTCCACGGGCGGGTTGATGATCGCGTGGTTCCAGTAGGAGACCTTCTCCTGGGACTCCTTGTACCAGCGCTGAGCGTTCTCCTGGTAGGGGGAGTAGAACTCCGGCATCGACCCGAGGGTGCCCAGGAAGGCGGCCTTGTAGTCGGGGGAGCGGCCCAGCCAGCCGTAGGTCATCCGCGCCCAGGTCTCGATCGCGGTCTTCGACTCCTTGAGGTCCTCCACCGAGTGCGGGACCTTGAAGAAGGGGTGGGTCTTGCCCCCGGAGCCGGTGTCGGTGTCCGACAGGAGCTTGTCGGAGGTCGCGGGGTCGTGGAAGCCGTCGTAGAGGCGGGCGACCATGCGCACCGAGTTGCGGAAGGCCGGGTGGGTGGTGACGTCCTCCACGCGTTCACCGTGCAGGTAGACCTCCCGGCCGTCCTTGATCGACTCGATGTACTCGTCGCCGGTCATCGGCAGCTGGGGGTTGGCCGGGGTGGTGCGCTCGGACATGTCGCCGGCCTGGGTCTGGCGGTCGGTCTGCGGGGTGGTGGTCATGGTCTCGTCTCCTTCGATGAGAGTGGTGCGGTGCTGGTGAGAGGTGGTGGGGCGGGGGTGCAGCAGCTTCCGATGACGGGAAGGCTCCCGCGGACGGCGGTGGGTCAGAGGCAGGGCAAGGGGTCAGAAGGACGGGAACGAGGTGGCACCCTCGAACCAGCCGGTGGCCAGGCTGTCGCCGCAGGCCTCCCAGGGGCTGCCGCCGGAGAAACGGCCGACCTCGCGGAACTTCCCCGAGACGAACAGCAGCGGGTCGACGTCGTTGATCTCCAGGGCCACGACCTCGCCGATGACGATGAGGTGGTCCCCGCCGTCGTAGATCTTCCAGGGCTTGCACTCGATGGTCGCGGCGTTGCCTTCCAGCACGGGGATGCCCTCTTCGGAGCGCCAGGCGGGGGCGTCCTTCATGGGCTTGCCGGCGAAGTGCAGGCAGGTCGCCAGCTGGTCGGCGGCCATGATGTTGATCGCGAACGGGGCGTCTTCCAGGTACTGGGAGGCCTTGTTGCCGCGGATCAGGGTGACCTGGGCCAGCGGCGGGTCCAGGGACACCGCGGTGAAGGCGTTGACGGTGGCCCCGTGCGGGGTGCCGTCGGGAGTCCGGCAGGTCACCACGGTGACACCGGTGGCGAACTTCCCGAACGCGTTGCGCAGCGCCCGGGGATCGACAGCCTGCTCGATGGGCGCCGACTGGTCGGTCGCCGTGGTCTCGCTCATGGATACGTCCTCCTCGTACTGCCCGCATCAGTGCGGGGTAGTGGAAGTGGTGAGATAAAGGCAGCCGGTCTGCCGCCACAGGCCCTTCATGGGGGTCGTTGCGGGTGAGATGATCTCCGGCCGGTGCCTGTGGGCGCCTACGGCTGGAACGGCGGGATCGTGCACTCGAGCGCCGAGCCGAAAGCTGTCGGTGATCAGCTGGGTGGGCCAGGGCTGTGAAGCCGTTAGCTTCTCGTCGAGATCACTGGGCTGACGATGACCACGGGGATCATTGGGTCACGTTGTCCGGCTGACATCGATCGAGGTGGGACCCAGAATCCTCCTGGATCGTGCGCCGGAAAGCGGTGAGCTGAAGTCATGCCAAAAGTGTCTTGACTCACATGCGCGGCGCCCAGGCCATGTCCCCTGGGGGACAGCCGGTGTCCCCTGGAGGTCATCGCGATATCCCCCGCCACCCCATTGAGACGACAGGAGAATTGATGTGGCCCGGCCTACGCCTCAGTGGCGCGTTGCAGCTCCGAGGGGGTGACGCCGGTGCGGGCCTTGAAGGACCGGGCGAAGTGCGACGGCGAGGCGAATCCGCAGCGGCGGGCGATCTGGGCGACCGGCGTATGAGGTTCGGAGACCAACAGGGCTTCGGCCGCCTGCAGCCGGTGAGCCAGCAGGTGCTCGGCGAATGTCTCCCCGCGAGCGGCGAACAACCGGGCGAGCTGACGTTCACTCACTCCCGCAGCTGCCGCGACCTGAGCACGGTTCAGCGAGACGTCAGCGAACCGGCGGTCGATCTCCTGGAGAGCCCGTCGGTATGCCGAGCTGTGGTCTGTGCCGATCGCCCGGACCAGCAGCTGCTCCACCAGGGCCAAGGCCTGTTGTTCCACCCGGTGGGGGTCCTCCTGGGGTCGGCGCAGGGCCGAGTTGATCAGGGAGGCCAGGCTCGTGGCGGCAGGGTCCTTGCCGGGGGTGCCCGCCCCGGTGGCGAACTCGAAGACCACCGGTTCCTTCAAAGGCTTCCCACGGGACAGCCGCACGTACTCCTCATGCGGAACGGTGAGCACCAGTTCACGCACGCCGTAGGAGAAACCGCGCACGAACGGCTGATCCGCGTCGTAGAGCACCGCCTGGCCGGCCTTGAGCATGATCATTCCCGTGGAGTGGTAGAAGAAGGCCTCCCCACCCAGGGCGAAGAACATCGCCACATCACCGGTGGGACGCTCAGCGATCATCCGCTCCGACCGCTCCACGATCTGGGAGGAGCCCTTCACCCGGGCGAAGCGCAGAGCCGGGAAGTGGAGATTGATTTCCTCGGCCACCAGCGGTGAATTCTCGAGGGTGCGGATGTCCAGGCCGATGAGCGCCTTGGCGTTGTGCGACTCCCAGTGCTCGATGCGGTGGCTCGCCGGGATCTGGGCGGTCGAAAAACTCAGCAGCCTCGAGGAGGAAGGGGCGTCCTGAGGCTCCGCCACGATCTTGTCCCTCCTTCGACGGTGTGAGGCACAGCACTCCAAGTAGTTATAGGAAGTGTAAATGGTCCCATCCCCTGCAAAATCGACCGGATCAGGTGCGTCCCCCGCCGCGCGCACTCCGCTCCGGACGCCCTTCTGTCCTGTGATGAGCCCGGTGCGAGAGTGCCTGATCCGGACGAGGGATCGGGGGGTGTGGGGGGAATGACTGGTCCCTCCAGCGTCGGTGACCGTCTTGATTAGCCTCAGGCCCCTCCGGTGGGCTCGGTGGGCTCGGTGGGCTCGGTGGGCTCGGTGGGCTCGGTGGGCTCGGTGGGCTCGGTGGGCTCGTCGTACAGTTCCAGGAGAAACATCCGCGAAGGGCGGCACAAGGATTGGACTGCCCAGAGAATGTGAGGACTCATCATGCGAGCAGATTTCGATCCCCATGAGATGTCGTCGCGGGATTTCTACCGGCTGTTGACGGCGGTGGTGGTGCCGCGGCCGATCGCCTGGGTTTCCAGCACGTCCGAGACCGGCGTGGACAACCTAGCCCCGCATTCCTTCTACACGGTCGCCTCCGTGAACCCGCCGATCATCCAGTTCACCTCGGTCGGGGAGAAGGACTCCTTGCGCAACGTCCAGGCCCGGGGGGAGTTCGTCGTGAACCTCACCCCTGCCTGGTTGTTCGAGGAGGTCAATGCCACCGGCACCGACTTCCCCGCCGAGGTCAGTGAGTTCGACGCGGTCGGGCTGACCCGGGAGCCCAGCGCCACGGTGGGGCCCCCACGGGTCAAGGAGTCCCCGGTGGCCCTGGAGTGCCGGCTCCACCGGATCCTGCCGATGGGCGATTGCACCTTGGTGTTCGGGGAGGTCACCCATGCCGCGGTGTCTTCTGAGGTGCTGGAGGGCCCCCATCCGCGGATGGACCTGCTGGAGCCGCTGGCCCGGCTGGGCCGCAACGAGTGGGGCACCACAGGTCCCATCCGTGAGATCCGTCGGATCAAGGCCGCGGACTGGCCGGGTCATTTCAAGGGCAAGGACGGACAGGCATCCTGACCCCGTCGACGGCCCAGGGGCGCCCGGGATGATCCCGGGCGCCCCTGGTCGTCAATGCGGTGGATCAGCCGATCCCCAGTTGCACGAACACGAACCACACCAGCAGCGGCACCACCCCGATCATGGCGATGGCCCACAGCAGCAGGGCCCGGAAGAACAGCCGCTCGTCCTTGGGCTGGGCGCTGGCCATCAGCAGCGCCCCGCTGGTGGACATCGGGCTGACGTCGACCACCGAGGAGCTGATGGCGATGGCGGTGACTACCCCGATCGGGCTCAGCAGCGGGTCGGCGGCGATCGGGGTGACGATCGGGCTGATCACCCCGAGGGTTCCGGTGGTGGAGGCGAAGGCCGAGACGATGCCCACCACGTAGCTGGTGATCAGCGCGGCCACGGAGCTGTTGCCCAGGCTGGCGATACCGGCCTGCAGCTCCTCCAGCGCCCCCATGGCCTCCAGCATCCCGACGTAGGTGACGATGCCGGTGACCAGGATGATCGCCGACCACGGCATGGACTCCACGGCCGGCTTCTGCACGGACGGCTTCACGCAGATCAGCACCAGGGCGATCACCAGAGAGGCGACCCCGACGTCCAGGCCGAAGGCGGTGGTGAGCACCAGAAGAGCCGCCAGCCCGGCCAGGGTGAGGACACGCATCGGAGTGACATCGACCTTGACGGGGCCCTCCACCAGGAGTGTGGAGGCCGTCTTCGTCCGCGGCGCAGCGGTCAGGAGCCCGGTCTGGGAGCCGGCGGCCTCCGCCTCCTCCTCCGGGTCCTTCCAGGCCTCCTCGGTCACACGCTCGGCGGCGGTGGAGCCTCCTGCCGGGGCCGGTGCTGAGCCGTTGGCCCGGGGGGTGCGCCGGTTCATGATCGCCTGGACGGCGGCGTAGGCGAGCACGGCCAGGATGGCGTTGAAAACGAAGCAGTAGACGTAGAGCTTCAGCGTGTCCTGCGCCCCGGCCCCGGCCTCGTCGAGCATCACGTTGGCCAGCACGCCGAAGGGGTTGACCGGGGAGAACGCCCCGGCGTTGGCGCCCTGGACGATGACCAGGCCCATGGCCAGGGTGCTGATCCCGAACCGGGTGCCCAGAGCCAGAGCCACCGGCGCGACGATGGCGATGGCCGCCGGGGTGAACGCCCCGGCCGAGGCCAGGGCCGCGGTGAGCAGGAACATCAGCACCGGCACCAGGAGCCTGCGCTGCCCGGCCAGCCGTTCGGCCCAGTAGGCCAGCAGGTCGATGGTGCCGGTCACGCGCACGATGCCGAACAGCAGCGTGGCACCGACCAGGATGAAGAACAGTCCCGAGGGGAACTGGGCGATGACGTCCTTGATCGGCATCCCGGCAACCAGGGTGCCCACCCCGAAGGCAGCGACGGTGGCGGCCAGGCCGGCGTTGACGCGGGTGAAGGAGCCCAGGGCGAAGGCGGCGATCAGGATCAGAAAGGCGATGAGTGACAGTGACATGGTTCCCCTTGGTTATCCGCGCCCGGCCGCGGCGGTGGTGTAGGCCCCGGCCAGCAGCCCGCCGGCGCCGGTGATCGAGGGGGTGTGCCCCAGGGCCTTGAGGATCTCGTAGGTGGTGGCCGTGGCCGCGGTGATCACCGGCAGACCCATCTCGTCCTCGACGACCTGGACGGCAGGCAGGGACGGCATCTGCACGCAGGCCGAGAGGATGATGGCGTCGGCGCCCTCACGCTTGAGGTCCCGGGCGATCTCCGGGAGCTTGTGCGGGTCCAGCGCACCCACGGCCAGATTGTCGTCGACCTCGAGGCTGATCGCGTCGAGCACCTCGATGCCGGCTCCTTCGATGTACTCGCGCACCATCTGGGTCAGCGGCAGCATGTAGGGCGCGACCATGGCGATCTTCCGCGCGCCCATCTCCTGCAGGGTACGCACCAGCGCCCCGGCACTGCTGGTGACCTCGGCCGGGTGGCCGTTCTCGCGGGCGGCGGAGGCGATGACCTCTTCGGAGCCGGTGTGGGCGCCGGGGCCCTGGGCCATCACAGCCACCAGGCAGGCATAGGCGATGACATCGACGTCGGCGTCGGAGACCGCCCGGGCGCAGTCACCGGCCTTGCCGACCATGGCCAGCAGCTCCTCGCGATTGACCTGCTTCAGCCCCGCCCGGGCGGAGTGGAAGGTGTAGCGCTGCCCGGTGGCCTCGGACTGGCGGCGGAAGAGCTCGGGCAGCTCGGTCTCCATCGTGGTGTTGGAGCTGGGAACGATCAGCCCCACCCGGGAGGTGCGGGCGGCCTTGGGCTCGGGGGCGGTCTCGCAGGTGATGTCAGACAGGCTCACAGATACTCCAGTGGATCAGCGTGATGAAGCAGAAACCCACTTCGTGGGATGCCAAACCAGTATGTGGGTGGCAGAATGGGAGTGTCAACCACGTCACATCCTGTGAAGCCGGGGGTCCTCCCCCCGCGGTGGGGCCTTACCGGGCATTGACTAGGCTGGGGGCCGCTCATCGGTACGGCTCAGCAAGGAAGGCACAGTGGCAACAAAACAGCCCGCGGGGGCGGCGCCCATCCTGGTGCTGCACAAGGTGGTGGAGATCCTCGACTGCTTCTCGGTCGAGGAACCCGAGCCGACCCTGCAGCAGCTCATCCAGAAGACCGGCCTTCCCTCCAGCACGTGCCAGCGACTGGTCCAAAACATGGTGCGGGAGGGATTCCTGGACCGCGACGGCGACAGGTACCGGATCGGGATCGGGCTCGTACGTTGGGCCACCCCGGGCACCGTGGGTCTGGACGTCGTGCGCCTGGTGCGCCCGATCCTGCAACAGCTGCGCGACGAGACCGGGGAGACGGCCTGCTTCTACATCAGGGACGGGGCGTTCCGCACCGTGGTGGCCGTCGCCGAGACCCGCCACGTGGTCATGCGACCCTTCCGGGTCGGGCAGGTCATGCCCATCCACGCCGGGGCTCCCGGGAAGATCTTCCTGGCCTACGACCCCGAGGCGTGGGAGGCCCTCCGGGATGCGCCGCTGACCAAGTTCGCCCCGGCCACCCCCGACAGCCTGGAGACGCTGGAGGCACAGGCGGCCGTGGCCCGCGATCAGGGCTACTACGCCGCCTTCGGGGAACGCCACGAAGACGTCGGGTCCATCAGCGCCCCGGTCTTCGATCACTCCGGCCGGCTGGCCGGAGTGCTGGGATTGGGCTTCCCCACCCAGCGCGTCGGCCCCGACGACGTTCCCCGGCTGGGTCCGGTTGTGGCACAAGCAGCGGCCGCAGCCAGCACAGCCCTGGGACAGGCGCCCTGACCCGCCAGGGAGCCATCGTCGTTCTCATCGCAGCGTGCACACGGACGCCATAGCGTTGCACGGTGTTCTGACCTCCCGGGCCGCGGCGGCTGTCAGGGACCAGGAGGGATGCTCAGAGACCGAGCTGGCGGGCCAGGTCGACGATGTCCGTGGCGACCACGTCGAAGGAGTCGTCCGCCGTGAGGTCCGGTACGGCATGCGGTCCGTGCTCCAGCGGCCGCATGACAAACGCCGTCCGGAACCCCAGCTGGTGCGCCGCCCGCAGGTCGTACTGATGAGCGGCAACCATCATGACCTCCCCGGCCTGAAGGTCCAGCAGGTCCAGGGCCATCCGGTAGGCCCGCGGATCCGGCTTGTAGGCACGAGCGATTTCGGAGCTGAGCACCAGATCCCACGGCAGCTTCGCGTGCCGGGCCATGTCGACGAGCAAGCGGACATTCCCGTTGGACAGCGTGGCCAGGATGTACCGGGCACGCAGCCTCTCCAGCCCCGGCACGGAGTCCCCCCAGGGCTGGAGCCGGTGCCAGACGAAGTTGAACTCGACCTTCTGCTCCTCGGTCAGCCCGACCACACCGTACCGCTCCAGCAGATCGTCCAGAACGGCTCGATAGATCGCATCGACGTTGACCCACGACGAGTCATCCCGCATCGCCCGTTCCATGGCCGGGCGGTACCCGGCACGCCACGCATCGGCGAAGTCCCCCCAGTTCACCTCCACGCCGTGCGCTGCGGACAGCCGGCGCCCCTCCGCCACGATGCTGCTCCGATAATCCACGACGGTCCCGAAGACGTCGAACGTCAGAGCCTTCACATCGGCCAGACCCTGGGGGCCTACTGTGGACTTCAACTCAGTGAACATATGGCTTCTCTCAGGGACAAGGGGTCTTCCGAGCAAGAACTCTGGGGGACCGTGGGCTCTCCCATGGTCCCCTCTCAGCCAGGGCGCACGGAAGGGGCGCATCAGCCGTGCGCTTGTTCATCCTGTGCGGCACCCCCGACAACTGGTCACGCCCTTCACAGATGATCAGGGGTAGCGGAATGCTCGGGCACGCCCCGGAGCGCGTGTGGTGTGGTCTGGGTGGAGGCCGAGGCCTCCAAGATGGGTAGCGACCGAGCACCCTGAGCCATGAAGGCCTGGACGTGTCTCACGCTATCTGCACGCCCGCGTGCGCGCTCTTCGACCTGCCCGATGTCCACGTGCTCGCAGTGGAACGCGGACCACGCTTGTTCGCCCTGGTGATCGAGACCGTGCCGTTCCTGGTGGGGTGTTCGTCCTGCAGCGTGCTCGAGGCGTTCCATGTGGTCACGCTAAGCGGACAGGTCATCGATGAGGTGCGTCGCCGCGTGCACCAAGACACTCCGGGCCACTGCGGAAGGGCCGGCGATCCCTTGTACGGGATCCGCCGGACTCTGCAGATCGGTGTCGAGCACCTCACTGCCAAGCAGATCACCCGGCTCAACGCCGAGCCGGCGGTCGGGGACCCGCACCAGGAGGTGTCCCTGGCCTGGCGCTGCTACCAGAAGTGGCGCGCCGTCTACCACGTCCGCCCCGCGCAGGGACGCCAGCTCGTCGCCGAGACCCTCGCCGCCTTCCCGGCCTGCTCGATCCCGGAGGCCGCCCGCGGCTTCCGGAACCTCGAGAACTACCGGATACACGCCCTGCTCGCCGTTGGCGGTAACCTGCCGTGGCGGAACATCTCTGCCCATGCGCATTTGTGAAGGGCCGCCTTGCCGTCGCACGCCCGCTTGACCTGCGGGGTGCTCGGCCATGGCCTCGCCGCGGCCCGTTCGGCGTCTGTGGGCCGCGACCGCTGCCATGCCAGGCCTTGGTCCGTTCCGAGAGCTGGTCGCGCTCGAGCTGGGCGAAGGCGCAGATGATGGTGACCATGGCCTGGGCAGTGGCCCCGCCGAGCTCGGTCTCGGCCTCGGGATCGGTCGTGATGCCGTCGCGAGGCGAGCGGGACTTGATGCCGCGGGCTTTGGAGGTGTCGAGCAGGTTGCGGGTGTTGCCTCCGAGCCGGGACGCTTCTCCTGCAGTTGCGCAGTCACAGAGGCTGCAGTGACGCGGAGTGGTCGTGTCGTTCGAGCAGGCGGGAGACGGTGTAGCCGATGAGGATGCCCCAGAACGCGGCGTGGATGTTGAAGAGATCCAGCCCGGAGATGGTGACGACGAAGGTCACCAGGGATCCGAGGGTGAAGGTCGTGGAGAACGCGGTGACGAAGGCCTGCTGGAGGGCCTTGAGCATCGCGATGCCGCCCAGGGCCAGCACGAAGGCCTCGGGGGTGGCGAGCATGAACCGGGTCAGGGCCGGGGCCAGCAGCGCACACACCAGGGACAGCAGCCCGTAGACCACCGCACCGGTGTACTGGCGGTGCTTGTCCCCCGACGAGGTCAGCAGGGCGTTGGTGGGGCCGGTCACGCACGCCGAGACCGCCCCGAATCCGGCGTTGAGCACCGAGAACGCCCCGGAGGCGATGGCGAAGACGTTGACCGGTGGACGGTGACCGGCCGCGCGCAGCACGGCCACACCTTGGCCGTTCTGGACGATCAGAACGGTGATGGCCAGCGGCACCACCAGTTCCAGCTGCGCGGCCCAGGTGAATTCCGGGGTGGTGAACACCGGGGTGGCCAGTAGCGGCCCGCCCCCGGCCTCCATCGCGAACTGCCCGCTGAGCGCCACGGCGATAACCCCGGCCACTAGGGTGCCCAGCACCGGCGGGAGGTACCGCCCCAGGGCGGGCACTGCGGTCAGCACGAGAAAGGCGACCACCATGGGCCCGGCCACCACCGGGTTGGCCTGGGTGGAGGCCACGATGTCGGTGCCGAAGCGCAGGAACACGGCCGCGACCATGGCCATCACGATGGGCATGGGGATCGCGGCCATGATCCGGCGCACCACCCCGGTCGCACCCAGGGCGAGGATGAGCACCCCGGAGGTGAAGAATGCCCCGACCACCTCGGGGAAGGACAGGTGCTGTAGGGACGGGCCCAGCAGCACCGTGCCGGGGATGGACCAGGCGAAGCCCAGGGGCTGGCGGTAGAGCAGGGACATCACCACGGTCGCGGCCCCGGCGGAGAGGAAGATCCCGCACACCCACGAGGCGAGCTCGGCTTGGGTGAGGCCCCCGGCCGCGCCCACGGCCAGGGTCACCGCGATCGGCCCGGAAGCGGCGAAGACCAGCCCGATCACCCCGTTGGTGGCGTACTGCGGGGCGATGTCGCGCAGAACGTCGCGCACCCCGGCCGGGCGGGCATCGGGGCGTTCGAGCAGCGGCGACCGCTCGGGCGCGGTGGGGGGCGTCTCGTGCGCTGTGGTGGGCATGGTCGCTCCTGAACGATGACAACATTGGTCCCCACCAGTCCACCAGCACCCTCGTGGTCATGGGGCCGTATGAGGGGCCCAGCTGATCCTGGGTATGCCATACCCAGGATCAGCTGGGCCCGGCTGCCGCCCCCCACGGCGGGGGGCGGACTGGTGGAATGGGACCTATGACGACCACCACCGAATCCACTTCCTCTCCCGGTCTATCCGCTGAGCGTCTGCGCGCGGTGGTCACCGGCGCGAGCACCGGCATCGGTGCCGCCGCTACCCGCCACCTGGTGAGCGCCGGATGGTCCGTGCTGGCCGTCGCCCGGCGCGGCGACCGCCTGGACGCCCTGGCCGAAGAGATCGGTTGCGACGTGCTGGCCGCGGACATCACCTCCGAGGAGGACGTGGCCAGTATCGTCGAGACCGCCGGGCCGGTCCACGCGCTGGTCAACAATGCCGGTGGTGCCCGCGGCACCGAGACCATCGCCGAGGCGGATCTGGCGAAGTGGTCGTGGATGTACGAGGTCAACGTCCTGGGCACGGTCCGACTGACCAAGGCCCTGCTGCCGGGCCTGCGCGCGTCCGGGCGCGGGGACGTCGTGGTCGTCTCCTCGGTGGCCGGGTACACCACCTATGAGGGCGGGGGCGGCTACGCCGCGGCCAAGCACGCCGAGCGGGTGATCGCCCAGACCCTGCGCCTGGAGCTCAACGGCGAGCCCGTCCGGGTCATCGAGGTCGTCCCCGGGCTGGTGCACACCGAGGAGTTCTCCCTGCGTCGTCTCGGCGGTGACCAGGCCGCTGCCGACGCCGTCTACGCCGGCGTGCCCGGCCCGCTGACCGCCGATGATGTGGCCGATGCCATCACCTGGACCCTGACCCGACCCCACCACGTGAACATCGACCAGCTGGTCATCAAGCCACTGGCCCAGGCCGCGATTCACAAGATGCACCGCACCATCTGATGTCCTCCCCTCCAGTGGGGGCATCATGGGTCATGTGGTGAAAGGAGCCCAGAGATGACCCCCGGTACTGAACTCGGTGAGTTCCTCAAGGCCCGCCGGGCCCTGGCCTCCCCGGCCGGGGACGGCGGGCCCAGGCGCCGCGTGCCGGGACTGCGCAGGGAGGAGGTCGCCGCCCTGGCCGGGATGAGCACCGATTACTACACCCGCCTGGAACAGGGCCGCCACAAGCGCCCCTCCGAGGCCGTGCTGGGCGCCCTGGCCCAGGCCCTGCAACTGGACGATCTGGCCACCCGGCACCTGTTCGACCTCGCCCGAGCAGTGGCCGCCCCGCACCGTAGCAGGCCGGAGACAGGCGTCCAGCGCGTCCGGCCCTCCCTGCACCATCTGCTGGCCTCCTTCACCGCCCACCCCGCTTTCATCCGGGGGCGGCGCACCGAAGTGCTGGCCATGAACCCGCTGGCCGCATTCCTGCTCACCGACTTCCCAGCCAAACCGGCACGGGAACGCAGCCTGATCCGCTGGGCCTTCCTCGACGAGGAGGCCCGGTCCCGATACGTGGACTGGGAGAAGATCGCCTCCTCCATGGTCGGCACCCTGCGCCTGGACGCCGGCCGCCACCCCGATGACCCGTTGCTGGCCCAGCTCGTCGGGGAGCTGGCCGTCCACAGCGAAGAATTCCGCACCTGGTGGGCCGACCACCGCGTGGTCGAACGCCGCGACGGCACCAAACGGCTCAACCACCCGCTCGTGGGCCACCTCGACATCCGCTACGAAGCCCTCGAGGTCACTGGGGAACCAGATCAGACCCTGTTCATCTACACCACCGAACCCGGTTCGCATTCCGAGGCCAAACTGCGCACCCTCGCCGCTTGGATCCACGACGACACCCCCGCACCGGACCAACCGGCACCGCCCACCACTCCCACAGTTCTGGAAGCGCCCAGGCCCGGCCCCGACTCAGCCGCACATGAAACCTCCCTGGCACCGGGATCGCGACAAGCTCACCACAAGACCCCGGCCACACCGCCAGCGGGAAAACAGGAGGGACTGCCGCACGGATAGGTGACAACGTCACCTATCCGTGCGGCAGTCCCTCCTGACCGCATCCAGCACGAGTTCGGTGCGGAGGTGGTCGGCCATCGCCCATCCCACGACCTTCCGCGAGCACGCGTCGATCACCACCGCGAGGTACAGGAACCCTTCCCAGCTCCGCAGATACGTGATGTCAGCGACCCACAGCTTGTTCGGCTTTTAGGCGGTGAACTGCCGCTCAACGAGGTCCGGGGCGGTGGCTGTCGAGAGGGACCGCCTGCCGTACTTGCCGCGGTGGCGCCGATGGGCGCCCTCGACGCCGGCCACACGCATCAGCGTCAGCCACCTTCTTGCGATTCCACCGGTGCCCGCGGTGGCGCAGCTCCGCCGTGAGCCGGCGAGCACCGTAGACGCGGGGGTGCTCGGCCCAGGCCGCCCGGGCTGTCTGGGCATCATGCGCGTCAGACCAGTCACTCGTCGAGGCGCCACCGTCGCGTCCTCGGTGCTCGTAGTAGGCCGTCTTCGAGACGCCCAGCACTCGGCACAGCCGACGGACCCCATAGGCGGTCTTCTGAAGCATCGATGAACTCCATCAGTTTCGCCCGGGAGCTCATCGACTGTCCTCAGGCGTTGAAGACCGCGGCTTGTTGAAGGATCTCCTTCTCCACCTCGAGCTCGGCGACCTTCCGCCGCAACCGGGCCAGCTCGAGCCGTTCATCGCTGCTCAAGGCAGCTGGGCCGGCAGCACGATCCCGGCGGGCCTTCGTCACCCAGTTCCGCAGCGTCTCGTGGTTGATGCCCAGTTCCCGGGCTATCTCCCGGGCACTGCGATTGCCGTCCAGCACCAGCGCGACGGCCTGGTCGCGCAACTCCGGCGGGTACTTGCTCACTCGACCCATCAAAGCCTCCTTCCCTGGCTTCTGCCAAGTTCGAAGGAGTCCGGCGGATAGGGGTCACTTCACGGCATTCCGGTGCCTGCCCCACCTTCAGAGGTGGGGCAGGGCCAAGCTCGGTTTGCTTTCGGCAGCTGGCCAGCCGGAGCCTGTGGCAGGTGCTGGTTGGCGTGGTTGTGAATGGTCGCCCCGGTCAGTCAGGCAGGCGGATACCGGTGGTGGCATCGAACAGGTGCAGGTGCTGCCGGTTCGGTGCCACCCAGAGAGTGGACCCTGCCTTGGGCGGGGTGCGACCCTCGACCCGGACCACGATCTCGTGGGCCCCGAGGCCTTCCTGGGACTCCTCGATCCCCTCCGTGGCGTCCACCAGCACCACCGTGTTGGCCGCGGTAACTTCGGCGAGGTGGCCGTAGACGAAGGCGTCGGCCCCGAGCTCTTCGACCACGTCGGCGACGATGGGCAGCCCCTGTCCCTCGGGGGCCGGGTGGAGGTCCTCGGGGCGGATCCCGATGGAGACTGTGTCGCCGAACAGGGCGCCCTGCTGCTCGCGAGTAAGTTCGATCTGCAGGGTTCCGAAGTTTGCGGCCCCGGCCCGCACGGGGACGCGGAAGAGGTTCATTGCCGGGGAGCCGATGAACCCGGCGACGAACTCCGTGGCCGGGCGGTCGTAGAGGGCCCGGGGGGTGTCGACCTGCATCAGGTGCCCGTCCTTGAGAACGGCCACCCGGTCGCCCATGGTCATCGCCTCCACCTGGTCGTGGGTCACATACACGGTGGTCACCCCCAGGCGACGGGTGAGAGAGGCGATCTGGGTGCGGGTCTGCACACGGAGCTTCGCGTCCAGGTTCGAGAGCGGCTCGTCCATCAGGAACACCTGCGGAGACCGCACGATCGCCCTCCCCATGGCCACGCGCTGACGCTGGCCCCCGGACAGGGCCTTGGGCTTGCGGTCCAGGTAGTCGGTCAGGTCCAGGATCTTCGCCGCCTCCTCCACCCGCCGCCGTCTCTCCTCGGCGTCGACCTTGGCGATCTTCAGGGCAAACCCCATGTTCTCGGCCACCGTCATGTGCGGGTAGAGAGCATAGTTCTGGAAGACCATGGCGATGTCCCGGTCCTTGGGCGGCATGTGGGTGACGTCGCGGTCGCCGATCAGGATCCGTCCACTGGTGACTTCTTCCAGCCCGGCGAGCATCCGCAGGGTGGTGGACTTCCCGCACCCGGACGGGCCGACCAGGACGAGGAACTCCCCGTCGGCGATCTCCAGGTTCACGGCATCGACCGCGGGCTTGTCGGCTCCGGGGTAGACGCGGGTGGCGTTGTCAAAGGTAATCGTTGCCATGATGAGCTTCCTTCACCGGCAGGTACGTGCCGGACGATCCGTAGTGAATGGAATGACTATTCAGTTATGAGCATGGGTGGACGTCTGCCGAGGGATCTCCGCTAGGCGGAGGCCAGGGCCTCCAGATGGTCCGGGGCCAAGACATGATTGATGGCCATGATTCCTGCGCCGATGACGCCGGCGTCAGGGCCCGTTCGGGACTGGACGATCGACAGATGTTGAGTGGTCAGCGGCGTGGAACGGGAGTAGACGACCTCGCGGATGCCAGCGAGGAGGTGTTCTCCGGCCTGGGCCAAGGAGCCCCCGATGATGATCAGCGCCGGGTTCATGATGGTGACGTAGAGCGTGAGGACCTCACCGATGTCGCGACCGGCCTGACGCACGGCCTGCAGGGCGGCCAGATCCCCGCCGCGGGCCAGGTGGACGATATCGGCGCTGGTGGTCACCTCGGCCTCGTGCTCACGTAGGACGGCGGCAACGGCAGGGGCGGCGGCCACCGCCTCTAGGCATCCCGTGTTGCCGCAGCGGCAGAGCACTCCTGCCCCGCGGGAGACAGGGATGTGGCCGATGTCGCCGGCGGCTCCGTCGGCCCCGCGTTGGAGCTGCCCACCGCTGATGATGCCTGCGCCGATCCCGGTGGCCACCTTGAGGAAGATGAGATTCTGCTCGTCGGGCCAGGAGGCGGCTCGTTCCCCCAATGCCATGATGTTGACGTCGTTGTCGACCAGCACGGGCACGTCGTAGGTGCGACGCACGTATGCGGGCACGTCGAACCCGTCCCAGCCAGGCATGATCGGTGGATTCGTCGGTCGCCCGGTGGAGAACTCCACGGGGCCAGGCAGTCCGATGCCGACGGCGATGAGCTCACTCGCGTCCCGCTCGAGGCGCCGCAGCAGGGCGGCAACCACCTCCATCAGCCGGTCCAGCACCGCCTCGGGGCCGTTGGCGATCTCCAGGCTCTCGTACTCCTTGGCCAGAATCCGCCCGGACAGATCAGTGATCCCGATGGTGGCATGGGTGGCCCCAAAGTCCGCTGCGGCCACCACTCGGGCCGCGGGATTGAAGGCCACTCGCGCCGAGGGCCGGCCTCCGGTGGAGGCGGCCTCGGCCACCGGGAGGACCATTCCGATCTTGAGCAGCTCATCGATCCGGGAGGAAATCGTGGCGCGCGCAAACCCTGTGCTCGCCGCCAGCTCGGCGCGGGTCCTCGGTTGCCCGTCCCGTAGGAGCTGGAACAGCTCGCTGGTGCCGAAGGCGGACAGCACTTTGCCTACGTCCGTGGCCTGCGCCCGTACTGGGCGTGACGCCTGAGTCTCGTTCAGTGTCACCGTACTCACCCTTCGTTCCCTCCGGCCGCCCGTCATGCAACGAGAGGTTCCGCCTCCAGGCCCGACCATCTTTCCGGTCAGGGCTGATGACATGAGCGTAGACCTCGTTACGACATGGATCAACCCTCTTTTGTGCACTCATTGACAAAAGGTGCCTGCTTCGTGTCACACTAACGGCATGGTGATTCAAAACACACTGCTTCGACGACCGCGGCTGCGGGTTGGCATCGTAGGCGGAGGCTTCATGGCCGAGGTCCACTGCCGTGCCGCCCGAGCGGCCGGTGCGGAAGTCGTGGGAGTGGCCTCCTCGACCCGGGCCAGTGCCGAACGGGCGGCGCAACGGTTCGATATCCCGTCTGCGTACGCCAGTGTCGAAGAGCTGCTGGTGGACGGCTCGGTGGATCTCGTACACGTGTGCACGCCCAATGCCTCCCATGCCGCCATCACCATGGCGGCGCTGGAGGCGGACAAGCATGTGGTGTGCGAGAAACCGCTGGCCACCGATCCCGAGACCGCTGCCTCCCTGCTCCGGCTGGCGGCGGAGCGGAAGCGGATTGCCACCGTGCCCTTCGTCTACCGGTTCCATCCCATGGTGAGGGAAGCCCGTGCGCGGGTCGGCGCCGGCGATCTGGGTCCGCTGATCACTGTCCAGGGCTCCTACCTGCAGGACTGGTTGCTGAACACCTCCGACGACAACTGGAGGGTCGACGCTGAAGTGGGGGGTGCCTCCCGTGCTTTTGCCGACATCGGGTCGCACCTGTGCGATCTGGTCGAGTTCGTCGCGGGAGAGCGCATTAGCGGACTGTGCGCCCAGACGCGGACCATTTTTGCCGACCGCAAGAACACCAAGTGCATCACGACCGAAGACGTGGCCGCGTTGCTCTTTCGCACCGCGAACGGGTTGTTGGGCACGTTCATGATCAGCCAGGTAGCCCCGGGGCGGAAGAACCGGCTGTCCTTCGAGATCAATGGGCGGGCCCAGAGCCTGTTCTTCGATCAGGAGGCCCCGGAGACCTTGTGGGTGGGCGGGAAGGCCGCCTCGCAGATCATCACCCGTTCCCCCGAGGGCCTGCACGCCGATGCGGCCCGGCTCGCCCTGGTTCCGGCCGGTCACCCCCAGGGATATCAGGACGCCTTCAACGGCTTCGTGGCCGACACCTACGCCGCCGTGGCGGGGGACGTTCCTGACGGGCTGCCGGATTTCGCCGACGGTCTGCGCGCGGCCGCGCTGACCGCCGCCGTCCTGACTTCCGCCCGCGACGGGGCGTGGGTCTCGGTTCCCGACCTCTTCCTCCCCCCGGACACTCCGGGGCGGAGCCATCCGCTGACCGCCCAGCAGCCGCTGACCACGTCCGACTAAGGAGACATCCTCACTATGAAGAATTCATCCCGCGCCCGCGTTCTGAAGGTGACCGGCCCGCTCTTTGCCTTGTCTCTCGTCGCCACCGCCTGCGGTGGTCCCGAGGCCGGGGGTGACCCCGGGGCCAAACCGGAAACCCTCCGCGTGCTGTACACGACCGCCGAGGCCAACGCGGCCGCCCTGCAGGCGCAGGTCCCGGCGTTCGAGGAGAAGTTCGGCGTTCAGCTCGAGATCGACACCCAGCCCTACGACGCGCTGCAGCAGCGGGTGTTCTCGGAGTTCGCCTCCTCCAGTGAGCACTACGACATCATCGCGGTGGACACTCCGTGGGCGCCGGCGCTGGTGGGCAACCTGGAGCCCCTGAGCGAGTACCTGACCTCCGAGGAGCTCAACGAACAACCTCAGGGAGCGATCTCCGACTTCATTCCCAAGGTCTTCTTCGACACCGCGGTCTACGACGCCGGCGACACCCTGAAGCAGTTCCCCAACCCGAACGAGCCGGCTGATATCGAAGCCATCACCGCCGAGAACTTCGACGTCTACGGTCTGCCGATCCAGTCCAACGTGTCGGTGATGGCCTATCGCAAGGACCTGTTCGAGGACCCGGAGCAGAAGGAGGCGTTCCGGGCCGAGCACGGACGGGAGCTGACGGTTCCCGAGACCTGGGACGAGTACGTGGAGGTCGCCAAGTTCTTCACCCAGCCGGACAAGAACCTGTACGGCACCACGGTCATGGCCGGTGTGGGCGAATGGGCCACTACGGACTTCAAGACGATGCTGGCCAGCTACGGCGGTGACGGCCACCTGGTCAACGACAAGCTGGAGATGGCCTTCGACTCCCCCGAAGGCGTCGAGGCTCTGGAGACATACCGGGAGCTCATCGACAGCGGGGCCGTCCCCCCGGGCAGCACCTCCGCCTCGTGGGAGGAAACCGCCACCTCCTTCGACAATGGCCTGACCGCGATGACCACCAACTTCCACGCCCTGGAACTGAGCGACACCGTCGAGGGCGGGGAGATCGCCTACGCACCCGTGCCCCAGGCCGAGGCCGCCGGACCGCACTTCGGCACCTGGATGCTGGGCATCAACGCCAATTCCAACAACAAGGAGTGGGCCTACCAGGCCATCTCCTGGCTGACCTCCTCGGAGACCCAGCAGGCCATGACCGAGGACCAGCTGCACCCCAGCCGCACCTCGGTCTACGACGCCATTTCCTCCGAGGGCGCAGATCCGGCCGAGGCCGCGTTCTACGAGACGCTGGGCGAGTCCCTGGAGGTCGGCGTCGGTCGTCCGCGTGTGACCAACTACACCGAGATCAGCCACGAGATCGCCGTGGCGGTCAACAAGGCAGCCTCTGGCGACGCTGCTCCCGAGGCTGCCCTGTCCGAGGCGGCCGACCGGGTCACCTCGTTGCTGGAGCAGGCAGGGTATGACGTTCCGGGCAACTGAATCCGGGAATTAAGGAATAGTCATGTCAACCATTCAACGTCCTTCGCAACAGGTGCCTGAGGGCACCTCCCGGGTGCCTTCGCCGGGACGGCCCGCCCGGCCGTCGCGGTCGCGGACCGGACACGTTCCCTGGCTCTACCTGGCCCCGGCCCTCGTCGTCTTGCTGATCATGACGATCGGCCCGGCGATCTACATCTTCTACACCAGCTTCCGCAACGCCAGTGTTCTGGGCGGGTCGGGCCGGTTCGTGGGCCTGCAAAATTACGAGACCGCGCTTACCGACCCGGCCACCCAGCAAGCGTTCCTGTGGACGCTGCTGTTCGTGGCCGGTGCCGTGGCACTGGAGATGGTCTTGGGGCTGGCCCTGGCCCTTCCCCTGGCCCAACAGACCCGGGCGAACAAAGTGGCCTCGGCACTGATGCTCCTGCCCTTCGCCGTGACCCCGGCCGTGGGCGCGATGATCTTCCGGCAGCTGGTCAACCCCAACTACGGCTGGGTCACCCACTACCTTCAGGTGTTGGGCTTCCCCGCCAACCTTGATCTCCTGGGCAACCCGGTGGGGGCCTGGGCCGTGCTCTTCGCCCTGGACCTGTGGCAGTGGACTCCTTTCGTGGCCCTGATCCTGATGGCCGGCGTTCAGTCCCTGCCGGCAGAGCCCAAGGAAGCGGCGATGGTGGATGGGGCGAACAAGTGGCAGATCCTGCGGTACATCACCCTCCCGGGCCTGGTCCCGTTCCTGGCCATTGCGCTGGTGTTGCGGACCATCCAGGCCTTCAAGACCTTCGACTCGTTCAAGATCGTCACCAACGGCGGTCCGGGCAACTCGACGGAAATGATCAACCTCGCCATCCACCGCATCGGACTGCAGAGTTTCAACATCGGTCTGGCCTGCGCCCTGGGCGTCCTGCTGCTGATCGTTCTGCTGCTCCTGGTGCCCGCCATCGAACGCGTCATCGGTCGCCGCGCCGATCCCGAGGAGATGTAACCCCATGTCCACCACTTCTTCCATCGCGCAGCGCCCCGGCGCCGGCACGGTCATCGGCCGGGGTTTCATGTGGGCCTGGCTCCTGCTGAGCCTGATTCCCCTGCTGTTCATGTTCGTCACCGCGATCAAGCCCGCCGGCATCGTCAACACGACCCCGCCGCAGTGGTTCTTCACACCCACCCTGGAGAACTTCGCCACGGTCCTGGCCGGGGGCAGCGGAAGTTCCCAGAGCTTCGGGCAGCTGCTGGCCAACAGCGCCATCGTCAGCCTGGGCTCCACAGCCCTGACCGTCGTCCTGGCCGTGCCGGCGGCCTACGCCTTGTCCATGCGCTCCTTCGCACCGCGCAAGAAGATCTCGGCCTGGATCCTGTCCACCTACATGTTCCCGCCCATCGTGGCCGTCATTCCTATCTTCGTCTTCGCCGGCAAGCTGGAGCTGATGGACACCTACCCGGTGCTCATCGTCCCCTACGCCGCGTTCAACCTGCCCATCGCGATCTGGATCCTGCGCAGCACGATCGTGCAGATCCCCTTCGAGATCCAGGAAGCAGCCATGGTGGACGGGGCCAACCACTGGGTGACCCTGCGCCAAGTGATCTGGCCGCTGCTGGTCCCCGCCGTGGCAACTGTTGCGGTGCTGACCATCGTGCTGACCTGGAACGAGTTCCTCTTCGCCCTGTCTTTGACCCGCAGCGAGGCCAAGACCGCACCGGTCGGACTCCAGGAGTTCACGGGCATGTACGGCACCGATTGGGGCAGCATTACCGCCGCAGCCACGCTGATCGTCACTCCCATCCTGATCCTCACCATCGTCCTTCGCCGGAAGATGGTCTCCGGCCTGACCTTTGGAGCCGTCAAATGAGGCCCGCGCCCTCCCGACTCACAGCCCAGAACACCACCCAACCCCTGGAGCCCCGCATGCGTTCCGTCGTCCTGCCCGGAGACAAGGAAGTCCTCGTCACCGACCGCGACCGCCCCCAGCCGGGCCCGCACGAGGTGCTCGTGAAGACCATGGCATCGGCCATCTGCCGCAGCGACATGAGCCTCTACTACGGCAATCCCATCGTCGGCGGGGAAGAAGCGGAGACCGGCGAGGTCGTGCCCGGCCACGAGGCAGCCGGGGTCGTCGTCGAGATCGGCAGCGCCGTGACAGGTGTGGCTGTCGGTGACCGTGTGGCCGCCCACCTGGCCGTCGGGTGCGGGCACTGCGAGTTCTGCGGCCAGGGCTACACCATGCTGTGTGCGGACTGGAAGTGCTTCGGCTTCGACTTCCCCGGAGGCGACGCGGAGTACTTCACGATCGCCGCCCGCAATGCCCTGCCCCTGCCGGACCACCTCAGCTTCAAGGCCGGGGCGGTTCTGACCGACATGATCGGCAGCCAGTACCACGTGCAGAAGCAACTGGGTGTGAGTGGCAACAAGACGGTGGCCGTCATCGGGCTGGGGCCCATGGGCTCGGCCGCGGTGCTCGTCGCCAAGGCCTTCGGCGCCCGGGTCATCGCCGTGGACGTCCTGGACAGCCGCCTCGAGCAGGCCCGGTCCCTGGGCGCCGATGAAACGGTCAACAGCAAGGACACCGACGCGGTGGAGGCCATCGGCGCAATGACTGGCGGCCGCGGGGTGGAGATCGCCATCGACTGCTCCGGTAATCCCGCCGGCCAGAACACTGCGCTGGACGCCGCCGCGAAGAGGGGGGCTGTGGCCTTCGTGGGCGAGTCCCGCGCCACGGAGATCAAACCCAGCGACCAGATCATTCGGAAACTGCTGACCGTGGTGGGCGGCTGGTACTTCCCCCTGGGCGACTGGCAGGAGATCCTGCGCTTCGTCGAGGAGAAGAACATCGACGTCGAAGCCCTCATCAGCCATGAATTCTCCATTGAGGACGCTGCTGAGGCCTTCCACGCCTTCGACCGGCGTGAGACGGAAAAAGCCGTCTTCGTCTGGGCCTAACTGACATCCACCGTCGTCGCTACTCAGCAAAGGACAAACTCGTGTTCCGCTACACCGCAGAAATCCTGCCCTACCACGACATCGCCTTCGAGGACGCCGTGCGGGACCTCGCCGAGATCGGCTTCACCGAAGTCAACCTGTGGTCCTCCGCCGCCCCATTGGCCCACCATGTCAATCCTGGGGACGACCCGCGGGAGATCCTCAGGGTGCTGGACAAGTACGGCATGAAGCCCTGCGGGCTGACCGTGTACGGCAAGAACCAGGACGAGATCCTCGAACGCGTCCAGTTCGCCGCCGATCTGGGCATCGACACCGTCATCTTCGACTGCGAAGCCAATTACCCCGACTTCGTCAGCACCTTCCTGCCGCCCATCGTCGAGGCCGGGGCGAAGGCCGGGGTGCGGATCGCTGTGGAGAACCACCTCACCGTCCCCTTCTCCGAGGACTTCGAGTCCGGGGGCAACGAGGACAAGCGCTGGGACGAAGGCGTGGACACCTTCACCCAGATCAAGCGCTTGATCCGCGACATCGACGACCCCTACCTGGGTGTTTGCCTGGCCCCGCCGCACCTGTGGGTGATGCAGGAGACCATCAGTGAGATCATCGCCTTCCTCACCGAGCGTAAGCGCCTGTATTACTACTACATCTGGGATGTGGACCGGGCCTACCGCCACGGGGTGGACGGGCTGAACTTCGGCCCCGGCGAGAAGCAGCTGCCCTCCCCGGAGGGAACCCTGGACCATCGCTTCCTGCTCCACCAGCTCAAGCGCTCCGGCTACACCGGGGCCGCCAGTCTCAAGTGCCACGGCACCCACGGCTGGTCCCTGGAGAAGATCGGCGCCGAACTGCGTTCCTCCGATCAATACATCCGCAGCACCTTCAACGAACTCAACCAGTAAGGAAGGAGGAGCCATGAAGGAGCGGAACAGCCATCCCGTCACCTTGTTCACCGGCCAGTGGGCCGACCTACCCTTCGAGGAGGTCGCCCGGCTGGCCGCCGAATGGGGCTACGACGGTCTGGAGATCGCCTGCTCCGGCGACCACCTGGACGTGTGGCGGGCCGCCGAGGACGAGGCCTACCTCGGCTCCCGCACCGAGATCCTCGAGAAGTACGGGCTGGGGGTCTGGGCCATCTCCAACCACCTCACCGGCCAGGCGGTGTGCGATGACCCCATCGACTTCCGCCACCAGGCCATCGTCGGCTCCCGTGTCTGGGGCGACGGGGCTGCCGAGGGCGTGCGGGCCCGCGCGGCCGAAGAGCTCAAGCTCACCGCGAAGGTCGCCCGCAAGCTCGGGGTCAACACCGTCGTCGGGTTCACCGGCTCCTCCATCTGGCAGTATGTGGCCATGTTCCCCCCGGTCCCGGCCTCGGTGATCGAGGCCGGCTACGAGGACTTCGCCACCCGGTGGAACCCGATCCTCGACGTCTTCGACGGCGAAGGGGTGCGCTTCGCCCACGAGGTCCACCCCTCCGAGATCGCCTACGACTACTGGACCAGCGTCCGGGCCCTGGAGGCGATCGAGCATCGGGCGGCGTTCGGGTTCAACTGGGACCCCAGCCACATGATGTGGCAGGGCATCGACCCGGTCGGATTCATCGTCGACTTCGCCGACCGGATCTACCACGTTGACTGCAAGGACACCCGCCTGCGCCCACCGGCCGGGCGAGCCGGGATCCTGGGCTCGCACCTGCCCTGGGGCGACCCGTGCCGGGGCTGGGACTTCGTCTCCACCGGGCACGGGGACGTGCCCTGGGAGGACGCCTTCCGGACCCTGCGCGCCATCGGCTACACCGGGCCGATCTCCATCGAGTGGGAAGACGCCGGCATGGACCGCACCCACGGCGCCCCCGAGGCCGCCCAATACGTCCGATCGCTGCTCTGGAAAACCCCCGAGGCATCCTTCGACGCCGCCTTCAGCCACCAAAACTGACCCCGGCCGGCACCAGACACCCCCATGCAGCACGGAAGGAGAGATCATCCCGGACCACAACGGCCGCCCAGCCCAGGGCGTCCCCGCAGTCGGGGGCCTTCCGGTGGGATTGCTGCAGGGGCGTCGCATACATCTGTTTTGAGTGGTGACCGGTGGTGGCGGATCGAGGTGTGGTTGCCCTGTTCCGACGGGCGGCGGGACTTGCCGACGGAGTTTGGGCCTTGGCAGACGCTATCGAGGCGGCACCGCCGGCTCCCCTCCGATGGGACCTGGGATCGAATCCATGCCGGGCTTCTGGCTGAGGCCGACGCTGCGCGGCAGATCGACTGGACCGTTTCGGAGAACTCGACCATCAACCGGGCGCACCAGCATGGGACGACCCTTCTCCGGGCCCCAGGGGGAACTCCCCCATCACAAGCAACTGTTAGTTGAACCTCTCGATCAGGCCATCGGACGGCGACCCTGGTGCAATCTCCCAGGACTCCCAGGCGGCACCGTCAGGAGCGGCGCCTCAGCACTGCGCGGATCGCGGCGACGCCGGCCCCGGCGGTCAGGACCCAGGGGCCGGCGACGACGACGGGGTCCAGCCACTGGTGGGAGAGGTCGGCGCGCTTGGTCCCGAACCGGGAGGAGAGCCCGTGCCGGGCCGGTTCGGACAGCACCCCGGTCTCGGTGATCGGGTTGTCCGGGCGCAGGGTGAGGAACGAGGCGAGGTGGCTCTCCCACGCGTCCACCCGGTCGGCGGCGATGAGGATCAGCCAGTGGGCGGCGCGGGCCTCGCTGTACTTCTTATAGGCCTGCCTGCGCAGCACCCCGGACAGGCCCTTGGGCGGGCAGGAGGTGCCGAACACCGGGGTGAGCCCCGCGTGCTCGATCGACCGCTCGCGCGGCCACCGCTCGGGCTGACGGTCCGGGAACTCCCAGTGCGCCCCGGACGCGGCCGGGTCGTAGCGCAGCCTCGGCACGGCCGGGCGGTCGGCGGGATCGAGGTCCGCGCCCCAGCCGGGGATCCGGGCGCGCAGCGCCTCGCGGTCGACGCGCCGCCGCGGTTCACCGGGGACGTAGGGGGCGTGCTGGGAGACGTCGCCGGGGTCGTCGGGGATGGGCGTCATGGCTTCCTCCTCGGTCGGTCGGTGCTGGGGTCCCGGCAGCTCAGGCGGCGCCGGGCACCACGAGGGTCTTGATGCAGCCGTCGAGCTTGGCCGAGAACATGTGGTAGCCCTCGGCGATGTGCTCCAGCGGGATCCGGTGGGTGACGATGTCGCTGGGCTTGAGGTAGCCGTTGCGGATGTGCTCGAACAACCGCGGCCACTGCCGCTTCACCGGGCACTGGTTCATCCGCAGCGTCAAGCCCTTGTTCATGGCGTCGCCGAACTTCACGGCGCTGAAGAGCGGGCCGTACGCGCCCATCACCGAGATGGTCCCGCCCTTGCGCACCGAGTCGATCGCCCAGTTCAGCGCGATGGGCGACCCGCCCTGCAGCTTCAGCTTCGAGCCGGTCACGTGCTGGGTGAAGTTCCCGTCGGCCTCGGCACCCACTGCGTCGATGACCACATCCGCCCCCAGGTGGTCGGTGGTCCTCTTCAGCTCCACGACGATGTCGTCGTACTCCGCGAAGTTGACCGTCTCGGCGTGGGCGAACTCGCGCGCCTTGGCCAGCCGGTACTCCAGGTGGTCGACCACGATCACCCGTCCCGCGCCCATCAGCCACGCCGACTTCGCCGCGAACAGGCCCACCGGCCCGGCCCCCAGCACCACCACTGTGTCGCCCTCGGCGATGTCCCCGAGCTGGGCCCCGAAGTAGCCGGTGGCCAGGGCGTCGGTGCACAGCACCGCGTCCTCCTCCTCCATCCACTCCGGGATGATCGAGGGTCCGACGTCGGCGAACGGCACCCGCACGTACTCGGCCTGCCCGCCGTCGTAGCCCCCGCAGGTGTGGGAGTAGCCGTAGATCCCGCCCACCGCGGTGGCGTTGGGGTTGACGTTGTGGCAGTTGGAGTACAGGCCCCGGGCGCAGAACCAGCACGAGCCGCAGTAGACGTTGAACGGCACCATCACCCGGTCCCCGGGCTTCAGCCGCTCCACGGAGGACCCGACCTCGTGGACCACACCGACGAACTCGTGCCCGAAGGTCATCCCCACCCGGGTGTCGGGCATCATCCCGTGGTACAGGTGCAGGTCCGACCCGCAGATCGCCGCCCTCGTCACCCGCACGATCGCGTCGTTCGGGTGCTCGATCCGTGGGAGGTCCTTTTCCTCCACACGGATCTTGTACGGCCCCCGGTACACCATCGCCTTCATCAGGGCCGCCTCTGGGAGATTGCTGGTTTGGGCATCGAAATTCTCCTGTCCGGGCTTGTTCAGATTCCGGTGGGGTGGAGGACGACTTTGGTCCAGCCGTCTTCGCGGTTGTCGAAGTTCCGGTAGCCCTCGGGGGCCTGATCCAGCGTCAGTTCGTGGGAGACGATGAAGGACGGGCTGGCCTTGTCCCCGGCGATGAGGTCGCGCAGGGCCCGGTTGTATTTCTTCACCGGGCACTGACCCGAGCCCATCGTCTGTCCCTTGAACCAGTAGTTGCCGTAGTCGAAGGCCACCTGGCCCTGCTGGGCGAGTGTGTCGGGGGCACCGGGGTCCTGGGGCAGGAACACACCGACCACCCCGAGGCCACCGGTGAACCGGACGGAGTCCACCAGCCGGTTCAGGGTCAGGTTGGGGTGTTCGGTCCCGCCCGGGTCGTGGGCCTGGTAGCCGACGCATTCGCAGCCCCGATCGGCCCCGAATCCCATGGTCTGGTCCTTGACGAACTCGACCGGGTCCACGGCGGAGTCATCCACCGGGATGGCACCGATTTGTTCCGCCAGCTTCAGGCGGTCGCTGTGGCGGTCCACGACCATGACCTTGCCAGCACCTTTGATGATGGCCGAATACGCCGCCATGAGTCCCACCGGACCGGCACCATAGATGACCACGGAGTCCCCCGGGTACACCCCGGCCAGCTCGGTGGCATGCCAGCCGGTGGGGAAAATATCGGCGACCATGACGTAGTCGAGCTCTTTCTCCACGGAGTCCTCACCCAGACGAAGGCAGTTGAAGTCCCCGTAGGGCACGCGCAGGTACTCGGCCTGCCCGCCCTGGTACGGCCCCATGTCCGCGAACCCGTAGGCCGCCCCGGCGAGCTGGGGTTCAGGCTGCATGGTCAGGCAGTAGTTGGTGAAGCCGCGTTCGCAGTTCTTGCAGAATCCGCAGGCGATGTTGAACGGCAGCACGACGCGTTCGCCCACCTTCACCTTGCTCACCGCCGGGCCGGTCTCGACGACTTCCCCGAGATTCTCGTGCCCGAAGGTGCGTCCGGGTTCGAAGCTGGTGCGGCCCTCGTACATGTGCAGGTCCGAGCCGCAGATATTCGTCGCGGTGATCCGCACCAGCACGTCGGCGGGGTGCTCGATTTTGGCATCCGGCACCTCCTCGACGGCCACGTCGTTGGGTCCCTTGTACACCACTGCCTTCACGGTGAGCCTCCTCGGATCGATGCTGCAACGTAGATGACGCCGACCCCGCAGCCCCCTTCGCCCCTTTCGGCGACCCATCGAGGCAACCCGTCAACGCATAACCCGATCCTGCCCGTCACCGCAGGTCACCGCCAGGACACAATGCCTCCGGCACGTGAGCCAGGGACTAATGTGGCCGACCATGGAGCTGCGACAACTGCGGTACTTCGTGGCGGTGGCCGAGGAACGGCACTTTGGGCGGGCCGCCCGCAGGCTGCGCATCGCCGCCCCGTCGCTGTCCCAGCAGATCAAGGTTTTGGAACGGGACCTGCACGTCACGCTGTTCGAGCGCAGCCCGCGCAACGTGGTCCTCACCCCCGCCGGGGAGATACTGCTCGAGCACGCCCACATCCTGCTGGCTCGCGCCGACCGCGCCCGCACCGAGGTCCGCTGCGCCAACGGCCGCCACCGCCACCTCACCCTGCGCGTCGCCCCGGGCGTGGAGCACATCCTGGAAGGGCCCCTGGCCCGCCTGTCCGGGCCGGCCTCCGACCTGGAGGTCACCGCTGCGACCACCACCGACAGCGACGCGATCCGCGCGGTCCGGGACGAACACATCGACGCCGCCATCGTGTGGGTCCGCTCCGCACAGGACCAGGACCTCCCGGGGATCACCCTGCGCCACGTGCCGCTGCACCTGGCCCTGCCGGACGACCACCGGCTCGCTGCCGCAGAAGCAGTCCCGGTCACCGACCTCGCCAATGAGACGGTCGTGATGATCCCCCGCGAGCTCTTCACCGGTATCTGGGACCACCTCATCACCCACCTGCTCCCCGCCGGCCTGTCCCGTCCCGACCAGGTGCTCACCCCACCGAACCTCATCAACGCCCCCGAAGCCCTCCTCCGCACGGTCGCCGCAGGTCACGGGGTGGCACCGATCGCCCCGGCTGTGGCCGAGCACCTAGCGGTCCCCGGGATCGTCGTCCGTCCCCTCGCCCCGCCCCTGCTGGCTCCCCTCGAACTGATCTGGCACGACCCCGCCCACCCCGCCCTCCAGGACCTCGTCGAGCTGCTCGCCGACACCGAGGTGCGGGAACCAACTGCGACCCCCGCGGCCAAGGGCGCCAAACATCCAGGTGGCTTTGTCCCCACCGCACCCTCCACGAACACCACGCTTACATAGGCGGGATGTCCAGGCAGGTGCCCGGCCTTGGCGGAGGTTGCCACCGGTTGCGTCGAAGAGGCGGCCGACCGCGACGGACCTTAAGATTCGGGTTGCGGGGCCAAAAGGGGTGCCCCTGAGGGACGGGCTGGTGCGTACCCGAAGTGCACGACGTCGATCGCCCGGCCTATCCGGACTGCCCGAGGCTGGTCACCAGATTGATGGCCACAGCAATGACGAACGTCCCGAAGGCGTACGCCAGCAAGGCATGGCCCAAAGCCATGCGACGCATCGCGGTCGAGGACAGATTGGCGTCCTCGAAGGAGTAGGCCATCCCCACTGTGAAGGACACGAAAGCGAAGTCGCTGTAGGTCGGCTCCTCCGGCTGGTCGAAATCGAACTCGTGCTGCTGATCGTGGTAATACAATCTCGCCAGCTTGAACGCGTAGACCGTGTTGATCAGCGCCCACGACACCACCACGGCGGCCAGCGCCAAGATCGCCGACAGGACACCGACCGCGTCGGTTTGCTGCGACCGCATCAGCGCGAGCACGACGGCGACCAGACTCACGACGGTGGCTCCCAAGACCAGGGCATCCACCACGGTCCGGGCCTTTCCCTCGTCCCGGGCAATCGTGCGCGTGGTGTGCGTGTCGGCTCTCCAGTTCCGGGCCCACGCCCACACCAGAAACGTGAGTCCGGCGACGATCCAGGCGAGCAACCCGATGATCTCGGGCTCAGCGCCCCACAATGCGGCCACGACCGCCACCGCAACCCCCACCAGCGTCGAGACGAGAGCCTTGCGGTTGATGTGCGATTTCATGACGAGCTCCAAACCTCGTGGGGTGATGCAGGCGGCTCCAACCTGCCCGTCCAAGTCCCATGGGGCACATCTGCACCGATCCGGGTCATTCTCGGAGCTGCCAGAGTCACATGCATTGGGGGAACCGTCTCGGCTTTGCTGTCGTCTTCATACTGGCTGCGCCGCCGTGCGGGGTGCAACGCTTTGAGCGTGGTGAGTGTTCTCAACCTCGGTGAGGCGACGTTGCCGAGGCAGGAGTGCAGGCGCCGGTTTCCATACCAGTCCGCCAGGGGATGGTTGCGTAGTCGATATCACCGGTGGTCTTCAACAGCACGTTCACGAAGGCGCCCGGGCGGATGCACTCGGTCTGGCATAAACCGATGATGCACTCCACGATGCCGATGCCGTAGGCATCCCCCACCGCGCCGATCCAGGACGCCCAGCCCGGGGCCCAGGTGCTCGGTGAACCGCAGGGCCCGATATTGCTGCCCCTCGTCGGGATGATGGATCACCCCTTCGGGAGCACCTGGCTGTGGAAAGTGCGGCTCCACCAGCCCACCCGCCAGCAGATCAGCATCGAATCCGGCACCCGCCCACCCCGTATTGCTCCGATCAGCTCAAGGACCCGCATCAGCCGATCCACCCTGCAGGGCGCGACCCTCAGCCCGAACCGGCGCAGGTACGCGGTCATCCTCCGACACCCACCCCCGCGAACAGTCGGTCGCCACCCCCTCCTGCATCCGCAATGGGTACAGCCCGGCCGCGGACCCGGCGCCTGAGCACTACCCCCGTCCAGGGGCCGCTATGCGCACCGGCGGCCACGATCACCCGTACCTCTCCAGGGGCTGACGCACCGGACACAGTACCGATGCCCCGAAAGCGCAGCCATGCCCCGAAAGCGCACTGATGCCACGACGTAAGTTGTGCTGTGCTGGTGGGTTTCCCAGGATCATCTCCACGGAGGTGCCGCCGCGCCTTCAGGAACGGGTCCGGGCCCCAGACAAAGCCCGGACCCGTTCCGCCCCAAAGCATCGCTGGGCATAGCTGGGGAGAGCACCGGGAGACACCGGGGCACGACTTCCACGGGGATGTCGACGACTCCGCAAATCAGAGGGCCCCGGGACGGCGCGGGATCCCGGCTCGACAGCGCCGAGGCCAGGCAACGAACGGTGCACCGGGACCGTCCGTGGCGGACCGACACCGCAACATGCCCTTCTTTCCGGGACACCCAAGAACTTAGGATTTTGAAATGACTACTGTTGTCCGGTCCTCCTTCGCCACCCGGGATCCCAACGAGGCCACCGAGGCCCTGTCCCAGATCTACGGTGAGGTCCAGATTGGGTCCTCACCGGGGCGGGACTTCATGGTGGACGCGTCCTGGACGACCTTGGGAGCTCTTTCGACCCGACGCATCCGCTGGGCCGGGGCCCCGGCCCCGGTGCGGGTGGACAATCCCGGCTGGCTCAAGATCGGCCAGCTTCACGCCGGCCGCATGCCCCTGGGCCACGGGCGCACCGAGGTGCGTCCGGACCGGCAACCCTTCCTGTTCCCCGGGCAGTTCTTCGAAGGTCGCTGGGACAGCTTCGATGTCACCTCCGTGGTCCTGGAGGTCTCACCGGTGCAGGACTACGCCCGTCAGCTGCTCGACGACGAGGGTTTCCAGCTGCGTTTCACCGGCTCCGCCCCGGTCAACGGTGCCGCCGCCGACTTCTGGTCGGACACCGTGGTGCACCTCCAGCAGCAGGTGCTGATCAACGAGGAGGCAATGGGCTTCCCGCTGGTCCGCACCCAGGCCTTCCGCTCCACCGTCTCGGCCCTGCTGCACTGTTTCCCCAGCACCTTCCTCGACCGCACCGCCGACTCCCGCACCACCCGAGAGCTACCCGGGGCGGTCCGCCGGGCGGTGACCTTCATCGAGGAGCACCGACAAGAAAACTTCGGGGTGGTCGCAATCGCCGCGGCAGCACGGGTCTCCCCGCGAAGCCTGGTGGCAGCCTTCCGCAGGCATCTGGGCATCACCCCCACCGCCTACCTGCGCACCATCCGTCTGGACGCCGCCCACACCGAGCTGCTGGAGACGGACCCCACAATCGGGGCCTTCACAGTTGAGTGTGGGTAGGGGTTTTGCGCCAGGGCCGATGACCACCTGCTGCGAGCAGGGCACGTAGGCGGTAATTCTCGAAGTTCCGGAAGCCGCGTGCGATCCGGCGCATCGTCTCGATGACGCCGTTGATCGCCTCCGTGGGCCCGTTCGATGCCCCGGCGGTGTCGAAGTAGGCCAGGATCGCCGCCCGCCACCTTCGCAGGGTTCGTCCGAGTCGGGCGACCTCCGGGATCGGGCAGGCCGGGAAGGCGGCGAGGATCTCGGCGACCAGCCGCCGGCCGGCCTCGGGGCGGGCGTGGTAGATCGCGCGCAGCTTCTGGTAGCAGTGCCAGGCCAGCGTCACCTCGTGGTGCGGGTCCCCGACCGCCAGCTTCGCGTTCAACCTGCGAATCTGCTTCTCGGTCAGGTGTTCCACGCCGATCTGCAGGGTCCGGCGGATGCCGTAGAGCGGATCCCCGGCCCTCCCCCGGTGGCCCAGCGTCTCCTGCTGCACGCGGCGGCGGACCTCGTCGACGACCTGACCGCCGAGCTTGACCACGTGGAAGGCATCCAGGACGGTGATCGCCTCCGGGAGTTCGTCGCGAATGGCGTTGGCGTAGCCATGGAACGGATCCAGGGTCGCCGTGCGGATCCCGTCCGTAAATGCCTTCCCCTGGTCAGCCAGCCAGTCGCCGTAGGCCGCGCCGGTGCGGCCCTTGACCAGATCCAGCAACCTCGCCCGGGGCCGGCCGTGCTCGTCGCGGGAGTGATCGACGATCCCGGTGACCAGCCCGGTGCCCGGCGGACCCACGTGGGACCAGACGTGCTCGTCGACTCCCAGGGCGTTCACCCCGGCCAGCCGCTCCTCGGCGGCCAGCTGAGCCTGGATGACCGGGGCGACGGCGCCCCACACGGTGTTCCAGGCGACGCCGAGCATCTCGGCCAGTGCCGAAACGGCGATGTCGTGGGCGCGCAGTTGGGACACGGCCCAGGCGATCGCCCGGGTGGTGAGCTTCGCGCGCGGGGCGGCCAGTTCGTGGACCTCGCTGAAGGTCGTCACCTCGCACGCCGTCTCGTGGCAGCGGTAGCGGCGCTTGCGCCACACCACGCGCACGGGCACCCCGGCGCAGGGCAGATCATGCAGCAGCACCGGCACCCGGCCGTGGCCGACGGCGAGCACCCCGCAGGATGGGCAGCCCGCCAGCGACGACGCGGTCTCGACCAGAAGGGTGAACGAGGAGCGGTGACGCTCCACTGTGAGTACGTGGACGTCGGGCAGGTCGAAAAGCGCGCACGCCGGCGCGCAACTAGCATGGGACACGTCGAGGCCTTCGAGGACGGTTGGAGTAAGCACCCCCATCCTGGAGGCCTCGGCCTCTACCCAACCCCCGTGACACGCACCCGGCGCTACCGCTTACCCACACTCCTCTGGGAAGAGCCCACAATCGGAACAACTGTGCGAAGCGTCGCTCACCGCAGGGGATTCCCCGACCTGGGGAAGTTCACCGTCGACTACCGGCTCCAGCACGGCGAGGACCCCTCCAGCACCCTTCGACGCTGAAAAACCTACGACATACCACGCAGCCCCCGTTACGTTCGGCGGCGGTTCACAGAGTCGAAAAATGCTACGCCAACGAGGGGGAGAGCGGCCCCGATGGCGGCAACGAAGGCCGGGAGGAGAAAGCTCACGTTTGCCAGGACCACCAAGGCTCCGATGCCGGCAAGATTAGATGGTTGGCGTTGGCCCAATGCCCGTCGAATAAAAATGCCCCGGCCAGCAAGGAAAAGAGCTGGCCCACCAAAAAGAATGAGAACGGTGGCCAGATCGGGGCGGGCGACCGGATCGCTGATTACGAGTTGATCACCAACCGCCACCAGGATCAGACCTGCCAGTAACATAACCAAGGTGTTGCCCGCCAAAATACCGGGCCGAAATTGATCATTAACAGAAGCAAGCTTTTTCAGGATGTCCTGTTCGAGGCCATGGAAGTAGCACCACCAGATCGCGACACTTCCGGCCAAACTTACGGTCCCGGTCACAAATATCAGGGAGTCCCCCAAATTGCCCGCGATCGCCAGGCCGGTGGAAAGGATCGTCTCGCCGAGCGCGATCAGGTAGAACAACCCGAACCGCTCAAAAATCCTTTCTCCCGGGAGCGGGACCCGACTTCCTTCGGTTTTTTGGCCCGGCAACCGGTGCGCCAGCATATGGCCGCCCAGATCGATCGCGGCAGCGGCACCCCAGAACATCAAACGCGGCCCCGGATCGAAGAAGACGCCGGTAATCCAAAACGGCGCGCTCATCCATCCCCAGATCAGCGTGCGCACGAAATGGTTGTGGGTGATCCGGTCAAGTCCGACAGTGAGTATCCACGCACCTCGACCCAGCTGGACCAAGAGATAGCTCGCAGCAAAGAGCCAGCCGAAGGCGCCAAATGCTGAGCCGATTGAGGCGTTCATGAACAGTGTGACAAGCATAACGATCAGCAACATCCACTGCACCTCAAGCCGCGAAGTGTCCAGCAATGTAGCCGCCCAGGTCGTGTACACCCACACCTTATAAACCGCGAGAAGAAGCACAAATGTCTGGCCAGCCCCCACCCATGAAGGATGCTCCACCAAATGATGGGACAGCTGAAATAGTGCGAAAACAAAAACCAGATCGAAGAACAGCTCAAGGCGCGTAACCTGGCCTCCGGAGGTTACGGAACGCATCAGCGACCTAGCACGGAGCATCCGTATCCTCCACTGGGCTAGGAGCGGACGGACACCCCCTCCTGTTGTCGAAAAGACTGACGACGATCAGCAGAGAAGTCAAGGGGCCTTTATGAAGCATCCATATCCCCCATTCCGCTGCGACGACATTGAGGTGACGGCAGAGGCGTCGGGCGAGGTAGTGCTTGAGGCAGCGGCAGATCTCGCAGTCGGTTTTGTACTCTGCCCTGCGCCGCGTGGCAACGGTGCCGCACTAACTCCGCGGCGAACATGATGGCCGTGTCGTTGAAGCCGATGTGGCCGGCCGTGAAGGCCATGGCTGCTCCGTCGGTCGGGGGGTCATAGCGTGACGCTACCTGACCGGTGGCCAGATGGAGCGGCCGGCGCGGACAGCGCCAGATCCAAATTGTCCGGCCGATAGGGGGGCACTTCACCGCAAGAATTGTAGGGAGCACGCACGTCGCCACGTAGACGCAGACTTCTTCCCAACGTCGCTGAGCCCGCTCGTAGTGTTCGCCTCCAGCCTGCTCTCCACCAGGAGCGGACCCCGGGCGGGCTCCTGTTGCCGACGAGGCCAGCGGCAGGGCGGTGGGAATGGGCGTCAGCGGGGCCAGTGGCCGCGGAGGAACGTGACGCCGGCAGCGGCCAGGAGACCGCCCAGGACCAGCCAGGACGCTCCTCGCAGTGCTGCGCCCTCGAGGATCCGGAACACCCCGGTGAGAAGGACGCTGAGTACGCCCACGCCCAGGAAGAGCGTCATGGCAGTGAGCACCGCTTTGTCCGCTCCTGTTGGTGTGGCGCCGGTGTGGTCCTGTGCGATCGACTGCTGGCCGATGACCAGGACCGTGAGCGCGACCACGGCCATCAGGACACCGGCAGCGGCATAGCCGAGCTGGATCAGGTTGCCCACACCGATCGCGCCCACCGTCAGCAATCCCACGAGGACATAGGCCGGCACGTTGGGTCTGCGCATGTTGCCCTCCTCTCTGGGGGCTGGCCGGTCGTGGCGGCACCGGAGTAGCCAAGGCCCTCGGCCGCTGGAAGATCCTTGCCCTGGAGACCGTGTGATCTGCGTGTTTCTCCGGCAAAGGGGCCGGTGGGCGGATCCTCACAGTATTGCCCAGGACGGTCCCCCTGTCCCCGGATCCGGAAAAACAGGCTCGTCCTCCAACACGGGACGGGCCGCCGGTGTCGTGGCCGGGTGCCCGGGAGAACAGAGGCGTTCCACACCCCCGGGGAAGGTGGTGCCGCGCGGACCTCTCTCTGCGGCAGCACATCCCTTCGGACCCGGTGCTGGTGTTCGGCTGGTGCGGGCTCTGGAGGATCTCCGGGAGGCGGGGCAGCCTGCTGGCCGCCCCCGGGCCAGGGTGTAGAGGGCCCACAGCGCGGGGAAGACCATCGCCAGCCACACGGTGGACCACCGCAGCCGGTGCCGGTACGGGCCCAGGAGGAAGTCGGCGACCGCGTAGACGGGCAGCACGAAGTGCATGACCTTCGAGGACAGCGGTACCAGGAACAGGTGGCCGAACAGCTCGGCGTTGGCCAGCAGCACGGCGAAGACCGCCCCGGAGACCACCGTGTACGTGGTGGCCAGTGCCCGGAAGGCCGTCAGCCACACCGGCTCGGCCCCGCGGACCGCCGTGGACAGCAGGGCGAGCAGCACCGCCACGATCAGCAGGAGGGTGCTGTGGACGGTGAAGTAGCTGAACAGGTTGAACGCCGGGCAGGTGCCCGTGACCAGGGCGCAGTCCGCCCGGGCGAGCAGCGCCCAGAGGGCGACGACCAGGGCCGCGGCGCGGAGGACGAGGACGACGAACCGCACGGTGTCCCTGTCCTCGCCCCGACCGATGGCGCCCCGTCCACCGTGGAAGGCCTATGCACATGCCGGGCAGCGCCCGGTCGATGGCCACTATCGCCTGGGACAGCACCGCTGCGGCCACCAGGCACACGGCGGGGACGAACCAGAACGCCCCCGACGTCCGGTGCCACGACCCCGAGTGCCTGCCCATGGCCACAACGCAGGGCCCGCACCGTGCCGCCGCTCCACCTATCGGCCACCAGAAAGGCGAGGCACTCACCAGGTCCGGTCCTCGAAGCACCCAGCGGGCGGGTTTCTATCGATTGCGTACCGGTCCTATGCACGCCCCCGGCCTGCTCGCTGGGCATCCCCTGGATTCTTCCTCCCCGCCCGGCGCAGGGTCTTAGCGTGAAGACAGGGAACGGGCCCGGACCCGTTCCCGCCGCACCCGGCAGGTGGCACCCCCGCCTCCAGCCACCCCGACCTGCGACCAGCGACCACCGACCACCGACCACCGACCACCGACCAGGAACGATGATGATGTCCCACCACGACCGCCGGCCCCGCCGGGCCGCCGCCGCCGCAGTGGCGGTGGCCGCCTTCGGGCTCTCCGCCTGCGGGTCCGCCGACCCGTCCCCGGGTGCGCCCGCGGAGCAGCTGCTGGATCCAGAGACTCTGCCCACCGGGCCTTACGCCGGGGCCTACGACCAGGCCTTCGCCGCGGACCTCGAGCACTACGCCGAGCAGGAGGTGACGCTCCACGCCCAGGTGGGGACCGTCGTCAACCCCGTGGCCTTCACCCTCACCGCCCTCGAGGACACCGCCGAAAACACTGGTGAGGGCGGGGCGGTTGCCCCGTTGCTGGTGGTGGAGTTCGACGACACCCCCCCTGAGCTGCGCCCCGGTGATGCGGTCGAGGTCACCGGCACCGTTCATGAGGCCTACAACGTCCCCGACACCGAGGAGAACCTCGGAGACCCGCCGGGGCCGGAGGTGCTCGCCTCCTACGACGGCCAGCCCTTTCTCGAGGCCACCTCCGTGGACACCTCAACCCCCCAGGCCACAGCACTGCAGACCACGGCCCCCGCCTCCTGACCCGGTTGAGGCCACGCCGCTGGGGTCGGCGCGGTCGCCGACGCCTGCACGAACACCTACCCACGGAAACAGAGGATCACCATGGACATCACGACCCGCACACTCACCATCAGTGCCGCCGCCCTGCTGACAGCAGGCACCGTGGCCGGATGCACCTCGGAGACCGAGCTGACCCAAGCCGACCAGTCCACCATCCCCACCGAGGAGCTCATCGGAGACACCATGACCCTGACCAACGAGGTCCAGGAGGTCCTCGCCCACGGGATCATCACCATCGGGGAAGAGGACACCGTCATCATCGCCGACCAGCTCCCCGAGGACCTCTCCCCCGGCGACGACGTGGAGGTCACCGGCACCGTGGAGAAGCGCGACGTCTTCACCGTCAACGACCTGGAGGCCCTGCAACAGGTCACCGACCAGGAAACCGCTGAGTACTTCGTCGGCCGCGGCGAGGAACTGGTGCTCACCGACGCCACCGTCACCCGCACCGACTGACCCGCGGGGGCCGTCACAGGTCAGTCGGCAGGGGGCCCCGATCGAACGCCTCAATGAGTCGAACGGCGTTGTGGATCTGGGAGTCGGTGAATGTGGGCGGCGCCCACCCGGATCCTTGCCGGCGGCCCGATGTTTGGACACCGACTCGGTGATCCTCTCGCATTTGATTTCCAACTCCATCTGGCCCCGGGCAGCCATGACGGTGAAGACCATCGATCCCATCGGGGTAGGCGTGTCTACGACTCCCCCGCCGAGGTTCAGCACCGCATCCCCGCAATCCCGCACCCCTGCTCCGCAGCGCCTCGGCGAAGACCAGCCTGTTCTGCGTCGGCTGACCCACATCCGGGCCTGGACGACCAACTCGCTGGGGTCGTGGTAGCGCCATAACACGACATGCCATGCTTACGCAGATGCCGCTTAAACCGTCACGGTTCGCGCTAATAACGTCACACTTTCTTACACCCACTCGCTAGCATTCTTTGGAGCCTTCAGCTCCTCACCGAGTGGTATGCAGTGCTCTAGCCATTCTGACTCAGCGTTCGGATGGAGGCGAGATGCCGTTGCTGCGGCGCTACGGGTGGACTTCAATCTCGGGGATGGTGTTTCATGACCCACTCGGCCATTCGACGTTTCCGTCCTTCAATGAACTCCAGCGTCGCTTCCCGATACGTCACGTACTCCTCGGTTGTGGTCGGCGTCCCGGAACGCGTGAAGTCGTCGAACGGCAGGTAGAACCGCACCTCGTCATAGTCGGGCGTCACGAGGTCTTGAAAGTGGAAAAAGTCCACGAACTCCCTGAACCCGCCGAAGAGTGCGAAGAAGTCCGCGTAGGCGGTGATGACATCGGCGAGGGGGCTCTCCGGCTCTCCTTCGTAGTGGCGCCGGATGCACTCAAGGGTGAGGTCCATCCGGTCAGCGATGGACAGACGGAGCCCTCGTGCCGTGTTCATGGTGGGCCGGTCCTTCGTCCTGACGGGCCAGATCATCGCGCTGCCGATGGTGTAGGGCGGGTTCAGGTAGCGGGAGCGCTGGTCCTCGTCCAGCGCGGTGATGGCGTCGGCCAAGGACTTCGACTTCCGACGTGACCAGCGGGTGTAGGAGCTCGTGATGGCGTCGCTGCCGAGAACAAAGCTCGTGCCGTCTGCTTCATACACGAGATACGGTGAGAAAGCGCGCCCAGCGTGAAGCTGGAACGGCCGCCCGTCAGGGAGCGGCTTGCTCCACAGAAGCCGGTGGTATTGCCGGAGTGTGCGGCTGCGACGGTCGGGGTCCTGACCCGCCGGAGTGTCATCGCGGAAGTTGTAGTCGTCGTCAAACTCTCCAGGCTCTCCCATGAACTGAAATTAGCAGGAGCACCGACGTTGGTTTGATGCCCTCGACACGCTACCGGCCTTCGCCTCAGCGCAACCGCCCTCCTCTGCCGCGTAGGAAACGAGTACTGCGTCCACGGTCGCCAGACTGGGAGCTGATCCGGCCGCTCATGCCCGGGCGGCAGTCCCACCCGTTGCTCCAGCACCGGATTGCGGAATTGGGAGGGTCGGGACAGGAAGGATGCTCGAGTGCGATGCGTGCGCGGTCGGCCCCTTGGGCGCGTAGGTCTTGGTGCACGGGGGTCAGTCCGGCGGGAGCGGCGGCGTCGGCGGCGTCCCACCGGGTGACGGCCATCTGGTCCGGCACCGTGATGCCTGCTTGCTCAGCCGCACGCAGGCTCCGGGGGCGGGTTCGTCGCTCCTCGCCGCGACAGCAATGACGACGTCGTCGGAGGTGGCCTCCAGGAGCTGAGACGTGGCGGCCATAGGGCGAATTGCTGACCCCGTGGAGGGGCCGCAAGCCTTACCGCGTCGAGCGGAACGCCGTCTCGACCGGCTCGAGAAGGAACAGGCACGAGTTGGGCTCGTATTCGTCGACCTGGGCTGTGATGTCAAGGTTGGTGCCGACGCCGATCGTGTCGGGCATGGTGTCGGTGGAGTGCAGATCAATCGTGGTGTTCACGTCGCGGAACTGAAACGCCGGGCCGAATGCTGAGGTCTCGCTGTAGTCGCCCACGCCGATCAGAATGTCGTACCGCGTACTGGCGCCGTCATGGCTGTTCATCGCTGCGATATTCCCGTCGAATGCGATCGTCTGACCGCGGTACTTCTCGGCGAAGGCTGCGATGGAACCGTCGCAGTAGTCACCGAGGCCGAGGATCGCCGCAAGGTCCGCGTTGCTGTCAGGAGTGAGCACGACGCCACCGGCTTCGACCGACTCGGTGGGCGTCGGCTCCTGGGAAGGTCTTTCGCGTTCGGTGGGGGTGGTCTCGCTGGCGGAGGCTGCAGGCGTCTGTGCTGGCTCGGCGTGACTTTGCTCGCGGATGATCCCGTTCGCGATGAGAGCGATGACCAGGACCGCCAGTGTGCCACCGCCGATCACGGCGAGACGCCAGGGCGTCTTCGGCTTGGGCCGACGAAGGGTGATCTCCGTCTGCAGTTTTCCCCGCGACTGGGAGACGACCTCCCAGCCTTCCTTCTCCCATTTCGACACCGTCCGGGATTCAGCGCCGCGTATGGTCCGCACGGTTCTTGTCTCGTACTTGACGCCATCGTCGGCCATGCAGTGCCCATCTCCGTCCCAGCTGGCACCACGCCAGGCTGGATGAGCCTATCGGCTTCGGCAACCAGCCACCGCACCGCCACTGCTGCTGCAAGGGGTTAATGCACGATCAGGTGAAATTTGATCTGACGTGCTCGTAGGCAACCCGGAGGGATGCGGCAGGTGCCCGTAGACCAACCACGACGGACAAGGAGACCGGTGTTCAGGTCGAATCGCGTGGAATCAGAGGTGCCTGCGATGGTGCTTTACCCGGGGCTGCGAAAGCGCTCGGGCACCGTGTCGTTCAGTGAGAAGGGCCCCCACGCGTCGCTCTTGGGGAGGGTCTCGTCGATTTCGTGCCAGCGTTCCCATGCCGCTTGGCGCGTAACCCCAAGAGCGGTGGCGATCTCTGCCCAGGACAGGCCGGCCTTCCGTGCGTACTTCACAGTCGTGAGTTCGGTGTGGTCGCACGTCTGGCGGACCTGCTGGATAGCCATCAGGGTGGCGGTGACCTCTGCCTTCCAGCTCTGTGGGCTCGACATGGACGATCCCGTCGATCGAGGCCCCTTCATGGCCCTATGGACGGTCGGCCCGCCGCTGTATCTCGCCATAACGTCAGCGTGTCCTTACGACGGCACCCTGTCAAGGCACCTTGGCAACAGAGTCCCACGAGATTCAGCACCGCCCGTGTGTGAAGCGCCCGGTAAGGGAACCGTTACTGCAACATCGATTGCCTCTAGCGGGCCTTATGCCAACCAGCGTCACTGCGTACCTTCTGGATTCTTACGCCGCTTTCCGGGCTCGATGCCCCGGTTCGGTCAGGGGGTGGGCGCCGTGTTCTGTGGGGTTGTTTCGGCCGCTGGCCGGGCACATCGGGGGTGCTGCACGTGGTGATGGTGCCGGGAGCGGGTGTGGATGCTCGGCTGGCGGGAGCAGTGCCAGGGGATAGTTGCGAGAGGGGATCCGTTCCCAGGAGTAGCTGAAGGAGCCGCTCTCCCAGCGTTGCCAGGTGGGGCTCCACTCGAAGACCTGTCCGGTGAAGTCTGTCCAGCGACGGGTGCGGTGGGGTTCAGGATCGCCGGGGTGGATCGTTTCCGCGTGCAGGAGCGTCCTGGCATAGGAGTGGGCGGGTGCGCTTCGGTAAGCCTGTCGCCACCGGTGTTTTTCATCGTCGGTCAGGTCGTCCCAGGATGGTGCGCTGGAGCCCGCCAGGAGGATGCTGCGGTAGCGGGCAACGAGACCGTCCACGTCATGGGGCGCCGGGCGGACCGGTAAGGCTGCCGACATCGTCGCTGAGGCCAGGGGCGCATCGAGGCATCCCGGATGTTCGTGTGACCGGCTGTTCTGGGGCGTCGGGGTCGTCCGTCGCTCTGCTTGATGGGTGGCGGTGGGTCTCGTGCAGCTCTGGTTCAGCGTCATCGCCGAGGGTCCTTTACCGGAGAAGATTTGTGCGCACGTGCTCGGGCCAGGGGTGGGCGCGCTGACCGTCCGGGGAGAGGTTGACCACGGTGAAGGTGCCGTGGGCGGCCACGGTGGGCGGTTCCGGAAGTGTGTCGGGGAGGATGGCGGCTTCGAAGGAGAAGGTCATAGAGGTCCGTCCCAGCCTGGTCAGCTCCACGGTGATCTCCACGTCCTGGTCGAAGTAGATCGGGGCGGTGTAGTTCACCACCTGCTGGACGCGCGGGGCGCGGGTGAAGACCTCCAATAGATCGTGGTCTTTCCACCACGCGATCTCGCAGGCCTCGACCCAGCGCATGATCACGGAGTTGTGGTGGCGGCGTCCGGCGTCGGTGTCGATCCATTCCAGGGTGCGGGTGATCGTCTGGGTCACCGGGCGGGACGCTCCCGTGGGGGTCCGCATCTCGTCCAGGGGCGTGGTGGGTGCGTGGCTCACGTGGGATGTCCTCACTGGTCGTAGTAGGTGTCGCGCTGGTGGAAGGCCTCACGGGTCCCGGCTTGTTGGCGCTGCTTGAGGAAGTTGAACTCGTCGTCCTCGAAGCGCAGGTTGGTGCCCAGGGTGTGGCCCACGTAGCCGCGGGCGAACTGTTCGGAGCCGCCCAGGCTCTCCAGGGCCATCTGCCACATGGCTTTGCCCGTGACCAGAGCATCGCGCGGGTGCTGGGCCACCCGGGTGGCCCAGTCCTCCACGACCGCCTCCAGCTCGGCTTCGGGCACGCACCGGTTGGCCAGGCCCAGGGACTCGGCCTCGAGCCCGTCGAAGGCATCGCCCAGCAGCAGGATCTCCCGGGCACGCTTGGGCCCGTAGAGCAGGATTTGGGTGTTCAGGTGCCAGGTGTTCCCGGCCAGCCCGAAGCGCTGCTCGGCGTGGCTGAACCGGGCCGTGTCGGCGCAGATGACCAGATCGACCAGCTCGGCCAGGTACATCCCGGCGCCCGTGCAGGTGCCGTGCACCTGGGCGATCACGGGCTTGAGCGAGAAGTGGAAGGCCTTGTAACCCTCCCCCAGGCGGCGGTCGCGGGTGAGCCGGGAACGCTGGCTGGGCCGGCGCGGTGTGGTCCCGTCGGCCTGGGGCTCCAGCCCGTAGGAGCGCACCGCGTCGTTGTAGTCGTGGCCGGAGCAGAAGCTCTTGCCGTTGCCCCGCAGCACGATCACCCGGATGTCGTCGTCGGCTTCGGCCTCGTGCAGGAGCTCGACCAGGTCGTCCAGGTCCGAAAAGCGCAGGGCGTTGTGCTTCTCCGGGCGGTTGAGCACCAGGTGTCCCACCGGGCCCCGCTTCTCCAGATACACGGCTTCGTCGCTCATGCGCACTCCCTTCCCGAACCGGGGGACTGTCCCCACTTGCTCTAAAATACTACACTTAAGACTATTCAGTACCCTTAAATGTAAAACATCACGTTGTTGAGTCCCAGGAGATCCCATGAGCACCACGACACCGTCCACTGAGCATCCCCGCCCCCTTGCCGGGGTGCGGGTCATCGAGCTGGCGCACTGGATGGCCGGTCCGGCCGCCGGCGGGATCATGAGCGACTGGGGGGCCGAGGTGATCAAGGTCGAACCCCACGGCGGGGAGCCGATGCGCAACATCTGGGGGAAGATGGGCGCGAATCCCGATGCCCCCAACGGCGCGTTCATCTCCGCCAACCGCGGGAAGAAGTCCGTGGAGCTGGACGTGCAGTCCGAGGAGGGCCAGGACCGGCTGCACGAGCTGCTGGGCTCGGCCGACGTGCTGCTCACCAATCTGCGCCCCGGGGCGCTGGAGCGGCTGGGCCTGGCCCCGGCTCAGGTCGCCGACCGGCACGCCCACCTGGTCTACTGCTCCCTGACCGCCTATGGGTGGGGTGGCCCTGATCAGGACAAGGCGGGCTATGACCTGGCCTCCTTCTTCGGGCGCACCGGGATCGCCCACGAGATCACCACCCAGGGCACCCCCCCGGCGGCGCTGCTGCAGGGGCTGGGGGACACCTACACGGCCATGACCGCGGTGGCCGGGATCCTGGCGGCCCTGCACGAGCGTCAGAGCACGGGGCGGGGCCGGTTCGTGGAGGCCTCCCTGTTGCGCACCGGCATGTGGGCTCTGGCCGGTGAGCTGGGGGTGCAGGCCATGGGGGGCCATCCGCGCCCGCCGAAGCCGCGCGAGCAGTGCGGCACGCCGATGTACAACTCCTATCCGACCAGTGACGGGCGGTGGTTCTATCTGGTCGGGGTCCAGGCGGACCGGCAGCTGCCCAAGGTCCTGGCCGCCATCGGGCGCAGCGACCTGCTGGAGGACGAGCGGTTCGCCTCGGCCAGGGCGCTGTCGAAGAACCGCGGGGAGGTCATCGCGATCCTCGACGAGGCCTTCCGCCGGCAACCCCTGGAGCACTGGGGGGCGGTGCTCGATGAGCACGACGTCTTCTGGGCTCCGGTGCAGACCCCGGCCGAGGTCGTGGACGACCCGCAGGCCCACGCGATGGGGGCGTGGATCAGCGTGGACGGTCACCCCTCGGTGGACTCCCCGATCCGCTTCGACCAGCTCAGCCGCCGCGAGGCCCCCCGCCCACCCCGGGCCGGGGAGCACAGCGAGGAGCTGCTGAGGGCACGCGCTACTTGAGTCGGTGCGGCCCAGGGCCCACGGTCCCGGGCCGCAACGACCCGCCCAGCACAGACGTGCTCCTCCGAGGAACCAGCCAGAAAGGGCAATGACAAGGGGGCCGCATACCGATCACGGCATGCGGCCCCCTCCGTGCCCCACCGGGCGCTGCGGGGAGCGGGCTCAGCCCGTGGCGGGTGCGGGCCAGATCGTGGTCCCGCCGGCCTCGAGCCACTGCCGCTGCACCTCCCGGCGCACGATCTTGCCGGAGGCGTTGGTGGGGAGCTCGCCCTCATAGAGCCACCACCGGGAGGGGTGTTCGAAGCGCGCCAGCCGGCCTTGGACGGCGGCCAGGAGGGACGCCGGGGCGAGCTCCGCACCGGGGCGCAGGACCACGGCGGCACCGACCTCCTCTCCGAGGTCGGCGTGGGGCAGGGCGACGACGGCGACCTCGGCGACGTCGGGGTGGTCGTGGAGGACGTCCTCGACGTGGGCGCTGGAGATGTTCTCCCCGCCGCGGATGATGATGTCTTTGAGCCGGCCGGTGATGCACAGCCAGCCCTCGGCGTCGATCCGGCCCAGATCGCCGCTGGAGACCCAGCCCTCGGCGTCGGTCAGGGGTGTCTCGTCCCCGAGGTAGCCCTCGGTGATGGTGGGGGTGCGCACCTGGATCTCACCGGCGCCGTCGGCCTGGGGGTTGGCGATGCGCAGCTCCACCACGGGCAGGGCCCGGCCGACGCACCCGGGGCGCCCGGCGATGTCCTTGCCCGCACCGGCGGCCACGACCCCGCCGGCCTCGGTGAGCCCGTACATGCTGCTGCCGCCGCTGCGGACCCGCGGGAACCGCTCGGAGATCTGGCGCCGCAAGTCCGCCGAGGCCGGGGCTCCTCCCATGGGGATCGAGGACACCGAGGAGGTGTCGAAGGCCTCGAAGTCCGGATGCTCCAGCACCCGGCTGACCATGGTGGGGATGCATCCCCAGGACCGGACCTTCTCCGCCTCGATCAGCCGCAGCACCTCGGCGGGGTCGAACTTCCCGTCGAGGAAGACCAGTCGCCCGCCGGAGAGCAGCGTGGTCAGGCACACCTGCACCCCGGCCAGGTGGAACAGCGGCACCGTGAGCATGGAGACTCCCCCGGGCTTCTGCGCCGGGATCTCCTGTGGCAGCCGGCCGGTGAGGACCAGGATGTTCTGGATGTTGGCGATCACCGACCGGGCGGTCATCACCACTCCCTTGGGCTTTCCGGTGGTGCCGGAGCTGAACATGATGATCGACAGCGCCTCCTCGTCACGGGGCCACTGCGGCAGCTCCACGCGCCGCTGAACGTCTTCGACGGCCCGGCGCACCGTGGCGACCTCCAGGGTCGGGAAGCCCAGGCGCCGGTCGGTGATCACCAGGTCGGGTTCGGCGTCGGCCAGCACCTCCTGGGCCTCGGTATCCGCCCACCAGGCGTTGCCGAGCACGGCCACCGCGCCCAGGGCGTGCACGGCCCAGAAGCTGACCATCCACTCCACGGAGTTGAAGGCCAGCAGGCCCACCCGCGAGCCGGGTCCGACACCACGCTCGGCCAGCTCACAGGCCACCCGGGCCACGGCCTCCTCGTGCTCGCGGAAGGTCAGGCGGCGGTCGCCCTGGACCAGCAGTTCCCGCTCCGCCCAGCGGCGGGCGGTGAGCAGGAAGTCGGCCACCGCGGCGGGCCGCTCGGCGTAGGCGAGGCAGGGGTGGCCGTGGACCGTGGTCTTCTCGACCGCACGCCCCCAGGCGGGCGCGGTCGCCACCGCCACCTCGCTCATGACCGGCCCCCGCCCACAGGGGTGGCCGTCCAGCGGTTCTTCAGAGGAGATCTCATGTCGCGTTCCTTTCTCGCGGTGGGGCGCCGCAGCCGCCGAGCAGAGACGGAGCACCTCGAACAGCCCTAAATCTACACTATCTATGTTCAAGTCGTCAGAAACGTATAGTATTGGGGGTGTAGCCAGTCCGCTCGTCCGAGGAGTTCCCGTGCCACTGTCCGCCGTTCTCGAAACCCCCAACCAGCCCCTGACCCTGCGGGAGATCGATCTCGAGGAGCCCCGCACCGGTGAGGTGCGGGTCAAGATCGGTGCGACCGGGGTGTGCCACTCCGACATCTCCGTCTACACCGCGGTCCTGCCCAACCCGCTGCCGGCGGTGCTCGGCCACGAGGCCGCCGGGACCGTGACCGCCGTCGGGGACGGGGTTCAGGACCTCGCCCCCGGGGACCGGGTCGTGCTGACCTGGTTGGCCCAGTGCGGGGAGTGCTTCTACTGCCTCAAGGGCCAGCCGCAGCTGTGCGAGACCGCCGGGGTGGCCTTCGCCAAGGGCGCCCTGCTCGATGGCACCACCCGCTACTCGATGGACGGGGCCGGGGTCTTCCAGATGGCCGGGCTGGGCACCTTCAGCCAGGAGTGCGTGGTGCCGGCCCGGTCGGCCATCAAGATCCCCGACACCATCCCGCTGACCTCTGCCGCCCTGATCGGCTGCGGGGTGCTCACCGGCTGGGGTGCTGCGGCCAACACCGCCAGCATCGGCATCGGCGACACCGTCGCCGTCGTCGGCTGCGGCGGGGTGGGCCTGAACGCGATCCAGGGTGCACGCATGAGCGGGGCGGCCACGATCATCGCCGTGGACATGCACGAGGAGCGGCTCGAGCTGGCCCGCACCATGGGTGCCACCCACACCCTGCAGCCCGGGGACAACCTGCCCAAGCAGGTCCGCCAGCTCACCGGCGGGCGCGGCACGGACGTGACCCTGGAGGTCGTCGGACGCCAGGAGACCGTCCGGGACGCGGTGAAGATGACCCGGCGCGGCGGGGAGGTTGTGCTGGTCGGGGCCGGCGGGGACGACGTCTTCCTCAACGTCCCGGCCTTCAACGGCATGGTGATGTCCGAGAAGACCGTGAAGGGCTCCCTCTACGGCTCCGCCAACGTCAAGCGCGACGTGCCCCGGCTGGTCTCCCTCTACGAGGCCGGGCTGCTGAAGCTCGACGAGCTGGTCACCGAGCAGTTCGCCTTCGACGAGGTCAACGACGCCGTCCACTACTGCCTGGACCAGAAGGGCGCCCGGGCCGTGATGGTCCTGTAGCCGGCAGCACCCGAAGCGCACGAGGAGGGGTCGCGAGGATTGTCCTCGCGGCCCCTCCTCGTGCGCTTCCTCATGCGCTTTCTCATGCGCTTTCTCATGCCACGATGCCGTGCCATGGAGCCCTGGTTTGAGGCCAGGAGGAGGCCGGGAGGCCGCGGGCACCCGGACCTCTCGGCACATCGGTGCTCAGCGGAGGAGGGCATGAAGAAGGGGAGGGCGTCCCGACCCTCCCCTTCCCCATCACATGAGCAGGCCCTGACGGGTCCCCTCAGCTGCGGGTTGGCGTGTGCAGCACCTGGATCCTGGTGAACTCCTCCAGACCCCAGTGGCCGTTCTCCACGCCGATCCCGCTCCACTTGGCTCCGCCGAACGGGATGTCCGGGGAGAGCGCCAAGTGGTCGTTCACGAAGGCCGTGCCGGTGTGCAGCCGCTGGGCCACTTCCTGGGCGCGGCCGATGTCGGCACCCCACACCGACCCGGACAGCCCGAAGGTGCTGTCGTTGGCCCGGGCCACCGCCTCGTCCACGGTGTCGTAGGCCATGATCGGCATGACGGGGCCGAACTGCTCCTCGTCGACGATGCGCATGCCCTCGTGGACGTTGGTCAGCACGGTGGGCTCGAAGAAGTAGCCCTCCCCGTCCCAGGGGGCCCCGCCGGCGACAGCGGTGGCACCGGCGGCGAGGGCTTCCTCCACGAGCTCGGCAACGCGGTCGAACTGGGCTTTGTTCTGCAGGGGTCCCAGCTGGGTGCGCTCGGCCGTGCCCGGGCCCATCCGCACTACCCGGGCACGCTCGGCCAGCAGGTGCGCGATCTCGTCGTGGCGGGAGCGGGGCACGTAGACGCGCTTGATGCCGGCGCAGATCTGGCCGCAGTTGATGAACCCGCCCCAGAAGACGCCCTTGAGGATCTGCTCGGGCTCGGCGTCCTCGAGGATGATCGCCGCGTCGTTGCCGCCCAGCTCCAGGGTGAAGCGCTTGAGGTCCTCGGCCGCGGCGGCGGCCACCTTCTTGCCGGTGGCCACCGAGCCGGTGAAGCTGATCTTGGCGATGCCGGGGTGGGTGCTCAGCCGCGCCCCCAGCTCGTCACCACCGCTGACCACGCTGACCACCCCGGGGGGCAGGACCTGCTGGGCGAGCTCGCCCACGAGCAGGGTGCTCAGCGGGGTGTACGGGGAGGGCTTGACCACCACGGTGTTGCCGGCGCGCAGCGCCGGACCCACCTTCCAGCCCAGCAGCAGCAGGGGGAAGTTCCAGGGGGTGATCGCCGCCACGACGCCCAGCGGGCGCCGCACGACGCGCACCGAGACGTCCGGGCCGGCCTCGACGGTCTCCTCCGGCAGCGGCAGCTCCGCGGAGGCCCGCAGCCACCGGGCCGTCTCGGAGACCTCGTAGGCGGCCGCCCCCAGCGGCTTGCCCTGCTCGTCGGTGAGCACGGCGGCGATCTCCTGGACGTGCTCGTCCAGGACGTCGGCGAGCCGGCGCAGGGCGGTGATGCGCTGCTGCTCGTCGGCACCCCAGGCCGGCAGGGCGGCTTCGGCGGCCCGGACCGCCTCCTCCAGCTGCTGGGGAGTGCACTGCGGGGCGCGGGCGAACTCCGCGCCGGTGGCCGGGTTGATCACCCCGAAGCTGTCCGTGGAGGAGATGGCCTGGCCGTTGATGGTCATCGGATAGGTCCCGGTGAGGGTGGTGGAGGAGGTCATGGGATCCCGCCTGTTCGGGCCGCGGGTGCGGCGCGCCGTCAGTTCCTCCACACATTACAGAACTAATGTTCCATTTGCTATATTTGTACAACAAGCGATGACGGTGCAGGACGCTCCGCCCGCAACCACCGGAGGAACAGTCATGGAACTGAAGGTCACCAAGTACGAGGTCGCCGACAACGGGATCGCCACCGTGTGGTTCGCCCGGCCGGGCCGGGCGAACTCCTGGACCGGGCGGATGCACGATGAGTACCGGTGGATCTGCGCCGAGCTCGACGCCGATCCTGCGGTCCGGGTCATCGTCGTCACCGGGGAGGCTCCGGTCTTCTGCGGCGGGGCCGACTTCAAGGCCCTGGCGCACTACACGAAGACCGACCACTACGACCCGGCCCTGTCCGTTCAAGCGCGCACCCCCGGTTACGGGGTCGACGAGGCCTACGACGCCGACATGGCCTGGCAGCTGGGGATGAGCAAGCCCATGATCGCCGCCGTCAACGGCGCGTGTGCGGGGATCGCGGTGGCCATCGCCGCCTTCTGCGATCTGCGCTTCGCGGTGGCCGAGGCCAAGATCACCACGGTGGCCCCCAAGATCGGGTTGCCGGCCGAGTACGGGCTGTCCTGGATCCTGCCCCGGCTCATGGGTGTCACCCACGCCGCGGACCTGGTCCTCACCGGTCGGGTCGCCACGGCCCGGGAGCTGGAGCACACGGGGCTGTTCAACCAGGTCCTGCCGCAGGAGGGGTTCATGGACGCGGTCTACGACTACGCCCGGCTCTTCCTGGCCACCTCCCCCACCGCGGTGACCACCGCCAAGCGCCAGCTGTGGGGCGACCTGATGCAGCCCAGCCCCCGCGTGGCGGTGGAGGCCAGCAAGGAGGAGATCGGCCGCCACATGCAGCTGCCCGACTACCGGGAAGGGGTCGCGGCTATGATGGAACGGCGTCTGCCGACCTTCGGGACGGCCCAGAACCCCGTGTCCTCCCAGGTGGGCTGAGCGGTGGCCGGCCCCGGATCGGCGCAGAGAGCCTGCACGACGCCTACAGCGGGGAGGCGATCCGGCCGATGACCGATATCCAGGAGGCCGTGGACACCCCCGCTCCCCACATGCCGCTGTCGTTCTCCCCCAGCGCCCGGAGCCTGCTGCGGACGGTGCTGGGCGAGATGGTCTGGAAGGCCGGGCGCGACGGCGCCTGGACCGCCTCCATCGTGGAGACCCTGGGACATCTCGGGGTGGCCGAGCAGGCGGCCCGCCAGGCGATCGCCCGGGCTGCGGCCGCCGGGTGGATCGAGCAGGAACGCCACGGCCGTTCCGTGCGGTGGCGGCTGACCCCGAGGGCCAATCAGATGTTCCGTGAGGGCAGCGCCCGCATCCGCTCCCTGGCCGACCCCTTCGGCGACTGGGACGGGCAGTGGGCGCTGCTGCTCATCACCATTCCGCACACCCACCGGGCGGCGCGCAAGAAGCTCTACGCCGGACTGGGCTGGGCCGGGTTCGGCAATCCCGCCCCCGGGGTGTGGATCAGCCCCCACCCCGGGCGGACAGCCGACGTGGCGGGGCTGATCGCCGAGCTGGATTTGGCCGACAACACGATGTCACTGATCGGGCACCCGGGAACCGTGGGCCTGTCCACCGAAGAAGTCATCCACCGCGCCTGGGACCTGGAGGAGCTGCGGGTCCGGTACGAGCGGTTCCTGGAGTGGCTGCCCGAGACCACCCCGGCCACGGACGCTGAGCTGCTGCGCCAGCACCTGCTGGTGACCGCGGCCCTGCAGCGGGTCCCGGCCGAGGACCCGCAGCTGCCCGAGGCCGTGCTGCCGGGGTGGATCGGCCGCCGCGTGGCCGCCCGCTGCGAGGAGCTGCGCCACCAGTGGCAATCCGACGTCCAGGAGACCTGGCGACAGCTCGAGGAACAGTCCCAGCTCTGAGACCCCACCCCATGGCTCAGGGGCCCGACCGGATCGCTCCGGCCGGGCCCCTTCTCCATCTGGACGCCGTGGTCTCGCCCGGGCAGCCCTCAGGGTTCGACGACGAACTCCACCTTCTCGGGACCGCGGGCCTGCCCGGTGGTCCACTCCACGACCGCCCCGTCCGCCAGGCGGAAGTGGGGCAGCTCCGCCAGCCACTCCTCCAGGGTGATCCGCATCTCCAAACGAGCCAGGGTGGAGCCCAGGCAGCTGTGCAGCCCGGCCCCGAAGGTCATGTGCTTGTTGCGTTCCCGGTCGAGCTTGACCTCCTCCGGGTCCTCGAACTTCTCCGGGTCACGGTTGGCGGAGGCGAAGGGCAGCAGGACCCGCTGGCCGGCCTCGATCCGCCGGCCGTGGACCTCGATCTCCTCGGTGGTCAGGTGCCCGACCGTGACCGGGGCGTAGAAGCGCAGGAACTCCTCGACGGCCGTGTGCAGCAGCTGTGGCTCCTCGAGCAGCCGCTGCCGGTCCTGCTCGTGGGTCGCCAGGTGCCACATCGTGGCCCCGATCGCGCTCCAGGTGGTGTCGGCCCCGGCCAGCAGCACCAGGAAGCCGGTGCCGATCCGGTGCTTGCGGCTCAGCGGCCGGCCGTCGAGCTCGGCGCGGTTGAGGTAGCTCAACAGGTCGTCCCCGGGGTTGCCGGCGGCCTCGCGCTCCTGCAGGAGCCGGTCGATGTAGGCGATGATCTCCGACACCGCGGCCGCGCGCACGCTCTGATCCTTGGGTCCGACCCGGATCATCTGCACCACCCAGTGGGTGATCTGCTCTGCCTCCTCCACCCCCAGGATGGAGGTGAGCACCTTCAGGGTCAGCGGCTGGGCGTAGTCCTCGATGACGTCGCCGTGGCCCTTGGCCTTGATCGCCTGGATCAGCCGCTTGGCCTCCGCACGGATCGCCGGCTCCATCTCCTCCACCCGGTTGGGCGTCAGGAAGGGCATGAGCACCGAGCGGTGGTCCTTGTGCTCGGGGGAGTCCGAGGTCAGCGGCGGCATGAACAGCTTGCCGCTGACCTCCAGGGGCCCGGCCACCTCGGTGGCCTTGTGGGTGAACCGCTTGGTGTCGCGGGCCAGCACCCGGATGTCGTCGTAGGTGGTGGCCATCCAGGAGCTGCCCCACTTCTCGGAGTGGGCCACGGGGCATTCGGACTCCCGGATCGCCCGGTACTGGCCGTGGGGGTCGGTGGCGAAGGCCTCGGAGAAGATGTCGTAGCCGTCGAAGGGGCACTTGGGCTCGGCGGTGTCGACGCGTTCGGTCGACAGGCGGTCGGCCAGGGTGTGCTCGGTCATGGTGTCCTCCTGGTGGGTGTTCGCGGGGTGCGGAGCATGAACGGGTCGGTGGCGCTCACTCGGTGACCAGCTGCTCGCGGAGCTTGAACTTCTGGATCTTCCCGGAGGCGGTGACCGGAAAGTCCTCCACGAAGCTCCAGATGGCGGGCACCTTGTGGACGGCCAGCTGGGCCTTGCAGTAGGCGCGCAGGTCCTCGGCAGCCGGCGCCTCCGCGTCCGGGTGCAGCTTGAGCACCGCCCCGACCTGCTCGCCCCACTTCGGATCTGGCACGCCGACGACGACGGCCTCGCGCACCGCCGGGTGCTCCTCGATGAGTGCTTCGATCTCGCGGGGGTAGATGTTCATGCCGCCGCGGATGATCATGTCCTTGAGCCGGCCGTTGATGGACAGGTACCCGCGCTCGTCCATCACCCCGAGATCACCCATGTGCAGCCAGCCCTCCGCGTCGACGGTCTGGGCGGTCTGCTCGGGCATGTTGTAGTACTCGAGCATCACCTGGTAGCCGCGGCAGCACACCTCCCCCTGGACCCCGATCGGCACGGGCTCACCGGTGATCGGGTCCGCGACCTTGACCTCCAGGTGGGACAGGGGCTGGCCCACGGTCTTGGACTGGTCCTCGGGGTCATCGGTGATCCGGGTTTGGGAGATCACCCCGTGCATCTCGGACTGGCCGAAGAGGATGGAGAAGTCGCACCCCATCTCCTGGGCGGTGCGACGGACCAGGGCCGGGGAGACCGCCGAGGCCCCGGACATCATGGTCTTGAACGAGCTCAGGTCCCGGGTGGGCCGGTCGGGGTGGTCCAGGACACCCAGGAGCATGGTGGGGACCAGCAGGGCGTGGGTGCCGCGGTAGGCCTCGACCAGTTCCAGGAACAGCCCCGGGTCGTAGTTCATGACCACGTACGTCCCGTGCATGGCCACCGCGCCCAGGGAGGTCACCGCTCCGCCGCCCACGTGGTACATGGGCATCGCGTTGACGTTGACGTCGCCATCGGCCATGCCGGCGCGCAGCGCCACCAGGTGTGCCTCGTTGACCACGCCCTTGTGGTGCAGCAGCGCGCCCTTGGGGAAGCCGGTGGTTCCGGAGGTGTACTGGATCTGGATGGGGTCGGTGGGGTGCACCTCGGGCAGCTCGGTGGACGGATCCGCGGCCTCCAGGAAGGCCTCCCACTGGGAGGAGCGCACCTCCAGCTGCAGCTGGGGCAGCTCGGGGCGGATCTCCTCCACGATCTCACCCAGGTCCGCACCCCGGTACTGATCGGCGTAGAAGATCACCGAGGCCCCGGACTGGCTGAGGATGTACTGCAGTTCCCGGGCACGGTAGGCCGGGTTGATCGGGACCGTGATCATCCCGGCCAGGCTGATGCCTTCGTGCAGGATCACCCAGTCCGCGCTGTTGGGCGCCCAGATGGCGACCTTCGTGCCCGGGGCGAAGCCGGTCAGCAGCGCGTGGGCCACCTTCTCGGCCTCGCGCAGGAACTCGGCGTAGGTCCAGGTCCGCCGCTGGGCTGGATCCGGGACCCCGTCCACCAGGGCCAGGCGGTCCGGCACGGTAGCCGCCGCCTCGCGCAGGAGCCCGCCGAGGGTGATGTCACGGATCGTCTCCTCGCCGTGCTCGGGCCAGTAGGAGGTGGTCAGTGCTGTCTGCGTAGTGGGCATGTCGTCTCCCGACTGAAAGTGGAATCAGGGCGCTCCGCAACAGGAGCAGAGGGCCTCCGCCCCCGGAAGGGCTTGTGACCATCATCACGTTAAGTAGTACAGTAAAAGAGACTTGATTGCTAGATCTGTATAACTTCATTCGTTGGCCTCAGGAGCATCCCGTGCAACAGACCCTCACCACCCAGCCGGTCCCCTACTTCCACGGCACCCCGGAGGTGGCCTTCGGCATGGAATTCGTCTCCACCCTGGGCTCCACCGCTCAGGGCGCGATGCGCCCCGGGGCGTGGGCGGACCGAGGGGACGGGCGGCTGCACCAGGGGTGCATCGGGGTCCTGGTGGACAACGTCACGGGCTACGCGGTGCTGACCGCCCGGGCCGGGGACTACTGGGCGGTGTCCTCGGCCATCAGCATCGACTTCCATGCACCGCTGACCGCCGGCACGCAGCGGATCCGGTGTGCCGCCTCCCTGGACCACCGCTCGGGCGGCTGGGGACACGCCAGCGGGCGGGTCACCACCGACGACGGGGAGCTGGTGGCCACGGTCAGTCAGCGGTTGCGCTTCGTTCCCGGCTTCCCCGCCGGCCGCAACGAGCCCGACGAGCCGATCGACACCCCCTCCTCCCTGCCGGGCCTGGATTCCCTGCTGAGCGTGACGGAGGCACGCGCCGATGGGGTCGACCTCCGCCTGATCCCCGTCCCGGGCATGCGCAATCCCATCGGCACCCTGCACGGCGGGGTGGCCCTGTGCGCTTCAGAGATGGCCGCCCACAAGGCCTGGGCGCTCTCCCCGGAGCACCCCGGCGAGGCCTTTCACACCGCATCGATCCGGATCTCCTACCTGCGCCCCGGAGACCTCGACGGGGCGCTGACCCTCCACGTCACGATCCTGCACGCCTCGCGCTCCGTGGTGCTGGCCGACGTCCAGCTGCGCAATCCCGGCGGTGAGGTGGCCACCCGAGCGCTGTGCACGCTCCACCGATCCGCCACCGACCTGTAGTCCCTTAGGTCGGGGTGCCCGGGCCGTCCGGTTCGCAGCACGGTCCGGGCGGCTCTGTCGGGGTGGTGCATGTTGTGCCGGGAAGACGCCACCCCTCGGCACGGCAGCCTTCACGCCCCAAGACCCAGTCCGGCCGCCCATGGCCTCATGCCGCAACGACCGGGAGGCATGAGAGGGAGGAGGACGTTGCCCTCCCTCTCATGCCGCCCTGGGCGTGCGGGGCCTGCCTGCTCAGGCGGGCTGGGACACTCCTGCGTACCGGGCAGCCAGGGAGGAAAGGATGTCCGCCGCTTCCTGGGCCATCTGGGGGACGAACTCGGCAACGCTGACCAGGCTTTGGATCTCGGCGGCGACCTGACCGGTCAGCACGAGACCACCCTCGACGTCACCGTCGGTCTGGGCGGCTTGCATGCGGTCGATCTTCCACTGGATCTGCTCGACGGGGTTCATCCGCCCGGCCTCGCCCAGGTCGCAGGACTCGGCGAGGAGGTGCTGGGAGGCCTCGTTGCGCAGCCCGCGACAGGGCCCGTACACCCCGTTGAAGGCGACGTCGTCGCCTTCTTCGGCATCGAGGAGAGCCTGCAGGTAGGCGGGGTGCCAGTCGGAGTTGTCGTGGGTGGTGATGAACCGGGTCCCCATGGCCACCCCGTCCGCGCCCATGGCCAGGGCGGCAGCCAGGCCCTTCGCGTTCCGGGCGCCTCCGGTGAGCAGAACCGGGATGTCCACCGCGTCGGTGATGCTGGGCACCAGGACGTAGGTGTGCACTGCCTTGCTGGGGGCGTGCCCGCCCATCTCGAAGCCGGCCGCGATCACCACGTCAGCACCGGCCTCGGCCGCCTTGACCGCCTGCCGGGTGGAACCGACCTTGTGCTGATGGATCATTCCGGCGTCCTGGATCATTCGGCCATAGGGGCCGAAGAAGCCGGCCGAGGTGGTCATCACCGTGATCCGCTTCTCGAGCTCGGGCTCGGCCTTCCGCGCCTCGATGACCGCGCGGATGTAGACGTCGGTGAAGCCCAGGATCTCCCCGGTGCCGTCGACGCCCACCGGGATGTTCACGGCGAAGTGGCGGTCCGTCAACGAGGCGCACTCCTCCAGGTGCTCACGCAGCAGCTTGGCCCCGTCGGCCAGATCGTCGGGGAAGCCCGGCATGGACACCGTCCCCAATCCCCCAGCATTGGAGACCGCCGCTGCAAGCTTGGGGGTACGGAAGGGACCGAGCCCCTCCTGGACGATGGGGTGATCGATCCCGACCAGACGGGTGTAGCGGTTCTCGAGCGGGTTCATGGAAGCTCCTAGGTAGCGCCGTGAGGACTCATCCAATCTACGATTAAGATGTTCAAGTATCCATAGTAGTAGAATGTTTGTCCGCGGCAGCCCAGCGGAACAACATGGATTCTGAGGCCCTGGCCCTCACTCCGCCCACACCCCACCGACGCGGGAAGCCTGCGGATGCGGCAGCAGAGAGCAGTCTCAGACGCCGCGAGGCCCCGCTTCCTTTCGGGGCCAGCCCCTGGGCCCGGTCAGGCGCATTGCATTACGGACCCGACGGGCGGAGTGGGTCCTTGCCGGCATCCTGGCGCCTGGTCGCCGAGTCGGTGGATCTTCTCGCGCCTCGTCTTCAGCCCCACTCGAACCGGGGCGGACATGACGGCGAAAGCTGCCGGAGTGAAGGCCCTCACGCCTGCCCTGCCTCAGGTCCACCCCCGGTCGATACCTGTTCTCGGTGGCCGGGTCACAAGGGTCAGCGTGTTCTGCGGCAGACCTCCCAGCTTGATCGGTGCAGCCACTCCCCAAGGCGGCACTTGTCTCTTCGAGGGGCAGAAGGACGCAACGCCCTACCGCCACTTCCGGGCGTACAGAGACACCATCACACCGAGCATCTGCAACGAACCGCGCGACGAATTGACGTTCAGCACCGCGCATCCGGGTCGAATGCCAGAGGGCGGCCCGAGGTGGTGACGCGCAGTCTTCCGCTTCCCTGGCCGATCCATGGACCGATCACAAAGCAAACGTTCTACGAATTAGCACACTGAGTTTCTATAAGTGTTGACCAACCCTCTGATGCACCTTAGTGTGATGCGCATAACACCGGATCGTCGGCCGCAGAGGAGGGCCTACGACGTGGCGGCATCACTGGGCAGGGCCTGGACTCAGCGCTTCCCGTCCAGGGTGAAGCAGTTGGTGCCCTACTGGTCGCCTCCCGCCTCGTTGCCTTCTCCACCCACCCGCATGTGGGCTGCCGTTCCCCGGTGGATCACCGCGCTCAGCACTGGTTCCCTCGTGCTCCCGCCCGTATCCCTTTTTGAAGGAGACAGATATATGCGTATCACTGCTGCTGTTGTCCGTGAGGCCGAACAACCTTTTCTCCTCGAAGAAGTTCATCTGGAGGACCCGCGCACCGATGAAGTCTTGGTCGAGATCCATGCCTCTGGCATGTGCCACACCGACATCGGGGTTCGCAACCAGTGGATGCCCATCCCGCTGCCCCTGGTGCTGGGCCACGAGGGCGCCGGCGTCGTCAAGGCGGTGGGCGAGGGAGTCACCAAGGTCAAGCCGGGTGACAAGGTGGTCCTGACCTTTGCCTCGTGCGGGACCTGCCTCCTGTGCCAGCGGGGACAGCCTTCCTACTGCTTGGAGTTCGTCCAGCGCAACACCTCAGGCGCGCGGCCCGACGGCACCAACGCCCTGTCCACCGAAGGGGAGCTGAACGGGGCGTTCTTCAGCCAGTCGTCGTTCGCCACCCACGCCATCGCCACAGAGCGCAACGTCGTGAAGGTCGACGATGACGTCGATCTGGCGATCGTGGGCCCGTTGGGCTGCGGCATCCAGACCGGCGCAGGCACCGTCATGAACCGGTTGCGCCCGCCGGCAGGTTCCAGCCTGGTCGTTTTCGGGGTGGGAGCGGTGGGGCTGTCCGCGGTGATGGCCGCCAAGGTTGTGGGTTGCTCCACCATCATTGCCGTCGATCGTGTGGCGGAGCGGCTCGAGCTCGCTGCTGAGCTCGGTGCCACGCACACGATCGACGCTGCAGCCACCGCCGATGTGGTGGCCGAGATCCAGCGGATCACCGGACTCGGCGCCGACTTCGCGGTGGACACCACGGCGGTCACCGGCGTGGTGCGCCAGGCCGTCAGCTCCTTGGCCCCGACCGGTACCTGCGCGATTCTCGGTTTCGGCCCCGCAGGCACCGATGTCGCGGTGGACATGATCGAGCTACTGATGACAGGCCGCACCATCGTCGGAGTGACCGAAGGGGACGCGCGGCCCGACGAGTTCATCCCTGTGCTGATCGATCTGCACCGCCGAGGGCTGTTCCCGTTCGACCGCCTGGTGAATTCCTACGACTTCAAAGACATCAACCGGGCTGCCGACGACGCCGAATCCGGCAGATCCATCAAGCCGGTCCTCCAGATGCGCTGACGCCCGCGTCGCTCACCAGGACCCCCCGCTGATTTTTCCCTCTTTTCATGCACTGGCTCTAAGTACAGTTAGGAAGAGCAATGACGGCCACCACCGATCAGCAAGCCCCGAGGATCCAAAGCCCCACGGTAGAAGAAAGAATCGCAGACCTTCGTGCGAGATATCGCATGGAGAGCAACCTGGAGGCCATCCTCGATGCCCGCCTCCGCCGGCGCGCCGAGGGAGGGTTGAAGACTGCGGGCCTGTCCACCGCCGAAGTCCAGGGGCGGCTCCAGGACTTCCTGACCCGTCGCCTTTCCGGGGAGTTCTCCGTCGGCGACGTCGCACAGCTGTCAGGCGGCGGGGCCAACGAGTGCTTCAGGTTCGTCCTGACCCGTGGCCCGTCCTCCGAATCCATGGTGCTGCGGATCAAGTCGAAGGGGGCCTGCTGCGAGACCGACATCGAGCGTGAGTTCCACATGCTCAAGGTCGCCCAAGACGCCCTGCCGGTGCCGGAGGCGTACTGGATGACCCTCGATGCCGCCGATTTCGGGGCCCCAGCATTGATTTCCGCCCTGGCGCCGGGGGTCGCGGCCCCTACTGACGCCGTCCCCTTGGCCACAGGCCTCGGCACGGTCTACGGGCCGCGGCTGGCCCCCGTGCTCGCGCCCCAGTTCGTTCATCATCTGGCGCGCCTGCACTCCCACGACTGGTCGCAGGCCGACCTCACCGGCTTCGACATCCCCAGACCACACACGACGGACGCCATCGACTGGCGCCTGTCCTTCTGGGACCGGGCATGGGAAGAAGATGCCCTCGAACCCCACCCCACCATTGTGCTGACCCAGCAGTGGCTGTGGGAGAACCGGCCGGAAGTCGACCACGTCTCCCTCTTGCACGGTGACTACCGCAACGGCAATTTCCTGTTCGACGAAGAAAACGGCCAGATCACTGCCGTGATCGACTGGGAACTGTCTTATCTGGGCGACCGTCACTCGGATTTGGCGTACGCCATGCTGCCCGCCTGGGGCTCGCGCAACGAGTCAGGCACGTTCCTCAATGCAGGCCTGGTGGACACCGAGACGTTCATCAAGGACTACGAACGGGCTTCGGGACTTCCCGTGGACCGCCAGCGGCTGGACTACTACCTCGTCTACAACCTGTACTGGTCCGTCGTCTCCCTGGTCGGCACCGCTCCCCGCAATGCACAGGCCGGAATGACCCAGCTGGACGTGATGTACAACTACATCTACCCAGGGCTGGGCGGATTCTTCAGCAACGAACTCAACCGCATCCTGGCGAAGGGCTAAATCCATGTTCCCCACCGTCACCCAGCACCTGCAGTCCCTGCGCGTCAGGCTCAACGAGACCATCGTTCCCGAGCTGCCCGCCGATGCCCGCTTCGCCCGTGAACAAGCACTGCTGATCTCCGCAACACTCGATTTCCTCATCGACAACCATGAGCACGAATACCGCTACCAGGTCATCGAGAACCTCGAGTACCGCCAGCTGCTCAGCCTCCTCTCCTCGGAGGACGTCGAGGGCATTACCGATGCCCGGGCCCTCCTGGACGAGCCAGGCCCTGACCCCCAGGATGCTCAACTCCACCTGAGCGAACTCGCCGAGCAGAACCGGCGGCTCAAGGAGGCCACTCAGGCCGTCTATGCCGCAGTCACCGCAGATCCCACCTCGGACCGTGCCGCCCGGGCCCGCCAGCTCCTCGGCGACATCGGCCAACGGCAGGTCAAAAGGGAGCTCGCCTGGTACCGGCTCACGGGTTTTCCCCAGGAACCGGGACACATCAGTGAGGCTCTCACCGTCGGGTGACCAGGCGCCCACACTCCTGCCCAACTGGCACTGCCGGTTCAACACAGCACATCAAAGGCCGAAGCATCCCCGACAACCATGGGATTCCCTGCAGCAGTCCCATCGTTTCTGGCCGGCCACATCGAAGGAACGGAGCGGTATCACTGTGACTCATCAAATTCTCGAGGATCTCACTGCCGAGCACGTCAGCCCCGATCAGCTCAACCGCCTACTCGCTGCTCAGCGTCAGGCATTCCTGAACGAGGGCCCGCCCAGCGCTGAGGTGCGGCGGGACCGGATCGACCGGCTGACCCTGGCCATCCTCGAGTCAGCCGACGAGATCGCCACCGCTCTCGCCGCGGACTACGGTCAACGACCGGCCGCCCTGACGAAGAGCTTCGAGGTGCTCGCCTGGCTCGATGATGCCAAGGACCTGCGCGAGAATCTCGAGGAGTGGATGAAGCCGGTTTCCGTGGAGGACATCCCGGGGGTGCCGGCGTTCATCCAGCAGAAGCCCCTGGGGGTGGTCGGCGTCATCGGAGCCTGGAACTTCCCCCTCATCCTGACCATCCAGCCGGCCCTGGCTGCTCTGGCAGCCGGCAACCGGGTCATGATCAAGTTCCCCGAACTCGAGGCCCGCACCGGCCAGGTGGTCGCCGAAGCCGTCGCGAAGTACTTCTCCGAGGACGAGCTCGTCGTCATCGTCGGTGATCTGGAGACCGCCAAGGCCTTCTCCACCCTTCAGCTGGACCACATCATCTTCACCGGCTCACCGGCCATCGGGAAGGTCGTGGCCGCCGCAGCCGGACAGAACTTGGTGCCCGTGACCCTCGAGCTCGGGGGCAAGAACCCCGTGGTGGTCGCCAGAGACGCCGATCTGGACCTGGCCGCCCAACGCATCGCCGGCACCCGAATGATGAACAGCGGACAGATCTGCCTCTGCCCTGACTACGTCTTCGTCGCACGCGAACAGGGCGAGGAGTTCATCGCCAAACTGCGGAACGAACTCACCACGCTCTTCCCCGACTACCTGGACAATCCCGGGGCGGTCTCGATCGTCAACGACCGCAACTACGACCGGATCATCGGGCTGATCGACGACGCCACCGCCAAGGGAGCCACCAAGATCCAGGTGGTCAACGACGCCGAAGCCGCTGCCCTGCCCTCTCGCGAGAAGCGGTTGATCCCGCCGACGATCCTGCTCGATGTTCCCGCGGAGGCGACCATCTCCGAAGAAGAGATCTTCGGCCCGGTGCTTCCCGTGTATCTCTACGACGACATCCAGGAAGTCATCAACTACGTCAGCACCAGACCGTCACCGCTGGGGACGTACTGGTACGGCCAGGACAGCAAGGAGTTCCAGCGCTACCTGCACTTCACCACCAGTGGTGGCGTAACCCGCAACGACGGTGTCGTCCACGCGTTCCGGAAGGGCACCCCCTTCGGCGGCGTGGGCAACTCCGGAACCGGCGCCTACCACGGAAAGTCGGGATTCGATCAGTTCACCCACCGCCGCCCGGTCGTCTCCTCGCAGCTTCCTGCCAGCATCTCAGCGGGCATGGTCGGTGCAGGCCTCGACTCCGATCAGGTCAAGGCAGGCATCGACCAGGCCATCGCCGGGGCCATCGCCGAAGTCCGAGCACGCATCGGCAACTGATCCCACCCCAGAGGGCCCCGTCCTGCACCACGATGGCGGGGCCCTCGGTCCGTTCGACTCTGACCGTTCACCTTCCCGTTATGGCGCGACTTCCGACCTCTTCTCTCCCCAACACATCAACGCTGCCATTCGTCGTTGGGCCGAGGTTTGGAGTCTTCGAGCCCTTCATCGCCGTCCCGGTAACCCTCCGAGACCACAGAAGCGCACTGACCCGAAAGAAACAGAACCGATGACCGAAGCCCTCGCCCCCGCCATGACCCCTATCTCCAGCACGGCGCAGCAGGCCGAGGTCTCGCTGGCCAACCTGCGCGATCTCGGCGACCTGCCAGTCGCCTGCGGCACGGTGCGCCGCCACATGCTCTGGCGCTCCGACGACATCACCCTCGCCCCCGCCTCCCAGCTCACCGGACTTGTGGAACTGGGCCTGACAACCGTGCTCGACCTGCGTTCCCCCGGCGAACTGCAGTCCACCGGTCACGGACCGGCCCGGCAACTGGGCATCGCTCACCACCACCTGCCGCTCACCAAGGACACCGGGGACCCGGCCGCGCTCACCCAACTGTTCGCGGCCATCAGTACCCCTGAAGAGGTCGGTGACTGGTACGACCGACTATTCCGTGCCCAAGCCTCGCGGCTGGTTGCCGCGCTGGAGATCATGGCGGAGACGGAGGGAGGCGTGCTGTTCCACTGCGCCGCCGGCAAGGACCGCACCGGAGTGCTCGCCGCTGCCGTGCTATCCGTCCTCGGCGCCACCCCGGAGACCATCACCGCTGACTACGCGCTCACCCACACCAACATGGAGGCCGTCATGGCCCGGTTGGCCGGCCATGGACACGCCACCACCCCGGAGGTCGACATCCTGGACCGCTTCGCCGGCCACCCCATGATGGGCGCACACTCAGCAGCCATGGCCGGAATGCTCACCGCACTGGAGGATGACGGCGGCGCGGTCGCCGTACTGCGCGCCGCCGGACTCACCGACCAGCTGAGTACCCGGTTGCGGGAAAAGCTCATTCAACAGTGACGCCTTATCCGCCGAGGTGGCGCTCTTCCTGCCACCACATCAGGGAATAGCGCCGACTCAGATGCTCGGCATGGGCAGTTCTCGGATGCGGCGGTACAAAGTGGCCCTGGACATCCCCAGGTCCCGTGCCACCTGGGTCGCCGGCTCTTCCGCCTCGATGAGCCGGAGGGCGCTGCGGATCTGGGAGTCGGTAAAGGTGGGGCGTCGCCCGCCGAGGTCTTTGCCGGCGGCCCGGCGCTTGGCCACCGAATCGGTGATCCGCTCCCGTGTGATCTCCAGGCCCATCTGCGCCAGAGCGGCCATCACGGTGAAGACCATCAAGCGCATCGGGGTGTGGGTGTCCACGTCTCCCCACCGAGGGTCAGCACGCGCAGCCCGGTGCCCCTGCTGCACAGCGCCTCGGCGAAGACCAGCATGTTCTGCGTCGACCGACCCACCTCCGGACCTGGAGGACCAACTCGCTGGGGTCGTGGTGGCGCAATAACACGACACGCCACAGACACAGCGATGACCTTTTCCATCTCAGTCGGGACAACAGGAACCCGCCTCGATACAGCGTGCGGGCCGCGCCGCACCGCGGAATCAGCACAAGATCGAACAGACGGGGTCATCAGATGTGAGAAGTCCCGTGGGTTTAAGCCTCTAACCGGGCCTTATGTAACGGGAGCGCACAGTAGTGACGTCGGCACCTCTTTGGGAGGGGGCGACGCCACTACTGGGAACTGCCGCACGGATAAGTGACAGTGGCGTCTCATGCGGCGAGGGGCACGGCCCGCACGGGGGTGTGGACCGTTGATTGAACCCCGCGTCGAGGGGACCGGGCAGTGCGGTCCCCTCGACGCGGGAGTTGGTCAGGCGTGGGCCGGTGCCGGTTCGCCGAGTTCTTCCTCAGCGGTGGCCGGGGCTGGGGTGAACACCTCGGGGCGGTCCAAGATCCGGCCCAGTACGCGCACGAGTTCCCGCTCGGGATCCTCGGGCACCGACATCGACCGCCACGCGATGTGCTTGTCCGGGCGGACCAAGATCGCACCGTCCTCTTCGACCTCGCGTTGGCGCATCCAGTCGCCGTAGAGATCCTGGACCGCGCAACCATCACCGACGACCACGGTCTCCAGCGCCACGCCGAGTTCAGCAGCCACGGTCTGCGCAGCGTCGGCCCATGCCTGGCCGGTGATCCCGGTGAACAGGGTGAACTGCGTGCCCTTGGCGATGTCGTGGGTGGAGAACTTCTCCTTCTCGTCACCGAGCCAGGCGTGCGGCAGGCGCAGGCCGGGGAAGGTGGACTTCTGGTGGTGCAGCATCGGGTCCTGAGTGGGCTCGGGGCGCTGCGCTCCGTCGGTCACGGTGGCATCTGAGGCGTAGAAGTGGCCGATCTCAGTGCCCTGCGCGTTGAACTCGTAGTCCTTGAAGTCCAAGGCGTCTCGAAGCCGCTCACGGCGGGCTGCGCCCTCGGGGGAGTTCTCGTAGCGCAACTGCAGCTTCTCGGTGAACTCGTCGTCGTCCTTCGCGTCGGCCACACCGAGGGCCTCGAAGATCGGGGTGTAGTCGCGGGAGGACTGGTTGGCGCGGTTCACGATCTGCTTGGCTATCGGGGCGCGCTCGGCCGAGTAGGTCTCCAGCAGCTCAGGCCCGGCGTTCCACTTGAGCACGGCCGCGATCTTCCACGCCAGGTTGTAGGCGTCCTGGATGGAGGTGTTGGAGCCCAGCCCGTGGCTCGGCGGGTGCTTGTGGATGGCGTCCCCGGCGCAGAACACGCGGCCCTTCTGCAGGTGTGTGGCCCACTGCTCGTTGTTGCCCCACAGGGAGTATCCGGTGATCTCGACCTCCAGGTCGGGGATGCCCACGAGGTTGCGCACGATCCGGACCGCTTCCTCTTCGTCGAGCTCGGGAGCGGGACCGTTGATGTCGTAGCCCCACACGGTCAGCCACTCGTTCCAGGGCCGGACCATGCGGATCAGCCCGGCACCGATGCCACCGATGTTGGAGCCGGGGTGGAAGACCCAGTAGAGGATCGAGGGGCGGTGGGCGACGTACTGGGACAGGTCCGCCTTGAAGGTGATGTTCATGGACCCGGCGATGTCCATCTCGCCCTCCATGGGCAGCTCGATGTCCGCGGCGACCTTGGAGCGGGCCCCGTCGGCGCCGATGAGGTACTTGGCGCGGATCGTGTACTCGTGGCCTGAAAGGCGGTTGAGCACACGCACGCTCACCCCGTCCTCGTCCTGGACATGGGAGAGGTACTCGGTGGAGAACTGGGTCTGCGTGCCGCGCTTGGTGGCGTTCTCCACGAGGATCGGCTCGAGCATGGTCTGCGGGATGTCGCACGGCATCGCGGGGGAAGCCAGCTCGTAGTCGGCGCGGCGGTCCGGGCGGGTGCCCCAGGTGGGGCGGCGCCCGATCTCCCGGCCGGCCACGGACTCGCAGTAGACGGTGTCGCCCATCATCTCGTGCGGGGAGGCCTCGCGCAGGACCTGGTCCTCGATCCCGGCGTCGCGCAGCACCTCCATGGTGCGTTGGTTGGTGATGTGCGCCCGGGGGGTGTTGGCCGTCCACCGGTACTTGGTGATCATGATGTTCGGGATCCCGTGGGTGGACAGGAACAGCGCGGCCGAAGAGCCGGCCGGGCCGGAGCCGACGATCAGCACATCGGTCTCGACCACCTGGCCCGTGGGGCGGGCTGTGGCCTTGATTCCGTCATCGAGAGCAGGCATGGGAACCTCCTGGGTTGCGCACCGGGTGACGCTTGATGGGTGCTCGGTGGGTGTTTCCCAAAGTGTTGCGCGTCACACTCTCCGCTCCGAGGGCTTGTCCCGCAGCGTCACGGCGTGGTCCCGCAGGATCAAAGGAGAGGCGCCTGGCCCCTCGCCGAGGCCGACGACGCCATTAACACTGCGGGATCACTCAGGCGGTGGCGGCCCTACGCAGCTCGGAGGGAGTCACACCCGTATGGGCCTTGAATGCCCGGGAGAAGTGCGCCTGGGAGGAGAAGCCGCAGCGGGCGGCGATTTCGCTGATTGGTGTGGCGGCCTCGGTGTTCGAGACGAGCAACGCCTCTGCGGCCTGGAGCCGGTGGGCGAGCAATCGCTCGGCAAATGACTCGTCGTGGGCGGCGAACAGCCGTGTCAGCTGGCGCTCACTGACGCCCACTGCGCTGGCGACCTCCGCGCGGGACAGTCCCGGGCTGCTGAAGCGGCGTTCGATCACATCGCGAGCCAACCGGTACGCGGAGCTTGCGCCCCGGGCCCGGGCAAGCAGCTGTTCCACGAGGGCGAAGGCTTCCTGCTCCACCTTTTGCGGATCCAGCTCCCGCCGGTCGAGCGCGGAATTGATCAAGGAAGCCAGGCCCGCCGCGGCCGGGTCCAGCCCCGTCGGAGACGAGAACTCGAAGACCACCGGCTCCTTCAAGGACGCCCCGTGAGACAACCGAATGTACTCCTCACGCGGGATCGTCAACACCAGCTCCCGGAGGCCGGCGGCGAAGCCGCGCAGGAAAGGCCGGTCGGCGTCGTAGAGCACGGCCTGCCCGGGCTTGAGCAGGATCATCCCGGTGGGATGGTAGAAAAAAGCCTCCCCGCCGAGGGCGAAGAACATGGCGACATCACCGGTGGGGTGCTCGGCGATGAACTGCTCGGAGCGCTCGACCACCTGCGAGGAGCCTTTGACCCGTGCGAAGCGCATCGCCGGGAAGTGCAGGTTGACCTCCTCTGCCACCAACGGGGTGTTCTCGATGGTGCGGATATCCAGGCCGATAAGCGCCTTGGCGTTGTGGGACTCCCAGTGCTCCACCCGGTGGCTCACCGGAATGCGCGCCGTGGAAAACCTCAGCACCTTGGGCGCGTCCGGGCTCTCGCTAGGGTCGAGCACGGCACCTCCCCCAGTGCCAGAGCGGCATTGTGCCGATCCTGGATAAGTCATACGAACAGGTCTCAGTGGTCACAGGCGGGCAAGGGCCCCAACGTAGTGTCGACGATCTCCCGGTGATCGATCCTCCTTGGCCGGTCCGACCGGTCGAAATCGACCAGCGCCTCGATCCCCGCATACCCCTAACAGGCCGTCCCGCCGATGACCGTCCTGCGGGTGTTCCCATCTTCTCCGTGATCACGATGCTGGAGCTACCTCGAGGGGCCAGGAGCACGACCCGCCCTCGCCGCGCTGGCCCGGAACGCAACGGAGCGCATCAGCTCCTCTCGGTCGCTTTCGCGCAACAGCAGCGGACCAACAGGATGACTTGCCATGACCCATAATCCCACCCCAGGTGCCGTTTAATTACCTCAACCACGGGTCAGCAGTTCCATGGAACCGGCCCTCGGGAACTTTTGAGCGACTCTCACCGCGACCATCCAGTATCACTGCAAATTAGGTGGCTGATATGGGCAGTTCCCGGATACGCCGATAAAGGGTGGCTCGAGACATGCCCAGATCGCGGGCGATCTGGGTCGCCGGCTCGCCTCCCTCGATCAGCCGGAGGGCGTTGCGGATCTGAGAGTCGGTGAAGGTCCGGCGCCGCCCACCGAGGTCCTTGCCGGCGGCCCTCCGCTTGGCCACCGAGTCGGTGATCCGCTCCCGCTTGATCTCCAGCTCCATCTGGGCCAGGGCGGCCATGACGGTGAACACCATCGACCCCATGGGGGTGGCGGTGTCCACATCTCCCCCACCGAGGTTCAGCACCCTCAGACCGGCACCTCTTCCCCGCAGCGCCTCGGCGAAGGCCAGCATGTTCTGCGTCGACCGTCCCAACCGGTCCAGCGTGGTGATCACCAGAGTGTCACCATCCTCGAGGGCGGCCACCGCCCTATCGAAGGCTGGACGGGAAGCCCGTGCTCCAGACACTCCATGGTCAACATAGAGATCATCGCGTCGGACACCGGTACCGAGCAGGTCATGCATTTGACGATCGGCATCCTGCTGCCGCGTCGACACCCGTGCATATCCGATGAGCTTTCCCACGTCAACCCCTATGTGTCTTACAACCAATGTTCAGTACACGATTCTAGGCACATGGATAAAGCACATAGCTACGAGACACTCCGTGCCGCGGAATCTTGCGGACGCAAAAAACTTCGGTGAGACGTCTCGCATCCCCTGCCTTGAAAGACACCGAACTATTTCCATGGGCTCGCCGGGCACACCCCTGTGAGACTTCAAGGTGCATACGGGCTCTGACGTTGCAATGAATACGTTCAGGGCGATAGAAGCACCATGGATTAGCTCCAATAACACTCACCACGGCCACACCCTGCCAACTTTACGTACTCATACAGATCTATGACTATTGTAAGAAGTCAGTATTTATCAATGGTCAAGATGCAGGAGAGCACCATGGGGTTCGAGGTCTTCGACAAGAGAATGACTCCGCTGGCGAAGGCGCCCAGCGTGACCATCCAGAAGCGCGGGGTGATCTCGCTGAACAAAGCCGCCCACGACCTCATCGGCAACGCCGAGACCGTGGAGTTGCTCTACGACCGTGACCGGAACGTGGTGGCGCTGCGCGCGGCCGATGACTTCTGCCCGCACGCCTATGCGGTACGCAGCGGCTCGAAGAACGGTCCGGGGCAGGCCATCGTCTCGGCCACTGCGTTCACCGCCCACTACGGCATCGACACCACCGCCACGAGGCGGTGGAAGCCCTTCACCGAGGACGGCATGCTCTGCGTGGACTTGACCCTTCAGGGCACCGTGATCACCGGTAACCGCACCAAGAGCTTGACCCCTGCTCCAGTCACGGAGACTGCTGAGGCCACCGAGACCGATGAGGCGGACCAGATCGCTGAGGATATCGACGACTCCCCCACCGCCGTCGAGGACACTCCCGACGACGCCTGAAATCCCGCACGCCGGCACACCTACTCCCCCTCCATTACCCCTACTCCGAGAGGAACCACCACCCATGGCCCAGAACGTGATCATCGAGCTCGAGGACGACCTCGACGGCGGCTCCGCCGACGAGACACTGACCTTCGCCCTGGACGGCAGGGAGTACGAGATCGACCTGTCGGACACCAACGCGCAGATGCTGCGCGAGGCACTGCGCCCCTATGCGGCCGCCGGCCACAAAGCCACCGCCGGCACCGGGGTGCGTCGCAAGCGCACCACCGGCACCACCTCCTCGTCCTCGGAGACGGCGAGGATCCGGGCCTGGGCCACCGAGCACGGTCATCCGGTCTCCGACCGCGGCCGCATCCACCAGCACATCCGCGACGCCTACTACGCCGCCACCAGCCGGCCCTGAGGGCTGGGGCTCTGTCGGGTCGCCTCCAGGGCGTCGGCAGCACGGTCGCTCATGTGGGGAGTTCCGCTGGACTGCGCCGCACGGCTCCGCAACCGGCCTACACGGCGTTTCCCACAGCGGCAGGCAGCTCCCGTTAATCCGTGACAATCTCTGGCACGGATGCTCCAGGCGGCGCACAATGAATCTCGTAGTGACTTGGAACTCCCTACAGAGGAGGCCGGGCCGTCCAGCCCGGCCTCCTTCTTTTGTCACAGGACAGGAGTGCACGCCACGCCCTCTGACAGCTGTGCATGATCGGGATCATCGGCCCCGGAGAGCACCCACGGCATCGGACGCGGACGGCGTCCTCCGGGGCGCCCGCTCTGCGCCCCGATCCGGTCTGCAGACTGGTCTCAGGTGCAGGTGGGTGCCACCCGGCTCCAGTACGAGGGCAGGGTGTCCCACGGGTTGGGCGCGACGTCGTTGGTGACATAGAAGTGGCCGGCGTTGCGCTCCTTGGACAGCGCGCAGGCACGGGCGCGGCGGTCAGCAGGGGTGGCGTAGACAAGGTTGGCGATCTTCTCCGACGGCTGTTGGAGGACCCAGCTGCGCGGTGTCCATGACTGATAGGTGCTCCACGTGCCCTCGAAGACCACCACGACGTCGGCCACCGGGGTGCTCAGCTGCCAGTTCGTGGACGCGGCCGCTCCGGGGTTCCCGACGACGAGCTCCTTCGCTGTGGTCTTGGAGTTGGTGTGCGCGTAGAGCTGGCGGTAGTACTCGCGGAGGTCCTGGCCCGTCTGGGAGTTCGTGGTGCTGTTGCTCATCTCGTCGATGAACACCCCGTCCACCTTGTAGAAGCTGAAGTACCGGTCGATCTCGGCCTTGACGGTGGACAGGGAGCGGCTGCCGTAGCTCGTGTGGACGTAGCCGATCACCTTCTGGCCCTTGGCCCGGCAGTCGGCCACCGCGCTGGTGTAGCGGCTGTCGGCCTGCGTGCCCGGTCCGCTGGCCGGGTTCATGACGGCGACCGAGCCGCCGCCGGTGGTGCTCATCCGCGAGCACATCGTGGGCCACAGGCTGCTGGAGCTGCTGGGGTAGAAGTACGCCGGCACGAGCTGGTGCTGGTTCTCGACGGCGGCCTGGGCCGGGCTGCCCACTCCCAGCGGTGCCAGCAGCCCCACGCAGAGCAGGGCGAGGGTGCGCCGCCAGGCGCGGCGGGCAGGTCGGGTGGTCATCTCGGCCTCCGGAGGGTGCGGGAGAGCAGTGCCGGCGGCACGCTCAGCCCGCACCGTAGGGCGGGCCGCGTGACAGCGGCATGACTACCGACCCGGTATTACGGACCGGGGCGAGGACGTTCAGCCCGGTGGGCGGGCGGTGAGACGACGCTGGAGCGGCGGGCCGGTGGTCAGGCTGAGACCCGGCGTCCAGCAGGGCGCCCCCTCCCCCGCCGGACTCCTGGGTCTGCCGCCGCACCTGCCGCCCTGACAGGTTGGGCCGGCAGGTGCGGCTCTGCCTCTTCCTCGGATAAGGAAAAGCAACGAGCCTGCATTCTCGTATTTCTACATGTAGATGGTGCGTGGCGTAGAGGTTCCACTCAGATGGTCCAGGCCCCCATGGCGCCCTTGAGGGGAACCATGGGGGGGCTCGGAGAGGTACTGAGTCGCGGGTACCCCACCGCGCGCTGTCGGGCATCGGACGGGTCCTGTCACCCCCGTTCCGGGGTCCTCATCGGCCCGTCTTCGCGCCCCTGGGCGGTCCTCTCCCGAAGATGTGTACCCCAAAGTGGGTAGCGGCGTTTACATGTTTGAACGGTGATTCGGCGCTGTGTGCGATCGCGATGGAGCAGACTCGGTGGTGGGGGCCGGCCCGTGGGGGGCGGTCGTGATCCACAGGGGAGAATCATGTTTTTGTCACACTATTTTGTCGCGCCTTCGGGCAGTTCGTTCCCGCGGGGACCCGGCCGTGCGGTCGCGGTCCTGGCGGCCTCGGCCGTGCTCGGCGGGGCCGTGCTGGCCGGCCCGGCCCACGCGGCACCGGCTCCGGCCGGCTCGGGCAGCGGGGTCTGCACCGGTGTGGTCAACCAGGCCGCCCACCGCGGCACGGTGCAGCAGAACCTGCTGAAGGCCGCCGCGAAGAAGAACGCCGATCAGATCGCCGCCCTGCAGGCCGAGAAGACGGCACTGGTCAAGACGGCCGATGAGCTCACCGCGAAGATCGCCGCGGAGCAGAAGGCCATCGCCGCACTCGAAGCCCAGGATATGCAGGACGAGAAGGACATCCAGGCTCTCGAGGCCGAGGCCGCTGCGCTGCCGGACCGGCAGGCCGGGGCCGCTGCTGCTGTGACCGATGCGCAGAAGGCCCTCACCGACCTGCAGGCACAGAAAACCGCGGCTGAGGGCAAGCTGGCACAGGTGCAGGAGGACCTCAAGGCCGCTCAGCAGCAGCTGGAGGGCCTGCAGTCCGAGGCCACCACGACTAGGGAAGCCGGTGCGGCCCAGCAGGAGAAGATCACCGCAGCCCAGGGCGAGCTGACCACGCTGGAAGACACCGCGAAGGCCGCCGCGGATGCGCTGGGCGCGAAGAACGACCAGATCGCCGCGGCCCAGGTCCAGCTGGCCACACTGGAGGACACCGCCGGCAAGGCCGCGCTCACCCTCACCGGTGCGCGCAACGCTGTCACTGCCGCCGAGACAGAGCTCAAGCGCCTGGAGGACAGCGGCGCCGCCGCCCAGGCCGAGCTCCAGGCCCAGCAGGCGAAGATCACCCAGGCGCAGGAGACCCTCGCCACCGCACAGATGGACGCCCAGGCCGCCACGGACGCCCTGGCCGCCCAGCAGGCGCAGATCACCCGCGCCCAGGAGGAGCTCAAGCCCCTCGAGGCCACTGCGGCCACCGCCTCGGAGGCCCTGGCCGCCCAGCAGGCGCAGGTCACCCGCGCCCAGGAGGAGCTCAAGCCCCTGGAAGCCGCCGCCAAGGCCGCCTCCGAGGCCCTGGCCGCCCATCAGGCGCAGATCACCGCCAAGAACGCCGAGATCGCCACACTGCAGCAGCAGATCAAGGCCAAGGAAGCGGAGATCACCGCCAAGCAGGCCGAGCTGACCACAACCCAGGAGGAGCTGAAGACGCTGCAGGCTCGCCAGACCGTTCTGGAGAAGCAGATCGCGGAGCTGAAGGCCACGAACGGAGGCAAGAAGGAGGAGCGGGAGGCCCGAGCAGCCCAGCTCGCCGCCTCCGAGGCAGAGCTCACCACGGTCAAGACCCAGATCACCGACAAGAACACGAAGATCGCCGGTCTGCAGGGCGACCTGACCAGCCTGCAGGCGGCGATCAACGACCTGAATACCCAGTTGACGGCCAAGCAGGCCGAGAGCTCCGCCTTGCAGCGGCAGGTCGCCCCGCTGCAGGAGTCGCTGACTGCCGCCAACACCGCGGTGGCCACGAAGCAGACCGAGATCAGCACCCTCCAGGGCCGGCTGCCGGCCCTCCAGGGCGCGGTGACCGAGGCGACCACGGCGGTGGAGGCCAAGCAGACGGAGCTGGCCACGCTGCAGGGCCAGCTTCCCGCACTGCAGGAGGCGGTCACCGCCGCCACCACCCAGGTCACTGAGCAGCAGAAGGTCCTCGCCGATCTGGAGGCAGCTCTGCCCGGGCTCACCGCCGGCGCCGCGGAGGCCCAGCAGAAGATCGAGGACCAGAAGGCCGTGCTCACCGGTCTGCAGACCGAGCTGGCCGAGGCCACGAAGGCCCTCGAGGCCGCCCAGACGGCTGTCGCCACCGAGAAGGCCGAGCTGGAGAAGCTGCAGGGGCAGCTGCCGGCACTGCAGACGGCAACGGAGGACGCCGCCAAGGCTGTGGCCCTCAAGCAGGGTGAGATCACCGCGCTCACCACGGACCTGGACGCCCTCGTGGCCAAGGTGGCCGGCCTCAACGCCCAGATCACCGCGAAGGAGGCTGAGGTCCTGACCCTGCAGGCCCGGGTTGCTCCGCTGCTGAATGACCTGACCACGGTCAACGGCGAGATCACCGCCGCGGAGAAGCAGCTGACGGACCTGCAGACCCAGGTGACGAGCCTGGACGGTCAGCTCACCGCGGCGCAGGAGAAGCTGCGGGACCTCAAGGCTCAGAAGAAGCAGAACAAGGACGCGATCACCGCCCAGACGACCCTGGTGAACGGCCTGGAGGACCAGCTGGGTGCGGCCCAGCACAAGATCAAGGCCATCGACACCACGATCGCCCTCGGCGGCTGCGTCGCCTGAGCACCCACCGGACCGGCCTGGGAGTCCCTGCCGGACTCCCAGACCGGGGAGGGCCCCGGACACCGCGCTCCGGGGCCCTCCCCATCCCAGGCCCTCCGAACCGCCGGGCCCCCCGGCCACCGCAGCACCACGGGAAGAAGAACCGCCATGGACCAGGGCCTGCCAGAACTCCCGGACCATCACCACCCCGCCACCCCGGTGACCGGATGTCCCACCTGGTGCGTCACCGCCCACGGCACCCACACCGGAGAAGAGGACTGGCTCCACCTCGGCGAACCACTGGCCATCACCGGCGAGGGCACCACCGCACGACTGTGCCTGTCCATCGACCCCGGAACCGGTGCCGTGGACGGGCCCTATGTCCTCATCGGCTCCAGCGAATACACACCGACCGCAGTCGTTGCCCTCAGCCAGGCCCTGTTCGCCCTGGCAGCCGCAGCCACCCCCCACGGCACGGACCAAGAACTGCCCTGGATGGCATGAGCGCCCCCAGGACAACGCCGTAGGCCCCATCCACCGGCTGCAGAGCAGACCGGCAGAGATGATGCGGACGCATGTTCCCGGTCACGGGGTCTTCCGTGTGGCAGCAGGCGTACATGGCCCGGGTGTATCGCTGCGGATCTCGCGCTCCAGCACGGCCACGAACGGCGCAACATCCACGGGAACGCCCCACCGAACCCAAGGTTGCCGGCAACGCTCGAACACCCACTATCTTGCAACCAAACCGTCTCACAACAGTTGGCCTGGAGAGACGCTCTTAGGATCAGTCGGGTGGGCCAGCCTGCCAGGACGTACTGTGTCATGCGGTTGAATGTCTGAGTCGCTGTACCGGAGGGCGCGCCTGCCCTGCCTCGACGCCGAGCGACGCCAGCCCCGTCTTGATTGGAGCCGTTCGCGATGTCACCGGTCCCTGCCCCCACGCATGTGCTCGAGCGCCCGACCGGCCCGCCGGCCAGCCCGCGGGACTTCCTGCGTGATGTCGGTCCGCAGTACTTCTCCAATGCGTTCATCGGCATGCTGTTCGGGGTGTCCGGCCCGGTCGCGGTGACTCTCGCGGTGGGGATCGCCGGCGGACTCACCTCGGCCGAGCTCGCGTCCTGGATCTTCGGGATCTTCCTCTCCACCGGCCTGGCCACCATCACCATGTCGATGCTCTATCGGCGACCTTTCGGCTTCGCGTTCACCATCCCGGGGACGGTGCTGCTCGGGCCCGCCCTGATGCACCTGTCGTGGCCGCAGGTGGTAGGGGCGTTCTACGTCACCGGCATCGTGTGCATGGTGATCGGTGCCTCCGGCCTCATGCGCAAGGCCATGCAGGCGATCCCGATGCCGATCGTGATGGCGATGGTCGCCGCGATCTTCCTGCGCTTCGGCACCGACCTGGTCACCTCGGTGCAGACCAACGTCGTGGTCGCCGCCCCGATGGTGATCGCGTTCATCGCGTTGACCGCGCTGCCGGGGCTGGGCCGCTACCTGCCGCCGGTCCTGGGAGCCTTCGTGGTCGGGGCGGTCATGGTCGCCCTCAGCGGCCAGTTCCAGCTCCAGGACAGCGACACCGCCTGGTACGCGGCACCGGTCTTCACCCCTCCCGAGTTCACCGCGCCAGCCCTGATGGAACTCGTCGTGCCGCTGGCGATCACGGTGCTCGTCGTGCAGAACGGGCAGGGCATCGCCGTGCTGCGCGCGGCCGATCACGACCCGCCGATCAACATGTTCGCCTTCACCTCCGGCTTCTTCAGCGTCATCAACGCCACCGTCGGCGGAGTCAGCGCCTGCGTCACCGGCCCGACGAACGTGCTGCTCACGGCCTCGGGCGAGAAACAGCGCCAGTACACGGCAGCGGTCTGCTACGGATTCCTGGCGATCGTGACCGCCGTGGCGGCCCCAGGCCTGACCCGGCTGATGCTCTCCACCCCCGAGGCCTTCATCCTCGCCCTCGGCGGCATCGCCATGCTGCGCGCCCTGCAACAGGCCTTCGTGGTCGCCTTCTCCACCCGCTACACGCTCGGCGCGCTCGTCACCTTCGTCGTCACGATCTCCGGGCTCACCATCTTCAACATCAACGCCGCCTTCTGGGGCATTCTCATCGGCTACACCCTCTCCCGGCTCATGGAGCCCGCGGACTACCGGCCAGAAGTGGACTGACCGACCGTGCCGCCCGGCCCTCTCCCATGCACGTGACCCACCACACGAGCCCTCACCAGCGTGATACGGCGATGCCGGTGCACGTCACCCACCCCACTCCCCGTAGGACCGCGGCCCAGGAGAGCACACCAACCACCGGCCCCGGGCCCACCTGACCCAGGGCACCACCATCCCCACCCACCAGTCCTACCTGAGCTCGAGCGCCGAGGACCTCAACGACATCCCCGGCGATAAACCCGGCTGACCCACACCCCGAGAAGCCCATGAACGCCTCCTTGCGTCCACGCCTTAACGCTGCCGACCTGTTCATGCATCCACTGCCTGCCAGGTTTTCCACGACGGTCTCAACACTGTCCCAATGAGACATCTCGCATCCCATGACTTCCAAGACAAGCACTGGCCCCACCCTCGCTATTAGCAAATTGATGGGCACAATGATTACGATGCAAAGCTTCATAGCCGTACAGCAACCGTCGGAGAGATCATGCCGTTCGAGGTTTTCGATAAGAGGATGACTCCGCTGGCGAAGGCGCCCAGTGTCACCATCCAAAAGCGCGGCGTAATCTCGTTGAACAAAACCGCCCATGACCTGGTCGACAACGCCGAGACGGTGGAGCTACTCTTCGACCGCAACCGTCAGGTCATAGCGCTGCGCGCCACCGATGACTCCGCCCCGCACGCCTATGCGGTCCGCGCCGGGTCCAAGCGCGGACCTGGGCAGGCCCTCGTCTCAGCCACCGCCTTCACGCAGCACTATGGCATTGATACCACCGCCACCAGGCGGTGGAAGCCCTTCATCGAGGACGGCATGCTCTGCGTGGACCTCACCGAGGCGGGCACCGTCATCACTGGCAACCGCACCAAGAACATTGACGCCCCTGACACGGAAGCCACTGAGGCATCCCAGGGCCACGACGACGAGAACACCACCATGGACGCCGACTGACCATCAAGCCGGCCACCCTCGCCGTCATCATCGCGTGGCTCCCCAGCCCTAAGAGGTCATTTCAGAATGACTTCGGCGTAGGGCTTGAGCGCTGACGGGGTCTCCGACGACCCTGGTG
>NZ_BMEQ01000013.1 GCF_014636775.1 Kocuria dechangensis
TCGCGCCATTGGCCGTTGATCAGCAGGCCCTTCGGGGTCCTGCCCAGGACCTCCTCGATCCTGTCCTTGATGCCGAGGCCCGGTCGGGCCTGGTCCGTGATGCTCATCGATGAAGCCTCTCTTCTCGACGCAGGGCACCGGGCAACGGTGCCGCAGGGTGCGCCCAAGGGGTGTGGTCGGACGGGCGGGCGACAGCAACGGGCCCGCCCGACCATCGTAAAGGTCCGTGCGACGTCCGCCACGTCGGGGACGTCACCGTGTGACGGCGGGCTAGTCGGCCGGTGCTGCCGGGGTGCTGCCGGCGCGGCGGCGGTCCACCTCGGCGACGAGCCGCTGCTCGGCGTCGGCGCCCGGGCGGATCCCGCGGGGGATGCGGACCAGGAACACCGCCCCGAGCAACCACCACAGCCCGAAGATCGTCCAGGCGGGGGCGCTGAGGAACGCCGGCATCCCGGGCAGGTAGAGGCTGATCAGGGCCAGGCACAGGACGACCGAGAGCACACCGATCGCGATCCCGCCCTGCCCGCGCCCGCCGATCCGGAACGGCCGGTCCATGCCCGGCTCGCGGCGGCGCAGCAGCACGAACACCACGGAGACGAGGGCGTAGGCGATCACGATGGAGGGGGAACCGGAGTCCACGAGCCAGCCGAGCATCTGCGCGCCGAAGAAGGGGGCCACGAAGGAGACGGCGCCCACGAACAGGAGGGCGTTGACCGGTGTTCCGTACTTGGGGTGCAGCCGGCCGAACCACCGGGGGATCATCCGGGAGTTCCCGAGCGCCCAGAGCAGCCGGGAGGCGCCCATGAGCAGGGAGTTCCAGGACGTCAGGATGCCCGCGAGACCGCCGGCGATGAGCAGGTTGGCCACGGCCGTGCTGCTGAACATCGATCCCATGGCGTCGGCGACGGCGATGTCCGCGCCGGCGATGTCCGGTCCGGACATCGCTGAGGACGTGGTGAGAACGACCATGACGTACCACGCCGCGGCGAGCAGGACGGAGACGATGATGGTGCCGCCCAGCTGCTTGGCCGGCAGGTGCATCTCCTCCGAGACCTGCGGGATGACGTCGAAGCCCACGAACAGGAAGGGCACGGTCACGAGCACGAGGAAGAAGCCGGTGGTGCCGGATGTGAAGAAGGGCTCCATGGTGTCGACCGAGCCGCGGGTGAACGCCCCGAAGAGCATCATGAGCCCCACGATCAGCAGGAACAGGATCACGAAGATCTGGACCGTCGACGCGTGCTTGACGCCGCGGATGTTGACCCCCGTGATGACGACGGCGGTGAGCGCCCCCACGAGGGCCCAGGTGAGGTTCACCTCGAAGCCGGCGACGGTCCACAGCGGGATCTGGCTCAGGCCGGGGAAGATGTACTGCACCGTGCGGGGAACGGCCACGGCCTCGAAGGCCACGATGGTGATGTAGCCGCCGGTGATGGCCCACGAGCCGATGAAGGCCCACCGGGCGCCCATGCCGCGCATCAGGTAGTTGTGCTCCCCGCCCGCGTACGGCATGGCGGCGACGAGCTCGCCGTAGACGAGGCCCACGACGGACATGATCAGGCCTCCGGCCAGAAGGGCGAGCACGGCGCCCATGGTCCCGGCCTCGTTGAGCCAGTCGCCGGTGAGGATGACCCAGCCGAAGCCGATCATCGCGCCGAAGCCGAGGGCGATGGCGTCCAGCCGGCCGAGGACCTTCTTGAAGCCGTGGTCCTCGCGGTCCGTGGCGGGCGGCGTCGCGCCCCCGGAGTCGATGGTGCTCATGGGTGGTGTTCCTTCTGTTGCGGACGTGCCCGGAGGACGTCGTGACGAGAGCGCCGCGCGGCACGCCCGGCGGCGAGGCCACAATCTATACGGTTTTTGTTTCGATTCTGTGTGATCGTGTCCGAGTGCGAGGGGTGCCGGCGTGCGGGCACCGCAGGGGCGCCGCCATTGTGACCCATGACACGGTCTCCGGCATAGTCTCGGGGCACAACCTGCGCGACCGTCGGTCCGACCACCGGCGAGCAGATCCGCGACCCCTGACCCCGTGGCGACGGCGCCCCGCTCCGGCGGTCCGGCCTCTCCCCGGCGAACTAGGCTGTTCCCCGAACAACCGATTCCGACGAGAGGACCGACCATGGACAACGTCGACAACCTGCCGAGCGCCTCGGTGGAGGAGATCCCCGAGGGGGCGCAGATCCTGGACGTCCGCGAGGACTTCGAGTGGGAGGCGGGGCACATCGACGGCGCCCGGCACATCCCGCTGGGCCAGCTGCCCGAGCGCTACGGCGAGGTCGTGGCGGACGAGGACGTGTACGTGATCTGCCGGTCCGGCGGGCGCTCCCTCAGGGCCACCGCGTACCTGCTGCAGTACGGCTTCGACCCGGTCAACGTCCTGGGCGGCATGGGCGCGTGGGCGGACGCCGACAAGCCCATGGTGTCCGAGACGGGCGAGACGCCGACCGTCCGTTGAGGTACGCCTACCTGGGGCCCGCGGGAACCTTCACCGAGGCCGCGCTGCTGGGCGTGGAGGGCGCGCGGGAGGCCGAGCGGGTCCCCGTGTCCTCCGTCCCCGTGGCGCTGGCCGCCGTCCGCTCCGGGGACGTCGACGCCGCCATGGTGCCCATCGAGAACTCGGTGGAGGGCGGGGTCACGGCCACGCTGGACGCCATCGCCACGGGCAGCGAGCTGCGCATCGTGCGCGAGGCGCTCGTGCCCATCAGCTTCGTCCTGGTGGCCCCGGCGGGCACGGCGCTGGCCGACGTCCGCGCGGTCTCCACGCACTCCCACGCGTGGGCGCAGGTGCGGGGCTGGATGGATCAGCACCTGCCCGGCGCCGACTACGTCCCCGCGTCCTCCACCGCCGCCGCGGCTCTCGCGCTGCTGCCCGGGCGCGACGTGGGCTTCGACGCCGCGGTGTGCTCGCCCGTCGTCGTCGAGCAGCACCCGGAGCTCGAGGTGCTGGCCGAGAACATCGGCGACAACCAGGGCGCCGTCACCCGGTTCGTCCTGGTGGCCCGCCCCGACGCCCCGCTGCCCCCGCGCACCGGGGCGGACCGCACCACGCTCGTCATCCCGCTGTGGGAGGACCGGGCCGGCGCGCTCATGGAGATCCTGGAGCAGTTCGCCACGCGCGGGGTGAACCTCTCCCGGATCGAGTCCCGCCCCACGGGCAACGTCCTCGGCGAGTACTTCTTCAGCGTGGACGTGGACGGCCACGTCCAGGACGCACGGGTGGCCGACGCCCTCGTGGGCCTGCGCCGGGTCTGCCCCAGCACCCGGTTCCTCGGCTCCTACCAGCGGGCGGACCGGAAGGTCGCGACCGTGGCCCGGCACCACTCGGACGGTGCGTTCCGCGAGGCCCAGGCCTGGGTGGCCGGCCTGCAGGGCGGCGGCCCCCGGTGACGCGCCGCCCTCCCGGGCGGCGCCGGCCCGCGCAGGGGCGGGTCAGTCGGCCTGGGAGGGCGGGACGCGCACGGAGAGCACGCCCGGGAGGATCTGCGACTCGAAGGCCGTGATCAGCCCGGTGCCGTCCCCGTCCACCTGGGACTCGATGGGCTCGTGGAACTCCACGCGCACCTTCTTCGCGGCGAAGAACTCGATCACGGGCAGGTCCCGGCGCTGCCGGAACACGACCTTGGCGGCCATCAGCGCCCACTCGAGGGTGCTGCGCGGGGACATCACGACGATGTCGAGCACGCCGTCGTTGATCTTCGCCTGGGGCACCAGGACCATGCCCGCGGTGAGGATCCCGCAGTTGGCGGCCATCACGGAGCGCACGCGGCGGCTCTGCCACTCGCCGTCGTCGATCCGGAACCGCGCCCAGCGGGGCGCGGCGAACAGGTGCCGGACGCCGGCCTCCCCGTAGGCGGCCCAGCCGACCAGCCGCTTCAGCTCGTCCTTGGTGTCGGTCATGATCTGGGCGTCGAAGCCCGCCCCGCCCATCACGCAGAACGCGTGGTCCTGGACCGACCCGTCCGCGAGCTCCGTGCGGAACGTCGCCATGTCGATGGCCCGCTCCTCCCCGAACAGCGCGATGTCCACGTTGCGGTGCGGGTCCCCGAGGTCCGCCCCCAGGTTGCGGGCCAGGAGGTTGCCCGTGCCCAGCGGCAGCAGCCCGAGCGGGGTGTCGTGCCCCGTGAGCACCTCTGCCACGGAGCGCACCGTGCCGTCGCCCCCGGCGGCGAGCACCAGGTCGAAGCCCTTCTCCATGGCCCTGCGGGTCATGGAGAAGCCGGGGTCGTCCGCCTCGGTCTCGAAGAACACGGGGTCGGGGAACCCTCCCTTGCGGCAGGCGATGATGATCGCGTCCCGGGCGGCGTCGGCCTCGGCCTTGACGGGGTTGATGACGACGGCGACCCGCTGCGGGCCGGCGGGGGTCTCTGTCACGGGTGGGCTCCTCGGGTCGGGGGCGATGCCGGGACGCGGCAGCCTGCGGTGCCGTCAGCCTATCCCGGGCCCCTGCCCGGTCTTGGGTACCCTGTTCAGGTGATCGACATCAACCAGCTCCGTGAGAACCCCGACGTCTTCCGCGCCTCCCAGCGTGCCCGCGGGGCGGACGTCTCCCTGATCGACCGGATCCTGGAGGCGGACGTCGAGCGCCGCAACCTGATCACCCAGCACGAGTCCCTGCGCGCGGAGCAGAACGCCTTCGGCAAGAAGGTCGCCCGCGCCCAGGGCGAGGAGAAGAAGGCCCTGCTCGCCGAGGTGAAGGACCTGGCGGCCCGGGTCAAGGAGGCGCAGTCCGCCGCCGAGGCCGCGAGGGCACGCCAGGACGAGCTGGTGTCCGTCGTCGAGAACCTCGTCCTCGACGGGGTGCCCGTCGGCGGGGAGGACGACTACGCCCTCGTGAAGACCGTCGGGGAGCCCCGCGACTTCGCCGCCGAGGGCTTCGAGCCCCGCGACCACCTCGAGATCGGCGAGCTCGTGGACGGCATCGACATGGAGCGCGGGGCGAAGGTCTCCGGGGCCCGGTTCTACTTCCTCAAGCGGGACATCGCCCGGCTCGAGACCGCGCTGCTGCTCATGGGCCAGGACCAGGCCCTGGACAACGGCTTCGTCCCCATGACCACGCCCAACCTCGTGCGCCCCGAGATCATGAGCGGCACGGGCTTCGACGTCGCCCACTCGGACGAGATCTACCACGTCGGCAAGGACGAGCTGTACCTCGTGGGCACCTCCGAGGTGCCCCTGGCGGGCTACCACGCCGACGAGATCCTCGACCTCTCCGCGGGCCCGCTGCGCTACGCCGGGTGGTCCTCGTGCTACCGGCGCGAGGCCGGCTCCGGCGGCAAGGACACCCGCGGCATCATCCGGGTGCACCAGTTCAACAAGCTCGAGATGTTCGTCTACTGCGCCCCCGAGGACGCCGAGGCCGAGCACGCCAGGATGCTGGCCTGGGAGGAGCAGATGCTCGCCAAGTGCGAGCTGGCCTACCGCGTCATCGACACCGCGGCGGGCGACCTCGGCGCCTCCGCCGCCCGCAAGTTCGACTGCGAGGCGTGGGTGCCCACGCAGGGCCGGTACCGCGAGCTGACCTCGACGTCGAACTGCACCACCTACCAGGCCCGGCGGCTCAACATCCGCGAGCGGATGCCGGACACGACCGGCGACGACGGCAAGGTCCGCAAGGGCGGCACCCGCACGGTCGCCACGCTCAACGGCACGCTCGCGACCACCCGCTGGCTCGTCGCGATCCTGGAGACGCACCAGCAGCCGGACGGCTCCGTGCGCATCCCCGAGGCCCTGCGGCCCTACATGCGGGGCCAGGAGTCCGTCCCCGTCCTGCGCTGAGCCGTCGTCCGGCGTTCGGCCGCAGTTCATCTCATATCGAAATCATGGCCACCCTGTCGGAGTGATGTGGCACCATGTCCCGCATGACAAAGGAAAAGATCGCTGGCACCGAGGACCAGCACGAACTCGTCGGCATCAACTCCACCGTGCCCCTGAAGGTCGAACACTCGGAGGACCTCACGGACACGGCCGGCGGCACCACCGCTCCCGCGCGGGAGCGCTCCGCCGCGGACACCCTGCCCCCGCTGAAGGTCCAGACCCCGCGCTCCAGCGGGTGGACCAAGGAGGCGGGCGTCCAGTACCTCGTCGCCCTCGACGTCGACGGCACGCTCGTCGACCACGACGGCCACATGTCCCCGACCGTCCGGGAGACCGCCGCGGCGGTGCTCGAGGCCGGTCACCACCTGGTCATCTCCACCGGGCGCTCCAAGGGCGCCACCCTGCCCGTGATCGAGCTCATCGGCCAGATGCACGGCTACGCCGTGTGCTCCAACGGCGGCATGACGCTCGAGATCGACCCGGAGCTGCCCGACTACCACCGGGTGCTGGACTGCGTCTCCTTCGACCCGGGCCAGGCCCTGGTGGCGCTCGAGGAGCGGCTCCCCACGGCGAAGTTCGCCCTGGAGACCGACGACGGCAGCTTCTACTCCACGGAGCGGTTCCAGGACGCGTCCTTCGGCATCGAGGCGGTCGGCGTGGACCTGCACGAGCTCGCCGAGATGAAGGCCGTGCGCATGGTCGTCTACAGCACGGAGCACACGCCCGAGGAGTTCGCCTCGGCCATCGACGAGGCCGGCCTGCACGGCGTGACCTACTCGGTGGGCTGGAGCGCCTGGCTCGACATCGCCGCGAACGGCGTGACGAAGGCCAGCGCCCTGGAGCAGATCCGCCGCAAGCTCGGCGTGGACCCCTCCCACACCATCGCCGTGGGGGACGGCCGCAACGACATCGAGATGCTGGACTGGGCCGCCCGGGGCGTCGCCATGGGCCAGGCCCCGGACGAGGTCGCGGCCGTCTGCCACGAGGTCACCCGCACCGTCTACGAGGACGGCGTCGCGGAGGTCCTGCGCTCGCTGCTCTGAGCACCCGCGCCCGCACGGTCCCCGTCCGCCGCGTCCTCGTCGCCCCCGGCCTGCTCGCACAGCTCCAGCAGGCGTGCCGCCGCGGGGCGCACGTCCCACTCCTCCTGCCACAGGGACCGGGCCACCGCCTTGGACACGGCCTGCGGGGTGATGCCGAGCTCGGCGGCCACGACCTTCTGCTGCCCCCGCGCGCCGGGGACGAGGAGGTCGAGGACGCGCCACTCCGCGGCGGTGCGGGAGACCACGATCCGCCCGAGCAGCCGCAGGACGGCCTGCGCGTGGGCGGCCGCCGGCCCGTCGTCCGCCGCGACGCCGACGGGGACCCGCCCGCCCGAGCGCGCGGCCTCGGCGGCGCGGCGGGCGTGGACCGTGCCCGGTCCGTCGGCGCGCAGGCCGGGCCGTCCCTGCCCATCGGTCGCGGTCTCCAGCCGGACCGCCCCCACGCCGATGCCCACGCTCCAGGCCCCGCCGCGCAGTCCGGCGAGCGCGGCGGCGACCGCGGCGTGCGGTTCGGCGACGATGCCCTGCAGCGCGTCCGGCCGGGCCCGCTGGAACGGCACCACGGCGTCCAGGTCCGCGAGGAGACGCAGCAGCGAGGGCACGGGGTCGCCGGGCGCGCCCGGGCGCTGGTCAAGGGTGACGACGTACACGCTCCCAGTATCGGGCACGGGCCCGGCGGAGCGGGGGCGGCGCGGCCCGGGGTCACTCCCAGAAGCGGGGCTCCACGTCCACCCCGTGGGCGATCAGCTCGTCCTCGAGCGGCTCCCGGCAGATCACCGGCAGGCGCAGGCACCCGATCCGGTCGTCGGGGCCGAAGTAGGCGGTGAGCCGGTCGAAGCCCAGCCGGAAGCGGGCGAGGTCCTTGCCCAGCTCGGCGACCTCCATCAGATCGGCGTCGGAGCCGAGCACCCAGAACGTCTCGGGGTCGGTGAGCTGGAGCAGGCCCACGGACGCCCCGGCGTCGTTGTTCTCCGTGCCCGCCCACCCCGGCACGCGCAGCCACCCGCCGGGCCCGGCGGCGCCCAGGGCGGGGGCCACCGGGTCGTACTCCCAGGCCCGGGCCCGCTGCAGCCACGCGGGCGGGGCGGGCAGGTAGAGGGGGCCGTCGAGGTCCACGGGCCACCGCGCGGACGCGAAGACCCCGGCGTCCACCCGGTCCCAGAACGAGGCGCGGGCGAGGTCCGTGCCCACGCTGTTGACCACCGCGCCCGGGTCCTGGGCGCGCATGCCGTGCCAGTACGTGGGGCGCGTCTCGGCCCCCGCGCCGCGCAGCAGCACGTCGAGCTCCTCGAGGTGGGCCGGCTCCCCGAGCACCACGGTCCGGGCCTCGAAGTGCAGGACGTAGGGCACCCGCTCCGGGCTCCTGTCGCTCACGCCGACCCCGCCGGCTCCCCGTGGCGGCACAGCCGGGTGAACCGCCCGAGCACCTGCAGGCCCTCCGGGGTGGTGGGCAGGTAGTCGGTCAGGGCGGGGGAGCGGACCACGACGGCGCACCACTGGCCCCGCGAGACGGCCACGTTGAGCCGGTTGGGCATGAGCAGGAACTCCATGCCGCGGGGGCCCTCGGCGGCCGAGGCCGCCATGGACACGATCACCACGGGCGCCTCCTGGCCCTGGAAGCGGTCCACGGTGCCCACCCGGACGCCGAGCCCGTCGGCGTCGCGCAGCCCGGCGGCCTCTAGGGCCTGGCCGACGAGGTCGACCTGGGCGTTGTAGGCGGCGACCACCAGGACGTCCTCGGGGCGCAGGGCCACGGGGCCGGCGTCCGGGACGGGGCGCCACGGGGTCCCGATGAACTCCCCGGCCAGCTCCACGACGCGCGCGGCCTCCTCCGGGGAGGCGGTGACGTTGCCGGTGTGGGCGACGTAGCAGGTCCGCAGGCCCGGTGCCACACCGGTCAGCTCCCGGCGGCCGGCCGCCGGCGCCGAGCCCAGCCGCCCGGCGTAGGACAGCTCGGAGACCGGCTCGCACAGCCGGGGGTGCATCCGCCACGTGCGGTCCAGGAAGTAGCCGTGCTCCGCCGGCAGCGTGGGGGAGCCGTGGGAGAGCCAGCCCAGGGCGGACTCGTCGACGGGCAGGGGGTGGGTCCCCTGGGAGACCTGGGGCAGCTGCTGCGGGTCCCCGAGCAGCAGCAGCCGGGGCGCGGCCCGGGACACGGCCAGCGTGTTGGCCAGGGAGAACTGCCCGGCCTCGTCCACCACCAGCAGGTCCAGGGCCTCGTCGTCGAGGTTCTTGGCGCTGGAGAAGTCCCAGGCCGTGCCGCCGAGGACGGCTCCGCCCTCGTCCAGGAACCGGCCGAAGTCCTTGCCCGCGACCTTCTGCCACGGCACCTGCCGGTCCGCGGGCTCGCCCGAGGGAGGCTTCTTCCCGATCCGGGCCGGGTCCACCCCGCCCCTGCCGGCGACGCCCGCGAGCAGGTTCTCGACGACGGCGTGGGACTGCGCCACCACGCCGATCCGCCACCCCGCGTGCACGAGGCGGCCGATCACGTGGGAGCCCAGGAACGTCTTGCCGCTGCCGGGGGGACCCTGGACGGCCACGCAGCCGCGCTCGACGGCGCCCAGGGCCCGCACCACGGCGTCGATCGTGCCGTCGGGCCCGTCGTGGGGGACGGGCAGGGGGCCGCCGCCGGCCTGGCGCGGGGGCTGCCGGCGCAGCAGCTCGAGGCCGGGGTGCTCGGGCAGCGACGGGAGGGCGTCGGCCGTGCGGGCGGCCAGGGCCTGCAGGGACTCCTCGAGGGACTTCGTGGCGATCGGCTGGCCGGGGGTGAGGGCGATCGGCAGGTCGGGCCACGGCTCGGGGGCGGGGGCGTCCTTCGGCGTGCGCAGCCGCTCCCGCACGACGAGCACGGCGGTGCCGTCCTCGTGCTCCTCGAGCTCCTCGAGGGTCGCGGTCCACTCGCCGGAGCGGCCGCTGCCGCGCCGGCCGGCGTCCTCGGCCAGCTGCGCCGGCACCGGCGGGCCGTACATCAGGAACAGGCCGCCGGTCCCCGGCTTGAGGGCGGAGCCCTCGCCGAGCCGCCCGGAGGCGCGCAGCAGGCGGGTGGGGGCGGCGCGCGGCCGCTCCGGGTCCTTCGCCCAGTCCTGGAGCACCTCCGCCCGCTGCACCACGAAGACGTCGCGGGTGTCCTCCCAGTCCTCGGCCGGCGCCTCGAGCCGGTCGAAGTGGGACCACCAGAACTGCTTGCGCTCGCGGCGGTGGTAGCCGGTGGCGGAGGCGACCATGGCCACGGCGGTGCGCTCGTCCGCGCTCAGCAGGTCCAGGGCGGCGGGGTCGTCGAGGAATGCGCGCAGCCGCTGCTCGGCGTCGGGCACCTCCTCGCCGGGGACCGGGCCGGGCAGCTCGAGGGCCTGCTGCGCGGGGGTCGCCCGGTGGTCGGCGGGGTCGGGGGAGATCCCGGCCAGGCCCAGCAGCCAGTCCCGCAGCCGCAGGGTCGAGAGGCAGTCGTACTCGTTGTACCCGGCGATGCCCGCGAGGATCCGCCGCGCCTCCCCGGCGCGCCCGGCGTCCCGGGCGGCGCAGTGGTCCGCGTAGGCCACCACGGACGCGCCGGCGTCGACGACGTCCCCGGACCGCAGGTGCCCGCCCATGTAGAGCGGCTCGAGCTTCTTGATGGAGTACGAGCTCTCGGACAGCCGCAGGCTCCCGCGCACGGTGTCGTAGAGGTCCACCAGGACGTTCTCCCGCAGCAGCTCGTCCACGGCGTCCTCGCCCACGGCGTGGACCAGGGAGAGGCGGCGCAGGGCGGCCTTCTCGTAGTTGGCGTAGTGGTAGACGTGCATCCCCGGGTGGGTCCTGCGCCGCTCGGCCACGTACTCCAGGAAGTCCCGCAGGGCCTCGCGCTCCTGCTCCCGGGAGTGCGCCCAGAAGGGGCGGAAGACCGGGCGGGCGCCGGGGGCGGAGGGCTGCTCGACGACGCCGAAGAGGTACTCCAGCCCCCAGGACGTCGGGTCGTCCGGGTCCTGCCACAGGGGGTCGCCCTCGAAGTCGAAGAAGACGTCGCCGGGGTCCGGGGCGGGCAGCCGCCGGAGGGGGTCCGTGCTGAGCACCCGGTAGGCCACCCTGCGGGCCCGGCCGTCCCGGACGTACTCCACGGCGCCGTCCTCCCCGCCGCGCCCGGTCTGCATCGCAGCCTGGTCGCGCAGCCGGCGCACCGCGGCGGGCAGGCGCCCGCCGAGCGCCGCGAGCTCGTCGATCGTGCGGACCCCGTGCCGCTCGCGCAGCGTGCGGCGCATCCGCACGGACATGCCCGCGGTCAGCAGCAGGTCCCGGTGCTCGGCGACGGCCCGCTCGCAGCGCTCGCACCGGCCGCAGCGGGCGACGTCGTCGTCCTGCCAGTCCACGGGACCGGTGCGCGCCCGGTGGGCGGCGGCCGCCGCCTCGAACCGCTCCCGGCGCTCGCGGTAGACGGCCAGGTACTCGGAGACGGGGAAGACGGCCTCGCGCTGGTCGCCGAGCACGAGGGTGACCTCGGGGGCCACGGCCACGCCGGCGCGCTCGAGCTGGTCGGCGTAGGCGGCCAGCTGGAGCAGGGCGGTGACCTTCGCGTGCCGGGCGAGCTTGGTGTCGTGCACGGCGTAGGAGCCGTCGGGGCGGCGGACCAGGAAGTCGGCGCGGCCGTGGAAGCTGCCGTCGAAGAACGAGGCCTGGAAGACGACGTCGGCGCCGCGGCGCACGGCGTCGAGGGACTCGGCGTGCTTGGCCGTCAGCTCCGCCCGGTCCATGGCCCGGGCCGGCTCCACCTCGTGGACGCCCCGGCCGGTCGCGGGGTCCCAGGGGCCGAACGCCTCCCGGTGGGCGGCCAGCACACGGTGCTCGTGCGCGTCGCCGAGCTCGGCGGTGCGGGCCAGCATGGCGTCCCGCTCCTCGGCCCGCCGCGGGGACCGGCCCAGCTTCTCGTCCAGGACGCACAGGTTCGCGTACGGGCACTCGGCCGCGCGCACCAGGTCGCTCGCGGACCAGACGAGGTCGGCCTCGGGCCCCAGCAGGAACATGCGTCTCCTCCCACGTCGCCGGGTCCGTCCCGGGTCCGGCTCCATCGAACCACAGGGACCGGACGTCACAAGGGGCGGGCCGCTCGGGGCGGTGGGGACGGGGATCGGCCGGCAGGTCGCAGACCTGCCGGCCGACTCCCGGTGCCCGGGAGAACCGGGCCCACCGGGATGGGCCGGGAGAAGTCGATGGGATGCGGCGCGGGTGGGGGGACCCCCGCCGCCACCGGGCACCTCGCGGGTGCTCTCCGGCGACCTCGATCCCGGCCGGCGGCCCGGACGCCGATGGGGGGATGCGTCCTGGGCCGACGGGCCGGCTGAGCCGGCCGCTTCCGAATATAGCTGAATTCATGGATTTGCGAAGAGCTAATATCGTCCGTGACGCCCCGCGCACGGACGCCCCGGCACGGCAGGGGCCGGGGACCCGTCCGGTCCCCGGCCCCGCGCGGTCCTGCGGCTCGCTCAGTCGGTGGAGGCGGCCTTCGCCTCGGCCTCCGCGGCGGACTCGTAGTGGGACTGCTCGAAGCGCTCCTGCGCCTCCACGACGAGGCGCTCGGCGGTCTCCTTGCCCTCCCAGCCCTCGCCCTTGACCCACTTGTTGGGCTCGAGGTCCTTGTAGCGCTCGAAGAAGTGCTGGATCTCCTTCTGCTTGAACTCGTCGATGTCGTCGAGGCCCTGGATGTGGTCGTAGCGCTTGTCGGTGGACACGCAGAGGATCTTCGCGTCCCCGCCGGCCTCGTCGTTCATGTTGAACACGGCGATGGGCCGGGCCTCGACGATCACGCCGGGCACGATGTCGAAGTCGAGCAGCACGAGGGCGTCCAGGGGGTCGCCGTCCTCGCCCAGGGTGTCCTCGAAGTAGCCGTAGTGCGCGGGGTACTGCATCGACGTGAACAGGACGCGGTCCAGGCGCAGCCGGCCGGTCTCGTGGTCGATCTCGTACTTGACGCGCGACCCGCGGGGGATCTCGATGGTGACGTCCATCTCCATGGTGTTTCTCCTCGTGCTGGGACATTGCTGACGGCGGCCGGACACGGCCGCACCACCCCGCCGGGGTGGGGCAGATCGCTCCCCACGATAGTCGGGGCCCGCGGACGGCGTTAACCGCGGCGGCGGTGTCGCAGGGCGCGGGCCCCGGCCGCGGCCGGCGGCCCCTGCGCCCCCGGCCGGCCCTGGATCCGGGCCCGGCGCCGCGTGTGACGAGGTGCGTCGGCGGCCCCGCCGCCCCACGGAAGCTCCCAGCCGCGTGTGGTTGCATGAGGGGATGAGCGCAGCCGACCGCACTGCTGACCGCACCGCCGACCCCGTCCCGGCCGCCGAGGCGCCGGGGATCGTCCGGTGGGATCTCGCCGCCTCCGCCGCCGCCCGGATCACCCCGGCCGGGCCCAAGCTCTCCGCCCGCGCCATGGAGGAGGCCGTGGCCTCCCTGCGCCGGCACGCCGAGACCTCCGTGGACCACGTCCACCGGATCTCCGGGCTCGAGGCCGCGCGGGACCTGAGGGACTCCACGGTCCTGGTGGTGGACCGGGCCGGGTGGTCGCGGGCCAACGCCCAGACCTTCCAGGTGCTCATGGAACCGGCGGTGCAGGCGCTGCGCCGGCGCCGGCCGGAGCAGTTCGGCGCCGCCGCCACCGCGCTCGGCGGGACGGCCACGGCGATGGAGATGGCCGCGCTGCTGGGCTTCCTCTCCGCGAAGGTCCTCGGCCAGTACGACCCGTACGCGGGCCTGGTCTCCGCCATCGCCGCGCAGCGCCACCCGGGCGGGCGGCTGATGCTCGTGGCGCCCAACATCCTCACCGTCGAGCGGGAGATCAACGTGGAGCCGGAGGACTTCCGGCTCTGGGTGTGCCTGCACGAGCAGACCCACCGGGTGCAGTTCGCGGCCGCGCCGTGGCTGCGCGAGCACATGATGGGCCAGATCCAGGAGCTCGCCGACTCCCTGATGGACCAGGCGGAGTCCCTCGGCGCACGCCTCTCGGAGGCCGTCCGCTCCCTCACCGGGCGGTCCGGGGAGCGCGCCGAGCCGCAGCCCTCGATCGGCGTGGTGGGCCTGCTCATGGGGCCCCGGGAGAAGGAGATCCTCTCCCACCTCACCGCCGTCATGAGCCTGCTGGAGGGCCACGCCAACTTCGTGATGGACGGGGTGGACTCCTCCGTCGTGCCCTCCGTCAAGACCATCCGGCGCCGCTTCGAGCGCCGCTCCGAGCTGCAGGGAGCCCTCGACCGGTTCGTGCGCCGGCTGCTCGGCATGGACGCCAAGATGCGGCAGTACAGCGACGGCCAGCGCTTCGTCCGGGCCGTCGTCGACGCGGCGGGCCTCGAGCAGTTCAACCGGATCTGGGACGCGCCCGAGCTCCTGCCCACGGAGGCCGAGATCCACGCCCCCGAGCGCTGGATCGCCCGCGTCGTGGGGGACGGGGACCGGCTCTCCTGACCCCCCGGGAGGCCCCCTCCCGGGGAGCTTCCGGGCAGATGTGGTAGGCGCCGTCGACCCCCTGCTGACATGCGAATTCATCGAGATGTCACCACTTCGGGGCGGCGTGTCGTCGCTGGTCACAGCGCGACACTTGATAGGTGGCGTCACAATTGTGTGCCAAGATCAACGTGTGAGCACAGAGAACATCGAACAGCAGGTCAAGCTGTACGGGCAGCCGCTTTCGGAGCGCTTCAGCACCGTCGTGCAGGCCTACGGGATCACCCAGCGGCGGCTGGCCGAGGTTCTCGGTCTCTCCGCCCCCATGCTGTCGCAGCTCAACAGCGGGCGACGGATCAAGATCGGCAACCCGGCGGTCTACGAGCGCCTGGTCATGCTCGAGCAGCGGATCGGCACCCCGGACATCGAGGAGGTCCTCTCCGAGGTCGAGGCCTCGCAGCCGGTGCTCTCCACCACGCAGATCCAGGCCGGCATCCACAGCGAGACCAACGCGGTCGCCGCCCTCGCCACCGTGGTGCCGCAGCCCGAGCTCGAGGTGGCCGTCGGCCTCCTCGAGGAGGCCGCGCCCACTCTCGCCAAGGTCGTGCGCCTGGCCGTGCGCGAGGCCCAGAACCAGCAGGCCGCCTCGGCGCGGGAGGACGCCCGCCAGGACGCCCGCGGGTGACCCAGTTCGCCCGCCGCGGCCGGCTGTCCCCGGACGTCGCCGCGGGGCGCCGCCGCGTGCTCGACGCCGTCCGCCGCCACGTCCCGCCCCCGGCCCCCGGCGGGCTCCCGCTCGTCCTGGTCGCCTGCAGCGGCGGCCCCGACTCCCTCGCGCTCGCCGCCACCGCGGCCCACTTCGCCCGCCGCGGCACGCTGCGCGTGGGCGGCGTCGTGGTCGACCACGGGCTGCAGGAGGGCTCCGCCGAGGTCGCGGCCCGCACCGCCCGCACCCTCGAGGATCTGGGCCTCGCCCCGGTCGCCGTGACGGCCGTGACCGTCGAACGGGACGGGAGCGGCCCCGAGATGGCCGCCCGCACCGCCCGCTACCGGGGGATCGCCGACGTCGTGGCCCGCACCCGGGCCGACGCCGTCCTGCTGGGCCACACCCTCGACGACCAGGCCGAGTCCGTGCTCCTGGGCCTGGCCCGCGGCTCCGGCACGCGCTCGCTCGCCGGGATGCCCCCGGCGCGCACGCTCGACGGCGTGACCTACCTGCGGCCCTTCCTCGACCTCTCCCGGGAGCAGACCCTGGAGATCTGCGCCGCGGAGCAGCTCCGGCCCTGGCACGACCCCACGAACCACGACACCTCCCTGATGCGCTCCCGGGTCCGCCATCGCATCCTGCCCCTGCTCGAGGCCGAGCTGGGACCGGGCCTGGCCCGGGCGCTGGCCCGGTCCGCCGCCATCCTGGGCCCCGACGCGGACTGCCTGGACGAGGCCGCCCACGACGTGCTGGCCCGCGCCCGGTCCGCCGCCCCGGCGGGCGGCTCCCTGGTCCTGGACCTGGCCGTGCTCCAGGAGGCGCACCCCGCCCTGCGCCGCCGCGCGCTGTCCGCGGCGGTGGTCGCGGCCGGCGGGGAGACCCCCGCCTACGAGCGGCTCCAGGCGCTGGACTGCCTGGCCGAGGGTCGCGGGGCGGCCGGGCCGGTGCAGATGGCGGGTAAGGTGTCCGTGTGGCGCAGGCGCCCGCCGGCCGGCACGCGCGGTCCCGGGCACCTCGAGCTCGTCGGCCCGCGTCCCGCGGGAGCCGCCACCGAACCCGCACCCGATTCCGCATCGCACGAGGAGCGCCGTGAAGGCTGAGGACGTCCAGGGGGATCTCACCGAGGTCCTGTTCACGAAGGAAGAGATCCAGGCGAAGATCGCCGAGCTCGCCGCGGCGGTGGACGCCGACTACCGGGGTCGCGACGTCCTGCTCGTGGGCGTGCTCAAGGGAGCGGTGATGGTCATGGCCGACCTGTGCCGTGCGCTCCAGGGCCAGTACCCCATGGACTGGATGGCCGTGTCCTCCTACGGGTCCGGCACGAAGTCCTCCGGCGTGGTGCGGATCCTCAAGGACCTCGACACCGACCTGAGCGGCCGTGACGTGCTCATCGTCGAGGACATCATCGACTCCGGGCTCACCCTGTCCTGGCTGCGAGCGAACCTGCGCTCCCGCCGGGCCGCCTCCGTGGAGATCTGCGCCCTGCTGCGCAAGCCGGAGGCCGCGAAGACCCCCATCGACGTCAAGTACGTGGGCTGGGACATCCCCAACGAGTTCGTGGTGGGCTACGGGCTCGACTACGACGAGAAGTACCGCAACCTGGACTGCATCGCGACCCTCGCCCCGCACGTCTACGAGTGAGCGCCCGGCGGTGACCGTCCGGCCGTGACCGCCGCGGCCCCACCCGCCCGCAGCGAGGGTCGCCCGTGAGCCCGCCGGGAGGACGCTGGAGCTCCGCCGCACGCGGGCTCCGGGCCGGGCGGCTGTCCGCTGACAGGGAACTCACGGGCGGCTCCGGGCGTCCCCGCGTGCGCGGGCTGTACATTGTAGGTCTGCGTCCCCTGGACACCCGGACCCCGGAGGGCACCGGCCCGAGGGGGCCGGACTACCATCCACGGGAGGATCAGCGGCTTGGCCACGGCGAAAAAACCCACCAACTTCTTCAGGGGACCCTGGTTCTGGGTGCTCCTGGGCGTCCTGGTCCTGTTCCCGATCGTGGGCTCGCTCACGACCGGCGGCGGCGGCCGCGTGGACACCAACGTGGGCCTCGAGCTGCTCCAGGACAACAAGGTCTCCGAGGCCAAGATCTACGACGGCCAGCAGAAGGTGGAGCTCCAGCTGAAGGAGGACCTCACCCTCGACGGCCGCGAGCTCGGGCGCAACGTGGAGTTCTTCTACGTCGCCCCGCGCGGCGACGAGGTCGTCGAGGCGATGAACGCCGCCGACCTCGAGGGCTTCACGGACCAGCCGGTCGAGAACAACTGGTTCACCGGCCTGCTCAGCTTCCTGCTGCCGTTCCTCATCATCCTCGCGATCTTCTGGTTCGTGTTCTCCCGCATGCAGGGCGGCGGGTCCCAGGTCATGCGCTTCGGGCGGTCCCGGGCCAAGATGTTCGACAAGGACAACCCCACGGTCACCTTCGCGGACGTCGCCGGCGCGGACGAGGCCGTCCAGGAGCTCGACGAGATCAAGCAGTTCCTGGTGGAGCGCGAGCGCTTCACCGCGCTCGGGGCCAAGGTCCCCAAGGGCGTGCTGCTCTACGGTCCCCCCGGCACCGGCAAGACCCTGCTCGCCCGGGCGGTGGCCGGCGAGGCCGGCGTCCCGTTCTTCTCCATCTCGGGCTCCGACTTCGTCGAGATGTTCGTGGGCGTGGGCGCCTCCCGGGTGCGCGACCTGTTCCAGCAGGCCAAGGAGAACGCCCCCGCGATCATCTTCGTGGACGAGATCGACGCCGTGGGCCGCCAGCGCGGCGCCGGCATGGGCGGCGGCAACGACGAGCGCGAGCAGACCCTCAACCAGCTGCTCGTGGAGATGGACGGCTTCGACGCCACCACCAACGTCATCCTCATCGCGGCGACCAACCGTCCCGACGTCCTCGACCCGGCGCTGCTGCGCCCGGGCCGCTTCGACCGCCAGATCGGCGTGGACGCCCCGGACATGAAGGGCCGCCTGCAGATCCTCCGGGTGCACTCCCAGGGCAAGCCGCTGGCGCAGAACGTGGACCTGGCCTCCGTGGCCAAGCGCACCCCCGGCTTCACCGGCGCCGAGCTGGCGAACGTCATGAACGAGGCGGCCCTGCTGACCGCCCGCTCCCACGCCCAGCTCATCGACGACCGCGCCGTGGACGAGGCGATCGACCGCGTGATCGCCGGCCCGCAGAAGCGCAGCCGCATCATGAAGGAGCTCGAGCGCAAGGTCACCGCGTACCACGAGGGCGGGCACGCGCTCGTGGCCGCGGCCCTGCGGAACACGGACCCGGTCACCAAGATCACGATCCTGCCGCGCGGCCGGGCCCTGGGCTACACCATGGTCATGCCCCTGGACGACAAGTACTCGACGACCCGCAACGAGCTGCTCGACCAGATGGCCTACGCCATGGGCGGGCGCGCCGCCGAGGAGATCGTGTTCCGGGACCCGTCCACGGGCGCGTCCAACGACATCCAGAAGGCCACGGACACCGCGCGCAAGATGGTCACCCAGTACGGGATGAGCGCCCGCGTCGGGTCGATCAAGCTGGGCGGGGACCACTCCGAGCCGTTCCTCGGCCGGGACGCCGCGGGTGGGGGCCGGGAGTACTCCGAGCGCACCGCCGCGATCGTCGACGAGGAGGTGCGGGCCCTGCTCGAGCAGGCCCACGACGAGGCGCACGCCATCCTCATGGACAACCGGGAGGTGCTCGACCGGCTGGCCCTCGAGCTGCTCGAGCGCGAGACGCTCAACGAGGCGCAGATCGCGGACCTCTTCCGCGACGTCCGCAAGCGGGACCTGCGCCCCGTGTGGCTGTCCAAGGACTCCCGCCCGACCTCCGACGTCCCGCCCGTGGTCACCCAGGCGGAGCGCGAGGAGGCCCGGCGGCTGCACGCCCAGGACCCCGCCACCCTCGCCCCGCAGGACCAGGCGGCGGCCGCGAGCCCCGAGCACCCGATCGAGGTGCCGGAGCGCGGGCACTCCGTCCCGCCCGGGGAGGGCGCGGGCTCCAGCAGCACCACCGCCTGAGCCGGTCGCGGGCGGGCGGTGTCCTAGGATGGAGCGACGGCCTGCCGCGACCCGCCGGCCGGCCCCGGAGACCCCGAAGGAGCGCTCGTTGCCGCACGAGGCCAGCACGAACGACCCCGCCGCGACCGAGTGGCACCCGCCGGCGTTCGAGCCGCCGTACCCCGATCCGGACCCCGCTCTCGAGGCCGGGGCCGGGCGCGTGGACCAGGTGCGCGTGGCCGCGGCGGTGCGCGAGCTGCTGCTGGCCATCGGCGAGGACCCGGACCGGGACGGGCTGCAGGGCACCCCGGGCCGGGTGGCGCGGGCGTGCGCGGAGATGTTCGCGGGCCTGCACCAGGACCCGGCGGAGGTGCTCGGCACGACCTTCGACATCGGCCACTCCGAGATGGTCCTCGTCAAGGACATCCCCTTCTACTCCACCTGCGAGCACCACCTGGTCCCGTTCCACGGCCACGCCCACGTGGGCTACATCCCCGGCCACGACGGGATGGTCACGGGCCTGAGCAAGCTCGCCCGGCTCGTGGACCTCTACGCCCGGCGCCCGCAGGTCCAGGAGCGGCTGACCACGCAGATCGTCGACGCCATCGTGGAGCACCTCAAGCCGGCCGGCGTCATCGTGGTCGTGGAGTGCGAGCACCTGTGCATGTCCATGCGCGGGGTCCGCAAGCCGGGCGCGAGGACCGTCACCTCGGCCGTCCGCGGGCAGCTCCGGGAGACCGCGACCCGGGCCGAGGCCATGAGCCTGATCCTGGGGCGCTGACCCGATGACGCAGCCGACCGCCGACCGCCCCGCCACCGGCTGGGGCTCCTTCGAGGCCCTGCCCGAGGGGCGGACCCTCGTCATGGGCATCCTCAACGTCACCCCCGACTCCTTCAGCGACGGCGGGGCGCACGCCGAGCACGGGGCCGCGATCGCCCACGGGCTGCGGCTGATGGCCGAGGGCGCGGACATCGTCGACGTGGGCGGGGAGTCCACCCGGCCGGGGTCCGAGCGGATCTCCCCGGCGGAGGAGCAGCGCCGGATCCTGCCCGTGGTCGAGGCGCTCACCGCGGCGGGCGCGGTGCTCAGCGTGGACACCCTCCACCCGGCCACCGCCGAGGCCGTCCTGGACGCCGGGGCGCACATCGTCAACGACGTCTCGGGGCTGTCCGTCGCCCAGGAGATGATCGACCTCGTGGCCGAGCGGCAGGCCCCCTACGTCCTGATGCACGCCCGGGGCCTGCCCGACGCGCAGGACTCCCGGGCCGTCTACGACGACGTCGCCGGGGAGGTGCTCGGGGAGCTCGCCGAGCTCACGGGACGCTTCCTGGCGGCCGGCCTGGCCCCCGACAAGCTGATCCTGGACCCCGGGCTGGGCTTCGCCAAGCGCGGGGCGCAGAACTGGGAGCTGCTGCGGGCGCTGCCGCGCTTCACGGCCACGGGGCACAAGGTGCTCGTGGCCGCGTCCCGCAAGCGCTTCCTCGGCACCCTGCTCGAGGAGGACGGGGCGGCGCGCCCCGCCGCCGGGCGGGACGCCGCGACCGCGGCCGTCAGCGCCCTCTCCGCCCGGGGCGGGGCCTGGGGCGTGCGCGTCCACGACGTCCGCACGACCGTCGACGCGGTGGCCGTGGCGCACGCCTGGCGCGGCGTCGAGCCCGCCGTGCTCCGCCCCGGTGCGGAGCCGGCGACCACGGGGCCCGCGCGGTCCGGGAAGGAACGGGCATGAACCGCGTACCGCGCGAGGAGACCGACCCGGGGCGCGCCCCGCGTCCCGGGGACCGGGCGGGACGCCAGCACGTGCCCCTGGGGTCCACGGGCCCGGCCGACCGCCGGGACCGGATCAACCTGATGGGCATCGGCGCGGTGGGCTACCACGGCGTCTTCGACCAGGAGAAGCGCAGCGGCCAGCCGTTCTTCGTGGACCTCGTGATGTACCTCGACCTCTCCGAGGCGGCGGCCACCGACGACGTCGCCCTCACCGCCCACTACGGGGAGGTGGCCGAGCAGGTCCGGGACATCGTCATCGGCCCGAGCCTGAACCTCCTCGAGACCCTCGCGGACCGGATCGCCCGCCACCTGCTGGTGCGCTTCCCGCTCGAGGCCGTGGAGGTCACCGTGCACAAGCCCAAGGCCCCCATCGAGGTGACGTTCTCGGACGTGTCCGTGACCATCTACCGGGAGCGCTGAGATGGGCGTGCGGGCGGTCCTCGCGCTGGGCGCCAACCTCGGGGACCCCACCGCGACGCTGCGGCAGGCCGCGCTCGACCTCGGGGCCCACCCCCGCATCGACCTGCTGCGCGCCTCGCCCGTGGTCCGCTCCAAGCCCGTGGGCGGGCCCGAGGGGCAGGACGACTACTACAACGCGGTCGTGGAGGTGGGCACCGAGCTCAGCCCGTTCGAGCTGCTGCGCGCGTGCCAGGACGTCGAGGAGCGCCACCACCGGACCCGGACCCAGCGCTGGGGACCGCGCACCCTCGACGTCGACATCGTCGTCTACGGGGACCTGCACCTGGACGAGCCGGACCTCACCGTCCCGCACCTGCGCGCGCACACCCGCGCCTTCGTGCTGGTGCCCTGGGCCCTGATGGACGGCGGCGCCCGGCTCGGGTGCCGCAGCGTCGTCGAGCTCGCCCGCCGGGCCCCCGACCTCGGCGGCCTCGGCCCGGACGTGACCCCCCTGCTGCCCGACGGCCCGGGCACGGACTGAGGGGGCCGCCGTGCACGTCCTCACCGTCCCCGCACTGCTGATGTGCGCCGCGGTCGCCGGCGCCGTGGGCTGGAGCGCCAACCGGGTCTCCTCGACCGCCGGCGGGCCGCTGCTGATCCTGCCGTGGGCGTCCCTGACCGCGCTCGCCGCCGTCGCCGTCGTGCTCGTCGTGCTCGGCCTGCGCGTGAAGCGCTACCAGGAGGGGCGGCGGGCCGAGAGCTACGACCCGCTCGTGGCGGCCCGCACCGCCGCGGGCGCCCAGGCCGTCGCCTGGGCGGGCTCGATGCTCGCCGGCTGGCACGCAGCCGTCGCCGTCGAGCAGCTCGCCCTCGTGCCCCTGCGCTCCGACCAGGGCCCCCTGTGGGTGTGCCTGGCCCACGTGGTCGCCGGGGCCGTGCTCGTCCTGGTGGGCTGGGTGGTGGAGGGGTTCTGCAAGCTGCCCCCGGACGATCCCGACGCCGAGGAGGACGCCGAGTACCGTAGGGGGCGGGACACCGAGCTGCCCGAGGGAGAAGGGGGATATGCCCGTGAGAGAGGGGAACGGCCCCGTGCGCGGCCCGGCGGGCGGCTTCCCGGCGGAGCCGTCGAGCGTCCCCGGACCCGCCGCGCCCGCTGATCCCGGGCCCGCCGCCCCGCCGCCCCTGCGCAACCGGGCCATCGACCCCGAGGGCCTCGTCTGGACCCGGGTCTCCCCGAAGCACGTCTCCGTCACGGTGCTCTCCGCGCTGGCCGGCACCCTGTTCTGGACGGCGGCCCTCGGCTGGCCGGCCGTCCTGGCCGCCACCGGGATCTGGCCCCGCGCGCTGCTGCCCTGGGTGCTGGTCCCCCCGGCCGTGGCCCTCGCCGCGGGCGGGCTCTCCGTGCTCCTGGCCCCGCGCCGGGTCCGCGCCCTCGGCTACGCCGAGCGCGGCGAGGACCTGCTCGTGCGCCGGGGGCTGCTCTACCAGCGGGTGACCGTCATCCCGTACGGGCGGATGCAGTACGTGGACGTGTCGGTCTCCCCGCTCCAGCGGGCCTTCGGGCTCGCCACCGTGAAGCTGCACACCGCCGCCGTCGGGGCCCACGCGGAGATCCCCGGCGTGGCGCACGCCGAGGCCTCCCGGCTCCGGGAGCGGCTCACCGCGCGCGGCGAGGCCCTCCTGGCGGGGCTGTGACCGGAGCCGTCCCGCCCGGGCCGCCGTGGCACCGCGTCCACCCCCTGACCCCGGTCGTCAAGGGCTGGCTCGCGATGCTCGTGCTCGCGGGGGCCTTCCTCAACATCGTGGTGGACGACCTCCTGGGCGCCTACCTCGGCGGCCCCGACGTCCCGGGGTCCCAGGAGCTCGACCCGGGCGCGCTCGGCGGGGCCTTCTGGTGGGTGCTGGCCGGGCTCCTCGCGCTCCTGCTGGGCGTGTTCGCGGCGGTGGTGCTGGTGGCGTGGTGGTTCACCCGCTACCAGGTCACCCCGGAGCACGTGCGGGTCCGCTCGGGCGTCCTGTTCCGGCAGGAGCGGCAGGCCCGGCTGGACCGGGTCCAGGCCATCGACATCCACCGCCCGCTCCTGCCGCGGCTCCTGGGCCTCGCCGAGCTGAAGTTCGAGGTCGCCGACGCAGGGCAGTCCGCCGTCTCCCTGGCCTACCTCACCCACCCCCAGGCGCGCCTGCTCCGCAGCGAGCTGCTGGGCCGGATCGGGCTCGCCGGCCCGGCCACCGCGGTGCCGGGCCCCGCCGGCGCGCCCGGAGCAGCGGGCGCGGCCGGTGGTCCCGGCGCGGGACCGCCGCTCCGGCGGCCCCCGTGGGCGCCGCACGGGGAGGAGGAGCTCCCCGTGCTGCGGGTCCCGCCGGCGCGGCTGATCGGCTCCGTGTCGGCGTCGGGCTCCGCCGTCGTCCTGGCCGTGCTGCTGGCGGCTGCCCCCGCGGCCCTGCTGCTGGACCCCGTGGGCGGTCCGGGGGTCCTCGTGGCCTGGCTGCCGGGCCTCATCAGCTTCGGGGCGGTCCTGTACCGCCGCCTCGAGCAGGGCTACGACTTCCGCCTGCTGCGCATCCCCGAGGGCCTGCGGGTGCGCTACGGACTGTTCAACGTCCGCTCCCAGACCGTGCCCACCGGCCGGATCCAGGCCGTCGGGGTGGACCAGCCCGTGCTGTGGCGGCCCTTCGGCTGGTACCGGGTGCGGGTCAACGTGGCCGGCTACGGCGCCTCGGCGGGGGAGGAGGACGCCCTGCGCTCCACCCTCCTGCCCGTCGGCACCCTCCCCGAGGTGCGCGCCGTCCTGGCGCTCGCCCTGCCGCGCGTCCACGACGGGGAGCTCACGGCGCTGCTGGGGGAGGGGCTGCACGGCCTCGGGGCGCAGGGCCGCTACACCACCTCCCCGCGCCGCGCCCGGTGGGTCGACCCCCTGGTGCACCGCCGCACCGGCTTCGCCGCCACCGACGAGGTCCTGGCCGTGCGCTCCGGGCGGCTGGGCCGGCGCACCGCCGTCCTGCCCCACGAGAAGACCCAGTCCGTGGCGGTCAGCCAGGGGCCCCTCGAGCGGGCGCTGGGCCTCGCCGACGTGCACCTGCACTCGACGCCGGGACCCGTGACCGTCCTGGTCCCCCACCTGGACACCGCCGACGCGCGCGCCCTGGCCGCCGCGCAGGCCGAGCACGCGGCCGGCGCCCGTAGACTGGCCGACGGCCCGCACCGTCCCCGAGACCCCCAGCAGGAGAGAGCATGACCCACCCATCCCACCGCCCGGGACGACTGGGGGTCGGGGTCGTCAGCGCCGGCAAGGTGGGTGCCGTCCTGGGGGCCGCCCTGCGCGCGGCGGGACACGCCGTGGTCGGGGTCAACGCCGTCTCCGAGGCCAGCCGCGAGCGCGCCGAGCTCCTCCTGCCGGACGTGCCCGTCCTCGACGTCCCCGCCGTCCTCGAGCGCTCCGAGCTCGTCCTGCTCGCCGTCCCCGACGACGAGCTGCCCGGGCTCGTGCAGGGCCTGGCCGACGCCGGGCTGTGGCAGGCGGGCCAGCTGGTGGTGCACACCTCCGGGCGCTGGGGGACCGGTGTCCTGGAGCCGGCCCGCCGGGCCGGGGCCATCCCCCTGGCGATCCACCCCGCGATGACCTTCACGGGGCTCAGCCTCGACCTCGCCCGCCTGAACGACTGCTCGTTCGGGATCACGGCGCCCGCCCCCGTCCTCCCCATCGCCCAGGCGCTCGTGGTGGAGATGGGCGCGGAGCCGGTCGTGGTGGCCGAGGCCGACCGCCCGCTCTACCACGCGGCCCTCGCCCACGGGTCGAACCACCTCATGACGGTGGCGGGCCAGTCGATGCAGGTGCTGCGCGACATCGGCGTGGAGCACCCCGACCGCGTCCTCGGGCCGCTGCTCCGGGCCACCCTCGACAACGCCATGGCCGCCGGGGAGGCCGCCCTCACCGGGCCCGTGGCCCGCGGGGACGCCGGGACGGTCGCCGCGCACCGCGGCGCGCTCGACGAGTACGCGCACGGCCACGGGGGCGACGACGTCCTGCTCGCCTACCTCGACCTCGCCCGCGTCACCGCCCGCCGCGCCCTGGACCGCGGCTTCCTGGACCGCGCCCGCTACGACGCGGTGCTCGCCGCCCTCGAGCTCACCGGCGGCACCGACGGCACCGATGGAAAGGACACCCCGTGAGGACCACCACCGCCCCGCAGGTCTGCCGCGGCATCGCCGACTTCCGGGCCGCCCTGGCCGAGCGGCTCGGCGCGCTTCCGGGCGAGGCGTCGCTGGGGCTCGTCCCCACGATGGGCGCCCTGCACGAGGGCCACGGCCACCTGGTGCGCCTGGCCCGGGAGGAGAACGCCGTCGTCGCCGTCTCCGTCTTCGTCAACCCCCTGCAGTTCGGCCCGGACGAGGACTTCGAGCGCTACCCCCGCACCCTGGACGCCGACGTCGAGCTGCTCTCCCGGTTCGGGGCGGACCTCGTCTTCGCGCCCGCCACCGAGGAGATGTACCCGGACGGGGAGCCGCTCGTGCGGGTCACCGCCGGCCGCCTCGGCGCGGTGCTCGACGGCGCCAGCCGGCCCGGTCACTTCGACGGCGCCCTCACCGTGGTCAACAAGCTCCTGCACATCGCTGCCCCGCCCGTGCCGGCCCGCTTCCGGGCCTACTTCGGGGAGAAGGACGCCCAGCAGCTGCTCCTGGTGCGCCGCATGGTCCTCGACTTCGACCTGCCCGCGGAGATCCGCCCGGTCCCGATCGTGCGCGACGCCGACGGGCTCGCCCTCTCCTCCCGCAACCGGTACCTCGACGCCGGCCAGCGCCGCTCCGCGCTCGTGCTCTCCCGCACCCTGCGGGCGCTCGCCGCGGGGGAGCTCGGCCTGGACGCCGCCCGCGCCCGGATCGAGGCCGAGGACCAGGTCCGGCTGGACTACCTCGTCGTCGTCGACCCCGCCACCCTCGCCCCCGTGCCGCCGGCCCCCGGCGCGCTCGCGCTCGTGGCCGCGCACGTGGGCACCACACGGCTGATCGACAACCTCGTGCTCTGAGCGCCCCCGGCCCGTTTCCTCGGGGTCTCCTGATGCCGAGGGGACGCGTGTGGTGCTCGCTCCTGCCGAGGGGTCGGGACCTGCCGGAACCTGCAACGCATACCGGCCGATCACGACCCCTCGGCGCGGGGAGCTGCGGGAGGCGACCCCTCGACCCGGGGGAGCTGCGGCGGTCCTCGCCGGCCCGGCCGGGGATTTGACCCACCGCGTTATCCTGGACAACTGTGACCAACGCGCAGAACACCTCCACGACCGCCCAGGACAAGGCCGCCCAGGACGAGGCCGCCGAGCAGAAGGCCGCCGAGCAGGCGGAGCTCTCGGACCAGATGCGGTTCCGGCTCGCCAAGCGGGCCCGACTGCTCGAGTCGGGGCGGGAGGCCTACCCCGTGGGCGTCGAGCGCAGCCACACTCTGCGGGAGGTCCGCGAGACGTACGGCCACCTCGAGCCCGGCGAGGAGACGGGGCAGTTCGCCCGCGTGACCGGGCGCGTGGTGTTCGTGCGCAACACCGGCAAGCTGTGCTTCGCGACCCTGCAGGAGGGCGACGGCACCCGCCTCCAGGTCATGCTCTCCCTCGCGAAGGTCGGCGAGGAGGCGCTCAACGAGTGGAAGTCCCTCGTGGACCTCGGCGACTTCGTGGCCGTCCACGGCGAGGTCATCGTCTCCCGCCGCGGGGAGCTGTCCGTCATGGCCGACGCCTGGACCATGGCGTCGAAGGCCCTGCGCCCGCTGCCCACGCTGCACAACGAGCTCAACGAGGAGACCCGGGTCCGGCAGCGCTACCTGGACCTCATCGTCCGGCCCGAGGCGCGCGACGTCGTCGTCAAGCGGGCCCTCATCATCCAGACGGTGCGCAACGTCCTGGTCTCCCACGGCTACGTGGAGATCGAGACCCCCATGCTGCAGCTCGTGCACGGCGGCGCGAGCGCCCGCCCGTTCGAGACGCACCTCAACGCCTTCGACCAGGACATGACCCTGCGCATCGCCACCGAGCTCTACCTCAAGCGGGCGGTGGTCGGCGGGATCGAGCGGGTCTTCGAGATCGGCAAGGTCTTCCGCAACGAGGGCGTCGACTCCTCGCACAGCCCCGAGTTCACCACCCTGGAGGCCTACGAGGCCTACGGCGACCAGTTCACGATGGCCGAGCGGATCAAGGAGATCATCCTCGCCTGCGCCGACGCCCTGGGCGTGGACAGCATCGAGACGGACGAGGGCACCATCGACCTGCGCGGCGAGTGGAAGTGGCTGTCCGTCTACCCGGCGCTGTCCTCGGCCGTCGGCCAGGAGATCACCCCGCAGACCCCCGTCGAGACGCTGCAGCGGATCGCGGAGGAGCACAAGGTGCCCGTGGGGCCCATGTGGGACGCGGAGAAGTACGTGCTGGAGCTCTTCGGCGAGATCGTGGAGCCCACCCTGATCCAGCCGACCTTCGTGTGCGACTACCCGCCCTCGGCGCAGCCCCTCGCCCGCCAGCACCGCTCGGAGCACGGCCTGATCGAGGCGTGGGACCTCATCATCGGCGGCATGGAGCGCGGCACCGCGTTCTCCGAGCTCATCGACCCGGTGGTCCAGCGCGAGCGGCTCACCGAGCAGTCCCGGCGCGCGGCGGCGGGCGACGACGAGGCGATGCAGCTGGACGAGGACTTCCTGCGCGCCCTCGAGCACGGGGCCCCGCCGATGGGCGGGCTCGGCCTGGGCCTGGACCGGCTCATCATGCTCTTCACCGACCTGGGGATCCGGGAGACGATCCTGTTCCCGCTCATGAAGCCCGAGCAGGCCTGACCCCGCATCCGCACCCTCCGCCAGCCGCCGTCCAGATCCCCCGGGGAGAACGAGTCCATGGAATACATCGCGGTCCTGCTGCCGTCCATCAGCATCGGCATCATCTTCTGGCTGATCCTCCGCTGGATCTTCCGCGGGGACCGGACCGAGCGCGCGGCCGAGGCCGGCGCGCAGGACGACGCCGCGCGCTGGTACGAGCAGCTCAAGCAGCGGGAGGGCGACGACCTGCCGTTCGGCCGCCCCTCGCACGGGCCCGACGACCCGGAGCGCTGAACCCCTCAATTCCGGCCGTCCTGCTGTGCATATGCCGTGAAGGCAAAATGGTGCTGCATTTCCCCGGCTGAATGATGACGAATTGCTCCGGGTAATCGTAGGATAAAGTCAGAACCACCGGGAACGGGCGTTCCCGGTGGTTCTCGGAATTCCGGACATTGATCCGTCCCGGACTTCCGGTCCACACGGGGGAAGAGCACCGCTTCCGGGCGCGCCCTGGCCGCGCGTCCACAGGACGACGATCGCCGAAAGGCGGAGGAGAGTTTCAGCCATGGCACAGACTGTGAAGATCATTCTCGAGGACGACCTCGACGGCGGGCCCGCCGACGAGACGGTCCGGTTCGGCCTGGACGGGGGGCAGTACGAGATCGATCTCTCCGAGCAGAACGCGGCGAAGCTGCGCGACGCGATCCGCCCCTTCATCGCGAAGGCCCGCCGCGCCCAGAGCAAGCAGGCCGGGAAGCCGGCGCGCCAGGCCGGTGCGCGCCCGGCGGGGAAGAGCAACCCCGACACCGCGGCCATCCGCCAGTGGGCCCGTGAGAACGGCTACGACGTCTCCGACCGCGGCCGCATCCACCACGACGTCCAGAAGGCCTACTACGACGCCCAGAAGTGATCCCGGCGCCCCGGACCGATTCCCGGCCCGCGCGCCGCGGTCAATAGCGGCGGGCATTAGCGGGCGTCAATAGCGGGGGCAATAGAGGGAGGGACCGGTCCGCCGGTCCCTTCCTTTGTCGTTTCCGGTGCCGCGGCCGCCGTGAATTGCATGTGCTCCGGTGCCGCGGCCGCCACGAAATGCCTGTGGGGTGTTTTGGGGACGCAAACGCGGAATTGTTTTGGTGACCTGCGCTTTCGCGGTGCGCCGCCCCGGTGCCCGGCAATTGCCCCCGGAATTCCCGCCGCGCCCGGCGGTGCGGGCCCCGGATATTTCTCGCCGCCGGCGAACACGGGCGGGAGAGCGTCTCGCCGGTGGCGAACAGCCCCCCGGTCGTCGGTCCGGGTGCGTAGCATCGAGTCCAGACATCGACTGAGGAGTATCCATGTTCGAACGCTTCACCGACCGCGCCCGCCGGGTCGTGGTGCTGGCCCAGGAAGAGGCCAGGATGCTCAACCACAACTACATCGGCACCGAGCACCTGCTGCTGGGCCTGATCCACGAGGGCGAGGGGGTCGCCGCCAAGGCGCTCGACTCGATGGGCATCACCCTCACCGGCGCCCGCGAGCAGGTCCAGGACATCATCGGCCCGGGCCAGCAGGCCCCGTCCGGGCACATCCCGTTCACTCCGCGCGCCAAGAAGGTCCTCGAGCTGTCCCTGCGCGAGGCCCTTCAGCTGGGTCACAACTACATCGGCACCGAGCACATCCTCCTCGGCATCATCCGGGCGGGGGAGGGCGTCGCCGCCCAGGTGCTGACGAAGCTCGGCGCGGAGCCGCAGAAGGTGCGCTCCACCGTCCTGGAGCTGATCTCCGGCTACCAGGGCGGGGGGTCCCCCGAGAAGGAGGGCGCCGGGGTGCGCTCGGCCGGCCAGTCCGAGGGCGTGCCCGCGGGCTCCGCCGTGCTGGACCAGTTCGGCCGCAACCTCACCGCCGCCGCCCGCGAGGGCAAGCTGGACCCCGTGATCGGGCGCTTCAAGGAGATGGAGCGCGTGATGCAGGTCCTCTCCCGGCGCACCAAGAACAACCCGGTGCTGATCGGCGAGCCCGGCGTCGGCAAGACCGCGGTGGTCGAGGGCCTCGCCCAGGCCATCGTGCGCGGCGACGTCCCGGAGACCCTCAAGGACAAGCACCTCTACACCCTCGACCTCGGCTCCCTGGTGGCGGGCTCCCGCTACCGCGGCGACTTCGAGGAGCGGCTGAAGAAGGTGCTCAAGGAGATCCGCACCCGCGGCGACATCATCCTGTTCATCGACGAGATCCACACCCTCGTCGGGGCGGGAGCTGCCGAGGGCGCGATCGACGCCGCCTCCATCCTCAAGCCCATGCTGGCCCGCGGCGAGCTGCAGACCATCGGCGCCACGACCCTCGACGAGTACCGCAAGCACATCGAGAAGGACGCCGCCCTGGAGCGCCGGTTCCAGCCGATCCAGGTCGACGAGCCCTCCGAGGCGCACGCCATCGAGATCCTCAAGGGCCTGCGGGACAAGTACGAGGCGCACCACCGCGTGTCGATCTCGGACGAGGCCCTCGAGGCCGCCGTGCACATGTCGGCCCGCTACGTCTCCGACCGCTTCCTGCCGGACAAGGCCATCGACCTGATCGACGAGGCGGGCGCGCGCCTGCGGATCAAGCGGATGACCGCCCCGCCGGAGATCAAGGCCCTCGACGACCGGATCGTGGAGGTGAAGCGGCAGAAGGAGGCCGCGATCGACGGCCAGGACTACGAGAAGGCCGCGTCGATGCGCGACACCGAGCAGAAGCTCATCGCGGAGCGCGAGGAGAAGGACCGCGCCTGGCGCGAGGGCGGCGACGAGCTCGCCGAGGTGACCCCCGAGGTCATCTCCGACGTCCTCTCGGCCTCCACCGGCGTGCCGGTCTACAAGCTGACCGAGGAGGAGACCGGCCGCCTGCTGCACATGGAGGACGAGCTCCACAAGCGGATCATCGGCCAGAACGACGCCATCAAGGCGCTGTCCCGGTCCATGCGGCGGACGCGGGCGGGTCTGAAGGACCCCAAGCGTCCCGGCGGGTCGTTCATCTTCGCCGGCCCCACCGGCGTGGGCAAGACCGAGCTCGCGAAGGCGCTGGCCGAGTTCCTGTTCGGTGACGAGGACGCCCTCATCACCCTGGACATGTCCGAGTACCAGGAGAAGCACACGGTCTCCCGGCTCTTCGGTGCCCCTCCCGGCTACGTGGGCTACGAGGAGGGCGGCCAGCTCACCGAGAAGGTGCGCCGCAAGCCGTTCTCCGTCGTGCTGTTCGACGAGGTCGAGAAGGCCCACCAGGACCTGTTCAACTCGCTGCTGCAGATCCTCGAGGACGGCCGCCTGACCGACTCGCAGGGCCGCGTGGTGGACTTCAAGAACACCGTGATCATCATGACCACGAACCTGGGCACCAAGGACATCTCCCGTGCCGTGCCGGTCGGCTTCCAGGCCGGGGTGGACAGCGCGTCCACCTACGACCGGATGCAGCAGAAGGTGCAGGAGGAGCTCAAGGAGCACTTCCGCCCGGAGTTCCTCAACCGCGTGGACGAGATCATCGTCTTCCCGCAGCTGACCGAGTCCGAGATCGTGCAGATCGTGGACCTGTTCGTGGCCCGGCTGCAGGAGCGGCTGCGCGACCAGGGCATGTCGATCGAGCTCAGCGACTCCGCCAAGGTGCTGCTGAGCCGGAAGGGCTACGACCCCTCGATGGGCGCCCGTCCGCTGCGCCGCACGATGCAGCGGGAGATCGAGGACCAGCTCTCCGAGAAGATCCTGTTCGGCGAGATCCGCTCCGGCGAGAAGATCTCGGTCGACACCGAGGGCGAGGGCGACGAGCAGAAGTTCGTCTTCACCTCCACCCCGATGGCCGACCTCACGGGCGACGGCATGGTCGACCCGATGGGCCTGGGCGGCTTCGAGGAGGCCGAGGCGGCCGAGGCCGCCCGCCGCGAGGCGGACGGCCAGGCCTGACCCCGGCCGGCACCTCCGGAAGGGCCCGTCGCGCACCGCGCGGCGGGCCCTTCCGCACACCGGGGCGCCGGGTTCCCGCGCGTACACTGGCCGGGTGACCGACCTGCGCCTGCGCCCCGCCCGCACCTCCGACGTCCCCGGGATCAAGGACCTGGTGGCGCCGCTGGCGCGCGAGGGGATCCTCATCAACAAGGACACCGTGGCCTACTACGAGGGCATCCAGGAGTTCCTCGTCGTGGAGGCCGTCGGCGACGACGGGTCCGCGCGCCTCGCCGGGTGCGGCGCACTGCACGTGATGTGGGAGAACCTGGGCGAGGTGCGGACCCTGGCCACCTCCGACGAGTGGCGGGGGCAGGGCGTGGGCCGGATGCTCCTGGCCGGGCTGCTGGCCCGGGCCCGGGACGTGGGCGTCTCCCGCGTGTTCTGCCTGACGTTCGAGGTGGACTTCTTCGCCCGTCAGGGCTTCGAGGTCATGGCCAACCAGGACCAGATCGACCCCGACGTCTTCGCGGAGCTGCTGCGCTCCCACGACGAGGGCGTCGCGGAGTACCTCGACCTCGCCCGGGTGAAGCCCAACACCCTGGGCAACACGCGGATGATCCTGCAGCTCAGCCGGGAAGGCTGACCCCGGCCGCTCCCGCCACCGCGAGCCCGTCCCGCAGGAGCCCCTCGAGGGCCCGCCGCCGCTGCTCCTCCGGCGCCGCCAGGTCGTGCAGCGCGTCCAGCGCGCGCAGCGCCCCGGGGGGCAGCCGCGCGGCGTCGGCCAGGTCCACGGGCCCGGTCAGGTGGCGCGCGGGCACGGGCTCGGCGCCGGCCCGCAGCACCGCCATGATGGCGCCCCGCACCTGGCGGTCGGTGCCGTGCCAGCTCTGCCCCCGCGGCGCCTCCTCCGGCTCCGGGCGGCCCGCGGCCACCCAGGCGCACCGGTCCTCGAGGGGGCACTGCCCGCACTTCGGCGACCGGGCGGTGCACACGAGCGCGCCCAGCTCCATGACGGCCTGGTTCCAGCGCACCGACAGCACGTCGTCGGCGGGCATCAGCTCCTCCGCGAGCCGCGTCTCCGCCGCTGTGAGGGAGCGGGACGGCAGCCCCCGCCCGGACACGGCGCGGGCGTGGACGCGGCGGATGTTGGTGTCCACCACCGTCTGCCGGCCGCCGAAGGCGAAGACGGCGACCGCGGCGGCGGTGTAGGCGCCCACACCGGGCAGGGCGAGCAGCGCGTCGTGGTCGGCGGGCACCTCCCCGCCGTGGCGCTCGACGAGCTCGACCGCCGCGGCGTGCAGGCGCAGGGCCCGGCGCGGATAGCCGAGCCGGCCCCACGCGCGCACGGCCTCCCCGGGGCTCTCGGCGGCGAGGTCGGCGGGCCGCGGCCAGCGCTGCAGCCAGGCCCGCCACACGGGCAGCACGCGCACCACGGGCGTCTGCTGGAGCATGAACTCGCTGACCAGCACGCCCCAGGGCGAGCAGTCCGGGTGCCGCCACGGGAGGTCGCGGGCGGCGTCGTCGAACCACCGGACCACGGCCTCGTGGAGGCCGTGCGGGACGGCGTGCGCGCCGGTGCGGGGGAGGGGGGTGGGAACGGAGCTCATCGGACCCACTGTAGCCTTGGGGCATGGCGCAGAAGGGTTCCGGGAGCACCCCCCACGGACGGTCGGGGGACGGTTTCGACGACGACGGACGGCCCCCGAGCACCCCCGGTTCCCGGCGCGAGGCGCCCGAGGTCTACCGCCGCCGCCGGCTCGTCGCGGCCCTCGCCGCAGGGCTGCTGCTCGTGCTCGTGGTCGTCGGGGTGATCACCGCGCTCGTGACCGTGCTCGGCTCCGGCGCGTCGGACGCGGTGCCGGCCCCCGAGGCGGCCACGGCGTCCGCGGCGGCGGAGCAGGACCCCTTCGCGGACTTCACGGCCCGTCCGGACGAGGACGCCTCCGCCTCGGCGTCGCCGTCCGCGTCCAGCACGGCGGAGCCCGCGGAGGAGTGCGGGTCCGCGCTGGTGGTCCGGGCCTCCACCGACAAGGAGAGCTACGCCGAGGGCGAGCAGCCGGCCCTGGTCCTGACCCTCGAGAACACGGGGGAGGACCCGTGCCACGTCAACGCGGGCACGTCCCAGATGGTCTACGAGGTCAGCTCGGGAGCCGACACCCTCTTCGACAGCCGGCACTGCCAGGCGGTCTCCGAGGACCGGGAGCTCACCCTCGAGCCCGGGCAGCAGCAGACCGCCCGGTTGACGTGGGACCGGAAGCGCACCGTCGAGGGGTGCACCGAGGCGGGCGCGGAGGCCCACCCGGGCTACTACCGCCTGGCCGTCTCCCTGGGGGAGCGCACGGGCGAGCCCGCGACCTTCGTCCTGGAGTGAGCCCGGGGCGGGCGGCTCACATGAACCGCTCGAGCAGGCTCGTCTCGGCCATCCGGGACAGGGACTCGCGCACGGTCCGGGCCCGCTGCTCGCCGATGCCCTCGACGGCCTTGAGGTCCTCGAGGTTGGCGGCCATGAGCGACTGCAGGCCGTCGAACTGGCGCACCAGCCGGTTGGCCACGGCCCGCGGCATGGACTTGATGCCCTCGAGCAGCCGGTAGCCGTGCGGGTGCAGGTCCGTCTCGAGGCTGCCCTGCGGCTCGATCAGCCCCACGGACACGGCGATCCGCTGCAGGTCGATGAGCTCCGCGGGCGTGAGCTCGGCCAGCCGCTCGAGGCCCTCCGTGAGGCCCTGCGCGGAGGTGCCGTCCGGCAGGTAGTCGCGCAGCACCACGTCGGGACCCGGCCCGGTGCCCGCGGTGAGCTCCTCGAGCTGCAGGGCGATGAGCCGCCCGTCCACGCCGAGCTCGAGCACGTACCAGCCGATCTCGGAGGAGATCCGCCGGACCATCTCCATGCGCTGCAGGGTCAGGGCGACGTCCCGGACGGTGACGGACGCCTCGATCTCCAGGGAGGAGAGGTTGCCCAGCACCTGCTCCATGCGGTGGCTGTAGTGCTCCAGGGTCTGCAGGGCCTGGTTGGCGCGGGCCATGATGGACTGCGAGCCCTCGATCGCGTAGCGGGTCTCGCCCACGTAGATGGTGATCACGCTCATCGACTGGCTCACCGAGATCACGGGCACCCCGGTCTCCTTGGCGGTGCGCTCCGCGGACCGGTGCCGGGTGCCGGACTCCGTGGTCTCGATCGAGGCGTCCGGCACCAGCTGGACCCCGGCCTTGAGGATGCGGGTGGCGTCGCGGTCGCAGACGATCGCGCCGTCCATCTTGGCGAGCTCCCGCAGCTTGGGAGCGGAGAAGTCGGTGTCGATGTCGAAGCCGCCCGAGCAGATGGTCTCCACGGATCGGTCGAAGCCGAGCACGATGAGACCGCCGGTGCGCCCCCGCAGGATGCGCTCCAGGCCGGCGCGCAGCTCGGTGCCGGGAGCGATGCGGGCCAGCGTCTTGCGCAGTGCGTTCTCAGGGGTCTTCGCCACGGTCACATCATACGGCGGCGGGGGCCGCCCGCCTCGGGCGCTGGCCCGCGGCGGAGGCGGGGAAGAGCAACTCCATGGCGTCGGTGATCGTGGTCACCTCCCGGACCGTGAAGCCCGGCGGGACCGGCCCCGGGCCGGTGGGGCTGGCCGGGACCACCGCGTGGGTGAAGCCCAGCCGGGCGACCTCCTGGATGCGGCGGCCGATGCCCGGGACGGGCCGGACCTCCCCGGCCAGGCCCACCTCGCCGAAGCAGACCAGCCGCTGCGGCAGCGGGCGGTCCTGGGCGGCCGAGGCCAGGGCCATCGCCACGGCGAGGTCCGTGGACGGCTCGGTGAGCTTCACCCCGCCCACGGTGGAGACGTAGCAGTCCAGGCCGGCCAGGTTCACGCCGGCCCGCCGCTGCAGCACGGCCAGGAGCATGGCGACCCGCGAGGACTCCAGGCCGGCCGTGGCGCGGCGGGGCTGGGCGGTGGAGGAGCGGTCGAGCAGCGCCTGGACCTCGGCGAGGAGAGGCCGGCGGCCCTCCAGGGTGACCGTCAGGCACGTCCCCGAGACCGGCATGGCGGTGCGGGAGACGAACAGGCCCGAGGGGTCCTCCACGCTCGTGATGCCGGTCTCGGTGAGGTCGAAGCACCCGACCTCGTCGGTGGGGCCGTAGCGGTTCTTGACGGCGCGCAGCAGACGGATCCGGGAGTGCTTCTCGCCCTCGAACTGGCACACCACGTCCACGAGGTGCTCGAGCAGCCGGGGCCCGGCGATGGAGCCGTCCTTGGTCACGTGGCCCACGAGCAGGGTGGTCATGTTCCGCTTCTTCGCCACGGCGATGAGGGAGGCCGCGACCTCGCGGACCTGCGTGACCCCGCCCGCGGAGCCCTCGACCTCGGCGCTGGCGAGGGTCTGCACGGAGTCGACGACGAGCAGGCGGGGGGAGATGCTCTCGATCTGGCCGAGGGCCGTGGCGAGGTCGGTCTCGGCGGTGAGGTAGAGGGTGGGCGCCACGGCGTCGATCCGGTCCGCCCGCAGCTTCACCTGCGCGGCCGACTCCTCGCCGGTGACGTAGAGGACGTCGCGCGTGGACCCGCCGGTGCCCTCCGCGAAGCGGGCGGCGACGTCGAGCAGCAGGGTCGACTTGCCGACCCCTGGCTCGCCGGCCATCAGGACCACGGCGCCGGGGACCAGGCCCCCGCCGAGGACCCGGTCCAGTTCCGGCACCCCGGTCGGCATCGACGTGGCCACGGTGGCGTCGACCTGCGCGATGGGCCGGGCGGGCTCGGCGATCGAGCGGGCGGCGGTGGTGCGCGCCTTGTGCTCGCCGATCTCCTCGACGGTGCCCCACGCCTGGCACTCCCCGCACCGGCCCACCCACTTGGCGGTGGTCCAGCCGCACTCGGTGCAGCGGTACGAGGGGGAGGTGCGGCGGGTGCGGGTGCTCATGGGCTCCAGGCTAGCCGCCGCGGCGGACACCCCAGCGGGGCGCGGGGGCGCCGGTCAGCGCAGGTCCAGGAAGGCCTGCAGCTCGGCGAACGCCTCGGGCACCACGGAGTAGTGGGCCCACTTCCCGCGCTGCTCGCGGGTCAGCAGCCCGGCGTCCACGAGCTTCTTCATGTGGTGGCTCACCGTGGGCTGGCTGATGCCCACCTCCTCGGTCAGGTCGCACACGCAGACCGCGCCGCAGCCCTGGGCGGCCACGTGGGAGAGCAGGCGCAGACGGGTGGGGTCCGCCAGCGCCTTGAGCCGCCCGGCGATCCGCTGGGCGTCGTCCGCCGTCATGGGCCCGCCGGAGAGCGAGCAGCACCCGGACCGGGACGAGCCCGGGGCGCACTGGTCGGCGGCGGTGGCCTGGAGGTCGGGTGCGAGAGTCATCACCCCAGTCTACATTGACGCACGTCGATGTGACCCCATAGTGTTCCTGATAGACAACCGTCGATACGAAGGGCCTGCCTCCTGATGAGCAACACCGTCACCTCCCCCGCCCCGCACCAGGGGGTGATGAAGGACCTGTCCTTCCTCGACCGCTGGCTGCCCGCCTGGATCATCGCCGCCATGGTCGCCGGCCTGCTGCTCGGCCGCTTCGTCCCGGGCCTGAACACCGCCCTGGAGGCGGTGAAGATCGGGGAGGTGTCCCTGCCCATCGCCGTCGGCCTGCTGGTGATGATGTACCCGGTGCTGGCCAAGGTCCGCTACGACGAGACCCACCGCGTGGCCGGCGACAGGCGCCTGATGGGCGCCTCCCTGGTGCTGAACTGGATCGTGGGCCCGGCGCTGATGTTCGCCCTGGCCTGGATCTTCCTCCCCGACCTGCCCGAGTACCGCACGGGACTGATCATCGTGGGGCTGGCCCGGTGCATCGCCATGGTGCTGATCTGGAACGACCTCGCCTGCGGGGACCGGGAGGCGGCCGCGGTGCTGGTGGCGATCAACTCCGTGTTCCAGGTGATCGCCTTCGGCGCCCTCGGCTGGTTCTACCTCCAGGTCCTGCCCGCCTGGCTCGGCCTGCCGACGACGTCGGCGGAGTTCTCCGTGTGGTCCATCGTGCTGAGCGTCCTGGTGTTCCTGGGCATCCCCCTGGTCGCCGGGTTCCTCACCCGCACCCTGGGGGAGAGGGCCAAGGGCCGCACCTGGTACGAGGAGACCTTCCTTCCGAAGCTCGGCCCCTGGGCGCTCTACGGGCTGCTGTTCACGATCGTGCTGCTCTTCGCCCTGCAGGGCGAGGCCATCACCTCCAACCCCCTGGACGTCGCCCGCATCGCCCTGCCTCTGCTGGTCTACTTCTTCCTCATGTTCGGCATCGGCCTGGTCGCGTCGAAGGCCCTGGGGCTGAACTACGCGAAGTCCACCACCGTGGCCTTCACCGCCGCCGGCAACAACTTCGAGCTGGCCATCGCCGTAGCCATCGGCACCTTCGGGGTCACCTCCGGACAGGCCCTGGCCGGGGTCGTCGGGCCGCTGATCGAGGTCCCGGTCCTGGTCGGCCTGGTCTACGTGTCCCTGTGGGCCGGGCGGAAGCTGTTCCCCGGTGACCGCACCGTCCCCGCCCGCTGAACGCCCACGCCCCGTGAACCCCGTGACCCCGCCAGTCCCCAGGAGCATCCGATGAGCGCCACCACGCCCTCCGTCCTGTTCGTCTGCGCCAAGAACGGCGGCAAGTCCCAGATGGCCGCCGCCCTCATGGACAAGCACGCCGCCGGTGCGGTGGAGGTCCACTCCGCCGGCACCAGGCCGGGGAAGCAGATCAACGCCCTGTCCGCCGAGGTCGTCGCGGAGGTCGGCGCCGACATGTCCCACGGGCGCCCGAAGCCCGTCGACCCGGAGCTGCTGCGCTCCGTGGACCGCGTCGTGGTGCTCGGGAACGAGGCGGAGGTCGAGCCCGTCGAGGGCATGGCCGGCACCGTCGAGACCTGGCACACCGACGAGCCGTCCGAGCGGGGGATCGAGGGCGCGGAGCGGATGCGCCTGGTCCGCGACGACATCGACGCCCGGGTCCGGCGGCTGCTGGGCGAGCTGACCGGTGTCCCCGGGCGCCGGTGACCTCCTCCTTCGGAAAGCGAGCACGATGACATTCCTCGACCGCACCCCCCGGTTCCTGTTCTTCACCGGCAAGGGCGGGGTGGGCAAGACCTCCGTCGCCTGCGCCGCCGCCCTGCACCTGGCCGGTGCCGGCCGGAAGGTGCTGCTGGTGAGCACGGACCCGGCCTCCAACGTGGGCCAGGTCTTCGGGGTGGTCATCGGCAACACGGTCACCGCGATCCCGGACGTGCCCGGCCTGCACGCCCTGGAGATCGACCCGGAGCAGGCCGCGGAGGCCTACCGGGAGAAGATCGTCGGCCCGGTCCGGGGGCTGCTCCCCGAGGCGGAGATCGCCTCGATCACCGAGCGGCTCTCGGGCTCCTGCACCACCGAGATCGCCTCCTTCAACGAGTTCACCGGGATCCTGGCCGACGGGACGATCGGCGAGCGCTACGACCACGTCCTCTTCGACACCGCCCCCACCGGGCACACCATCCGCCTGCTGCAGCTGCCCGGGGACTGGACCGCGTTCCTGGACGCCGGCAAGGGGGACGCCTCCTGCCTGGGCCCGCTCTCGGGCCTGGAGAAGCAGCGCAGCACGTACGCCGCGGCGGTGGCCGCCCTGGCCGATCCGGCCCGGACCCGGCTGGTGCTGGTGGCCCGCGCCCAGGAGTCCAGCCTCGCCGAGGTCGCCCGCACGCACGAGGAACTGGCCCGGATCGGGATGACCGAGCAGCACCTGGTGGTCAACGGCCTGATGCCCGCCGGCGAGGACCCCCTCGTGCGCGCGGTGCGGGCCCGGGAGCAGGCCGCCCTGGACCGGATGCCGGCGGTCCTCACCGGCCTGCCGCGCGACGAGGTGGCGCTGCGCCCGCAGAACATGGTCGGGCTGCCCGCGCTGCGGTCCCTGCTCGCCGGCGACGACGGTGCCCCCGAGCCGGCGACGGCCACCGCACCCGCGGCGGTCGACCTGCCGGGGCTGGGAGCCCTGGTGGACGAGCTCGCAGCCCAGGACCACGGGCTCGTCATGTGCATGGGCAAGGGCGGGGTCGGCAAGACCACCGTGGCCGCGGCCATCGCCGTGGCCCTGGCCCACCGCGGCCACGACGTGCACCTGACCACCACCGACCCGGCCGCCCACCTCTCCGAGACCCTGGCCGGAGAGGTCGAGCACCTCACCGTCTCGCGGATCGACCCCGAGCAGGCCGTCGCCGCCTACCGCGACCGGGTGCTGGCGTCCAAGGGCAGGAACCTGGACGAGACCGGCCGGGCGCAGCTGGCCGAGGACCTGCTGTCCCCGTGCACCGAGGAGGTCTCGGTCTTCCACGAGTTCTCCGCGGCGGTCAACGAGTCCCGCCGCCGCTTCGTGGTCGTGGACACCGCACCCACCGGCCACACCCTGCTGCTGCTGGACGCCACCGGCTCCTACCACCGCGAGATCGCCCGCAGCATGGGCGAGGGCTTCTCCTTCACCACGCCGCTGATGCGCCTGCAGGACCCGGAGCTGACCAAGCTGGTGCTGGTCACCCTGGCCGAGACCACCCCCGTCCTGGAGGCGCAGCAGCTGCAGGAGGACCTGGAGCGGGCCGACCTGCACCCCTGGGCGTGGGTGGTCAACAACTCCGTGGCCGCCGCCGACCCCGGCTCCGCCTTCCTGCAGGAACGCGCCCGCCACGAGGCCGAGCAGATCCGGGCCGTGCAGCAGCTGGCCCGGCGCACCGCCGTGATCCCGCAGCTGGCCGACGAGCCCGTGGGCGAGACCGCCCTGGCAGGGCTCACCGACCCGGCCCGCGTCTGACCCCGGACCACCTGACCCCTCCCACCGCCCCTTCCCCGACAGAACGGACACCACCCCGATGAGCACCGAGACCACCAAGCCCAGCGTCCTGTTCGTGTGCGTGCACAACGCCGGGCGCTCCCAGATGGCGGCCGCCTACCTCACCCACCTCTCCCGGGGCCGCATCGAGGTGCGCTCGGCGGGATCGGCCCCGGGCGACGCCGTCAACCCCGTGGCCGTGCAGGCGATGGCCGAGGAGGGCATCGACATGAGCGCCCAGAAGCCCAAGGTGCTGACCACCGAGGCCGTGCAGGACTCCGACGTGGTCATCACCATGGGCTGCGGGGACGCCTGCCCCTTCTTCCCGGGCAAGCGCTACAAGGACTGGGAGCTCGAGGACCCCGCCGGCCAGGGCCTCGAGGCCGTGCGCCCGATCCGCGACGAGATCAAGGTCCGGGTCCAGCAGCTGATCGCCGAGCTGCTGCCCGCCGGGACCATCACGGAGTAGGGCGGGGGACGTCCAGGAGCACGCGCCGCACGAGCAGGGGAGACCGCAGGGGAGACTGAGGACCATGGACCACCACGTGGACGTCGCGGTCGTCGGCGCCGGACAGGCCGGGCTGGCCGCGGGCTACTACCTGCGCCGCACCGGGCTGTCCTTCGTCCTGCTCGACGACCAGGAGACCGCCGGCGGGGCCTGGCGGCACACCTGGCCGTCGCTGCGGCTCTTCTCCCCGGCGGAGTACTCCTCCCTGCCCGGCCGCCCCATGCCCTCGACGGCCGGGGGCAACCCCGGCGCGGCGCAGGTGATCGACTACCTCGCCGACTACGAGGCCCGCTACGACCTGCCCGTGCGCCGGCCCGTCCGCGTGCGCGCCGTGCACCGGGAGGGCGACGGGTTCCGGCTGGAGACCACCGCCGGGCAGTGGCACGCCCGGGCGGTGGTCAGCGCCACCGGCACGTGGTCCCAGCCGTTCTGGCCCACCGTCCCGGGCCAGCGGGACTTCCGGGGCGCCCAGGTCCACAGCGCCCGCTACGGCGGGCCCGACCCCTACCGGGGCCGGCGCGTCGTCGTCGTGGGCGGGGCGAACTCCGGGGCGCAGATCGCCGCGGAGCTGGCCGGGTCCGCGGACCTCACGTGGTGCCTCAACGGCGCGCCGCACTGGCTGCCCGACGACGTCGACGGCCGGGAGCTGTTCCGCGTGGCCACCGCCCGGGCCCAGGCCCTGGCCGCCGGGCTGCCGGATCCCGGCGGGGTCGCGTCCCTGGGCAACATCGTCGTCGTCCCGCCGGTGAAGCGGGCGCGGGACGCCGGGCTGCTGCGGCCCGCTCCGATGTTCGCCCGCTTCACCCCGACCGGGATCGCCTGGGCCGACGGGCGGGAACAGGAGGTGGACGCGGTGATCTGGTGCACCGGGTTCCGCCCGGCGCTGCGGCACCTGCGGCCCCTGCACGTCCGGGAGGACGACGGAACGGTGAGCACCCGGGGCACCGCTTCCACCAAGGTGCCGGGGCTCTACCTGCTCGGGTACGGGGACTGGACCGGACCGGGCTCGGCCACCCTGATCGGGGTCGGGCCCACGGCCAAGGAGACCGTCGCCGCCCTCACCGCGCATCTGCGCCCCTGAGCTCCGGGGGGAGGCAGCCTCAGGCCCGGTCCCATCCCTCCAGCGGGGGCATCTGCGCCCGCGCCTCCTCGTGGGTCATGCCGGCCGCCTCGAGGAGGTCCACGACCATCGGGCGCATGTCCAGCACCAGGGTCTCGCCCTCCATGGTGCGCACGCCCATCTCGCGGGGGAGCAGCCGCCCGGCCACGTCCGCCAGCTCGTTGCGCGCCTGGCGCAGGTAGCTCTCCCGGGAACCGGGCGAGGCGACGGCGAGCGCGTTGCCCAGGGTGGTGACCGCGTCCGCGAGGTCGTCGAGGGCGCCGGTCAGGGAGACGACGGCCTCGTCCGAGAGCGTCACGTGGTTGAGCACGGAGGCGAGCCGGCGGGCGAGCACCCTGGAGTTGCGCACGGCCAGGTCCAGGTAGTGGATCGAGTGCTCGATCTCCTCGACCTCCGCCCGGCGGCTCCGGTACAGCGGCGACGCCCGGGCGATCTCGAGGGAGGCCTTGAGCCCAGTGGTCACCGAGTCGACCAGGGGCTGGGTCTGCCGGGCCCGCACGAGCGCGAGCCACGCCGCCGTGGAGTCGTAGTCCTCCACGGCGCGGCCGGCCTCCCGCAGCACCCGGGAGAACTGCTCCACGAGCCGGCGGAGGTCCTCGCGCGGCTGGCGCCGGGGGTCCGTGGGCACGAAGTAGGCCATGGCCAGGGCGCAGAGCCCGCCCACGACAGCGTCGGTGGAGCGCGCGAACACGCCGTCCTGGGACGGCGGCAGCAGCACGACGAGCACGGACTGCAGGCCCATCTGGGTGGTGAACAGCGTCCCGTTGTCGAGGAACCGGGCCAGCAGGATCGAGGTCATGAGCACGACGCCGGCCTGCCAGACCCCGGTGCCCAGGACGTGGATGAGGGCGTCGCCCACGGCGATGCCCAGGGTGCAGCCGATCGATACCTCGAGCACCCTCCGGTACCGCAGCCCGCCCTTGGCGAAGCCGAGGGAGACGAGGGCGGCCGTGGCCGCGAAGATGGGGCCGTGGTGACCGAGGAGCTGCTCGGCGATCAGGTAGGCGCCGACGCTCGCGACGGTCATCTGGAAGGCCTGGAGCACCCCGGTGCGGACCCGGGTGAAGCCGACCCGGGTGCGCGTGCGCAGGGCGCGGAGGAACGCGTGCGCGCGGGTGCCTGTGGCCATGGGCTCATCCTAGGGGAGCAGGCGGCCGGCCCCCGGGAGCCGGTGGTGCCGGGGCCGGGAGTCGCGCCGGGGGTGTGACCTTCCGTACACGTGTCCGTGACGAGGGGGACTGTTCACCACCCGTTCACCTTGTGACGCCACGATGGTCAGGTCCGATTCCTAGCGTGTCCCTGTGAGAGCGCCGCTGCGAATCGGCGGATCCCACCTCTCACCGGGCCCGGAGCTCTCCCCGCGGCCCGTGGAACACGGCCCCTCGACGGGCCACGACTGTGATTTGAAGGGGCAACAGTGAAGGCATCCCACCTCGGCCGGTCCGCCGCCGTCCTCGCCATCGGCACCCTCGCGCTGACCGCGTGCGGTTCCGACAACGCCACGGGGAACGGCTCCGGCTCGGAGACCGGCGCCGCCGCCGGCTCCGTCTCGGGCACCCTGACCGGCATCGGCTCGTCGGCCCAGAACGCGGCCATGACCGCGTGGCAGAACGGCTTCCAGGAGGCCAACTCCGGGGCCACCGTCCAGTACTCCCCGGACGGCTCCGGTGCCGGCCGTGAGGCCTTCGTCGCCGGCGGTGCGGACTTCGCCGGCTCCGACGCCTACCTCGACGACGAGGAGTACGAGGCGTCCAAGGAGGTCTGCGGCCCCGAGGGCGCCTTCCACGTCCCCGCCTACATCTCCCCGATCGCCGTGGCCTTCAACCTGCCGGGCGTCGAGACAGTGAACATGGACGGCGAGACCATCGCCCAGGTCTTCACCGGCGAGATCAAGACCTGGAACAACCCGGCGATCGCCGACCAGAACCCCGAGGCCGACCTGCCCGACACCCCGATCACCGTGGTGCACCGCAACGACGAGTCCGGCACCACCGAGAACTTCCAGGAGTACCTGGCCGCCGCCGCTCCCGAGGTGTGGACCGAGGAGGTCTCCGGCAACTGGCCGTCCCAGTGGGCCGCCGAGAACAACAAGGGCACCGCCGGCGTCGTCCAGTCCACCAACGCCACCGAGGGCGCCATCACCTACGCCGACGCCTCCGCGGTCGGCGACCTCGGCACCGTCGCCGTGGGGGTCGGCGAGGAGTACGTGCCGTACTCCTCGGAGGCCGCCGCGAAGGCCGTCGAGGCCTCCACCCCGGTCGAGGGCCGCGCCGAGTACGACATGGCGATGGACCTGGAGCGGGACACCACCGAGTCCGGGGCCTACCCGATCGTGCTCGTGTCGTACGAGATCTTCTGCCCGCAGTACGATTCCCAGGAGACTGCGGACCTCGCGAAGGCCTTCGGCTCGTACATGGTCAGCGAAGAGGGCCAGCAGACGGCGGCCGACGCCGCCGGCTCCGCGCCGATGTCCGAGACCCTGCGGACCCGGGCGCAGGAGGCCCTCGACCGGATCACCGTCGCCGGCTGATCCGATCCACGTGATCCCGTTCGGCGCGGGACCGGGCCCCAGGTCCGGCTCCGCGCCGAACGGGACATTTCTGTGTGGGGCGCCTTCTCCGTGAGGTGCGCCACCCGATCCAGGCGCTGGGTGCCGATCCCCATCCAGAACAGCTCGTGTCACGCAATCGAAGGGGCGCACGACATGTCCACCACCGTCACCACCAAGAAATCCGCGGCCGGCGGCAAAGCAGGTGACTCCGTCTTCTCCGGGCTCAGCCTCGGCGCCGGGGTCCTGATCCTCGCGGTCCTGGCCGCCGTGGCCCTGTTCCTGTTCATGCAGGCGCTGCCCACGTTCCAGGCCCCGGCCGAGGACGTGTCGGGCGGCGAGGGCTTCTTCGCCTACATCTGGCCGCTGGTCATCGGCACGGTCATCGCGGCGGTCATCGCCCTGGCCATCGCCACGCCCATCGGCGTCCTCGTGGCGCTGTACATCTCCCACTACGCGCCCGCCCGGATCGCCAAGCCGGTCGCCTACGTCATCGACCTGCTCGCTGCGATCCCCTCGGTGATCTACGGCGCGTGGGGCACGACCGTCCTGGCGTCCTCGCTCGTGCCGTTGTACGGCTGGCTCGCCGAGAACTTCGGCTTCATCCCGATCTTCTCCGGCCCGGCGTCCCAGACTGGCAAGACCATCCTCACCGCCGGCGTCGTGCTCGCGATCATGATCCTGCCGATCATCACCGCTATGTCCCGGGAGATCTTCGTGCAGACCCCGAAGCTCCACGAGGAGGCGGCGCTGGCGCTGGGCGCCACCCGCTGGGAGATGATCCGCATGACGGTGCTGCCCTTCGCCCGTCCCGGCATCATCTCCTCGGTCATGCTGGCGCTGGGCCGCGCCCTCGGCGAGACCATGGCCGTGGCGCTGGTCCTCTCGAGCGGCCCGCTCACGGCGTCGCTCCTGCAGTCCGGCAACCAGACCATCGCGGCGGAGATCGCGCTCAACTTCCCGGAGGCCTACGGCCTGCGGCTGTCCGAGCTGATCGCGGCGGGCCTCGTCCTGTTCCTCATCACCCTGGTCGTGAACATGATCGCCCGCGCCATCATCACCCGCTACAAGGAATTCTCGGGAGCCAACTGATGTCGACCACTCTCCTGCGCAACCAGACCTCCACACCGCCGACCGGCGGGCGCCGGTCGCGGCTCACCCGCAACCAGCGGCCCGCGTGGCTCGTCCCCACCATCGGGATCGCCGCGGTCGTGGTCGGCGCCGCCGCCGCGGCGCTGGTCGGCTTCAACGTGGCCCTGTGGGCCGTGTTCTCCGCCGTCATCTTCCTCGTGGCCGCCCCGGTCGCCGTGACCGCCGTCGAGGGGCGGCGCAAGGGCGCCGACTCGCTCGTGACCTACCTGGTCTACACCGCGTTCATCCTGGCCGTGGTCCCGCTCGTGTCGGTGATCTGGACGGTCCTCGCCAACGGTCTGCCGGGCCTCAACTCGAACCTGCTGCTCACCTCCATGAACGGGGTCACCGGCGCCACGGACAACGCGGCCGCCGCAGGGGAGACGCCCGTGCTGGGCGGCGCCTACCACGCGATCGTCGGCACCGTGTCGATCACCTTCTGGGCCACTCTCCTGTCCGTGCCCATCGGGCTCCTCACCGCGATCTACCTGGTGGAGTACTCGAGGGGCGGCTGGCTCGGGCGCGCGATCACGTTCTTCGTGGACGTCATGACGGGCATCCCGTCGATCGTCGCCGGTCTGTTCGCGGCCGCGCTGTTCGGCCTGCTCTTCGGCCCGTCCACCCGCTTCGGCTTCGTGGCCGCGGTGGCGCTGACCGTGCTCATGATCCCCACGGTCGTGAAGAACACCGAGGAGATGCTGAAGATCGTCCCCAACGAGCTGCGCGAGGCCGCCTATGCGCTCGGCGTGCGCAAGTGGCGGACGATCGTCAAGGTCGTCATCCCCACGGCCATCTCCGGCATCGCCTCGGGTGTCACCCTCGCGATCGCCCGCGTGATCGGGGAGACCGCCCCGCTGCTGGTCACCGCGGGCTTCGCCACGGCCATCAACTGGAACTCGTTCTCCGGCTGGATGACGACCCTGCCGACGTTCATCTACTACCAGATCATGACGCCGACCTCGCCGACCAACCCCGACCCGTCCGCGCAGCGCGCGTGGGCCGCCGCGCTGATCCTGATCATCATCGTCATGCTGCTCAACCTGGTCGCCCGCCTCGTCGCCAAGGCCTTCGCGCCCAAGACCGCCGGCCGCTGAGCACCGACCTCCAACTTCCGCGAGAAAACAGCAAGGAACCCAGAATGTCCAAAAGAATCGACGTCGAGCACCTCAATGTCTACTACGGCGACTTCCTGGCCGTGGACGACATCAGCATGGGCATCGACGCCCGGTCGGTCACCGCGTTCATCGGCCCGTCCGGCTGCGGCAAGTCGACCTTCCTGCGCACGCTCAACCGCATGCACGAGGTCATCCCCGGCGCCCGCGCCGAGGGCAAGGTCCTGCTCGACGGCGAGGACCTCTACGGCCCCGGCGTGGACCCGGTGGTCGTGCGCTCCATGATCGGCATGGTCTTCCAGCGGCCCAACCCCTTCCCCACGATGTCCATCCGGGACAACGTGCTGGCCGGCGTGAAGCTCAACAGCCAGCGGATCTCCCGCTCCGACGCGGACGACCTGGTGGAGCGCTCCCTGCAGGGCGCGAACCTGTGGAACGAGGTCAAGGACCGCCTCGACAAGCCGGGCTCGGGCCTGTCCGGCGGGCAGCAGCAGCGGCTGTGCATCGCCCGGGCGATCGCCGTGAAGCCGGACGTGATCCTGATGGACGAGCCGTGCTCCGCCCTCGACCCCATCTCCACCCTCGCGATCGAGGACCTCATCAGCGAGCTGAAGGAGGAGTACACCGTGGTGATCGTGACGCACAACATGCAGCAGGCCTCCCGGGTCTCCGACAAGACGGCCTTCTTCAACATCGCGGGCACCGGCAAGCCCGGCAAGCTCATCGAGTACGGCCCCACCTCGGAGATCTTCAGCAACCCGCACGAGAAGCAGACCGAGGACTACGTGTCCGGCCGCTTCGGCTGAGCCCGGGCTCCTCTCCCGCACGACGACGGCGCCGCCCCACCTCCCGAGGTGGGGCGGCGCCGTCGTGCGGGGGCCCGGTGCGGGGGCCCGGTGCGGGGGCCGAGTGCGGGGGCAGAGCTCGCCGTCCCGGCGACCGGGAGCGGGGCTCAGAGCAGGGGGGAGAGCGCGAGCATGAGCGTCGCGGAGGCGAGCCCGCACACCGGCACGGTGAGGCCCCAGACGAGCAGCACCTGCTTGACCACCCTGCTGTTGACGGTCGTGAACCGCTGCTGCTGGCCGGCCCCCAGGATGGCCGCGGCCGTGGTCTGGGAGGTGGACATGGGGACGGGCAGCAGGGTCCCGCCCATGAACAGGAGGGCCCCGGCCACCCCCTGGGCCACGGCGCCGCGGAACGGGTCCATGACCACCATCCGGGAGGAGAGCGTGTAGGCGATCCGCCGGGCGCCGAAGAGCGTGCCGCCCGCCAGGCCGGCGGCGACCAGCAGCAGCACCCACAGCTCGGAGCCGTCGGCGGCCACCGGGACCCCGGCGCACAGGAGCAGGGTCGTGACCACCCAGGCGGCCCGGCGGCCGTGGTTGATGCCGTGGCCGAAGGAGACGGCGGCCGCGCCGGTGGCGAGGACGAGCCGGGAGCGGTAGGTGGTCGTCGTGGGCTCGGAGTGCTTGAGGAGGTGGACGAGGGGGATCACCAGCGCCCACGCCACCGCGTAGGCCACCGCGGGGGCCACCACCAGCGGCACGACGATCTTGTACAGCGCGGTGGCAGTGAGCGGGGAGTCCGCCACCAGGTCCACGGCGTGGGCGCCGAGCAGCGCGCCCACGAGGCTTCCGGCCAGGGCGGTCGTGGTCGAGGACGGCATGCCCCACCACCACGTGAGCAGGTTCCAGCCGATGGTGGCCAGCAGGGCGCAGACGATCGTCGCGGAGCCCACGACGTCCAGCGGCACGGGGGCGGACAGGAGCAACCAGTCGGACAGCAGGATCCCGGCGTAGAGGACGCCCACGACGTTCACCACGGCGCTCAGGCACAGGCCGACCTTCGGGGTGAGCGCCCGGCCGCGCACGGGCAGGGCCAGGGCGTTGGGGGCGTCGTGGAAGCCGTTGACCACCGTGTACCCCACGGCCAGGACCAGCCCGAGGACGGTGAGCAGCTCCGGCACCGCGCTCAGGACTCCGCCACGACGATGCGGCCCACCTCGGTGGACACGCGCACCAGCGCCCGGGCAGCGCCCACGAAGCGCTCCACGGCCTGCTGTCGTTTCATCGCGGGGATGGCCTTGTGGTGCTCGAGGATGTGGGCCATGTGCAGCTGGTGGATCCGCTCGGACTGCTTGCCGAGACGCAGCATCTCGTACCAGTAGTCGTCGAGGCCGTCGAGGGAGCTGAGGTTGCGCATCGCGCGCGTGGTGAGCCCGGACATCCGCACGATCACCGCGAGCTGGTCGGTGGCGTGCGTCGGCGCACGGTCGAGATCGTAGGCGACGTGGGCCTCGGCGACCGCCAGGAGCTCCTCGGCGGCCTTGTTGAGCCAGTGCCCGAGGACGTAGACGTCCTGCCGCGGGACCGGGAGCACGAAGGTGGAGCGTGCCGTGGTCATCACGGAGAAGTACAGGTCGCTGGTGCGGGCCTCGCACTCGCGGATGGCCTCGAGGGTGTCCGTGCTCGGACCGGGGGTGCCCAGCAGCTCCGAGAGCAGGCGCACGGCCTCGGTGATCTGCCCGGACATGTCCGCCAGCAGGTCCAGGACCTTGTCGTCCTCCGGGAAGATGCGAAGCGCCATGTAGTGACCATCCTGGGCGTGAGGGACAGCGCCGCTGGGCACGGCGAAAATCACTGTACACGGCGCGGGTGAACCGTCCGGGGCCTGGGGGACGCGCCCGGGAACGGGCCGGGAGGACCGGAAGGAGAAGCGGAGGAAGGGGGCGGTGCCGGACCGGGAACGCCTCTCGGCGTAAGGCCGCTCGCAGCGGCTATGAGTTGGAGCCCGGGGTTACCACGGCCCGACACCTGCGTCCATGGTAGTCGACCTCCCCCTGAGGCCAAGCCCGTCCCCGGTGGGACCCGGCACGGGCCGGATCCGGGGAGCGCTCAGTCGAGGTGCCCGTGGCGCCAGGCGGTGGCCGCGGCCTCGAGCTCCTCGGCGGTGCGCTCGAGGCGCTGGGTGAGGGCCACGGTGCTCGGGCCCCGCGCGGCGGCGGGGTCGACCACCGCCATCTGCCCGGTGTCGGCCAGCCGGATCCGGCCCAGGGCGATCACCCGGCAGAACGCGGCGAAGCGGTCCAGGGCCACGTCGAAGTCCCCGTTGAAGGCGCCCGAGAGGATCGCGTCGGCCATCGTGGTGATCTCCTCCGCGCCCGGGGGCTCCGCGACGCCGGCCACCACGTGGGAGACCTGCGCGGTGCCGCGTCCCGAGGCGAAGTAGCGGCCCATCCGCTCCGGGTCCTTGCGCACCGCGGCGCGCAGCGCGTAGAGCCGCCACAGGGCCCCGGGCAGGGACACGGCGGGCGCCTCCGCCCACATCTCCGCGATGCCCTCCAGGCCCTGCTCGTCGGTCAGCTCGATCAGCCGCCGGGTCACCTCTGGGTCGTCGCTGGCCCGGCCCCGGTGGACCAGGGCGTGGGCCGCGAGGTGGGCCGCCTCCGAGACGCGGGCCGGGTCGGGTCCGCCCTCGTGCTCCTCGAACTGCTCGGGGGAGAACCTGACCGGCCTGTGGTGGCGGGGGACGTCGCTCATGCGACCAGCGTACGGCCGCGGGCCGCGGCGGACCACGGAGCGCTCACCAGTCGGTGGCGGAGGCGTGCACGGCCGCGTCCCGCCACTGCTGGTCGGCGCGCTCGTAGCCGTCCCGGGCGATCGCCTTCCACAGCCGCAGCGCCAGGACCGGGTCCTGCTCCTCCAGCTCCGCGAGGGCCTCGGGGGTCAGCACGCGAGCGGTGACGTCCGTGACCGCGGTGAGCGTCACGTGCTGCTTGCCGTCCGAGCCGAGGGCCATCTCCCCGAAGCTCATGCCGGGGCCCAGGATCTGCAGCTCGATCCGCTCGCCGGTGGGCGTGCGGACGGACATCGAGACGTCGCCGCTGACCACCAGGTGGATGCCCGCGAAGTTCTGCCCCGACCGCAGGATGTTGGCACCGGCCCGCCAGGACCGTTCCACGGTCCGGGCCTGGACGGCGCGGGCGTCCTCGGGGTCCAGCCGGGAGAGGAGCTCCGAGTCCGGGGGCACGACGCGGGAGGGCGTGCACCCCGGCCCGCCGTGCCGCTCGAGCAGGGCGTCCTCGACCCACTTGACGGCCGCGGCGCGGCTGGGGAACACCTCGAGCGGCGGCTCGCCCTCCAGGACGGAGCGGGAGACGCGGCCCCCGTCGACCACCACCAGGGTGCGTCCGGCCTCCCTCAGCTCGGCCCGGGTGCGGGCCAGCAGCGGCAGGACGTAGTCCGCGATCTCGTCCACCCGCCGCATGTCCACGACGACGTACTCGGCGTCCAGGGCGACCTCGCGGACGGTCCGGATCGCGGTCTCGGCGCCCGTGAACAGCAGGTCCCCCTGGAGCTCGACGACGACCGCGTCGGTGCCGTGCTCGGCGAGCACGGCGTCCGCCTCCGCGTTGCGCCGCACCATGGACGGGGACTGGTCGATCGGGTAGCTCGCCCGCACCGTGGAGCGCGACGCGCGGGCCGTGCGGCTGAAGTGCAGCTGCAGGTCCTGCGACAGCCGTTCGCACGCCAGCACGCCGCGCACGCTGTTGCCGTGCCGGTCCAGGGCGGGGGAGAACGTGGCCACGGCCAGCTGGCCGGGCAGCACGGCGATGATCCCGCCGCCCACCCCGGACTTGGCGGGCAGGCCGACCCGGACCATCCACTCGCCCGCGTCGTCGTACATCCCGCAGGAGCTCATCACGGACAGGACGCGGGAGACGGTCCCGGGGGCGAACACCTCCTCGCCCGTCACCGGGTTCGTCCCGTCGTTGGCCAGGGTGGCCCCCATGAGCGCGAGGTCGCGGCAGGTCACCAGCACGGAGCACTGCGCGAAGTAGTCCTCCAGCGCCCGGATCGGGTCGCCCTCGATGATGCCCGCCGAGGCCAGGAGGTAGCCCAGGGCGCGGTTGCGGTCGCCGGCGTCGTGCTCCTGGGCGAGCACCTCGGGGCTGATCGCGAGGTCGCGGCCCGCGCACCGGGAGTAGGCGGCACGGATCCGGTCCCGGCGCAGGTCGCGCTCGCTGTCCGGCACGAGCCAGGTGGAGGTGATCGCCCCGGCGTTGATCATGGGGTTCGCGGGGCGGCCCGTGCCCGGCTGCAGCGAGATCTCGTTGAAGGCGTCGCCGCTGGGCTCCACGTCGATCTTCTCGTGCACCGCCTCCGCGCCGAGGTCCTCGAGCGCCAGGGCGTACGTGAAGGCCTTGGAGATCGACTGGAGGCTGAACTCCTCGTCGGCGTCCCCGGCCGCGTAGACGTGGCCGTCCGCGGTGGCGATGACGATCCCGAAGCGCTCCGGGTCGGCCTCGGCCAGGGCGGGGATCGAGTCGCTGGGAGCGCCGCCGCGCTGGTCCCGCAGCTGCTCGACCACCTGCTCGAGGTACTCGGTGACGGCTGAGGGGCCGAACACCGCGGCCGCGCCGCCGGCGGTGTCCTCTGTTCGCTGGCGTGCCACGGTGGGTCCTCCGGTCGGGTCGGCGTCGGGAGGCGCACACCCCCTGCCCCAGCGTAGGCCAGTCGGTCGAGGCCCCGGAGCGCCCCGATCCCGGTCCCGCCGGGGGCCGTGCGGTAGAGTGGTGTCCGCTCCGGGCGGGTCGTGCACCCTGCGCCGCGGCGGAGCGCGGGCCTCTAGCTCAGTTGGTAGAGCAGTGGACTTTTAATCCATGGGTCGTGGGTTCGAGCCCCACGGGGCCCACCGTGAGGAAGCCCCCGTCGTCGCCGGCCGACCGGTGACGACGGGGGCTTCCGCACGTCTGCGTCAGGTGGGGTGTCCGGTGGCGGATCAGACGAGGGCGGCGGTCGCCAGCAGGGCCGCGCCCGTCACGATGAGCACGAGGGGCCCGAGCACCGCGGGAGCCGTCAGCGTCGCCGGCGGCCTCGACGCCTCGCCCGCACGCCGTGCCCTGCGCCTCCGGCGCAGCCCGGCGCCCAGCTGCCACAGGATCGCCGCGACGAACAGGGCCATGCCCACGGCTATCAGCACATCCTCGCCTGTCACAGGCCCAGTGTGACCCACTGCGCGGGAGACCACCAGGGTTCGCCGGCCACGGCCTCGGCCGGCCGGCGGGCGGGCGGTGGAACGGGGCCTTCGCGCGAGACGCCCTCCCTGCCGCCGGGTCACCGGGGCCGGGAGGGCGTTCGCGTGCAGGGGCCGGGCGGCGCGCCGCGGCCCCGACGGATCCTGCCTAGATCGGTCCGCCCGCGGAGCGCCCGCCGGCGCTCGGCGGCATCGTGCGGTCCGGGCCGGTCTCGTCCTCGGCGTCCGTGCCGACGGCGTCGTAGGCGGTCGGGGGCACCGGCGGCGTCAGGGGCGTGGTCGGGTTCTCGTCCAGGGGAGTCCTGGCCGGCGCCACGACCTCGTCGACGACGGGGGTCGCGGGTGGTGCGACCGGTGCGATGGGCTCGACGACGACCTGCTCGTCCTCCCTGTCCTTCTTCTTCGAGGCCGCGGCGGCTCCGGCGGCGGCGACACCGGCCGCGGCGACGCCCGCGGCGACCGCCTTGCCGGAGATCCCGGCCTTGCCCTCGTCCCCGCGCGAGGCCGCGGCGTGCTCGACGCCGGGCGTCCCCACGGGCGCGCCCCCGGCGACCGTCCCGCGCCAGGCGCCGGAGGCGTAGCCCTCGGACTCGATGAACTTCTTGAACCTCTCCAGGTCCTTCTCGGCCTGGTTCTCGACGACGTTGAGCTTGTCGCCGATCTTCTCCACGAGGCCCTCGGGCTCGTACTCGAGGACCAGGTGCACCGAGGTCCGGCCGGGGCCCGCGTCCTCGAAGGTGACCGCGCCGGCGTTCGTGGCGCCCTCGGTGGCGGCCCAGGCGACCTTGCGGTCCGGGACCTGCTCGAGGATCCTCGCCTCCCACTGCCGGCGCACGCCGGCGATCTCGGCCACCCACTCCAGGCGGTCGTCGGTCAGCTGGGTCACGCTCTTCACGCCGCCCATGAACTGCGGGAAGTCCTCGAACTGGGTCCACTGGTTGTACGCCGTGGTCACCGGCACGTCCACGACAACGGTTTTCTCGACCTTGGTGCTCATCGCGTCTCCTTCGACTTGATTTCGACTGGATCGGACCAGCAGTGCGTGACGAAGAGTCTCCAGTTCGCCAGGTTGCTTACGATACCGTCGCCGTGGAGCTGTGACCAGGGTCACCCGTGGTGCTCAGCCGTCCGCGAACGCCCGGCGCCGGTCGCCGGACCGGGCGGTCAGCGGAGGCGCATGGAGTCCAGGGCTGCCTGGGCCTCCGCGGTCAGGTTCTCCGGCAGCGGGGCGCTCTTGACGGACTCCGAGGCCAGTTGCTGGCCTTCCTCCCCGACCACGTAGTGACCGAACGCCTTGGCCAGTTCGAGGACCTCGGGGTCCTCGTAGGTGGTGCAGTAGATGTGGTAGGAGACCAGCACCACAGGGTAGGCCCCGGCCACGTCGGGGTCTCGGTCCAGTTCGAGCGCGATGTCGTGCGGGCCGGTGCCCTCCACCCGGGAGGCCGCGCCCACGGCCGCGCCGGCAGCCTCTCCGCTCACGGCCACGTACTCGTCACCGACCTTGATCCGGGCCTTGCCCATGGACTCGTCCACCAGGGAGTCGTCCGCGTAGGTGACGGCGCCCTCCGTGCGGGCTGCGAGGCTCACCACGCCGGCGTTGCCCTGGGCCCGCTCGGTCGGCAGGGAGCCCGGCCAGCTGCCGTCCTCCTCGTCGGTCCACACCTCGGGGGCCACCGCGTGCAGGTAGTCGGTGAAGTTCTCCGTGGTGCCCGAGTCGTCAGCGCGCGCCACGGGGGTGATCGGCAGGTCGGGCAGGTCGACGCCCTCGTTCTGGGCTGCGATGGCAGGGTCGTCCCAGCGCGTGATCTCGTGGCGGAAGATGCCGGCGACGGTCGCGGGGTCGAGGTTCAGCTCCTGGATGCCGGGGAGGTTGAAGGCGACGCTGATGGGGGAGATGTAGACGGGGATGTTGACGGCCCCCTCGGGCCCGCAGTGCTCCCGCACCTCGGCCTGCTCCTCCGCATCGAGGTAGGCGTCCGAACCGGCGAAGTCCGTGCCGCCGCCGACGAGCGCGCTGCGTCCGGCGCCCGAGCCCGCGGAGAGGTACTGCACCCGGGCCCCGGGGTTCTCGGACTCGAAGCTGCTGCGCCAGGTGAGCATCGCGGCGTTCTGCGCGGTCGAGCCGACGCCCGTCAGGATTCCGGACAGCCCCGACCCGTCGTGCTGCGCCGCGCGTTCCTGCTCCTCCCCGAGGGGATAGTCCGAGCCGCAGCCCGTCAGCGTCGTCACCGCCGTCAGCACGAGGGCCGGCACGGCACCGGTGCGGAGCCGCCGCGCGGTCGTGCCGCTGCGGCGAGGTCGCGAAGGATCGAGCATGGTGAGGTCTCCTCGGGGCTGTCGGGATCGGACGGCAGGAGGCGTCCCGCCCGCGCGGGTGCGGGGCCGGCGGCTCAGCTTACCCGTGGGGACCGCGCTCGCGGTTCCGGGCCCCGTCGCTGCGGGCCCGCCGGCTACTGGACCGGCTCGTCCGGAGGGGGGAGCCTGTAGCGCCGCTCCCGTTCGACCGAGGCGACGCCCTCGATCCGCTCGAGGGCGGGCAGCCTGTCCTCCGGGATCGTGCCGGTGACCGTGCCGAGCCGGCGGAGCACCTGCTCCACCTGCATCCCCTCCGCCCGCAGGCGATGGGTCAGGGCATCGATCGCCGGCCGGTGGGCCGCGTCGACGACCACGGTGATGTGCGCCGTCTGCGTGTTCATCTGCGTCCGCCGTCCTCCTGGACCGCTCTGCGGCCCGTGCCTACTGCGGGGCCAGGGGCAGCCCGGAGCCCACGTCCGCCGAGGGCGCGAGCAGCCGGTAGGACTCCTGCGCGAGCACCGACCACAGGTCGCGTCCCCGGAAGCCCGTGGCCTCGGCCCACAGGGCGGCGACGCCGGCCACGTGCGGGGTGGCCATGCTGGTCCCGCTGATCGTGTTGTGGCGCTCGGGCATGGGCCAGGACGAGTAGACCTGCCACCCCGGTGCGGCGAGATCCACGTGGCCGCCGCGCACCGGCAGGCTGCGGGCGGAGAAGAACGCGATGTCGAGCTGCTGGGTCAGGGCGCCGGTCGCCATGATGTAGGGGCTGTTGGCCGGGACCCCCACGAACCCGACCTCCCCCTGGACCCGGCTGGCGTTGTTGCCCGCCGCCGCCACGATGAGGGCTCCCTGCTCCAGCGCCCGCTGGCCCACCACGGTGTAGGCCGGGGAGACCTGCGGCTCGTCCGAGCCCAGGGACATCGAGATCACCGCGCACTTGTTCTCCAGCGCCCACTCGATCCCGGCGAGGACCTGGGCGTCCGTGCCCGAGCCCTCGTTGCTCAGGACCTTCCCCGCGTAGATCTCGGCCTCGTGCGCGACCCCGTAGCCGCGGCCCTCGGCCGGCGTGCGGGGCCCGCAGGAGGTGCCGACGCAGTGGGTCCCGTGCCCGTGGCCGTCCTGGGCCGTCTCGCCCGGGATGAAGGACTGCGAGCTCACGGTGCGGCCGGCGAAGTCGGGGTGCTGGAGGTCGAAGCCGGTGTCCAGGACGGCCACCCGGACGCCCTTGCCGGAGTACGGCGAGGTGGAGGCCTGGACCGCGTTCAGGCCCCAGGTGAACTTGTCGTCGTCCCGGTAGTACGGCGGCGGCGGAGCGGGCTGGCCCGGCTCCGCGCCCGGCGCCGGCCGTGCGAGCAGGCGCTCGCTGAGGTCCACGACGCCGTCCCGGTAGCCCGTGACGTAGTCGGCGGGGACGTCGGGACGGATGTGGTGGACGAGCTCGGGGGAGACCGACAGGACCGTGTTCGGTCCCTCCGAGGGTGTCCGCAGCGCGGCCATCCGGTTCGCGTCGCCCGAGACCACGGCCACGTGGAGCGTCGGGAACACGAGGGCGTCCGCTCCCAGCGCGTCCCCCGCCTCGCGGGCCTCCCGGGCGGTGACCACCTCCGTCATCCCGGCCGAGCGCAGCACGGTCGCGAGGTCGGGGACCTCCTGCGCGAAGACGACCACGTACCGGCCCGTGGTCTCGGGCGGCTGGTCGGGACCCCGTCTCGGCGGCGTCGTGCCGTCCCTGCGGTCCGGATCGATCATGTCCTCACGTCCTCTGGCCGTTCGGGAGCTGAGCTGGTTACATCATGATGCATCTGCTCCGGTCGGATGGAAACGGGGCTCCGTCCGGTTCGCGTAACGCGTCGCGTGCGTCACCGGCGCCCGGGCCCGCGCGGCACGCGGCGCAGCAGGAGGGCGACGACGACGGACGTCGCGCCCAGTACCGCCGCGGCGATCCCTGCGGCCAGGTGGACCCCGGACGTGAAGGCCGCCACCGCCGCGCCCACGAGCTCCTGCGCCACGGCCGGGTCGAGGGAGTCCGCCACGGCGACCGCCCCGCCGAGCGTCCCGGACGCGGTGGTGGCCTGCTCCGGATCCAGCCCGGGCGGCACGGCCAGCGTCCGGGTGTAGGTGGCTGTGACCGCCGTGCCGAGGACGGCCACGCCGAGCGCGGCGCCGAGCTGGTAGGCGGTCTCCGAGATCGCCGAGGCCGCCCCGGCCTGCTCCGGCTCCACCTCGGCGAGGACCAGGTCGCCCGCGATGGTCTGCCCGGCGCCCGAGCCGAGGCCGATCACCATCAGCGCCACCACGAGCAGCGTCCCGCCGTCCAGGTCCCCGAGCAGCACCAGGAGGAAGCCGCAGGCCATCACCAGCAGCCCGGCGCCGACCACCACGGCCGGGCGCACGTGCTCGACCACCCGCACCACCAGCAGGCCCGAGACGATCGTCACGACCGCCCCGGGGAGCAGGAGCAGGCCGGCGCGCAGCGGCGACAGGCCCTCGACGAGCTGCAGGTACTGGGACACGAAGAACAGGAACCCGATGAAGACGGTGGAGGCCACGAGGTTGTTGAGCAGCCCGCCGGTGAAGACGGGGAGCCGGAACAGCCGCAGGTCCAGCATCGGCTCGGCGCGCCGCAGCTGCCGGCGCACGAACAGCGCGCCGGCCCCGGCGGCCAGGGCCCCCGCCGCCGCGGTGCCGGCGGACGGGCCGGCGGCGCCGAGGGACTTGACGGTCCACAGCAGCCCGGCCATGGCGGTCATGATCAGGGCGGCGCTCACCGCGTCGACGGGCCCGGGGGAGGGGTTGCGGGACTCGGGCACCAGCACGGGGGCCAGCAGCAGCAGCGGCACCAGGACGGGCACGGCGATCAGGAACACCGAGCCCCACCAGAAGTGCTCCAGCAGCACCCCGCCCACGATCGGGCCGAGCGCGCCGCCCGCCGAGAAGCCGGTGGCCCACACCGCGATGGCCGTGCGCCGCTGGACGGGCTCCCGGAAGATGTTGCGGATCAGGGACAGGGTCGCGGGCATCAGCATCGCCCCGAAGACCCCGAGCAGGGCTCGGGCCGCCACGAGGGCCGTCCCGGACGGGGCGAACGCGGCGAGCGCGGAGACCACCGCGAACCCCGTGCTGCCCAGGAGCAGCAGTCGCCGGCGGCCCACGCGGTCCCCGAGCGAGCCCATGGGCACGAGCAGGCCGGCGAGGACCAGGGGGTAGGAGTCGACGATCCACAGCAGCTGCCGGCCGGTGGGGCGCAGCTCCTGGGAGATCTGGGGCAGCGCGAAGTTCAGGACGGTGTTGTCCACCGAGATCAGCAGCACCGGGAGCATGAGGACCACCAGCGCCCCCCACTCGCGGGCGCCGGCGCGGCCGGGGCGGTCGGTGGTTCGGGCGGTCATGGCGGGGCGGGGACTCCTCGGGCGGCGGCGGGGTGCGGGCCCATCCTCTCAGGTCCACCCGGCCGGCCAGCCCGGGGGGAGTTCCCCGGGGCCCCACTAGACTGCTCGGACGGCCGTCCGCGCCCGCCCGGCCGGGAACGAGAAGAGGATTCCGCATGGTCGAACCGGTCCCCCAGAACGCCCCGTCCGGCGCCCCCGGCGCTCCCGAGCAGGACGTGTCCCGGCAGTACGAGGCGGTCCGGGACCGGCTCCTGGAGCTGCGCGAGGACTACGACCAGGCGCGCGAGGAGTTCCGCTGGCCCCGGATGGAGCGGTTCAACTACGCCCTGGACTGGTTCGACCACGTGGCCCGCGACCCGCGGCGCGGCGCCCGGGACGCGCTGTGGATCGTGGGCCAGGACGGCACCGAGCTGCGCCGCACGTTCCGGGAGCTCTCCGTCTCCTCCGCCCGCACCGCCAACTGGCTGCGCGCCCTGGGCGTGCGCCGCGGGCACCGGATCCTGCTGATGCTCGGCAACCAGCTCGAGCTGTGGGAGACCCAGCTCGCGGGCATGAAACTCGGGGCGCCGCTGATCCCCACCGCCGTGATGATGCCCCCGGCGGACCTGCTGGACCGGGTCCGGCGGGGCAGGGTCTCCTGGGTGGTCACGGACGCCGCCAACGCGCCGAAGTTCGCGTCCGTGGACGGCGACTACGGGCTGGTCGTCGTGGGCTCCCCGGACGAGGTCGCCGCCGTGCAGGAGCAGCTGCCGGGCCGCGCCGTGCACCACTACGAGGAGGCCGCGGCGGCCCCCGAGCAGTTCGTCCCGGACGCGCCCACGAGCTCCCACGACCCGCTGCTGCTGTACTTCACCTCGGGCACCACCTCCCAGGCCAAGCTCGTCGAGCACACCCACTACTCGTACTCCTTCGGGCACCTCTCCACGGTGTACTGGATCGGGCTGCGCCCCGGCGACGTCCACCTCAACATCGCCTCCCCGGGCTGGGGCAAGCACTCGTGGTCGAACTTCTTCGCCCCGTGGATCGCCGAGGCGACCGTCTTCATCTACAACCAGGACCGGTTCGACGCCCCGGGTCTCATGGAGCAGATGAGCCGTGCCGGGGTCACGAGCTTCTGCGCCCCGCCCACCGTGTGGCGGATGCTCATCCAGGCGGACCTGCACCGCGTGCAGAACCCGCCCCTCTCCGTGGTCTCCGCCGGGGAGCCCCTCAACCCGGAGGTCATCCGGCGCGTGCAGGACGCCTGGGGCGTGACGATCCGCGACGGCTACGGCCAGACCGAGACCACCCTGCAGATCGCCAACACCCCCGGGCAGCCGGTCGTGCCCGGCGCCATGGGCCGGCCGCTGCCGGGCTTCGTCGTCGAGCTCCTCGACACGCGCACGGGCGAGCCCGCCCAGGAGGGGGAGATCTGCCTGCGGGTGGACGACGACCCGCCCGGGATCATGGCGGGCTACATCGACGAGCCCGAGCGGACCGCGGAGGTGGTCAAGGACGGCTGGTACCACACCCGGGACATCGCCTCCCGGGACGAGCACGGCGTCTACACCTACGTGGGCCGCACCGACGACGTCTTCAAGGCGTCCGACTACCGGATCTCCCCGTTCGAGCTGGAGTCGGTGCTCATCGAGCACCCCGCCGTGGCGGAGGCCGCCGTCGTCCCCGCCCCGGACCCCGTCCGGCACGCCGTGCCCAAGGCCTACCTGGTGCTCGCGGCGGGCGCCGAGCCCACCCGGGAGCTCGCCGGCGAGATCCTGCGCTTCGCCCGCGAGAACCTCGCCCCGTACAAGCGGGTGCGCAAGGTCGAGTTCACGGACCTGCCCAAGACGATCTCCGGGAAGATCCGGCGGGTGGCGCTGCGCGAGCGGGAGGAGGCCGCGGACCGCTCCCGTCCGGCGGATCCCGGGGCGCTCGCCGCCGGTGGGCTCGGGGTGGAGTACACGGAGGCGGACTTCCCCGGTCTGCGCGACTGAGCGGCAGCCCCTACCAGAGTCCCGACCCGGACCGACGGCGGCGCCCCGCTCTCCGTGCCGGGGCGCCGCCGTTTTCCCTACCGGCACGAAACCTTGCGTAACGGAGCGGGGTCCCCGTAAGCGCAAGGGGGGACGTTGCCGTGGGGGGATGTCCCCACTTCGTGCCACGGTTCGAGGCCCTTATCTACCGAGCAGTAAGTGCCAGGCCCCGCGAAACCATGGTTTGACAAGCGCAAACACATGATTTTTCAACGGTGTCCACCATTCTGGAACCCCTGGTGACCCCAGTGACAGGCTCCGGAAACGGTGCCACTATTGAGGCAATTGGTTCACCCGATGGGGACGAGCCAACCGATCCGCCGGGGGGCGGATCGACCGCGGTTCATCGGGGGATGGGCCGCTTGCACCACAGGCGTCGGGGGGCGCCGGTGCAGCTCGGTTCATCGGGGGGTGGACCGACATGGGAGCACCGCTGGGGGGCGGTACTCCCGAAGGCGAGTCTCTGCTCGCCACCGGCCGAGAGGCCGGCCGATGCGCCCGTTGCGGGGGTCATCCGGAAACGGATGAGGCAGCGGGCGCATCGTTCTGTCCGAGCCCTCCCGCACTGCACCGGCCGGCCCGCCGGCGTCCGGCGTCGGTGGGGATTGGCAGACTGGGACCATGACGACACCCGCTCCGCAGTCCACCGCCCCGGACCTCGCCCCCGGCCGCGCCGCCCTCCACGAGGACGCGCTCGGGCTGCTCCGGGCCCTCACCGGCCGGGAGGACGCCGCGTTCCACCCGGGCCAGTTCGAGGCGATCGAGTCCCTCGTGGGCCAGGGCCGGCGGGCTCTCGTGGTGCAGCGGACGGGATGGGGGAAGTCCGCCGTCTACTTCCTCTCCGCCCTCCTGCTGCGCGCCCGGGGCCTCGGCCCCACCCTCATCGTCTCCCCGCTCCTGGCGCTCATGCGGGACCAGGTCGCCGCGGCCGAGCGCGCCGGCGTCCGCGCCGCCGCCATCAACTCCGCCAACGCCACCGAGTGGGGCCGGATCGCGGCCCAGCTCCAGGCCGACGAGCTCGACGTGCTGCTCGTCTCCCCGGAGCGGCTCAACAACCCGGTGTTCCGCGAGCAGCAGCTCCCGCAGCTCGTGGCCCGGATGGGGCTGCTCGTGGTGGACGAGGCCCACTGCATCTCCGACTGGGGCCACGACTTCCGTCCGGACTACCGGCGGATCCGTGACCTCATCGCCCGTCTTCCCGAGCAGGTGCCCGTCCTGGCCACCACGGCCACCGCGAACGAGCGCGTGGTCGCCGACATCGAGGAGCAGCTGGACGTGCGCCCCGGCGGCGCCGGCACCGGTGAGGTGTTCACCCTGCGCGGCCCGCTCTCGCGCGCGTCCCTGCGGCTGGGCGTGCTGCGGCTGCCGTCGGCCACGGCCCGTCTCGCCTGGCTTCTCGAGCACCTGGAGTCCCTGCCCGGCAGCGGCATCGTCTACGCCCTGACCATCGGCGCCGCCGAGGACACCGCGCAGGCACTGGCCGACGCCGGCATCCCGGTCCGTGCCTACACGGGCCGCACCGACCAGGCGGAGCGCGAGGAGCTGGAGGCCGCGCTCAAGGAGAACCGGGTCAAGGCGCTCGTGGCGACCTCCGCGCTGGGCATGGGCTTCGACAAGCCGGACCTCGGTTTCGTCGTGCACCTGGGCGCGCCCTCCTCGCCCGTGGCCTACTACCAGCAGGTGGGCCGCGCCGGGCGCGCCACCGACAACGCCGACGTGCTGCTCCTGCCCGGGACGGAGGACCGGCAGATCTGGGAGTACTTCGCCACCGCCTCGATGCCCACGGAGCAGAAGGCCTCCGCCGTCCTGGGTGAGCTCGGCGCCGCCGGCGGGCCGCTGTCCGTGGCGGTGCTCGAGTCCCGCGTGGACATCCGCCGCACCCCTCTCGAGCTGCTCCTCAAGGTCCTCGCCGTGGAGGGCGCCGTCGAGCGCGTCCAGGGCGGCTGGCAGTCCACGGGTGTGCCGTGGCACTACGACGCCGAGCGCTACGGCCGGATCAGCGCGGCCCGCGTCGCCGAGCAGAACGCCATGCTCGAGTACGAGCGCACCACCGGGTGCCGCATGCAGTTCCTCGCCCGCCAGCTGGACGACATCACCGCCGAGGCCTGCGGCCGCTGCGACACCTGCGCCGGCGCCTGGTACCCCACCTCCGTGGACGAGGCCGCGAGCGCCTCCGCCGGCGCCGCCCTCACCCGGGTGGGCGCGGTCGTGGAGCCCAGAGCGCAGTGGCCCACCGGGATGCCCCGGCTCGGCGTGGACGCCAAGGGCCGCATCCCCGAGGACGAGCGCTTCGAGGAGGGCCGCGCCCTGGCCCGCCTCACCGACCTGGGGTGGGGCAACCGGCTCCGGGAGATCTTCCGGGCCGGCGAGGACGGGAAGCCGGTCGACCAGCCCGTGGACCCCGCGCTCGGCAACGCCTGCGTGCAGGTGCTCGCCGAGTGGAGCTGGGCGGGGCGCCCGGCCGCGGTGGTGTCCCTGCCGTCCCGCTCGCGCCCGCAGCTCGTGCGCTCCCTGGCGCAGGGCATGGCCTCCGTGGGCCACCTGCCGTACCTGGGGGAGCTCGCGGTGCCCGAGGGCTTCCCCTCCGGCGAGCACGGCGGCAACAGCGCCTACCGGCTCGCGGCCGTGTGGGACAAGTTCGTGGTCCCCGAGCAGGTCGCGGCCGGGCTCGAGCAGCTGGACGGGCGGCCCGTGCTGCTCGTCGACGACCTCGTGGACAGCCGCTGGACGCTCACCGTCGCCGCCCGGGCGCTGCGCCGGGCCGGGTCGGGGCCCGTGCTGCCGTTCGTGCTCGCGGCGCAGGGCTGAGCCCCCGGCGCCGGGAGGTCCAGGGCCGAGCCGTCCAGGGCCGAGCCGTCCAGGGCTGAGCCGTCCAGTGCCGAGCCGTCCCGGGCCGGGCGGTCGCGGACGCCCGGGCAGGGCGGCGCGCGGGACCGGGGTGGTTCAGCCGCGCAGCCGGGCGGTGACCGTGCGCAGCATGGGGCGCAGGTCCCGGGCGTTGAGCGCCGCCCAGGCCGCCAGGAACGCCACCGTCACCCCGAGGGCCGGGAGCACCCGGAAGTCGTCGCCGAGCAGTGCGAGGCCGCCGAGGACCATGGCGTAGCCCAGGACGATGCGCAGCAGGACGCCTCCCCACGGCATCCGGTCGATCCGCCACACGACCAGCAGGGGCAGCAGCGCGCTCACCAGCGAGCCCACAAGGTAGCCGATCGCGGCCGCGGTGATGCCCAGCCGGGGGCCGAGCGCGAACATGGCGGCGACCCCCAGCACCAGGCCCACCCCGTTCGAGACCGCGAGCACCCGGATGCCCCACGGCTCGGTGCCGTTGAGCCGTGCGTTGGCCGCGTTGAAGCTGGTGGCGGACACGGCGAAGAAGAGGATCACCAGCAGCGGCTCCGCGGCCAGGAAGCCCTGGCCGTAGACCACGTGCAGCACCGGCTCGGCCCACAGGACGCCCACGCCGAACACCGGCAGGAACACCGTGACCATCGTCCGCAGGATGAGGTCGACCTGCCGGGTGAGCCCGGCCGTGTCCCCGGCCGCGAACATCCGGGCGACGCTGGGGGAGAGCGCCGTGAGCATGGCCCCCGAGAGCATGCTCGCCGGCGTCGCCAGGGAGACCGCGGCCGAGTACAGGCCCAGCTCCGCGCGCGAGCCCATCCCCTCGCCGAGCACCACGGACAGCTGCATCAGACCGCCCGCCGCCAGGGTGTGCGCGGAGCCCCAGGCCGTGAACACGAGGATCTCCCGGCGCAGCGCCGGGTCCAGCCGGGCCCCGGTGCGCCGCGGCCACGCCGGCAGGGCGTACACGGCGTAGCCGAGGACCATCGGCAGCAGCAGCGCCCAGTGCCAGCCGGCCAGGAGCACGAGCAGCAGCAGGGTGAGGGACAGGAAGGAGCTGATGGTGTCCCACATCGTCGTGGTCACGAACTGGTTGTTGCCGGTCCGCACGCCCCGCACGAAGTTGTAGGCCGAGAGGGAGAGGACGAGCAGGCCGGCGGACACCGCGTGGGGCCAGGACAGGCCGAGGACGAACGCCGCGTAGAGCCCCGCCGACGCCCCCAGGACCGCCATGGCGGCCGAGGCGCTCGCGGCGGTGAAGGCCGCCGTGGCGGCCTGCCCCTCGCGGTCCTGGCGCCCGCGGGCCATGGCGATGAACTTCGCAGCCGCGGTCCCGGAGGCCTGAGGCCACAGCAGCACCAGGAGCATGGCCAGGGAGATGGCCAGGTTGACCTCGGCCAGCACCTCCTTGCCCAGCAGGCGCCCCACCAGGATGCTGTAGCCGAACCGGGACAGGCCCTGGACGAACACGGCGAGCACGGTCAGCGCGAACGCCGAGCCGAGCGGGTTGTCCGTGTTCTCGTGGTTGGGGGCGGGGAAGAGGATCGCGCGCAGCCGGGACATTCAGACCGCCGATCCGGGGGCAGGGATGGTCATCGGCGCGAGTCTACTCGGCGCCCGTGCACCCCCGGGCGAGCGGGGCCGGCGCCGTCGCTAGGCTGGACCCATGACCACGAGCCACCGCACCCTCTCCGCTCTCCACCCCTGCCGCACGACCGGGCGGGGCTGACCGCGGTGCGCGTGCTCGTCGTCACCACCTGGTACCCCTCGGCGGAACGGCCGGAGGAGACGCCCTTCGTGCCCCGGCACGTGCGGGCGATCGCCCGTCACCACGACGTCCGGGTGCTGCACGTGCGCCTGCTCCGCACCGGGCCCGTGCTCGAGGAGCAGCGGGACGGGATCCCCGTGGTGCGCCTGCCCTTCCACCCGCTGCGGCCCGCCACGGTGGCGCGGGCGTACGCCGCGATCGGCCGCCACCTGGCCGGCGCCGACGTCCTGCACACCATGCCGTTCTCCGCCGCGCTGGTCTGCCTGCCCTTCGCCGGGCGCCGCCCCTGGGTGCACACCGAGCACTGGAACGGCGTGCTGACGCCCGAGCAGAACGGGGCCCTCTGGCAGCGCTTCGCGTGGCTGCGCCGGATCCTCCGCGTCCCCGACCGCGTCACCGGGGTGAGCTCGATGATGTGCGACGTGCTGCGCCGCTTCGCCCCGCCGGCGAAGGTCGAGCGGATCGGCAACGTCGTGGACCACGCCCCCGGCGTCGTGCCGCCGCCGCGCGGGGACACCCTGCAGATCGTGGCCGTCGGGGCACTGCGCGCCCTCAAGGACCCGCTGCTGGCCGTCGACACCGTGGCCTGGCTGGCGGAGGCCGGTCACGACGTCCGCCTGACCTGGTGCGGCACCGGCGAGCTCGCCGAGGACGTGCGGCGCCGCGCGCAGGAGCGGGGCGTGGCCGACCGGGTCGTGCTCACCGGCACCCTCGGCGCCGAGGGGGTCCAGGAGCTGCTCGCGGCCTCCGACGTGTTCCTGCTGCCGAGCCGCTCCGAGACCTTCTGCGTGGCCGCGGCCGAGGCGCTCGCCGCGGGCCGGCCGGTCGTCATGGGGGCCGTGGGCGGGCAGCGGGACTTCGTGCACCCGGCCAACGGGCGGCTGGTGGAGGAGCGCACCCCCGCCGCGTTCGGCCGGGCGGTGCTCGACGTCGTCGGCGGCCCCGGCATGCAGGATCCCGAGGAGATGGCGGCCGCGATCCGCTCCCGGTACGGCGCCGAGGAGGTGGCGGAGGAGTTCGACCGGCTCTACCGGTCGGTCGTCTCCGGGCGGCGCGGCGCGCCTGCTTTGACCCGCCGCCCGTCCTCCCGTTAAGCTGGCCTGTGTTGTCCGCACCCGACCGGTGCCGGGCGACGGAGGAGACGTGCCAGAGCGGCCGAATGGACTTCACTGCTAATGAAGGGTCGGGGTTAAACTCGACCGGGGGTTCAAATCCCCCCGTCTCCGCGTGAGCGGTGTCCCAGGACATCGGCAGCACCCCGGACCCACAGGTCCGGGGTGCTTTTTCGTGCCCCGGGCCCTGCGTCATGTGCGCCCGGACCCGTGACCCCGGCCCCGGCGGCTTCCTAGACTGGCGGTGTCGCGCTCCGACCGCACCCAGGGGGAACAGCATGGCCGACCACGACCGTCCCGAGACCACGCCCGCCGACCCCGGTGCCCCCGGCGGCCCGAGCAGGACCACCGACTGGCGCGCGGGGCTCCCCGACCGCTCCGTCCTCGAGCAGGCCATCGACGCGGTGACCGTGCGCCGGGTCTTCGGGGAGGCCTACTCCGTCAACGGCACCACCGTCATCCCCGTGGCCCGCGTCCGCGGTGGGGGAGCCGGCGGCGGGGGAGGCGGGGAGGACAAGGGCAGCTCGGGCAGCGGCTCCGGCCTGGGCTACGGCGTCCGCGCCGAGCCCGCCGGGGTCTACGTCGTGACGGGGGACCGCGCCGTCTGGCAGCCCGCCGTCGACGCGGAGCGGATCGCCCTCACCCTGGGCCTCGCGGTCGTCGCCGCGGCCGCCGCCGTGGGGTGGGCCGCCGTCGCCCGCCGGTCCTGAGGCCGGGCGGGCCGGCGCCGTGTCCTTCCTGCTCCGGGTCCTCGTCAACGCCGTCGCCCTCTGGGTCGCCGCCTGGCTGCTGCCGGGGATGCAGATCACCGCTGACCCGTCGGTGGTCTCCGCCGTGGGGAGCGGGACGGCGGCCGACGTCGTCGCCTACCTCTTCCTGGGCCTGGTCTTCGGCGCGGTCAACGCGGTCGTCCGGCCGGTGCTGGCCCTGCTGTCCCTGCCGATCACGTGCCTGACGCTGGGGCTCTTCGCGATCGTCGTGAACGCGGCCATGCTGTGGCTGACCTCCTGGCTGAGCTCCTTCACCCCGATCCGGCTGGAGATCGACTCGTTCTTCTGGACCGCGGTCCTGGCGACCCTCGTCATCGGCGTCGTCTCGCTCCTGATCGGGTGGGTCGTGCCCGACCGGGGGGAACGCCGGGACCGGCGCTGACCGCTCAGCCCCGGTGCAGCATCCGCCAGAGGAACTCGTGGGAGAGCGCGTGCAGCCGGGCGGCCTGCCTGTTGTCCCCGGCGCCCGCGTGCCCGCCCTCCGTGGCCTCGTAGAACCACACGTCCTCGTGGCCCATGTCGAGCATCCGGGCCGCCGCCTTGCGGGCCTGGACGGGCCCCACGCGGTCGTCGCTCGTGGCCGTCCAGAACAGCACCGGCGGGTAGTCCTGCTCCTCGCGCAGCAGGTGGTACGGGGAGAACGTGCGGATGAACTCCCACTGCTCGGGGTCGTCCGGGTCGCCGTACTCCGCGACCCAGGAGAAGCCCGCGGAGAGCTTGGTGTAGCGGCGCATGTCCAGCAGCGGCACCCCGCACGAGACCGCCCCGAACAGCTCCGGGTACCGGGTGAGCATGTTGCCCACGAGCAGCCCGCCGTTGGACCCCCCGGAGCACGCCAGCGTCTCGCGTGAGCACACGCCGCGGGCGTGCAGGTCCGCGGCGACGGCCGCGAAGTCCTCGTACGCGCGGTGCCGGTGCTGCTTGAGCGCCGCCTGGTGCCAGGCGGGCCCGTACTCCCCGCCGCCGCGGATGTTGGCCAGGACGTAGATCCCGCTCCGGCCGGCGTCGTCGGTGCGGGTGAGCCAGGAGCGGCCGAGCGCCCCGGAGTAGGCGGGCGTGCGGGAGACCTCGAAGCCGCCGTAGCCGGAGAGCAGGGTGGGGTTGCGGCCGTCGAGCACCGGCTCGGCGGGGCCGATCTGGAAGTAGGGGACACGGGTGCCGTCCGCCGAGACCGCGAAGTGCTGCTCGACCGAGAGCCCGGACGCGTCGAAGAACTCCGGCGCGGTCTTGGCGACCTGCGGCGGGGACCCCGGGTGCTCACCGACCGGCAGCGTGCCCCGGGACACGGTGGTCGGGGTGAGGAAGCCGGTGGACACGAGCCAGAGGTCGTTGCCGGCCTCGGGGTCCTCGTCGTCGACGGCGTAGGCGTCCACGCTGTGCAGCGCCGGCGCCCCGGGCAGCTCGGTCACGGTCCACGGGCCGGGCTCGGCGACACGGACCACCGAGGAGACGTCCTGCAGGAGGTTGAGCACCAGCCGGTCGGCCGTCCAGGACCAGGACTGCAGGGAGGTGCGGGCGTCCGGCACGAACACGGGCGTCACGGAGCGGTCCCCGGCCAGGAACGCCTCCAGGTCCGCCACGAGCAGGGACCCTCCGGGGTGGGCCGTGCCGTCGAGCTCGAGCTCCTCCTGGGGGCGCAGCAGCAGCCACTGCCGGTGCAGGTCCACGGTCACCGAGTCCGGGACGTCGACGTGCACGAGCCCGCCGTCGCGCACCAGGTAGGTGCGGGAGGAGAAGAAGTCCACCACGTCCACGGCCACGTCCCGCACCCACCCCGGGGTGTGGTCCCGCACGAGGACGGCCTGGATGTGGTCCTCGGTCACCTCGAAGCGCTGCTCGGCCGCAGTGAGCTCCTGCCCGCGGCGCAGCACGCGCACGGTGCGGGGGTACGAAGACGTCGTCATCGAGCCGGGGCCGAAGTCGGTGCCCACGTGCAGCGTGTCCGCGTCCACCCAGGTGACCGAGGACTTGGCCGTGGGGACGTCGAAGCCGCCGGGCACGAAGCGCTTCTCCACCAGGTCGAACTCCCGCACCCGCTTGGCGTCGCCGCCGTCGGGGGAGAGGTTGAACAGCGCCCGGCGGTGCTCCCCGCCGGTGTACTGCGGGCGCAGCAGGCGCGCGCCGCCCCAGACCCACTCGACGCCCTCCTCGGCGGCCAGCGCGTCGACGTCGAGCAGGACCTCCCACTGCGTGTCCTCGCCCACCCAGGACTCCCACGTGGTGCGGCGGAAGAGCCCGCGGGGGTGCTCGGCGTCCCTCCAGAAGTTGTAGTAGTGCGGTCCGTGCTTGGAGACCATGGGGATGCGCTCGGTCGAGTCCATGACCTCGAGGACGTCCGCCTCCAGCGCGCGCAGGGCGGGGGTGTCCAGCATCGCGAGGGTGCGGGCGTTCTGCTGGGCCACCCAGTCCAGCGGAGCGGCCCCGGTGATGTCCTCGAGCCACAGGTGCTCGTCGTGGGGCTCCTCGGCGGTCGGGCGGTCGGCGGTCCGTGCGGTCTCGGTCATGTCCGCCATCGTAGGCGCAGGCCCGTGCGCACGGGCCGAGGCCGTGGCCGAGTCAGAGGCCGAGTCAGTGGCCGATCCCCGGCCGATACGCTGGTCGCCATGAGTGCATCGGGCAGGACAGGAACGGAGCGGCGGGTCACGGTGATCGGCGCGGGCCCCCGCGGTCTGTCGGCGGTGGAGCGGCTGGCGGCGCGGTCGGCGGCGTCGGGCACCCGGGTGCGGATCGACGTCGTCGACCCCTTCCCGCCCGGCCCCGGGCACGTGTGGCGGACCAACCAGTCGCCGCTGTACCTGATGAACACCCCCTCCGAGTTCCCCACAGTGGTCCCCGACGACGGCGTGCTGCCCGTCGACCCCCTCGGGCCGCTGCGCGGCATGAGCTTCGAGCGGTGGCGGCTCGCGGCCGTGGCCTGCGAGATCTCCGTGGACCCCGACGACGCCGCGCAGCTGACGCGCATGACCCCGCAGTCGTATCCCTCCCGGCGCATGTACGGGGTGTACCTCGACTGGGTGTTCCGCACCCTGCGGGACGCGCTGCCCGCGTCGGTGGAGCTGACCGTGCACCGGGCGGAGGCCGTCGGGGTGCACGTGCGCGAGGAGGCGCGGCACCGCTACGACGTGGAGATCAGCGGCGGGCAGAACCTCCCCGCCGACGCCGTGGTGCTCGCCCTGGGCCACCTGGACGCCGACCTGCGCCCCGACCAGAAGGAGCTGGTGGACGGCGCCGCCGAGTTCGGGCTCACATACTGGCCGCCCGCGGTGCCCGCCGACGTGCACTGGGACGAGCTGCCCGCCGGACGGACGGTGCTCGTGCGCGGCCTGGGCCTGAACTTCTGCGACGTCCTCGCCCAGGTCACCGAGGGGCGCGGCGGGATCTTCGTGCCGGAGGGGGAGCGGCTGCGCTACCACCCCTCGGGCCGGGAGCCCAACGTCGTGGCCGGCTCCCGCCGCGGGGTCCCCTACCGCGCCAAGGGCGAGTTCGCGGCCGGGGGCCCGTCCGCCCTCGAGTCCCGCTTCTTCACGCTCGAGAGGGCCCGGGACCTCGCCCCGGCGGACGCCCGGGAGCTGTCCTTCGACGCCGACCTCTGGCCCCTGATCCGCAAGGACGCGCTGTGGAACTACTACACGGTCCTGGCGCGCACGGCCCCCGACGCCTTCGAGAGCGACCCGCGGCAGTTCCTGCGGGACCTGGACGCGGTGCTGGTCTCCGGCGACGACCACCCGGAGGGCCCGTGGTCCTCCCGCGCCGAGCGGCTCATCGCCACGGCGGTGGTCCCCGGGCGCAACCTCAACGCCGTCCGCCTGGCCCGGCCCTTCGAGGGCGTCAGCTTCGACTCCCACGACGCCTACGCCGCCGCGGTGGTCCACCACCTCGACCGGGACGTCCACGGCGCGCTCGCCGGCGAGGACGACCCCCTGCGCATGGCCGTCGCCTCCCTCAACGCCTCCCGCACGGTCCTCAAGGCGGTGCTCGCGGACATCGGCATCGACGACGCCTCGTGGACCGTCGAGCTGCGCCGCCGCTTCGAGCCCTTCGTCGAGGGCGTCGTGTCCGGGCCGCCGCTGCTGCGGATCCAGCAGCTGGCGGCGCTCGCGCGCGCCGGGATCGTCCGGTTCCTCGGCCCGGACCCCCAGTTCCTCGTGGACCAGGAGCTGGGCTGCTTCGTGGGCACCTCGCCGTGGGTGCAGGACGAGCCCGTCCACGCCGACCACCTGGTCGAGGCGATGTCCCCGCCCAACGACGTCCGCCGCAACATCTCGCCCCTGCTGACGGCGATGCACCGCGAGGGCCTCGTGCGGGTCCGCTCCCTCAGCACCGCCGACGGCGTCGCCACCGTCCCCTCGACGGGCCTGGACGTCAGCGGGCCCCCGTACCGGGCGGTGCGGGTCGACGACGACGTCGAGCCCGGCGTCTTCGTGCTCGGCCTGCAGCTGTCGGCCGTGCAGTGGGGCGTGGCGATCGCGGCCGAGGGCGGCGCCCCCGCGGAGCTGGGCGCGCGGACGCTCGCCGACGCCGACCGCGTCGCGGAGGAGGTGCTGCGGCCCGGCGGCTCTGCCGCCTGACCCCGCCCTGCGCCGAGTCCCCTCCCGCCTGTCCTAGCCCGGCGCCGAGTCCCCTCCCGCCTGTCCTAGCCCGGCGCCGAGTCCCCTCCCGCCTGTCCTAGCCCGGCGCCGAGTCCCCACGAACGCGGCAATCCCCCATGCGATGACATGGGGGATTGCCGCAGCGGAGGGGACTCGAGGTGGTGGGGCGCGAGTGCGTGGGGACTCGGTCCGAGGTTGTGGTGGGTCAGCGGGGTCGGTCAGGCGAAGAGGCCCTCCAGCACCTCCTGCGCGCGGGCGCTGCCCTGCTCCCAGGCGCCCCGGCCGGGCTCGCCCTGACCGGGGAGCTCCCCGGAGCCGCCCCTGCCCGGCCGCTGCGGCCCGTCGGTGGGCGCCTCCGAGGGCTCCTCGGTGGGCTCCTCACCGGGTGCCTCGGTCGGCTCCGGCGCCGGCTCCGGCGACGGCTCGGCCGAGCCGAACTGCAGGCCCACGAGCTCCGGGTTGTGGTCGGAGGCCCGGTACGGGTCGGCCGCGTAGAGGTCGACCACGTTGTGGTTGTGCCGGCTGTACTCCAGCCCCACCGACTCGTGGGCGTTGATCTCCCAGATGTCCGAGCCGGTCACCGTCTCCGCGGCGGCGGGCGAGGCGAGGACGTGGTCCAGCGAGCCGACCATGCCGCCGAACGCGTAGGAGTGCTCGCCCTCGGGGGCCAGGTTCACGTAGCCGGCGTCGTGCAGGACCCGCATCGGGTCCTCCTGGTCGTAGGAGTTGAAGTCGCCCGCGAGGAGGACCTTGTCGGTGCCCCGGGAGGTCTTCAGCTCCTCGGCGAACGCCACGAGCGCCTGTGCCTGCGCGGTGCGGTCGGCGTTCCAGCCCCCCGCGCCGTCGCCCGCGTCCGCGTTGGGGCCGGTGGAGGGGGCGGAGCCCTTGGACTTGAAGTGGTTCACGACCACGGTGAAGTCGTCGGCCCCGGTCCCGCCCACGGGGCGGAACGTCTGGGCCAGCGGCTCGCGGGCGTTGTCGAAGTTGACCTCGTCCTGCAGGATCACGGACTCGCCCACGGTCCCGAGCGCGGCCGGCTTGTAGATGAACGCGGTCCGGATGACGTCCTCGGCCTCGGGGGCCGGCCGCTCGGCCGGGGACGGCACGAACGCCCAGAGCTCGGAGCCCGCCGCGGCGTTGAGGGCGTCCACCAGCTCGGACAGCGCCTGGTCCCGGTCCTTGCCGAACTTCGCGGAGTTCTCGATCTCCTCCAGGGAGACGACCTCGGCGTCCAGGGCGTTGACCGCGGCGACGATCTTGGCCTGCTGGCGCTCCAGGTCCTCCTGCTCGGCCGCGCCGCGGGCGTCGCAGCCCCCGCGCACCGAGATCGGGTCGCCGGCGCGGTCCGTGTAGTAGGTGCAGCCGGCCAGCTCGTCGCCCGTGGTGGTGAAGTAGTTCAGGACGTTGAACGTGGCCAGCTGGACGTCGCCGCCGACGGCCTCCGGGGCGGGGGTGCGGGTGTTCTCCACGACGACGGGCACGTCCCCGGCACTGCCGCCGGTGAGGTGGGTCGTGGGCTGGAGGCGCCACTCGTCGAAGGAGTAGGAGAGCACCACCGGCCGGACGAAGTCCACGCCCGCGCCGATCCGCATCGGGGTCGTGGGGGAGAGGTAGGGCAGGGGGACCGAGGCGTTGGCGAAGTTGCCGTAGTTGGTCGTGGCGCCGTCGTCGAGCAGGACGCCCCGGGCCTCGTTGTCGGCGGCCTGCGCGGCCGCCTCGGGCGAGCCCGGCGCGCCCACGGCCGTGGGCTGCACCAGCGGGGCGTCGCCGGCGGCCAGGCCGATCTCGCCGTAGCGGTTGAGGTCGTAGTTGTCGGTGATGACGAACCCGCCCGCGGGGTCGAGCAGCATGCCCTCGAGGTCCTCGCGCTCCGCCTCGTCGGCGGGCCAGCCGACGGCGGCGGGCTTGACGGCCTCGGCGGGCTCGTCGAGGACCCGGAGGCCGTCGGCGCGCACGCTGATCTGGGTCTGGCCGTAGTACTCGGCGACCGTGCCCGTGAGCTCGACGTGCCGGCCCGGCTGCACGGTCCCGGCGGTGTCCGGGGAGTGCACGAACACGCCGTCGGAGGCGTCGTGCGCGGAGCTGTCCAGGTCGCCGCCGGTGCCGGGGGTCTGGATGTGGTAGCCGTTCAGCCCGCCGGTGGCGTACACCGCGGTGACCACGCCGCGGGTGGTCACGGCCTGCCTGTTCACCGGGGACACGTCCCCGGTGCCCTGGACGTCCCGGATGGGGAGCGTGCGCGGCGGGGTGGACGGTCCGGGCGAGGGCTCCTCGACCGGCTCGGGCGCCGGCGTGCTGCCGCCGGTGCCCGCGGAGCTCTGCGGGGTGACGGTGCCGGTGGCCGTGAAGTCGGCGGAGTTGTCGTCCGTGTCCGCGCCGCCGGCGCGGGTCATGGACCTCGGGTCGGTGTTGGCGGACGGGCCGGTGGCCGCGGCGGTCTCGTAGGTGTTGGAGGCGCCGTAGCCGAGCAGGTCCACGACGCCGTCGACGCCCGTGACGGAGCCCGCGGCCGGGGCGAGGCGGTCCGTGCCGTCGGAGAGCAGGATGGTCCCGGAGACGCCGGCGGGGTTGAACGACGTGCTCAGGTCCGCCTCCGGCAGCGCCGCGCCGGTGGAGCCGTTGGACCCGCCCCGCACCAGGAAGTACCCGCCCGGCGGGACGGTCCCGGACAGGGCCACGGCCGAGGCCGCGGTGGTCCCGGACGCCGAGCGGTACTGCAGGGTCCAGCCGGTGAGGTCCACGGGCTGGTCGGTCGGGTTGTAGAGCTCCACGAACTTGTGGGTGTACACGGCCCCGCCGGAGCCGCCGTTGGTGTAGGCCTCGTTGATCACCACGTTCGCGCCGTCCGGGGCGGCGTGGACGGGGACCGTCAGGGGCGCGGCCAGCAGGAGCGCGGCGGTCGCCGCGCTCAGGGGCAGGGAGAGGATCTTCTTCACGGCTGGAGGGTTCCTTCGTTCGGGGGAGGTGAAGGGGGAGGTGAAGGGAGGTGAAGGGGACGGGGGTGTCCGGGGATCAGCCGAAGAGCTGCCCGAGGACGGCGCGGGCGCGGTCGCCGGCGTGCTCCTGCACTCCCCGTCCGGGGTGCTCGGCGCCGTTGCCCACGCCGGGCTTCTGCGACGGGGCCGGCTCCTCGGTCGGCCCGTCCACCGGGGCGCAGCCCTCGGCCCGGGCCAGCACCTGCTCGGGGACGCGCACCTGCGTGCCGGAGGGCTCGGCGACGAGCCACACCGCGGCGCCCTCGGCCAGGCCGGAGGTGTCCACGGAGACCGTGGCCGCGCCGCCGGCGACGGCCGCGGCGCCGATCTCGGCCCCCTCCGGACCGCCCTCGCGCACGGTGAGGGAGGTGTTGTCCGGGGCGCCCAGGGAGGTCATGTCGAGCGACGAGACCTCGAAGCGCACGGTGCAGGCGTCGGCGGCCGCGCCGGCCAGGGAGACGGAGCGGCGGTCGAACTTCGGGGCGATCGGGGCCTCGGCGGAGCGGGCGGCGAGGTACTCCATCCAGGCGTCGCGGTCGATCCGGCCGGTGTCGGTGACGGCGGTGCCCTCGGTGAAGGCGGTGAAGTTGTCGCCGCCCTCGACGAGGAAGGACACCGAGCCCACCACGTACTGCGCGGCGGGGTCGTACGGCTGCCCGTCGACGGTGATCGAGGTGATCCGGTCGCCGGCCGGACGGGACGCGTCGAAGGTGTAGGACACGTTCTCGGACAGGCCCAGCTGCAGGTAGGGGCGGGAGGCGCCCGCGGGCTGCCACTGCTGCTCGAGCACCTGCTTGAACTGCTCGCCGGTCAGGGTGACGGTGTTGAGGTTGTTGGCGAAGGGCATCACCTGGTTGGCCTCCGCCTCCGTCACCACGCCGTCGCGGTCGCCGTCGATGACCTGGGCCGGGTCGTCCGCCCAGAACAGCTCGGCGCGCAGCCCGCCGGGGTTGATGACGCCGATCCGGACCCCGTTGCTCTCCTGGAGCGCGTCGCGGAGGGACTCGGCGACCAGGTTGCCGAGGCTGGACTCGGCGCCGCGGTCGTCGCGCCTCCGGGCGGCGCCCTCCCCGGAGTAGGCGGTGGTGATGTCCCCGGAGATCTCGCCGACCGGGGTCCTGCCCTGCTCGACCGCCACGGCCTCGGCGTCGGCCACGATCGAGGCGACCTCCGCGACGCGCGGGTGGGCGGCGACGAGCTCGTCCTCGGTGGCGGTGGCGACCTCGTCGACGGGCAGGACGGCGGTGCTGAGGTCGACGTCGTCGGCGGCCTCGTCGTAGTCGAGGGAGATCCGGCCGAGGTTGCCGCCGTAGGAGCCGGCCTGGAGCACGGCGCGGTCGAGGTCGCCGTCGCCGTCGGTGTCGACGCCCTCGTCGTAGACCTGGTGGGTGTGGCCGTTGAGGACCACGTCCACGGTCGCGGAGGTCTCGGTGGCGAGGCGGTCGCTGAGGGCCGTCGCGGCGCTGCCGGCGCCCTCGTGGTAGAGCGCGACCACGACGTCGGCCCCCTCGGCCACGAGCCGCTCCGCCTCCGCGTTGACGGCGGCGACGGGGTCCCCGAAGGTGATGCCCTCGATCCCGCCGGGGGCGACGAGCGTGGCGGTCTGCTGGGTGACGGCGCCGACCACGCCCACGCTCACGCCGTCCACCTCCAGGACGGTGGAGGCCTCGGTGACGAGCTCGCCGTCCGCGCGGGTGGCGTTCGCGGCGAGGTACGGGAAGTCGGCGCGCTCGACGATGCGGCCGGTGAGGTCGTCGACGCCGCGGTCGAACTCGTGGTTGCCCACCGCGGAGGCGTCCAGGTCGAGGGCGTTGAGGACGTCGAGGGTCGGGTTGTCCTCCTGGACGGCCGAGACGTACTCGGAGGCGCCCACGTTGTCCCCGCCGGAGAGCAGGAGCGTCCCGTCGGGGTTCTCGGCGCGCAGCTGCTCGATCGCGCCGGCGAAGAGGACGGGGTCGGAGGCGAGGCGGCCGTGGTAGTCGTTGAAGTACAGGAGGTCGATGTCCCCGGCGGTCCCCGCCGTGGCCTCCCCGGCAGGGTCCTCGGCGGGTGCCGCGGTGGGGGCCGGGGCGGTGGCGCTCGTGGCCGGTGCGGCCGGGGCCGTCGTGCTGTCGGCGTGGGCGCCCGGCAGGACCAGGACGGACGAGGTGGCGACGCCGGCGGCCAGCGCGGCGAGAAGGGCGGGGCTGTGCTTCTTGGGGACCATGGCGGGCTCTCCGAGGGGTGAGGGAGGGAGATCGGTGTCCCCATTTGAGCACGCAGACGTGAACGGCGGAACACGCCCCGACGACATTTCTTTCCGGCCGGTAACAAGAGCTCGACCCCCGGGTGACGTGCCCGGATGCGAGGAGGCTCCCACCGGTCGGACCGGTGGGAGCCTCGGGTCGCGGAAGGTAAGGGATTTGAACCCTTGGTGCGGGGTCACCGCACACCGGTTTTCAAGACCGGCTCCTTAGGCCGCTCGGACAACCTTCCCCGCGCCCCGCCCGGCCCGTCGGGTCCCGCGGAGCGCGTCGCCCATTGTTCCACGAGCCGTGGAGGCCCGCCAAAGCCCCCGGCTAGGGTGGGGCGGGTGAGCGCACCGGAGAGCCCCGACCGCGGGACGACGACGATCGTGTGGTTCCGGGACGACCTGCGGGTCACGGACCACCCCGCGCTCGATGCCGCGTGCCGGCGGGGCGAGGCGCTGGCCCTCTACGTCCTCGACGAGGCGTCGGAGGGCGTCCGCCCCCTGGGCGCCGCGGCGAGGTGGTGGCTGGACGGGTCGCTGCGCTCCCTGCGCGCCTCGCTCGAGGAGCTGGGCGTTCCCCTCCTGCTGCGCCGCGGCCCGGCGGGACAGGTGGTGCCCGACGTCCTCGAGCGCACCGGTGCCGGCGGGATCACGTGGAACCGCCGCTACGGCGCCCCGGAGCGGGCGGTCGACGCCGCGGTGGAGCAGTGGTGCGCCGGGCGCGGGGTCGCGGCGCGCTCCTTCCGGGCCGGCCTCCTGCACGAGCCCTCGGAGCTGCGCACGGGGGCGGGCGGGCCGTACCGGGTGTTCACCCCGTTCTGGAAGGCGCTGCGGAGCCGGGAGGTGCGCCAGCCGCTGCCGGCCCCCCGCGCGGGCCGGGGCGCGCTCCCGCGCGCGGCGGACGCCGGGGGCGGCGAGGACCCCGGCGGGTGGGACCTGCTGCCCCCTCCGGAGCGGGCGGAGGGCCTCGCCCGGGCCTGGACGGTCGGGGAGGCCGCCGCGTGGGAGCGGCTGGACGCGTTCCTCGACCGCGTCGAGGACTACGCCGAGGGCCACGACCGCCCGGACCGCGACGGCACGAGCCGGCTCTCCCCGCACCTGCGGTGGGGGGAGATCAGCCCGTACGCCGTGTGGGACGCCGCCGTCCGGCACCGCGCGGAGCGGGGGAGCAGCCCCGGGCTCGAGAAGTTCCTGACCGAGCTGGGCTGGCGGGAGTTCAACTGGCACCAGCTCCACCACGTGCCCGACCTGCACGTGCGCCACGTCCGCCCCCGCTTCGACGCGTTCCCCTGGCGGGACCCGGCCGAGGCCGCCGCCGACCTGCGCGCCTGGCAGCAGGGCCGCACCGGCATCCCGCTCGTCGACGCCGGGATGCGCCAGCTCGAGCAGACCGGCTGGATGCACAACCGCGTCCGGATGGTGACGGCGTCCCTGCTCACCAAGAACCTGCTCGTCGACTGGCGGGCGGGGGAGCAGTGGTTCTGGGACCGGCTCGTGGACGCGGACCCCGCGTGCGGGCCGGGCAACTGGCAGTGGGTCGCCGGCTCCGGGGCGGACGCGAGTCCGTGGTTCCGGATCTTCAACCCGGTGACGCAGGCGCGGAAGTTCGACCCCGACGCCCGCTACGTCCGCCGCTGGCTCCCCGAGCTGGCGGGGGACGAGGGCGTGGACCCCTTCGAGCCCGGACCCCTGGGCCCCGCCCTGGGCTACCCCGAGCCGATCGTGGACCTCCGGGCCAGCCGGGAGCGCGCGCTCGACGCCTACGCCTCCACCAGGTGACCGCCGGGTGACCCGGGCAGCGGCGCGGGCCACAATGGGGAGCGAACCGCGCCCCCGACAGGAAGGCACCACCATGCGCGCAGTGCTCGAGACGACCCCCGGCGGCCCCGAGGTCCTGACCGTCACGGAGGTCCCGGCCCCCGAGCTCACCCCCGACGGCGTGCGGATCCGCGTCCGCGCCGCCGGGATCAACCGGGCGGACGTCATGCAGCGCCTCGGCCGGTACCCCGTCCCGCCGGGAGCCTCGAACATCTTCGGGCTCGAGGTCTCGGGCACGGTCCTGGAGCTCGGACCCGAGGTCTCCGGCGACGCCGGGCTCGCGGTGGGGGACGACGTCGTCGCGCTCCTCGACTCCGGCGGGTACGCCGAGGAGGTCGTGGCCCCGGCCGCCCAGGTCCTGCCCGTCCCCGCCGGCGTGGACCCCGTGGCGGCCGCCGGGCTGCCCGAGGTGTGCGCCACCGTGTTCTCCAACGTCTTCATGACCGCCGCCGCCCGCGAGGGGGAGACGGTCCTCATCCACGGGGGCACCGGCGGGATCGGCACCAACGCCATCCAGATGTGCCGGGCGCTCGGGCTGCGCGTGCTCACCACGGTCGGCAGCCCGGAGAAGGCCGCCGCCGCCCGGGATCTCGGCGCGGAGACCGTCAACTACCGCGAGGAGGACTTCGTCGAGCGGGTCAAGGAGCTGACCGACGGCCGCGGCGCGGACATCGTCCTGGACGTCGTGGGCGCCATGTACCTCGAGCGGAACGTCGACGCGCTCGCCGTCAACGGCCGGGTCGTCGTCATCGGGCTGCAGGGCGGGCGCAAGGGGGAGCTGGACCTCGGCAAGCTCATGGCCAAGCGCGGGGCGGTCATCGGGACGACGCTGCGCTCCCGCCCCGCCGAGGAGAAGGCGCAGATCATGGCCGCCGTGCGCGAGCACGTGTGGCCGCACGTCGAGGCCGGGCGGATCGTGCCGGTGATCAACCGCACCTTCCCGCTCGAGGAGGCCGCCGCGGCCCACGAGTACTTCGACTCCGGCGCGCACATCGGCAAGGTGCTGCTCGTCCCCTGAGCGCGGGCGGCGCGGCCCCGCGCGTGCTGTGTCGGTGCTCACGGCGGGTCTACACTCGGAGCTGATTTCCCAGGAGATCCACAGCTTCCCTTCCCACGACTGGAGACCTGCGATGAGCTCTTCCCACCGGCCCCCTGAGGGGCCAGACGACACCACGCCACCGGGCCCCGCCGGGGGCGCCCCCACCGCCCTGGACGAGCGGCCGCCGGCCGCCCTCGACCCGGAGACCGTGGAGCAGGAGAACCGCCGCTGGACCCCGGCGAAGATCGCCCTCTGGGTCGGGATCGCCCTGGTCGGGGCCCTGGGCTGGTTCATGCTCGCGATCGCCCGCGGCGAGGCCGTCAACGCCATCTGGTTCGTCTTCGCGGCCGTGGCCACGTACCTGATCGCCTACCGCTTCTACTCGAAGTTCATCGAGGACAAGCTGGTCCGCCCCGACGACACCCGGGCCACCCCGGCCGAGTACAAGGCCAACGGCAAGGACTTCATGCCGACCGACCGCCGGGTGCTCTACGGGCACCACTTCGCGGCGATCGCCGGGGCCGGGCCCCTGGTGGGCCCCGTGCTGGCCGCGCAGATGGGCTACCTGCCGGGGACCATCTGGATCATCGTGGGCGTGATCCTCGCCGGCGCGGTCCAGGACTACCTCGTCCTGTTCTTTTCCATGCGCCGCGGCGGCCGCTCGCTGGGCCAGATGGCCCGCGAGGACCTGGGCACCGTCGGCGGGACCGCGGCCATCGTCGCGACCCTCGCCATCATGATCATCATCACCGCGATCCTCGCCCTGGTGGTCGTCAACGCCCTCGGCGAGTCCCCGTGGGGCGTGTTCTCCGTGGCCATGACCATCCCCATCGCGCTGTTCATGGGCGTCTACCTGCGCTACCTGCGCCCGGGCCAGGTCATGGAGGTCTCCGTGATCGGGTTCGTGCTGCTGATGCTCGCGATCGTCGCCGGCGGCTGGGTGGCCGAGAGCCCGGCCTGGGCCGAGGTCTTCACGCTGGAGCGCACCACCATCGCGTGGGGCATCATCATCTACGGCTTCGTCGCCGCGATCCTGCCGGTGTGGCTGCTGCTCGCGCCGCGCGACTACCTCTCCACCTTCATGAAGATCGGCGTGATCGGGCTGCTGGCGATCGCGATCGTCGTCGTCCGTCCCGAGGTCACCGCCCCCGCCGTGGACGTCTTCGCGTCCCGCTCGGACGGCCCGGTGTTCCCCGGCTCGCTGTTCCCGTTCCTGTTCGTCACCATCGCCTGCGGCGCCCTGTCCGGGTTCCACGCGCTGATCTCCTCCGGCACCACCCCGAAGCTGCTCGAGAAGGAGCGGCAGGCCCGTTTCATCGGCTACGGCGGGATGCTCATGGAGTCCTTCGTGGCGATCATGGCCCTCGTGGCCGCCGTGACCATCGACCGCGGCCTGTACTTCGCCATGAACTCCTCGGCCGCCGTCACGCAGGGCACCGTCGAGGGTGCGGCCGCGTTCGTGAACTCGCTGGGCCTCACCGGCGTGAACGTGGACCCGGCCATGCTGGAGTCCACGGCCCAGGCCGTGGGCGAGGAGTCCGTGGTCTCCCGCACCGGCGGTGCGCCGACGCTGGCCGTGGGCCTGGCGAACATCCTGGCGCAGATGTTCGGCGGGGGCGGGATGATGAGCTTCTGGTATCACTTCGCGATCATGTTCGAGGCGCTGTTCATCCTCACCGCCGTGGACGCCGGGACCCGCGTGGCCCGGTTCATGCTCTCCGACTCCCTGGGCAACGTGTTCCCCCGCTTCAAGGACACCTCGTGGCGGGTGGGCGCGTGGCTCACCACGGCGATCATGGTGGCCGGCTGGGGCGCGATCCTCTACATGGGCGTGACCGACCCCCTGGGCGGCATCAACACCCTCTTCCCGCTGTTCGGCATCGCCAACCAGCTGCTCGCCGCGATCGCCCTGGCCGTGTGCCTGACCATCGCGGCCAAGCGCGGATCCTTCAAGTACCTCTGGATCATCGCGCTGCCCCTGGCGTTCGTCACGGTGATCACGGTCTACGGGTCGATCCTGAAGATCTTCTCCTCCGTCCCGGCCGTCGGCTACTGGGCGCAGAACAGCGCGTTCCGCGCCGCGAAGGCCTCCGGCGCCGAGTCCTTCGGCACGGCCAGGACCCCGGAGGCGATCGACGCGGTGATCCGCAACACCTTCATCCAGGGGTCGCTGTCCATCCTGTTCGTGGTGCTCGCGGTGATCGTCATCATCACCGCGCTCGTCCGCACCGCCCAGGCCTGGGCCCACCGCGACGACCCCGAGCACCCCTCCCGGCACAACACCGAGGACCCCTACCGGCCGGCGGAGATCTTCGCTCCGGCCGGGCTCGTGCCCTCGGCCGCGGAGAAGGATCTCGAGCGGCAGTGGGCGGAGTACCGCCGGGCGCACCCGCAGCCCCGGAGGCGCAGCCATGGCTGACCCCTCCGCCCCGGGCTCCGGCCTCGCCCAGGGCCTGCGCCGGGCCGCGGGCGTGCTCGGGCGCCTGGGCCGCGGCGTGCTCACGGGGGACCGGTACGAGCACTACCTCAGGTACCACGCCTCCACCGGCTGCGAGCACCCCCCGATGACCGAGGCCGAGTACTGGCGCGACTACCACGCCTGGCAGGACGACAACCCGCAGGGCCGCTGCTGCTGAAGCGGCACCGTCCCCCGTCGACGGCCCCGGACCGACCGGTCCGGGGCCGTCCCCGTGCCGTCCCCGTGCCGTCCCCGTGCCGTCCCCGTGCCGTCCGGGTGCCGTCCGCGCCTGTGCCCGCGTCCCGGCCGAGGCGGAGGAGCGCGGCCCGGCCGCATAGGATGAGACGTCTGCTCGAGAAAGGACCGCCCGTGGGATTCCTGCGCGACTACCGCGCCGCTCGCCGTGACGAGGCCGAACTCGGTCTGGGCGTGTGGCGTCGCGCCCACGACCGGTTCCGCCGGGGCCTGGACCGCTTCCACCAGATCCTGGAGACCATGCCGGACAAGGCGTTCGCCCAGGCGGTGGTGCCGACCGCCAACGCGCTGGCCGACCTGCTGCCGGAGGTGCGGGCCGTGTGCGCCGAGGCCCAGCGCACCGCCCCGAGCACCAGCACCGACATCCCCGCCTCCGCCGGCGGGTACCTCAACGACGTCCACCGGGAGCTCTCCCGTGCGGGCAACGCGATGGCCCAGGCGGCGGAGGCCCTCACCATGGCGCGGTTCGTGCGCGACGACGAGGCGCACCGCCTCGAGATCGTCGCCCGGCGCGCGGAGGCCGTGCGGGACCACGTGCGCCGGGCGCGGGAGCTGCTCGAGCGCGGCTGAGCGGCTCCGGTGCCCGCGGAGAGCTCGTGGGCCCGGGGAAGGCTTGTGGGGACGCCGCGGCTCTGCCAGGCTGGACCCGACAGCCTGCTGATGATCGGACGGACCCCATGCGCACTCCCGGATACGACTACCGTGCCGCCGACGACGACTCCGACCTCCGCCGGGCCCGCTCGCCGCTCGGCCGGCCCGGCCCGTGGCGGCCGGGGCACGGCGCACCCGGCTACGACCTGCCGGGCTACCGCGGCGGACCGTACGGCCGCGGCCACCGGGGCGGTCGCTCGGGGTTCCGCGTGCTGCCGTTCCCCAGCTACTCCACCCGGACCCGGCGCGGCACCAACGTCTCGGTGGGCGGGTGCTGCCTGCCCATCCCCATCGGGTGCCTGACCACCACGGTCCTGGCCGGCTCGGCCGCCGTCCTCGTGGGCCGCGCGGTCCGCTCCTGAGCGCGGGCGCGGGGCCTGCCGACCGCGACCGTCCCCGGTCAGGACGCGACGCCGACCACCGCCGGGCCCACCACGGCGGGCCGGGCCCGGCCGGCCTCCCCGGGCAGGGCGGCCGGAGAGGCCGGTGCCGGGGCCCCGGGGACGGCGAGCTGCCAGCCGACGGCGCCGAGCTCCGTCGCCAGGCGCGCGTGGCCGAGCACGGGGTCCTCGTCATAGTAGTGGCCGTAGGCCGCGTGCACGTCCGCCAGCGCGCACCAGCGGATCAGCACGGCGCCCCCGCGGACCAGGGCGGGCGGCGCCGCGACGGCACCCACGTTGCGGTCCGCGAGCGCCGCGACGGCGGACTCGAGGAACAGCGGCGGGAGCTCGGCCGCGGGGTCCACGGCCAGGACCAGGTCCTGGGGGCACAGGCGCACCGTGGCCAGGGCCTGGTTGAGGGCGCCGGAGGTGCGGTGGGCGTTGTCGACGGTGAGCAGGACCTCGGCGCCGGCGAGCAGCGCCGCCTCCACGGTGCGGTCTGTGGACGCGTCGGACATCACGAGGACGCGCTCCGGCGGTCTGGTCTGGCGCCGCAGGGCGGCCACAGCCCGGCCGACCCTCGACCCCTCGTTGTGCGCTGGAATGATCGCGGTGATCATGACCGGTTCCTCCCCCCGCTCCCGCCCGGCGGTGCCGGGGGCGGGAGCGCGTCCGGTCCCCCGACCGGACTTCCTGACCACCACTCTAGGCCTCAGCACCGACGGTTCCCATACGCAAATGGGGGGACATCCGTCCAGGTCGCGCAGGGCCTCTCGGAGGAGTGGGGGCGCCGGGATCAGGAGCCCCGGTACTCCCGGCACAGCACCCAGACGTTGGTGTCGTCGCGCCGTTCGAAGACCACCGCGCTGACCAGGGCCTGGATCAGGGCCATGCCGCGGCCGGACTCGGCCGCGCTCTCCGCGGCGGGCATGCCGCCGTCGACCTCCACCTCGGCGGGGGCGGCGCCGATCTCGTAGATCCGCGCCTCGAGCCGGGAGGCCTCGGCGGTGATGTCCACCTCGAGCTCGAGCGGGTCCTCGGCCGCGGGCACCGCGTGCACCACGACGTTGGTGGCCGCCTCCACGACCGCGAGCGTGAAGGCCATCCGGTCCGGCTCGGGCACGAAGTCCGCCTCGGCCCAGAGCCCGTCGAGGTCGTTGTGCACGGCGTCGACGGTCTCGGCGGTGGCGGGTCCCCGGCGAGCCCGGTGCACGCTCGGCTCAGGCATCGCGGAACGCTTCGTCGGCGGTGTCGTAGGGGGTCAGCACCCGGTTCATGCTCGTGAGCTCCAGGACCATCTGCACCTGCGGCCGCACGTTGGCGATCCGCAGGTCCCCGCCCGCCTGGCGGGCCAGCTTCAGGCAGCCGATGAGGGCGCCCAGGCCGGAGGAGTCCATGAACTCGGTGCCCCCCAGGTCGACCACCACGTGGTTGCTGCCGCCGGAGACCACCTCGGCCACGACCTCCCGCAGCTTCGGGGCGCCCACCATGTTCAGCCGGCCCGTGCCGGTGATATGGGCGAACGTCGGCTTGTGCTCAACCGTGAACTGCATCGGCATTCCTCTCCTCCGGGACATGTCCCGTGTATCTCGCGGCGGTGACGAGCACGCTCAGCACCACCAGGTCGAAGGCGACCCAGGCCACGTTGACCAGGGTGCCCACCGGTTCGTTCAGGCCCAGCCACAGGCGCACCGCGCCCACCACGAGCGCCGCCGAGAGCAGGGCCATCACGACGAGCTGCGGCCGGATCAGGTGCCAGGCCGGGCCGGAGTCCTGCCGGACCTTGGGGGTCACGGCGAAGTCCAGGGGGCGCCCGAACCACACGTTGCGGGCGGCCGTGGTGCACGCCCTGATCCATGTGGGGAACAGCGCGAGGCTGTACTGCTGGCCCCGCCACGTCGGGATGCCCCGGCCCACCACCAGGAACAGCAGCTGGTTCACCACCATGAAGGGGATGAACCGGAGGAAGAAGTCGGCGCTGAGGCTCGTGACGGGCAGGACGCCCAGGACCAGGTAGACGATGGGCGCCGCGAAGTAGACGACGGCCGCGAAGCCGCTCAGGTAGCTCCACATCGTGGCGAAGTACATCAGCCGCTGGCCCGGGCTCAGGCGCCGCTCGAGCAGCGGGTTCTCCCTGAGCATGACCTGGACCGTGCCCTGCGCCCAGCGCAGCCGCTGGGTGAGCATGGTCTTGAGGTCCTCGGGGGCCAGGCCGTGGGCGAGCACCTCGTGGTGGTAGACGCTGCGCCAGCCCAGGCCGTGCAGCCGCATGGCGGTCGCCATGTCCTCGGTGACGGAGATCGTGGCCAGCGGCATGACGGGCTGGGCCTCGCCGGGCCGGTCCACGGACACGGCCTCGAGCACCTCCCGGACGGGCTCGAGGGAGGCCAGCGGGGAGAGGTCCCGGCGGGACATCCGCTCCACGGCGGACTCGAGCTCCTCCGGCCACACCATGCCGTTCTCGGGCGGCAGGTCGAGGGCGGCGATCTCGGCGAGGTCGGCCTGGATGCCGGAGAAGTCCTGCGTGACCATCCGGCGCGCCGCGGCGTCGACCTCCCGCTGGAGCCGGTAGGTCAGCTCGGTCAGCGGGGCGCCGGCCTTCAGCTCGGCGCGGGCGCGGTCGGTGGCGGCCTCGACGTCGTCGAGCATCCCCGCGATGACGGGATCCGCGGCCTCCGGGGACCGGCGCGCCCTGCGCAGGGCCGTCCGGGCGCGCGCCAGGGACTCCTTGACGTCCCGCTCGACCTCCCGGACGTAGCCGGACAGTCCCAGCTGCATGAGCGCCTCGCGGCGCAGCACGGCGTTGGAGCCGCAGAAGAAGGCGGCGTTCCAGCCGTCCTTGCCCTGCTGGATGGGGCCGTAGAACAGGGGGGCCTGGCTGCCCAGCGGGTCGTGGGCCGGGACGTTGACGAACCACTGGGGGGTCTGCACGAGGGCGACCTTGCGGTCGTTGAACCAGCCCAGGGTCCGGTCGAGGATCTCGGGGGCCGGGACCTGGTCGGCGTCCAGGATGAGCAGGAACTCGCCCTGGGTCAGCATCAGCGCGTTGTTGAGGTTGCCCGCCTTCGCGTGGCGGGGGCGGTCGTCCCAGTCCTCGCCGCGGGTGAGGTAGCCCAGCCCGTGCTCGCCGGCGAGCGCCTCGAGCTCGGGCCGGGCGCCGTCGTCGAGGATCCAGGTGCTGTGCGGGTGGCGGATCGCCTGCGCCGCCAGGGCGGTGCGCATCACCAGGTCCACGGGCTCGTCGTAGGTGGTGACGAAGACGTCCACCGTGGCGCCCGGGGGCGGGGGGCCGGGCTCGCCGCGGCGCTTGAGCCGCCACACGGTGAGCCCGAACAGGGTCACGTCGATGAGGCTGTAGGTCTCGGCCAGCACGAGCGGCACCGCGATCCACCACGCGGACCAGTTCAGCGACTCCAGCCAGCGCCACGCGATGTAGTTGACGCCCAGCAGCACGGTCAGCACGACCGTCAGCCGCACGAGGAAGCGGTTCACAGCGCGCCTCCCGGGGCGGTGGGCCGGCGGCGGACGAGCACGGCGGTCACGTCGTCGGCCGCGGCGTCGGAGGGCACCAGGTCGAGGATCGCCTGGCAGGCCTCCCGGCTGCCGGGGTGCTCCGCGACCACGGCGGCGACCGCCCGCACCGCCTCCTCGACGTCCTCGAACGCGTCCAGCAGGCCGTCGCTGACGACGACGAGCGCGTCGCCCGGGGCCAGTCGCAGCGAGCCGGAGGCCCACTCGGTGTCGGGGACGGCGCCCACGGGCGGACCCCCGGAGGGGAGGCGGTCGGCGCCGCCGGCGTGGACGTGCAGGCCCAGGCCGTGGCCGGCGTCGACGTAGTCGACAGTCCCCCGGGCGGTGTCCAGCCGGGCGTGGAAGAGCGTCACGAAGGACCCGGAGTGGACCAGGTCGTTCTCGAGGTGCCGGCAGGTGTCCCGGAAGGCCTGCGCCATGTCCGGCTGCCCGGCCGCGGAGCGCAGCACGGCGCGGACGGTGGCGGCGATCAGCGCCGCCCCCATCCCCTTGCCCATGGCATCCGCCAGCGAGACCTGGAGCCCGTCCCCGGTCGCGTACCAGTCGAAGAAGTCCCCGCCGACGCTGCGCGAGGGCCGGCACAGGCCCCCGACGTCGTAGCCGGGGACGGCCGGTGCGGTGGCGGGCAGCAGGCTGCGCTGCACCTCGGCGGCGCGGCGCAGCTCCTCGGCGTCGGCCTGCTCGGCCCGGGCGCGCGGCCGGCGGAACATGGCCTCGATCCGGGCCTGGAGCTCGCGGGGGCTGAAGGGCTTGCTGATGTAGTCGTCCGCCCCGAGCTCGAGGCCCCTGAGCCGGTCGATCTCGCCCGGCCGGGCCGTGACCATGAGCAGGTAGGCGTCCGAGAACTCGCGGACCCGGCGGCAGATCTCCATGCCGTCGAGGTCCGGGAGGTTGAGGTCGAGCGTGATGAGGTCGGCGCCGTCGCGGCGCACCGCCTCGAGCCCGTCGAGGCCGGTCGCGGCGGTCGTCACCGTGAAACCGCGCATGCCGATGGTCTGGGCGAGGAGGTTGCGGATGTCGTCGTGATCCTCGATGACGACGGCACGGCGACCCTGGGGGGAGGGGGTCATGACCCAATTAAGCCGGTAATCTTTGCAGATGTCATCCCGACCCCCCGGGGATGACGAAGCTTGCGACGGAAGAGTGCCCGTGGACCGCGTTCTCAGCCTGCTCTCCCTCAACCGGATCCGCTTCCACGAGCTGTCGATGCGCGTGCGGGTGCTCCTGACCCAGCTGCCGTTCTTCGTCACCACGGTGGTCCTCCTCGCCGGGCTGTGGGTCGTGCACGAGCCCCTGCGCCAGGACCCGCAGCTCCGGACCGTCCTGGCGCTCACCGTGGCCCTGACGATCCTGTGCGTCGTCGTGCCCTGGGACCGGCTGCCCGACGGATGGTTCCTCGTGGTCCCGGTGCTGGACTTCGTGCCGCTGGCCCTCCTCCGGGAGGCCTCGAGCAGCTACGTCACCGGCATCGGCATCATGGCGGCCTTCCCCATGATCTGGTTCGCCGCCTCGGGCCGGCTCCCGCGGGCCGCGGCGCCGCTGGGCTTCCTGCTGACCCTCGCCATGGTCTGGGTCCCGCTCCTGGTCCGCCCGGGCCGGCCGACGGCCACGGAGCTCGCCGCCCCGCTGCTGATCCCGTTCGTGCTGCTGGGGATCGGGTTCACCGTGCAGGTGCTCTCGAACAGCATGGACCGGCAGAAGGCCGAGCTGGAGGCCAAGGACGCCGAGCTGCGCCGGCTCCTGACTGCCACGGCGCGCCGGGAGCGGCTGCTCGACACCATCCTGGACACCGTCGACGTGGGCGTGCTGGCGATCGACGCCGACGGCCACGACGTCCTGGGCAACCAGAAGCAGCGGACGATGCACCGCGTCGGCGTCCCCGCAGGGGCCGCGGACGCGGCGGAGGCGGAGCTGCTGGTCTTCGACGACGACGGCGTGACCCCCGTCCCGCCGGCGGACCGCCCGGCGGCGCGGGCGGTCGCGGGGGAGTCCTTCTCGGACCGGCTGATCCACATCGGGGTGCCTCCCCGGCAGCGGGTCTACTCCGTCTCGGCGCGGACCATGCGGGACCAGGAGGGGCGCAGCGAGGGCTCCGTGCTGACCTTCACCGACGTCACCGACCTCGTGGCCGCGCTGCAGGCGAAGGACGACTTCCTGGCCGGGGTCTCCCACGAGCTGCGCACGCCCCTGACCTCGATCCGCGGCTACACCGAGCTGCTGGCCATGGACGACCAGCTGCCCGGGCGCGCCCACGCCGGGCTCGAGGTGATCGAGCGCAACGCGGACCAGCTGCTGGTGCTGGTCGAGGACCTGCTGGGCACGGCCGGCTCCGCGCTGGAGCTGCAGCTGCAGCGCGCGGACGTCGTCCAGGTCGTCCAGCAGTCCGTCGCGGCGGCCGAGCTGCGGGCCGCGGAGTCCGGCGTCGAGCTGCGCGTCGAGGCCCCGCCCCGGCTGCCTCTCGTCTGCGACTCGGTGCGCATCGGGCAGGTCCTCGACAACCTGCTCTCCAACGCCATCAAGTACTCGCCCGCCGGCGGGCCCGTGACCGTGCGCGTGGCCCCCGCGGGGGACGCCGTGCAGGTGCAGGTGGCGGACCGCGGCATGGGGATGCGCCCGCAGGACGCCGACAAGGTGTTCAGCCGGTTCTTCCGCAGCCAGAACGCCAGGATGTCCGCGATCCCGGGGCTGGGCCTCGGGCTGGCGGTCGCGCGCGAGATCGTGCGGCTGCACGGCGGGAGCATCCGGTGCGACAGCGAGCTCGGGGAGGGGACGGTCTTCACCGTGCTCCTGCCGGCCGACGCCCGGGCGGGGGACCTCGCGGACGGGGCCGGCCGCGCGCGGCAGGACGCCTGAGCGGCGGAACACCGCGGGAACGACGAAGGCCCCGACCGTGCGGTCGGGGCCTTCGGGCTCGCGGAGCCTCCTGTCGGAATCGAACCGACGACCTTTTCATTACGAGTGAAACGCTCTACCGACTGAGCTAAGGAGGCCTGCACCGTGCCGTCCGGGACGGGATCAGTGCACGTGAAACTGTAGCAGAGGCGGCCGCGCCGCCCGTAATCGGAGATCGGCGCGCCCTCGCGGCGGAGTTCGCCGCCTGTTCACCGGACCTTCAGTCCGCGAGCCTGGCCGCCGTCCCGCCCGGGGCGCAGGATGGACGGACACGACGATGGGGTCCGCCGCCCGGGCGCCCCCGGACGAGAGGACCTCAAGTGAGCATTCCGGCCGAGACCGCGCGGGGGCTGCGCCTGGCCTTCATCGACATGTCCGGGACCACGTTCCACGACAACGGGATCATGGAGCGGGCCTTCGAGCGGACCGTGGCGGGGCTCGGCGTCGACCCTGCCTCGGAGCGCTTCCAGCAGATGCTCGGGTACGTCCGGGACACCCTGGGCCAGTCCAAGGCGGGGGTGCTCGAGCAGCTGTTCGCGGGGGAGCCCGACCGGGTGGCGCAGGCGGTGCGCGCCTTCGAGCAGCACCTCGACGAGCTGCTCGCCACGGAGGGCGTCCGTCCCGTCGAGGGCGCGGAGCAGGCCGTCACGGAGCTGCGCGAGGCGGGCCTGATGGTCTGCCTGGCCACCGGGTACAACCGGCACAGCCAGAACACCATCCTCGAGAAGCTGGGCTGGATGGGCCTGGCGGACCTGAGCCTGTGCCCCTCGGACGCCGGCCGGGGCCGGCCCTGGCCGGACATGATCCTCACGGCGGTGCTCGCCCTGGACCTGGGCGACGTGCGGGAGGTCATGGTCGTCGGCGACACCGCCGCGGACGTGCAGGCGGGCCTGCGCGCCGGCTCCGCGGCCGTCGTCGGCGTGCGCACCGGCGCGCACGACGCGGGGTCACTGCGCGAGGCCGGTGCGCACGTGGTGGTCGACTCGATCCGGGACGTCCCGGCCCTGCTCGGCGCCGTGCGCCGGGAGGGCGGCGTCAGGACGGCGTGACGGGGTCCAGGGACACGACCGCCAGGAAGCCCCGGCCCGTGATCTCCGGGCTCTCCGGCTCGGCGCCGCGGACGGTGTCGTAGACGGCCAGCCCGGTCTCCGCCCCGTCCGCGGTCACCACGGCGCGACCGGCGAGCAGGACGGCGAACTGGCCGGCGAAGACGGGGTGCGGCCGCTTCTTCGACAGCTCCAGGACCACGACGTGCGCGCGCACGGCCTCGCGGCGGGCGACGACGTCGAGCACCCGGACCGGTCCGGTCGGCAGGGCGGCGGCCACGGGGACGTCCCCGGGGAGGCGGAAGGGCCGGTGCCGCTCCAGGCCCTGCTCCCGGCCGTCGACGTCGAGCACGAGCAGCTCGCCGTCGACCACCGTCAGGACGCGCTCCGTCCCGGGGACAGGAGACAGCTCGCCGGGGCCCTCGACGTCGGCCAGGCCCAGCCGCCAGCCGGCGCCACCCCCGGGGTCCCCGCCGCCGGTGGCGATCTCGCGGACGGTGCCGCCACCCCATGGGGTGGCGCGCAGGTCGGCGGCCCGCAGCACCGCGGGAGCGGGGGACGCCGGTGAGCCGGTCATGGGAGCCTCCTGGCGGGGGATCGGTCGGGGGATCGGTCGGTCGGGGGACCGGTCACGAGCACGTGGTGCCCTCGGCGGGCAGCTCGCCGTCGAGCAGGTAGGCCTCCACGGCGTCCTGCACGCACCGGTTGCCCGAGGTGTAGGCGGTGTGGCCGTAGCTGTCGTGGGTGAGCAGGGCCGCGCTGTCGAGCTGGTCGACGAGCGCCCGCGACCACTCGTAGGGCGTCGCCGGGTCGTGGGTCGTGCCGATGACGAGGAGGGGGTCGGAGCCCTCGGCGTCGATCGGGGCCTGCTCCGCGGGCGGGTCCACGGGCCAGCCCTGGCAGGCGGCCTCGCCGTAGCCCAGGTAGGGGCCGAAGGTCGGGGCGACCTCCTCGAGCTCCTCCTGGTGCCGGTCCATCTGCTCGTCGGTGACGCCCTCGGCGCTGCGGTCGAGGCAGGTGACGGCGGTGAACGCCAGGGTGGTGTTGTTCGCGTACTCCCCGCCCGGGCCGCGCCCGTGGGTGGCGTCGGACAGGGACATCAGCATGGAGTAGTCGCCCTCGCCGGCTTTCTTCAGCGCCTCGTCGAGCGCCGGGTAGGTCGAGGTCGAGTACAGCGGGGAGAGGATCCCCTCCACCACGTTGGTCGCGGTCACCGGGCGGCCGTCCGGGCCGGTCACGTCCTGCTCCTCCACGGAGCCGATGAGCTCCTGGACCCGGGCCACGCCCTGGTCCACGGTCCCGTCGCCGACCGCGCAGTCGCGGTACTCCCGCTGGCAGACCTCCACCCAGTGCCGCAGGTTGTCCTCGAAGCCCGCCGCCTGGTCCGTGGTGGCGTCCATGTTGCTCAGGGTCGGGTCCACGCCGCCGTCGAGCACGAGCCGCCCCGCGCGCTGCGGGAACAGCTCCGCGTACGCGGCGCCGAGGTGGGTGCCGTAGGAGAAGCCGAGGTAGTGGGTCTTCTCCTCGCCCAGCACCGCGCGCAGCACGTCCATGTCCCGGGCGGCGCTCGCGGTGTCCATCTCGGCCACGATCCCGCCGGAGTTCTGCACGCAGCGCTCGCCGATCTCCTGGTACTGCTCCCGCACGTCGTCGACGGGCTGGGCGTCCGGGTCGAACGCGGGCTCCGCGCGCCAGGCGTCCAGCTCGGCGTCGTCGAGGCACTCGATCCCGGCGGAGCGGCCGACGCCGCGGGGGTCGAAGCCCACGACGTCGTAGGCGTCTCGCACGTCGCCGGTGACCATGTACTCGGCGTCGAGCATCGCGTCCACGCCGGAGGCGCCGGGACCTCCCGGGTTCAGCAGCAGGCTCCCGCGGGACTCGCCGCCCGCGGGCAGCCGCGCCATCACCACGGTGGTGGACTCCCCGGCCGGGTCGTCGTAGTCCAGGGGCACCTCCACCTCGGCGCACTGCAGGTCCTCGTCCGCGCCGGCGGCCGCCCGCTCGAACTCGCAGTCCTCCCACGCCACGGTCTGCGTGTAGTAGCCCTCCAGCTCCGCGGGGACCCCGTCGACGACGGCGCCGCTCGCGCCTCCGGAGGGGGCCTCCGCCGTGGCCCCGGAGCCCGGCGACGAGCAGCCCGTCAGGAGCAGCGCGGCCGCCGCCAGCAGGGCCGCGGCGCGGGAGGGGGCATGGCGGAGGCGAGCGGGGCAGCGGCTCATGGGGGCTCCTTGGGGGAGGGGGCGGGGGTCAGAGGAGGGAGACGGCCATCGCCTCGAAGGCCAGCTGCGCGCTGACGTTGGTGCGGATCCGGTCCCGGGTCCGGCTGATCACGTCGATGCGGTGCAGGGTCTGCTCGGGCGTGGAGTTGGAGGCGTGGTCCTGCAGCTGCTGGGCCAGGTGCTCGTTGACCAGGCCGGACCCGGTGCGCAGCTGGAGGGTCAGGACGTCGCGGTAGAACGTGGTGAGGTCGATGAGGAAGCGGTCCAGCGTGTCCGTCTGGATCCGCCGCGACCGGCGCTTCTGGTCCGCCTCGAGCCGGTTCAGCGCACCGCGGATCGCCGGGGGGACCCGCCCGGTGTCCGGGGCGCCGAGGGCCACGAGGAGCTGCTTCTTCTCCGACTCGTTGCGGGCCTCGGCGTCCGCCTGGGACTCCTCGACGGCGATCTTGTGCAGCCGGTCCGCGGCGCGCACGGCGTCGGGGACGCCGGAGAGCTTCAGGGGCATGGACACGACCTCCTGGCGGCGCGTGCGGGCGTCGTCGTAGAGGGCCAGGCGCTTGGCGATCCCCACGTGGGACTGGGCCAGCCGCGCGCTCTCCTCCGCCCGGGCCCGGGGCACCCCGTGCCGGCGGATCAGCAGCTCGGCGACGTCCTCGACGGCGGGGACCTTCAGGGTCGCGGGGCGGCAGCGGGAGCGGATGGTCACGAGCACGTCCATGGGGCTCGGGGCGCACAGCAGCCAGATGGTGTTCGGGGGCGGCTCCTCGATGGCCTTGAGCATCACGTTGGAGGTGCGCTCCACCATGCGGTCGGCGTCCTCGACCACCATGACCCGCCAGCGGCCCACCGAGGGCTTGTCCTGCGCGCGCACGACGAGCTCGCGGGCCTCCTCGATGGTGATCTGCGGGTTCTCGGTGACGAAGTGCGTCAGGTCCGCGTGGGAGCTGGCGAGCACCGTGCGGCAGGCGTGGCAGTGCCCGCAGCCGCGCTCGGCGGGGTCCGCCTGCTCGCACAGCAGGGCCGCGGCGAAGGCGAGCGCCGCGTTGGAGCGGCCCGAGCCCGGCGGGCCGGTGAAGAGCCACGCGTGGGTGGGTCGGTCCTCCCGGGCCGCGCGGCGCAGCTGCCGCACCACGGCGTCCTGGCCCAGCAGCTGGTCCCACACGCTCACGCGCCCACCTCCGCGGCAGGTGCGAGCAGCGGGAGCGCCGCCAGGCGGGCGCGCACGGCGGCGGCGATCTCCCCCGCGGGCCGGGCGGCGTCGAGCACGAGGTAGCGCCCGGGATCCCGGCGGGCGAGGGCGAGGAAGGCCTCCCGGTTCGCGTCATGGAAGGCGTCCGGCTCGGTCTCCAGCCGGTCCCCGGGAGCGCCGTCGCGGGCCTCGCGGCGGGTGCGGCCGGTCGTGGCGGGGACGTCGAGCAGGACCGTGAGGTCGGGGACGAGCCGGTCCGTTGCCCACGCGTTGAGCTCGGCGACCCGGTCCACGCCCAGCCCCCGCCCGGCGCCCTGGTAGGCGGCGGAGGAGTCGGCGAACCGGTCCGAGACGACGACCTGCCCGGCGGCGAGCGCGGGGCGGATGAGCTGCTCCACGTGGGCGGCGCGGGCGGCGGCGAACAGCAGGGCCTCGGTGCGGGCGTCCACGGGCCCGTGGGCGGGGTCCAGGACGAGGGCGCGCAGCGTCTCGCCCAGAGGGGTCCCGCCCGGCTCGCGGGTGCGCACGACGTCGTGGCCCTCGGCGCGCAGCGCGTCGACGAGGGCCCGCACCTGGGTGGACTTCCCGGCGCCGTCCCCGCCCTCGAAGACCACGAAGACCCCGCGCCCGGAGGGGGCGGGGGAGGGCGGCGCGGCGGCGCCGGGAGTGCGTGCGGGGTCCGCTGGGGGAGTCACCCCACCAGACTATCGACCCGGGCGGACGCGGGGAGCACCGGCGACCCGCCCGCGGGCCGCTACCCTGGGGCCATGACTGCGCGATCCGAGGACCTCTCCGCCCACGCCCCGGCCCACGGCTCCGACGGGCTGCGCCCGGACACCGTGGTGGTGGCCGGCGGGCGGCCCGCCCCCGAGCACGACGCCCCGGTCGGGCCCTCGATCGTGCTGACCTCCACCTACCGGGGCTCCGGCGAGCCGCGCGACTCGGACCGCGCCTACGGCCGCTTCAGCAACCCCACCTGGGAGGACGTCGAGGGCGTCCTGGCGCGGCTGGAGTGCGCCCGGCTGCCCGCGCTGCTCTACGCGTCGGGGCTCGCGGCGATCGCCTCCGTCCTCTCCCTCGTCCCGGCCGGCGGGCGGCTGGTGATGCCCCGGCACAGCTACCAGGGCTCCCTGCAGCTGGCCGCCGACCTCGAGGCGCGGGGCCTGATCAGCGTGGTCACAGTGGACGTCGCCGACACCGACGAGGTCGTCGCGGCCCTCGACGCGGCGGACGTCCTGTGGCTGGAGAGCCCGACCAACCCCATGCTCGAGGTCGCGGACCTGCCCGTCCTCCTGGCCGCGGCCCGTGAGCGCGGCGTGCTCGCCTGCGTGGACAACACGTTCGCGACCCCGCTCGTCCAGCGCCCGCTCGAGCTCGGCGCGGACGTCGTCGTGCACTCCGTGACCAAGTACCTGGCGGGCCACTCCGACGTCGTGCTGGGCGCGGCCGTGACCTCGGACGCCGCCCTGCGGGGCCGGCTCCAGCAGCACCGCTCCCTGCACGGGGCGGTCCCCGGGCCCTTCGAGGCGTGGCTGGCGCTGCGCGGGATGCGCACGCTGGCGCTGCGGGTCGAGCGCTCCATGGCCTCGGCCGCGGAGCTCGCCCGCCGCCTGCAGGAGCACCCGGCCGTGCGGGAGGTCCGCTACCCGGGTCTGCCCGGGGACCCCGGCCACGCGCGGGCCGCCGCGCAGATGGACGGGTTCGGCTCCATCGTCGCGGTCGTCCCGTCCGGGGACGTCGCCGCGGTGGAGGCCGCGGTGGACGCCCTGCGGCTGTGGACGCCGGCGACCTCCCTGGGCGGCGTGGAGTCGCTCGTGGAGCGGCGGCGCCGCCACCACGAGGAGCCGCGCACCGTCCCCGAGACGCTGCTGCGGCTGTCGGTGGGGATCGAGAACGTCGAGGACCTGTGGGCGGACCTGGACCGCGCCCTGTCCGGGATCGACCGGTAGGCTGGCACCGTGAATCCTCCCCTGGTGTTCTACCTCGTGTACTGGATCGACCTCGCGCTGGCCCTGGTCGTCACGGGCCTCGCGGCATGGGCCTTCGTCGACTGCCTGACCAAGGCGCCGGTCCAGTTCCAGCGCGCCTTCAAGCGCACGAAGGGCTTCTGGCTCGCCCTGACGGGGGGTTCGCTCGTGGTCACGGCCCTCACCCTGCTGCTGGGCAGCCCCAGCCTGATCATCCTGCTCGTGGCGGGCACCGCCGTGGGGGTCTACCTCGCGGACGTCCGGCCGGCCGTGGGCCTGGAGTCCAAGGGGTCCAGCAGCTGGTGACCCGGGCGGTCAGGGGGCCACGGCCTCCCACCGCACCGTGACCTCCCCGAGCCGCCACCGGGCGGGCCCGTGCAGCACCGGCCAGCCCTGCTCCCGCACCGCCCGGCACGCCGCGATCCAGCGCTGGCGGTGACCGAAGGAGGCCAGGGGCGCGGCGGCCAGCCAGGCGGCGTCGAGCGCCGCCAGCCACGCGTGCACCCGCTCCCCCCGCACGTTGCGGTGGATCAGCACCTTGGGCAGCCGCTCCGCCACGTCCGAGGGGCGCTCGAACGCGCCCAGGCGGAGGGAGATCGTGAGGGTGCGCGGGCCGTCCCGGCCCACGTCCACCCAGGTCGCCCGGCGCCCGATCTCGTCGCACGTCCCGTCCACGAGCGCGCCGCCCGGCGCCAGGCGGGGCCGCACCATGTCCCACACGCCCACGACCTCCTCCGCCGGGTACTGGCGCAGCACGTTGAACGCGCGCACGAGCACGGGGGCGCGCCCGCCCGTCGGCAGCTCGAAGCCGCCCACCCGGAAGTCCAGCCCCGGACCCGCCAGGGGGCGGGCGGCGGCGACCCGCTGCGGGTCGATCTCGATGCCCAGCACGCGGACGTCCGGGCGCACGGCGCGCAGCCGGTCCCGCAGCTCGACCGCGGTGGTGGGGGAGGCCCCGAAGCCGAGGTCCACGACGAACGGGTCGTCGGCCCCGCGCAGGAGCGGGCCCAGCGGGCCGGTGAGGTAGCGGTCCACCCGGCGCAGCCGGTTCGGGTTGGTGGTGCCGCGGGTGACGACGCCCACGGGGCGGGCGGGGCGGGTCAGGAGCAGGCTGGGCACGGGGCACCACTGTACCGAAACGGCCGCGACACGTGCCCGTCCGGTGCGCGCCGCTGCCCCCGGCCCCGCGGCCGGATGGAAGAATGGCCCCATGGCTACCGAAGAAGCACCGTACAAGCTCGTCCTGCTCCGCCACGGGCAGTCCGACTGGAACGAGAAGAACCTGTTCACCGGGTGGGTGGACGTCGACCTCACCGAGAAGGGCCGGGAGGAGGCCGTCCGCGGCGGCGAGCTGCTCGTGGAGAAGGGGATCGCCCCGGACGTCCTGCACACCTCCCTGCTGCGCCGGGCGATCACCACCGCGCACCTGGCCCTCGACCGGGCGGACCGGCACTGGATCCCCGTGAAGCGGTCGTGGCGGCTCAACGAGCGCCACTACGGCGCGCTGCAGGGCAAGGACAAGACCCAGGTCCGCGACGAGTACGGGGACGACCAGTTCATGGTGTGGCGGCGCTCCTACGACGTCCCGCCGCCCGCGCTGGAGGACTCGTCCGAGTTCTCGCAGGCCGGCGACCCCCGCTACGCGGACGTGCAGCACCCCCCGCGCACGGAGTGCCTCAAGGACGTGCTCGAGCGGTTCATGCCCTACTGGGAGTACGAGATCCTGCCCGACCTGCGGGCCGGGAAGACCGTGCTGATCGCGGCGCACGGCAACTCGCTGCGCGCGCTCGTGAAGCACCTGGACCGGATCTCGGACGACGACATCGCCGCCCTCAACATCCCCACCGGCATCCCGCTCTACTACGAGCTGGACCGGAACTTCCGCCCCGTGGTCGAGGGCGGCACCTACCTCGACCCCGAGGCCGCGGCCAGCTCCATCCGGGCCGTCGCCAACCAGGGCAAGAAGTAGCCCGCACCCCGCGACACGGACGACGGCGGGCCGGCACCGAGGAGGTGCCGGCCCGCCGTCGTCGCTGCCGGGGAGGTCCCGGGAGAGTCCCGGGACGCTCAGGCGTCGGTGCCGATGTGCCCGTGGCCGGTCGGGTGGTCGCTGCTCGCGGCGACCCAGTCCCCGGTCACCAGGTAGGAGACCTTGCGGGTCACGGAGACGCCGTGGTCGCCGATCCGCTCCAGGTAGCGGGAGCACAGGGTGACGTCCACGGCTGTGGGCACCGAGGAGCTCCAGTCGGGGGCGGCGAGGGCGTCGAAGACCGACTGGTGCAGGGTGTTGATCTCGCTCTTGAGCGCGTAGATGTCCTCGGCCAGGGACAGGTCCCGGGTCGCGAGGACCTGGATGACCCGCTCCACGATCTGCAGGTCCAGGTCGATCATCCGGGTGAAGGTCTCCACGAGGGGCTCGGGGATGACCGGCTCCGGGTAGCGCAGCCGGACCAGCTGGGCCAGGTGGCGCGCCAGGTCGCCCATGCGCTCGAGCGAGGCGCTCATCCGCAGGGCGCCCACGATCATGCGCAGGTCCGAGGCCACCGGGCTCTGCAGGGCCAGGATGTCGATGGAGCGTTCGTCGAGGTCGTTCTGCAGGAAGTCGATCCGGGCGTCGTTGGAGATGACCTCCTCGGCGAGCTGGATGTCGGCGTTGAACAGGGCGTCCTTCGACTTCTCGAGGGCCTCGCGCACGAGGGTCGCGATCTGGATGAGCTCCTCGCCGACCTGGTGGAGCTCTGCCTGGAATACCTTGCGCACGGATGGGTCCTTTCGAGATGCGGCGACGTCCTCGGCGCCCGCGGCCCGGGCGGCCCACGGAGGGGGACGGGTGACGAGAGGGACGGACGCGGGGGCGCCTGCCACCACCGTCACAGCCGGGGATGAACTTTCGATCATCCTAGGGTGAACGTTGGCCGAACCCGTAGACCGTGACGCCCCGTGCGGGTCCCGGCGCCCCGCGGTGTGCCTAAGCTTGGTCCGTGAGTGCAACTGCCATCGCGGTCATCGCGGGTCTGATCGGCTTCGCCCTGGGCCTGAGCGGACTGTTCGCCCTGGGGCTCAGCGGGCGCCGGCGCAGCGCCCGCGCCGACATCGAGGAGCCCACCCTGCCCGACGGCGCCGCCGACGTGCTCTCCGTGATCGGGCGCGCCTACGTGGTGGTCGACGGCGTCGACGGCGTGGTCCGCGCCTCTCCCGCGGCCTACGCGTTCGGCCTGGTCCGGGGGCACACCGTGGCGCACGAGCAGATGCTGGAGATGATCCACCGGGCCCGCCGCAGCGGCGTGATCGAGGAGCGGCGGGTGGAGCTGAGCCGCGGCCCGTTCCAGACGGGCACCGTGGTGCTCGACGTCCGGGTGGCACCCATCGCCGAGGAGTACATCCTGCTGCTCGCCGACGACCAGACGGAGATCGTGCGGGCCCAGTCGATCCGCAACGACTTCGTGGCCAACGTCTCGCACGAGCTCAAGACCCCCGTGGGCGCGATCGGCCTGCTCGCCGAGGCCATCGAGGGCGCCGCGGAGGACGAGGACGCGGTGCGCCACTTCGCGGCCCGCCTGCACAAGGAGTCCGCCCGGCTGACGGCGCTGGTCCAGGACATCATCGAGCTCTCCCGGCTCCAGGGCGCCGACGTCGTGACCGAGGGCCGGGCCGTGGACCTGAACCGGGTGATCAGCGACGCGGTGGACCGCAACCGCTTCCCCGCGGAGAGCAAGGGCATCGACATCGTGGTGGGCGGGCGCGTCACCCGCCCCGTCTTCGGCGACGCCGACCTGCTGATCACCGCGCTGCGCAACCTGGTCGACAACGCCGTGCGCTACTCCCCGGAGGGCACCCGCGTGGGCGTCGGCGTCCGGGAGCGGGACGGCATGGCCCAGATCTCGGTCACCGACCAGGGCCCGGGCATCCCCGAGGACGAGCAGGACCGGATCTTCGAGCGCTTCTACCGGGTGGACACCGCCCGCTCCCGGCAGACGGGCGGCACCGGCCTGGGCCTGAGCATCGTCAAGCACGTCATGTCCCAGCACGGCGGCGAGGTCTCCGTCTGGTCCCAGCCGGGCCGCGGCTCCACCTTCACCCTCAGCATCCCCCAGCTCGAGGACCCCGACGACGTCGCCGAGCCCGGTGCCGAGGGGACCTCGCGGACCCCCGGCCTGCCCGGCCCGGCGTCCACGACCCCCGCGGAGCCGGCCTCCGCGGAGCAGACCACGACCCCACGGCCCGCCCTCGCGGCGCGGGCCCGGACCACGGAGGACCCACAGTGACCCGCATCCTGATCGTCGAGGACGAGGAGTCCCTCAGCGACCCCCTGGCCTATCTGCTCGGGAAGGAGGGTTTCGAGGTCGACGTCGTGGACAACGGTCTCGACGCGGTGACGGAGTTCGACCGGACGGGGGCCGACCTGCTGCTGCTGGACCTCATGCTGCCCGGCCAGTCCGGCACGGAGGTGTGCCGGCAGGTGCGGCAGCGATCCTCCGTGCCGATCATCATGCTCACCGCCAAGGACGCGGAGATCGACAAGGTCGTCGGCCTCGAGCTCGGCGCGGACGACTACGTCACCAAGCCCTACTCCTCCCGCGAGCTGGTGGCCCGCATCCGCGCGGTGCTGCGCCGGCAGGGAGAGCCCGAGGAGCTCGTCTCGGCCACCGTGCAGGCCGGGCCGGTGCGGATGGACATCGAGCGCCACGTGGTGAGCGTCAACGGCGAGCAGGTGGCCATGCCCCTGAAGGAGTTCGAGCTCCTCGAGATGCTCCTGCGCAACGCCGGGCGCGTGCTGACCCGCGGCCAGCTCATCGACCGGGTGTGGGGCTCGGACTACGTGGGGGACACGAAGACCCTCGACGTCCACGTCAAGCGCCTGCGCTCCAAGATCGAGCCGGACCCCTCCTCCCCGCGCCACCTGGTGACGGTGCGGGGGCTGGGCTACAAGTTCGAGCCCTGAGCCGACGGTGTCCCGGAGACGGGCCGGGCCCGGAACCCCGAGGGGTTCCGGGCCCGGCCCGCGTTCGGTCCGGCGGTCAGTGGCCGCTCTCCTGCCCCACGTGCTCCTCGACGGGCTTGGGGGTGTTGGACGGGTTGGCCGGGGTCGTGGGGGCGCCGCCGGGCACGAACTCGGCGTAGCGCGGGTAGGTGTGGTCCATCACGGGCACCGAGGAGCGCACGGACTCGCCCGCGGCGGTGAACTCGGTCTCGACCATCAGGCCCGGCTCGGCGCCGGCGCGGTCCAGGACCACGGGCTCGGCCTCCTCCAGCTCCACGGAGCCGTTGGCGGGGACCTGCACCTCGGCGGTCGCGCCGTCGGCGTCCACGGTCACCGTGACCTCCTGGTCGCCGTTGTTGACGACGGTGCCGAGCACGCGGCCCTGCTCCTCGGCGCCGGTGGCCACGATGAGCACGTTGCGCAGGTCCACGTCGCCGAGCTGCTCCACGATGCCGTCCGCCGGCGAGTAGGCCGTGGTCGTGGCCTGGTCGTTGATGTACCCGCAGCCGGTGGCGGACAACAGGGCGGCCACGGCGGCGGCAGTCAGGCCTGCGCGCTTCAGCTTGGTGCGGGCGGCATTCTTCACGGCGCGTACTCCTCGGGAGCTCAGGGTGATGTCCCGGCCAGCTTATCCGTTTGCCGACGGATCGTCCGCATCGACGGGCCGGGGGTCCCGTGGGCGCGGCCGGGCGAACCCTACACCATGTTAGAATGGGAGTTCTGAAAGGGGTATTTCCATATGGTTTTTGAGGTTGGCGAGACGGTTGTCTACCCGCACCACGGCGCGGCGACCATCGAGGAGATCAAGACCCGCACCATCAAGGGCGAGGAGAAGATGTATCTCAAGCTCAAGGTGACCCAGGGCGATCTGGTGATCGAGGTCCCCGCTGAGAACGTCGATCTCGTGGGCGTGCGCGACGTCGTCGACGAGGACGGACTCAAGAAGGTCATCTCGGTCCTGCAGGCGAAGGACACCGAGGAGGCCAGCAACTGGTCCCGGCGCTACAAGGCCAACCTGGAGAAGCTCGCCTCGGGCGACGTCCTGAAGGTCGCGGAGGTCGTGCGCGACCTCTGGCGCCGCGACCGGGACCGCGGGCTCTCGGCGGGGGAGAAGCGGATGCTCACCAAGGCCCGCCAGATCCTCACCTCCGAGCTCGCGCTCGCCAAGAAGATCGACGAGGAAGAGGCCGAGAAGCGCCTCGACGACATCCTGGCGTCCTGACGCTCCGGTGACCCGCAGCGGACGACGGTCCACCACGACGGCGAACCCACCCCCCAGGGGTGGGTTCGCCGTCGTCGTCGTGGCCGCGGGGTCCGGCACGCGGCTGGGGCACGGGATCCCCAAGGCTCTCGTCCCGCTCGCCGGGCGCCCGCTGCTCGAGCACGCGCTGCGGGGCATCGGGGACTCCGGCGTCGCCGACCTCGTCCTCGTCACCGTCCCCGCCGGGGACACGGCGCTGGCCGCGATCGCCCGCGCCCACGGCGCCCGGCCCGTCGTGGGCGGCGCCTCCCGCGCGGAGTCCGTGCGCCGGGCGCTGGCAGCCCTGGGGGACGACGGTCCCGCCCCCGCCGGGGTGCTCGTCCACGACGCCGCGCGCTGCCTCACCCCGCCCGCGGTCTTCCGCACCGTGGCCGAGCACGTCCGCGGCGGCGCCCGCGCCGTCGTGCCCGTGCTGCCCGTGGTGGACACCGTCCGCCGGGTCGACGACGCCGGGCGCTCGCTCGGGACCGTCGACCGCACCGCGCTGCGTGCGGTGCAGACCCCGCAGGGCTTCGACCTCGCTCTGCTCCGTGCCGTGGACGCCGCCGCGCAGGCCGCCGGCACCGACCCGGAGACGGTCACCGACGACGCCTCGCTCGTGGAGGCCCACGCCCCGGAGGTCGCCGTGCTCACGGTCCCCGGCCACGAGCACGCGTTCAAGGTCACCCGTCCCCTCGACCTCGTCCTCGCCGAGGCGGTGCTGCGCGAGCGCGCCGCCGGAACTCCTGCCACCGCAGGTCCCGACCCCGACCGCCCTGCCCCCGACCCCCGAGGAGCGCCGCACCCGTGATCCTGCCCCGCACCGGCATCGCCGTGGATGTCCACGCCTTCGGGCCCGAGGGCACACCCCTGTGGGTGGCCGGGCTGGAGTGGCCGGGGGAGACCGGCCTCGCCGGGCACTCCGACGGGGACGTCGTGGCCCACGCCGCCGCCGACGCCCTGTTCTCCGCCGCCGGCACCGGCGACCTCGGCTCCAACTTCGGCGTCGACCGGCCCGAGATGGCCGGCGCCTCCGGGGTGCGGATCCTCGCCGAGGCGGCCCGGATCGTGCGGGAGGCCGGCTTCGAGATCGGCAACGTCGCGGTCCAGCTGATCGGGCAGCGCCCGCGCTTCGCGCCGCGCCGGGCGGAGGCCGAGGCCGTGCTCACCGCCGCGGCCGGGGCCCCCGTGACGGTCAGCGCCACCACCACCGACCACCTGGGCTTCCCCGGCCGCGGCGAGGGCCTCGCGGCGGTCGCCACCGCCCTGGTGGTGCCCCGGGCCTGAGCCGCGCGCCCCGGGGGCGGGCACGGCCCGCCCCTATGATGGGACGTGTGACTCTGCGCTTCTACGACACCGCGACCGCCTCCGTCCGGGACTTCGAACCCGTCCACCCCGGTGAGGCCCGGCTGTACTACTGCGGCGCCACCGTCCAGGGGATGCCCCACATCGGGCACGTGCGCTCGGCCCTCGTCTTCGACCAGCTCTCGCGGTGGCTGGCCTTCCGGGGCCTCAGGGTCACCACGGTGCGCAACGTCACCGACATCGACGACAAGATCCTCGCCAACTCCGCGGACTCCTTCGCCCCCGACTACCGCGGGGACCACCCGCGGGAGGAGTGGTGGGCGCTCGCCTACCGGTTCGAGCAGGCCTTCAACGCCGCCTACGACGCCATCGGCATCGACCGCCCCACCTACGAGCCGCGCGCCACGGGCCACGTGCCCGAGATGCACGCCCTCATCCGCACCCTGGTCGACGCCGGCCACGCCTACCCCGCCCTCGACGGGTCGGGGGACGTCTACTTCGACGTCCGCTCCTGGGAGCGCTACGGCGAGCTCACCCACCAGGCGGTCGAGGACATGCAGGCCGCCCCCGACGCCGACCCGCGCGGCAAGCGCGACCCCCGGGACTTCGCCCTCTGGAAGGGCCACAAGGAGGGGGAGCCCGAGACCGCCCGCTGGGAGTCGCCGTGGGGCGCCGGCCGCCCGGGCTGGCACCTCGAGTGCTCGGCGATGGCCGGGAAGTACCTCGGGGACCGCTTCGACATCCACGGCGGCGGACTGGACCTGCGGTTCCCGCACCACGAGAACGAGCTCGCGCAGTCCGCGGCGGCCGGGCAGGGGTTCGCCGGCTTCTGGCTGCACAACGGGCTGGTCACCTACGAGGGCGAGAAGATGTCCAAGTCCGTGGGCAACACCGTCTCCCCGGCGCAGATGCTCGAGCAGGCCCGCCCGCTCGCCGTGCGCTACTACCTGGGCCAGGCCCACTACCGCTCGGTCCTGGACTACCGGCCCACGTCCCTGGCCGAGGCCACCGCGGCCGTCGAGCGGGTCGAGTCCTTCCTCCGCGCCGCGGCGGAGTCCGGCCTCGACCTCGTCTGGACCGCCGGGGACGTGCCGCAGGGCTTCCAGGACGCCATGGACGACGACCTCAACGTGCCCCAGGCGCTGGCTGTCCTGCACGAGACCGTCCGCGCCGGCAACACCGCGCTCGCGGCCGGCGAGGACGCCTCCGCCCCCGCCCGCGCCGTGCGGGCCATGACCGAGGTGCTGGGCCTGGCCGGGCTGATGGACCTGGGCGGCGCGAGCGGCAACGCCGCGGAGCACGCGGCCCTCGACGCGCTCGTGCGCTCCCTGCTGGCCCAGCGCGAGCAGGCGCGCGCGGCCAAGAACTGGGCCCGGGCCGACGCCCTCCGCGACGAGCTGGCGGCCGCCGGCGTCGTGGTCCGGGACGGCGCGGACGGCTCCGCCTGGTCCGTCGCCTGAGCCCGGCACCCCCGAACGACATCCACCACCACCGAACAGAGGTTCCCATGGCAGCCCCCAAGCGTCCCGGCGCGATCCGCAAGAACAAGAAGGGCCCCCTCGTCGGCACCGGCGGGCACGGCCGCAAGGCGCTCGAGGGCAAGGGCCCCACGCCGAAGGCCGAGGACCGCCCGTACCACAAGGCGCACAAGATGAAGAAGGCCGCCGAGCGCCGGCAGACCACCCAGAGCGGGCGCTCCCGCGGCCACAGCCGGGTGCACGAGGACCTCGTGACCGGGCGCAACTCCGTGCTCGAGGCCCTGCGCTCGGAGATCCCCGCGAAGGCGCTCTACGCCGCCAGCCGGATCGACGTCGACGACCGCGTGCGGGAGATCCTGCAGCTGTGCGCCCAGCAGGGGATCACGGTCCTGGAGGCCTCGAAGGGCGAGCTGGACCGGCTCACGAGCGACGCCGTGCACCAGGGCGTGGCCTTGCAGGTCCCGCCCTACGAGTACCGGGACTCCGTCGACACCGCCCGCAAGCTCATGGTCCAGTGGGAGAAGCGGCACATCACCCGCCCGCCCCTGCTGGTCGCCCTCGACGGGATCACCGACCCGCGCAACCTCGGCGCCATCATCCGCAGCGTCTCCGCGTTCAGCGGCAACGCCGTGATCGTCCCCGAGCGCCGCTCCGTGGGCGTGACGGCCTCCGCCTGGAAGACCAGCGCCGGCGCGGCCGCCCGCGTGCCCGTGACGAAGGCCGCGAACCTCAACCGCACGCTCGAGGAGCTCAAGGGCATGGGGTACTTCGTGGTGGGCCTCGACGGCGGCGGGGAGGTCAGCCTCCCCGGCCTCGAGCTCGCCACCGAGCCGCTCGTGATCGTGGTGGGCTCTGAGGGCAAGGGCCTGTCCCGCCTCGTCATGGAGAACTGCGACCAGATCGTCTCCATCCCCATCGACTCCACCATGGAGTCCCTCAACGCCTCCATGGCGGTCGGCATCACGCTGTACGAGGTCTCCCGACGCCGTGCTGGTTCCTGAGCCCCGGCGCCAGGACACCGGCCGTCCGTACGTGTCCAACCCGTACCCGCTCGGCGTGCACCCCTCGACGGAGCGGGACGGCAGCGCGAACGTGGCGGTCTACGCTCCCGGCGTGCCGGACCTGGACATCGTCTTCCGCCGGCCCGGGGGGACGTGGCAGCGCCGCCGGCTGACCGGGCGCACCGGCGGCGTCCACCACGGGACGATCCCCCCGGCCGAGCAGCAGCTGCTCTCGGAGACCGGCTACCGGTACCTGCTCCACCGGGACGAGGCCCCCGCGCTGCCCGTGGGCACCGAGTACGGGTTCGTGCCGGCCGACTCGTCCGTGGCGGCGCGCCGGCGCTCCCCGGACCCCACCGACCGGCAGATCCTGCTGGACCCCTACGGCAAGGGCCTGCGCCGCGTGGCCCCGCCCGACGACGTCGTGGACCCCGGCCCGGACGCCTACGGGGGCCGCTACGTCTCCGTCGTCGTCCAGCAGGACTTCGACTGGGACGACGACCGGCCGCCGGCCACGCCCTGGCGGGACACCGTCATCTACGAGGCCCACGTCAAGGGGCTCACGATCCAGCACCCGGACATCCCGCACGAGCTGCGCGGCACCTACGCCGGCCTGGCCCACCCGGTGATGCTCGGCTACCTCACGTCCCTGGGCGTCACCGCCGTCGAGCTGCTCCCCGTCCACGCCCACCTGGACGAGCGCCACCTCACCGAGAAGGGCCTGACCAACTACTGGGGCTACAACACCCTGGGCTTCTTCGCCCCGCACACCGGGTACGCGACCGCCGCCGCCCGGACCAAGGGCCCCCAGGCCGTCCTGGACGAGTTCAGGACGATGGTGCGGGAGCTGCACCGGGCCGGGCTCGAGGTCTACCTCGACGTCGTCTACAACCACACGGCCGAGGGCGGCAAGGACGAGCCCGCCTACTGCTGGCGCGGCCTCGGGGACGAGGCGTACTACCGGCACGGGGACGACGGCCGCTACGTCGACGTCACCGGGTGCGGCAACTCCGTGAACTTCGGCAACCCCCGCGTGGTGCAGATGGCCCTCGACTCCCTGCGCTACTGGGTCGAGCGCTGCCACGTGGACGGCTTCCGCTTCGACCTCGCCCCCGAGCTGGCCCGGGACGAGCGCCACCGCTTCACCCGCAACCACCCCTTCCTCGTGGCCGCCAACGCGGACCGGGACCTCTTCGGCGTGAAGCTCATCGCCGAGCCCTGGGACGTGGGCATGGGCGGGTGGCAGACCGGGCACTTCCCCGAGGGCTGGGCCGACTGGAACGACCGCTTCCGGGACACGGTGCGCGACTTCTGGCTCACGGGCCCCCGCAGCATGAGCCTGGGCGGGGACGGCGGCAACGCGTCCCGCATCGCCGGGGCGCTCGCCGGCTCCGCGGACATGTTCGCGCACTCGGGGCGCACTGCGCTCGCGTCCGTGAACTTCGTGACCGCCCACGACGGCTTCACCCTGGCCGACCTCGTGTCCTACGACAACAAGCACAACCAGGCGAACCGGGAGCGGAACCGGGACGGCACCAGCGACAACCACTCCTGGAACCACGGTCTCGAGGGCCGGGCGCGGGACGCCCGGATCCGCGCCGACCGGGCGCAGACGGCCCGCAACCTCATGGCCACGCTGCTCTTCTCCCAGGGCGTGCCCATGATCACGGCCGGCGACGAGATCGGCCGCACCCAGCAGGGCAACAACAACGCCTACTGCCAGGACAACGAGCTGTCCTGGGTGGACTGGCACCTCGCCCCGGCCGCCCGGGCCATGCTCTCCGCCACGCAGGAGCTGATCGGCGTGCGCCGGGAGTTCCTCGCCGGGCAGCCCTCGCACTTCCCGACCCGCCCGGACGAGGTGCTCATGCACTGGTTCGGCCCCGGGGGGACGCCCATGACGGCCGCCGACTGGCAGGCCGCCGGGTCCCGCACCATCCAGGTGCTGCTCGGCTCCCGCGGCGGGCGGATCGCCGGGCTGATGGTCGTCAACGGGGCGAGCGGGGACATGGCGATCACCTTCCCGTCCCTCACCGGGCTGGTCCCCCCGGACGAGGACGGCCACGTCCTCGAGAAGGTGGGCGGGATCTTCTCCCTGGTGCACAGCACCGCGTCGGTGCTGCACGGCCGCTACGGCGCCCGGTTCCGCTCCGGCCAGGCGCAGGGCGTCCCGGCCAACTCGGTGAGCCTCTTCCGGGTGCTCTGACACCGGGTGCTCTGATCCCGGGTGCTCCGACACCGGGCGTTCTGACACCTGGCGCGCCGGGCCCTCCCGGGGCCGGCGCGCAGCGCAGGAGGGGCCGCACCCGTGTCGACGGGTGCGGCCCCTCCTGCGCCGTCCGGGGCTCAGGCGTTGACCACGAGTCCCAGCTCGGCCTTGTCCGCGAGCAGCGGGTGGTGCGGGAGCACGCGGACCGTGTAGCCGAAGGGGCCGGAGCGGTCGATCGTGATCGCGCCGCAGAACTTGTAGCGGCCTCCGCCCAGGTCCTCGGTGGCGGTCAGCCCCGCGTACTTGCGCTCGTGGATGTGGTCGGTCTCGGACACCCGGCCGTAGCCGACCTGCGCCTCGACGTCCTCGGGCGTCAGCGAGCCCAGGGAGACGTAGGCGCACACGGTGATCTCGTCGCCGATCTGCGGCTCCTGCTCCACGCCCTCGGCGTCGACGTGCTCCACGGCCACCTGCCCCCACCCCTGGCGGACGCGCCCCACCCAGCGGGACTTGGTGCGGGCCCCGGTGTAGCCGTCCCGGGCTGCCCGGCGCCCGGAGACGGCGGCGGGGACGTAGAGCGCCCGCACGTAGTCCTCGACCATGCGCTTGGCCGAGACGCGCGGTCCCAGGGTGGCCAGGGTGTGCTTGACCATGGCCAGCCACTGGTGGGGGATCCCGTCCGTGCTCGGATCGGAGCCGTCCGCGGCCTCGCCGTAGAAGCGGGGGGCGACGTGGTTCTCGATCAGCTCGTAGAGCGCGGAGGCCTCGATGTCGTCGCGCTCGTCCGGGTGCGCGCCCTCGTCCGCGGTGGGGATCGCCCAGCCGTTCTGGCCGTCGTACATCTCGTCCCACCAGCCGTCGAGCACCGACAGGTTCAGCCCGCCGTTGAGCGCCGCCTTCATGCCCGAGGTCCCGCAGGCCTCGAGGGGACGCAGCGGGTTGTTGAGCCAGACGTCGCAGCCGGGGAACAGGGTCCGGGCCATGGCGATGTCGTAGTTGGGCAGGAAGACGATCCGGTGGCGGACCTCCGGGTCGTCCGTGAAACGGACGAGGTCCTGGATCATCCGCTTGCCCTGCTCGTCGGCGGGGTGGGACTTGCCCGCCACCACGAGCTGCACGGGCCGCTCGGGGTCCAGCAGGATCTTCTTGAGCCGCTGCGGGTCGCGCAGCATGAGGGTCAGGCGCTTGTAGGTGGGCACGCGGCGGGCGAAGCCGATCGTGAGCACGTCCGGGTCGAGGACGGTGTCCGTCCAGCCGAGCTCGGCGTCGGCCGCCCCGCGCTTCTTCCAGGACGCGCGCAGGCGGGCGCGGACGTCCCGGACCAGCCGGGCGCGCAGCTCGCGGCGCACCGCCCAGAGCTGGGCGTCGTCGGCGTCGTAGACCTTCCGCCAGCGCGCGGCCCGGTTCAGGTCGCTGCCCTGCGGGTCGAGGGCCAGCTCGGCGACGAGGGGATCGATCCAGGTCATGACGTGCACGCCGTTGGTGATGGACCCGATCGGCACCTCGTCGTTGTCGAAACCGCACCACAGGCCCTGGAACATGTCACGGGAGACCTTGCCGTGCAGCTTGGCCACCCCGTTGGCGCGCTGGGCGAGGCGCAGGCCCATGACCGCCATGTTGAACTTCGCGCGGTCGCCGCCGTCGTAGTCCTCCGTTCCCAGGGCCAGGATGTTGGCCGTCGGCACGGACGGGGCGAGCCCGGCGTTGAAGAAGTGCTCGATCTGGGAGCGCTCGAAGCGGTCGATGCCGGCCGGCACCGGGGTGTGGGTCGTGAACACCGTCGCGGAGCGCACGGCGGTGAGGGCCTCCTCCCACGTCATGGGCTCCGTGCCGTCGACCGGCTCCATGAGCTCGGCGATCCGCTCGATGCCCAGGAAACCGGCGTGGCCCTCGTTGCAGTGGAAGACCTCGGGGTCGGGCGTGCCGGTCAGCCGGGAGAACACGCGCAGCGCGCGGACCCCGCCCATCCCGAGCAGCAGCTCCTGCTGGAGCCGGTGGTCCCCGCCGCCGCCGTAGAGCCGGTCGGTGACGTTGCGGGCGTGGTCGTCGTTGTCCGCGATGTCCGAGTCGAGGAGCAGGAGGGGGACGCGCCCGACGTCGGCCCGCCAGATCTGCGCGGACAGGGACCGGCCGTTGGGCAGGGGCAGGGTCACCCGGGCCGGGGTGCCGTCCTCCTCCCGCAGGAGGGTCAGCGGCATCCCGTCCGGGTCGAGGACCGGGTAGGTCTCCTGCTGCCACGCGTCGCGGGAGAGGGACTGCTTGAAGTACCCGTGCTGGTAGAACAGGCCGACGCCGACCACGGGCACGCCCAGGTCCGAGGCGCTCTTCAGGTGGTCCCCGGCGAGGATGCCGAGACCGCCGGAGTACTGGGGCAGGACCGAGGTGATGCCGTACTCGGCGGAGAAGTAGGCGATGCTCCGCGGCCCGTCCGGGGACTGCGTCTGCTGGTACCACAGGGCGTCGCCGAGGTAGTGGTCGAGGTCCGCGTCGAGCTCCTCGATGCGCCGGACCATGTCCGGGTCGTCGGCGATCTGCTGGATCTCCTCGCGGGTGAGGGAGCCGAGCAGCTTCACCGGGTCCCCGTGGACCGTCTCCCAGGCCTGCGGGTTGAGATCGGCGAACAGCTGTTCGGTGGGTCGGTGCCAGGACCAGCGGAGGTTCTTCGCCAGCCGGCTCAGAGGGGCGATGGACTCCGGCAGCACGGTGCGCACGGTGAATCTACGGATTGCCTTCACGCCGTCAGACTACCGGTGCGGGCGGCGGTGGGAAGGGGGTCGACGCGCCCGCGGAATCCGTGGAACACGGTTGGACAGTCGGCTTAACGATCCGGGTGTTTGTCGCTAACGTGGGGCAGGTGAGCCAAGCCAACACCACGCCCCCGACCGACCCGGCCTCGAGCCCGGCCGGACCGCCGTCCCGTACCCGTTCGACGAAGCCCACCGCCGAGCCTGTCGTGCCCGGCCCGGAGGCCGAGGCCGCCGCGGCTCCCGCCGGGCAGCCCGCGCCCAAGGCACCCGCCCGGCGCAGGTCCTCCAGCACGCGGAAGACCGCCGCCGAGGCCGTGGCCGCCGAGACCGGCACGGCCGCCGAGAGCGCCCTCGCCGCCGCGGCGGACGCAGGCGCGGCGGACGCCGGCGCGGCCCCCGCCGGGAAGGCCCCCGCCAAGCGGGCCACGACGCGCCGGGCCTCGGCCGCCACCACGAAGACCGCCTCCACGCCCGCCCCGAAGACCACCACGAGGACCTCGACCGCGAAGGCAGCCGCCCCGAAGGCCTCCCCGGCGGCGAGCACCGCCCGGAAGACCACCGGGACGCGCAGGGCCCCCGCCCGCAAGAAGACCGGCGCCGCGTTCTCCCGCGAGGGGCTGGTCTACGGCCGGATCCCGATCGTGGACGTGAGCCCGGTCGTCGAGGACGGGCGCTTCCCCGCCAAGGCCCTCCCGGGCGAGTCGATCCGCGCGGGCGCCACCGTGTTCCGCGAGGGCCACGACGCCCTGGGCGTGACCGCGGTGCTCTACGACCCGCAGGGCGCCGAGGCCGAGCGCGTCCCCATGCGGCTGCTCACGCCCGGCACGGACCGGTACGAGGCGTGGCTGACCCCGACCTCGGAGGGCGCCTGGACGTTCGCCGTCGAGGGCTGGGGAGACCTCTACGAGACCTGGCGGCACGCCGCCGAGATCAAGGTCGGCGTGGGCCAGGACGTCGAGCTGATGATGGACGAGGGCGTGCTGCTCTTCGACCGGGCCGCCGCCGAGGAGGGGCGCCCGGAGTCCGACGTCGAGCTGTTCCGCAGCGTCTCCCGCACCCTCGGCAACCGCGACCTGCCCGCCGACCACCGGCTCGAGGCCGGGGTCTCCGCCGAGGTCCTGGCCGCCGTGGCCGAGCGCCCGGTGCGCGACCTCGTGAGCGAGAGCCGCCGCTACCCGCTGAAGGTCGAGCGCGCCGCCGCCGGCCGCGGGTCCTGGTACGAGTTCTTCCCGCGCTCCGAGGGCGCCGTCCGCGACGCCGAGACCGGGACCTGGACCTCCGGCACCTTCCGGACCGCCGCCGAGCGCCTCGAGGGCGTCGCCGCCATGGGCTTCGACGTCATCTACCTGCCGCCGATCCACCCGATCGGCCGGGCCCACCGCAAGGGGCCCAACAACACCCTCGTGGCCGGTCCGCATGACCCCGGCTCCCCGTGGGCCATCGGCGCCCCCGAGGGCGGGCACGACGCCATCCACCCGGACCTGGGCTCGTTCGAGGACTTCGACGCGTTCGTGGCCCGGGCGCAGGGCCTCGGGCTCGAGGTGGCCCTGGACCTCGCGCTGCAGGCGTCCCCGGACCACCCCTGGGTCACCGCGCACCCCGAGTGGTTCACCACCCGCGCCGACGGCTCCATCGCGTACGCGGAGAACCCCCCGAAGAAGTACCAGGACATCTACCCGCTCAACTTCGACAACGACCCCGAGGGCCTGTCCCTGGAGGTGCTGCGGATCGTCGAGCTGTGGATCTCCCACGGGGTCAAGATCTTCCGCGTGGACAACCCGCACACCAAGCCCCTGTGGTTCTGGGAGTGGCTGATCGGGACGGTCAACGCCAAGCACCCCGAGGTCGTGTTCCTCGCCGAGGCGTTCACCCGCCCCGCCATGATGCAGGGCCTCGCCCGCGTGGGCTTCCAGCAGTCCTACTCCTACTTCACCTGGCGCAACACCAAGCTGGAGATCGAGGAGTACCTGCACGAGGTCAGCCACGAGACCAGCGCAGTCTACCGGCCGAACTTCTTCGTCAACACCCCGGACATCCTCACCGAGTACCTCCAGTTCGGGGGACCGGCGGCGTTCAAGGTGCGCGCCGTGCTCGCGGCGACCGGCTCCCCGCTGTGGGGCGTCTACGCGGGCTACGAGCTCTACGAGCACGTGGCGCGGCCCGGCGCCGAGGAGTACCTCGACAACGAGAAGTACGAGTACCGCCCGCGCGACTTCGCCGGGGCCGAGGCCCGCGGCGCGTCCCTGGCCCCGTACCTGACGCGGCTCAACGAGATCCGCCGCACCCACGCGGCCCTGGGCGACCTGCAGAACCTCACGGTGCAGTCCACGTCCGACGACGCGCTCGTCGCGTACTCGAAGACGAAGACGGTCCGCGACGGGGACGGGACCCGCAAGGACACGGTCATCGTGGTCGTCAACGTGGACACGCACGCGGTCCGGGAGGGCACCGTCTGGCTGGACCTCGCGTCGCTGGACCTGGACGACGCCGACTTCAACGAGGACGGCAGCTTCTGGGTCGACGACCTGCTCACCGGCGACTCCTGGAAGTGGGGCACGCACAACTACGTGCGCCTCGACCCGCACTACGAGCCGGCCCACGTCCTGCACGTCCGGCGCAACGTCAAGTAGGGGCTCCCGCCCCGTCGGGGGGCCCTCCTGGACTGCCCGTCCGGGAGGGCCCCCTCCCCGCACCGACCCTCCGCCCGCCCGCTCCGAAAGGCAGCTCCTCCGCATGAGCACCTCGCCGTTCTCGCTCAACGCCCCCGGCATCTCCCACGACCCCGACTGGTTCCGCAAAGCGGTGTTCTACGAGGTGCTCGTCCGGGCGTTCTCCGACGCCAACGGCGACGGGTCCGGGGACTTCTCCGGCCTGATCGACAAGCTGGACTACCTGCAGTGGCTGGGCATCGACTGCCTGTGGATCCCGCCGTTCTACGAGTCCCCGCTGCGCGACGGCGGCTACGACATCTCGGACTACTACTCGGTCCTGGACGAGTTCGGCACGATCAGCGACTTCAAGCGCCTCGTGGCCGAGGCCCACGCCCGCGGCCTGAGGGTGATCACCGACCTGCCGCTGAACCACACCAGCGACCAGCACCCGTGGTTCCAGGCGTCCCGCGAGGACCCGGAGGGGCCGTACGGCGACTTCTACGTGTGGTCCGACACCGACGAGCTGTACCAGGACGCCCGCATCATCTTCGTGGACACGGAGGAGTCGAACTGGACCTTCGACCCGATCCGGCGGCAGTTCTTCTGGCACCGCTTCTTCTCGCACCAGCCGGACCTCAACTTCGACAACCCGGACGTGGTCGAGGCCGTGTTCGACGTCGTGAAGTTCTGGCTCGACATGGGCATCGACGGCTTCCGCGCCGACGCCATCCCGTACCTCATCGAGGAGGACGGCACGAACTGCGAGAACCTCCCCGGCACCCACGACTTCCTGGTGAAGCTCCGCGCCATGGTCGACAAGGAGTACCCCGGGCGCGTCATCGTCGCCGAGGCGAACCAGATGCCGCACGAGGTCGTGGAGTACTTCGGGACCGAGCAGGACCCCGAGTGCCACATGTGCTTCCACTTCCCGATCATGCCGCGGATCTTCTACGCGCTGCGGGACCAGAAGGCCGCGCCCATCGTCGAGACCATGCACGAGACCCCGGACATCCCGCGCGGCACCCAGTGGGGCACGTTCCTGCGCAACCACGACGAGCTGACCCTCGAGATGGTGACCACCGAGGAGCGCCAGGCCATGCTCGGCTGGTACGCCCCGGACTCCCGCATGCGCGCCAACGTCGGCATCCGCCGCCGGCTCGCCCCGCTGCTGGACAACTCGCGTGCCGAGCTCGAGCTCATCCACGCCCTGCTGCTGTCCCTGCCGGGCAGCCCGTTCCTGTACTACGGGGACGAGATCGGCATGGGCGACAACATCTGGCTCGACGACCGCGACGCCTCCCGCACGCCGATGCAGTGGACCCCCGACCGCAACGCCGGGTTCTCCAAGGCGGACCCCGGCAAGCTGTACCTGCCGGTCGTCCAGTCGCTGGTCTACCACTACAACCAGGTCAACGTGGAGGCGCAGCTGGCGTCGTCGTCGTCCCTGCTGCACTGGATGCGCCAGATGCTGGCGGTGCGCAAGGCGCACCCCGCGTTCGGCCTGGGCTCCTACGTCAACGTCGAGACGGACCACGACTCCGTGCTCGCGTTCCTGCGCGTGCTGCCCGACGAGGAGACCGACGACGGCCGCGGCGAGACCGTGCTGTGCCTGTTCAACCTGGCCCACACCCCTGCCTGCGCACGGGTCCGGCTGCCCCAGTTCGCGGGCCGCGGGCTGCGCGAGCTCTTCGGCGGGGACCTGTTCGGGGAGATCGACGAGGCCGGCGAGTACCGCATCACCCTCGGCAGCCAGGACTTCTTCTGGCTGCGGCTGCGGGCGGCCGCCCGCGACGACGGCACGGCCCCGCAGACCACCGCCCTGCCGATCATCAGCACGACCAAGGCGTCCTGAGCGTCCCGCTCGTCACCGGCCACCTCCGCCCCCGCCCCGGAAGGACCTGATCACATGACCGACCAGCACTCCGAGGAGCTCCTCGACCTCCTGCGCCGGTGGCTGCCCCGCCAGCGCTGGTTCCCCTTCGCCGGGGCGGGCGGCGGCACGTCCCTGCGGGTCGTCGCGCAGCTCGTCCTGCCGCCCGGCCCGGCGCCCGCGGCCGCGTACGTGGAGGCCCGGATCCTCCTGGTGGAGGCGGCCGAGGGCGAGCGCGCGGAGCTCCTGCAGGTGCCGCTGACGCTGCGCGCCGAGCCCCTGGCCGGGGCCGATCGCTTCCTGGTCGGGGAGCTCGAGGCCGCCGCGGTGGCGGGGGAGCCCGACGCCACTGAGGAGGACCCCGCGCCCCGGCGCGCGGCGCGCTTCCTGCGGGAGCGGGCGACGCGGGCCGGCCGGGCCGTGGCCCAGCGCACGGGCCTGCCCGCGCCCGGGGCCGGCGGCGCCGGGCCGTGGGTCTACGACGGGGTCGGCGATCCCGTCCTGGTGGGGGCGGCCCTCGCGCTGATGCAGCAGGACACCGCCGCCGGAGGCCCCCTGGGCCTGTCGGTCACGGGCGCCCACGGCGACGCCCTCCGCGTGCCGTGGGCGGTCGAGGGCGCCGAGCAGGTGCGGGTGATCTCCAGCGAGCAGTCCAACTCCTCCGTGATCCTCGTCCCGCCCGCCGGCACGGCCGACGCGGACGCGGTGATCGTGAAGTTCTTCCGCGTCGTGGGCGAGGGCCGCAACCCGGACGTCGAGGTGGGCCGTGAGCTCACCGCGCTCGGCTGCCCGGCGGTGCCGCGCACCTTCGGGTGGCTCGACGCCCGCTGGCGCTCCGGGCTGAGCGCCCACGAGGGGCAGCTGGCCGTGGCCACCGAGTTCCTGGCCGGCTCCGCCGACGCGTGGGCCCGCGCGGTCGACGCCGGCGGGCGCGGCGAGGACTTCTCCGCGCAGGCGCTGGAGCTGGGCCGCACCACCGCCCGCGTCCACCGGGACCTGGCGCTCGCCTTCGGCGCCGAGGCCCCCGACGACGACGCCCGCTCCCGCCTGCTCGAGGACCTCGGCCGGCGCCTCCGGTGGGCGCGCACGGAGACGGGTGACCTCTTCGCGGACCGGGCCGCCGAGCTCGACGCCCTGCTGGAGTCCCTGGACGACGTCGCGGAGCTGCCCGAGCTGCAGCGCATCCACGGCGACTACCACCTGGGCCAGGTCCTGCAGGCCGCCGACGGCGCGTTCAAGGTCCTGGACTTCGAGGGCGAGCCGCTGCGGCCCATCGAGGAGCGCACGCGCCCGGACGTCGCCCTGCGCGACGTCGTGGGGATGCTGCGCTCCTTCGACTACGCCGCGGCGTTCGCCGCACGGGCGGGCGCCCCGGATGCCGAGGACTGGGGCCGGCGCACGAGCGAGTCCTTCCTCGAGGGCTACGAGGAGGTCGCCGGCCACGCCGTGGACCTCGACTCGCCGCTGTTCCTCGCCCTGTGGCTCGACAAGGCGCTCTACGAGGTCGTCTACGAGCAGCGCAACAGGCCCGACTGGGTCGAGGTCCCCGCCGCGGCGGTGCGTCGTTCACTGGACGGCCTGCGGTCGCGTAGCGTGAACACAGAACCCGCCGGCGCGGTCCCCGCGGCCGGCGCCGACCACGACGACGACAGCTCCCGGACCGCGCAGCTCCCGGTCCCGGGAACGGAGATCGAGGACGAAGTGACCGCCAGCACCCCGCAGGATCGACCCGCCGGAGCCACGCCGAGCGCTCCCGCCGCAGGCCCCGTCCCGGTGCCCGAGCACGTGCTGGCCGCCGTGTCCGAGGGCCGCCACCACAACCCCCACGGCGTGCTCGGGGCGCACCCGAACCCGGACGGCACCGTCACCGTGCGCACGCTGCGCCGGTTCGCGACCGGTGTCGCCGCGGTCACCGCGGACGGCAGCTTCGAGCTCGAGCACGAGTGGGGCGGCATCTTCACCGGGGTGGTCCCCGCGACCGAACCCGGCCGGATCCCGGACTACCGCCTCGACGTCACGTACCGCGGCCAGGAGCCGCAGCGCTGCGACGACCCCTACCGGTTCGCCCCGACCCTGGGGGAACTGGACCTGCACCTCATCGGGGAGGGCCGGCACGAGACGCTGTGGACCGTCCTCGGCGCGCACGTGCAGCGCTACCCCTCGGCGCTGGGGGACGTCACCGGCGTGAGCTTCGCCGTGTGGGCCCCCAACGCCCAGGCCGTGCGCGTCATCGGCGACTTCAACGGCTGGGACGGCACCGAGCACGCCATGCGCTCCCTGGGCGCCTCCGGCGTGTGGGAGCTGTTCGTCCCGGGCCTGGAGTCCGGAGCCACCTACAAGTTCCGGCTCCTGGGCCGCGACGGCGGCTGGCGCGAGCGGGCCGACCCCATGGCCTTCGGCACCGAGGTCCCGCCGTCCACCGCGTCGCGCGTTTTCGAGTCCACGTACGAGTTCCAGGACGACGAGTGGATGGCCAAGCGGTCCCGCACGGACCCGCACAACTCCCCGATGAGCGTCTACGAGATGCACATCGGCTCGTGGCGCATGGGTCTCGGCTACAAGGACCTGGCCAAGGAGCTCGTGGAGTACCTCACCTGGCAGGGCTTCACCCACGTGGAGTTCATGCCCGTCGCGGAGCACCCGTTCGGCGGGTCCTGGGGCTACCAGGTCACGTCCTACTACGCGCCGTCCTCCCGGTTCGGCAGCCCGGACGAGTTCCGCTACCTGGTCGACAAGCTCCACCAGGCCGGCATCGGCGTCCTCGTCGACTGGGTGCCCGGCCACTTCCCGAAGGACGAGTGGGCCCTGGCCCGCTTCGACGGGGAGTCCCTGTACGAGCACGCGGACCCGCGCCGCGGCGAGCACAAGGACTGGGGCACCCTGATCTTCGACTACGGCCGCAACGAGGTGCGCAACTTCCTGGTCGCCAACGCCTCCTACTGGCTCGAGGAGTTCCACGTCGACGGCCTGCGCGTGGACGCGGTCGCGTCGATGCTCTACCTGGACTACTCGCGCAACGAGGGGGAGTGGGAGCCGAACGTCTTCGGCGGCCGCGAGAACCTCGAAGCGATCGCCTTCCTCAAGGAGGCCACCGCCACCGCCTACAAGCGGACGCCGGGGATCGTGATGATCGCGGAGGAGTCGACCTCCTTCCCGGGGGTCACCAAGCCCACGGACGCCGGCGGGCTCGGCTTCGGCCTGAAGTGGAACATGGGCTGGATGAACGACACCCTCGAGTACATGGCCGAGGACCCGATCAACCGGCACTACCACCACAACAAGCTCACGTTCTCGATGGTGTACGCCTTCTCCGAGAACTTCATGCTCCCGATCTCCCACGACGAGGTCGTCTACGGCAAGGGCTCCCTGCTGCGCAAGATGCCCGGGGACCGGTGGCAGCAGCTCGCCAACGTCCGCGCCTACCTGGCCTACATGTGGGCGCACCCGGGCAAGCAGCTGATCTTCATGGGCACCGAATACGCCCAGGAGTCCGAGTGGTCCCAGGAGCACGGGCTCGACTGGTGGCTGTCCGAGACCCCGCCGCACAAGGGTGTCCAGGAGCTGGTCCGCACCCTCAACACCATCTACCGCGAGACGCCCCCGCTGTACGAGCGGGACAACAACCCCGCCGGCTTCGAGTGGATCGACGCCGGGGACGCCGGACGCAACACGCTGTCCTTCACCCGGTGGGACGAGCAGGGCAACCCGCTCGTGTGCGTCGCCAACTTCGCCGGCAACCCGCACGAGAACTTCCGCCTGGGCCTGCCGTGGGCAGGGGAGTGGGTCGAGGTGCTCAACACGGACTCCGAGCTCTTCGGCGGGTCCGGGGTGGGCAACCTCGGCAAGGTCGTCGCGACCGAGGGCGCGCACAACGGCAAGCCGGCCTCCGTGGAGCTGACCGTCCCGCCCCTCGCGGTGCTCTACCTCAAGCCCGTCGAGGACTGACCGGCGCCGGTCGCCGTCCGGGCACGGTGACCGACCGGGAAAGGCCCGGATCTCCAGGGATCCGGGCCTTTCCCATTCCCGGTGTCCGGAGGGCCGACGCCGCCGGGTTGCACGGCCCCGGAAAAAGGAGTAGCTTCATCCAAGTCGTCGCGACGAGGAACTCCTCCGGGAGGGACCACGGGACGGCATCCCACACGAACGGTCTCCGCCGAGCAGCCAGCGAGTTGCACGGAATCCGGACAGTGCTAGGGTGGGAGATTGTGAGCTTCGCCGGAGGGCGGCGCCGTCACGATCCGGTAACCGAGTGTTCACCGGAGATTGACCGGCCCGACACCAGGGCGTATAGTTGCAGAGCAATCCGGAAGCAAGGCGTCCCAGCGGGACGCGCTGACCGGCCTGTTGTTTGAGAACTCAATAGTGTGCCATGTTTGTTGATACCAAATTTTTGTTTGGTTGAATTGGC
>NZ_BMEQ01000014.1 GCF_014636775.1 Kocuria dechangensis
ACCTTGGCGACGTGCTCACGGTTGAGCACCGGCTCGAACACACGGTTGGTGAAGCGCAGGCCCAGGATGTTGAGCACGGTGGACTTGCCCAGGAAGTGATCGACCCGGAAGACCTGGTCCTCCCCCACCAGGGACGCCAGCCGCTGGTTGAGCTGGGCCGCACTGGCCCGGTCGGTGCCGAAGGGCTTCTCCAGGGCCAGCACGGTGTGCTCCGGCAGCTCGACCCTGTGCAGGGCCTGGACGGCCTGGGCGGCCACGGCCGGGGGCACGGCGAAGTACAGGGCGGGGATCCCGGTGGCCGCGGCCAGCACCTGGCCGAGGTCCTCGGCCGCGGTGGCGTCGGTGACGAGGTAGTCGGCACCGGCCAGGGCGTGCTCCACAGCGGGCCCAGTGGCCTCGACGCTGTCGAAGGCGGCTCGGACGGTGTCCACCCACTGCTCCCTGTCGCAGGGCGCACGGTCGGCGCCGATCAGGCGGAGCCGGCGGTCGGGCTGTTCGGTGAGCAACCGCCCCAAGCCCGGCAGCAGCAACCGGGAGGTGAGGTCCCCGGTGGCACCCAGAACAACCAGGGTCCCGATGCTCTCCGAACCGCTGGTCTCCGCACCGGTCTTTTCCGCGCTGGTGTTCTCCATATCAGCACGCTACGCCGCCGGCCCCTGGGTGTCGCCGAGGCCCCCTGATTGAATAACCCCATGGACACCGACCCTGCCGGAACACCCTCCACCCCGCTGGAGGACTACGCCCTGCTCTCGGACCTGCACACCGGACCCCTGGTGTCCCGAGACGGCAGCATCGACTGGCTGTGCTTCCCGCGCTTCGACTCCCCCTCCGTCTTCGCGGCCCTGCTCGGGGACGCCGAGGACGGGCGTTGGAAGGTCTCGGCCGTCGACGGGGAGATCGTCTCCCGCCGCTACCTGCCGCGCACCTTCGTGCTCGAGACCACCTGGGCCACCCCCACAGGGACCGTGGTGGTGACCGACTTCCTGCCCCCCGGCAGCGACCAGGCCGACCTCATCCGGCGCGTCGAGTGCGTCGCGGGGCAGGTGGAGGTCGAGCACGACCTGCGGATCCGCTTCGACTACGCCCGGGCCAAGCCCTGGACCCGGCGCGTCAATATGGAGAGCACCGGGATCCCGGCGTTGCTGTCGGTGGCCGGCCCGGACGGGCTGCTGCTGGCCGGGCCGCTGCTGCACCCCCACGAGGCCCAGCAGGTGGAACCACAGGAGGGCATGGCCGCCCGCCACGAGGCCTCGCCCAAGGGACATCCCGACGACTACCAGGGCGCGGTCGCCGACCGGCTCACCGGAGTGTTCTCCCTGTCGGAAGGCGATTCCTTGGACTGGGTGCTCACCTGGCACCTGTCCCACCTGTACCCGCCCACCCCCGAGGACCCGCAGGCCGCACTGGAACGCACCATGAAGTACTGGCAGAACTGGTCCGCCCATGTGGATGTGCAGGACGGCCACGATCAGGCTGTCCTGCGCTCACTGATGGTGCTGAGGGCCCTGACCAACAGTGACACCGGCGGGATCGTGGCCGCCCCCACCACCTCCCTGCCCGAGGAGTTCGGCGGCGTGCGCAACTGGGACTACCGCTACACCTGGCTGCGCGACGCCGCCCTGACCATCGAGACGCTCATCGCCCACGACTTCACCGACGGCGCCATGCACTGGCGCGACTGGCTGCTGCGCGCTGTGGCCGGGGACCCCGAGGACCTGCAGATCATGTACGGCATCGCCGGCGAACGCCAGCTACCCGAAGCCCAACTGGACCACCTGGCCGGCTACGAGGACTCAACCCCGGTGCGAGTCGGCAACGGAGCCGTGGGGCAGTTCCAGGCCGACGTCGTGGGGGAGGTCATGCTGGCCCTGGCCGCCCTGCGCGAGGCAGGAGTGGCCGAGGACGAGTACTCCTGGGGGCTGCAGAAGAACCTGCTGCGCTTCTGCGAGGACAACTACGACCGCAAGGGCCACGGCATCTGGGAGATGCGCGGGGAACCGGGCTCCTTCGTCCACGGACGGGTCATGATGTGGGCGGCCTTCGACCAGGGTGTACGCGCCGTCGAGGACCACGGTCTCGACGGCCCCGTGGGCCGCTGGCGGGGGCTGCGGGACCGGTTGCGGCAGGAGGTGCTGGAGCACGGCTTCGACGCGGAGCTCAACTCCTTCACCCAGACCTACGAGAACACCGCAGTGGACGCATCGCTGCTGCAGCTGCCGCACACCGGGTTCATCGCCTACGACGACCCGAAGATGCTGGGCACCGTGGCCCGGATCGAGCAGCAGCTGCAGGAACCCACCGGCCTGCTGCACCGCTACCGCACCGACACCGGCCTCGACGGCCTGCCCGGCGACGAGTACCCGTTCCTGATCTGCACGTTCTGGCTCGTGGAGCAGTACGCCCGCAGCGGACGGACCGAGGATGCCACGACCCTGCTGGAGCAACTGACGGGCTGCGCCACCGACCTGGGCCTCTACGCCGAGGAGTACGATCCCGTCAGCGGCCGGCTGGCCGGGAACTTCCCCCAGGCGTTCAGCCACCTCGGCTTCATCCGTGCCGCCGACGCCGTCTCCAGGCGGCCGCGCGGCCCTAGGAGTACCGGGTGAGTTTGGCGCCGCACTGACCAAGCGGCTATTTCGCGGAGCAGCTGTGAGATACTAAGTGGGCTTGTTGTCATCCGGTCCAGCAGCCTGCCGGATGGAGGGGAGCCCCGGCGCCCGTCTTGTCGATCATCCACCCGGTCAGTGGTTGTCCCCTCTCTCGACCATGCACCACGTCATCGATAGGTGGCGTTGCCGGGCTCTGCGACGGGGTCGTTCCGGAAAGCAGCCGGTCTGCGCCCCTTCCTTCGTGCCTGGCGGCCCACTGCCAGGTCGGCTCCTTGTGTCCGGGCCGCCTCCTCGGCGGCCCGGTGGCACAGCCCAATCCCCGCCACCACCAGTGAGGTACAACATGAAGAAGATCCTTTTCACCATCGCCCCTGTGATCATCGGGCGCGTGATGCAACACCGGCGGGAGAAAAAGGCCCGCGGCACGGTCCAGCGCACCGACCGGCACCGCTGACGGACCTTGCCGGCGGATTCAGCATTTGGCCACCGAATCGGTGATCCGCTCCCGCTTGATCTCCAGCTTCATCTGGGCCAGGAAAGCCGTGACGACGGAGGCCATCGGGGTGGGCGTGTCCACGGCGCCCCCAGCAAGGTTCAGCACCCACGACCCCGCCCCTCTTGCCCCGCAGGGTCTTGGCGAAGGCCAGCATGTTCTGCCTCAAACGACCGAGATAGGCCAGCGTGGTGATCACCAACGTGCCACCCTCTTCCCGCGGGGACCGGTCTGGAGCTGCAGGTTCATCCCAGACCGGTGAGTCTGATGAGCCGGGCGCGAACCGCCTCGGGCGCCCCAATGGCGTCCATGACGACCCAGCCACGGGTGCGGGCGAACTCTAGGTAGGCCGCCCGGGCCGCGTGCAGGTACTCCAGCGACTCGTGGTCCTGCCCACGGGCGAGGATCCTGGTTTGTGCAGTCTCTGCCGGGACGTCGAGCACGACCACTACGTCCCCGCGCAGCAGACGGGCTGCCAGCCAGGGCAGGACCCTGCCCGGCGGCAGCCCCCTCACCCTGCGCAGCACCAGCTGGCAGACCAGGTGGCGGTCCATCACCACCAGACCCTCCCGGTCCCGGGCCCTGGCGAGGGAGACCAGGACGTTGGCGGTGCGCACCACGGTCTCGACCCGGTCCACCCACCGCACCGGCGCCTCCACCCCGACGCGCGCCGAGGCCCGTGCCATCCAACAGCGCCCCGACGGGTTGCGCAACAGGATCGCAGGCCGACCAGCCTCCCGCTCCGTCGCCACCAGTGCGGCGGCGGCGGTCGTCTTCCCGGCCCCGTCGATGCCCAGCAGCACCACGGTCCGGGCCCCGCGCCCCTGCCGAACTCCGGGGCGCCGGGCTCGATCCTCCGGTGCGGCAGGACGCACCGGGTTCGCCGTCACCGGAGCGCTCCTGGCGCTGTTGGCCGGGACACGGATCATGTCTTTCCCACTTCCTGGGCCTCGTGCAGTGGTGGTGGTGCCGCGCCAGGATGCCCGGGCGAGGAGTCCTCGCCCGGTGAGGCGACAACGGCCGGTGGCGGGACGGTGGAGTTGTGCGGTCGCTTGCCGTGCCGGGAGGGGATCAGACGGCAGGGCGCGGGGGCAGCTTGGCGTCGGCCATCCCGGCGTAGTCGGCCTCCACGAGGACGTCGTAGGCGTCGGCCTCGAAACCCTGGATGCTGCGGAAGTCCCGCTTTCCGCCGGTGACCGCGTGGCCGATCAGCCCGAAGACCAGGCCCCAGATCGCGCCCAGGACCACGCTCCACAGCACCACGGCACCCCAGACGCCCACGGTGAAGAGGCCCAGGAGCAGGCCGATCATCAGGCCCAGCCACGCGCCGGAGCCGGCCCCGTACAGGGCGGCCTTGCCGTTGGTCATCCGCCCGGTGACCTGCTCCACCGAGCGCAGGCCGGTGCCGACGATCCGCACGTGCTCCACCGGGAACTGCGAGTCGGAGAGGGTGTCGACGATCCGCTGCGCCTGCTCGTAGGTGGGCACGGTGCGCAGCACCCGGTAGTCGATGGAGCTGGTGGAAGGAACAGTCGAGGCGTGGGATGGAGAGGTGGGCTGGGACATGGTGGTCACTTCCTGTTCGTGGTGTCGTCCTGCATCAGTTGCGTATGTGCCTGGCCCGCGGTGTCCGCGGCCGGCACCAGGTACAACGGCCACCCACGGGGGCCTTCTTCCTGAATTCACGGAACGTGGACGAATCCTTCAGAGAACACTGAGCTTTTCCCGCCGCGTGGTGGGGCGTCAATGACCTGACCCGCCCTCGGTATCGTGGCCTGGAGCCGAGCACGCGGAGGAGTCCCATGGCAGCCGACCCCAAGGTCTCGGGGACTCCTGAAAATGATCCCGATGCCCCCCAGAAGCCGTCCTCGCCGACCCAGATCACCAGACCCTCCTGGGGCTACCTGCTGCGCCGGACCCTCCACGAGTTCCGCCGCGATGCGTGCACGGACTCCGCGGCGGTGATGACCTTCTTCGCCGTGCTGTCGATCTTCCCGGGCCTGCTCACGGTGGTGTCCCTGCTCGGTGTCGTCGGTCAGGCCGAGGCGACCACCGCGACCCTGCTGCGCCTGCTGGAGGAGTTCGGGGCCCCCCAGGGTGCTGTGGCCGTGCTCGAGGAGCCGATCAGTGAGCTCACCGGTTTCTCCTCCGCCGGCCTGGCGCTGGTCGCCAGCCTGGTCGGTGCTCTGTGGACCGCCTCGGGCTATGTGCGGGCCTTCGCCCGGTCCATGAACCGGATCTATGAGGTCGAGGAAGGGCGTCCCGTCTGGAGGCTGTACCCCACGATGATCGGGGTCACCGTGTCCTTGGTGGTACTGGTGGTGGCCATGATACTGCTCCTGGTGCTCTCGGGGCCGATCGTCGAACGGCTCGGCGGGCTGGTCGGGCTCAGCGGGACAGCCCTGCAGCTGTGGAACACGGCCAGGATCCCGGTGCTGCTGGCGCTGCTGGCGTTCATGATCGCCGTGCTCTACTACGCGACCCCGAACATTCACCAGCCGAAGTTCCGGTGGCTCACTCCTGGCTCGGTGATCGCCATCGTGGTCATGGCCGCCGCGACCACCGGCTTCAGCTTCTACGTGGCCAATGTCAACGACTACAACGCCACCTACGGCGCCATCGGTGGGGTGCTCATCCTGCTGCTGTGGATCTGGATCATGAACATCGTGCTGCTGGCCGGGGCGGAGTTCAACGCCGAGATCGAACGCGCACGCCAGCTCCAAGCCGGGATCACCGCTGAGGAAACCCTGCAGCTGCCCCCACGCGACACCCGCGCCTCCCGGAAGCTGCAGGAGGAGGAGCAGAAGCTGATCGACCAGGGCCGCCGACTCCGGAGGAACCACGCCCGCATCACCTACCGCGATGACACCACAGCAGAGGATGCACGGCCGTAACCCACCCGCACCCGTGCCTGCACCGAGATGATCGTGGCCGAGGAACCGATGGCGGGCCCACCGCCCCGGCCAGCACACCCTCAACAGGGGGCAGAACTCCCTGGGCGGGAAGCCAGCGTGGGGGTCATCCGAGCAGGCGCGAGACCAAGCAGGCCATGGCGGAGCACCTCTCCACATCACCGATGCTCAGACCCGGGCCGGAGCCGTTTCCGCCTCACCGCCAGCGGCCCAGGAGCGGACCCGGACCGCGGGTCGATGGCGGGCCCACCCGTGGAGAGTCTCCCGTCCCCGGGGCCGCAGGAAGGTGCGGCCCAAAGGGGGGCGGAGGATCGTTTGTCACCGCGCAGTCACCGGCGCCGCTCCCCGTACAGCGCCAGCGTCCTGCCGGTGTGAGCAGGCCGTAGCGCCGGGGCGAGAAACCAGGAACAGGCCAACGGCGGATACGCTCGGAGAATGACCCGGTCAACGCGCGGTATCGGCTTTCATTCGCTTCGACGGCTGGCGCTCCGCTCGTTCCTGGGCTTCATCGGGGTGCAGGCGGTGGTGGTGGCGGCACTGGTGGTCACCGACGCGCTCGAGAAGAAAGGGCGGGTCCAACGCTCCGGGTTCCCCCGCCCCGGGACCTTCCAGGCCACCGTGGCCGAGACCGCCACCACGACCTACACCTACGGTGAGGACCTCTACCAGGACATGCTGGCCGCGATCCGCGGGGCACGCCGGCGGATCTTGTTGGAGACCTTCATCTGGAAGGACGACGAGGTCGGCCGCGCTTTCCGCGATGCCCTCAACGACGCCGCCCGACGCGGTGTCGAGGTGTATGTGGTTTACGACCAGTTCGGGAATCTGGTGGTGCCGGCCTCGTTCTACGACTTCCACCCCGACGTGCACGTCTTCCGGTTCCCGGCGGTAGGCCCGGCCCTGTTCTCCGCCCCGTTGCGCGCCACCGGGCTGACCCACCGCAAGATCCTGGTGGTCGATAACGAGGTCGGCTTCGTGGGGGGGTACAACATCGGCTCCCTCTACGCCACCCAGTGGCGCGACACCCACGTGCGGTTGAGAGGCCCTGCGGTGTACGAGCTGGGGCATTCCTTCGCCCAGGTGTGGAACCACCTCGCCACGGCCCACCCCGCACTCTCCCCGGCGAACCCGGTGTCGTGGATCTCTCCGGTGCGGGCGATCAACAACATCCCGGCCGATCTGGTCTACCCGATCCGCAGCGTCTACCTGGATGCGATCAGCCGCGCCCAGGAGCACATCCATCTCACCACCGCCTACTTCATCCCCGACCAGCGGATCCTCACCGCCCTCATCGAGGCGGCCCGGCGCGGGGTGGACGTGCAGGTGATGATGCCGGAGGAGTCCAATCACCTGCTGGCCGACTGGCTCTCCCGCGGGTTCTACACCGCGCTGCTGGCCGAGGACATCACCGTCCTGCTCTACCGGCACGCGATGATCCACGCCAAGACCGTGACCATCGACGGGCAGTGGTCGTTCGTGGGCACCGCCAACATCGACCGGTTGAGCCTGAGGTTCAACTACGAGACCGGCCTGGCGATCCAGGATCAGGACTTCGCCGCCGACCTCGAGGCGATCTTCACCGCCGACAGCGCCAACTGCCGGCAGCTGTCACTGGAGGAGTGGAGCACACGCCACCCCGCCGCCCGGTTCGCCGAGGCCGTGCTGGTGCCGCTGCGCCCGTTGCTCTGAGCTGGTGAAGGCCTGCCCCCGCCAGGGGTCAGGCCGCAGAGCAGGTGGGGAACGGTCCCGGATGCCATGAGTCGGACCGCGGATACCGTGGTCGGGGTGACACCAGGAGCGGTGAGCACCGCCCTGCCCGCCAGCTACCAGGCACCCGGTGCGGGCTGCACAACGGACCCGTGCCCTACCCGTTTTCCTGGCCGTCTTGCGGTCCGTCGTGGGAGGCGTTTGCGCTGAGGAACCGTGGGGTTTTTACTCCGGGTTGTCCACGCTCACCGGGTTGTCCTCGTCCAGCTCCGTCTCCGGCGCCTCCCCGCCGGGGACGGCATCCTCAGAGGCATGGTCGCTCAAACGCTGCTCGACGGCGTGCTGGAACTGCTCAGCGGCCTCGGCACCGGCCAGCCCGTCCGGGGCCTCACCTCCAGGGCTGTCTGGTGCCACGGTGCCGTCATCGTCCGGCTCGGAGGAGCGGGGGGCATCGGGGGTGGAGTTCATGGGTTCCTCTACTTCTTCTCGGGTTCCAGGACCACACCGTCTCACAGCGCGATCCCGGTCACAGGCCCCGGGCGCTCCGGCTGCCGGTGCGGGGGCATTCCCGCACGGCGAGCCGGTGGCGTGCTCACCACCTCACCGAACCGGACCGCAGGGCACCGGCGGGGTGGAAAGACCGGACGCAGCCCCTCCGGGGGCCCTTACGGACCGCCTCTGATGTCGTTCCTACCGTGTCCTGACCTGCGCTGACAAGGGCTGATCCTCCTGATCACGAGCCTCTCCCGCTCCTGATGCAGCCCACCGCCCCACTGCTGGAGCGGAGCAGCACCAGCCGGTCGGCTGCACCGGCGGTCAATGGGGCAACGGGCCTGCCGGCCGGCCCGGCCGCTCAGTGACAAGGCACGGTTCGGGGAGAGTCTCACCCCTTGAGGCCGCTGACAGCGCTGTCGTATCGTGGCGCTCAACCGTCATCGGGCGGTGGGAAAGGACCATCATGACCGAGACCAGCACTCCCGACCCGGCCCAGAACAAACCGTCACAAGCCGAGGGCGGACCTGAGGACCAGAACGTGGAGTCCGCCGTCGACCCGGCTGGCAACAAGCCCTCCCAGGCCGAGGGGGCGCCTGAGGACCAGGACATGGACCTGCCCGGCGGCCCGGCCCAGGACAAGCCCACCGAGCCCGGGGAAGGCGCCGGGATCTGAGCCGCACGGGCTACCTCGCCCTTGAAGTAGCACCGCCCGCACCACCTCCTCAAATCAGTCCTGCCCGTATCCGCGGTTCGGGCGGGGCTGCAAGGGTTGCTGTCGATGTGCTCAACGTGAATGGATCTCGCTTTCCCCGACACCGGCCGACACACCGCAACCGTGGACCACCGAAGCGATGTTCCACCATCCCCAGCCACGGCTTATCGGTCGTGCTGCAGTAGCGACAGTGCCCGTTGACCTCCGTCAAACACCAGGGCAGGCGGGCCGCGATGGCGGGTCCAGCCGGTGGGCCCGTCAGGGTTTCCCTTTTTTACTGCCGTGCTCGGGGCAACGGCAACGGGCACAGGAGTCGGCGGTCCAGCGGCGGGGCCGGGGAGTGGGCCGGGCAGGACACCAGCGACTTCATGACCTCCGGTGAGCCGGCGCGGAGCTGGGGCGAGGTCTTTCCGGTCTGTCGGAACCCCCAGCTCTCGTACACCCGCCGGACCGAGACGTTGTGCGCAGACACCCCCAGCCCCCCACACCGCAGGTCGCAGGGCGTACCCGATCCCTGTCCGGACGCATCGTCTTCGGTGAAGTACAGGATCCGGGCCGGGACGTCACGATCGCCCCGGACGACCGCGCCACGCGATCCTTGGGGTGGCCCCAAGCCGGCGCTGATCCGCCGTCGGGCACTCAGCGGATGGTCTCGTACCTGGACAGCACCACGCCGCCGGGAAACCTCCGGGTCTCCACCAGGCTCAGGTGCACCCAGGTGTCCAGGGCCGGGAAGAACGGCGTGCCCCCGCCCACCAGGACCGGATGAGTGACGATCACGTACTCGTCGATCAGCCCGGCCCGCACGGCCACCGCGGCCAGTGTGGCACCGCCGATGTCCATGGGCCCGCCGTCGCCGGCCTTGAGCCTGGTGACCTCGGAGACCGCCTCGCCGGTGACCACACGGGTGTTCCCGCCGACCGTGCCGGTCGTGGAGGAGAACACCGCCTTCGGCATCTCACGCCAGCGCCCGGCGAACTCGATCGCCGCCGGTGTGGCCCCGGGCTGCTGGTCGGCACTCGGCCAGTGGGAGCTCATCGTCTCCTCCAGCTTGCGCCCGTACAGTGCCAGGCCCGTGGCGGCCACCCGGTCGGACCACCGCTGGAACAGCTCCTCGCTGGGCACGCTCCAGCCCAGGTCGGCCCCGGGCGCGGCGATGCAGCCGTCCAGGCTCATGTTCATGGCGAAGGCCAGTTTCCGCATGGTCTCAGCCTCCCGTGAGTCGGTATCCGGCGTCCGGACCAGCACGGCGCGCAAAAATCAACGATCAGGCCACCACCGAGGGCCAGTGGAGCACCAAGCCAAGCAAATGCTCCCTACGGAAAGGAACCTCCCCAGGCTCTGGGAAGAGAAAGGCATCAATGCTCAGCCTCCCCTCGACTTGTGTCCTCTTGCGGGCTCGGACCATGGGGGATCTCCTGTCAGACGGGGTGGATGGTGCAGGCATTGCTGTCAGGCGCACCAGACGTGGCGTCCGTTCACGTTGGCGGTGGGAGATCGGTTGTCCGCGATGTGCTGGGAAGCGTGCCCTTGACCGGCTGGTCCCGGAGGTGTCTTCTCAAGTCAGGCGCCCGTTGCCCCCCACGGTGAACGTCCCGGGGGCCGGGCCGGAAGCCTGGAACAGGGGGAACAGCCATGGAGGGTGCGGGGGCACGGTTCTACGGGCGCCTGATCAAGGCGGACCCGGTGACCGGGGAGGCGATGGCCGAGGATGTGCGGGGCCATCTGCCCGGCAACGGGTTGCGCCTGATCGCCGCCACCACCCTACAGAACGCCGGTGATCAGGTGGTCAAGGCCTCCACCGTCCTGGCGTGGTTGCTGGCCTCGCTGGCGGCACCTGGCTGGATCATCGGGTTGCTGGTGCCGGTGCGTGAATCCGGCTCCATGCTGCCCCAGGCCGCGCTGATGGGCTGGGTGCGCGGTCGGTCCCAGCGCAAATGGCTCTGGGTGGCCGGTGCTGCCGGGCAGGCCGCGGCCACGGCGGCCATGGCCCTGACCGCTCTGTTGTGGACCGGGACGGCAGCGGGTCTGGCCATCCTGGCCGCACTGGCGGTCTTCGCCCTGGCCAGGGCCCTGACCTCGATCGCCGCCAAGGACGTACAGGGCCGGACCATCCCCAAGGGCCAGCGGGGCCAGATCAACGGGATCGCCGTGTGGGCTTCCGGGATCATCGCCCTCACCATCGGGGCGGGGATCTGGATCCTGGGCGGCCACGAACCCCACCCCGGCGTCCTGGCGGGGTTGCTGGGCGCCGCCGCCGTGGCCTGGGTGGCGGCGTCACTGGTCTTCGCCGGGGTGCAGGAACCGGTCCCCGCCCCGGGCGCGGGCGGCAACAACGGTAGGGGCTGGTGGGCACGCTCCTGGCAGCTGCTGCGCGAGGACGTGCCGTTGCGCAACTTCGTCCTGGTCCGGACGCTGCTGCTGGTCTCCGCCCTCAGCCCGCCCTTCATCGTCGCCCTGGCGGCCCAGCAGGAAGCCCTGGAGCTGAGCGGGCTGGGCCCGTTCATCATGGCCACCGGCCTGGCAGGGATCGTCGGCGGCCGGCTCGCCGGACGACTGGCGGACCGCTCCAGCCGAGGACTGATGATGTGGGGCGCCGCCGCGTCCTCGATGGTGGTCCTGGCCCTGCTCGTCGCTGCGAACATCCCCGCACTGGGCCGGGCCGAGTGGTTGTATCCGGTGGCGTTCTTCCTGCTGGCCCTGACCCATACCGGGGTGCGCGTGGCCCGCAAGACCTACGTGGTCGACATGGCAATCGGCGACAAGCGCACCGAGTACGTGGCGGTGTCCAATACCGCCATGGGCGTGCTGCTGCTGGTCGCCGGCGGCATCAGCAGCGCCCTGGCCACCTGGGGCACCGGGGCCGCCCTGCTGTTCCTGGCCCTGCTGGGCCTGGCCGGGGTGTACGCCGACCACGCCCTGCCCGAGGTCAGCCACCGTACCTGAGACCAGCAGGCCGCCTCAGTGGCCGTCGTCGTCCTCGTCCTGAGGACCCGGGTCCGGCTCCGGGGGCAGCGCCCCGCCCTCACCCTTCCACCGGTGCAGCTGCTTCTCCGGGACCTCCCCCATGTGCGGGTCCCGATCCTCGACGGACTGATCCTTGCCAGAGCCGTTGTCCCTCGTCATGCCCCACACTGTAGGCCCCGCCAGTCCACAGGGGAACAAGCACCGATCCCGGTGCAGCCCCCTCCGGTCTCCGTGTTGCCCGCCTGTGAGCGCCCAATGTGTGGCAGTGTTCCCGGTCGGACGTCAGTGACTGCCGAGGACTGCGGCTCACGGTTCCAGGCCCGCGGGTCAGGAGCCGACGCCGGTTCCGGGCCTCGTGCGGGGAGGCTGGCCGTGGGCCAGGTAGTCGTGGACCTCTTCGAAGTTGGACAGGGTCAGGTCCGTGAGCACGTGCGTGGCGTTGACGACCTCCAGCACGGGCAGGTCGGCCAGCGGGGCCATCACGTGGGCGTTGAGCTGCAACCGCGCCGGCCCGGCCCACGCGCCCTTGACCACCACGTCGGTGATCTGGGTGCGCATCAAGGAGAACTGCTCGAAACCGCCGGAGCGCAGTGGGGCGATCCGCAACCCGAACTGGGGGGTACGGACTTGTTCCAGAGCCTCCTCATGGTCCATGTCCTCCCACTTGTAGGCCATGGTCGCCGTCGCCACCCGTTCGGAGCCGAAGTCCAGGCGCCCGACCAACGCACCCTCCTCGATCACCAGCGACGGCTTGCCCGGGAGTTTGGGGTAGGCCCCCATCTCCCGCCCGGCGGCGGTGGCCCCGAACTCGTCGAGATACATCGCGTGAAGATACTCGCCCTTCTCCCCCTGGAACGTCACCGGAATCGCCTGGCCCGCCTCGACATAGGGGCCGTACCCGGCCACGTCACCCATCTTGATGATCTCGAAGCGCACCAGCGGGTCATCGAACTGCAACGGCTCCGGGACCACCGCGGCCAGGGCCTCGGGATCGGTGCGGTACAAGACGTTGAGATACTCCCGGTCGTAGAAACGGGCCCGGCGCAAGAAGTACGGCGGAGCGACCAGCGGGGTGTTGTAGTGGTGCAGGACCTCTTCGATCTTCATGACCGATCCTTCCCTGGTGGCGGGCCCGGTGCGCACCGGGTCCGTTGCCCACGCTACCCACAGCCCCGGCCGTAACCCAGGACGATCGCCCACCGCCGGCTTCCTCCCGCACCACGACAGCCCCTCCGATACCCGGAAGGATGATCGCTTCAACTGCCCCAGCAATGACCCCCGCCCTGGGCTCGTTTCCGAGAGCCCGGCAATAACTCCGGCCGTATGCAGCTCGAGGACCAGTCCGCCCGGGGGAGCCGAGAACGCAAGTTGAGCTGAATGCCGGTGGCAACGCGCCCAGCTCCCCAAGCCGATTCGCGAGCTCGTGCTCGAGGACCAACGACGGCGCAACGCGATCAGTTGGTCGGTCTTCGCCTGCTGAGCGGGTATCGGAAGAGACATCACGGCCAAACTCCACCCACCGTTCATCGGACCTGCAGGAGCTCGGCGCGGGAAGTGCGGATGCAACGATGGACTACCACGAGGCAGACTGGGCGCAGAGCGGGAGGGCCGACCATGACCTCAGCCCTTCACCACGGCCGTGCAGCGGTGCGCAGCGACGTTCCAGGCGATGCCCTCCCGTCCGGCATCCCGTCACCTCCGGGGCGGGCAGCAGGGCACTGCGCCGCGTTGGGCCTTCTGTGCCGGCTGGAGACCGCGTGTGGCCAGGGCACCGGGGTGGTCTCGGCCGTGACCTTCCCAGGGGCGTTGATCGACCTGTGCACCACCGACGGGGACAGAGAGACGTTTCCCGGGGTGAAGGATCTGGGGCTCTACGTGGAGGCGACGATTACCGCTAACGCCCAGCGTCGGCCGGCCCAGGCCCCAGTGGTGGCCCCGCAGGCCCGGCTGTGCTGGGCGAAGTGGTGCGAGGTCCTCGCCGGCCTGGCGGCCCACCCCGCCACCGTGGAGGCGCAGGAGCATCCGGGACGGGTTTTCGCCGTGCACCGCCTGCCCACGGTCGCCCTTATCGCCGTCACCGACGGGATGCGCACCGAGGTCCGTTCCATCGCCCTCGATGAAGGACCCCGGCACCGGCTGCCACACCGCATTCGGAGAAGGGACCCAGCAACATGATCGACGTATTGACGGGTGCTGCCCAACCGGTCCGCGAACCAGGAGGGCGGTGGGGTCGTTCTGGGGCTGCATGGCGGGCGTTGCCTTGGGGTGGCCGTTGCCCGGTGGTGCGCGGAGCTCACGTGGAGGGCCGAAGGGGGAAATAGGCGGCCTCGAGGGCCTGGAGGTGCAACCGATCGGCAAGGGCGGCCGCACCGCGGGCACGGCCCCCGTCGTGGAGGTCGGCGCGCCGAGGGGTGGCTTCGGCGGCTTCCTGTCGCTGGTCGTCGTGATAGCTGGACAGCGCCGTACTGAGCACCTCGAAGGTCACCGGGTCCAGGGGCAGGCTCACCTGCCCGGCGCTGCGGGCGTCCTCGACGGTGCAGCGCAGCTGATCGGTGCAGGCAACTTCGTGAAACAGCCTCATCCGTTCCTGGGCGGTGGGGGCCAACAGGGGTTCGTGGATCTGTTGCTCCCGGTGGGCGGCGTGCTGCTCCAGAGCCTGTGTCAGCACCTCGAAGGTCTCAGGATCCAGTGGATAGGTGACGGTCGGTGGGGCGATCATGGGGTGCTCCGGTGCGGTGGGGCGTTGCGGTCCCCAGGGGGTGGAACGGGCGCTTTCAGCGTAGGCCAGCGTGGGGAGGACCCATCGGCAGGTGTGCACCCGGGCGAGGCGGCCGCGGTGCTGCCCGGGCTGAGGGCGCCGGGGTCGGTCTGACCGACCCCGGCCCGCACGACCCATCGAGGGTATGGGTGTCCACGTCTCCTCCACCGAGGTTCAGGGCTCTCGATCCCGCCCATACTGCGCAAGTGCTCGGCGAAGGCTGGCACGGTCTGCTTCGGCCGATCCAGAGGATCCCGCATGGCGGTGACCCATGCGTTGCCCACCCTGAGGGCAACCATCGCCTTGTTTAAATCCGCAATCTTCTTCATAGATCATCTTGGCGTGTTGTCCCACAGGTCGGGGTGGGTGAGCAGGTGGACGACTCGTTGAACAGCGGGAGAGCTGTCCTCGCCCTTGCGCCACAGCACGATGGCCAGCAGGGGTGGGATCGTCTCCGATATTTCTCGGACGATGACTGATCGTTGGGCCATGTGCCGGACGGTGCCGGGCATGAGCGCGACCCCCATGCCTCCGGCTACCAGGGGCAGGGCTGTCTGGAGGGTGGCGGTTTCCTGGATGGTGTCGGGCCGGGTGGCAGGGTGGTCCCGCCAGAACTGCTCGAGCAGCTCGGGAAGCCCCGGGAACTTGGCATTGGCCACAGGCACCAGCCAGGACTCATGACGCAGCTCCGCCAGTGACACCCGGGGTGAGGTGGAGGCATAACCGGGCGGCAGCACCGCTTTCAGGGGAAGCTCCATGGCCACCTGCATGGCCAGGCGGTCCCCGTGCATCTGCTGCAGCAGCTCTAGGTTCGCTCCGGCCACGATGCCGATGTCGGCCTGGCCTTCGATCACGGCCGTGACGGTCTGGTCCGGGGGCGGGTCCTGGATGGCCAGCTCCAGTCCCGGTGCCTGTCGCCGCAGCGCGGAGAGGATGCGGGGAAGGTATTCCCAGTTGAAGATCGGTGCGCTGGAGAGCACGATCCGGCCTGCATGGCCCACGGCGAGGCTGCGCAGGTGTTCAGTTGCGGAGTGCATCTGCTCCAGCACCCGCACGGCGGTGGCATAGAGGTAGGCGCCCGCTTCCGTGGTGCGCACTCCTTGCCGGCTGCGGACCAGCAGGGTGACCCCGAACTCCTCCTCCAGTCTGCGGACGACCAGGCTCAGCGAGGGCTGGGTCATGTGCAGAGCGGAGGCCGCCTCGGTGAACGAGCCGTGCTCGACGACGGTGCGGTAGTAGTGCAGCTGCCGGCTTTCCATAACACCAATTTATGTTACTTGAGGCTGATTGGTATTGGTCTTATGTGATGGGGGTCTCCAGACTCGAACGTGAGACAGATCACCTGGCACGGATCCGGGTGGGCACGCACAGAGACAGGAAGAGCAGGACATGGCGAGCATGCTGTTCGAGCACACCACCTTGGGCCAGCGGGTCCTCTTCGGCACCGGCAAGGCCGCTGAGCACGTGGCCGCCGAGATCGCGCGGCTGAGTGCGACCCGGCCGATGGTCATCGCCGCCGAGCCCGAACGCGCCCTGGCCGAGGCCGCCACGACCGGCACCACCCCCGTGCTGTGGTGGGACGACGTGGTCCAGCACGTGCCCGTGGAGGTTGCCGACCGTGCCCGGGCCGCAGCCACCGAGCACTCCGTGGACGCGATCGTGTGCGTGGGTGGCGGGTCGACCACCGGGCTAGCCAAGGCCGTCGCGCTGACCACCGGCATTCCGGTCATCGCGGTGCCCACCACCTACGCCGGCTCCGAGGCCACCAACGTTTGGGGGATGACGGAGGACCGCACGAAGACCACCGGGGTCGATGAGAAGGTGCTGCCCGTGTCTGTGGTCTACGACGCCCAGCTCTCGCGGACCCTGCCGGTGGGGCTGTCGGTGGCCTCCGGCCTCAACGGCCTGGCCCACTGCATCGACTCCCTCTGGGCCCCGAAGGCGGACCCGATCAACCAGGCGATGGCCCTGGAGGGCGCCCGGGCGTTGAACCTGGCGCTGCGCGGGATCGTCGCCGATCCCGACGACCTTACCGCCCGGGAGCAGGCGCTCTACGGCTGCTACCTGGCCGCGGTCGCCTTCGCCTCGGCCGGATCGGGGCTGCACCACAAGATCTGCCACGTCCTGGGCGGGACCTTCGACCTGCCCCACGCCCAGACCCACGCCACCGTGCTGCCCTATGTGCTGGCGTTTAATGCCCCGGCCGTGCCGGAGCTGGCGGCCCGGCTGGCCACCGCTCTGGGGCAGAACCTGGCCGAGGGCCAGGACGCGGCGGTCGGGGCCGTCTACGCCCTCAATGTGCTGCGCGAGGCAGTCGATGCCCCCACCCGGCTGTCCGACTACGGGTTCACCGCCGACGGGCTCCCCGAAGCGGTCGAACGGATCGTGAAGGCCGCCCCGGCATCCAACCCGGTGGCCGTGACGGTGGAGAACATCACCGGCCTGCTCACCGAGGCGCTCACCGGCGCCACCCCGTCCCCGGCCGTGCTGACCACGGTCTGAACATCTTCCCGGCGCATCGAACAAGGAGTCGACCATGACCGAGACCATCCACACCACATCCACTGAGCAGGGCCGCCGGGAGCAGGAGCTCACCGAGCGTGTTGTCGCCTCCTTCGAGAACACCCCTGACGAGCGGCTCAAGAAGGTGATGCAGTCGCTGACCAAGCACTTGCACGCCTTCGTGCGCGAGGTGCGCCTGACCGAGGAGGAGTGGACCACTGCGATCGAATTCCTCACCGCGGTGGGGCACATCACCGACGACCGCCGGCAGGAGTTCATCCTGCTCTCCGACGTGCTGGGGGCCTCGATGCAGACCATCCTGGTCAACAACCCCGCCGACGGGAACGCCACCGAGGCCACCGTGTTCGGCCCCTTCTTCCTCGAGGACGCCCCGGAGATCCCGCTCGGCGGGGACATTGCCAGTGGGGCCACCGGGCAGCCGGCCTGGGTGGAGGGCACCGTTCTCGACACCGACGGCAAACCCATCCCGAACGCCCGGGTGGAGGTGTGGGAGGCCGACGAGGACGGCTTCTACGACGTGCAGTACGGCGACGACCGGGTGGCCGGCCGGGCCCACCTGTTCACCGACCAGGACGGGGGCTTCCGGTTCTGGGGGCTGACGCCGACCCCGTACCCGATCCCGCACGACGGGCCGGTGGGGGCGATGCTGGCGGCCACGAACCGCTCCCCGGTGCGGGCCGCGCACCTGCACTTCATGGTCACTGCACCAGCCCACCGCACGCTGGTCACCCACATCTTCGTCGAGGGCGATCCGCAGCTGGCCATCGGGGACTCGGTGTTCGGGGTGCAGGACTCGCTCATCAAGACGTTCGAGGAGCAGCCGGCCGGGACCCCCACCCCGGACGGCCGCGACCTCGGCGAGAGGCAGTGGGCGCGGACCCGCTTCGACATCGTCCTGGCACCCGCCACCGCCTGAGCTTTCTTCCCGGCAGCAACAACGCTGCCCCCGCACACCCTTCGATCCTTCGATCTCACTTCCTGCAAGGAGCACCGTCATGAGCGACACCCAGCGCCTCGTCCCGTCGACCACCGTTGAGCCCGGGGACATCACCACCGATGTCCTGATCGTGGGCTCGGGCCCGGCCGGGTCCTCGGCCGCGCTGTTCCTGGCCAGCTACGGCATCGAGCACCTGGTGATCAATAAGTACGCCTCCACCGCCGACACCCCCCGGGCGCACATCACCAACCAGCGCACCGTGGAGATCATGCGCGACATGGGCATCGAGGACCAGATCGAGGCCGACGCGACCCCGCACCCGATGATCGGTGAGACCGTGTTCTGCACCTCCATTGCCGGGGAGGAGCTGGGGCGGGTGCGGGCCTGGGGCACCAGCCCGGCCCGGCACGCCGACTACGAGGCCGCTTCCCCGTCGATGAACTGCGACCTGCCGCAGACCTACTTCGAGCCGATCCTGGTGCGCAACGCCATGGCGAGGGGCTCGAAGTACCGCTGGAGCACCGAGTACCTCACCCTCACCCAGGACCAGGACGGAGTCCACGCCCTGGTCCGCGACCGCCTGAGCGGGCAGACCTACACGATCCACGCCCAGTACCTCATCGGTGCCGACGGCAGCCGCTCCAAGGTCGCCGCCGACCTTCAGCTGCCGATGGAGGGGCGGATGGGCCGGTCGGGGTCGATGAACATCGTCTGCGAGATGGACCTGGCCCCCTACTGCCAGAACCGCGAGTCGGTGCTCTACTGGGTGCTTCAGCCTGGGGCGGCCGTCGGCGGGATCGGGCTGGGCCTGGTGCGCATGGTGCGGCCCTGGAACAAGTGGTTGATCACCTGGGGCTACGACATCGACCAGGCACCCCCGGAGCTGACTAAGGACTCCGCGGCGGAGATCGTGCGCAACCTCATCGGGGATCCGACCCTGGAGATCGAGGTGGAGTCCTTCTCGCTGTGGACGGTCAACGAGATGTACGCCACCCGCAACATGGCCGACCGGGTCTTCTGCGTCGGGGACGCGGTGCATCGTCACCCGCCGAGCAACGGGCTGGGCTCGAACACCTCCATCGGGGATTCCTACAACCTCGCCTGGAAGCTGGCGCATGTGCTCAAGGGCCTGGCCGGGCCCGAGCTGCTGGCCACCTACAACGACGAGCGCGTCCCCGTCGGGGAGCAGATCGTCACTCGGGCGAACAAGTCCATCGACGAGTTCGGCGCGATCCTCGAGGCCCTGGGCATCGACCCGCGCGATGACACCGCCACCATGCAGGCCCAGATCGCCACCCGCAAGGACGCGACGGAGGAGGGCGAGGCCCGGCGTGAGGCCCTGCGCCAGGCCCTGGTGCTGAAGAACTACGAGTTCAACGCCCTCGGGGTCGAACTCGGTCAGCGCTACGCCTCCGCCGCGGTGGTCGGCGACGGCAGCCCGTTCCCGGCACCGGTGCGGGATGCGGAGCTGTACTACCAGCCCACCACCCACCCCGGAGCCCGCCTGCCCCACGCCTGGCTGGGCACCGCCGACCCCACCGCACCGAAGGTCTCCACCCACGACGTGTGCGGCCACGGGCGGTTCACCGTGCTGACCGGGATCAACGGCGCGGCCTGGGCCGAGGCAGCACGTGAGGTGGCCGCGGCCACCGGGGTGCAGGTGGAAGCCCACGTCATCGGCCCCGGCCAGCACTACGAGGACCTCTACGGCGACTGGGCCCGCCAGCGCGAGCACACCGACGCCGGGGCCATCCTCGTGCGCCCCGACAACCACATCGCCTACCGCTCCATGACCATGGTCGAGGACCCCCGCCAAGCACTCGAGGACGCCCTCAGCACCGTCCTGTGCCGGCGGTCCCCGGCTCTGGTTTTCGAGGCATGAGATGAGGAGCCCGGTGATGAAGAGACGTGCTGGCATGGCTTCCTTGGCTCTGGTGGGCCTGTTGGGTCTGTCCGGGTGTGGAGTGGGGAAGGGAAGCGCTGTCGCACTGGAGGCCGATGACCCCGTGAAGATCGGGGTGCTTCCCGTGGCGGACTGCGCTCCTATCTACGTGGCCCTGGAGAAGGGGTACTTCGAGGATGAGGGAATCGAAGTCCAGACCCAGACCATGCAGAACGCGGCAGCAGTCGCTCCGTCGGTGATCAACGGCCAGTTGCAGTACGGGTGTGGGGCCATCACCCCGATTCTCATGGCGGCCGAGAAGGGCCTTCCGATCAAGGTGGCAGCCAATCTGGCTGACGTCGCGGAACAGGCAGATGAGGACGTTTCGGCTCTGCTCGTGCCGGCCACCAGTGCGGTGCAACGACCCCGGGAGCTGGAGGGCAAGACCGTGGGGGTCAACGGTCTGGGATCCATCCTCCACGTCACAGCGGCGGCGGCGATCAAGGCAGATGGCGGGGACCCGAGCAAGGTCACGTTCGTGGCGATGTCCTTCCCTGATCTCGTCAGCTCTCTCAAAGACGGCCGGATTGAGGCCGCTTCCGTGGTGGAGCCCTTCGTGGGAATGGGCATGTCCAACGGCGCGGTCGCGATCGAGCGCCCCTATCACCGCACGTTGGTGGCAGGGGAAACCATGTCGGTTCTCTTCACCGCAGATCCCTTCGTGCACAGCAATCCTGAGGTGGTCGAGAAAGTCCGGCGTGCCATCGAGCGAGCCAGCATCACAGCCGGGAAAGACCCTCAAGTGGTCCGGGACGTGCTCGTGGAGTACGGCGGAATGAAGCCCGAAGTGGCCGAACGGATGGGCCAACCGCCCTATTCGGTAGGAGCCGACGAGGAGGCGATATCCCATGCCTCTCGCACCATGGTCGATCTCGGGTTCATGAAGGAACTCATCACCGGCGACGACATCGTCCTGAAGTAACTGCCCCGGCTTGTTCCCCGCTCATACAACTCTCTTTCTTACTGAAGTGCTTGGCCCAAGGAGGCTCCTCATGACTTCTGCACCCCGACCGATGACCCTGGACGAGGCATCTGCCCACGGTACCCGGGTCACCCTGCTCGGCACCGCCGGCGGGCCCCCGTGGTGGGAGAACTCGGACCGCTCCGGGATCTCCACGCTGATCACCGTCAACGGCGCCCAGTACCTCATCGACTGCGGTGAGGGATGGGGCCCGATGTTCCGCAAGTCCGGCACCAGCACCCCCGGGTTCGAGCACGGGATCGACGAGCTGCGGGCGGTGTTCATCACCCACCACCACTCCGACCACACCGTCGACTACCCCAATCTCCTGCTGCTGGCCTGGCACAACGGCTCCAACGGGCTCAAGCGCCCCGTGCAGATCCACGGCCCCGGGGACCGCACGGTGCTGCCGCCGATCTTCGGGCAGCGCGAGCACCAGCCCGAAGTCTTCAACCCGGACTCCCCCACTCCGGGGATCGAGGAGTCCACCCACCGGCTGCTGCAGGCCTACGCCACCGACATCAACGACCGGATGCGCGACAACGCCAAGCAGGACCTGTCGGAGATCTTCGAGGTCCACGACATCGAACTACCCGGGGCCACCGGGGAGGACCCCAACGGGGACCCGTCCCCGGCCATGGAGCCCTTCGAGATCTACGCCGATGAGAACGTACGGGTCACCGCGATCCTGGTCGACCACCGCCCGATCTTCCCCGCCTTCGCCTTCCGCTTCGAGACCGCCGACGGGTCGGTGGTGATCTCCGGGGACACCGGGGTGTGCGAGAACCTCGTCACCCTCGCCGAGGGTGCGGACCTGTTGCTGCACGAGTGCATCGACCTGGACTGGGTGTCCTCGCTGATGGGCCCGGGCTCTCCGAAACCGGACCCCTACCTGATGCAGCACATGCTCGCCGCCCACACCAGCACCGACCAGGTCGGGCCGCAGGCCGAGAAGGCCGGGGTGAAGACCCTGGTGCTCACCCACCTGGTCCCGGGCAACACGCCACGGGAGAAGTGGGAGGAGGCCAGGGCCGGGTTCAGCGGGGACTTCTACGTCGGGGAGGACCTGATGCACTTCGGCATCGGCACCCCCGCACCTGACCGTGCTGCGGCCACCGTGCCGGCCGCCCTCGGTGGCCAGATGGGAAGGGAGCTGGTGGGCGATGGTCGCCGCTGACATCACACCCCCGGCCGGCGCCCCGGCCAAGGCCCGCCCCGGGTTACCCGTGTTGTGGGACGCCCGGGCCACCGATCTCGCTCTGGGTGCGGCCGCGGTCGCCGGGGTGCTCGGGCTGTGGGAGGCGCTCAGCCGCACCGGGGTCCTGGACACCCAGGTGTTCCCGGCCGCCTCCACCGTGCTCGTCGAGCTCTGGCGCCTGCTCGGAACCGGGGTCTTCTGGGGCGACCTGTGGGCGACCCTCTCCAGCGCCCTGACCGGACTGGCACTGGTCGTGCTCATCGGCACGGTCGCGGCGATGCTGATCGGACTGATCCGCTTCGTGGAGAACTCCACCTGGGTCGTGGTGGAGTTCCTCAAACCCATCCCGCCGATCGCCCTGATCCCACTGGGACTGCTGCTGTGGGGACCCTCCCCGACGATGAAGGTCACCCTGATCACCTTCGGGGCGCTGTGGCCGTTTCTGACCCAGATGGTCTACGGCATCCGCCAGACCAACAACGTGGCCCTGGACATGGCCTCCAGCTACCGGCTGGGCTGGTGGCTGACCACCACCCGCATCGTGGTGCCCACCCTGCTGCCCTACGCCCTGACCGGTCTGCGGATCTCGGCCTCGATCGCGGTGATCGTCTCGGTGGTCACCGAGCTCATCGGCGGGGCTGAGGGGATCGGTCAGACCATCGCGGTGGCCCAGATCAACAACGCCCTGCCCACCATGTACGCCTACATCCTCACCGCCGGTCTGCTCGGAGTGGGCATCAACCTGGTGTTCCAAGCCCTGGAGAAGCCGCTGCTGTTCTGGCACCCGTCCCAGCGAGGAGACACGAACTGATGAACACCCTCACCGACACCACCCGCACGGCCCTCACCCGCCTCTGGCTCCCCGTCGCCCTGGTCATCGCCTGGTGGGTCTCCTCGGCCGAGAGCACCTCGCTGTACTTCCCGCCGCTGGCCACCATCGTCGAGGTCTTCGTCCGGGACTGGTTCGGCCCGCACTTCACCGCCGACCTGCTGCCGAGTCTGGGGAAGTTCCTGATCGGGTTCACCCTTGCCGCGGTGCTGGGCATCACCGGCGGGATGCTGCTGGGGATGAACCGCTACACCCGGGCCGCGGCCGAGCCGATCGTGCTGTTCTTCCGCTCCCTGCCCGGGCCCGTGCTGGTGCCCATCGGCATCATGGTCATCGGCATCGGCGCCGGGATGAACATCTTCATCATGGTCCTGGGAGCAGTGTGGCCGACCCTGATGAACACCATCGACGGGGTCCGCAGCCTCGACCTCGTCCAACAGGACATGTCCCGCTCCTACCGGCTCACCCTTACCCAGCGGATCCGCTACGTGGTGCTGCCCAACGCCGGCCCGCAGATCTTCGCCGGACTGCGCACCACCTTGCAGATGTCGATCATCCTCATCGTGGTCTCCGAGATGGTCGCCTCCACCAACGGGATCGGCTTCTACGTCCTGTACTCCCAGCAGACCTTCGCCGTGGCCGAGACCTGGGCCGGCACCATCCTGCTCGGGGTGCTCGGCTACCTCGCGTCCCTGCTCTTCATCGCCGTCGAACGACGCGTGCTGGCCTGGCAGGCCGGCATCACCAAGGAGTGACCACCATGACCACCACCGGACCCACCACCGCCCGCGCCCCCGAGACCATCACCTATACCGGCATCGAATCCTCCTACGAGGGCACCATGCTCGAGGTGCGCCACCTGAAGAAGAACTACGGGAGCGGGGAGAAGACCGCCCGGATCCTGGCCGACGTCACCTTCGACGTGAAGCCCGGGGAGTTCGTCTGCGTCGTCGGGCCCTCGGGCTCGGGCAAGACCACGCTGCTGCGCTCCATCGCCGGGCTCCAGGCCCCCACCAGCGGGGAGGTGATCTTCGAGGGCGAGACCGTCACCGAACCCCCGGCCAAGATGGCTGTGGTCTTCCAGGACTACTCCCGCTCCCTGCTTCCCTGGATGACCGTGGCCGCCAACGTCGAGCTGCCCATGCGCAACAAGTTCGACAAGGCCGAACGCGCCCGCCGCGTCGAGGACGCCCTGATCTCGGTCGGGCTGGCCGGCAAGGGCAGCCTCTACCCCTGGCAGATGTCCGGAGGCATGCAGCAGCGGGCCGCGATCGCCCGCGGCATCGGTTACCAGCCCGACGTGCTGCTGATGGACGAACCCTTCGCCGCCGTCGACGCCCAGACCCGCATCGAGCTCGAGGACCTCGTGCTGCGGATCCGGCAGGCCTACAACACCACCGTGCTGTTCGTCACCCACGACATCGACGAAGCCGTCTACCTCGCCGACCGGGTCATCGTGCTCTCCGGGGCCCCGACCTCGGTCACCGAGAACATCGTCGTGGACCTGCCCCGCCCCCGGGACCAGATCGAGACCAAGGCTCTGCCCCGCTACGCCCAGATCCGTAACCAGGTCTTCAAGCTTATTCAGGAAGCCAAGTCCCACGCCTCAGTTCAGTCGTAATCACACCGTCTGAGCGGTTCCCACCCCCACAGGTCTCAACGCACGCGGCACCGCGGGGAACAAGATTCCACAGAGGAAACGGCTCACGACGCCGAAGTCATCACCCATCACAGGAGGAAACACCATGTCGTATCTCGTCGGATCTCACCACGTGACCCTCTCCGTGGGCGGAGCGCAGGAGGACGTGGACTTCCACACCAAGGTCCTCGGCATGCGCTTCATCAAGAAGACCGTGCTCTTCGACGGGTCCACCCCGATCTATCACTTCTACTACTCCAACGCCGACGGCGACCCCTCCTCGGTGGTGACCACCTTCCCGTGGGCCCAGGCCGGGCTCTACGGCAGCCGCGGCACCAACCAGGCCCGCGAGGTGCTGCTGTCCGTACCCGAGAACTCGCTGGACTTCTGGGCCAAGCGACTCACTACCCACGGGGTGGAGAACGTGCAGGTGGAGATCTTCGGTGAGCGCCGGGTGGCCTTCCTCCACCCGTGCGGGCTGGAGTACCAGCTGGTGGGCACCGCCAAGGACCCCCGCAGGGGCTTCACCGGCCACGGCGTGCCGGCAGAGGCGGCCATCCACGGCATCCACGGGGTGGGCATCCACGTCTACGACGCCGACCGGATGGTCGACTTCGGCACCGAGGTCTTCCACTCCCGCGGTCAGATCCTTGAGGACGGCGACCGGGCCCGGTTCCAGGTCGGCAAGGACGACTACGGCAACTTCATCGAGCTCACCGGCAACCGCACCGACGATCAGGGCACCTGGCGCTACGGAGCCGGCACCTACCACCACTTCGCCTGGAACCTCGACACCCTGACCAACCAGGAGGAGATCAAGTTCGAGATCGAAGGCGCCGGCTACACCGACATCTCGGAACTCAAGGACCGCAACTACTTCAAGTCCCACTACGTCCGCACCCCCGGCGGGGCGCTGTTCGAACTCGCCGTCACCCACGACGACGGCGGCTGGGACTGCGACGAGTCCCCCGAGGAGCTGGGCAAGAACTTCATGCTGCCCCCGCAGTTCGAGGACCAGCGCGAGCCCATCATGGCCCGGCTCGAGCCCGTCACCGTCGACGAGCACTGACCTGGACGACTGGGGTGCCGGGTCCTTCGCGGACCCGGCACCCCCTTCTCCAGAACCACTGTCTGGAATTCAACGCACTGACACCACACCGGCCCCTCGGGCTTGGAAGGATGCCCCCATGTCGTCCAACATGCACCTGACACACCAGCCCACTCGCCATGGGGCACCACCGGAGTCCGCGGCCCTGGTCGTCTACGCCGTCCACGGCCGCGGCCAGTCCCCGGCCTTCATGGTTGAGGTCGCCGACCGCGTCGATCTGCCCGGCGTCGCCTGGGTTCTGCCGCAGGCTCACGATTTCAGCTGGTACCCACAGGGCTTCCTTGCTCCGACACAGGAGAACCAGCCCCACCTCGACCATGCTCTAGAGGCGATCCGCGCCCACACCCGCCCCCTGCTGGGCGAGGACGGGCCGCCGGTGGTGGTGCTGGGCTTCTCCCAGGGCGCCTGCCTGCTCTCAGAGTGGCTGTTGCGCGACCAGCCACACCTGGCCGGGGCCGTCCTGCACACCGGCGGCTACCTCGGCCCCACCGAACGGGACTGGGTGGCCTCGCCCGGGCGCGGGCTCTCGGGCCAGGTGGTCGAGATGTTCACCGCCGAAGAGGACGCCTGGGTGCCCCTGCACCGGGTGGAAGCCACCAGCTCCGCCTTCCGCTCCTTGGGCGCCGCCGTAGAGCTGACCGTCTACGACGACCCCGATCACCACCTCAACGACGACTCCGTGCACATGATCCGCCGCTACCTCCGACACCGTCTCGGACCCTCCGCACAGTAGAGCGCTGTCCCGGCCACGACAGCCCACCCCTGTCGATACACGAACCACTCGCGAGGTATCACTGCGGCGGGTGCACACAGCTTTCCCGCCCTTCATCCACCGAGCTGTGAGGTGGTCCGCTGCCTCACCCACCCCGTGACTCCACGCTTCCCCACGACCAACGGCGAGGTACCCAGTGAACAAGTCCCTGACCACAGCAGGACGCCATCGATTCGCCGCCCGCGTGCTCGGCGGCGGTACCGAACCCGACCCCCGGTTCACACTGGCCAACGAACGCACCTTCCTGGCCTGGATCCGCACCTCCCTGGCCTTCCTGGCCGGCGGCATCGCCGTGGAAGCGTTCACCGAGGATCTTTTTCCTGCACCGATCCGCACCCTCCTGGCCGTGGTCCTGCTCCTGCTCGGGGTACTCATCAGCGCCGGCGCCGCCTGGCGCTGGGTGGGCGTCGAACGCAGCCTGCGCCGCAAGGCACCGCTGCCCTTACCCCTGATCGCGCCCCTCCTGGGCATCGGCGGAGCCATCGCCTCCGCAGTCCTGGCCGTATTCGTCCTCCAGAACTGACCGGGGTCGGACCATGAGCGGCTCCTCCCAAGACCTGCATACAACCTTGCTGCCCGGTCCACCGCACGACGACCCGGGCCTGCAACCCGAACGCACCACCCTGGCCTGGGGACGCACGATTCTGGCCTTCATCACCGCCGCCGCCATCTGTCTGCGCTGGGTATCCCACCACGGAGTCTTCGTCCTGGCGCTTTTCGCCTTGGCCGTCAGCACTGGGGCGGTTATATACCTGACCCAGCGCACCCGCTACACCCGCAGCACCTCCGGAATCACCGCCGAACAGGTCGCCGCAGACGTCCTCGGTGTGCTCGGACTGTCCTTGGCCACGGTGGCCCTGGGAACTTTGGGAATCTACACAGTGCTCACCCTCTCCTGATCTCACCGTTCAGGCACGACGCAGGCCCGCCGACGACTCAGAGACTTGGCATGGGCAGTTCGTGAATGCGGCGGTACAGCGTGGCCCTGGACACCGCGAGGTCGCAGGCGACCTGGATGACCGTCTCCCCGGCCTCGACCAGGCGCAGGGCGTTGCGGACCTGGGAGCCGGTAAAGGTCAGGCGCCGCCCGCCCAAATCCTTGCCGGCGACCCTCCGCTTGGCCACCGAGTCGGGGATCCGCTCACACTTGATCTCCAGCTCCATCTGGGCCAGGACCGCAATGACAGTAAAGGTCACCGAACCCATCGGCGTGTGGGTGTCCAGGTCTCCCCCACCCACGTTCAGCACCCGTAACCCGGTGCCCCTGCCCCTCAGCGCATCGGCGCATCGGCGCATCGGCGCAGGCCAGCATGTTCTGCGTCGACCGACCACTCGCTGGAGTCGTGGTAGCGCCATAACACGACACGGCGTGCTGATGGGACTGCCGCACGCCAGCATGCAGCAGGTCATGCACTTGTCGGTCCGCATCCTGGTGCCGCGTCGACACTCGCGCATATCCTCTAAGAAGTGGTTTCAATAATCAGTGTTTGAGCCGCCAGCCCTGGCCCGCGCCCCCGTGGGGATTCTCAAGGGTTCGGTGACGGCATAGGGGGCATCCGGCGAGTAGAGATCGCTTCCTCCGTTCCCGCGCCGACGTCGATCAGCGTGCGCGCTGGGCGGTGCACCGGATCGAGCGTCTGGATCGATCGGAAGATGACGGAGCTGCGCGCGGGCCTCCCCCAGGACATGACCACGCTCGGGCACACTGGCATCGATGACCTCGAACTCCGCGGCATCCACTTCGCCCAGATGGAGGACCCCGACGTGCTGACCGACCGCGCCCACGAGAACCATTGATCCGGTGGCCCGTCGAGGACCGGTGTTCAAGGAAGGCGCCTGGCGCGACCTGGAGCCGATGCAGAAGGGCTTGGTCCTCGGCGTGCTGGCCGGTGCGGTGCTCGCCGTGCTGACGAGGCAACTGTCCTGGCTCGCCGTCGGGGTCTTCCTCGGCGCCGGGGCCGGCTACCTGGTCGGTCGCCGACGGCACACGCAGCTCCAGACCGGCCACCACGCACAGAACGCAGCCGTCATGAGCAGCACAGAGCACCGCCCGGAGGAGACGCCCGAGCACCGGGAGGAACGGCTGCGCTGGGCCGCCACGTACCGCGGCACCCGGATGCTCGAAGGCAAGACGGACCGAGCCGGAGCCCTGGGGCAGATCCGCGACACCGTTCCGGGCTTCGGTCCCGAGCGCTACGAGAGCGAGCTCGAAGCGGCTCTGGCGCGGATCGAGCAGTACCGGGTGGGTGTGCGGGCCCGTCGTGCCAAGAATCTGGCCCAGGCCCGGGAGATGGATGTGCTGAATGCGGTGTTCGCCCTGCACTACTTCAACCGCCGATTCTCCGGGCACGTCGGGGAGTACGGCCTGGGGCGGATCGACCCCGAGGAAGCACTGGGGGATCTCTACACGCGGAAGCAGATCGCCGAGGCGGTGACCCGCTCCAACGCTCTGATCGAGGAGGGGCTGCGCATGGGCATCGGACCCATGGACATCCACGCGGACATGGACCGCCTGCGGGCCGCCCACCCCGGCTTCAACGACCGCGCGCTCAGTGATGCTGTGAACTGGGGGTACCTCATCCACCGCTGAGAGGCGCACAGGCCCCTGAGCTCGACACCGGATGCCTCGTCCCCACAGTGTGGCGAAAGGCGTCAACAGTGCGTTCAGGGCAGTCGCCGGGCGCAGATGACCGTGATCGCCAGGGTGGCCACAGCCGTGATCGTGGCTGCGCTGCGGTCGTAGCGGATGGCCAGTCGGCGGAAGGCGAGCAACCAGGAGATGGTGCGTTCCACGACCCAGCGGTGCCGGCCCAGCCGGTCGCTGGAGTCCACCCCGATCCGTGCAATGCGGACGGTGATCCCGCCTCGGCGCAGGTACCGGCGCACTCTCTTGAAGGCGCACGGCCTTGTCCGCGTGCAGCTTGCCCGGCCGGTGCCGTGGACGCCCTGGCCCCGGTCCTTTGACCGGGGCCAGTCCGTCCAGGATCGGCTCGACCAGCATGGAGTCGTGCCTGTTGGCCCCGGTGATCGCCACCGCCAACGGCAACCCGTCGACGGTGACCAGCAAGTGGTACTTCGTGCCGGCTTTGCCGCGGTCGGTGGGGTGGGGCCCGGTCAGCTCGCCCCCTTTTTCGCCCGGACGCTCACCGAGTCCAGAGAAGCCCTTGACCAGTCGAGCGCTCCGTCCTGCCCAAGCTGGTCGAGGACTGCGTGGTGGAGCTTCTTCCACACTCCGGCCTCCTGCCAGGCCCGCAGCCGGCGCCAGCAGGTGATCCCGGACCCGAAACCCAGCGCGGTGGGCAGTTTCTTCCACGCAATGCCATGCTCGACCACGAACAGGATCCCCTCCAGCGCGGCCCGGTCATCCACGCACGGGCGTCCCGTCCTCCCGTTCTTCGCTGGCGGTCGAGGCTGGACCAACGGTTCCAGCAACTCCCACAACTGGTCGCTGACCAGCTTCTGAAGTGCTCTCTGCCTGGACATGGCGACCATGATCGTCACCGAGCCGAGGGCTTGGCCACCCCTGAACACCCACTATTGAAACCATTTCTTAGCGTGTCGTTTCGGGCAGGGCGTCGGCAGGCTCGTGGGTGTCTTCCTCGGTCGCCGGCCTGGCGTTGAGGGTGGTCAGGGCCAGCGTGGCGGCGGCGAGGAGGAGCCCGGTGGCCACGGTCATCGCGGTGCCGTATCCGGCGATCAGGGCCTGGTCGGTGGGCATTCCCTGGTTCTGCGGGGCGGCGGTGACGGTGGCGGCGATCCCGGCCAGCACAGCCAGGCCCAGGGCCACACCGATCTGCTGGGCGGAATTGAGCAGTGCTGAGGCGATCCCGGCCTTGTCCGGGTCGACACGGTAGACCGCGGCCTGGGTGAGGGTGACCGCAACAGCCCCGAAGCCGACCGCGAGAAGGAACATCGCCGGGGCCAGATCCACGAGGTAGTTCGCCTCAACGGTGATCCTGGACAGCCAGAATGCCGCCGCAGCACTGAGCAGCGCGCCGGCCACTGCGAGGTAGCGCGGGCCGATGCGCAGCAGCATCTTGGGCGCGGTGCCGGCACCGACGACGATCCCGGCGGCGAAGGGCAGCCAGGAGATCCCGGTGCGCAGCGGGCTGTACTGGAGCACCTGCTGCAGGTAGAGGGTGATGACATAGAAGGTTCCCATCGGCCCGACCGCGACCAGGAGCATGGTCAGGTAGGCCCCGGAGCGGTTGCGGTCGCGGAACAGGCTCAACGGCACCAGGGGGTTGCGGCTACGCGACTGCGTGAGCGTGAACACGGCCAGCAGCACCACCCCGGCGGCCACGAGGCTCCAGGCGAGGGGGTCGGTGAACCCGTCCTCCCCAAACCGGGTGATCGCATACACCAGGGCCACCATCCCGCCGGTACCCAGCCCCGCCCCGACGGCACCGAGCCGGCCGGTGTGAGGCTCGGCGCCGACCAGGGTGCGCGAGCCCAGGAGTACGAGCAGCCCGATCGGGACGTTGATGAAGAACACCCACCGCCAGCCCAGGGTGCCGGTGAGCACCCCGCCCAGGAGCAGTCCGACCACGATGCCCAGACCGGACATCGCCCCGTAGAGCGAGAGCGCGTTGTCGCGCATCTTCCGGTCGGAGAAGGTCGTGGCGATCAGGGCCAGGGCGTTGGGCGCGGTCAGGGCCGCCCCGAGGCCCTGCACGGCGCGCGCCACGATGAGCACGGCCGTGCTCTGCCCCAGGCCGCCGATCAGTGAGGCGACGATGAAGACGGTGATGCCGACCTGCAAGGTCCGGCGACGCCCCCAGAGGTCCCCGATGCGGCCGCCCAGCAGCAGCAGCGCCCCGAAGGCGAGGATGTAGGCGTTGACGACCCACGGCAGGTGCACCGCTGTGACCCCGAGCTCGCGCTGGATGGACGGCAGTGCGATGTTGACGATCGAGTCGTCGAGCACCAGCATCAGCTGGGCGGTGGCGATCACCAGCAGCGGGACCAGCCCGCCTGGGGAGCCCCCGGAAGTGTCGGGCCGCACGGCGGCGGAGGCGGCAGAAGGCATCGGAGAACTCCTCAGAACAGGGTGCGCGGGAACCGCCGCGCCATCACGTCATACCCCCTGGGGGTACTGTTGAGCTCTACTGTTACCCCCAGGGGGTATTAGTGTCAAACGGGGTGAAGGATCCGCGGACACCTCCCGGCGCACCGACAAGGGCATCGCCCCTCAGTGGACCGCTCGGCAACGATCCGGCCTCCCCGCAAGCTGACCCGAAAGATGCTCATTGACGCGCCCACCCAGCGACCGCGCGCCGGTGGAAACCGGCGGGGTCACTTCCCAGCCTGGGTCGCCTCGGCTCGGAAGCGCGCACGGTACTGCGAAGGTGAGGTCCTGAAGGCGGCCGAGAAGTACTGGCGCAGCGTCACGGGGCCGCCGATGCCAGAGGCCGCCGACCTCACCCTGGTGCGCGGGGACCTGCGCGCGGCCACTGATGCGATCCGCCTGGCCCGCACGACCCTGTCCACGATCAAGACCACCCTGTTCTGGGCCTTCGCCTACAACATCGCCGCGATCCCGCTGGCCGCCGCCGGGCTGCTCAACCCTATGCTCGCCGGAGCCGCCATGGCCTTCTCCTCCGTTTTCGTGGTCACCAATAGCCTGCGGCTGCTGCGGCTCCACCAACGACACCACGAGCACGCAGGAGCTGACTCTGACCACCGAACCCGTCCAGACCGCTGACGCCACCGCCGAGTGCCCGGTCATGGCCGGCACCCCGGTCGACAAGGCCGCCGCCGAGGCCGCCGGACTCTACCGCGACCACGCCGGCCAGCGATACTGGTTCTGCTGCCCCGGCTGCGCCCCGGCCTTCGACGCCGACCCCGCCCAGTACGCGGCGGCCTGATCCCAGCCTGCGCCCCTGGCGCCGGCGGCCCCGGGCCAGCCCCACGGCTGGTCCGGGGCCGCTGGCCTACCCGGAACCGACCGAAAGACAAGACCACCATGGACACCACCCCCGTCCCCGACACCACCACCGACACCTCTGCGGCCGAATGCCACACCGTCCACGGCTACATCAGTGACAAGGACCGCTACCTGGCCCGCCTCAAGCGCATCGAGGGCCAGGCCCGCGGCATCGCCCGGATGGTCGACGAGGAGCAGTACTGCATCGACATCCTCACCCAGATCTCCGCCCTGACCTCCGCGCTGCGCAACGTCGGCCTCGGACTGCTGGACGACCACATGAGGCACTGCGTCGCCGACGCCGCCCAGCTCGGTGGCGAGGCCGCCGACGCGAAGTTCAAGGAAGCCTCCGACGCCATCGCCCGTCTCGTGCGTTCTTGAGTGACACCTTCTGGATTAATCGGGCCGTCCTCACCACGGGACGTTCTGGCGCCGTGAGGGTGGGAAGTTCCCGCAAGAGCGGCCCTTGGGTCCAGCTTGCGCCCATGAGATGCGCAGCAGTTCCGTGCTCTGCTGATGTCCGGGGACGCCCTGACTGCAGGGTCGATGGCGGCACGCGATGGATCTACTCGTCAGAGGCAGCTGAGGCCCCGGCTTCCCTGGTCGGGAAGATTCTCGTGACCGGGCACTGAATGCTGGTGTCAGGCCACCTTGGGGGTGCCCTCCGGTGCCTCGTCGAGGGGCACAGCGTCCGGGACGACAGACAACGACGTGGTTGCCAGCTGCTGGGCAATGCGGCGGAATGCTCCGACATGAGCGCGCCGCTCTCCTGCTCGCAGGGCCACAGCTACTGGTGAATACGTAGCATCCACCAGCGGCCGGTAGACCACTCCGGGAAACTGCAGGAAGCGTGTGGCAGAACTGGGGACCGTGTCCACCGCCCCTTGGTAGGCGATCGCCTGAACGCATTCCGCGACATTCCTCATAGACGCCGCCACGCGACTGGGTTCACCTCTCACGTCATCGCAGGACCAGTAGGAGCGCCACTGTGGTGGTGCCTCTGGGGCGGCAACGACAAACGCCTCGTCCACCAGGTCGCTGGGTGAGATCCGGTCGAGGGAGGCGAGCCTGTGCTGGGAGGAGAGGCCGACGACTCGTGGCTGTGCATAGAGCTCTTGGAGCTTCACCCGCGGGTCCTCCGCTGGTGAGCGGATGAATGCCACGTCGACCTGCTCGGAGACCAGCGCCTCCACCTGGTCGACCATCGACAGCTCCTGGAAGGACAGCTGGACGTCGGGCATGGCCTTGCGGAAGGCAGAGACGATGAGCGGCGTGAGCTCCCCGGCCCCGTCGAAGAACAGTCCGATCCGCAGCTGCTGCTGCCCCGCTGCTTGGAGCATGCGGGCCTCCGCACTGGCGTCGGCCATCTGACTGAGGATCTCCTGGGCGCGGGGTAGAAAAGCCTCCCCGGCCGGGGTGAGCGCCACCCGGTTGGCGGAGCGGTCGAACAGCTGGGCGCCGACCTGCTTCTCGAGGCGGGCGATCTGCTGGCTGAACGAAGGTTGTGAGATGTGCATCCGCTGGGCGGCGCGCCCGAAGTGCAGGGTCTCCGCGAGCACCATCATGTACTGCAGCTGCCGGATATCCACCCAAGCCTCCCCCCGTCGGGCCCTGATTGCATTGGCCTATCGGCCGATCGCGAAGTGCTCATTGTCCGTGACGAACGCCACACCGCATGCTCTTTCCAAGGCTTATACAAGGATACGCGCAAGCGGAAAGACGGATACATGTTCTCTGTTCAATCGAGGGAGGTCACCGACCTCCTCCGCACGGACCTCAAGCACCTGATCCACCCGCACCAGCCCTCCTGGGCCACCGACCGGGTGATCATGGTCGAGGGCCAGGGCTGCCGGATGACCGACGCGACCGGACGGGAGTACCTCGATGCCACCGGCGGGCTGTGGCTGGCCCAGATCGGCCACGGCCGGGCGCAGATCGCCGAGGTGGCCGCCGCGCAGATGCGCAAACTGGAGTACTTCACCGCCTTCTGGGACTTCAGCAACGACCAGGCCATCGAGCTCTCGGAGCGTCTGATCTCGCTGGCCCCGGAGCGGATGGCGAAGGTGTTCTTCACCTCCGGCGGTTCCGAGGGCGACGATGCGGCGATCAAGACCGCCCGCTACTACCACTACCTCAACGGCCACCCGGGCAAGAACTGGATCCTCTCCCGCCACACCGCCTACCACGGCCTGGCCTACGGCGGCGGCTCGGCCACCGGGTTCGCCGACATGACCGAGGGCCAGGGACCGCACCTGCCCCACGTCTCCCACCTCACCCCGCCGCACTCTTACCGCTCTCACCTCTTCGATGGTGAGGACGTCACGGACTTCTGCGTGCGGGAGCTGGAGCAGCGCATCCAGCAGATCGGCCCGGAAAACATCGCCGCGATGATCGGGGAACCGATCATGGGCGTGGGGGGATTCATCATCCCGCCGGCCGACTACTGGCCGCGGGTCCAGCAGGTGCTGCGCCGCCACGACATCCTGCTCATCGCCGATGAGGTCGTCACCGCCTTCGGGCGCACCGGGTCCTGGTTCGCCTCCCCTGACCTGGGCATGGACCCGGACATCATCGTCACCGCCAAGGGCATCACCAGCGGCTACATCCCCCTGGGGGCGGTGCTGATGAGCGAGCAGGTCGGCCAGGTCGTCACCTCCGGGCACGGCTACCCGGTGGGCTACACCTACTCCGGCCACCCAGTGGCCTGCGCGGTGGCACTGAAGAACCTGGACATCCTCGAGTCCGAGGACCTGCTGGCCGCCTCCCGCACCACCGGTGACCTGCTGTACCAGCTGGCCGCCCCGCTGGCCGAGGAGCTGGAGATCGTCGGCGAGGTCCGCCACGCCGGCATGGGCCTGGCCCTGGAACTAGTCACCGACAAGGAGACCCGCGCCCCGCTGCCGCAACCCGGGCTAGGGGTGGCCGATGTGATCCGAGACCAGACCGGGGTCATCGCCCGGGTCAGCAGCCCCACCAACCTGGTGCTCTCCCCGCCGCTGATCATGACCGAGGACGAGGCGATCACCGCGGTCGCGGCCGTGGCCTCCGTCCTGCGGCGGGTCCGCCCCGACGGCACCATCGCCTGCTATCGCTGAGCGGCACGAATTTGTCTCGATCAAGGGGACGCCCAAGCCGCCTCAGCGGAGCCCTTCAGGACCGATGACCCTCCGTGTGAGGGGCACTTCACACACCTGTCAGCTGCGCATGCAGCATGGCCATCCGGCCGGAAACGCATGTTCCACCCACTTCGAATGGAGAACTCCGATGGTTCAGGTTCAAGAGCTGGTGATCAAGAACGCGGTCGTCCGTACCGTCGACGCCCGGGACTCCGTCCACAGCGCCGTCCTTCTGCGGGACGGCCGGATTGCGGCGGTAGGCACGGAAGGAGAAGTGCGGGCAGCCGCAGCCCGTGACGCAGAGATTTTCGACGCCAATGGCCGGACCGTGGTGCCGGGTTTCATCGACGCGCACAACCACATGAGCATCGCGGCTTTCGACCCGGTCTCCGTGGACTGCTCGACCCCACCGATGACCACGATGGACGAAGTGCTCACCGCGATCGAAGCGCACTGCAAGAACCTGCCGACCGGTCAATGGGCCCGCGGTTTTGGGTTCCACATGACCAAAATCAGCGAAATGCGCAACCCGACCCGGTACGAGCTCGACGAGGTGGCCCCTCACAACCCGTTCTTCCTCAGCGATGCCAGTTGTCACGCCGGTTTCGCCAACAGCGCCGCCCTGGAGGCGGTGGGCATCAGTGCGTGCACCCCCGAACCCTGGGGCGGGGAGATTGAGCGCGACAGCAAGGGTGTCCCCACAGGAGTCCTGCTCGAAGCTGCGATGAACCTTGTGCAGTCCGCCTCCTGGGAGGACTACGCCGAACGCGACTGGGACACGGCGGTCGATCTGCTGGAAGCCAAGGCTCGGGACTATTTGGCCGTGGGGCTGACGGGGATCGGAGATGCCTGCGTCACGCAAAAGGCCGCTGAGCTCTACCGCCGGGCCGACGCGTCCGGGCGTCTGCCTCTCACCCTCCAGCAACTCCACGGCGGTGATCACTTCTTTGCCCAGCAGGACCTGCGGCGCACCGACATCGTCGATCGCATTCATCGGGCCGACAGCCACATGCTCCGCAGCGGCACGATGAAGATCTTCGTCGACCGTGCCTTCCCGGACGGCCCCGCCATTCACAAGCTCCACGACGGCTGCACCCAGCACGTGGGCACCAACTTCTACAACCCCCGGGAGGTCCACGACCTGGCGACCCAGGCCAGCGGCCTGGGCATCGATCTCGCCATCCACGGCATGGGCAACTGCGCCGTCGATGCGGTCGCAGACGCCTACGAGACCGTCCGGCGCCGGACGGGGGAGGACACCATCCTCCGGCTCGAGCACGCCTTCGTCGCCGAACCCGCCCAGGCGTCCCGCCTGGCCGGGCTGGGCATCGACCTGGTCGCCAACCCGGGCCTGGCTCACACCTGGGGCGATGTGTTCACCGAATGGCGCGGTGACGACCAGAAGCACCTGCGGGTCCTGCCCGTGCGCAGCATGATCGACGCCGGCGTCCGCGTCAGCTTCGCCTCCGACCACCCCTGCGGGATCTACTCCCCCGCCGAGATCATGTGGAACGCCGTGGCCCGGCGGCACTACACCGGCGCCTACATCGACCCCGAGGAGGCCGTCACCGCGGCTGAAGCCCTGCGCGCCTACACCATCAATCCCGCTCACGCCTCCGGCCGCGCCCACGAGGAAGGCAGCATCGAGGTCGGCAAACGCGCCAACATCCTCGTCCTCGACCGGGACCCTCTCACCTGCCCCACCGACGACCTGCGCTTTTTGACCGTCGACCGCACCTACGTCGACGGGGAAATGGTCTACCAACGGCAGGAACAGAACGCCACCGTCTGAGGCAGACCTCGTTTCACCGCCTCACCTCGCGCCCGAAGCTGCCCGAGGAGTCCGGGCCCTGTCCTATCGGCCTCTCCAGCCGCCCATCGCCCCTTCCCGGCCGGCGTGCGATGCCGCCTCTGTCTTGTTCTTTCCCTCATCCACTACGTCCGCTGAACACCTGAAGGAAACCCCGTCATGAATCTTCCTGCTGTCGACACCAATGCGCACCACCCCGGCCACCTGGCTTCCCGTCCGGCCTCTCCGCTGTCCAGCCTGACGGCCGACGAGTTCGTACACATCCGCGACATCCTCTCGGCCCAGCCGACCTTCACCGCCACCACCCGGTTCGCCTACGTGGGCCTGGAGGAGCCGCACAAGCGCGAGGTGCTGGCCTACCAGGACGGCACCGCTGCCCGTCCGGAGCGCCGGGCGCGGGTCATGCTGCTGGACATGGCCACCGGCGCCTCCACCGACAACATCGTCTCCCTCGACGAGGCACGCGTGGTCAGCACCGTGGCGGTCGATCCGGCCGAGGGACAGGTCCCGGTGCTGCTGGAGGAGTTCGACGACATCACCGGGATCTGTGCTGCCGACCCCCGGTGGGTGCAGGCGCTGACCGACCGGGGCACCACCCCGGAGAAGGTGATGTGCGTGCCCCTGTCGGCCGGTTCCTACGGCTTCGAGGAAGAAGTCGGCCGCCGGATCGTGCGCGTGCTCGGCTTCTACCAGGACTACCCCGAGGACCACCCCTGGGCCCACCCGGTGGAGGGGCTCTCCGCCTACGTGGACCTGACCGACCGCAAGATCACGCGCCTGATCGACACCGGCATCTCCCCCATCCCGGCCGAGTCGGGGAACTTCGACGACCCCGCCGTGCAGGGCGAGCCGCTGAGCACGCTCAAGCCCATCGAAATCACCCAGCCCGAAGGCCCCAGCTTCACCGTCGAGGGCGAGACGGTGAGCTGGGCGAACTGGAAGTTCGACCTCGGCTTCGACGCCCGTGAAGGACTGATCCTGCGCAACCTCACCTTCAGCGACAACGGTGAAGAGCGCCCGGTCATCTACCGCGCCGCTCTGGCCGAGATGGTCGTTCCCTACGGGGATCCGTCCCCCACCCGGTTCTGGCAGAACTACTTCGACCTGGGCGAATACCTCTTCGGGCGCTTCACCAACTCTCTGGAACTGGGCTGCGACTGCCTGGGAGAGATCAAGTACTTCGACGTCACCCTGGCCGACGAGGCCGGCACCCCGTTCACCATCAAGAACGGGATCTGCATGCACGAGGAGGACTTCGGCACCCTCTGGAAGCACACCGACATGTTCACCGGCTCCAACGAGGTCCGCCGTTCCCGGCGCCTGGTGATCAGCACCTTCACCACCGTGGCCAACTACGACTACGGCTTCTACTGGTACCTCTACCTGGACGGGACCATCGAGCTGGAGGCCAAGCTCACCGGCATGCTCTTCACCTCCGGCTACACCGAGGACAACGCCCCCTACACCTCCCTGGTCGCCCCCGGGCTGGGCGGCCCGTACCACCAGCACCTGTTCAGCGCCCGCCTGGACATGATGGTTGACGGCCTGGCCAACGCCGTGGACGAGGTCGAGGCGGTGCGCCTGCCCTTCAGCGAGTTCAATGACCGGGGGGAAGCCTTCACCAAGTCCGTCACCCGCCTGGCCACCGAGCAGAGCGCCGCCCGGGAAGCCAACGGTTCCGTGGGCCGGTCCTGGCACATCGTCAACACCGAGAAGACCAACCGGCTGGGCCAGCCCACCGGTTACATGCTCTACCCCGGGGACAACCCCACCCTGATGGCCGATCCGGGCTCGTCCCTGGCCGCCCGGGCGGCGTTCGCCACCAAGCACCTGTGGGTCACCCAGTACGACCCGGCCGAGCGCTACGCGGCCGGGGACTTCGTCCACCAGAGCACCGGCGGCGGGGGCCTGCCGGCCTTCACCGCCCAGGACCGCTCCGTGGACGGTGAGGACATCGTGGTGTGGCACACCTTCGGGCCCACCCACTTCCCACGCCCGGAGGACTGGCCGGTCATGCCCACCGACTACGCCAAGTTCACGCTCAAGCCCTATGGGTTCTTCACCAGGAACCCTGCGCTGAACGTGCCGCCGAACAAGGCCGCCGCCGGACACTGCACCAACCCTGAGCCCGGCAAGGCCCACGGCTGCCACGACTGATCACACACGACTGAACAGTTCACCGTGGAAGCCCTTCACCTGGGCTGTGTCGGCCTGGCCGCGGCCGGTGCGTGCTGCACCGCCGCGGCCAGACCCCGCGCACTGCCCCTAGACCTCATCGGCGCCGTGCTCATGGTCCTGGCCATGATCGACACCGCCGTCCATCTCAGCCCCGTCCCCACCGCCGGGTGGGCGCTGCTCCTGGGGGGCACCGCACTGCTCACGGCCTTCCGGCGCAGCCCCTCCCGCATCGGCAACACGAACCCACTCCACGGCGCCATGACCGTCCACCGCAACATCGGTGCGATCCTCATGGCGGCCTTGCTGGTGTGCATGGATGCCCACCACAGCACCACCGGATCCGGTGGCCACGCCGGTCACTCGGCCAACCTCCTGGCCCTGAGCCTCGGCCTGGGGTCAGTGGGGTACACCATCGCCAGCATCTGGCTCGCCGCCCGCCGGAGCCGCATTTCTCGCCCTCACCGCCTCGAGGCAGCCCTCATGGGCGCCTCCGTGGCCCTGATGGCCCTCGCCAGCCTCGCCTGAGTCGGCAGAGCTTTCACCACTGATCCGTTGCCAGCTGCTTCCTGCACGAGCCGGCCCATCACATCACCAAGGAACGGATTTCTCATGTCTGAACCCACCACGGGCACCGCGCCCGCGCTGAAGCGCAACGCGGTCGGGGTGCCTGGCATCGTCTTCTTCGTCGTCGCCGCGGCAGCACCACTGGCCGCAGCCCTGGGCGCCTCCCCGATGGGCTTCATGGCCCTGGGAGTAGGAGCGCCCGGAGCCTACGTCATTGCCGGGGCCGTGCTGATCCTGTTTGCCGTCGGCTACGGGGCCATGAGCCGCCACGTCACCAGCTCGGCAGGCTTCGCCGCATACCTGGAGGAAGGCTTCGGCCGCATCACCGGGTTCGCCGGCGCGGCGGTCGCCTTGCTGTCCTACCACTGCATGCTCCTGGGCCTCTACGGCCTGTTCGGCTTTTTCTGCAGCGCCGTGATCGGCGAGCTGACCGGGGTGCAGATCGACTGGAAACTGTGGACTGCGCTGGCCTGGGCCGGTGTGGCCTTACTGGGGTACCTCGAGATCAATCTCAGCGCCAAGGTGCTCGGAGTGTTGATGGTCGGGGAGGTCCTCATCCTCCTCATCTTCGACATCGCGGTGCTCTCCCAGGGCGGATCCACCGGGGTGAACCTGGATTCCTTCCAGCCGACCAACGTGTTCTCCAACGGCCTGGGGGTGGCCATGCTCTTCGCCGCAGCCTCGTTCGTCGGTTTTGAAGCCACCGCCATCTACGGCGAGGAAGCCAAGGACCCCGCACGCACCATCCCGCGCGCCACCTACGTGGCCGTGGTCCTGATCGCGGTCTTCTACGCCCTGTCCACCTGGGCCATCGCCCTGGCCCACGGCAGCGACACGATCCAGCAGGCCGCCACGGACGATCCTGCCGGGTTCGTCTTCGCCGTCAACACCCAGTACGTCGGACAGTGGTCGACCGTGGTCATGAACGTGCTGCTGGTGACGAGTACCTTCGCGGTCCTCGTGGCCTTCCACAACACGCTCTCGCGATACATGTTCTCCCTGGGCCGTTCGGGCATCCTGCCCCGTGCCCTGGGAGTCACCCATCGACGGTGGCAGTCCCCCCACAAGGCCAGCATCGCGGTCACCGCTGTCACCCTGGCCGTCGTGGGGACGTTCATGATCACTGGAGCCGATCCTTTCGCGCAGCTCTACGCGTGGCTCGTCGGAGTCGGCACCGTGGGCGTGCTGGTCATGCAAGCCGCCACCTCCCTCGCCGTCGTGGCCTTCTTCCTCCGAAAAAAGCCCAGCGAGTTCCGCCTGTGGACCTGTGCGATCGCTCCCATACTGGGGGCCTTGGGTCTGCTCACCGCCGCCTACCTGGCCGTGGCCAACTGGGACCTGCTGGCCGGCGCCACCTCCGGGCTCCCGACGCTGCTGCCCTGGCTCGTGGTCGTGGCCGCCGTCCTCGGCGTGGCCTGGGCCGTGGCTACACGAGGCACCGCCACCTCACTTGCCGCGTCCTTCGGCGACAGCAACGGCGAAGAGGCCCAAGCCCTCATCTCAGGGGCAGTCGCCCCTCATGCCCGCCGTTGACGAGCAAGGCAACATCGGCACCACTGGGCCATTACCGCACTCGTGCCCTGGCGGGTGCCTTGCCCATCGGCGCAGATCCCAGGGATCGGCTCTCGACCGAGAGAACCGGAGCACCGTCAAGGACCCGAGCCGCGGCAATGGCGGCACAGAGCACCGCATGAGGAGACCAAGTACCGCTTTCATGCCGCGGTAGCACTCAGAAGCACCCGTGCGCCCACGGCAGCACTGCATAGATTCGATCCATCGTCGAGGTCCTCGTGGAACAGCCAGTTCGAGCGGTGCTGGCCCCGAGGGCCTCGACGTCTTTCTCAGGTCGACCATCTCCGGTGCTGCACAGCAGATTCCAGGCCTCCCGGCGCACGCTCCCTGAGCCCAGAGGCCTGCGGAAACGACTTTCCTGGGATGGACAGCACAATGCTGGAATCCCTCGGGCGACCCGGTGGAGACGACGGAGCTCGACCGAACAGTGATGGCCTGAACTGATGATTTGATTTTTAAATTGGACCATTGTGAATTGTGGCTTGTGCGCGCCCACACCGGGCGCCACGATGAAAGGATTGGATCACTATAGGGAATTTTCCGCCCGGAAGGGTAGTGCATATTTCCCGTGGAAAGAAATGGAGTACTAATGGCCAAGCTGACCCTGGAGGCAAGCCTTGACAGGTTCATTGAGAAGTTTTCGACGTCGGGTGGACTGACGCAGAAGGGCAAGCAGCTCATTCCTGGCGGATACAGCAGGAATTCTTTCAACTTCGGCCCCCACGCCGTCTTCGTGGACAAGGGCGATGGCGCTCACATCGAAACCGTCGACGGCCACGCCCTGCTTGATCTCAACAACAACTTCACGGTCAACATCCTGGGACACAACCATCCGGCGATCATGTCGGCTCTCAGCGAGGCGATCCCGTCGGGCATCTCGTTCGGCAACCCCAGCACCCCGGAAGCGGAGCTCGCGCAGCTCCTGGTGGACCGCATACCCTCGGTGGAGAAGGTCCAGTTCTCCTGCTCGGCCTCGGAATCGTGCATGAGCGCGGTGCGCATCGCCCGGGCGTACACGGGCAAGACGAAGATCGCGAAGGTCGAGGGGGGATATCACGGGTTCACCGATCCCCTCAGCATCTCCGCCCACCCGGTCCCCGGTCCGGACACTGGCACGGCCTCCGACCCGCAGCCGATGGCTGACAGTGGCGGGATTCCCGTCGAGAACGTGGACAACGTTGTGTTGTTGACGCAGAACGACCGTGCCGGCGCCGAGCGGATCCTCCGGGCGAACGCCGGCTCGCTGGCCTGCGTCATCGTCGAGCTCGAGAGCGGTGCCGGAGGGTTCGTCACCCTGGATCAGGAGTTCGTCGAGGACCTGCGGGCGCTGACGAAGGAACTGGGGATCGTCCTGATCTTCGACGAGACCATCACGCTGCGTGCCAGCTACCACGGACTACAGGGGGTGTACGGGGTGACCCCCGACCTCACCGTGATGGGCAAGATGATCGGCGGCGGCATGCCCCTGGGGGCAGTCGGTGGTGCCGCCGAGGTCATGAGCGTGCTGGAGAACGGGAAGGTCGTCATCTCCGGCACCCACCACGGCCACAAGCTGGCCGTGATTGCGGGCATCGCCTGCATGTCCACCATGGATGAAGCGGCATTCACCAAGCTCAACGGTCAGGCTGGCCGCATCCTGACCGAGATCAACCAGTGGAGCGCCGGGAGGAACCACCCGTTCCGGATCCTGGGCAAGGGAAACTCCCACCTGGGATACGTCTACCTCAAGTCCCCCGAGGCGACGGTGCGCACGCACCGCGACTACTGGACCAATGTGGACACCGAGAAGCTGCAGACCTGCTCCCTGGAGCTGGCCAACCGTGGGTTCTTCCCCGTCCACCGCGGTGAGTTCTCGTTGTCGTTGCCGATGACGGACGAGGACATCACGTCCTTCATCGAGACGCTCAAGCAGATCGTCGAGGACATCGGGGCCTGACGGTGGGGGGGCGCCGTCTGCAGACGACGCCCCCCCCCACTTCGACCCTCTTGCTGTTCCTTCGGCGGGCGCGGGGTGCAAGGGCAATCCTGCACGTTCCAGCCGCCCGTCCTGGCCTGATCCTCAGGCCCCGGGGAAGGGAACCGGGGCAGGCCACAGAGTCAACCGCTCTCAGTCGTTCCCTGGACGTCATCAAGGGGGCTGTATTGACGGGGACAATCACATTGTCAACGGGAAGCAGCTCTTAGGGATGCGTTCCCATGTGTAGCTGTGGGGATGGTTCTCCCAGCGTTCCGCATCCGCATTCCACCGGAAGACGCGTCCGGTCACGTCCGACCATGGAGTGCGGCGATCGGGCTCAAGGGCGCCGTACTCCAGGCGGGTCACACAACGTTTCTTGGCCATGCTGTGAGCCGGGGCGCGATCGTAAATCTGATGCCAGCCCTGTTTCTCGGCCTCGGACAGGTCCTCCCACATCGAGCATTGAGAGCCAGACAGCAAAGCCTGACGGTAATCTGCTACCGCGCTTTCTTTCTCGAGGAGGACGGCCCGCTCAGCGGGAACCTGGGGCAGGGGCGCACTCGGCAGGTTTTCCTGGGGAGAGGGGCCCGTTTCCGGTGAAAATGTGATGCCTGATACGGGTTGCATATCCTAGCGCTTCCAGTGCTCTCATAGCGGTGGGCAGGCGACCATTCTGGGCAGGACTGCATAAGTATTCCCATTGACCTTGAATGCCTTTCGGGAGGCCCCAATATTCGCGGGACCTCCCGAAAGGCGTGTCAGTGCGAGCACCGATTGCACCGGTGAGAGTGACAGTGGTGCACGCGGTGATGGAGCTGTTGATCAGAACGGGTAGACGGGGATTTCGGGGCTGATGGTGATCCACTGGGTTTCGGTGAACGCTTCGATGTTGGCCGTCGCTCCGCCGAAACGGGACCCGGTGCCCGAGGCCCCGGTGCCCCCGAAGGGGGCGTTGGCGGCGTCGGCGACGGTCATCTCGTTGATGTGGATCTTGCCGGTGTGGATCCGGTCGGCGATCTTCATCGCCTGCCCCACGTCGCCGATGATCGACAGCGACAGCCCGTACTCGGAGGCATTCGCCAGTTCGACGGCTTCCTCCACGTCCGAGATCTTGCTCACGGGGGCGACCGGTCCGAAGATCTCGTCCTTCCACGCCCGCATGTCCGGGGTCAGGTCGGCCAGCACCGTAGGGCGGTAGAACAGCTGGTCATGGGTGCCGCCGGCGGCCACGGTGGCCCCGGCGGCCACCGTGGCCTGCACGATCGCGTCCACCGACTTCAGCTGACGCTCGTCGATGATCGGGCCCAGGTGCACCGGTCCTGCCGCCGGATCCCCGACGGTGAGAGCATCCGCTCGGGCGGCCAGCTTCTCGACGTACTCGCCATAGACGTCCTGGTGGACGACGTGGCGTCCGGCGGTCATGCAGATCTGGCCCTGGTGGAAGAACGAGCCCATGGCCCCCGCACCGGCGGCCAGGTCCAGGTCGGCCCCGGGCAGGACGATGACGGCGTTGTTGCCGCCCAGCTCCAGGTGCGTGCGCTTGAGGTGTTTGGCCCCGGCCTCGCCGACGTGGCGGCCGGCCGCCGTGGACCCGGTGAAGGAGACGATGCGCACCTGGGGGGCGTCCACGGTCGCAGCCCCCACATCCCCGCCGCCGGGCAGGTACTGCAACACCCCGGCGGGCAGGCCGGCCTCCTCGAAGATCCGCGCCAGGGCCACGCCTCCGGCCACAGAGGTGCGGGGGTCAGGCTTCAGCAGCACCGCGTTGCCCAGAGCCAGGGCCGGAGCCACCGAGCGGATGGCCAGCAGCATGGGGAAGTTGAACGGGGCGATCACCGACACCACCCCGGCCGGGATGCGGCGGGCGATCGACCAGTGCGCGTTGTCCGAGGGCAGGTACTCCCCGTGCGGGTGCGTGGGCAGGGCGGAGGCCTCGAAGCACTCATTGGCGGAGTAGAAGACCTCCATCCCGGCCTTGTCCGGGATCGACCCGGTTTCCCGCACCACCCATCCGATGAGCTCCTCGGCATGGGCGTGGAAGAGGTCGCCGGCCTTGCGCAGCACCGCCGCCCGCTCGGTGGGCTTGCAAGCAGCCCAGTGCCGCTGAGCCGCAGCGGCCCGCTCGGCGGCCTCGTACACGTCCTTGGGGGTGGCGAAGCCGATCTCTCCGAGGGTGTCTCCGGTGGAGGGGTTGGTCACCGGATGGGTTCCTCCCCGGCCGGCCCGCCAGCCGTCCGTGAGGATCTTGCCGCTCCAGGTGGAATCGTCGAGCAAAGACATGAGTGTTCTCCTTGTTGATGGACTGGTGAACGGCCAAGCATTCAAAGTGTGGGCATGGACGACAGGGGCAAGAGAGCTGGTGCTTCGAGCCTTTCTGGCGGTCAGGGATTCATCGAGCGGTGGGTGTGGCGAGCAAGTGGCCGATGGCGGAGTTCCGGTCGACCGGTTGACCACTGCTCCCATGGAAGGACGTGAACGGCGGCGACCGCAGCAGACGAGATCCGTAGGCCCCAGGGTGAAGAAATCATGGAGGTGGGATGTCCGGCATCGCCCATGGTGCTGATGGGCTACTTGCTCCGAGGGGTCAGCCGACGGCGAGGGTTGCGCCGGGTCCGGCGACCAGGAGGCGGTCGGTGAGTCCTGCGCCGGTGAAGGCCTCCTGCAGGTCGGCGAAGGACTCGGTGAAGTGGGCCCAGCCCTCGGCGTGCACCGGCACGATCCGCGCCGCGGGCAGCAGGCGGGCCACCTCGACGGCACCGGCGGCGGTGAGAGTCAGCTCGGCGTCGTCGAAGATCCCCAACCGGGCGGCGCCGGTGAAGAGGATCGCCACGTCGATGTCCGGGAAGCGGTCGGCGATCTGCTCGACGAGTTCCACGGCCGCGTTGTCGCCGCTGACGTAGACGGTCGGCAGGCCCGACCCGTGCAGGACGAACCCGGTGACGGTCCCGGCGATCGGCTCGCACCCTTCGGGGCCGTGGCGGGCCGGCACGGCGGTGACGTGGATGACCCGGCCACCGGGGGCGGTGACCTGGGCGGTCTCCCAGGGAGCCAGGCCCTTCACACCGGGAATGCGCCCGGCGGCCTCGGGGGTGCTGAACACGGTCCCGGCCTCCGGCAGCAGCGCCCGCCCGGCCTCGTCGAGGTTGTCGGGGTGCTGGTCGTGGGAGAGCAGCACCACGTCCGGGCTCGGCAGCTGTGCCTGGCTCACGGCGGGTCCGGTGGTCTTGGTCAAAGGCGGCCCACCCCAGTCCCCGAAGTGGCAGGGGTCATCGAAGGTCGGGTCGGTCATGAAGGTGACACCGCCGAGGGTGAACACCGCCGTTGGGCCGCCCACCAGGGTGAAATCCAGCTCCGCCATCTGTGAAGGTCCTTTCTGTGTGTCCTCTCCGTGGAGGAGAACGTTGAAATGAGCATGCGGCGTGACGCACCTCACCGACAATGAGCACTTCCTGATGAGCCGATAGGCAAAGGCAATTACGAAATCCACGGGAAGGTGGTGGCTGGAGAGTTGGCCACCACGAAATCTGGGGCGACCCCCAACCGCCTGCAGGGTCCAGGCGCTGACGTACCCGCTCATGGGTCAGCTGACCGCGCCCCACCTCGCCACCGCCTCGGACCTGGACCGGGCAGGGATCGCGGCCCTTCCCGCCACCCTTCAACAGATGCTGCGGGGTATCGAGCACCCCGTGACCGCGAGGGACCTGAAGCAGGCAGCCATCCCGACGAGGACGGAGGGCCGACCAAGTGGGCACTGACGATCGGTCGCCTCAGTCTCACTCGACGGTGTCGCTGGCGAACCGGCCCAGGCCGCCCCCCTCACCACGGCAATATCCGGGCGCGGCCCGTGGCACCGCCCCGGCCGGTAGCCGTGGCCTACAAGGCCGGTGATACCGGGGTCGGGCGGGCCCGGATCCTGGGAGCGTCGCACCCCCCTCGGGGCGAGGAAGCCTTGAGGGCTGTCGTGCTCTCAGGGGCGACCACCTGAGGGCCTGAATGGACTGCGCCAGAACAGGCTTTTGAGGCTCAGCTTCCCTTCACTTCCGCGGTCGCGTCCACGATGCCGTGAATGATGTACCGGATCTCTCCGTCGGAACCGAAGACAGGTTCATTGACCGGCCTCCACCACCGCTCCTGGAACACCCCGTTCTCATCTGCCACGTCGTAGCGGGTAGGCGGAAGCGAGTGCCCTACCCGTTCGTCGAGCACACGCTGGAAGCCGGCCAGCATGGTCGCGTTGCCCTTCGCGTCGGGGTCGTCGGGATTGTCCGGAAACGCCTCGAACTGGTTCTTTCCGATGACTTCCTCGCGGCTTCGGTTCACCGTCTTGAGGAGCATGTCGGTCGCCGCCACATAATTCCAGTGGAGATCGAACACGGCATATGCTCCGGGCAGCGCCGCGAAGATCCGCTCGAAGTCGGGTCCTTCAGTCATGGATACCTCCTGGTAGTACTTCATGGGATGTGTTGCCGGACATACGAGCCGACCCCCAGAGGGCAAGGCGCGTCGCACCTCCTCCAAGGCGGGGAGATGGCTCACGCCAGGGAGAGGAACAGCTTCTCCAGGGCCTTCAGGTCTTCCTCGGTGACGGGGTGCTCGCGGTCCTGCACGACTTGCTGGAGGGTGCGGGAGATGATCGCGAACCCAGCCCGGTCCAGGGCTCGGGAGACGGTGGCGAGGTTGTGCACGGCCACCTGGCACTCCTGACCGTCCTCGATGGAGCGGATCACCACGTCCAGCTGCCCGCGGGCGCGCTTGAGGCGGTTGAGCACCGGAGTCATCTCGGCGGGGTCCATCTGCATCGGGGGTCCTCCTGGGGTGTCGGTGGGCGCAGGCCTCCGAACATTATATACCCCCGGGGTATATTGCATACCCCCTAGGTATATGCCATGCTCGAAGGGTCCCCATGTCACCCTTTCGGGAAGGACCTCTTCGCATGCCTCAGCTCGACGTCACCATGGTGGGCGGACCCACCACCGTCTTCACCCTGGCCGGTCTGACATTCATGACCGACCCCACCTTCGACACCCCGCGCACCTACCCGGCCCCGGAGGGCGCACCGGTGCTGACCAAGACCACCACCCCGGGCCTGGGCCCGGAGCAGCTGCCGCACCCGGATGTGGTGCTGCTCTCCCACGACGAGCACGCCGACAACTTCGACGAGACCGGGCGCGAGCTGGCCTCCCGCGTGGAGACGGTGCTGTGCACCCCTGAGGCCGACAGCCGCGTCCCCTGGATCACTGGTCTGGGCACCTGGCAGACCGTCGATGTCACCGGCACCGACGGGCAGGTCGTGCACATCACCGGCGTGCCGGCCCTGCACGGGCCCGTTGGGTACGAGCCGATCTCGGGGACCGTCACCGGGTTCGTCCTCCACGGGCAGAACCTGCCGACGGTCTACGTCAGCGGGGACAACGCCTCGGTGGAGCTGGTGGAGCAGATCGCCGCCCGCTTCCCGGACATCGACCTGGCCATCCTCTTCGCCGGCGGCGTCCGGTTCGGCGAGGCGATCTTCGACAATGCCGAGGTCACGCTGACCGGTGAGACCGCTGCGCAGGCGGCCACGATCCTGTCCGGTGCCCAGATCGTGCCCGCCCACGTCGAGGGCTGGGCACACTTCCGCGAGGACATCGAGGACGTGCGGACCGCTTTCGCCACCGCGGGTCTGTCCGACCGGCTGCACGTGGCCGCCCCCGGTGAGACCGTCACCGTGGACGCGCCTGCCCACTGACCTCACCGTGCCCTGCTAGCCGAGCGGTTCCCACCCTCGTCCCCGTGGGCCCGCCTCGACCCGGGTGGTGCGGCTGCATTCCGCGGCCGCACCACCCGACCCTTTCCCCCGTGCCCGGCCTCGTCATCTGCTGAGGATTCGGCGCACTCACCACCACAGCCGCCTGGATCGACGTGGTCGTCGGTGGCCACTTGCTGAACCGCAGCAACTTCGTCGTCTCGGTGATGAGCAGAGTAGAAGCGTTTGCCAGCTGCTCTTAGTTCCTCGTCCATCGGGCCTTCGCTGATCGTTGAGCAGACCCTGGACCAGCCGAGTCCGGTCCAGAGGAAACGCCGGCGCCCACCCGTCCCCGGGCACAGCAGGTGGTCTCGCGCGGGCTCGGGCCTGAGGGCGAGACGTTTCCGAATCGGGTCCTCCACGACGACACAGGGGGACCGACGAGGCCCCGCTGAGCAGCTGCCCGGCGGGGCCTTGTACTGGTCGGCAACGGTCCCGCCTGACCTGCCCAACATCGGCCCAGCTGAAGTGGCCCCATCAGCGGGGATCCTCGGGTGCGCCGACCTTTCTGGCCGGCACTTATGTCGTTGAAGTGTCGGCGCGGTGGTGCTGTTGGGGCTCTGCAGGGGTCAGGCGGCTGGAAGCGGGGTGATGGTGAGCAGCCGGGTGATGCGGTGGGCGGCGTCCTGGATGGTATGGGCGAGGGCGTCGAGGTCGAGGTCGGGGACGCGGAAGCGGGCGACGGTGGCGGTGATGGATCCGGCGATGGTGCCGTCGATGAAGTAGGGGGCGCTGAGGCCGTAGGCGTCGGGGATGCGTTCCCCGTCGGCGGTGGCCCATCCGCGGTCGCGGATGGCTTGCAGGTCCTCGACCAGCGCCTGCCGGTCGACGGGGGTGCGTTCGGTCAGCGGCTCCAGCTCGAGGGCCTCGAGGGTGTCGAGCGGGCAGTGGGCGAGGATGGCCTTGCCGGCGGCCCCGGCGTAGAGCGGGATGGTCACTCCGGAAGCCAGCCCGTAGTGCAGGGGTTGGACGCCGTTGATGACGGTGGTCATCTCGGCGGTGCCGGTTGCGGGGTTCAGTTGGGCCAGCCCGATGGTCTCCCCGGTGGTCTCGGCCAGCTCGCGCAGGATGTGGCCGGTGAGGGCACCGATGTCGCGGGCAGGACCCAGCCGGGCCGCCCAGTGCAGCAGACGGGGTCCGGGGTGCAGGGTGGTGCCGTCGGTGAGAGCCAGCCCGGTGGAGGTGGCCGTGGCGACCAGCCGGTGGGTGGTGGCGATGTTGGCGCCGATCGCTCGCGCCAGGGATTGGCCGGGATGGACGCCAGCGGGCTCGGCCACCAGGACGGCCAGTAGCCGGGTCATCCGCTCCAGGGCGGTGCCCCCGGCCGGGTGGGTGGTCCCCAAGGGGAGGTTCGCCGGCACCGGTGGGGTGGGGCACTGGTCTTCGATCGTGCGGGCGGCCGTCTGGGCCAGCGGGCCGAAGCGGGCCAGGTCCTCGTCATCGGTGAGGTAGCGCGGTTTGGTGATCGAGATGGACCCGGTCAGCCCCACGCAGGAGAAGGCGGCGGCGGCCCCGGCGGCCAGGGGGAACTGCTGACCGACGCTGATGACGTAGCCGGTGCGGCGGTCCTGGTCCAGCAGTCCCGCCAGTTCGGTCCGGTCGGTGACGGTCTCGGGCGTGCGGGCCTCCAGCGCCTCGGGCCCCAGGGCGCCCAGGCCGATCCGGCCCAGGATGGCCCGGCCGGTGGCGCCAGCGTGCAGGGGCAGGACCGTACCCGGTTCCAGGGAGTATTCCACTGGTCCGGGATGGCGCCGTCGGGCGATGACCACGGCCTGGGGGCGGGGGGCGTCGTGGACGGCCACGATCACGGTGGCCTCCGACTGCTCCGCCAGCTCCTCGAGAACGTCCCCGGCACTGGCCAGCAGCGGGTGGCGGGCGTGCAGAGCGGCGGCAAGCACCCGCAGCCGCGGGCCCACCCGGTAGGCCCCGGCGGCGGTGGGTAGGGCGAACTCCTGGTCGACCAGGCCCAGCAGGATGCGGTTGACGGTGCTGCGACTGGCTCCCAGCGCCTCGGCCAGCTCCCGCACCCCGGTCGCCTGCTCGCGGGTCACCAGGGCGTGCAGCACCTCGACGATCCGGTCATTGCTGGATGCCGTGGTCTCGTTCACCCCTGCCCTCCTCCTGTTTCGTCGCACCTTGCGCCCGCCCCAATCCCGTCCGGGGCCGGCGCCGCGCCCACCACGCTACCGCCCGGACCCACCGAGGCGGCTGCGCCTTCGGTCTCGGCAGGTGCGCACCGGAGGCCCTGTGGTGCTTGACACACGTCCGTGGGCCCGCTCACACTGTATCAACATTTCAGGACAGTGTCCCATTTTTTAGGAGTTGGAATGGCTCAGGCATCACAGCTGACCGCCCCCGCGGTGGACCCGCAACGGCAGCGCAAGGCGAAGAAGGCCACCGGGGTCGCAGCCTTCGGCACCTTCATCGAGTACTACGACTTCAGCGTCTTCGGGTACGTGGCCGCCACGATCGCCGTGGTCTTCTTCCCCAGCGACGACCCCGTGGCGGGGCTGCTCAACACGTTCCTGATCTTCGGCACCGCGTTCATCGTCCGTCCGCTGGGGGCGATCTTCTTCGGCTGGATCGGGGACCGGATGGGCCGCCGGACCAGCCTGGTGGGCTCCATCCTGCTGATGAGCGCGGCCGCCGGTTTCATCGCGGCCCTGCCCACCTACGCCCAGATCGGCATCTGGGCCCCGATCCTGCTCGGGGTGCTGCGGATGCTGCAGGGCTTCTCCGCCGGCGGGGAGATCGGCGGGGCGGCCAGCTACATCCGCGAGTGGGCCCCGATCGAACGGCGCAACCTCTACATCTCCTTCATCCCCAGCATCGCGGTCCTGGGCAAGGGGTCCGCGGCCGGCCTGGCCGCCCTGGCCGCCACCCTGGTGCCGGCCGAGGCGATGGAGTCCTGGGGCTGGCGGATCCCGTTCATGATCGCCGTTCCGCTGGGCATCCTGTGCCTGATCATGCGCCTGAAGATCGAGGACAGCCCGGAGTTCACCGCCAGTGCCACCACCGCCAAGGAGACCACCGGGTCCCCCTTCGGCCGGCTCATCGGTGAGCACCGCAAGCCGTTGACCAAGGTCTTCTTCATCTCCCTGGTGCAGAACATGGGCACCTACATCGGCACCGTCTACGTGGCCGTCTACTTCAGCACAGTGCTGGGCTACACCAAGGCCGAGGCCTCCTACATCGTGCTCATCGCCGTGGTGGCCGCAGCCTTCCTGATCCCTCTCGCGGGTCAGTTGGGCAACCGCATCGGCGCCAAGCGCGTGCTGGTGAGCTCCTACCTCTTCTACATCGTGGTCACGATCCCCTCCTTCATGCTCATGAACAACGGCTCGGTGGCCCTGGCCATGGTCGGGCTGCTGATCGGGATGGTGCCCTACGCACTGTGCCAGGCCGGCACCTACGCCTCGATGCCCGAGTTCTTCCCCGTGGAGGTCCGCCACACCGGGGTGGCCTTCGGCCACAGCGTCGGGGCCGTGATCGGCGGGGCCGGAGGCCCCTACTTCGCCACCTGGATGATCGACGCCACCGGCAACACCCTGGTGCCCGCCTACATGCTCGTGGTCTTCGGGGTGATGGGCCTGGCCGTGGTGCTGGGCGCGGTGCGCACCAACACCACCACCTCCTCCACCTCCCACCTCTACCGCTGACCCGCGGCCGAACCCCCTGCTGAGGAACCCCATGACCACCATCTACGTCTCCGATCCCGTCCACCCCGAGGTGCTCGAGGAGCTCTCCACCCTGGGGCGGGTGCACCTGGGCTACGGCGAGACCGCCGTGGACTACACCGAGGTCAGCCACGAGGTCGAGGCGGTCCTGCTGCGGGCCGAGCGCTTCGATGCCGCCAAGATCGCCGCCTCCCCGCGGCTGCGCATCATCGCCCGCCACGGGGTGGGCACCGACAACGTCGACATCGACGCCGCCACCGCCGCCGGGGTGTGGGTGAGCACCACCCCCGGCTCCAACAGCCAGGCCGTGGCCGAGCACGTCTTCGCCCTCCTGCTCTCCCTGGCCCGCCGCACCCCCTACGGGGCCACCGGCACCGCCGCCGGAGCCTGGGCCGAGCTCAAACCCCAGATGAACGGCTTCGAACTCCACGGGCGCACCCTGGGGCTGCTGGGCTTCGGCAGCATCGCCCGCATGGTCGCCACCATCGCCGCCGGCTTCGGCATGCACGTGATCGCCCACGACCCCTACGTGGAGGACGCCGCCATCACCGCCACCGGCGCCCGGCCTGCCACCGCCGAAGAGGTCATCGCCGCCGCTGATGTGCTCAGCCTCCACCTGCCGCTCACCGACCGAACCCGCCACCTCCTCGACGCGGACGCCCTGGCGTCGATGAAACCGGGGGCGGTGCTGATCAACACCTCCCGCGGCGGGCTGGTCGACGAGGCCGCCCTGGCCCAGGCCCTGACCGCCGGGCGCCTGACCGGGGCCGGCCTGGACGTGCTCGAGGGCGAGTCCGTGGACATGAAGAACCCGCTCCCCCACTCGGTGATCGATGTGGCCCAGGTGCCGAACCTCCTCGTCACCCCGCACGTGGCCGGCCAGACCGCCGAGGCGTTCCTGGCCGCCGGCACCGGTGCCCTGGCAGCGATCCGTCAGGCCCTGACCGGGGACCGCCCGGCCACCGCGATCAACGACGCCACCGCCCCGACCTACAGCTGAGCCGACGACGACACCACACCGCCAGACAACAGCTCAGACACCCCTGCGAATCAGACCACAGCGAGAGAGCCGACCATGATCATCACCGCCGCCACCGACAGCCTCCAGCTCTCCCCGGACTGGGACCGCCCCGCCCCGGGCCCCATCCAGGAACTGGCCCAGTACCCGGTCGCCCTCATCGGCGACGCCCAGTCACGGATGGGTCTCATGCACGCCGCGATCCGCCCCGTCACCCCGGGGCTGCGCCTGGCCGGGACCGTGCTGCCCATCCAGACCCGCGAAGGCGACAACCTGGCCATCCACCGGGCGCTGGACGACGCCCGCCCGGGGGACGTGCTGGTGATCAACGCCAACAGCGACACCAACCGCGCCTGCTTCGGCGACATCCTCGGGGAGCTGTGCATCGCCCGCGGCATCGCCGGGGTCGTCATCGACGGCGCCACCCGCGACGTCGCCGAACTGCAGGCGATGGGTCTGCCCACCTTCGCCCGCGGGATCAGCCCGGCCGGGCCCTTCAAGTACGGCCCCGGGACCCTCGGAGCCCCGGTGGCCTGCGGCAACGTGGTCTGCCACCCCGGCGATGCCATTCTCGGCGACAGCGACGGCATCGTCGTCGTGCCGAAGCACCTGATCACCGCCACCCTGGAGAAGACCCGCGCCCAGGACAACGCCGAAGCGGCCATGCGCGCCAAGATCCCCGCCCTGGTCCACTGACTTCACGGGCCGTGCCGTCACTGCCACCGACCGATTTCACCGGTCGGTGGCAGTGCCCACGAGAACCCCCATTTCGACAAAGACGGGGACTGCGCTGGCACCCACTCTCCGCCACCACACAAGGAAGTACTGACGACCATGCCGACCGACTTGCGACCCATCCGTGACGTCTCCGATCTCCGCAGAGGAGACCACCTCGACATCCACCAGTTCGGCTTCCCGACGTACAGCGCCGTCGTCGTAGCGACCATGCCCAAGTTCCAGGTCGTGTGGATCCGCAACTCCAGAACCGGGGAACGGAAAATGCTCAGTGTCCACGACTGCCAGCTCCGCCGCCCCTAGTTGTATGAGAGCGCGTCGTTCAGCGGGCCCTTGGCTGCCGCGTCTGGGCCACTTCCGGGACTCATACTTCAGGGTTGTGTATTCGGACCAATTGAAATTCAGTGCCTCTTACTATTCCGTGCGTTGTCCCGAGCTGGCTACTTTGTGAGCCAGGTCATAGCAATCGATGAGGAGACACAACGTGAACTGGTGGACAAAGTGCGGGGCCGGCCTCGGCGCCACGATGATGCTGTGGGCCGGGGCCGCGCCAGTAGGAGCCGCCGTCCCCGCAGGCTCCCCCCTGGCCACGACGCAGGCCGGCACCAAGACCTCGGCGGACCCGGCGGTAGCGTGTGGTGAGCTGGAGGGCCTGGTGATCAAGGCCAACAAGATTGGCACTGCGGACATGCAGACCGGGGCCGCGACCGTGACCGAGGCGCAGTTCCGCCCGGCGGCCGCGGCGGTGACCACCGCCGACGGCTCCCCGGCCAAGGAGTCCCGCTCGGGCACCTCCGTGATCACGCCGGCGACTCCGGACTTCTGCCAGGTGACCGGTGAGATCGCCGCGGTGACCGCAGGTGCTCAGCCGATCGGCTTCCAGGTCAACCTGCCGGTGGACTGGAACGGGCGCTCCGCCCAGTTCGGCGGTGGCGGGTTCAACGGGGTTCTGCGCGATGCCACCGGATACATCGCCCCCGGCACCAACAGCGGGGACACGGTGACCCCGCTGATGCGCGGCTACCTCACCGTCAGCACCGACTCCGGGCACCTCACCGCCGCCAGCCCGCGGGCGGCCTCGGCCGATCCTGTGGAGCGGGCCGGGGCGCCCTTCGATTTCGCGCTGAACGAGGAGATGTGGCGCAACTTCTCCACTGACGCCTACAAGAAGGTCCACGACGTGGGCCAGGAGATCGCCAAGGCCCACTACGGGAAGAAGCCGGGCGAGACGTTCTGGTTCGGCACTTCCGAGGGCGGGCGTGAGGGGTTGCTGATGGCTCAGCGCTTCCCCAAGGACATCGACAACATCTTCGTCACCACCCCGGTGATCGGCTGGACGGGTCTGTTCAACCAGTTCATCGAGACCGTCCAGGCTCTTGAGGGCAACGAGGGGGCCGGGGCGTTCACCGCGGCCGACATCGATCTGCTGGCCACCGTCGCCGCCGAGGCCTGTGACGGGCAGGACGGGATCGCCGATGGGGTGCTCACCGACTGGGCCGGCTGCCAGGAGGTCGTCATGGCCGCGGTGGAGGCCAAGGTCGTCACCGAGGGTGCGGTGGCCGGGGAGAGCTTCAGTCCCGCTCAGCTGGAGACGATCCGTACCATCTTCGCCCCCACCGACCCGGGCTTCGAGCTGGCCAGCGGCATGGATCGGTACCCGGGCTTCTTCTTCGGCGGGGAGGCCTATTCCCTGCACCAGAAGGTTGGCACCGACCCGTCCCTGCGCTTCGGGGACACCGGATACGCCAACTACAAGCTTTACGGGGTGGGGGCGGCCAAGTACGTCTTCGCTCAGGACCCGGGCCTGGACGTGGTCAATGACTATGATCCGGCTGATTACCGTGAGCGCATTCAGGAGGTCTCCCGGGACATGGACACCGTGGAGGCGGATCTGTCGGCCTTCCAGCGCCACGGCGGGAAGCTGACCATCCTGGAGTGCACCGCCGACTACGCTCAGTCCGCGGGGATGGGCATGAAGTACTACGACTCGGTGGTCGAGGCCATGGGACAGGACCAGGTGGACGAGTTCCTGCGCCTCTACGTCTCCCCGGGCACCGACCACGGCTGCACCTCGGCCATCGATCCGGCCACCCTCGCCGAGGACGGCACCACCACCTACGACGCGCCCACCAGCGCGGGCACCGTCCACGGCGTGCCGCACAACACCGACTGGGTCACCGTGATGGAGGACTGGGCCCTGAACGGGGACGCCCCCGGGGCGTCGGTGGCCGCTACCGCCAACGACCCTGCCGCCCCGTTCGAGGTCCTCGCCGCCAAGCCCATCTGCCGCTACCCCCTGCACGCCCAGTACACCGGAGGAGACGCGGCTCAGGAGGACAGCTACCACTGCGAGGAGTAGCCGCCTATCGCACCTTCGCCCGGTGAGGCTCACCGGAGGAGACCGGCCAGCTGACGTGGGGTCCCACAGAAATCTGTGGGACCCCACGTCTGTCTCACAATTTCGCGGCGCTATACACACCACTGCTTTCAGGGGCGGCGTCCACTCAGATCGACATCGGCATGGGCAACTCACGGATCCGCCGGTAGAGGGTGGCTCTGGACATCCCCAAATCGCGGGCCACCTGGGTGGCCGGCTCCCCGGCCTCGATGAGGCGGAGGGCGTTGCGGATCTGGGAGTCCGTGAAGGTCGGCCTGCGCCCGCCGAGATCCTTGCCGGCGGCACGCCGCTTGGCCACCGAGTCGGTGATCCGCTCCCGCTTGATCTCCAGTTCCATCTGGGCCAAGGCGGCCATGACAGTGAAGACCATCGATCCCATGGGAGTGTGGGTGTCCACGTCTCCCCCACCCAAATTCAGGACTCGCAGCCCAGCGCCCCTTCCCCGCAGCGCCTCAGCGAAGGTGAGCATGTTATGCGTAGAGCGTCCCAGGCGGTCCAGCGTGGTGATCACCAAAGTGTCACCCTCTTCAAGCGCGTCCACCGCTTTGTCGAACTGCGGGCGGGAGGCACGGGCTCCAGACACTCCATGGTCAACATAGAGATCATCGCGTCGCACACCAGCAGTCAGCAGGTCATGCACTTGACGGTCGGCGTCCTGCTACCGTGTCGACACGCGTGCATACCCGATGAGCTTGCCCATGTCTACCCCTTTGTGTCTCACAACCAATGTCTAGTACCTGATTCTAGCCATCTGGATAAAGCACATGGATGCGAGACAAGCCAAACAGCGGAATCATGCGGGCGCAAATTTTTTGGATGAGACGTCTCGCATCCCCTGGCTTACAAGACGCCACTTCATCCGGGGTCCTTTGCGGAACAGCCACCGGCATCGCTCCGTCGCTCAGCTGTCCTGACTGGCAAGTTCCTCGACATGGACCTCCAGAAAGCCTCTCCACCCTTTGATGCCTACCGCCTGGGCTTGGGCGCGGCGGCTCGTGGTCGAATGGTCGGGCGGCCCCGCCCGGGGCCGTAGAGCCATCCTCGTCCACGGAGTCACGATGACCATCACACCCTCGGACCACACCACTGACGTCCTCGTGATCGGCGGCGGCAATGCCGGGATCTCCCTGGCCGCACGACTGCGCCGCAAGGGCATCACGGATATCGCGATCGTGGAGCCGAAGTCCACGCACCACTACCGGCCGATGCTCTCCTACGTGGGCGCCGGACGGAAGACCGTGCAGCAGATGTCCCGGGCCCAGCACCGCGTGATGCCCCGCGGCGTGCGATGGATCCAGGACCGTGTCCAGGCACTGGATCCGGCGGCACGGACGGCCACGCTGTCCTCTGGGGAGCACATCGGCTACCGGGACGTCGTGATCTGCGCGGGTTCCACCCCGGACTGGGACCGTGTCCCCGGCAGTGCCGAGGCGATGGCCGGCCCGCACGCCTCGACCAACTACACCGTGGAGCTGGCCCCCAAGACCTGGGAGCTGATCCGCGGGATGCGCCGCGGCCGGGCGCTGTTCACCATCCCGGACGGCCCCGCCCCCACTCCGCAGATCGGGCAGAAGATACTCTACCTGGCCTGCGACTACTGGCAGCGCCAGGGTGTCCTGCAGGACATCGAGGTGACCCTGCTGACGCCCACCGCCACCGTGTTCGGCCAGCCGGACATGGACCGGGTCCTGCAGCCCTGGGTCCGGCGCTACGGCATCACGGTCCTGACGAGCGCCCACGTGCAGTCGGTCGACGCCGGCTCCCGCCGGCTGCGGGCCACGGTCGACGGGGCGCCCCGGGACCTGTCCTACGACCTGCTGCACCACTGCCCCGTCCACCGGGCCCCGGCCTGGATCGCCGACGCGGGACTGGGCGCCGCGCCGGGCCCGGGCACCGCGTGGGACGGCTACGCGGACGTGGACGCCCAGACCCTGCGCCACCGCCGTGTGCCCACCGTGTGGGCCTGCGGGGACGCGGCCGCGCTGGAGACCACCTCCTCCGGCGGGGCACTGCGCCACCAGACGAAGATCCTCACGGAGAACCTCCTGGCCACCCGTGACGGCCGGGAGCCCACGGCCTCCTACGACGGGTACACCGTGACCCCCGTGACGGTGCAGCGGGGCCGGGCCGTGTTGGCCGAGTTCGACCGGGACAACGCACTGGCGCCCAGCATCCCCGGCCTACCGCTGCTGACCCCGAACCGCGCCCTCTGGTTCTTCGACCTCGAGGTCCTCCCCCGGGACTACTGGAACGTGATCCTCCGGGGCCACTAGGTTGAAATCTCACAACCTCATCGGAAAGAGGGCCCGACTGCATCAGCAGCCGGGCCCTCAATCGTCAGACAACGGTCTAGAAGTCCCAGTCCTCGTCCTCCGTGTTCACGGCCTTGCCGATCACGTAGGAGGAGCCCGAGCCGGAGAAGAAGTCGTGGTTCTCGTCGGCGTTCGGGGACAGCGCGGAGAGGATCGCCGGCGAGACGGCGGTCATCTCCTTGGGGAACAGCGCCTCGAAGCCCAGGTTGTTGAGGGCCTTGTTGGCGTTGTAGTGCAGGAACTTCTTGACGTCCTCGGTCCACCCGACGCCGTCGTAGAGGGACTCTGTGTAGAGCACCTCGTTCTCGTAGAGCTCCTCGAGCAGCTCGTAGGTGTAGAGCTTCAGCTCGTCCTGGCGCTCCTGGGACTCCTTGGCCAGGGACCGCTGGAACTTGTAGCCGATGTAGTAGCCGTGCACGGCCTCGTCGCGGATGATGAGGCGGATGAGGTCCGCGGTGTTCGTCAGCTTGGCCCGGGAGGACCAGTACATGGGCAGGTAGAACCCGGAGTAGAAGAGGAAGGACTCGAGCAGGGTCGAGGCCACCTTCTTCTTCAGGGGGTCGTCGCCCCGGTAGTACTTGAGGACGATCTCGGCCTTCTTCTGCAGGTACGGGTTCTCCCGGGACCAGCGGAAGACCTCGTCGATCTCCTTCATGGAGGACAGGGTCGAGAAGATCGAGGAGTACGACTTCGCGTGCACGGACTCCATGAACGCGATGTTGGTGTACACCGCCTCCTCGTGCAGGGTCGTGGCGTCCGGGATCAGGGAGACGGCACCCACGGTGCCCTGGATGGTGTCGAGGAGCGTCAAGCCGGTGAAGACCCGCATGGTGAGCTCCTGCTCCTCCGCGGTGAGGGTCTTCCACGACGTGACGTCGTTGGACAGCGGCACCTTCTCGGGCAGCCAGAAGTTCGCGGTCAGGCGGTCCCAGACCTCCAAGTCCTTGTCGTCCTCGATGCGGTTCCAGTTGATGGCCTGCGCCTCGTGGTGGAGCAGCTGCACCTTGTCGATGCTCTCGCTCTTCTCCAGAGTCATTGTCGATCTCTTCCTTCAAGGGTGTGGTCCCCCGCGCGCGTCCTGCGGACGCGCGCGGGGAGTGTGGGGTGGTCGCCGGGGCCGGCGGTCAGAGCATGCAGGAGACGCAGCCCTCGACCTCGGTGCCCTCGAGCGCCAGCTGGCGGATGCGGGAGTAGTACATCGTCTTGATGCCCTTGCGCCACGCGTAGATCTGCGCCTTGTTGATGTCGCGGGTGGTGGCCGTGTCCTTGAAGAACAGGGTCAGGGACAGGCCCTGGTCCACGTGCTGGGTCGCGGCCGCGTAGGTGTCGATGATCTTCTCGTAGCCGATCTCGTATGCGTCCTGGAAGTACTCCAGGTTCTCGTTGTCCATGAAGGGCGCCGGGTAGTACACGCGGCCGAGCTTGCCCTCCTTGCGGATCTCGATCTTCGAGGCGATCGGGTGGATCGAGGAGGTCGAGTTGTTGATGTAGGAGATCGAGCCGGTCGGCGGGACCGCCTGCAGGTTCTGGTTGTACATCCCGTGCTCCATGACGGAGTGCTTCAGCCGCAGCCAGTCCTGCTGCGTGGGGACGTGCACGCCGGCCTCCGCGAACAGCTGCCGGACCCGCTCGGTGGCCGGGGCCCACTCGCGGTCGGTGTACTTGGCGAAGTACGCCCCCGACGCGTACTTGGACCGCTCGAAGCCCGAGAACGTCTCCTTGCGCTCCTTCGCGATCTCGTTCGAGGCGCGGACCGCGTGGTAGGTGACCGTGTAGAAGTAGATGTTCGTGAAGTCGAGGCCCTCTTCGGAGCCGTAGTGGATGTGCTCCTTGGCGAGGTAGCCGTGGAGGTTCATCTGGCCCAGCCCGACGGCGTGGGACATCTGGTTGCCGCGCTGGATCGAGGGCACCGAGTTGATGTTGGACATGTCCGACACCGCGGTCAGGCCGCGGATCGCGGTCTCCACCGACTGGCCGAAGTCCGGGGACTCCATGGTCAGGGCGATGTTGAGGGAGCCGAGGTTGCAGGAGATGTCCTTGCCGACCTCGTCGTAGTCCAGGTCCTCGTGGTACGTGGACGGCTCGGAGACCTGGAGGATCTCGGAGCACAGGTTGGACATGATGATCTTGCCGTCGATCGGGTTCTCCCGGTTGACGGTGTCCTCGAACATCACGTACGGGTAGCCGGACTCGAACTGGACCTCGGCGAGGGTCTGGAAGAACTCGCGGGCGTTGATCTTCTTCTTGGTGATCCGGGCGTCCGCGACCATCTCGTGGTACTTCTCCGTCACGTTGACGTCGGAGAAGGGCATGCCGTAGACGCGCTCCACGTCGTACGGGGAGAACAGGTACATGTCCTGGTTCTTCTTGGCCAGCTCGAACGTGATGTCCGGGATGACCACGCCGAGGGAGAGGGTCTTGATGCGGATCTTCTCGTCCGCGTTCTCCCGCTTGGTGTCCAGGAAGCTGTAGATGTCCGGGTGGTGGGCGTGCAGGTACACCGCGCCCGCGCCCTGGCGCGCGCCCAGCTGGTTGGCGTAGGAGAACGAGTCCTCCAGCAGCTTCATGATGGGGATGATGCCCGAGGACTGGTTCTCGATCTTCTTGATCGGGGCGCCGGCCTCGCGGATGTTCGTCAGGGCGAACGCCACGCCGCCGCCGCGCTTGGACAGCTGCAGCGCCGAGTTGATGGACCGCCCGATGGACTCCATGTTGTCCTCGATGCGCAGCAGGAAGCAGGAGACGAGCTCGCCGCGCTGCTTCTTGCCCGCGTTGAGGAACGTGGGGGTGGCGGGTTGGAAGCGCCCGGAGATGATCTCGTCCACCAGCTGGGTGGCGAGCACCTCGTTGCCGTCCGCGAGGTACAGGGAGACCATGACCACGCGGTCCTCGAAGCGCTCGAGGTAGCGCTGGCCGTCGAAGGTCTTCAGCGTGTAGGACGTGTAGAACTTGAAGGCGCCCAGGAACGTCTCGAAGCGGAACTTCTGCGCGTACGCGCGCTTGGAGAGCTCCTTGATGAAGTCGCGGCTGTACTTCTCCAGGACCTCGGGCTCGTAGTACTGGTGGGAGACCAGGTAGTCGAGCTTCTCCTCGAGGTCGTGGAAGAAGACGGTGTTGTTGTTCACGTGCTGCAGGAAGTACTGCCGCGCGGCCTGCTTGTCGGCGTCGAACTGGATCCTGCCGTCGGCGTCGTAGAGGTTCAGCAGCGCGTTGAGCTCGTGGTAGCCGAGACCCCGGTACTTCTCCGGGACCTTCTGGTCCTCGTGGCCGGGCTCGACGCTCAGGCCCGGGGCTGCGTGCATTGTCGCCAAAACTGTTCCAATCCTTGGTTTACCTTGCGGACATCCTCTGGGGTGCCCATGAGTTCGAACTTGTAGAGGACCGGGACGTCGCACTTGGCCGCGATCTTGTCCGCGGCCAGGCAGAACGCCGTCCCGAAGTTGGTGTTGCCGGCGCCGATGACGCCGAGCAGGTGCCGCCGGCTGGCCGCCCGGTTGAGGAACTTCACGACCTGCGGCGGGACGGCTCCGCTGCCGTCGGGCCGGCCGTAGGTCGGGGTGACCAGCACGAAGGGCTCGTCGATCTCGGGGGGCTCCTCCCCCGTGTGCACCGGCAGGCGCACGGCGCGGGCGTGGAGCTTCTCGACGAACCGGTGCGTGTTGTCGGACACCGAGGAGAAGTAGACGAGCAGCGGGACGCGGGGGTCCGGCGCCGCGGGGCTCGCGCCGCGGCTCTCCTGAGCGGTTCCGGGGATCGTGCCGCGGACCGCGCCGGGGGCGTGTGTGCTCATCGCTTCCGTGCTCCGAGGTGGGTGCTGGGGTGGGTTTCCCGCGACCGGCTCCTGAGCGGCGACCGGGCCCGAGTGGCCCGGGGGTGCCGGGCTCAGGCGGAGAGCAGGACGGCCAGGGACGTGATCTTGTCCGGCCGGTAGCCGGACCAGTGGTCGTCGGCGGTCTCCACGACCGGGACCTGCTGGTAGCCGAGGGCCAGAACGTGCGCCAGGGCCGCCTCGTCCTCGGTGACGTCGACGACGCTGTACTCGATGCCCTTCTTGGTCAGGGCCCGGTACGTGGCATTGCACTGGACGCAGGACGGCTTGCTGTACACGGTCACGGACATCGCTGTTTCCCCTTGGTGTGGACGGTGGTTTCGGGGGGAGATCCGGGATTTCCGCAGGCGGTGCGGGACGGTGGGGCTCTCTCCGAGTGGCTGATTTCAATACTACATCTAGTGTTCGGAAGGGGAAGTTACCCCTAGATGCAGTGTTCGGCGTTGTCCACAGCTCCTCTCGGACTATCCCCAGGCGGGTGCATTCTCATCCACAGGGCCGCTCCGCGCGGGGTCGCGGAATTCCGCCCCGGGGGCCCGGATATGCACAGGCTGTGCGCTCGCCGGAGCCCCCGGGCGGTGGACGAAATTAAATTTCGGGCACGGCGTGTCGGCTCCGCCGGGACGGGCGGCGCAGGCCGACGGCGGCGCCGGCCAGCCGGGCCCGGAGCCCGGTGTAGGGCGGGTAGACCATCCGCAGCGTGTCGGGGGCGAGCGGCTTGTCCATGACCGCGCGCACGTGGGAGAACACCACGAAGGAGTGCTTCCCGTGGTAGGCGCCGGTGCCGCTCTCCCCCACCCCGCCGAACGGCAGCTCGGGCACGGACAGGTGCAGCAGCGGAGCGTTGAAGGAGAGCCCGCCGGAGGAGGTGCGGCGGCGGAACAGGTCCTTGACCGACTCCTCCTCGGTGAACACGTAGAGGGCCAGCGGCTTGTCCGCGGCGGTGATCATCTCGACCGCGGCCTCGGCCGAGGCCACGGGCACGAGCGGCAGGACGGGGCCGAAGACCTCCTCGGCCATGAACGGCCCGTCCGGCGCGGAGCGCACGACCGTGGGGGCGAGGTAGCGGTCGGCCGGGTCGGCGGAGCCGCCGCACACGACGTCCTCGGGGCGGACCTGCTCCAGGACGCGGGTCAGCCGGGCCAGGTGGCGCCCGGTGACGATCCGCCCGTAGGAGTCGCTGCGCCGGGGGTCCGCCCCGTACAGCTCCTCCACCGCGCGCACGAGCTCGGGCTCCAGCGCGGCCAGCGTCTCGGGGGTCCCCAGCACGTGGTCCGGGGCCACGCAGGTCTGACCGGCGTTGAGGAACTTCCCCCACACGATCCGCCGGGCGGCGGTGGACAGGTCGGCGGAGCCGTCCACCCAGACCGGGGACTTCCCGCCGAGCTCCAGGGTGACGGGGGTCAGGTGCCGGGCGGCGGCCGCCGCGACGACGCGGGCGACCTTCCCGTTGCCCGTGTAGAAGACGTGGTCGAAGCGGTGCTCCAGCAGGCGGGTGGTCTCCGGCACCCCGCCCTCGACCACGCTCACGCAGTCCCCCAGGTACCGCTCCAGCAGCCCCGCCAGCACGCGGGAGACGGTCGCGGAGACCTCCGAGGGCTTGACGACGACGGTGTTGCCGGCGGCGAGCGCTCCGGCCAGCGGGCTCAGGACCAGCTGGACGGGGTAGTTCCAGGGGGCGATCACGAGCACGGTCCCGAGCGGCTGGTGCTCCACGCGGGCGCGGGCCGGTGCCAGGCTCAGCGGGACGCGGACCCGGGCGGGGGCCATCCACGCGGCGAGCTCCTTGCGGATGCCGGCGACCTCCTCGAGGGTGAAGCCGAGCTCGGTCAGCCAGGCCTCCGCGGGGGGCTTGCCGAGGTCCGCCCTCAGCGCGGCCTCCAGCTCGGCGCGGTTCTCCCGCACGAGGTCCTCGAGCCGCCGGAGCCGGTCCAGGCGGGCCTCCAGGCCGAGGTCGGGGACGAAGGCTGCGCGGGCCCGTTCGACGGCTGCGTCCACGGCCGGGAGATCGGCCGCGTCCGGGGCGGGGAGGTCGGGGGCGCCGTCCGCGGCGGGGGCGAGAGGGCTCTGCGAGGTGGTCATGGCTCCAGCGTAGGACTCGCCCCGGACGTTCCGGAGCGGGCCGTACTCGCAGCAGGCCGTGCCCAGAGCAGGCCGCGCTCAGAGCAGGCCGTGCTCCGCGAGCTGGCGGGAGATGGAGGCGCCGTCGTTGCCCTCGATCCACAGCGTCCCCTCGGGGACGCTGACGCGCCGCTCCTCCCCGGCCAGGGGGTGGCCGGCGAGGACCGCCTCCGTGGGCGAGAGGTTGCGGATGACGATGGCCGCCAGGTGGTCGGGGTAGCGCTGGGCGAAGCCGCTGTAGATCTCCGGGTCGTGCTGGCCGTCGTCGCCGATGAGGATCCACTTCACCTGGGGGAAGTTCTGCGCGAGGCGCTCGAGGTTGTGCACCTTGTGGGCGGCACCGGCGCGGAACCACCGGTCGGTGGTGGGCCCCCAGTCGGTGAGCAGCAGCGCCCCGGCGGGGTAGGCGTTGCGGGTGAGGAACCGGCGGAGCGTGGGGGCCACGTTCCACGCCCCCGTGGAGAGGTAGAGGAAGGGTGCCTGGTGGTGGCGGTGCAGGAGCCGGTCCATCATGACGGCCATGCCGGGGGTGGGGGTGCGGGCGTGCTCGTTGAGCACGAACGAGTTCCAGGCCGCGAGCATGGGCCGGGGCAGCGCGGTGACCATGACGGTGTCGTCGATGTCGGAGACGATGCCGATCCGCTGGTCGTCGGCCACGATGAAGACCCGGGCCTCGACCACCTCGGAGCCCGCGGTCTGCATCCACACAACGTGCTCCCCCGGCGGCAGGGAGACCTGCAGGTCCACGTCCACCACGCCGCCCTTGTCCGCCACGAGGTGGAACTCGTAGTCGTCGATCCAGACGTTGACCGGCGCGAAGGCGATGGGCACGGACGTGAAGGAGCGCCAGCCGCGGATGGACTCGGCGCCCTCGTCCGTGGACTCGATGAGCCCGCGGCTCTTCAGCAGCGCCCGGCCGAGCACGCGCACGTGGTGCTCCGAGCCGTAGCCCTCGAAGGCCACCATGACGGGGATGTCGCCGCGGCCCTCCGCGCGCCGCTGACGGAACCGGTGGAGCTTCTGCTCGAGGCGGTAGCCCACGTTGATGGCTTCCTCCGCGACCTGGTCGACGGTCTGCATCAGCTCCGAGCTGTTGGTCTTCTTGGCCATGCGCCCAGTGTTCCACAGCGCAGGCGGCGACCCGTGCCGCGGGGCGCCGCCTGCGCGGCCGGTCTCTCAGGCCTTGACGTACCCGTTGGGGTCGAGGACGTACTTGGTCGCGGCCCCGGCGTCGAACTCGGCGTAGCCCTGCGGGGCCTCGTCGAGGGAGATGGCCTTGGCGTTGACGGCCTTCGCGATCTGGATCCGGTCGTGCAGGATCGCCATCATCAGCTGCCGGTTGTACTTCATCACCGGGCACTGGCCGGTGGTGAAGGACAGGGACTTGGCCCATCCGGTCCCGAGGCTGATCGACAGCGAGCCCTTCTGCGCCGCCTCGTCCACCGCGCCGGGGTCGCCGGTGACGTACAGGCCCGGGATGCCCAGCGCGCCGCCGGCCGCGGTGATGTCCATCAGCGAGTTCAGGACCGTGGCCGGAGCCTCCTGGGCCGAGCCCTTGCCGTGCCCGCGGGCCTCGAAGCCGACGGCGTCGACGCCGCAGTCGATCTCCGGCACCCCGAGGATCTGCTCGATCTGCTCGCCGGGGTCGCCCTTGGAGACGTCGACGGTCTCGCAGCCGAAGCTGGCGGCCTGGCGCAGGCGCTCCTCGTTCATGTCGCCGACGATCACCACCGCGGCTCCCAGCAGCTGCGCGGAGGCCGCCGCGGCCAGGCCGACCGGACCGGCGCCGGCCACGTAGACGGTGGAGCCGACGCCCGCCCCGGCGGTGACCGCGCCGTGGAAGCCCGTGGGCAGGATGTCGGAGAGCATGGTGAGGTCCATGATCTTCTCCAGCGCCTGGTCCCGGTCCGGGAACTTCAGCAGGTTCCAGTCCGCGTACGGGACGAGCACGTACTCCGCCTGCCCGCCGACCCAGCCGCCCATGTCCACGTAGCCGTAGGCGGACCCGGGCCGGTCCGGGTTGACGTTGAGGCAGATGCCGGTCTTGCGCTCCTTGCAGTTGCGGCAGCGCCCGCAGGAGATGTTGAAGGGCACGGAGACGATGTCGCCGACCTTGATGAACTCGACGTCGGGGCCGCACTCGACCACCTCGCCCGTGATCTCGTGGCCGAGCACGAGGTCCACCGGCGCGGTCGTGCGGCCCCGGACCATGTGCTGGTCCGAGCCGCAGATGTTCGTGGTGACCGTCCGCAGGACGACCCCGTGGGGCACCTTGCGGCCCACGTTGGCCGGGTTCACCCCCGGCCCGTCCTTCAGCGCGAACGTGGGGTAGTCCGTGTCGATGACCTCGACCTTGCCGGGTCCCTTGTAGGCGACCGCTCTGTTGCCTGCCATCTCGACCTCTTCCGTTGGGGGTCCGCGGGGCACCTCCCTCGCGGCCGACGGCGCACGGTGCTGTGACGTCTCCCACAGGGGCTGTCGGTGGTTCCTGACGCTAACAGGACGCCGCGGCTCGCGGAAGGGGCCGCAGGAGGGGCCGCGGAAGGGGCCTCGGGAGCGGGAAGGAAGAGGGGCAGACGAAAAGCAACGAGCCCGTCCCGCACAGTGCGGGACGGGCTCGTTGCTCGTTCCTGGTGGAGCTGAGGGGACTCGAACCCCTGACCCTTTGCATGCCATGCAAATGCGCTACCAGCTGCGCCACAGCCCCAGGTCGTTACCCCGGAACACTATCACAACCTCGGACTCCCTTGCGGGACACCCTTTTCCGGTTGATCCTGTGCCCTCCTGGGCAACGCATTCATATTAGGCAGAGGCTCCGGATCAAGGCAAATCGTCGGTCGCGGGCGCCGGGGAGGACTGGTCCGCGGCCTTGCCGGCGGTCGCCGCGGCGTGCGGGGCGGCCTGCCCGAGGTCGACGACGGGGCTGTCCCGCCACAGCCGCTCGAGCGCGTAGAAGGCGCGGTCCTCGTCGTGCTGGACGTGGATCACCACGTCCCCGTAGTCGAGCAGGACCCACCGGCCCTCGGACCGGCCCTCGCGGCGCAGGGGCCGCAGGCCGAGGTGCTCGATGAGCTTCTCCTCGATCTCGTCCACGACGGCATTGACGAGGCGCTCGTTGGAGGCGGAGGCGATGAGGAAGGCGTCGGTGATGCCCAGGGCCTCGCTGACGTCCAGGGCCACGATGTCGTGGGCCTGCTTGGCGTCGGCGGCGGCGGCCGCCACCTGGAGGATGGACAGGGACAGGTCGTTGACAGTCAAGAGTGGTCCTTTCCCGGCGAACCGGTGGTTGCGTCCCCCGTGGGACGCAACGGAATAGCTGAACGGAAGAACAGAACGGAAGAACTGGACAGAAGTACTGAACGGACGGGTGGAGCGGTCGGACGGTGGGCGGAGCGGTCAGAGCACGAAGAGCACGAGCACCACGACGAGGGCCGCGACCAGCGCCAGGAGCAGCAGCACCAGCCAGCGGTTCCCCGAACGCCGTCGGTACTCCCGGGGCTCGAGCAGCTCGAGCCCCTCGGCGGCGACGGCCGGCACGGGCGCGCCGGGCGGCGGGAGCTCCTCGTCGGCCGGCGTCCCGGCCTGCGGGTTCGGGGCTCCCGGCCCCCCGGCAACGGGTGCCGCGGGCGCGGTGCCCCCGGCCCCCTCAGCAGGTTCCCCGGCCCGTTCCGTACCCGGCTCCCCGACGGGTTCTCCGACCGGTTCTCCGACCGGTTCTCCGACCGGTTCTCCGACCGGTTCTCCGACGGCCGGCGCCGGGGAGGAGCCGCCGGGCCGACGCGCCCCGACGGACTCGGACGGCTCGGCCGGGAGGACGTCGATGTGGGTGAGGCCGGCGAGGTCCTCGGGCGAGAGCCGGCTGACGAACAGCGCCGGGTCCACGTGCACGGGGTCGTGCGCGTCGGTCCCGACGGCGGGGTCCTCGGGGAAGACGACCGTGATCCGCTCGACCTCCGCCGGCTGCTCCGGCCCGGGCGCCGCGGTCTGCGGTCCCGCCGCCTGCTCGGGGGCAGGGGCAGGGGCCTGCTCGTTGGCGGCGGCCGCCTGCGCGGCGAGCTCGGTGAACCGGCGCTGCTTCTCGAGCAGCTCGGGGTCCGCGCCCCCGGGGGCGGGATCCGGCGCCCCGGCCTCGGCGAGCTCGCGGGAGCGCTCGGCGAGCTCCCGCTGCAGCCGGGCGAGCCGCCGCGGCCCGAGCGGCTTGACGGGGCGCACGGGCACGGCGTCGCCGCCCAGGTCGATGATCGGCGCGGGACCGGGCACGCCCGGGTGCGCGTCGCCGGGCTGCGGCAGGCCGGCGGACTGCTGCGCGGCGGCGTCGTCGCGCACGCCGTCCTCCCCGGCCATCAGGGCGCCTCCACGGAGGAGACCCGCGGCCCGACGCTCACGTGGCCGGGCGCGCCCTTCTCGGAGCCGTCAAGGTAGAGCCCGTACTTCGCGATGTACTGGACCACGCCGTCGGGCACGAGGTACCAGACGGGCTTGTGCGCAGCCACGCGGGTGCGGCAGTCGGTCGAGGAGATCGCCATCGCGGGCACCTCGAGCAGCGTCACGCCGCTGGACCCCACGGGGGCGGCGAGGTGGTGGCCCGGCCGGGTGACGCCCACGAAGTGGGCGAGCTCCCACAGCTCCTCGGCGCCCTTCCACGTCAGGATCTCCGCCATCACGTCGGCGCCGGTGATGAAGAACAGGTCCGCCTCCGGGCGCAACCGCTTCAGGTCCCTCAGGGTGTCGACCGTGAAGGTGGGGCCCTTGCGCTCGATGTCCACGCGGCTCACGGTGAACCGGGGGTTGGAGGCGGTGGCGATCACGGTCATCAGGTACCGGTGCTCGGCGGGGCTGACGCTGCTCTCGGCCTTCTGCCACGGGTGCCCGGTGGGGACGAAGACGACCTCGTCGAGGTCGAACTCGCCCGCCACCTCGGAGGCGGCGACCAGGTGCCCGTGGTGGATCGGGTCGAAGGTGCCGCCCATGACGCCCAGCCGCGTGCGCCCGGGGACGCGGGCCGGGATGGAGGTCCCGGTCGCGGGGAGCTCGCGGCTGGGTGCGGCGGCGTCCGGGGAAGCGGTGGTCACGGCGCTGGGGCTCCCCGGATCAGGCGTGGCGCTTGGCGTTGTACTCGCTGAGCATCGCCTGCTCGTCCGCGGGCAGCTCGGCCGGGTCGTGGTGCTGGCCGACCTCGGGGCTCAGGCCCCGGTTGGCGTAGGACATGGCCACCACGAGCAGGGCCATGAGCAGCACGAACATCGCCAGGCCGATGGCCTCGGGCGGGATGCCGGACTCGGCGGCGGCGTGGCCGCCCTCCTCGGCGGCGGCGCGGACGGTGGTGGCGATCTGCTGCAGCATGGGGTTCCCTTCTGGTGCCGCGGGCACGGCAGGTGGTCGGTGGGCGGCCCGCCCCGCCTCGGCCGGCGGGCCCGGCGGTACTCATCGTACTGAATCCGCGGCGGGCCCGCCGCGACCGCGGCTCAGGCGCGGATGTGCCCGTCGCCCTGGACGATCCACTTCGTGGTGGTCAGCTCCTCCAGGCCCATCGGCCCGCGGGCGTGCATCTTCTGCGTGGAGATCCCGATCTCCGCGCCGAGGCCCAGCTGCTGGCCGTCGGTGAAGCGGGTCGAGGCGTTGACCATGACGGCCGCGGCGTCGATCTCGGCGGTGAACCGCTCGGCGTTGGCGAGGTCGTTGGTCACGATCGCCTCGGTGTGGCGGGTGGTCCACCGCTCGATGTGGGCGAGCGCCTCGTCGAGGTCGTCGACGATCTTCACCGCGAGGTCCATGGACAGGTACTCGGTGCCCCAGTCCTCGTCGGTGGCGCGCAGGTGCTGGCGGCCCGCCGGGAGCAGCTGCTCGGCGCGCTCGTCGACGTGCAGCGTCACGCCGGCCTTGTCGAGGGCCGCGAGCACGGCGGCGCCGTGCGGGAACCCGCTGTGCATCAGGAGGGTCTCCGTGGTGTTGCACGTGCTGGTGCGGTGGGTCTTCGCGTTGACGGCGATCTTCACGGCCATGTCCTTGGGCGCGGAGGCGTCCACGAACAGGTGCACGTTGCCCTCGCCGGTCTCGATGACGGGGACCTTGGCGTTCTGCACGACGGACTGGATCAGCCCGTGCCCGCCGCGCGGGATGAGGACGTCGACCTTCCCCCGCGCGGCCATGAGGGCGTTGGCGCCCTCCCGGCCGTACTCGTCGATGCTCTGGACGCAGTCCATGGGCAGCTTCACGTCCGAGAGGGAGTCGCGGATGATCCCGACGAGCGCGCGGTTGCTCTCCTCGGCGGCCGAGCCGCCGCGCAGCAGCACGGCGTTGCCGGACTTCAGGGCGATCCCGGCGATGTCCACGGTCACGTTGGGGCGGGCCTCGTAGATGGCGCCCACCACGCCCATGGGCACGCGCACCTGGCGCATGCGCAGGCCGTTGGGCAGGGTCCGGCCGCGGACGACGCTGCCCACGGGGTCGGGCAGGGCCGCGAGCTCGCGGAGGCTGTCGGCCAGCGCGACGACGCGCGCGGCGTCGAGCTTGAGGCGGTCCAGCAGCGCCTCGGAGATCCCCTCGACGCGGCCGCGCTCGAGGTCCTTCGCGTTGGCGGCGAGGATCACGTCCTGCTTGTGCTCGATGCGGTCGGCGATCGTCAGCAGCGCGCGGTCCTTCCAGGCGCGGGTGGCCCGGCCCAGGGCCCGGGCGGCGACGCGGGCGTCGTCGGCCATGGCCTCCACCCCCGCGACGGGGTCGTCGCCGAAGGTGGCCTTCACGCTCGTGTCGGTCACGATGGCCCTGCCGGTCCCCCGGTCGGCCGTCTCGTTGTCGGTGGTCACTGACTCGTGTGCGGCGGAAGTCATTTCTTCAGTCTAGTGCGGGCACCCCGCGGACGCAGAACCACCAGGTTGTCCACGTGGACCAGCTCCCGGCTGTAGTCGTCGCCCAGCTCCTCGGCCAGGACGGAGGTGGACTTGCCGAGCATCGGGGGGATCTCCTCGGAGGAGTAGTTGCTCAGCCCGTGGGCGATCTCCTTGCCCTCGGGGTCGCGCAGCGACACGGGCTCCCCCGCCTCGAAGGTCCCGGACACCCCGATGACGCCGGCGGCGAGCAGGGAGTTGCGGTCGCGGATCGCGGCGACCGCGCCCTCGTCCAGGGTCAGGGACCCCTTGATGTCCGCGAGGTGGGCCAGCCACAGCAGCCGCACGTTGCGGCGACCGCCCGAGGCGGCGAACCACGTGCCGACGTCCTCGCCGTCCAGCGCCCGGTTGATGTTCTCCGCCGAGGTCACCAGGGCGGGGATGCCCGACGCCGCGGCGATCCGGGCGGCCTGGACCTTGGTCACCATGCCGCCGGAGCCGACCCCGGCCCGGCCGACGGAGCCGATCTGCACGCCCTCGAGGTCCTTGATGGGGTCCTTGACCTCCGGGATCCGCTCCCCGCCCTTGCGGGGGTCCTTGGTGTAGAGGGCGTCGACGTCGGAGAGCAGCAGCAGGACGTCGGCCTTGATGAGGTGGGCGATCAGGGCGGCGATCCGGTCGTTGTCCCCGAACTTGATCTCCTGGCTGGAGACGGCGTCGTTCTCGTTGACGATGGGGAGCACCCCGAAGTCGAGCAGCCGCTCGATCTGGCGGTGGGTGTTCTTGTAGTGGGACCGGCGCATGAGGTCCTCGGCGGTGACCAGCACCTGGCCCACCGTGACGCCGAAGCGGGCGAAGGACTCGATGTAGCGGCCCATGAGCAGGCCCTGCCCCACGGCGGCGGCGGCCTGCTTGCCGGCCAGGTTCTTGGGCCGCCGGGACAGGCCCAGGGGCGCCAGGCCGGCGGTGATCGCGCCCGAGGACACGAAGACCAGCTCCAGGCCGCGGGCCTTCGCCCCGCCGAGGGCGTCCACGATCATCCGGACGGCCTGCTCGTCGATGGAGCTCTCGATCGAGGTCAGCGACGACGAGCCGACCTTGATCACCACCCGGTGGGCGCGCGGGATGTCCTCTCGGCGCTCGATCGGGCTGCGCCGGTTCTTGCCCCGGTTCTCGCTGCTCAGCTGGATCGCGGACTTCGTCGCGACCTCCTCCAGCTTCTCGACGTCGATCTCGTGGGTCTGGTCGGTCATCCTCTTCGTCGTCCTCCTCGGTCGGGTCCGGGCGTCGGTCGGTGGTGTCGGATCAGGTGTGTCGGATCGGGCGCTGTCAGGTCAATGATGTCGGATCAGGTGTGCCGGATCAGTCGGTGGTCCCCGTGTCGGCGGCGCGGCGGGCATCGACGGACTCCGTCCACACCCCGGCCTCGCGCTCGGCCTCGAGCTCGGCGCGGGCGGCGGCCTTGGCCTCCTTGCGCTCCTGGTACTGCTGGCGCTTCTGCTCGCGGGTGGGGCGGTCGATGTCCGCGAAGCGCAGGTCGGTGCCGCGGGGCCCGGCCAGCAGCTCGGCGCCGCCGACCATCGTGGGCTCCCAGTCGAAGACCACGCCGTTGTCCTCGGGGCCGATCAGCACGGCGTCGCCGGGGCGGGCGCCCTTCTTGAACAGCTCCGTCTCCACGCCGAGCTTCGCCAGCCGGTCGGCGAGGTAGCCCACGGCCTCCTCGTTGTTGAAGTCGGTCTGCAGGATCCAGCGGTCGGGCTTGTCCCCCCGCACGTGCCACAGCGGCTCGAGGTTGCGCTCCTCACGGGTGATCGTGAACTCGGGTCCGCGCACGCCCTTGGGGCGCAGGACCACCCGCGGGGGCACGGACTGCGCGGGCAGGGCCTCGCGGGCCTCCCGTACGACCTCGGCCATGGCGAAGGTCAGTGCGCGCAGCCCCTCGTGGGAGGCGGTGGAGATCTCGAAGACGCGGTAGCCGCGGGACTCCAGCTCCGGGCGCACGAAGTCGGCGAGCTCCCGGGCCTCGGGGACGTCGATCTTGTTCAGGGCCACGAGGCGCGGGCGCTCGTTGAGGGGGATCGCTCCCCCGCCGTCGAGCCGGCCGTCCACCGCGTAGTTCGCCAGCTCCGCCTCGATGGTCTCGAGGTCGGAGATCGGGTCGCGGCCGGGCTCGAGGGTCGCGCAGTCCAGCACGTGCACCAGCGCGGCGCAGCGCTCGACGTGGCGCAGGAACTCCAGGCCCAGGCCCTTGCCCTCGGACGCGCCCGGGATCAGCCCGGGGACGTCGGCGACGGTGTAGCGGACGTCCCCGGCCTCGACCACGCCGAGGTTGGGGACGAGCGTGGTGAAGGGGTAGTCGGCGATCTTGGGCCGGGCGGCGCTGATGGCCGCGATCAGGCTCGACTTGCCGGCGGAGGGGTACCCCACCAGGGCGACGTCGGCGATGGACTTGAGCTCCAGCACGATCTCGCGGCTCTCGCCGGGCGTGCCCAGCAGCGCGAACCCGGGGGCCTTGCGCTTGACCGAGGCCAGCGCCGCGTTGCCCAGGCCGCCGTGGCCGCCGGCGGCCGCGACGTACTCCGCGCCCGCGCCCACGAGGTCGGCCAGGACGTTGCCGTCCTGGTCCTTGACCACGGTGCCGTCCGGCACGGAGAGGACGAGGTCCTCCCCCTTGTGGCCGTGGCGCATGTCGCCCTTGCCGGGCCCGCCGTTCTCGGCCGAGCGGTGGGGGGCGTGGTGGTAGTTGAGCAGGGTGGTGGTCTGCCCGTCCACGCGCAGGATGACGCTGCCCCCGTTGCCCCCGTTGCCGCCGTCCGGGCCGCCGAGCGGCTTGAACTTCTCGCGGAGGATGGACACGCAGCCGTGCCCGCCGGCACCGCCGGAGACGTGCAGGACGACGCGGTCTACGAAACTGGCCACGGGGGACTCCTCTGATGATCAACGGTCGGGCCCACGGGGGGCCGCTTAAAACTGTAGAGGGCGGGCGCTGGACGCACCCACCCTCTACAGATCAGACATGGGTGGTGCGGGTCCGGGAGGACCCGCACCGGGGCCGGTGGCACCGGCCCTGGGGACTACTCGGCGGCAGCCTGGATGTTGACGACCTTGCGGCCGCGCCGCGTGCCGAACTCGACCTGGCCGGCGGCCAGGGCGAAGAGGGTGTCGTCGCCACCGCGGCCGACGTTCTGGCCCGGGTGGAAGTGGGTGCCGCGCTGCCGGACGAGGATCTCGCCGGCGTTGACGGTCTGGCCGCCGAAGCGCTTCACGCCGAGGTACTGGGGGTTGGAGTCGCGGCCGTTGCGAGTGGAGCTCGCGCCCTTCTTGTGTGCCATGGGGTGTGCCTACCTTCGTATTAAGACTGGACGGGGAAACCGGGCCGATCAGGCGCCGATGCCGGTCACCTTCACGGTGGTCAGCTCGGCACGGAAGCCCTGGCGCTTCTTGTAGCCGGTCTTGTTCTTGAACTTCTGGATGGAGATCTTCGGACCACGGAGGTTCTCGACGATCTCGGCCGTGACCTTGGTGCTGGCCAGGGTCTTGGCATCCGAGGTGATCTTGTCCCCGTCGACCAGCAGCAGGGCAGGAAGCTCAATGGTGCTGCCTACTCCGCCGGCGACGCGGTCAAGGGTAACGAGGTCTCCGACGGAAACCTTTTCCTGGCGGCCGCCAGCGCGGACAATCGCGTACACCACTTGGGAACTCACTTCTCTCGACGTCATGTGTAAACATTTTGGGTCGAGCGCATACCTGTCAGGACCAACGACGTTGAAGCGAGCTGTCGGTGACCGGGCCGTGGGACGGAGCCGTGGTCAGCGCAGGTTCGCCGCAATTCAGGAACTGCACCCGCATGTGCCGCCAGGTGGGGTGTTGAGTTTGAACACGCGCGCACCGGCATGGCACCGAAGATCAAGAGTACTCGATCGCGACAACCCCCGGCAAACGGCTCGCCGCGGCCGGCGCGGCGAAGAAGTCCCGCTCGAGTGCGCACGCCTCCAGGAACACCTCCCGCATCCGCTCCCGCACGGCCGGGCCCGCGTCCCGCGCGGCCTGATCCAGCAGCCGCCGGGCGGTGCGCGTGGCCTCCTGGAAGCCCTCGTCCGCGTAGGTCGCGAGCCAGTCGGCGTAGGGGTGCGCGGCGGCGTCAGAGCGGCGGGCCAGCTCCTGCAGGTGCCGCCCCACGTCCGCGTAGACCCAGTAGCAGGGCAGCACGGCGGCCAGGCCCACGGGGTACGGCTCCGCCGCCGTGGCCGCCAGCAGGAACGTGGTGTAGCGCCGCGTCACCTCCCCGGCGGGCGCGCCGGCCCCCTCCAGCCCCGCGTGCCGGAGCCGGGCCCGGTGCAGCTGGGCCTCCGTCTCCGTGCAGGACACGGCCCCGGCCGCGAAGAAGGACCGGGCCTCCTCCGCCGGGGCCCGGGCGGCGAGCGCGGCCAGCGCCCGGCTGTAGCCGTCGAGGTACTGCAGGTCCTGGTCGAGGTAGGCCAGGAACCGCTCCGGCTCCAGGCCCCCGTCGCCGAGCCGGCGGACGAACTCCAGCTCCTCGATCTCCCGCCGCACCGGCGCGGAGACCTCCCACAGCTCGTCGCTGAACCGCTCGGGCACGGTCCCCCACGTCTCGAGCGCCTCCTGGACGTGGTGGAAGTGGTGCACGGGCCCGCTGCCGTGGCCGACCTCCAGCTCCGCGGAGCGCTCGAGGGCGCCGCGGAGCCAGCCGCGGGCGATCCGCAGGCTCCTGGCCCAGTCCCCGTGCCGCACCTGGAGGGTGGCCAGGGCCGACGAGAGGGAGCACCCCGTGCCGTGGGAGTTGTCGGTGGGCACGCGGGCGCCGTCGAACGCCACGAGCGGCTCCGGGGACTCCGGCCCCACGAGGGCGTCGGGGGTCCGGTCCCCGGCCAGGTGCCCGCCCTTCACCAGCACGAGCGTCCCGTGCTCCCGGGCCACCCGGTGGCCCTGCGCGAGGGCCTCCTCCCACGACGACGCCAGGGCGTCCCCGGCGAGCACGGCCAGCTCCTGGAGGTTGGGGGTGACGAGGTCGGCCAGGCCGAGCACCGCGCGCAGGGCGTCCTCGGCGTCGGGCTCGAGCAGCCGCCCGCCCGACGTCGCCACCATCACGGGGTCGAGCACCACGACGGGCGGCCGGTGCCGGCCCAGCCACCCGGCGACGGCCTCGATGACCGGCACGGAGCCGAGCATGCCGATCTTGACGGCGTCGATCTCGACGTCGTCGGAGACGGCGTCCAGCTGGGCGGTGAGGAAATCGGCGGGCGGGACGTGCACGGAGCGCACGCCCTCGGTGTTCTGGGCGACGAGCGCCGTCACGGCGCTCATCCCGTAGCCGCCCATCGCCGCGATCGACTTCAGGTCGGCGTGCTGCCCGGCGCCGCCGGTGGGGTCCGTCCCGGCGATCGCCAGCACGCGGGGCACGCGGGCGCTCATGCGACCACCCCGGCGGGCAGGCCGTGGAAGGCGCGCAGGTAGCGTCCCGCGGCGGCCCCCGGGTCGGGGTCGGCGCAGATCCCGGAGACCACGGCGAGGCCCGCGGCGCCGGCGGCGCGCAGGCCGGGGGCGTCCTCGACGCGCACCCCGCCGATCGCCAGGCACGGCAGGGACGTGCGGGACGCGGCGCGGCCGAAGCCCTCGACGCCCAGCGGCTCCGGGTGGTCCGGCTTGGTGCGGGTGGCGCGCACGGCGCCGACGCCGAGGTAGTCCACGGTGCCGGCGGGCAGCGCGGCGGCGGCGGCGAGCTCCTCGTCCGTGGCGGCGCTGAGGCCGAGCACGGCCTCCGGGCCGCAGATCCGGCGGGCCAGCTCCACGGGCAGGTCCGATTGACCCACGTGCACGCCGGCCACCGGGGCGCCGGCCGCGCGGGCGGCGAGGTAGACGTCGGCCCGGTCGTCCACGAGCACCGGCACGTCGCGGCCCACCCGCTCGGCGACCGCGACGAGCAGTGCGACCAGGTCCCGGGCGGAGGCGCTCTTCTCGCGGACCTGGACCATGCCGGCGCCACCGGCCACGGCGGCCGCGACGACGTCGGGCACGGTCCGGGGCGCGCTGAGCGCGGCGTCGGTGACGAGGTGCAGGGCGAGGGCCGAGGGATCGAGACGGCGGCTCATCGGGCGCCCTCCTCGCGCGACAGCCCGGCCCGGGCGGCGACCTCCTCGGAGGTCAGGGCGTGCAGCCGGTCGAGCAGGGCCACGGCGAAGGAGCCGGGACCGGAGGACCCTGCCGCGGCGTCCTCGGCGGCGAGGGTGTAGACGGTCGTCGCGGCGAGCGCGGCGGCGGCCGGATCCTCCCGGACGGCGGTGAAGGCGGCCATCAGCGCCCCGAGGGCACAGCCGCCCCCGGTGACCTTCGTGAGCAGGGGCGTGCCGTGCGGGACCCGCACCACCGTGCCGTCAGCGGCGCGCACGAGGTCGACCGGCCCGGACACGGCCACGGCGCACCCGGTGCGGGCGGAGAGCTCGGCGGCGGCGTCCCGGGCGGCGTCGACGTCGTCGGTCGCGTCCGTGCCCCTCCCGCCGGCGCCCCCGGCGAGGCCGATCACCTCGGAGGCGTTGCCGCGCACGAGGGCGGGGCGGAAGTCGAGCAGCCCGCGGGCGAGGGCGGTGCGCACGGGCAGCGCGCCCACGGCCACGGGGTCGAGGACCCACGCCCGGCCGGCGCGCCGGCGGGCGGCCACGGCCTCGTAGGCGGCGCCGCGCTGCTCGGCGGTGGGGGTCCCGGTGTTGACCAGGAGGCCGTCGGCGAGCTCGGCGAAGACCCCGCCCTCCCCCTGGATGTCGGTCATGGCCGGGGACGCGCCCACGGCCAGGAGGACGTTGGCGGTGAAGTTGGTGACGACCCAGTTGGTGATGCACTGCACCAGGGGCACGGCGGTGCGCAGGTCGTCGAGGGCCCCGGCGGCGTCCTCGGCCAGCGCCGGGTCCGGCGGCGCGAGGGCGACCCCTTCCGGGGGGCGGGCGGACGTGGAGACGGCATCGCGCATTGCGACATCCCTTCGCTAGTACTGACTAGATCAGGTTCAACGGGTGTGTTCTCAGCCGATCGGGCGGCACCCCGTGTCACGAGTCCTGCCAGTCTAGCGGCCGTCGCCGCCGGTCAGGGCCTCAGAACATGCCGTTGGCGTGCGCCATCCGGTCCGGCACCGGCTGGACGACCGCCCAGTGCTCCACGATCCGGCCGGTGTCCAGGCGCCACAGGTCGTAGCAGGCCACGGTCCGGCCCGGGTCCTCCGCCGCGGCGCCCTCGGCCACGGTCAGCACGAAGTTCCCCTCGCCGACCACCCGGCGCAGCCGCCGGTACGCCGGGCGCGGCGTGTCCGCCGCCCCGAGGGCGTGGTCGACGTACCCCTCGACGGACACGTGGTCCTGGACGACGTGGGCGTCCCCGCCGATGAGCGCCGCCTCGACCCACTCGGCCGCGATCGTCTTGTTGTCGTGCGTGCGCTCGTGGTCCGTGACCGCGGTCGGGCCGTCCAGCTGGGGCCGGGCGCCGTCCGGGCCGCTGCGCAGCGGCTCCATCGCGTCCCAGTGCTCGGCGATCCGCCCGTCCTCCACCCGGAAGAGGTCGAAGGCGGCCAGCGGCTCGGGGCCCAGGCCCTCGTAGACGGCGTGGACGGCCACCATCCCGTGGTCCTCGAGCACCCTGACCAGGTCGACCCGGAAGCCCTCGGGGAGGTGCTCGATGAAGCCTCGGAGGCCCTCGCGCCCGTCCGGTGCGAACGGCGAGTGCTGCCTGAAGTCCTCCGTGTAGTAGCGGTCCACGGCCGACGGGTCGCGGCGCTCGAAGAGGTCGGCGCCGGCGGTGCGGATGGTGTCTGCGCTGGTCATGGCGATGCTCCCTGGAACGGGAGGCCGCTCGCCCGGCCGGGCGGCAGGGTCCGTCGGCCTGCACTCGTGTGGTGCTCCCCACGGTACGCGCCGCTCGCGCGCGCGGACAGATGCACGGACGGGAACGCGGCTCGTGTGACGAGGCCCCGGGGACGGGCCCGTGCGACGGGGCCCGTGCGACGAGGCCCGTGCGACGAGGCCCGGGAACGGCGGAGGGCCCCGACCGTGCCGGTCGGGGCCCTCCTGTGCCGTGCGGGCGGGCTCAGCCCTGGCCGGACGGCTTGCCGCTGGTGAGGTCCTGCGCCTTCACGCCGACGCCCACGATGGTGGGCGCCGCCCCTGCGCCCTCGCGCTCGGCGGGACGCCGAGCGGACAGCGTCGCCACGTGGCGGGCGCCCTCGGCGGCGGCCGCCTCGCCGGCGGTCACCTCGCCCTCGCCCGGCTTGGCGGCCGGGGCGGACGCGCGCCGGGAGCGGCGGCGCGGGCGCGCGGGCTCGGGCTGCTGCTCGGGCTGCACCGCTGCCTTCTCCGGCGTCCTCTCCTCGGCCGGCTGCGCGGTCTCCGGCTCGGCCTCCGGCCGCGCGGCCGGGGCCTGCCGGCGGGGAGCCTGCTCGGCGGTGGACCTCCGCTCGGCGGCCCTCTGCTCAGAGGCCTTCCGCTCGACCGCCTTCTGCTCGGCGACCTTCTGCTCGGGCGTCATCCTCTCGAAGGCCTCCGCGAGGGAGTCCAGGCTCAGGCTCGGGGCCGGAGCGGGCTCCTCGACGGGGACGTGGCCCTGCGGCAGCTCGATGACCTCGCCCTTGATGGTCAGGCGCGAGCCCGTCTCGGCCTCCGCCGCCGGGGCGGACGGCCGGTCGGTCCGGGCCGGCTCCTCCCGCGGCCCGGGCTGCGCTCCGGGCTGCTCCTCGGCGCGCGACTCCGCCGCGACCTCGGCGCCCTGGCCGCGGTTGCGGCTGCGCTTCCCGCGCCGCTTCTTCCGGGACCGGCCGGAGCCCTCGGGCCGCGTCTCGGCCTGGGCTGCCTCCTCGGCGCGCCGCTGCTCCTCCTCGGCCTCGTGGTGGGTGGCGGCCGCGATGGTCGCGAACGCCGTCCGTGCGGCCTCGGCCTTGGCCTTCTCCGCGGCGTCGGGCTCGGCGGCCGGCTGCTCGGTGCGGGCCGCCTGCTCCTGGGGCTTCTCGCCCCGGCGGCTGCGCTTGCGCTCGGTGCGGTTCGGGCGGTTGTCCCGGGACTCCCCCGTGGAGCCGCCGGAGCGGCCCTCCAGCGGGTGGTCGTGGACGACGACGCCGCGGCCGGCGCAGTGCTCGCACGGCTCGGAGAAGACCTCCAGCAGACCGGTGCCCATGCGCTTGCGGGTCATCTGCACGAGCCCGAGCGAGGTCACCTCCGCCACCTGGTGCTTGGTGCGGTCCCGGCCCAGGCACTCGACCAGGCGGCGCAGCACGAGGTCCCGGTTGGACTCGAGGACCATGTCGATGAAGTCGATGACGATGATGCCGCCGATGTCCCGCAGCCGCAGCTGCCGCACGATCTCCTCGGCCGCCTCGAGGTTGTTCTTGGTGACGGTCTCCTCGAGGTTGCCGCCGGAGCCGGTGAACTTGCCGGTGTTGACGTCGACCACGGTCATGGCCTCGGTCCGGTCGATCACCAGCGAGCCGCCGGAGGGCAGGTAGACCTTGCGCTCGAGGGCCTTCTGGATCTGCTCCTCCACGCGGTAGTTGACGAACAGGTCCTCGTCCTCCTCCCACTTCGAGAGGCGGTCCAGCAGGTCCGGGGCCACGTAGGTGACGTAGGCCTCGATGTTGTCCCACGCCTCGTCGCCCTGGACGACCATGGTCGTGAAGTCCTCGTTGAAGACGTCGCGGACGGTCTTGATCGTCAGGTCCGGCTCCGCGTAGAGCATCTCGGGGGGCAGGGTCTTCGTGGACCCAGCGCGCTCCTGGATCTGCTCCCACTGGGCGCGCAGCCGGTTGATGTCGTTGGTCAGCTCCTGCTCGGAGGCGCCCTCCGCGGCGGTGCGCACGATCACGCCCGCGCCGTCCGGCAGCCGGTCCTTGAGGATCTTCTTCAGCCGGGCGCGCTCGACGTCGGGCAGCTTCCGGGAGATGCCGGTCATGGACCCGCCCGGCACGTAGACCAGGTAGCGGCCCGGCAGGGAGATCTGGCTGGTGAGCCGGGCGCCCTTGTGGCCGACCGGGTCCTTGGTCACCTGCACGAGCACGGAGTCGCCGGACTTGAGGGCGTTCTCGATCCGCCGGGGTCCGCCGTCGAGGTTCGAGGCGTCCCAGTTGACCTCTCCGGCGTAGAGCACGGCGTTGCGGCCGCGGCCGATGTCGATGAACGCCGCCTCCATGGAGGGCAGCACGTTCTGCACCTTGCCCACGTAGACGTTGCCGATCAGCGAGTCCTGCTGGGTGTGGGAGACGAAGTGCTCGGCCAGGACGCCGTCCTCGAGGACGCCGATCTGGATCCGGTTCTCCTTCTGGCGCACCAGCATCTGCCGCTCGACGGACTCGCGGCGGGCGAGGAACTCGGCCTCCGTGATGACCTGGCGGCGGCGGCCCGACTGGCGTGACTCGCGCCGGCGCTGCTTCTTGGCCTCCAGGCGGGTGGAGCCCTTGACCGCGACGACCTGGTCGCTCGTGGCGCTCTCCGCGACGCGGGGCGCCCGGACACGGGTCACGGTGTTGGGCGGGTCGTCGTCGCTGCCGCCGACGAGCTCCATGTCGACCTCGCCGCGACGGCGGCGGCGGCGGCGCCGGCTGGTGATGCCGGGGCCGGGCTCGCCCTCGCCCTCCTCGCGGGCCTCGGCGGTCTCCTCGTCGAGGCCGTCGCCCTGGTCCTCGGCGGACGCCTCCTCCTCCTGGTGGCGGCGCCGGGCCTCCTTGCGGCGGGCGGCCCGCTGCTGGGCGGCCTCGCGCAGCTCGTCGAGGTCCGGGGCGTGGAACATGATCGACGTGGCGGTCACGGCGGCGGACAGCGTGCTGAGCGCGTCCTCGCCGCCGTCCTCGTCGGCATCCGCGGAGGCATCTGCGGGGCCCTCCGCGGCGTCCCCGCCGGCCTCGCCCAGGTCCTCGGCCTGTCCGGCCGGCTCCAGGGCCTCCGCCGCCTCCTCGCCACCGGGGGTGTCCGGCGCGGGGTGCTGCGGGGCGGCGGCCTCCTGGGCCACGGCGTCGGGGGTCTCGTCGCCCGGCACGGCGGTCCCGGGGGCGACGTCGAGGGTGTCGGCGCCCGAGGCCTCCCCGGCGGCCGTCGTCCCGGTCGTCGTCCCGGCGGTCGAGGGCTCCGCGGGGGCCGGCCCGTCGAGCACGTCGCCCGGCGTCTCCTCCGCGGTCCCGCCCGAGGGCTCGGGCACGACCTCGTCCGACGGCTCGGCCGGGGTCTCCCCCGGGAGCTCTGCCGGGATCTCCCCGGGGAGCCCTGTGGTGACCTCGCCCGACGGCTCGGGCACGACCTCGCCCGGGAGCCCGGTGGGGACCTCGCCCGAGGGTTCGGCCGGGGTCTCCCCCGGAAGCTCTGCCGGGGTCTCCCCCGGGAGCTCGGTGGGGACCTCGCCCGAGGGCTCGGGCGCGGCGGTCTGCGGCGCCCCCTCGGCCACCGGGGTCTCCCGGTGGGCGTCGTGCGATGTGTTCTGCTGACCAGCGTCCAGGGCGTCCTGCGCCCCGTCCTGGTTCACCTGTTCGGCTTCCATATACAGCTGTGCTCCTGCTGCGGTCCGCCGTCCGTACCCGGTCCCCGCAACGGCTTGGTCGGCGTGTCGCCGGTGGGGTCCACTCGGCGGCCGGAAAGTCCTGTGCGTGCCCGTCGCGTCCCGCACACCACGCGAACGGGCGGGGACGGCAACGAGCCAGTCCGAGGCTCCGAGCCGGTGCTCACGAGGGCACCGGTCTTTGGGCCGGTGGGGACGCGCTCAATCCGATGAGAGCCGCGGGTCCTGCCGACCGGGGTCGAAGTCCGACTGGGCCGAGATCCCGCGTACGGGCGGGTTCGGCCGTGGCCATTGTCTCACAGTCCCCGCGCTCCGTCCCGGATTGCCCCGTGACGGCCCTGGTCGCCGGGGACCGCGCCGCTCCGGGGCTCGCGGGGGCATCGCCTAGGATCGGGGCGTGACCTCGACACAGTCCTCCCTCGACGACTCCCCCGGCCTGCGCCCCGACGACGGCGCCCGCGCGGACCGCCGCTGGGGCGTCGTGGCCCTCGTGACGGCCCTGCTGGGCTTCTACGGCGCCGCGACGCTCGTGTACGAGCGGCTGCAGCTCTTCCTCGACGCCGGCCACCGCACCAGCTGCGACATCAACTCCTGGCTGTCCTGCGGCACGGTCATGCGCACGCCGCAGGCCGAGGCGTTCGGCTTCCCCAACCCCTTCATCGGCATCGTGGCGTACGCGGTCGTGCTGGCGATCGCCTTCGCCGTGCTCGCCGGCGCCCGGTTCGCCGCCTGGTACTGGTGGTGCGTCCAGATCGGGGTGACCCTGGGTTGGGCCTTCATCCTGTGGCTGTGGTGGCAGACCACCTTCGAGATCAACGCCCTGTGCCTGTACTGCATGCTCGTGTGGATCATGCAGACCGTCCTGTTCGTGCACACCACGGCGCGCAACCTGGGCGCGGGCGTGATCCCCTCGCGCCCGGCCGTGGCCCGCGCGGCCGGGTCCTGGGCGTGGTTCGTCTCCGCCGCGCTGCTCGTGCTGATCTTCGGGACGGTCTTCATCCGCTTCGCCGGGGTGATCTTCCCCGCCTGACCGGAGCCGGCGGCCGGGGCGGCCTGTGCCGCTGCGACCGCGCCCGGACCGACGACGGCCCGCCTCCTCCAGGAGGCGGGCCGTCGTTCGTCCGTGCGGACGGATCAGCCGAACCAGATGCCGATCTCGCGCTCGGCGGACTCCGGGGAGTCGGAGCCGTGCACGATGTTCTGCTGGACCTGCTCCCCCCAGTCCCGGCCGAGGTCGCCGCGGATGGTGCCGGGCGCGGCGGTCGTGGGCTCGGTGCTGCCGGCCAGGGAGCGGAAGCCCTCGATCACCCGGTGGCCCTCGACGACGGCGGCGACGACGGGGCCGCTGAGCATGAACTCCACGAGCGGGCCGAAGAACGGCTTGCCCCGGTGCTCCTCGTAGTGGCGCTCGAGCAGCGCCCGCTCGGCGTGGACCAGCTTGAGCTCCACCAGCCGGTAGCCCTTCGCCTCGATCCGGGCGAGGACCTGGCCGGTGAGGCCGCGGGCCACGCCGTCGGGCTTGACGAGGACGAGGGTGCGTTCCGTGGTCATGGGGATCCTTCCGAGAGGGGTCACACGTGTCCGTTCCAGCCTAGACGCTGGGCGGGCCCGGACCTGCGGGGGAACGCCGGGCTCAGCCCTCCGGGTGCTCCCGCTCCCACTGCTCCTGCGCGGCGTCCCGGGCGGCGTTCTCCCGGTCCAGGCGCGCCCCGGTGCGCACGCCGTACCACCACGCGAGCGCGGAGAGCAGACCCACGAAGAACATGGCCGGGACCACGAAGCCCGTGGCCACGAGCAGCACCTGGAGCGCCCAGCCGAGCGGGTAGCCCCACGGCCGGCGCAGGAACGCCGGTGCCACGAACAGCACCAGGGTCAGCACCCCGCCGCCCACGAGGAGGGCCGCGCGCCCGCCGTCGCCGAGGTCGCGGCCCAGCAGGCCGTAGGCGGTGAGGGTCGCGAAGAAGGCGATGAACGCCTCCATGACCAGCACGGAGGAGGCGAACATCGTGCGCACCGAGCGCCGGGGCTTCTTCTGCCCCGGGCGCCACTCGCGCTGGGCCTTGGTCATGCGTGCCACTGGGAAGGGGTCCTCTCGTGCGGGTCGGGCCGGCGGGACGGCGTGGGGGCCGGGCTCACAGGCCCAGCAGGGTCCGGGCCTCGCCCACCACGGTGACCGAGCCGGTGACCAGGACGGCCCCGTCGAACTCCGGGCGGGCGGCGGCGTCCTGGACGGCCTCGGCCACGGCGTCGTCGAGCGCGGGCACGGCGTGCACCACGTCCTCCGGGAAGCCGAGGTCCACGGCCAGCTCCGCGAGCTCCTGCGGGGCGACCGCCCGGGGCGAGGTGGAGCGGGTGAACCAGAACTCGGTGTTGAACTCCTCGTACTCGTCCAGCAGCGTCTGCAGCATCGCCTCGGCGTCCTTCTCCTGCAGGACGCCCACCACGAGGTTGAGCTTCCCGAAGCTGAAGGCCTCCTTGAGGGCGGCGGCCGCGGCCCGGAGCCCGTGCGGGTTGTGGGCGGCGTCCAGGACGACGGGCGGGGCCTTGCGGGCCAGCTCCAACCGGCCGGGGGACGCCACGGCGCCCAGGCCGGTGCGGACGAGGTCGGGGGTGAGCTCCTTCTCGCCCCCGCCCAGGAACGCCTCGACGGCGGCGACGGCCAGCGCCGCGTTCTCCGCCTGGTGGGCGCCGAACAGGGGCAGCAGCAGGTCGGGATAGCGCCCGGCCAGGCCCTGCACCGTCAGCACCTGCCCGCCGACGGCCGTGGAGCGGGACTCCACCCCGAACTCGACGCCGGCGAACCGGAACGGGATGCCGAGCTCCCGGGCCCGCTCCAGGAGCACCTCCGCGGCCCCGGGGTCCTGCGGGGCGGAGACCAGGAAGCCGTGGGGCTTGAGGATCCCGGCCTTCTCCCGGGCGATGTCCTCCAGGGTGTCGCCCAGCATGTCGGTGTGGTCGAGGTCGATGGGCGTCACCACGGAGACCGCCGCGTCGGCCACGTTCGTGGCGTCCCAGGACCCGCCGATGCCGACCTCCAGGACGACGACGTCGACCGGCGCGTCCGCGAAGACCGCGAACGCGAGCGCCGTGACCGTCTCGAAGTAGCTCAGCCGCGGCTCGCCGCGCTCGGCCAGCTCCGCGTCGACGATGCCGAGGTACGGGGCGATCTCCCCGTAGACCCGCACGAACGTCTCGTCGTCGACGGGCTCGCCGTCCACGCTGATCCGCTCGGTCACGCGGGACAGGTGGGGGCTCGTGTAGCGGCCCACGCGCAGGTCGTGGGCCAGCAGCAGCGCCTCGATCATCCGCGCGGTCGAGGTCTTGCCGTTCGTGCCGGTCAGGTGGATCACCGGGGCGGCCCGCTGCGGCTCGCCCAGGACCTCCATGGTCCGGCGCATCGCGTCCAGGCGCGGGGCCATGCGGTTCTCGGGGGCCCGGTCGAGCAGCCGGGTGTAGACCTCCTCGACGGTCGTGGCGTCGCCGGCCCCGGCGAAGGGGGCGCTCATGCCTGCACCGTCCCGGCGTCGACGCTCGCGCCGAGGACCTCGACGGTCACGGAGGGCTCGCCCACCCGCAGCTCGAGCTCGGCCGAGAGGGTCTCCCCCGCCACGAGCGCGCGGTTGGCCTCGAGCGCCGCCACGGTGGCCTCGTCCGCCACGACAACCGTGCGGATCCGGTCGGAGACGTTGAGGGCGGCGTCCTTGCGGGCCTGCTGGACGGCGCGGATCATGTCGCGGGCGGTGCCCTCGGCCTCGAGCTCCGGGGTGAGCTCGGTGTCGAGCACCAGGAAGCCCCCGCCGGGCAGGACGGTCACGGCGCGGGAACCGGCCGCGGCGTCCCCGGCCACGACGGTCTCGAGCTCGTACTCGCCCTCCTGCAGCGCGACCCCGCCGGCGGTGACGGTGCCGTCCTCGGCGGTGCTCCAGTCCCCGGACTTCGCGGCCTTGATGACGGCCTGCACGCCCTTGCCCAGGCGCGGGCCGGCGGCGCGGGCGTTGACCTTCAGCTGCTGGGAGATGCCGAACTGCTCCGGGGAGACCTCGGCGGCGTCGAGCAGGGTGACGGACCTCAGGTTCAGCTCGTCCTCGACGATGTGCTCGAACGTGCCCGCGAGCCGGCCGCCCTGGGGGACGACGACGGTCATCCCGGCGAGGGGCTGGCGCACGCGCAGCTTGTGGGCCTTTCGCAGGGCGGAGCCGTTGGAGCAGATGGCGCGGGTGGTCTCCATCAGCGCCACGAGCTCCGGCTCGGCGGGGAACCGGGACGCGTCCGGCCAGTCGGTGAGGTGCACGGAGCGCCCGCCGGTCAGCCCGCGCCAGATCTCCTCCGTGACGAGCGGCAGCAGCGGGGCGGCCGTGCGGCAGACGGTCTCCAGGCAGGTGTGGAGCACGTCGAAGGCGACGGTGTCCTCGTCGAAGAAGCGGTCGCGGGAGCGGCGCACGTACCAGTTGGTGAGGGTGTCCATGTAGCCGCGCAGGTGCTCCGCGGCGCCCGAGACGTCGTAGCGGTCGAGCGCCTCCTTGACGTCGGTGACGAGGTCCCCGGTGGCCGCGAGCACGAAGCGGTCCATGACGTTCTCGGACTCGTACCGCAGCTGCGCCTCGTAGCCGGCGCCGCCGTTCGCGGCGTTCGTGTAGAGGCCGAAGAAGTGGTACACGTTCCACAGCGGCAGCAGCATCTGGCGCACGCCGTCGCGGATGCCCTGCTCGGTGACGATCAGGTTGCCGCCGCGCAGGATGGGGCTGGACATGAGGAACCAGCGCATGGCGTCGGCGCCGTCGCGGTCCAGGACCTCGTTGACGTCCGGGTAGTTGCGCAGGGACTTGGACATCTTCTGCCCGTCCGAGCCCAGCACGATGCCGTGGCTGATGACGTTGCGGAAGGCCGGGCGGTCGAACAGCGCGGTGGCCAGGATGTGCAGGGTGTAGAACCAGCCGCGGGTCTGGCCGATGTACTCGACGATGAAGTCGCCGGGGTTGTGGGTCTCGAACCACTCCCGGTTCTCCATCGGGTAGTGCACCTGGGCGTAGGGCATGGACCCGGAGTCGAACCAGACGTCGAGCACCTCGGGGACGCGGCGCATCGTGGCGTGGCCGGTCGGGTCGGCGGGGTTGGGGCGGGTCAGCTCGTCGATCCAGGGCCGGTGCAGGTCCACCTCGCCCTTGTCGTTGCGCGGGAGCCGGCCGAAGTCGGCCTCGAGCTCCGCGAGGGACCCGTAGACGTCGCGGCGCGGGTGCTCGGGGTCGTCGGACTCCCACACGGGGATGGGCGTGCCCCAGTACCGGTTGCGGGAGATCGACCAGTCGCGGGCGTTCTCCAGCCACTTGCCGAACTGGCCGTCCTTGACGTTGCCCGGGATCCAGTTGATCTCCTGGTTCAGCTCGACCATCCGGTCCTTGATCCGGGTGACCTCCACGAACCACGAGGACACGGCCCGGTAGATCAGGGGGTTGCGGCACCGCCAGCAGTGCGGGTACGCGTGCTCGTAGGTGGCCTGGCGGACCAGCCGGCCCTGCTCCTTGAGGTCGCGGACCACCGTGCGGGCCACGTCCTTGTCGAAGACGTTCAGCCCGGCGATCCCGGCCAGGGGAGCGCCGGCCGCCAGCCGCTCGTCGGCGAAGAGGCCGTAGAAGGTGCCGGACTCGTCCAGGGAGAGCACCACGGGGATGTCGTAGGCGGCGCACACGGTCTGGTCGTCCTCGCCGTAGGCGGGCGCCTGGTGCACGAGGCCGGTGCCGTCCGTGGTGGTGACGTAGTCGGCGACCACGATCTGCCAGGAGGTGCCGGTGCCGAAGCGCTCGGCGTCGGCGAAGTAGTCCCACAGCCGCCGGTAGCGCAGGCCCTCGAGGTCCGCGCCGGGGTAGCGCGCGGTCACGGCGGCGGCGGCCGCAGCGGCCGGGTCCTCGGCCTCGCCCCAGCCCAGGTCCCGGGCGTAGCCGGCCAGCAGCTCCTCGGCGATCAGGAAGCGCCGGCCGGCGAGCTCGCCGGCGCCGGGGACGACCGCGTAGACGATCTCCGGGCCCACGGCGATCGCCTGGTTGGTGGGCAGGGTCCAGGGGGTGGTGGTCCAGGCGAGGGCCTCGACCCCGGCGAGCTCGGCGGCCGCCTCGGGGCGCCGGGCCCAGGAGGCGTCGTCGAGGATCGGGAACGTGACGGTGACGGTCTGGTCCTGGCGGTCCTTGTAGACGTCGTCGTCCATGCGCAGCTCGTGGTTGGACAGCGGGGTCTCGTCCTTCCAGCAGTACGGCAGGACGCGGTAGCCGGAGTAGACGAGGCCCTTGTCGTCGAGACCCTTGAAGGCCGAGATGACGGACTCCATGTACTCGACGTTGAGGGTCTTGTAGTCGTTGTCGAAGTCGACCCAGCGGGCCTGGCGGGTGACGTAGTCCTGCCACTCGCCGGCGTACTTCATGACGGACTCGCGGCAGGCGTCGTTGAACGCGGCGATGCCCATCCGCTCGATCTCCTGCTTGTCGGTCATCCCGAGCTGCTTCATCGCCTCGAGCTCGGCGGGCAGCCCGTGGGTGTCCCAGCCGAAGCGGCGCTCGACGCGCCGGCCCTGCTGGGTCTGGTAGCGGGCCACGAGGTCCTTGACGTACCCGGTGAGCAGGTGGCCGTAGTGCGGGAGGCCGTTGGCGAAGGGCGGGCCGTCGTAGAAGACGAACTCGTTGGAGCCGTCCTCCCCGGGGTCGCGCCGGTCGATGCTGGCCTGGAAGGTCCTGTCCTGCTCCCAGTAGGACAGGACGCGCTCCTCCACGGCCGGGAAGCGGGGCGCCGCGGGGACGCCGCGGGCGTCGGGGTCGGTGGTCGCCTTGGGGTAGACGGGCTGGTCTGACACGGGATCCTCGTTCTGACGTCGGTGCTGCTCGTACGGGTCAGGATGCAAGGACGCTGCCGGCCGGTCGCCCGGGCACAACGCGGTACCACCTCGCTTGCGGCCCGCTCCCTGGACGGGTGCGGGGCCGCCGCTCGTTGACTGCTGTGACGGGCTTACCCGTTCGGTTCTACTGGGGACCGCCCGTGCGGGGACGGTCCCGTTCTTCCGAAGGCTCCCCGGTGATGGCCGGATCGACGCCGAGATGACTGCCCCCATGTTAACCCACCCCCGAGCACGCCCGCGAGAGCGCGGCCGGGGACGCCCGGGGCGTTCCCGGCCGCGCTCTCACTGGCGGAGGGGCGGGGCTACCGGCGCAGGAGCTTGTGCGGGGCCGCCTGGGCCACGGGCTTGATGGTCACGGTGTCGAGGTCCACGTGGTGCGGCAGGTTCACGGCGAACGCGCAGACCCGGGCGACGTCCTCGGAGGTCAGCGGCTTCTCCACGCCCGCGTAGACCTTCTCCGCGGCCTGCTCGTCCCCGCCGAGCCGGTTGAGGGAGAACTCGGGGGTCTGCACGAGCCCGGGGGCGATCTCCACGACGCGGACGTTGTGCTCGGCCTCTTCCAGGCGCAGCGCCTCCGTCATGGCGCGCTCGGCGAACTTCGCGGCGTTGTAGCCGCCGCCGCCCTCGTAGGTCCGGTGGGCGGCGAGCGAGGTGAGGTTCAGGACGGTGCCCTCGCCGTTCTCCCGCAGGGCCGGCAGGAACGCCCGGGTCAGGCGCATGGTGCCGATGACGTTGACCTGGTACATCCACTCCCAGTCCTCGGTGCGGGCGTCGGCCACCCAGTCGGTGCCGCGGGCCCCGCCGGAGATGTTGAGCAGCGCGTCCACGCGGCCCTGCTCCTCGAGGACCTGGCCCCGCAGGGCGTCGACGTCGGCGTCGGAGGTGATGTCGCACGGCGCGGCGATCGCCCCGGTCTGCCGGGCGAGCTCCTCGAGGCGCTCGGCGCGGCGGGCCACGGCGTAGACGGTCCAGCCCGCCCGGCGCAGCTCGCGGACGGTGGCCTCCCCGATGCCGGTGGACGCGCCGGTGACGACGGCGACCTTCCCGGCGTGCTCGCCGGCGCGGGTCCCCTCGGGCGTGGTGCTTCTGTGCTGTTCGGTCATGGGCACCACGCTAGCGGTGGCGGCCGCGGCGCCCAAGCATCCGGGAGCCCGCGTCCCGGCCCGCGGGCTCGTGAGAGACTGGTCGGCATGGCTGACAACTCGCAGGGCACAGACACGCCCGGACCCACGCCCGTGACCGTCCCCGACAAGCCCGTCCTGGAGGGGCTGGAGGAGAAGTTCTCGACCCGGTGGCGGGAGGCGGGCACCTTCCGCTTCGACCGCGACACCGAGCGCTCCGCCGTCTACTCCATCGACACCCCGCCGCCCACCGCGTCGGGCTCGCTGCACGTGGGGCACATGTTCTCCTACACGCAGACCGACGTGATCGCCCGCTACCAGCGGATGACCGGCAAGAACGTCTTCTACCCGATGGGCTGGGACGACAACGGCCTGCCCACCGAGCGGCGCGTGCAGAACTACTTCGGCGTCCGCTGCGACCCGACCCTGCCCTACGACCCGGGCTACCAGCCGCCGGCGAAGCCCGCGAAGAACGAGCGGGACTTCGACCAGGTCTCCCGCAGGAACTTCATCGAGCTGTGCGAGCAGCTGGCCGTGGACGACGAGAAGGTCTTCGAGGACCTCTTCACCCGCCTGGGCCTGTCCGTGGACTGGGACCTGACCTACCGCACCATCGACGACCACTCGCGCCGGGTCGCGCAGAAGGCCTTCCTGGACAACCTGGCCGCCGGCGACGCCTACCTCGCCGACGCCCCCACCCTGTGGGACGTCACCTTCCGCACCGCCGTGGCCCAGGCCGAGCTCGAGGACCGGGAGCGCCCCGGCGCCTACCACCGCGTGGCCTTCCACCGCCCGGGCGGCGAGCCCGTGCTCATCGAGACCACCCGCCCCGAGCTGCTGCCCGCGTGCGTGGCGCTCGTGGCCCACCCCGACGACGAGCGCTACCAGCCGCTGTTCGGCACCACCGTCACGTCCCCGCTGTTCGGCGTCGAGCTCCCCGTCGTGGCCCACCGCCTGGCCAAGCCGGACAAGGGCTCGGGCATCGCCATGATCTGCACCTTCGGCGACCTCACCGACGTCACCTGGTGGCGCGAGCTCGAGCTGCCCACCCGCCCGGTGGTCGGCCGCGACGGCCGCATCCTCGCCGAGACCCCCGAGTGGATCCGCGGCGAGGGCCCCGCGGCCGCCTACGCGGAGCTGGCCGGCAAGACCGTGTTCTCCGCCAAGGAGAAGGTCGTGGAGCTGCTGCGCGAGTCCGGGGACCTGGACGGCGAGCCCAAGCCGATCGTCCACCCGGTGAACTTCTACGAGAAGGGAGACAAGCCCCTCGAGGTCGTCACCTCCCGCCAGTGGTACATCCGCAACGGCGGCCGCGACGCCGAGCGCCGGGAGCGCATGCTCGCCCGCGGCGCCGAGCTCAACTGGCACCCCGCGTTCATGAAGGCGCGCTACGACGACTGGGTGGGCGGCCTCAACGGCGACTGGCTGATCTCCCGCCAGCGCTTCTTCGGCGTCCCGATCCCCGTCTGGTACCCGCTGGACGCGCAGGGCGAGCCGGTCTACGGCTCCCCGATCGTGCCGGCCCCCGAGCAGCTGCCCGTGGACCCGGCCGTCGAGCCCGCCCCCGGCTACGACGAGTCCCAGCGGGACCAGCCGGGCGGCTTCGCCGGCGACCCCGACGTCCTGGACACCTGGGCCACGTCCTCGCTCTCCCCGCAGATCGTCACGGGCTGGGGCCACGACGCCGACCTGCACGCCAAGACCTACCCCATGGACCTGCGCCCGCAGGCCCACGAGATCATCCGCACCTGGCTGTTCTCCTCGGTGGTCCGCGCCGACGCCCTCACGGACTCCCTGCCGTGGACCGACGCCACGATCTCCGGCTGGGTCCTGGACCCGGACCGGAAGAAGATGTCCAAGTCCAAGGGCAACGTGGTGGTCCCCACCGACACGCTCGAGAAGTTCGGCTCCGACGCCGTGCGCTACTGGGCGGCCTCCGCGCGGCTGGGCGCGGACACCGCCTTCGACGAGGGGCAGATCAAGATCGGCCGCCGCCTGGCCATCAAGCTGCTCAACGCCTCGAAGTTCGTGCTCGCCCAGGGCGTCACCGAGGCCTCCGTGCTCCGCGCCGGCTCCCCCGCCGGCGTCGTGACCGACGGCCTGGACCGGGCGCTGCTCGCCCAGCTGGCGGCCGTGGTGGAGCGCGCCACCCAGGCGTTCCAGGACTACGAGTACGCCCGTGCGCTCCAGCTGACCGAGTCGTTCTTCTGGACGTTCACCGACGACTACGTCGAGCTCGTCAAGGACCGCGCGTACGGGGCCCGCGGCGACGCCGCCCAGGCGTCGGTGCACGCCGCGCTCGCCACGACCCTGGACGCGCTGCTGCGGCTGTTTGCGCCGTTCCTGCCGTTCGCCACGGACGAGGTCTGGTCCTGGTGGCGCGCCGGCTCCGTGCACCGTGCGGCGTGGCCGACCACGGAGGGCTTCGCCGCGCTCGTGGCCGACGCCGACCCCGAGGTCCTCACCACCGTGGGCGAGGCGCTGTCCGGGCTGCGCAAGGCGAAGTCCGAGGCGAAGGTCAAGCAGCGCACCGAGGTGCGCTCCGCCACGATCACCGGCTCCCCGCTGGAGGTGGCGCGGCTCGAGGCCGGGCTGGGCGACCTGAAGGCCGCCGGCAACGCCACCGAGCTGCAGCTCGTGGCGGGCGAGGCCGGCCTGAGCGTGCGCGACGTGGAGCTGGCGCCCGCCGAGGAGCCGGCCCGGTAGCCGCAGGCTCCGGGCGCGCCGAAAGCTCCGGGCGCAGAGCACGGACGGGCCCGGCCACCTCGCGGTGGCCGGGCCCGTCCGTCGTCTCCCGCGGCCGTTCTCCGCCCGTCCCGCGTCCGGCGCGCTCGCCGTCCGGGTGTGGCAGGCCGGTCGCCCGGACACGCGGGCGGTCAGCCGGTCAGCCGGTCAGCCGGTCAGTCGAAGATGGGGTCCGCCGTGCGGGAGCGCTTGATCTCGAAGAACCCGGGGTAGGACGCGAGGGCGATCGCCCCGTCCCACACGGTCCCGGCCTCCTCGCCCTTGGGCGCCGGTGACATCACGGGGCCGAAGAACGCGGACCCGTTGAGCGCGATGACGGGCGTGCCGACGTCGTCGCCCACCCGCTCCTGCGCCTCGTTCTGCGAGGCCCGGACGAGGTCGTCCCAGCGGTCGGTGTGCGCCTCGGCCGCGAGCTCCGCGGGCAGGCCCACGTCCGCCAGGGACTCGGCGACCACGGTGTCGAAGTCCTTCTCCCCGCCCGGGTGGATGCGGGTGCCCATGGCGTCGTACAGGGGCTTGACGACCTCCTGGCCGTGCTGCTCGCGGGCGGCGACGATCACGCGCACCGGGCCCCACGCCTTCTGCAGGAAGGACCGGTAGTTCTCGGGCAGCTCGTCCCGGCCCTCGTTGAGGACGGCGAGGGACATCACCCGCCAGTCCACCTCGACGTCCCGGACCTTCTCCACCTCGACCATCCAGCGGGAGGTCATCCACGCCCACGGGCACGCGGGGTCGAACCAGAACTTCACCTGATCAGCCATCAATTCACTCCTCGGGTGTCCGCCCCGCCGGGGTGGCGGGGCCGTCACCCGGTACAAGCCGCGGGTCAGGCCGTTTTGTTCCGGTGCTGCTCCTCGCGGATCATCTCGTGGGTGATGATCTCGGGGTCGGCCCCCTTGCCGACGGACTCCGCGGTCACGAGCACGGCGGCGATGTCGTCGCGGCTGGGCAGCTCGAACATCACGGGCTGCAGGACGTCCTCGAGGATCGCCCGCAGACCGCGGGCGCCGGTGCCGCGCTGGATCGCCAGCTCGGCCACGGCGGTCAGCGCCTCCGGGTCGAAGGTCAGCTCGACGCCGTCGAGCTGGAACATCTTCTTGTACTGCTTCACGAGCGCGTTGCGGGGCTCGGTGAGGATCCGGGTGAGGTCCTCGACGGTGAGCTCCCGCAGCGTGGTCACCACCGGCAGGCGGCCGATGAATTCGGGGATGAGCCCGAACTTCAGCAGGTCCTCCGGCATGACGTCGTCCATGGCCTCGGCCCGGGGGCCCGCCTCGCGGAGGGAGGCGCCGAAGCCGATGCTCGTGCGCCCGGCCCGGGAGTCCACGATGTCCTCCAGCCCGGCGAACGCGCCGGCCACGATGAACAGGACGTTCGTGGTGTCGATCTGGATGAACTCCTGCTGGGGGTGCTTGCGCCCGCCCTGCGGCGGCACGGAGGCCACGGTCCCCTCGAGGATCTTCAGCAGCGCCTGCTGCACGCCCTCGCCCGACACGTCGCGGGTGATGGACGGGTTCTCGGACTTGCGGGAGATCTTGTCGATCTCGTCGATGTAGATGATGCCGGTCTCGGCGCGCTTGACGTCGTAGTCCGCGGCCTGGATGAGCTTGAGGAGGATGTTCTCGACGTCCTCGCCCACGTAGCCGGCCTCGGTCAGGGACGTGGCGTCCGCGACGGCGAAGGGGACGTCGAGGCGGCGGGCCAGCGACTGCGCCAGGTAGGTCTTGCCGGAGCCGGTCGGGCCGACCAGCAGGATGTTGGACTTGGCGATCTCCACGTCCTCGTCCCCGGCGGCGGTGGCCAGGGACAGGGGCTTGCCGCCCTCACCGGCGCGGACCCGCTTGTAGTGGTTGTACACCGCCACGGACAGCGCACGCTTGGCGGTGTCCTGGCCGATCACGTACTTCTGGAGGTGCTGGTAGATCTCGTGGGGGGTGGGCAGCTCCTGCTGCTCGAGGTCCTTGACCTCGGTCAGCTCCTCCTCGATGATCTCGTTGCAGAGCTCGATGCACTCGTCACAGATGTACACCCGGGGGCCCGCGATGAGCTTGCGGACCTGCTTCTGGCTCTTGCCGCAGAAGGAGCACTTGAGCAGGTCCGCGGTCTCGCCGATGCGCGCCATGAAACAGTCCTCTGGTCGGGGAACGGGAATCCTCGTCCTAGGATAGGCGAGGACGGGTGCCCGGCCCAACACCACCGTGCCCCGGGGCGCCGGCGCCCCGGCGGGCCGCCGCGCACCGGGGTCCGGTGGAGCGGGTCCGCGGTCGTCAGCCGGTGACGGTCGCGGGCTTGTGGATCTTGCGGGACTCGAGGACGTGGTCCACGATCCCGTATTCCTTGGCGGCGGCGGCCGTGAGGATCTTGTCGCGCTCGATGTCGCGGTTGACCTCGGCGGCGGTCTTGCCGGAGTGCAGGGCCAGGGTCTCCTCGAGCCACTCGCGCATGCGCATGATCTCGTTGGCCTGGATCTCGATGTCGGAGGCCTGGCCCCCGCCCTGGCCGGACATCGCCGGCTGGTGGATGAGCACGCGGGCGTTGGGCAGGGCCAGGCGCTTGCCCGGGGTGCCGCCGGCCAGGAGCACGGCGGCGGCGGACGCGGCCTGCCCGAGGCACACCGTCTGGACCTCGGGGCGGATGAACTGCATGGTGTCGTAGATCGCCGTCATCGCGGTGAACGACCCGCCCGGGGAGTTGATGTACATCGTGATGTCCCGGTCGGCGTCCTGGGCCTCGAGCACCAGCAGCTGGGCCATGACGTCGTCGGCCGAGGCGTCGTCGACCTGGACGCCCAGGAAGATGATCCGGTCCTCGAACAGCTTGGTGTAGGGGTTCTGCCGGCGGTAGCCGTACGGGGTGCGCTCCTCGAAGTCGGGGAGCACGTAGCGGCTGGTCGGCAGGGCGGCCGCGGAGCCGGCGGTGGACGAAGGTCCGTGGGTGTAGGTCATCGTTGAAATCCTCGAGAGTCTCTGGGCTGCCAGGTCGTGGGGTGGGACCGCCGAGGTCCTACTTCTGGTCCTTCATGGTCCCGCCGCCGCCGGTCATGCTGCCGGCGCTCTTGGCGATGTGGTCGAAGAAGCCGTACTCCAGGCCCCGCTCGGCGTCGAACCAGTTGTCGCGGTCGGCGTCGCGGAGGATCGTGTCCAGGTCCTGGCCGGTCTGCTCGGAGGTGAGCTCCGCCAGGCGCCGCTTCATCGACAGGATCAGCTCGGCCTGGACCTTGATGTCCGAGGCGGTGCCGCCCATGCCGCCGGAGGGCTGGTGCATGAGGATCCGGGCGTTGGGGGTCGCGTAGCGCTTGCCCTTGGTGCCGGAGGACAGCAGGAACTGGCCCATCGAGGCGGCGAGGCCGGTGGCCACGGTCACGACGTCGTTGGGGATCAGCTGCATGGTGTCGTAGATGGCCATGCCCGCCGTGACGGACCCGCCCGGGGAGTTGATGTAGAGGAAGATGTCCGACTCGGGGTCCTCGGCCGAGAGCAGCAGCATCTGCGAGCAGATGAGGTTCGCGTTGTCGTCGCGAACCTCGGAGCCGAGCCAGATGATGCGCTCCTTGAGGAGGCGGTTGTAGACGTAGTCGTCCTGGCCGCCCATGGGGCCGCCCTGCATGCGCGGGCCGGTGGAGGCGTGGGTCGAGCCGAACGTCGGCTCGTGAGCGGAGGTCATGAAACGGTACCTCTTTCGTCCGTGTGGTCCGGTGATCTCTCTGAGAACACTAGTGCCCGGCCCGCGCCCGGTCCGGCCGTCGCCGCGGTTGTTCGCTGATGGCGCATGGTGGCCGTCACGGCCCCGCCGACGGCGAAGGCGCCGCCGTTCCGGGAGGAACGACGGCGCCTTCGGATGCGCTTCAGGAGCTCACTTGGCGGAGTCCGGGGAGTCGGCCGACTCCGGGGACTCGGGGGACTCGGGGGACTCCGGGGACTCGGGCGAGCCCTCCTCCTCCGTGCCGGGGGCCGGGGCCGCCGTGGTCTCCTCCGGGGCGGGCTCGCCGGCGGTCTCCGCGCCCTGCGGGCGGACGAACTCGGAGAGGTCCACGGGGTTGCCCTCGGAGTCGGTCACCTCGGCGTACTCCAGGACCTTGGCGAGGGCCTTGCGACGGCGGACCTCGCCGACCATCAGGCCGGCCTGGCCGGAGGAGTCCAGCAGCTGGGCGAACTGGTTCGGGTCCATGCCGTACTGCTGGGACATGTTGACGATGTAGTCGATCAGCTCGGACTGCTCGACGCCGATCTCCTCCTGCTCCGCCACGGCGTCCAGGACGATCTCGTTGCGGAACGCGGACTCGGCGTTCTTGCGGACCTCGTCGCGGTGCTCCTGGGTGTCGTGGTCGGCCTCGGCCTGCGGGTTGTCGAAGTGCTGGGCGATCTGCTCCTCGATCACGGCCTCGGGCACGGGGATCTCGACGAGCTCGAGCAGCTTCTCGAGGACCTTGTCGCGGGCCTCGACGCCCTGCTCCACGACGGCGGCCTCGGAGGCCTGCTTCTTCAGGTCCTCCTTGAGCTCCTCGATGGTGTCGAACTCGGAGGCCAGCTGGGCGAACTCGTCGTCGGCCTCGGGCAGCTCGCGCTCCTTGACGGCGCTGACCTTCACCTTGACGGTGGCGTCCTGGCCGCTGTGCTCGCCGCCGGCGAGCTTCGTCTCGAAGGTGGCGTCCTCGCCCGCGGACAGGCCGGTGATGGCCTCGTCCATGCCCTCGAGCATGGTGCCGGCGCCCACCTGGTAGGACAGGTCGTTCGCGGCGTCGACCTCCTCGCCGTCGATCAGGGCCTGCAGGTCCAGGGTGACGAAGTCGCCCTCGGCGGCCGGGCGGTCCACGGTCTTGAGCGTGCCGAAGCGGCCGCGCAGCTCGTCGAGCGCCTTCTGCTCGTCCTCGGCGGAGGCCTCGCGGGCCTCGACCTCGACCTTGAGGCCCTTGTAGTCCGGCAGCTCGATCTCGGGGCGGACCGTCACGTCGATCTCGACCTTGGTGTCGGCCTCGCGGTCGCCCTCCTCGGGCTTCGCGACGACCTCGACCTGCGGCTGGGTCAGCGGGGTGATGCCGTTCTCCATCAGCGCCTGCTGGAAGAAGGTGTTCATGCCCTCGTTGAGCGCGTTCTCGACGACGAAGTCGAAGCCGACGCGCTGCTCGATCAGCCGGGCGGGGATCTTGCCGCGGCGGAAGCCGGGGACCTGGATCTGGTTCGCGAGAGACTTGTAGGTCTGGTCCAAGAACGGCTTGAACTCCGCGAACGGGACGTCCACCACGATCTTGACCTGCGTGGGGTTGAGTTTCTCGACGGCGCTCTTCACTTCCGCTGTACTCCTGAGTGGTAGGTCGGTTGGATGTTCTCGGGACCGCACGTTCCGGTCCGGGCAGTCGGAATGGCGGCTGCCCGGCGGGGCCGGGCAGCCGCTCCAACGTCGGGGCGACAGGACTCGAACCTGCGATCTCCTGCTCCCAAAGCAGGCGCGCTAGCCACTACGCTACGCCCCGTCTCCTGCGGCCTCGGCCGCAGCGACTGCGGTCCGCCGCACGCGCACGGACCACCGGCGAGTCTACCGGTAGCCCGGACGGACCCGCACCTCGGCCCGCCGCGGCGCCCTCGGGGGGCCCGCCGGCAGAACCTTCGGGCCCGACCGGCGGCGGCGCCCCGGGGGCCGGGGCCGGCGTACTGCCGGAGGTCGCCGCGCGCCCGGGGGATTTGACAGCGTGCGCGCCGGACCGGTTAATGGGTATGGCCCGACGGGGATGTAGCTCAATGGTAGAGCCTCAGTCTTCCAAACTGATTACGCGGGTTCGATTCCCGTCATCCCCTCCTGTCGCACGAACGCCCCAGTCCTCCTGGACCGGGGTGTTCGTCGTCCCCGGCCCCGGCCCCCGCCCGGACCGGCGCCTCCCCCGCCGAGCCCCCCAGCCGCTGGACACCTCCCCCGCCGAGTCCCCTCCGATACGGCAGATCCCCACGAGAGCACCGGGGGAATTGCCGCGCTTGAGGGAACTCGGCGCCCGGAGAGCCGGAAGGATGGAGACTCGGCGCAGGAAGATCCTGGCTCGGGGCGCGGAACCCGGGACGGCGGGCGCGGGCCGGGCGTATCCTGCCGCCATGTGCTGCTGCTGCGGGCCCGCCGGGTACGAGCGCGTGTTCGGCCCCCGGTTCGCCCACCACCTCGCCCGCCGCTACCGGCGCCGCGGGCTCGACCGGACGACCCGCCGGATCGCGGATCTGCTCGCCGCGCAGGACATCGCGGGCGCCGAGGTCCTGGAGATCGGCGGCGGCGTGGGCGACCTGCAGCTCGAGCTGCTGCGCCGCGGCGCGGCCCGCGCCACGAACCTCGAGCTGGTGGACTCCTACGACGCCGACGCCGCCGGGCTGGCCGCCGCCGCCGGGCTCGCGGACCGCGTGGTGCGCCGCCTGCTGGACGTCGCCGAGGAACCCGGCGCGGTCGCCGCCCACGACGTGGTGGTGCTCAACCGGGTCGTGTGCTGCTACCCCGACCACGAGCGCCTCCTGGGCGCCGCGGCCGACCACGCCCGCCGGCTGCTGGTGTTCAGCCACCCCCCGGGCGGGCGGGCCGGGCGCGCCGCGGCCGCGCTGCTGAACCTCGGCTACCGGGCCGCGCGGCTGCAGTTCCGCAACTACGCCCACTCCCCCGCCGCGATGCTCGCGGTGCTGCGCCGCCACGGCCTCGAGCCGGTGGCTGCGCTGCGGGGCCCGCTGTGGCAGGTGGTGCTCCTGGCTCGCACCGGTCCCGGCAGCCGGCAGGACGGGTGACCGGCGGCCCGGCCTCAGCCCTGGCAGGACGGGCACCAGAACAGGCTGCGCCCCTCCAGCTCCCCCGCCGCCACGGCCGTGCCGCACCGGCGGCACGGCAGCCCCTGGCGCTTGTACACGAGGTGCGCATGCGCGGGCCACGCCTCGGCCTCGGCGACGCCGGGGCGGTCGGCGGGGTCCGTGGTGACGATCCTGCCGAGCCGCACGCCCGTGCGCATCAGCGCCACGACGTCCGCCCACAGCTCCCGCAGCGGCTCCTCGCCGAGGGAGCGGCCCGGCGCCATCGGGTCGATCCCGCGGCGGAACAGGGCCTCCGCGCGGTAGATGTTGCCCACCCCCGCCACGACGGCCTGGTCCATCAGCAGCGCGCCCACCGGGCGGCGGCTGCGGCGGACCGCCGCCACGAACGGGCCGGGGTCGGCGTGCGGGTCCAGCGGGTCCGGGCCCAGCCGCGCCCGCACGGCCTCCGCCTCGGCGCGGGTCTCGAGCACGCACACCGTGGGCCCGCGCAGGTCCGCCCAGCCCTCGTCCCCGACCAGCCGCACCCGCACCGCCCCGACCGGCGGGGGCGGGACGAGCGGGCCGCAGGAGGGGACGGCGTCGTCGTCGTGGACCTCCCGCTCCCCGATCCGGCGCGGTGCGCCGATCGAGGAGGCGCCGCGGAAGCGCTCGGTGCCGCCGAAGCTCCATGCCCCGTAGAGGCCCAGGTGCGAGCGCAGCACCCGGTCCCCGGCGAAGTCGAGGAACAGCTGCTTGCCGTGCGCGCGGGCGCCCTCCAGGACGGCCCCGTCCAGCGCCGCGGCCCCGGCCGCGAAGCGCCCCTGGGGGGAGCTCACGGCCAGGCGCTGCCCCGCGAAGCAGTCGGCGAACTGGCGGGCGAGACGGTGGATCGAGTGGCCCTCGGGCACTCAGGCCTCCCGGGCGGCCGGGTGCTCGCGGGGGCGCAGGCCCTCCAGCTTCCCGGCGACGGCGCCGGTGGCCTCGTACTCGGCGATCTGGCCGATCCGGCGCACGTGGCGCTCGTCGCCGCTGAAGGGCTCGGCCAGGAACGCCTCGACGATCGCGAGGGCCTCCTCCCGGGAGTGCTGGCGCCCGCCCAGGGCCACGACCTGCGCGTCGTTGTGCTGGCGCGCGAGCCGCGCCGTGTCCAGGCTCCAGGCGAGGGCAGCGCGGATGCCGGCGACCTTGTTCGCGGCGATCTGCTCGCCGTTGCCGGACCCGCCGAGCACGATGCCCAGCGAGTCGAGGCCCCGCTCGCGCTCCTCCCGGACGGCGAGCGCGGCGCTGATGCAGAACGCGGGGTAGTCGTCCAGGGCGTCGTAGGTCTCCGGGCCGTGGTCGACGAGGTCGTACCCTGCGGCGACGAGCCGCTCGACCAGGTACTGGGAGAGGTCGAGGCCGGCGTGGTCGGTGGCGATGTGGACGCGCATGGTCGGGAGCTCCTGGGATCGCGGGTGGGGCGGGCCCGCGGCCGCGGGCCCCTCCCAGGGTAGTGCGTCCCGGGAACCCGGGACGCCGGGTATCGGCACCTCCCGGCGGGCCGGTGACCCGGCTGTCATAATGGACGGACTCCCCGCGACCGGACCGGCCGCGGACGCCCCCTGACCCCGACGAGAGGACGGCACCCTGTGCCCGGAACCAACCTGACGCGCGAGGAGGCGGCCCGCCGGGCCGAGACCGTGGCGGTGGACGCCTACGACGTCGTCCTGGACCTCACCCGCGGCGAGCGGACCTTCCGGTCGACCACGACGGTGCGCTTCCGCGCGACCTCCGGCGCCTCCACGTTCGTCGACGCGATCACCGACGCGGTGCACTCCGTGGTGCTCAACGGCACGGAGCTGGACCCGGCGGAGGTCTCGGACGGGGTGCGGATCCGGCTGCCGGAGCTCGCCGAGCAGAACGTGCTCGTGGTGGACGCCGACTGCCTCTACATGAACACCGGCGAGGGCCTGCACCGGTTCGTGGACCCGGTGGACGACGAGGTGTACCTCTACACGCAGTTCGAGGTCGCCGACACCCGGCGGATGTTCGCCGTCTTCGAGCAGCCCGACCTCAAGGCGACGTTCGCGTTCACCGTGACCGCCCCGGACCACTGGACCGTGGTCTCCACCCAGCCCACCCCGGAGCCCGTGCCCACCGGCGAGGGGACCGCCACCTGGGCGTTCTCCCCCACCCCCGTGGTGCCCTGCTACGTCACCGCCCTCATCGCCGGGCCCTACGCGTCGGTGCACGACGAGCTCACGAGCGCCGACGGGCGCACCATCCCCCTCGGCCTGTACGCCCGGCGCTCCCTGATGGAGCACGTCGAGGCGGACGAGATGTTCGGGATCACCAAGCAGGGCTTCGAGTTCTTCGAGGCGCAGTTCGGCGTCCCGTACCCCTTCGAGAAGTACGACCAGCTGTTCGTCCCGCAGTTCAACGCGGGCGCCATGGAGAACGCCGGGGCCGTGACCTTCGTGGAGGTCTACGTCTTCCGCTCCAGGCCCACGCAGGCGCGCGTGGAGCGGCGGGCCATCACGGTCCTGCACGAGCTGGCGCACATGTGGTTCGGCGACTTCGTGACCATGCGCTGGTGGAACGACCTATGGCTCAACGAGTCCTTCGCGGAGTTCATGTCCACGCTCGCGGCCGCGGAGAACACCCGCTACCGCAACGCGTGGACCACCTTCGCGGCCGGGGAGAAGTCCTGGGGCTACGAGCAGGACCAGCTGCCCACCACGCACCCCATCAAGGCCGAGATCCGGGACCTCGAGGACGTCCTGGTCAACTTCGACGGCATCACCTACGCCAAGGGCGCCTCGGTGCTCAAGCAGCTGGTGGCGTGGGTGGGCCAGGAGCAGTTCATGGCCGGGCTCAACCGGTACTTCGCTCGGCACGCCTGGGCGAACACGGAGCTGCGGGACCTGCTGGTCCAGCTCGAGGAGGCCAGTGGGCGTGACCTCGAGGACTGGTCCGCGAAGTGGCTGGAGACCGCCGGGGTCAACACCCTGGCCCCGGTGCTCGAGACGGACGAGGACGGGGTGATCACCGCCTTCCGCGTCCGGCAGACCGCGCCCGAGGAGCACCCCACGCTGCGCCCGCACCGCCTGGCGATCGGCTTCTACGACCACGACGGCGACCAGGGCAAGCTCGTACGCACGCACCGGGTCGAGCTCGACGTCGACGGCGCGTCCACGGAGGTGCCGGAGCTGGTGGGCCGGGAGCTGCCGGACCTCGTGCTGCTCAACGACGACGACCTCGCCTACGCGAAGATCCGCCTGGACGAGTGCTCGCTGGACACCGCCCTGACGCACCTGAAGAACTTCGAGGACACCCTGCCCCGCGCCCTCGTCCAGGCCTCCGTGTGGGACGGGGTGCACGACGGCGAGACCCCCGCCCGCCGCTACGTGGAGCTGGTGCTCGGCAACATCGCCCACGAGACCGACTCGACCGGCATCCAGGTCCTGCTCAAGCAGCTGGACACCGTGCTCGAGGGCTACGTGGCGGAGCCCGTGCGCGACGCCGTGGAGCACGACGCCGCCGACCGGCTGTGGGCCCTCACCGAGGAGGCCGCCGCCGGCTCCGACCAGCAGCTGCAGTTCCTCAAGGCCTTCGCCCGCCACGCCCGCACCGACGCGCAGCTCGGGGTGCTCGAGGAGCTCCTCGCCGGGGACCGCGCCCTGGCCGGGCTGGAGCTGGACACCGACCTGCGCTGGGCGGTCCTCACCGCCCTGTGCGCCGGCGGGCGGCGCACCGAGGCGGACGTCGAGGCCATGCTCGCCGAGGACAACACCGAGAACGGGGCCATCGCCGCGGCCCGCGCCCGCGCCGCCGTCCCCACGGCCGAGGCCAAGGCCCGGGCGTGGCGGCAGATCGTGGTCGAGGGCTCCCTGCCCAACTCCCTCCAGGAGGCGGCCATCGACGGGTTCCGCACCACCCACGACCCCGCACTGCTGGAGCCCTACGCCGAGCAGTACTTCGCGGCCGTGCCCGGCGTGTGGCGCACCCGCACCCACGAGCTCGCCCAGCAGATCGCCACGGGCATGTTCCCCAACCTCCCGACCCGGGCGACGGTCGACGCCGCCGACGCGTTCCTGGCGCAGCTGCCCGAGGACCTGCACGGCCTGCGCCGGCTCGTGCTGGAGCGCCGGGACGCGGTGTTCCGCGCCGTGCGCGGGCAGGCCGTGGACGCGGCCTACGAGGCGGTGCGGGCATGAGCGCGCCGCAGGGCCCGGGCACCCCGGCCACCCCCGAGCGGCCGGAGCAGACCGAGCAATCGGAGCAGACCGAGCAATCGGGGCAGCCGGGGCAGCCGGACCGGCAGGCCCCCGGGGCGCCGCGCACCGACCCGGCCGCCGCGGCCCCGCCGGGCGCCCGGTCCTTCGCGGTGGGCACGCCGCTGTCCCAGGTGCGCCGCCCCGTGCCGCAGGTCGGGGACGGGCGGGAGCAGGCCGAGGCCGGCGCCGCGGCGTCGTTCTACGACCAGGTGGGCGGGCACGAGACGTTCGTGAAGCTCGTCCACGAGTTCTACGCCCGGGTGGCCGAGGATGAGAGGTTCCGCGCGCTGTACCCGGAGGACGACCTCGGGCCGGCGGAGGAGCGGCTGCGGATGTTCCTGGAGCAGTACTGGGGCGGGCCCACCACGTACTCCGAGCAGCGGGGGCACCCCCGGCTGCGGATGCGGCACATGCCGTTCGCCGTGGACTCGTGGGCGCGGGACACCTGGCTCCGGCACATGCGCGCCGCGCTGGACACCCTCGAGCTCTCGCCGCTGCACGACGGGATCCTCTGGGACTACCTCGACCGCGCCGCCCACGCGATGATCAACCGGCCGGGCTGAGCCGGCCGGGCCCGGCGCTCCTAGCGCTTGACGAGGACGTGCCCGCCGGGGGCGCTCAGGCGCACCCAGCGGCCGTTCTCGGCCACGGCCACCTGTTCGCCGGGACGCAGGAACCCCAGGGACCACGCCGCGAAGGCGGCGCCGTCGGGCACCGGGCCCCCGGTCAGGGCGCCGGCCACGGGCTGCGCCCAGGCCGAGGAGCGGCCCCAGACCTGCGAGCGCACCGTGTCGACGACGGCGGAGCCCGCGTCCACGGGCACGGTGCGGGCGACCTCGGCGATCCCGGCCCGGGCGGCCTCGCGCACGGTGTCCGCGGCCACGGCGCCCACCGGGGCCCAGCCGCCCAGCGGCGGGGCGATCCCGGCCCACGAGACGGTGGCGTCCATGGGCGGGAGCCCGACCTCCGCGGTGTCCTCCTCCTGCCGGGGCATCCGGTCGAGGACGGCGCCGAGGGAGACCGTGACGTCGAGCGGCTGCTCCTGGGCGAGGGCGGCCGTGCGCAGGCCCAGCACGGTGGGGGTCCGGTCGAGCAGCCCGTGGGGCTCGAGCACGCACACGTAGATGCCCAGGGCGCGGCCGCGGGACTGGAAGCGCACGGCGCCCTGGGCGTCCAGGCTCCGGGCGCGGGAGAGGAAGGTGCGCAGGTCCGCGACGGCGCGCGGGTCGGTCAGGGCGAGGGAGCGGGCCACGGCCTCAGGCCCCGGCCGTCGCGGGGCGGCGGGCGAAGCGGGTGGGTTCGTCCGCCCACTGCCCGAGCAGCGTCCGCTGGAGCTCGGTGAGCCGGGCCGGCCGCCCGGTGGCCCGGTCGATCTGCACGACGACGGTCTGCGCCACGGCGTAGACCCGGGAGCCGTCCTCCTCCTGCACCGCGTAGTCGAGCACGAAGCTGGACCCGCCCACGGCGGAGACCCACACCCGCACGTGGATCGGCTCGGCGCGGTACAGCAGCTGCTCCGTGTACTCGATCTCCTGGCGGCCGATCACGGTGAGCCGGTCCCCCACCTCGTCCCGGAACGAGGTCTCGCGGTCGAGGCCCCCGACCGTGCCGGCGGGGACCCGGCGCGCGGTGAGCAGGACGCGGGCGTCCTCGAGGTACTGGAGCATGGTCACGTTGTTGACGTGGCCGTAGCTGTCGATGTCGCCGAAGCGCATCTGGATGGGGATCAGCAGCGAAGACATGTCCTCCATCCCATCACATCCCCTCCCGCGCCGGGACGTCGCCGGGCCCGATCCGGGCTTGGCTAGAGTGAGCCCATGACGTACAGCCCCATCGCGGACCCCACCCAGGCCCTGCTCGACATGCTCGACCTCGCGGACGGAGGCGGCGCCCGCACGCTCGAGGACATCTTCGTGGGCCACTCCATCTCCCCCGGCCGCGGCCGCGTCTACGGCGGGCAGGTGCTGGCGCAGGCCGCGACCGCCGCCATGCGCACCGTGGAGACGGAGCGGATCATCCACTCCCTGCACGGCTACTTCCTCCGCCCCGGCGATGTCTCCCAGCCGATCACCTTCGGGGTCGAGCGGATCCGTGACGGCCGCTCGTTCTCCGCCCGCCGCGTGCACGCCTACCAGGAGGGCAGGGCCATCCTCTCGGCGATCGCGTCCTTCCAGGTCCCGGCCCGGGGCCTGGACCACCAGGACGAGGCGCCCCGCAACCTCCCCGACCCCGAGTCCCTGCCGACCGCCGTGGAGCTGCTGGGGCACATCGACGCCCCCGAGGCCCGGTCGGTCGCCTACGAGCGGCCCTTCGACATGCGCTACATCACCGAGCCGATCTACTTCACCCCGGACTCCCGGGGCGAGCCGTTCAACGCCGTGTGGATCAAGACGCTCAAGCCCCTGCCGGACGACCCGCACGTCCACCGCGCCGCCCTCGCCTACGCGAGCGACTACACCCTGCTCGAGCCGATCCTGCGGCTGCACGGCAAGACGTGGACCGAGCGGGGGATGAACCTCGCCTCCCTCGACCACGCCATGTGGTGGCACCGGGAGGCCCGCGCCGACGAGTGGGTCCTGTACGTGCAGTCCTCCCCCAACGCGTCCTCGGCCCGCGGCCTGGGCGTGGGTCGCATGTTCACCCGCGACGGCAAGCTCATCGCCACTACTGCCCAGGAGGGCATGATGCGCTTCCCGGAGTTCCACTAGGGGCACCGCCGGGAGACGCCCCGGGGCGCGAGGGGTCGTGACCTGCCCCCAGCGCTGAGGGGCCGCACCCAGCGCGCTGCAACGCCGAGGGGGCCGGTCCTGCCGGAACGAGCTGCTCGTTCCGGCAGGACCGGCCCCCTCGGTGTGTCCGTGGGACGGGTCAGGACCCGGTCAGTCGCGGGTCAGGCGACGGTGGGTGACGCGGTGGGGACGCGCGGCGTCGGCGCCGAGGCGCTCCACCTTGTTCGCCTCGTACGACTCGAAGTTGCCCTCGAACCAGTACCACTTGTCCGGCTCCTCCTCGGTGCCCTCCCACGCGAGGATGTGGGTGGCCACCCGGTCGAGGAACCACCGGTCGTGCGAGACGACCACGGCGCAGCCCGGGAACTCGAGCAGCGCGTTCTCGAGCGAGCCCAGGGTCTCCACGTCGAGGTCGTTGGTCGGCTCGTCCAGAAGCAGGAGGTTGCCGCCCTGCTTGAGGGTCAGCGCCAGGTTCAGGCGGTTGCGCTCACCGCCGGAGAGCACCCCGGCCTTCTTCTGCTGGTCCGGGCCCTTGAACCCGAACGCGGAGACGTAGGCGCGGGACGGCATCTCGACGTTGCCCACGTTGATGTAGTCGAGCCCGTCCGAGACGACCTCCCACAGGGACTTGTTCGGGTCCAGGTTCTCGCGGTTCTGGTCCACGTAGGAGATCTTGACGGAGTCGCCGATCTTCAGCTCGCCGCCGTCGAGCGGCTCGAGGCCCACGATGGTCTTGAACAGGGTCGACTTGCCGACGCCGTTGGGCCCGATCACGCCCACGATGCCGTTGCGCGGCAGCGTGAAGGACAAGTCCTTGATGAGGGAGCGGTCCCCGAAGCCCTTGCGCAGGTTCTTCGCCTCGATCACCAGGTTGCCCAGCCGGGGTCCCGGCGGGATCTGGATCTCCTCGAAGTCGAGCTTGCGGGTCTTCTCCGCCTCGGAGGCCATCTCCTCGTAGCGGGCCAGACGGGCCTTCGACTTGGCCTGGCGGCCCTTGGCGTTGGAGCGGACCCACTCGAGCTCGTCCGCCAGGCGCTTGGCCTGCTTGGCGTCCTTCTTGCCCTGGATCTCCATGCGCTGGCGCTTGGTGTCCAGGTAGGTGGAGTAGTTGCCCTCGTACGGGTAGAGCCGGCCGCGGTCGACCTCACAGATCCACTCGGCCACGTGGTCGAGGAAGTACCGGTCGTGGGTCACGGCGAGCACGGCACCGGCGTACTCCTTGAGGTGCTGCTCGAGCCACAGCACGGACTCGGCGTCCAGGTGGTTGGTCGGCTCGTCGAGCAGCAGGAGGTCCGGCTTCTGCAGCAGGAGCTTGCACAGGGCCACCCGGCGGCGCTCGCCACCGGAGAGGACCCTCACGTCGGCGTCCGGCGGCGGGCAGCGCAGGGCGTCCATCGCCTGCTCCAGCTGGGAGTCGAGGTCCCAGGCGTTGGCGGCGTCGATGTCCTCCTGGAGCTTGCCCATCTCCTCCATGAGGGAGTCGAAGTCGGCGTCCGGCTGGGCCATCTCCTCCGAGATCTCGTTGAAGCGGTCGAGCTTGGCCTTGATCTCACCGACGCCCTCCTCGACGTTGCCGAGGACCGTCTTGTCCTCGTTCAGCGGCGGCTCCTGCAGGAGGATGCCGACGCTGTAGCCGGGGCTGAGCCGGGCGTCGCCGTTGGACGGCTGATCGAGGCCGGCCATGATCTTCAGGATGGTGGACTTGCCCGCCCCGTTGGGTCCCACGACGCCGATCTTGGCGCCCGGGTAGAACGACATGGTGACGTCGTCCAGGATGACTTTGTCGCCCACGGTCTTGCGGGCCTTGGACATTGTGTAGATGAATTCCGCCATGGCCTCAAGGCTACCCCGCCCTGTGCCCGCCGGGTTGCGGGGCCGCTCGACAATGCCCGGACACGCGCCCGGACACGCGCCGGGTGCCGCCCCGGTGCGCCGCGACCCCGTCCCCGGGCGGCTCAGGCGGTCGCCGGCTGCCGGCCGGTCTTCGAGCGGGCCGAGGGGTTGGCCGAGGAGCCGGCCTCGGAGCCAGCCCCTGGAGCGGCGCCGCCGTCCGTGTCCAGCAGCTCCCCCGTCTCCGGGTCGACGTCGTCCGGCACCTGCGTCCGTGGTTCCGCCGACGCTCCTTCTCCGGTTGCGGCGTCGTGCCCCTCGCCCTGGTCCCCCGCCCCGTCCGCGGCCGGGCTCGAGGCGGCCGGGCCGGCGGGCGGCGCGGAGCTGATGGTGCGCTGGAAGCCGGCGGTGCCGAGCGCGAGGTCGTGCCCGATGGACACGGCGTCGAGGTCCACGGCCGTGTTGCGGCCGTGCTCGCCCTCCCAGAAGCGCACCTTCAGCCTGCCGACGACCACGACCGGCTGGCCCTTCTTCACGCTGGCGAGGGCGTTGAGCCCCAGCGCGCGGAAGGCCTGGACGGTGAACCAGTTGGTGTGGCCGTCCCGCCAGCTCGCGGTCTGCGCGTCGTACCAGCGCGGGGTGGAGGCGAGGCGGAAGGCCACCACCACCGTGCCGTCGGGCAGGTTGCGGGACTCCGGGTCCGTGGCGACGTAGCCGCGGACGGTGATCTGCTCGGTCATCGGGAACTCCTCTTGGGCGACGGCCGGTGCGGCCTGGGCTGACCCCGGTGGCGGGGTGACCCCAGGCTCCCGTGCGGGCGCCCGGCGGCGCGGAGACGGGCGAGCCCGTGTGGACGGCCGGGGCCGACGACCCCCGGCGGAGGTCCCTGTGCAGGGAGGACGACGTGACCTCCCGCCCCGGACGGGACCGGGACACGTCGGAGGCCCCGCACAGGTGCGGGGCCTCCGACGTGTCCCGGGAGCCGGAACGGCCTAGACGGTATGTAGTGACCGCCCGGGTGCGCTGGGGGTTGCGGGCCGGGGCCTCACTCACTGA
>NZ_BMEQ01000015.1 GCF_014636775.1 Kocuria dechangensis
GGTCGCCCCGGCGATGGAGCACCTGCACCTGTTCGACACCGCCACCGGCACCCGCCTCCCCGACTGAGCGCCCGCATGACGCAGACGAACACACAGCAAGCGCAGACAGAGGTGCCGCCCATGTCTCTGCCGCAGTCCATGCGAGCCAGCGTCCTGACCGGTCCGGGCCGGCTCCTGGTCGAGGAGCGGCCCGTGCCAGTGCCGGGCCCGGGCGAGGTGCTGGTCCGCATCCTCGCCGTGGGCGTGTGCGGCTCCGACACGCACTACTACGAGCACGGGAGGATCGGCGACTTCGTGGTCGAGGAGCCCCTGGTGCTCGGCCACGAACCCTCCGGGCAGGTGGTGGCCGTCGGTCCCGGCGTCGACCCCGCCCGTGTCGGGGAGCGCGTGTCGCTGGAACCGGGGATCCCGGAGCCGTTCTCGGCGGAGACCCTGGCCGGCCGGTACAACCTCGACCCCGCGGTGCGCTTCTTCGCCACCCCGCCGGTGGACGGCGTCTTCTCCGAGTACGCGGTGCATCCCGCGGCCTTCTGCCACACCGTGCCGGACAGCGTCTCCGACGAGGCCGCGGCCCTGCTGGAGCCGCTCTCGGTCGGGATCGCGGCGGTGCAGGCCGGTCACGTGCGGCTGGGATCCAGGGTGCTCGTGGCCGGAGCCGGGCCGATCGGTCTACTCGTGGCGCAGTGCGCGGCCCTCGCCGGGGCCACCGACGTCGTCGTGACGGACGTGCGCGCCGAGCGCCTCGAGGTCGCGCGCGGCTACGGGGCCACGGACGTCTTCACGACCCAGGACGCGCCGGAGCAGGGAGCGCCGTTCCCAGGCTCGGGGTACGACGTGTTCGTGGATGCCACGGGGGTGCAGCCGGCGGTGCTGTCCGGGTTGCACCGGCTCGCCCCCGCCGGACGCGCCGTGCTGGTGGGGATGGGCATGGACACCCTGGCCCTGCCCGTGCCGCTCGTGCAGAACCGTGAGCTGGTCATCACGGGCACGTTCCGCTACGCCAACACCTGGCCCACCGCGGTGCGCCTCGCCGCCTCGGGCGAGGTGGACCTCGACGGGCTCGTCACCTCCCGGCACGGTCTCGACGACGTCGCCGGGGCGCTCACGGCCGGCCGCGGCGCGGGAGCCCTGAAGGCGGTCGTCCGGCCCTGACCAGCGGCTCCTGACCGTCCACCGGCGGCCCGGCCCCTCCCGAGGGGCCGGGCCGCCGGTCCGCGACGTTGGTGGGGGCGACGGCGAGCACGACCAGCGCGGCGGCGATCACCGAGAGACCGGCCCAGCCGGCGGCGGTCAGCCGCTCGCCCACCACGACGACCGCCAGCACCGCCGCGACCGCCGGCTCGGTCAGGGTGAGGGTGGTCGCCGTGCTCGGGCGCACCCGGGCGAGCCCGATCCCGAACAGGAAGTACCCGAGGAACATCGGCACCAGGGCCATGTACGCGGCGACGGCGAACGACGGCGCCGAGGCGACCAGGGGCGCGCCCGTGACCAGCAGGACGGGAACCAGCAGCGCCCCGCCGGCCCCGAAGACCGCCCCCATCGACGCCGCGCGCCCCACCTGGTGGCCCATCAGCCGGTGGACCACCCAGGAGTACAGCGCGTAGGTCGTTCCGGCCACCAGGCCCAGCCCGATGCCGGCCGCGGTCGCGGAGGCGGACACCGCCGGCTGCGCGGTCTTCGACAGGACCAGCAGGACGCTGCCGAGGACGCCCAGGACGGCCGCCAGCATCCACCACCGGCTCAGGGACCTGTGCTCCAGCGCCCGTTCCAGGACCCCGGAGGCCAGGGGAGCGGAGGCCAGGGAGACGACCGTGCCGATCGCCACCCCGCCCAGGTGCATCGAGCTGTAGAACGCCAGCGGGTAGACCGCCACCGCCACCGCCCCGACCGCCACCAGGCCCGCGTGCCTCCGCAGCGACTCCCGCGAGCGCCGCAGCGCGGGCAGGGCGATCGCCGCCTGCAGCAGCCCGCCGACGCCCAGCGCGGCGGCTCCGATCGCCAGCGGCCCGGCGTCGGGCGCGAAGGTCGCGGCGGTCCCGGTGGTGCCCCACAGGACGGAGGTGGCCAGGATCGCGGCGATGCCGGGGACCGGCGAGCGGAGGGCGGGAGGCTCAGGCATGGGACCAGTCTCGCGCCTCGCAGGCCCGGGCCGGCGAACCCCACCGGCGTCGGGCCGGTCCGTGGTCAGGCCGTGAACCACTCCTCCAGCCAGCCCTGCATGAGCTCGATCTCCGCCTGCTGGTCCTCGATCATCGTCTCCGCCATGGCCCGGAGCTCCGGGTCGGTCCCCATCTGCAGCTCCATCCGGGCCATCTCGACGGCCATCCGGTGGTGGGCGATCATCTCCTCGAGGAAGGCCTTGTCGAACTCGTCCCCGGACAGCTTCGCCAGCTCCTCGAGGCCCATGCCGTCCATCCCGCCCATCATGCCGCCGTGCATGTCGCCGCCCATGCCCCCACCGTGGCCCTGGCCACCGTGATGGCCGTGACCGTGGTGGCCGTGACCGTGGTGGCCGTGACCGTGACGACCGTGGCGGTGGCGATCCTCGTCCTTCTCGGCGGCGAGCCGGTCGGCGGCGGCCTGCAGCTGCTCGATCTCCTCCGTCTGGACCTCGATGATCTTCTCGGCCAGGTCCCGGACCTCGGGACGATCGGACTTCTCCAGGGCCAGTTCGGCCATGTCGATCGCGCCCTGGTGGTGGGGGATCATCATCACGGCGAAGTGGTGGTCGTGCGACATGTGCCGCATGTGCCGCTCGGAACTCATCTGCGCGGAAGCCGGACCGTGCGCGGGGGACGCGACCGCCGCCGCGGCGCCGGCACTGCTGAGGGCCAGGGCCAGGGCCGTTCCGGCGGCCAGGTGCTTGAACGTCGACGTCATGACGAACCTCTCCTTCGCAGGAGCCCGTGCCGGGCCCACACATCGTTGTGCTTGCTCCGGTCAGCTCCGGATCGGGGCGGACCGGCACCGTCCACGGTAGACCTGTCGCTGAGGGAAGATCAGGGCAGGGGGGGGTGGACGGTACATCTTCACCGAATCTTCAAGACCGCAGGGGTTCAGGCGTCGAACGGAGCGGTCTAGCGTCGAGATCACGGCGGGCCGACGCCGGTCGGTTCGCCGTACCGACCCGGAGAAGGAGCGCGCCATGACGCACCACATCGCTTCCATGCTGAAGGCCTCTCCGAAGGATCTCGGCGCGGTGGACAAGGATCTGCTGGCCCACCTGGGCTGAGGCTCCCACCCGGAACGGCGCACCCGGTGGGGTCGCTCCGACCGCGGTGCATCGTCGGAGGGTCGGCAGGGGCCATCCCTGACGGATCGGAGGAGAGATGGACGCCCGGTTGCTCTCCGAGCTTCTCCTGCTGCGCGCCTCCTGGGGGCGGCGCGACCGGTGGAGCGCTGAGCGCATCGCACTCGAGCAGGCACGAGGTCTGGCCCGGTTGCGGCGGGTGGCCTACGCCCGGTCGGCGTTCTACCGCAGCCATCACGCCGGGCTGCTCGACGCCCCGCTGTCGGCGCTGCCGCCGGTGACCAAGGCGCAGCTGATGGAGCACTTCGACGAGGCGGTCACCGCCCCGGGGCTGCGGCGGGCCGACGTCGAGGCGCACCTGCACGAGCTGGTCACCTCAGGGGCGGACCCCGGGGTGCCGTGGCGGGGGCGCTGGTGGGCGGCCGCCACGGCCGGCACCACGGGCCGGCCGGGGGTCTTCGTGTGGAACCGGGCGGAGTGGGCGATCGTGCTGGCCTCCTACGCGAGGGCCAACGACTGGGCCGGGGTGCCGGCCGGGCTGACCCGTCCGCTGCGGGTGGCGGTGGTCAGCTCGCGGGTGCCCACCCACCAGTCGGCGGTGGTGGGGGCGTCCCTGCAGTCGCGGATGGTGCCGACCCTGCGCCTGGACGCCACCGACCCGCTGCCCGAGGCCGTCCGGCAGCTCAACGCCTTCCGGCCCCGGCTGCTGGTGGGCTACCCCTCGGCGCTGCGCCCGCTGGCGGCCGAGCAAGAAGCAGGAAGGCTGGCCATCGCCCCGGCCTCGGTGGTCTCGGCCTCCGAGGTGCTCACGGCGCAGACCGCCGCCGCGATCGAGGCGGCCTGGGGCACGTCCCCCTTCGATGTGTACGCAGCCACTGAGACGGCCGGCATCGCCTCCCCGTGCCGCTACCGCACCCGCCACCTCTACGAGGACCTGGTCATCGTGGAGCCGGTCGACGAGGCCGGGGTCCCCGTGCCGGCGGGCACGGTGGGAGCCCGCCTGCTGGTGACCGTGCTGTTCTCCCGCACCCTGCCGCTGATCCGCTACGAGATGTCCGACCGGATCGCTCTCGGGGGGCGTGGCTGCGCGTGCGGGCGGTCCTTCGCCCGGCTGGAGACCATCGAGGGCCGCTCGGAGGACGTGCTCGAGCTCCCCGGGGCCGGTGGCCGGGTGCGGGTGCACCCCAATGTCTTCCACCGGGTGCTCGACGAGGTGTCGGTGGCCGGGTGGCAGGTGGTCCAGCACCCCGACGGTCTGCGGGTCCGGGTCGCCGGACTGGCACCGGGGCGCACCGTCGAGTCGGTCCGGGCCGGTGTGGCTGCGGCTCTGGCCGCCACCGGCGTGGTGGGCACCCCGGTGGAGGTCGGCGTGGTGGCGTCCCTGGAGCGGACCCGGTTGGGCAAGGCACCCCTGGTGCAGGCGCTGGGCCGCTGAGCCCATCGGCCGTTGCGCCCCGACCGTGGCCGGCACCGCGCGGTGGCCCCGCCACCTTCTGTGGATTCTCAGGACTGGCTGGGCAGCTCCTTGAGCAGCTCCTCCATCTCGGTGATCTCCGCCTCCTGGGCGGAGATGATGTCCCGGGCGAGCTGAACGGCCTGTGAATTGGAGCCGTTCTCCACCTCGACCTGGGCCATCTCGACCGCACCCTCGTGGTGGACGGTCATCTGCTCCAGGTACAGCCGGGCCGCCTCCGCCCCCTGGGCGTCGTTGAGCATGCCCATGTCCTCCTCGGTCATCATGCCGCTGCCGTGGCCGCCGTGGCCGGTGTCCCCGTCGTCGGGGGTGGCGGGGGCGCCCCAGGTGGAGAGCATCTGGTCCATGCGCTCGATCTCGGGACCCTGGGCGTCGATGACCTTCTGGGCGAAGTCGCGCACCTGGGCCGGGACGGCGTCCTTGGCCAGCAGCGTCTCGCTCATCTGAACGGCCTGTTCGTGGTGGGGGATCATCATCTGCGCGAACATCACGTCGTCGTCGTCGTGCTCCTCCGCGATGGGCTCGCCGGAGGCTGAGGCGTTTCCCGTGGCATCGGGGGCAGAGGTGGCCGGGGTCGCGGTCTCCGAGACCGTGCCGGCGCTGTCCTGGGCGCCGCTGGTGCCGCAGCCGGCCACAGCCAGGGCCGAGGCCAGGGAGAGAACGGTGAGGGTGGTGGATCGCTTCACGGTGGGTCCTTCTCTTCGGTTCGGGGGGGGGTGAAAGCGGGGCAGGTCAGTGAGTGGGGACGGTGGCGGGCCGCGCGGCGCGGAAGGCTCATGCTGTGCCTTTCACGAAGGCTGCCGGCCGATCGGTGCGAGGGGGACTGCCTCAGGCCACGACGACGGTGTAGCCAGCAGCCTCGACCGCGGCCCGCACGGCCTGCGGGGTTGCGGTACCGCTGACGGTCACGGTGGAGACACCACCGGCCACCAGGTCGATGCGCACATCGGTCACACCCTCCAGGGCGGTGATCTCCTCCGTGACGCTGGTCGCGCAGTGGCCGCAGGTCATGCCCTCCACCTGGTAGGTCGTGGAGGCCCCGGTGGAGAGGGCTGCCTCAGCAGCGGCGGGGGGAGCCGCCTGGTCGGAGACCGGGGCGGGGGTGCAGCAGGCGCAGCCGGTGGAGGCCATCGGCAGCGGCTTCGGGGTCTGCGGGGTCATGGGAAGCTCCTTCGGTCGGATCATGCGGTACAGCCGGGACCGGGACGATCCCTACCCCTCCAGGGTATATACCCCCTAGGGGTATAAAGCAAGGAAGAATGTCATCCGGGGACCTCTGCCGCCGGGGGGCCCACCTGTTGACGGGTCGGCAGCTCCACGGTGAACACCGCGCCGTGGCCGGGCCCGGAGGAGGTGGCGGTGAGGGCCCCGCCGTGGGCTTCCACCAGGGCTTTGGAGATGGTGAGTCCGATCCCGGAGCCGCCGTGGTCGCGGTCCCGGGCGGTGTCCCCGCGCCAGAAGCGCTCGAAGACCTGGGGCAGGTGCTCGGCGGCGATGCCGTCGCCGGTGTCGGCCACCTGGATGGCCAGGTGGTGGGGGCTGGAGGTGGTGGTCCGGACGGTCACTGTGCCCCCGGGCGGGGTGTGACGCAGGGCGTTGGTGAGCAGGTTGCCCAGCACCTGGCCCATCCGTTGCCGGTCCACCTCCACCGTCCCGCCCTGGTCGAGGTCGACCAGAAGTTCTACCCCCTTGGCGGCGTAGGCCTCCCGGTGGGCCTCGACCGCGGCGTGCACCAGTTCGCACACCGGGTGCTCGGCGCGGTCCAGGTCCATCCGTCCTTCTTCGGCGCGGGAGACGTCGTTGATGTCCTCGACCAGCCGGGTCAACCGGGCGAGCTGTTCGCTCATGAGCTCATCGGTCGTCTCGTCCCAGTGGGTGACCCCGTCCTGGAGGGCCTCGAAGTAGACGGTGAGCACCGAGATCGGGGTGCGCATCTCGTGGGCCAGGTCCGAGAGCATCCGGCGGCGGGTGTCCTCCGTGCGCTGAAGCCGGGCGGCCATGGTGTTGAAGGAGGAGGCGAGGGCGTCCACCTCCGCACCGGCGCCCATGTCCGGCACCCGGGTGTCGTAGCGGCCGCGGGCCATGCCCTGGGCTGCTTCGGTCAGCCGTTCCAGGGGATCACGGAGGCGGCGCGAGCACCAGGCGCTGACCACCAGAGCACAGATCAGGGCGGTGCCCAGGGCCACGCCCAGGGTGATGAGGTTGGTGTCGCGGTAGGCCCGCTCCACGTGCAGCAGCTCCGGGGAATTCTCGGGGTGCCCGGCTATGAGCATGTGCTCGTGGAAGATCGGGGGCCCGGCCAGGGAGGCAACTACCCCCGAGGCGAGGATGCTGACACCCACCACCAGCACCTGGGCGAGGAAGAACCGAGAGGCGATCCCGCGGTGGCGCCGCAGCGGGCTCATCGGATCGCCATCCGGTAGCCGACCCCGCGCACGGTGTCGATGTAGCGGTTCGGGTCCTCCCCGAGTTTCCGGCGCAGGTGCCCGATGTGCACGTCCACCAGCCGGTCGTCCCCCACCCAGGCCGGGCCCCACACGGTGTCGATGAGCTGGCGGCGGGTGAGCGCCTGGTGGGGGTGGCCCGACAGCGCGGCCAGCAGGTCGAACTCCGTGCGGGTCAACGGCACAGGGTTCCCGCCCCGCCGGGCCTCGTGGGCGGCCAGGTCGACGACGAGATCCCCGAACACCCGGGCCGGCTCGGCGGGGACCACGGTGGTGCGAGGCCGGCGCAGCACCGCAGCCACCCGGGCGACGAGTTCGCGGACGCTGAAGGGCTTGGTGATGTAGTCATCGGCCCCCGCCGCCAGCCCGGCCAGCTTGTCCTCCTCGTCCCCGCGGGCGGTGAGCATCAGTACGTAGCACTCGGAGAACGCCCGGAGCCGGCGGCACACCTCGATGCCGTCCATCCCGGGCAGGCCCAGGTCCAGCACCACCACATCAGGGGCTTGGGTGCGTGCGGCCTGAACGGCGTCGGGGCCTGTGTGGGCGGTGAGGACGTCGTAGCCGGCCCGGGTCAGATAGGTGGCGACCATCTGGGCCAGGGGCTTCTCGTCGTCGACCACCAGCACCCGCCCGGCCGCCGCATCGATGCCAGGGTTCATGCCATCAGTGTCTCCCCCGTGTGGGCCGCATCGGCGCCGAGAACTGGTCGGGGGGCGGAATCTTCGCCAAACCTTCAAACAAACCTCCCGGGAGCCTCATCAGAGCGGGGAGACAATGAGGGGTGCGCCTCGCGGTGCGGTGCGAGGCGGAAAGGACCCATGGACCCCCTGACCCGCAGATCCCTTCTCGTGGGTGGCTTCGGCCTGTTCGGCACCGGTGCGCTGGTGGCGTGTTCGCCGCAGGCGCAGTCCACGGCCCCGGTCGCGTCCTCCAGCGCCGGTCACGCCGGGACGGCGATCACCCATGTCCACGCTTCACTCGCCACGGGGTCGGCGGAGTGATTCTGCTGGCCACCCACGAGGGCCTGTTCCGCCTCCAGGACCGGGAACTGACCCGGGTGGGCCCGGTGGTGGATCTGATGGGCTTCACCCTCACCCCCGAGGGTCGTTACCAGGCCTCGGGTTACCCCGGCCCCGGGACCGACCTGCCCGAGCCCCTGGGCCTGGCCGAATCCACCGACGCCGGTGAGACCTGGAACATGCTCTCCCGCGGCGGGGAGTCGGACTTCCACGCCCTGGCCGCCGGCCCCCAGGGAGTCCTCGGCTTCGACGGGCAGCTGCGCGCCAGCACCGACGGCCGCACCTGGAAGACCCTCGAGATCCCCTCCGCCCCGGCTTCCCTGGCGATCGCCCCGGGCACGGGGACGGTACTGGCCACCACCGAGAACGGCGTGCTGCGCTTCGCCGACGACGGGGCCACCCGGGACACCCTGGACGCCCCGCAGCTGATGCCCCTGGTGGCCTGGGCCGATGAGAGGACCATCGTGGGTGCCGGCATCGACGGCCGCCTCCTGTCCAGCACGGATGCCGGGGACACCTGGGTGGCCAGCGACGAGGCGATCGGGGAGATCACCGCTCTGGGGGCGGGCCTCACCGAGGAGGGGACAGTGGAGACACTGCTGGTGGCCGACTCCACCGTTGTACGCACCACCGACGGCGGCAGGACCACCGAAGCGCTGCTGTAAGAGCGCACGTGAGCCTGCTGGGCCCCTGTCCATGGACCGCCCGTGACCAGATTCGGCGCGGACAGCACACTCCCCGCAAGGAGGGACGCGACGGCGATGGACAAGCATCTCTCCCACCACCGGGCCGGCGATCATCCGACCGCGCCCGGCGGCGCTGCGTCGACCCGGCCACGGCGCCTGCGCGCGCTGTGGAACTCGGCCATGGGCGGGATGGGTGCGGTCCTGGGGCTGCTCCCGCACGTGCTGCACCACGTGGGCGTGCTCGCCGGGATGGCCCTGATTGCCGGGTCCGGCGGGACCCTCGTGTTCGGCGTTCTGGGCCTTGCCGCCTCGGTTCCTCTGCTGCTGCGCCTGCGCCGCCGGTTCGGAACCTGGTGGGCGCCCGCCGTCGGTCTGCTCGTCTTCGCGGCCCTCTACTCGCTCTCGGCCTTCGTCATCGGCCCGCTGATCAGCGGCAGCGCAACAGTCGACGTCCCGGGCGGGGAGGAGTCCCCGGCTCCCTCCCACAACCCCGACCACACCGCCGGCCACTGACCGGCAGGGGAGCAGGGCAGCGGGAGAGCGGTTCGATGCAGCCGGCAGATTTCTGAAGGGTCCACGATGCCACCGCCGGGCAATCCCCGGGTGATCGCCCGGACGAGGTCCCGCGAGCCCTTCCCCTCGGCCGACCAAAGCGGTGAGCTCCTCCACTGCCCCAACACCGACGGCAGGAACCTCCTGATACCGCAGGGCTCCGGCGGCCACCCCTCCCCACCCTGAGGACATCCCTCTCAAGGACGCAACAGTGCGTGATCCTCCCTGGCCCGCTGACGCTGCGATGTGCTCCTCACCATCCTGCGCGACGGGCACTCTCTGCCCAGACCCGTCTCAGTCGCAGAACCTTTCAGGCACGGCCCTGGCCGCTCGACGAAAACCTGTAGAGGCCCCCGCACCTGGACCCGGAGATGCGGTAACCACAGGGGTGGACCGGGCCCTACAGCCGGCCCGGGCGCCTGGATCTGACGACGAGCACGGGGCAGCGGGCGTGATGGACGACCTGGTTGGAGACGGAGCCCAACAGCAGACCGGTGAAGCCGCCGTAGCCGTGGGAACCCACGATCAGCAGATCGGCCTCGGCGGAGGCCTCGATCAGCACGGCGGCCGGCTGCCCCTGGACCACCTCGCCGGTGATGTCCTCCGGGGCGGCGTGCGCGCTGCGCAGCGCCTCGGCCTGGAGGAACCGGGCCCGGGCTTCGTATCCGGTCAGGTCCCAGTCCAGGTCCTCGTCGTCGGCCACCATGGCCGGGTGCTGCCAGGCGGTCACCACATGGACCTGCCCGTGGCGCAGCCGGGCCTCGGCGACCGCCCACTCCAACGCCCTCAGGGACTCGGGGGAGCCGTCCACCCCGACCACGATGCGGAAGGTCTCCGTCGCGTTCACGACCGTGCCCCCGCCGGGGAGTGGGCCTGGCCCGGGTGCGGGGCGCGGAAGAGGAAGTCTGCGCGCACTCCCAGGGCGGCGTCGGTGCGGCTCATGGATTCGGCCCCGTCCGTGACGGTGCCGGCCAGGGCCCGGATCGCGTCGATGTTCTCCGGGACGACCACCGCCTGGTTGTCGACGGTGTAGGTGCAGAACAGTTCGCCGCCCTGCACCGTGAGGACGTCGGCCCACACGGCGACCTCGTACATGTCACAGCGGGGCCGTCCGAGGTCCCGCATCAGCTCGATGGTGCTGTTGGGCGCCACGATCCCCTCGCTGCTGCGCACCAGCGCGATCCGCGGCATGGCGCCCAGCACCTCGAGGACTTCCTCCGAGGTGGCGGGGCGGGTGAGGTCGATGGCCCAGTAGTGCAGGTGGTTCTGGGTGTGGGCGCCCTTCGCGGCCATGGTCACCACGTCGAGCTCCGGCACGACCGTCCGGGCGTCGGGGCCCTGGTGGCTGGGGATGGCCGTTTCCGGAACGATGGTGTTCATGATCCCGGAGTGGTCGGACTCCCAGGGGTCGGTGGCCCGGCGGATGAGCACCCCGCGTGCCCTGGTCAGCAACCCTGCGTCCTGCAGCGCGCTCAGGGTCCGGACGGTGGCGGTGGTGTTGCAGGAGACCACGCGGGTGGTGTCCCGGTTCAGGGCGGTGGCGTAGTTGGCGTGGGCCACGAAGGAATGGCCGGTGAGGGCGTGCTTCTCCCCGCCCTGGAAGATGGCTCTGACCCCGTGGGCACGGTAGTGCTCCAGATTGGTGGCCCCGATCCTGGCCGGGGTGCAGTCCACGATCACGTCGACGACCCCGAGCAGCTGGTGCAGTTCTCCCGCCACGGGCAACCCGGTGGAGCGCATCGCCGCGGCGCCTTCGGCGGTGGAGGCGTAGACGGGGATGCCGCGGGAGACAGCGGCGGTGATCCGGTAGTCGGAGATCACGTCGCTGACCCCGACCAGTTCCATGTCGTCCTGGGCGGTGATCGCATCGGCCACGCGTTTGCCGATGACCCCGTAGCCGTTGACGCCCACCCGAATCTTCTGGGTCATGATCGTTCCTTTCCTGGAGGCGCTGTCGGTGGTCGCTGAGCCGACGCCGCGCAGGAGCGCGGTGCTCCTGTGCTGCGGGACACCGCAGTGATCGTCACGGCGGGCGGCTGCTGTTGCTCACGGGTCCAGCGAAGGCCGGTCCTGACCCAGGATGCTCCGGCCGGGGAGCGGTGGCAGGTCCGGCCGGGATTTCAACATGAAATCTTCACGGACTCAGCCTTCATCGCCTCCCACCCAGGATCTACCGTCGGTCATGTACCTGCCCGGTACACCATCGGTTTCCGCCTGCCCACCTCGTGCGATTGCCGGCCAGGCGGGGGCTTCGAGGAAGGGCGCGGACGAGGCGGTGTGGTTCGCCGGCACACCGCTGGCTGACCGCGAAGGAGGGTCTGGGATGAGCGAGCACGAGGCCCCTGCTGTCATGGAGGTGCAGGGACTCCACCGGGCCTCCTCCAAGGCCGTCGTCGAGGCGACGCTCTCCCGCCGCCCGGGCGTGCTACAGGGGGAGGCCGATCCTGTCTCCCAGACGGCCAACGTCACCTTCGACCCCGACCGGACCTCGACAGCGGATCTCATCGGCTGGGTGCGTGGGTGCGGCTACCACTGCGCCGGCCAGGCCGAAACGTATCCGCTGCGATGAGCGACCGCCCCGGGATCCTGAACAACCCAGAGAGGAGCCTGTCCGAGATGGCCACCACCGACCACGGCAACGCCACCGAGATGCCCCCTCGAGCCGGGCGCAGCCCCGCCCTGCCCTATGAGGCGGTGCTGTTCACCCTGACCGAGGTCCTCACCCCCGCTGCCCTGGCCCGGGTGGGCGTGCGCGCCTATCCGGGCACGATGGCCCTGCTGGAGCGGCTGCGCGCCGGAGGCATCCCCGTCGGCCTGGTCACACCCCACGCCGATGCCGAAACGGTGCTGTCCGACGCCGGGGTGCACGCCCGGTTCGACGTGATCATCGACGGGCAGGTCGCCGCCGAGCAGCACCTGCCCGGCCCGCCGGAGCCGGACCTGTACCTGGAGGCGGCCCGCCGCCTCGGGGTCTCCCCTCAGCGGGTCGCGGTGGTCGAGGACGCCGCGGCCGGCATCCAGGCCGGCCGTGCCGGAGGCTTCGGGCTGGTGGTCGGCATCGACCGCACCGGGACGCGGGAGGGCCTGGAGGGCGCCGGGGCCGATCTGGTCCTGGGGGAGGTCTCCGAGCTGGACCTGGGGGTCTCGCGCACCGACCCGTGGCGGATGGTCTACCACGGCTTCGACCCCGCCCACGAGGGCCACCGCGAGGCCCTGACCACCCTGGGCAACGGCTACATGGCCACCCGTGGGGCGCACCCGGAGCGCCGCGACGACGGCACCCACTATCCCGGCACGTATCTGGCCGGGATCTACAACCGGGCCACCTGCACCATCCACGGGCAGGAGCTGGAGGAAGAGCACCTGGTCAACACGCCCAACTGGTTGCCGGTGGATCTGCGGATCGGGCAGGGCCCGTGGTGGTCCACCGGGGGATTGGACACCGCCGGGGAACGGCGCGAGCTGGACCTGCGCCAGGGGGTGCTGACCCGTTGCCTGTCCCTCACCGGCCCCGAAGGGCAGTGCGTGTCCGTGGTGCAGCGCCGGCTGGTGTCGATGCACGCCCCCCACCTGGCCGCCCTGGAGACCACCGTGACGGCCCAGGGCTTCAGCGGGCCCGTCAGTATCCGGGTCGGGATCGACGCCGCGGTGACCAACACCAACGTCCACGACTACATCGGCACCGGCGGACAGCACCTCACCGCGCCCGTGTTCACCGAACCCGACCCGGACACGGTCCTGTGCGAGGTCCTGACCACCCAGAGCCAGATCCGCCTGGGCCTGGCCGTGCGCACCACCATCGACGGCGCCTCGGCCCGGGCCCACCCCGGCATCTCCGAAGAAGGGCGCTACTGCCGCCAGTACGACCTGGAGCTCACCGACGGGCACCCGGTCACCGTGCTCAGGACCGCGGCCGTGGCCACCTCCCGCGACCGCGCCATCTCCTCCCCGGCCACCGCAGTGCAGGCCGAGCTCAGCCGCCACCGCGGAGATTTCGCCTCCCTGCTCCAACCCCACGCGGGGGCCTGGCGGCGCCTGTGGGAACGGTTCGCCATCACCTTCGACGCCGACCGGCAGTCCCAGCTGGTGCTCAACCTGCACGTGTTCCACCTGCTGCAGACCGTCTCCGAGCACACCGCCGCCCTCGACGCCGGAGTCCCGGCCCGGGGCCTGCACGGGGAGGGCTACCGCGGACACGTCTTCTGGGACGACCTGTTCGTCTTCCCGGTCCTGGGCCTGCGCGTCCCGGAGACCACCGAAGCCCTGTTGGACTACCGGTGGCACCGCCTCGACGCGGCCCGGGCCGCAGCTCGGACCAAGGGCCTGTCCGGGGCGATGTTCCCCTGGCAGAGCGGCAGCGACGGGCGGGAGGAGACCCCCCGCCAGCTGTACAACCGCCGCGCCGACCACTGGGTGCCCGACTACTCCCACCGGCAGCGCCACGTCGGGTTGGCCGTGGCCTACAACGCCTGGCAGCACTACCAGGTCACCGGGGACCGCGCCTGGCTGGCCGCCAGGGGGGCCGAGCTGATCATCGAGGTCACGCGCCTCTTCTCCTCCCTGGCCGGCTACGACCCGGAGACGGACCGGTTCCACATCGACCACGTGGTGGGCCCGGACGAGTACCACGACGGGCCCCCCGGTTCCCCGGGGGCCGGATTCCGCGACAACGCCTACACCAACGTCCTGACCTCCTGGCTGTGCGACCGGGCGGGCGCCGTCCTCACCGAACTGGCCGGCCACCCGGCCCGGGAGCTCATCGACCGGCTGCAGATCACCGCTGAGGAGATCGCCCACTGGGAGCACCTGGCCCGCCGCCTGGCCGTGCCCTTCCACGACGGGATCATCAGCCAGTTCGCCGGCTATGGGGAGCTCCTGGAGCTGGACTGGGCCGGCTACCGCGCCCGGTACGGCAGCATCGAACGCCTCGACCTGATCCTCGAGGCCGAGAACGACACCCCCAACCGCTACAAGCTGGCCAAGCAGGCCGACGTGCTGATGCTCATCCACCTTCTGGGCCCCGAGGGGACCACCCGGGCGCTGGACCGGCTCGGGTACGCCTTCGACCAGGAGGATCTGCGGCGCACCGTGGAGTACTACCTGGCCCGCACCGCCCACGGCTCGACGCTGAGCCGGGTGGCCCATGCCTCGGTCCTGGCCCAGATCGACACCACCCGCGCCTGGAGCGTGTTCCGCCAGGCCCTGCTCGCAGACCTGGACGACACCCAGGGCGGCACCACCCGTGAAGGGGTCCACCTGGGCGCCATGTCGGGCACGATCGACATCGTCGTGCGGGCCTTCGCCGGCCTGCACATCGAGACCGCCGCGCTGGCCTTCACCCCCCGGCTGCCCGAGCACCTGCGAGAGGTGGGCTTCCAGGTGCTCTACCGGGGCCACCGCATCGATGTCGCCCTGTCCACGGACGCCCTCCATGTCCGCCTCCAACCCAGCAGCGCACCACCGGTGCACATCAGCGTGGCCGGTGACCACGCGGAGCTGTCCGGAGGTCACGACCACAGCTTCCCCCTCTCCCCGGATTCCTTCATCACTGCCTGACAAGCGCTGGCCGTTGAAGGACCACGGTCTCGGCTGCACTGATCCACTGCCTGACTTTCGTCGGAGGCGAGCACCAGTCCGGCGTAGTGGGCGTTGCCGGCGGCGACGGTGGTCCTGAGCAGGGGCGCGAGCTGGGCGCCGGCCTGGCCGTCCGTGTGCGCCTGACCCCGATCCCAGCACGACGCCACGACCGAACCTCCCCTTCTCCATGACCGGGGACAGCGGGCCTCCGGGCTCAGGACCGGGGTGCGTCCGAGGGGGAGGGCCGGGAGGGGCGTGTGAACATCAGCAGGGTCGCGGTGGTCCGCTGGCGGATCTCCCCGGTGCGGGTGACGGTCTCGTAGCCGATCGTCACGAATCCGCGGTCGGGCTTGGAGCGGGACGGCGTGATCTCGGTGACGGTGATCTCCGCGTGCACCACGTCGCCGGGCCTGGTGGGCGAGGGCCAGCTCAGCTCCACCCCGGCACCGATGATGCCGGTGGCGATGGGCAGTCCGCTGGTGACGATCAGGCGCATGGTGACCGCCGCGGTGTGCCATCCGCTGGCGGCCAGGCCCTGGAAGAACGAGCCGGCGGCGGCCTCCTCGTCGAGGTGGAAGGGCTGGGGGTCGTACCGGCCGGCGAAGGCGAGGATCTCCTCCTGGGTGATCTCGTACTCGTCGGTCCGGAACCGGTCCCCGACGGCCAGGTCGTCCAGCCACAGCGGGTTCATGGGCCACCTCTCGTGGTCGTCGGTGTCGGGATGACGGGTTCTCGGGGCGTGGCGGCGGGCACCTACGGCAGCCGTTCCGGTCGCCGCAGGACGGCCTCGCCCGCCCGGTCGGGCTCGAGGGGCACGGGGCTGTGCAGCACGGCCGGTCCGCGGTGCAGGACGCCGGTCGTCAGCGGCCGGCAGCGCAGACCTCCTCGCCCCCGCATCGCGGCGTGCGCGCCCGGGGCGAGCACCCGGTCCATCCAGGCGCAGGGGTGGGCCGGTCGCCCGCCCCGCAGCTCCACGAGCGCCCCGCGCGACTCCAGGGCGAACTCCTCGCCCAGCAGCGGCGCCAGCTGGGCGCCCCTGAGGACGACGTTGCGCCGTGCCAGGAGCGGGTCGAAGGGGGCGGCGCCCAGCTCCGCGGCCATGGCTTCGAGAGCCTCGACGGCGAGCAGGGTGACCGCGGCATCCATGTGCGCGGCCTTGCCGAAGAACCGGTCGCCGACGACGCCCTTGCCGGCCACCAGCTCGGCCCTGTCGGCGTCCGTCGTCGGCACGGCCGCGGCGCCGTCCCGTGCGCGGCCGAAGTAGGCGTGCTCCGGCGACACGAGCAGGTGCAGCACCTCCACGTCGTACCTGTACGTCCCCGTCATGCCTCCGGCTCCTCCGTCGCCACGGTGCCCGCTCCGGTGTCCCGCGCTCTGCGCGTCCCGGACCGGTCGTCGATGGCGCGAGTCTAGATGAACCCGGTCGCGGGCGGGTCGAGCCGGGCCGCGGCTCCAGCGGTGTAAAGCCGGCGCTAAGAATCGCCGGATTCCCATTAGCCCGGCATTAAGAAACGCCCGGGGTGCCCGGCTGGGGTGTGGACTGTTCTCCGGAGATGTCGCGCCCGCGGTGCCGGCGGATCCACCACCCCTGTCCGCCGCACGAAGCCCGTGACGATCTCGGCCGCCCCGAGCCGGGCCCGGGTTCGAGAGAGCAGATCATGACTCGTTCGACGACGTACTCGATGCCGGCCAGCGTGTCCCGCCCCGCGGGCAGGCCCGCCTCCCGTCATCCGCTGGTGCGGTGGCTGTCGGTCCACCAGGTCGCCCCGGTGGGGCCGGCCGCGGCCGAGACCGGGCACCCGCAGCACGCCTGGTGGAAGGTGATGTGCCTGACCGGGGTGGACTACTTCTCCACGCTGTCCTACCTGCCCGGCATCGCCGCCCTGGCCGCAGGGGTGTTCTCCCCCCTGGCCACGCTGCTGATCGTGGTGCTGACCCTGGCGGGGATGATGCCGATGTACCGCAAGGTCGCCCAGGAGAGCCCGCACGGGCAGGGGTCGGTGGCGATGCTCGAGCACCTGCTCCCGTTCTGGCGGGGCAAGGTGTTCGTGCTGGTGCTGCTGGGGTTCGTGGCCACCTCCTGGATCGTCACCATCACCCTGTCCGCGGCCGACGCCACCGTGCACCTGGTGGAGAACCCGCTGGCCCCCCGGTTCCTGCACGGGCACAACGTGGCGGTGACCGTGGTGCTCCTGCTGGTCCTGGGCGCTGTCTTCCTCAAGGGCTTCACCGAGGCCGTGGCCGTGGCGATCCCCCTGGTGGTGGCGTTCATGGGCCTCAACGCCGTGATCATCGGTGCCGGCGCCTGGGAGATCGTCTCCACGCCTGGTTCCTTCCAGGGCTGGACGGAGGCCCTCACCCGCACGGGGGGAGGACCGGGGCAGATCCTGGGCCTGTCGGTGCTGGCGTTCCCGCTGCTGGTGCTGGGCCTGTCCGGGTTCGAGACCGGGGTGTCGATGATGCCCCTGGTCGCCGCCCAGGGGGCGACTCCCGCCCAGCGGCTGGCCTCACGGGTGCGCAACGCCCGGAAGCTGCTGACCACGGCGGCGCTGATCATGAGCGTCTACCTCATCGGGTCCTCCTTCGTGACCACGGTGCTGATCCCGGCCGAAGAGTTCGAGGAGGGCGGGGCCGCCTACGGCCGGGCCCTGGCCTACCTGGCCCACGAGCACTTCGGGGAGGGCTTCGGCACCGTCTACGACCTGGCCAGCATCCTCATCCTGTGGTTCGCCGGGGCCTCGGCGATGGCCGGGCTGATCAACATCGTCCCCCGCTACCTGCCCGGCTACGGCATGGCCCCGGAGTGGGGGCGGCTGGTCCGCCCGGTGGTGTTCGTCTACACCGGCCTGAGCGTCCTGATCACGATCGTCTTCCGCGCCGACGTCAACGCCCAGGCCGGGGCCTACGCCACCGGGGTGCTGGCCATGATGGTCTCCGCCGCGGTGGCCGTGACCATCTCCTGCTACCGGGGACACCGCCGGGGCGCGGCGGCCGGGTTCGCCGTGGTGACGCTGGTGATGGGCTACGCCCTGGTGGAGAACATCATCCTGAAGCCCGACGGCCTGGTGATCTCCGCGTTCTTCGTCGCCGGGATCATCGCCGTTTCCCTCATCTCCCGGGTCACCCGGACCACCGAGCTGCGCGCCGACCGCATCGCCTTCGACGGGACGGCGCGGCAGTTCGTGCTGGAGTCCCTCGAGCACGACGGGCGGCTGAACATCATCGCCCACAAGCCGTCCGGCAACAGCGGGCGCCGCTACGCGGCCAAGGAGGCCGTCCAGCGGCTGGTCAACCCGGTCCCCGGCCAGGCCGACGTGATCTTCCTGGAGGTGCAGATCAGCGATCCCTCCTCGTTCTCCGAGGAGCTGGAGGTCCGCGGGGTGGAGGTCTCCGGGCACCGGATCCTGCGGGTCTCCAGCCCGGCCGCCCCCAACGCGATCGCCGCGGTCCTGCTGGCCCTGCGCGACGGCACCGGGGTGATCCCGCACGCCTACTTCGACTGGTCCGAGGGCAACCCCATCACCCACCTGCTGCGCTACCTGCTGCTGGGCCAGGGCGACACGGCCCCCGTGGTCCGGGAGATCCTCCGCGAGCACGAGCCCGCCCCGGACCGCCGACCCCGCATCCACGTCGGTTGATCCCCGTGCACCCGTCAATGAAGACCGGGCGGCACCTGCCCGCGGAGAATGAGGAGGCGGTCAGGACTGGCCGCGACCCGATCCGCACGGGGCACGACGCCCGGGCGCGGATCGGGCGATCGGCCGGGTGCGGCCAGAAGGAGGTCGAGGTCCCCGTGGACTCTCACGCCGAGAACCGGCCGGCCGGGTCCGTCCCGCCGCGTCCCCAGCGACAGCTCCGGCGGAGCGCGCCCCTGAGCCGGGGGCGCCGCCTCACCGGGTGGATGCTCGCCGTGGGCGGGTCGGCCGGGCTGACCGCGGTGTTCCTCCGTGCCGGGACCGGCGAGCAGAACCTGACCCTGAACTTCCTGTGCCACCTGACCCTGGTCGTGTTCGTGGCGATCGTGGGCGGGTGGTGGCCGGCGGTGGCCGCGGCCGTGCTGGGCACGATGCTCATCAACTGGTTCTTCACCCCGCCCACCGGGCAGTGGATCATCCACGAGCCGCTGAACATCTGGGCGCTGGTGCTGTTCCTGCTGGTGGCCGCCGGGGTGGCCCGGGTGGTCGACATCGAGGCCCGCCGCACCGCCGAGGCGCGGGCCGCCCGCCACCAGGCGGCGGTGCTGTTCGAGCTGGCCGGCGGAGTGATCAGCGAGGGCCTGAGCGTGCAGGCCCTGCTGGACCGGCTGCGGAGCAGCTACGCCCTCACCAGCGTCGCCCTGGCCGCACGGCCCGCCGGGCCCACGGCCCCGGACGAGCGGACCGTCCTGCTGATCTCGGGGCGCCCGGCCACGGACCCCGCCGCCTGGGACGCCACCGTGACCGTCGACGACCGCCACGTCCTGCTGGTCGACGGCATCTCCGCCGAGGCCCCCGAACGGGGCATCCTGGAGGCCTTCGCCGGGCGGATCGGCGCCGTGCTGCAGCAGCACGCCCTGGACGAGGCGCGGCTGCAGGCCCGGGAGCTGGCGGCCGGCAACGCCATGCGCACCGCCCTGCTGGCGGCGGTCTCCCACGACCTGCGCACCCCCCTGGCCGGGATCAAGGCCTCCGTCTCCAGCCTGCGGATGCAGGACGTCGTGCTCAGCGAGCAGGACACCGCCGAGCTGCTGGCCACCATCGAGGAGTCCGCCGACCAGCTCACCGAGCGGATCGACGACCTGCTGGACATGAGCCGCATCCAGTCCGGGAACCTGGTCGTCCACCGGGTGCCCCTGGAGCTGGCGGACCTGGCCGAGAGCGCGGTCCGCAACGCCTGCGGCGCCGAGCAGCGGCACCGGATCGACCTGGACATCCCGCTGGACACGCCCCCCGTCCTCGGGGACCACGGGCTGCTCGTGCGGATCATCGCCAACCTCGTGGAGAACGCCGTGAAGCACAGCACCGGCACCCCCGTGACCCTGCGGGCCGCCGCGACCGACGGAGCCGTCGCACTGCAGGTGATCGACCACGGACCCGGGGTGCCCGCCGCGGACCGGGAGAGGATCTTCCAGCCCTTCCAGCGCCTGGGCGACCGGGACAACACCACCGGGATCGGACTGGGCCTGGCGGTGGCGCGCGGGCTGGCCGAAGGCGTCGGGGGCCGGGTCCACGCCGAGGACACCCCCGGCGGCGGGCTCACCATGGTCCTCACCCTCCGTGCGCTCGCCCCGCGCACCGTCCCGGCGGCGGCCTCCGGGTCCGGGCAGGTGCAGCCGTGAGCGCCAGCGTGCTCGTCGTCGAGGACGACCCCCAGATCACCCGGGCCCTGCTGGTGAACCTCAAGGCCCGCGGCTACCGCACCCACCAGGCCGCCACCGGGCGCCAGGCCCTGGCCGTGGCCGCCCACGAGCACCCCGACGTCGTCCTCCTGGACCTGGGCCTGCCCGACATGGAGGGCCGGGAGGTGATCGAGGGCATCCGCGGGTGGTCCCAGGTGCCGATCATCGTCGTGTCGGCCCGCAACGAGTCCCACAGCAAGGTCGACGCCCTGGACCGCGGAGCCGACGACTACGTGGCCAAGCCGTTCGCGATGGACGAGCTGCTGGCCCGCCTGCGCGCCGCCCTGCGCCGGGCCCAGCCCGACCCGGCCGGAGCCGTGGTCACCACCTCCGACGGCCGGGTGCGCATCGACCTGGCGCAGAGGTCCCTCACCGTCGCCGGTGAACCGGTGCGCCTGACCAAGCTCGAGTGGCGCCTCGTGGAGGTCTTCGCCCGCAACCCCCACCGGCTCATCGGCCGTACGGAACTTCTCACCACCGTGTGGGGCCCCGACTACGGCGAGGAGGCCAACTCCCTGCGCGTCTACATGTCCCAGATCCGCGCCAAGCTCGAGCCCGAGCCCTCCCATCCCCGCTACTTCCTCACGGAACTGGGCATGGGCTACCGGTTCACGCCCTGACGAGCCCCCCCGCGGCCCTCCACAACCGATGTGAGCGAGATCGAATGGACACCAGAACCCCCAGCGAGCGCGGCGGCGTGGTGCTGTCCCACCCCGACCGGCCCGTCCCGTCCCGACGACGGCTGCTGCTGGAGACGGTCCCCGCCGACGGGGTCGTCCTCGTGGCCGGCCTGTGCGCCGCCTGGTGGGCGGGGACCGGCGGCGGGCGCCAGTGGTTCGTGCCGGGATGGGCGGGAGTCTTCGTCCTGGCCTGGCTGGTGCTCATGCTCGGACGGGCCCCGCGTCCGGAGGTGCGCCGGTTCTCCCAGCGCAGCGACGTCCACGCCGCCCGACGAGAGGCCCGTCGCACCGGGCGGCTCCCGGAGTCCCCCTCGGTGCGCGTCGGGGTCGCCGCCCGCTCATGCGACCAGCTGGAGTTGACGGTCCTGCTGCTGACCGCAGGCGTGACCACGGGGCTGGGGATCCTGCTGTGGCCCGCCCTGCCGTGGGCAGGGATCGTCGTCGTCTGGGCGGCGCTCACCGCCCTGTCCCTGACGGGCGCCGTGCGGGGATGGATCTATCTGCGCCTGTACGAGACCGCCCACCGGCGTCCGCCGACGTGACCGGTGTGGGACGGCCGTCGCGCCGGAGGTTGAGGTGTCCGGCGCGACGACCGTCGCGGCAGCTGCGGCGCCGGCGGAGGAGAGGCCCGTACAGGCCGTCGCCGCCACGACCCCCATCGTGGCCGGCGCTCTCCGGACCGCCCGTCCCCCGTGGAGCCCCCCAGCTCCCCTTCGAGGTGTGCGTCCCGCATCTGCTGATTGTTAGCGTACGCAAATGCCGGAAGCGGCCGACAGCCACACTTGTGGGCACAAGCCGGCCGGGCGCCGGCGCCGACCCCGCCCGGGCCCGACGAGTAGGCCCGGGCCCGGCGGCTCCGTCCCACGGCGGGCTCCTGCGGCTCAGAGCAGCGGCGACAGCCGGAAGAGGAACGCAGCCATCGCGTCGCGCTTGATCGAGGTCAGCGGCCTGTAGGAGCGGCTGCCGTCGGAGCCGGTCCACCCGGTGGAGATGCCCTGGGCCGAGAGCCAGGCCATCTCCTGGTAGAACTGCTGCCCGGTGCTCACGTCCTTGAACGGGGAGACCGGCGGGGCCGTGTAGGCGGGGGATCCGGCGAAGCGGTAGAGGAACGCGGCCATTGCGTCACGGTTGATCGGCGCGTCGGGCCGGTAGGAGCGGGTGCCGTCGGAGCCGGCCCACCCGGTGGAGATGCCCTGGTCGGCGAGCCAGGCCATCTCCTTGTAGAACTGCTGCCCGGTGCTCACGTCCTTGAACGGGGAGACCGGCGGGGCCGTGTAGGCCGGGGACCCGGCCATCCGGTAGAGGAACGCCGCCATCGCGTCACGGTTGACCGGGCTCAGGGCGCGGTAGGTCCTGGACCCGTCGGCCTCGGTCCAGCCGGTGGAGATGCCGCGCTCGGCCACCCAGACCATCTCGGCGTAGAACTGCTGGCCCGCGGAGATGTCGGCGAACGGCGCCGGCGGCCTCGCGGTGGAGACCGCCTCCGCCGGGTCGAGCACGGGCAGCCCGTTGACGCTGTCGGCCGAGCGCTTCAGCTGGGCCTCGATCTCGGCCGGCGTCATGGACCGGTCCTGCTCCTTGAGCAGCGCCACCACCCCGGCCACGTAGGGGGCGGCCATGGAGGTGCCCGACATCATCCCCACGGTCGCCTCCCCGGGCGCCTGGGCGCCGGTGTTCCAGGAGGAGAGGATCTCCTGGCCGGGGGCGTAGACGTCCACCGCGGGCCCGTAGTTGGAGAAGGCCGCCCGCGACCCGGACTGCGTGACGGCGCCGACGGTGATGACGTTGCGGCAGTTGCCGGGAGCCGACCGGGAGGCATCGACACCGTCGTTGCCCGCGGCGGCGACGATCGTGACGCCCCGGGCGGTCGCGTGGTCGATGGTCTCCTGCAGCCACGGGTGGCATTCGCCCGCCAGGCCCAGGGACAGGTTGATCACATCGGCGGCGCGCTCGGCGGGGAACCGGGGGTCCCGCAGCTCGGGGCCTCCGGACATCCAGGAGAGGCCCTCGACGACGTCGACGAGGCTGCCGTTGTTGCAGGCGCCCAGGGCGCGGATGCTGAACAGGCCGGCGTCCGGGGCGACCCCGACGGTGCCGGTCCCGTTGTCGTCGGCCACGGCGATCCCGGCCACGTGGGTGCCGTGCCAGCTGGAGGGGAGCGCCGCGCCGTTGCACTGCTCAGCGCTCCCGTAGGTCCCGGGGTCGTGGTGGAAGCCGTCGCGGTCGTTCTCCGCGTTGCGCTCGCCGTCGTTGGAGTACGCCGCCTCGGCGATGAAGTCGTAGCCCCCGACGAGCTGCTGCTCCAGGTCGGGGTGCACGGTGATCCCCGAGTCGATGACCCCGATGACCGAGCCCTTGCCGGTGGCGTGGTTCCAGGCGCCGGACATGCTCTGCGGCTGCATCGACCACTGCTGGGGGTAGCCGGGGTCGGCAGGGACCAGGCCGTAGCCGGTGACGACCCGGTCGGGCACGGCGTAGGCGACGGCGGGGTCGGCGGCGAGCTCGTCGGCCAGGCGCTGGGCCTCCTCCAGGTCCACCGGCTTCTTCAGCTCCACGACGGTGGCACCCGCCGCGGTGGCCTCGGTCCGGGCGACGTCGTCGCCCCCGGGCACTCCGGCGGCGGCCGCGGCCCGGCCCAGCAGGCGGTCCTGGGCGGCGTCGGAGGGGGAGTCGCTGTACTTGACGACCAGCCGGCCGGTGAGCTCCTCGGCGGACGCGGCCGCTGTCGCAGCAGGGCCGGCCGGGGATGCCGGTGCGGCGGCGTCGAGGGCGGCGGCCGGGGCCAGGGAGGTGACCACGAGAGAGGCCGCGGTCAGGGCTGAGAGCAGCGCAGGTCTGCGCATGGAGGGAGCTCCTTCTGCTGGTGTGAGGGACGGCCGGCGATCGCCCTGGCGAAGGAGCTCTCCGGCCGTGTTCTCTCACGTGGAGCCCCCCAGCTCGCCTGCGAGTCGTGCGCCCGTGCACCTGACCGCATTAGCATAGGCAAACAGTCCCCGGTGGGGACAGCCACACAAGTGTGCACAGGAACAGGGGGCCGACGAGGGCCCCGTCGCCCGGCGCACGCGGCTGCAGAGGGGGGACGGGGCCTTCGGCATGCCCGGCTCAGAGCAGCGGGGACAGCCGGAAGAGGAACGCCGCCATCGCGTCGCGCTTGATGTGGTCCAGCGGCCTGTAGGACCGGGTCCCGTCGGAGTGGGCCCAGCCGGTGGAGATCCCCTGCTCGGCGAGCCAGGCCATCTCCTGGTAGAACTTCTGCGTGGTGGCCACGTCCTTGAACGGCGAGTCCGGCGGGGCGGTGTAGGCGGGGGAGCCGGCCAGGCGGTAGAGGAAGGCGGCCATGGCGTCGCGGTTCACCGCCTCGAAGGGCCTGTAGGACCGGGTCCCGTCAGAGTGGGCCCAGCCGGTGGAGATCCCCTGCTCGGCGAGCCAGGCCATCTCCTTGTAGAACTTCTGCGTGGTGGCCACGTCCTTGAACGGCGAGGTCGGCGGGGCGGTGTAGGCGGGGGAGCCGGCCAGGCGGTAGAGGAAGGCGGCCATGGCGTCGCGGTTCACCGCCTCGAAGGGCCTGTAGAGCGACGTGCCGTCGGACAGGGCCCACCCGGTGGAGATCCCCCGGTCGGCCATCCACGCCATCTCGGGGTAGAACTGCTGAGCGGTGGCCACGTCGGCGAACGGCGAGGTCGTGGGGGACGAGAGGTCCCCCGGAGGGGCCCAGGCCCCCGGGTCGGTGCCCCAGTAGCCCGGCAGGGTGTCCCAGGGGTTGGCCATGACGTCGTCGGTGAGGAAGACGTGTCCGGCGTTGCGCTGGGCGGAGAGGTGGGCCGTGCGGTCGCGCTGGGCGCTGCTGGTCGTGTGGACCAGGTGGGCGATCTCGCCGGACGGCGCCTGGAGGGTCCAGGACGGGGCGACCCACGTGTCGTACACCGCGGCGGTGTTCTCGAAGACGACGACGACGTCCGTGACCGCCAGCTGCCAGTTGCTCGACGCCGCGGCGCCGGGGTTGCCGACCACCGTGTGGCCGGCGTTCTGGGCCTTGATGTGGTCGTGGAGCTGGCGGTAGTAGTCGCGGTCGGCGGCGTCGTTGGACATCTCGTCCAGGAAGATGCCCTGGACGGCGTAGAAGCGGTAGAACCGGTCGATGTCGGCCTTCACCTCGCTCAGCGGGCGGTCGGCGTAGCCGGTGTGGACGTACCCGACGAGCTTCTGGCCGGCGGCGCGGCAGTCGTCGATCACCCGGGCGTAGTCGCTGTCGTAGTCCGCTCCGGGGCCGTTGTGGGGGTTGACGATCACCGTGGAGCTCTTGGCGGTGCTGCACATCGTCGGCCACAGGTCGTCGGCGGGCTCGGGGTAGAAGTAGGCCGGGATCAGCTGGTGCTGCGCGCCGGTGGTGGTGGCCGCGCCGGCGCCGGTGACCGCCAGGGGGGCGAGCAGCCCGGCGGCCAGGGCGCCGGCCGCCAGGCGGCGGGCACGGGGGGAGGAGGGGGTGCGAGACATGCGAGGGCTCCGGGGATCAGGGGGAGGAGCGGACGCCCGGCTCGGGGGACCGGGATGCTCATGCAGTTCGCGACTGCACATTCGCAGTCTAGGCGGCTCCCGGTCGCCTCCGCAGGCTTTCGGAAATGTTGCGGGCGCCCGGCACGAGGGCCCCGACGGCGGTGCGGCCGGTCACCCGTCCTGCCCGGCGGAGCGCAGCCGGTCTCGGGCGGCCCTGCGGACGGCTGCGGTGATGCGGTTCAGCCGCTCGGACTCCAGGGTCCAGGTCTGCCAGTGGAGGGCGACGTCGTGGTGCGCGTGCTGCTCGAGCAGGACCAGGGAGCCGTCGGCGAGATCGGTTCCCAGCTGGAGCTCCGGGATCATGCCCCATCCCAGGCCGGCCCTCAGGGCCGCGAGGAACCCCTCGGAGGACGGGACGGTGTGCCGGGGCGGGGACGCCGGGACACCGCGGGCCCGGAGGGTCCGGTGCTGCAGGTCGTCCTTGGCGTTGAACTGCAGCACGGGCATGCCCGCCCAGTCGATGCCGTCGTCGTCGGCGAAGCGGCGGTGCAGCGCGGGGGTGGCCACGGGGACGTAGCGCATGAAGCCCAGCCGCTCGGCCCGGCACCCGTTGACCGGGGTGGGGTCGGCGGTGACGGCCCCGATGACGTCCCCCTGGCGCAGGAGCCGGCTGCTGTGGTCCTGGTCCTCCACGTGCAGGTCGAGGGCGGTGTCCGCCCATCCGGCGGCCTCGCTCAGGACGGGCACGAACCAGGTGGCCAGGGAGTCGGCGTTGACGGCCACCGGGGTCACTGCCCGGGAGGAGACGCCGTCGCCGAGGGCGCGCCGGGTCTCCGCCTCGAGGACCTGCACCTGACGGGCCGTGCGCAGCAGGACGGCCCCGGCGTCGGTGGGGGTGCACGGCACGCCCCGGCGCACCACCACCTGGCCCACGGAGGTCTCCAGGGCCTTGATGCGCTGGCTGACCGCGGAGGGGCTGATCCCCAGCAGGTCCGCGGCGGCCTCGAAGGTGCCCTCGTCGATGATCGCGCTCAGTGCGCGCAGGTGATCGAAGTGCATGAAGCAATTCTAATGGAACTGCTGTTTCTTTCATTTGTCTGCACCTGCCGCGATGGCTACCGTCAGTGCCATGTGGAGCACCTTGGGGACCGGGATGATGACCGGCCTGGCCTTGATCATCGCCATCGGCGCGCAGAACGCCTTCGTGCTGCGGCAGGGCATCCGCCGCGAGCACGTCGGGGTGGTGGTAACCCTGTGCATGGCCGGCGACGCCGTGCTGATCCTCGGCGGCACCGCCGGGATCGGGGCGCTCGTCTCGCGCTTCCCCGAGGTCCTGGACGTGCTGCGGTGGGGTGGGGCCGCCTACCTGGCGTGGTGGGCGCTGCGGTCCTTCGCCTCCGCGGCGAATCCCGCCTCCCTGACGGAGGAGGCCCCGCGGTCGCGGGGCTCGGTGATCGCCACCACCCTGGCGCTGACCTATCTGAACCCGCACGTCTATCTCGACACCGTGGTCCTGCTGGGCGGCCTCGCCAACCAGCACGGTCCCGATGCCCGGTGGATCTTCGCGTCCGGGGCCGTGGCCGGCAGTGTGGTGTGGTTCTCCGCTCTCGGCTACGGCGCCCGCGCGCTGTCCGGGGTGCTCAGCAGCCCGCGCACCTGGCGGGTGGTTGACCTGGTGATCGGCGTCGTGATGCTCGCCCTGGCGGTGAACCTGGTCCGGGGCTGATCCGGCGGAGCCGGATGCTGGGGGACCGGACCCCTGGATGCCGCCCGTCGTTCACCTGCGCCGGCCGGGTCGGACCGAGGTCGACGCCTCCAGCATGACGGTAGCCGCTCGCCGGAACGCAGCCCCCGGGCGGCTCACCCAGGAGGCGGGGCGTCCTGCCCGGGCTGACGGTCCTCGGCGGGCGGGGAGCCCGGGTCGGCGGTAGGACGGGTGAGGCGGGGGCAGGAGGTGAGCCCGGGGCACGTGAGGCAGCTGACCACCTCGGTGCGGAGCCGGTCCAGGTCCACGGCGTCGCCTTCGTGCAGGCCGTGGTCCCGCACCCAGGCCCGGGCTGCGTGCCACACGTCGTCACAGCCGTACTCGGTGTCGGGGCGGGCGGCTCCGAGGCGGGTCTGGACCGGGTGGGCGGGGTGGTCCCCGGCGAGGGAGATCACGGCGACCGGGCTGGAGCCCATGCCCACCTCCCCGCGGACGGAGACGATGGTCCGCCCGTGGAGGACGTCCCCGGGGTGCAGGTCCCACGCCCGGGGCACGCTGGTGCAGTCGGTGGCGGTGGGCGGGTCGGTGAAGCGCTCCGGTGCTGGGGGCACGGACTCCACGGTGACGTCCGGCCGGTCGTGGCGCGCATCCGGTTCCGGGTTCATCACAGGCCTCCTTCACCAGCGGCCACTTCACCGGCCGCGGTCACTCCGCAGCGGCCGTCCCGGCGGTGGGTGGGGCGGGCTGACAGAACGAGGTGTCCCGAGGCGTGGCCGGCACCCCGGGGACACCGTGGTCTACTGAGCATCTCAGAGTGCGTGATCGCAGGGAACCACGGGTACTTGCGCCGCAGGGGTGCCGCCACCCGGGGGAGCGGCTTCGGCGCCGGGCCTGTGGTGACAGGGCGGTCACGCACCCGGTGCCGAAGACTCTTCCATCATCACCGTCGCCGTGGCCCGACCCGGTCGTCCGCCGTTCCGGGCGGGTGGGGTCCGAGACCGGTCAGGCGGGGACCCCGGTGGCGTGGGCGTGGGCGGTGGCCACGATCCCGGCGACGATCTCCAGCTCGGCCTCGTCGCGGGGTCCGTAGACCATCACCATGCCCGCGGTCAGGCGCACCCCGGCCAGGGGGTGGGCCTGGACCCAGCCGGCGGCGATCGCCTCGGCGGCCAGTGCTGCGGGCAGGGCCACGTGCAGGGACCCGTCGTGGCCGGGGTGGAGGTGGGCGAACTCCCCGACCGGGGGCACGAGGAAGGCATCCAGCGGACCGCGGGCGGTGGGGCCCAGCATCAGCCCGTGGGCTCCGGGCACGGAGATCGCCGACTGCTGGACCGTCACCCCGGGCAGGGCGGTCAGCCGGGCCAGCAGCTGCTCCTGGAGGGCGGGCGGGGCGGTGTCGGTGAGCTGTTCCTGCGGGATGGTCCACGACACCGTCGGCCGGTCTCCGGCCCGGGCGGCCAGGACGCCGCCGGGCAGCCCGGACCAGGAGCCGTCGCCGTGACCGGCCGGGGCCAGGGGGCCGCGGCGGGCCAGGAACGCCAGCCGCTCCTGGATCCAGCCGCCGAGCTCGGCCAGGGTGCGGGCGGTGATGCCGTGCCCGCCGGGGTCGCGCCTCGCGTAGGCCGGGGCGCCGGAGTCCCCCAGCAGGTAGGACCAGGTCCGGTCCAGCAGCTGGCGCGGGATGACGGTGTCCGTCTCGCCCTGGGCGACGAACACCGGGGTCCCGGCCAGCCGAGCGGGTTCGACGGGGATCCCGGCGTCGAAGGGCAGGGTGCCGTAGAGGATTCCCGCCCCGGCGAACCGGGAGGGTTCGGCCAGCAGCAGCGCCCCGGCGAAGGCGGCCCCGCCGCTGAAGCCGATCAGCACCACAGGCCGCCCGGCCGGGGCCACGCCGTCGAGCCAGGTGCGGAACCAGGCGGTGGTGGCGGCCAGGGACTCGGCCACGGGCCGGCCGATGCCGCGGTTGGCGAACCAGGCGTAGCCGCCGCCTTCGGCGATCGGGGCGCGCACCGCCGCGTAGGCCGGCCCGGCGGGCAGGTGGGAGGTCAGGGTGAGGATCTCGCGTTCGTGCGAGCCGCGCCCGTGCAGCAGCACCACCAGGGGGGCGTGCGGGTCGGTGGAGCCGGCGGTGGCCACCACCGGGGTGGGGAAGGCGGCGGCGCTCATGCCTGCCCCTCCCGTCGCGCGGTGTCCTGGACGAGGGCGCCGGCGGTGCGGACCCCGGACCAGCGGCCCAGCTCGGCCTCCAGGTCCAGGGCCTCGACCGGGGCCTCGTGCTCCCACGAGCCCCAGTCGGTGCGCGGCAGCATCCACATGATCTCGAACTCGTTGCCGTCCGGATCCACCCCGTAGACGCTCTTGGTCGCGCCGTGGCTGGACTCCCCGATGTAGGCCCCGACCGCCACGAGCTGATCGCGCGCGGCGGCGAGTTCCTCGATCGTGTCGACCTGCCAGGCCAGGTGGTAGAGCCCGATGCCGCCGCGACGGCGGGGCGGGGCACCGGGCCCGACCCCGAACAGGCCCAGGTCGTGGTGGTTGCCCGAGCGCGGCAGGCGCAGGAACGCCGCCTTCGCGCCCGCTTCGCGGGCGGCGACGGCCATCCCGAACACCTCGGTGTAGAAGTCCACGGCGCGGTCGAGGTCGGCGACGAAGAGCACGGCGTGGTTGAGCCGGACCGGATCGATGGCCATGAGGGTCCTCCAGGAGTATGGGGCCAGATGCTGGCCAGGGCATGAGGGGGCGGATGGAACCCCGCGATCGGGGAGGGGCGACCGGTGAGGACGGCGGAGCCAGGTCCTCACCGGCGGCGTGACTGTGGTGCGGTCAGGAGATGACGGCGAAGCCGGCGGTCCAGGAGATCTTCTCGGCGGCGGCCAGGGTGATCTGCAGGAAGCCCATCGCCTCCAGCTCCCGGGCCCGGGCGAGCGCGCCGGCGTCGATGGCGCGCAGCCCCGAGGCGCCGACCGCCTCGGCGAGGGCGGACTTGGCCCCGGCGTCGTCCCCGGCGATCAGCACGGTCGTGGGCAGGTCCCCCACGGTGCCCGAGGCCAGGGTGGCGGCGAAGGTGGTGTTGAAGGCCTTGACCACCCGGGAGTCCGGCAGGGCCGCGGCGAGCTCGGCGGTCGCGGAGCTGTCGGCCGGGACGGTGAGGGAGTCGAAGGTCTCGAAGTTCACCGGGTTGGTGATGTCCACGACGATCCTGCCCGCCAGCTGCTGCCCGCGGGTGGCGGCGATCTCGGCCAGGGCCGGGTAGGGCACCGCCAGGACGACGATCTCGCCGGTGACGGGGCGGCCGGCCTCGGCATGGCCGAGGAGCTCGACGGTGTGGCCGCCCTTGGCGAGAGCGGTGGAGATGGCCTGCCCCATGCTGCCGGTGCCGATGATGCTGATCTGTGCCACGGGATCCTCCTGGAGAATTTAGTTGACGCTGCAAGTAAAAAGCTACCATTAGGAACTTGAAGCGTCAAGTACCTTGCGGAGGTGCGGACATCTTGGGCCGAACGAGCCGGAAAGGAGCCCTATGGCGCCCCCGGCCGTAGCATCGGCGTCATGACCTCGACCCCGGTGCTCTTCCTCAGCGGTGCAGGACTTCCGGCCTGGATCTGGGACGGCGTGCGCGCCTTCCTCGCAGGGGAGTCGGCCGTGGCCCCGCGGCCGTCGGCGCCGGACGCTTCGCTCGACGAGTATGCGCGGGCCGCCCTGGAGGCCGCGCCCGGCGAGCGCTTCGTGGTCGTCGCGCACTCCTCCGGCGGGGTCGTGGCGGCGCGGCTGCTGGGGCTCGCCCCCGAACGGGTGCGGGGGCTCGTCGCGCTGGCGGCGGTGCTGCCGCGCCCGGGGGAGTCCTTCGTGCGGGCGATGCCCCTTCCCCGACGGCTCGTGCTCAGCGCGCTGATGCGGGTCGCGGGCACCCGGCCGCCGGAGTCCTCCGTCCGGGGGTCGCTGGCCGGCGGTCTGCCGCCCGAGGTGCAGGACGGGCTCGTCGCCGATCTCGTCCCGGAGTCCCAGCGGTACTTCCGGGACCGGGTGGCCCCGTGGACGGCTCCGGCGGACAGCCTCTACGTCCCCACGGAGCGGGACGAGGAGCTTCCCCTCCCGCTGCAGCGCCGGTTCGCCGTGCTGCTCACCGGGACCGCGAGCCCCCTGCCCACCGGTCACCTGCCGATGCTGGAGGACCCGGGCGCCGTCGTGGCCGCCATCGGTACGCTCCCCACCGGACGGCAGTAGCCCTCCTCCCGGCACCGTTCGCCGGACCCGGGGCCCGGGCCCCGCGCTACGACGGGGCGCCGGGACCGGCCGGGGCGGCGTCGTCGTGCATCCAGGGGGTGTAGGCGATGGCCGTGAGCAGCCCCTCGGGGCTCAGCACGCGCGCGGTCGTCTGCCCCCAGGGCTCCTCGCCGGCGTCCTTGAGGACCCGGTGCCCGGCGCGGCGCAGCTCCTCGGCCGCCGCCGCGACCGCTGCCGGGCCGGCGACGTCGAACTCGATCCACGCCTGCGGCACCGGCAGGTCGTCCGGCCATCGCCGGGTGCCGAACGTGGACTCTGCGGCCTGCTCGAGGGGCCAGACGGCGAACGCCCTGACCCCGGCGAGCTGCTCGGTGTGGAAGTACCCGGGCTTGGGCTGGTCCAGGTGGATCCCGAGGGCCCCCGACCAGAAGGCCATCGAGTCGGCGCTCGAGGCGGTGATGGGGCCGAACCCTGACACGAAGGAGATCTCCATCTCTCCATCATCCTCTCCGTCATCGCCCGGATGCTGACGCGGTGCCGGACGATGTCAGCTCCGGGGACCCTGCGATCCGCCGACCGATCTCGCGCAGCAGGGCGGCGGAGAGCCCGGGATCCGCGGCGCTGTCGGCCTCGGTCATGGCGCTGAGGGCCCAGACCCTGTCGATGCCGTGGTCCGTGAGGCGGTCGGTGGGCAGGGCGTTGTGCCCCACGACGGCGACGACCGGCACCGGGGCGGCGCGGCGGGCCACGGCCAGGGGCAGCTTCCCGGAAAGGGTCTGGGTGTCCAGCTTCCCCTCGCCGGTGATCACCAGGTCGCAGCCGGCCACCTGCCGGTCGAAGCCGAGCAGGTCCAGGAAGAAGTCCGCTCCCGAGACCGTCCGCGCGCCCAGCAGCATCGCGGCCCAGCCGAGGCCGCCGGCGGCACCGGCCCCGGGGGCACCGGCGGCCTCGGCGGCCGGCCGGCCGGCCTCCTCCAGGCGCCGGACCACGCACCCCAGCCCGGCCTCCAGCAGCTCGACGTCCTCCGGACCGGCGCCCTTCTGGGGGCCGTAGACGGCGGCGGCACCGTCGGGTCCCAGCAGCGGGTTCTGCACGTCGTTGGCCGCCACCAGCTCCACGCCGTCCAGGCCGACGAGGCCGGTGAGATCGACGTCGGCGATCTCCCGCAGGGTGCCGCCGGTGGGCACGAAGGGGTGGCCGAGGGCGTCGCGGAAGACCACGCCCAGGGCGCTGAGCATCCCGGCGCCGCCGTCGGTGGTCGCGCTGCCGCCCAGGGCCAGGACGATCCGGGCCGGGCGGCGGTCCAGCACGGCCCGGACGGCCTGGCCGACGCCGACGCTGCTGCTGGTGAGGGGAGCCGGCCGTCCCGGGGGCAGCATCTGCAGGCTGGCGGTGGTGGCCACCTCCACCACCGCCGTGGTGCCGTCGAAGGCCACCGTGGTCGTGGTGCGGTGACCGGTGGGGCCGGTGACCGGGACGGTCAGCGACTGGAACCCGGCGCCCCGGGCGGCCTCGACGCTGCCGTCCCCGCCGTCGGCCAGGGGCAGGGTCCGCACCTCGAGGCCCGGATTCTCCTGGCGGAGACCGGCGGCCAGGGACGCGGCGACCTGGGAGGCGGTGAGGGAGCCCTTGAACTTGTCCGGGGCCACGAGGACCCGGATCGCGTTCACCGGGAGCTCGTGTCCGCCGGGCGGGGGAGCAGCGGCCGTGGTGTGGTCCATGGTGGTCGTCCTCGGTGTCGAGCGGTGCGGCCCCGCGGTGGTGCGCCGGGGCCCCGGACGGGTGGCGGTGCGCCTCAGGCGGAGGTCAGCGACGTGGCCAGGGCCTCGACGATGGCCTCGGTGATCTCTGCGGTGCCGGCGGTCCCGCCGATGTCGCGGGTGAGGTGCCCGGCGGCGGTGGTGACCTCGATGGCGGCCTCGACGCGCCGGGCCTCCTCGTGCAGGCCGAAGTGGTCGAGCATCAGGGCCGCGCTGGCGATGGCGCCGATGGGGTTGGAGATGCCCTTGCCGGCGATGTCGGGGGCGGAGCCGTGGACGGGCTCGAACATGGACGGGAACCGGCGCTCGGGGTTGAGGTTGGCGCTCGCCGCGAGCCCGAGGCTGCCGGCCAGGGCGGAGCCGAGGTCGGAGAGGATGTCGGCGTTGAGGTTGGAGGCCACCACCACCGAGAGGTCCTCCGGGTGCAGGACGAACTTCGCGCTCATCGCGTCCACCAGCACGGACTCGGTGGCCACGTCCGGGTGGTCGGCCGCGACGCGGGCGAAGACCTCGTCCCACAGGACCATGCCGTACTGCTGGGCGTTGGACTTGGTGACGCTGGAGACCTTCTGGACCTTTCGGGTGCGGGCGAGGTCGAAGGCGAAGCGGATGATGCGCTCGCAGCCCTTCTCGGTGAACAGGGAGGACTGGATGGCGACCTCGTTGCCGGGACCGCGGCCGGAGAGATTGCGCCCGCCGAGACCGGCGTACTCGCCCTCGCTGTTCTCCCGCACCACGACCCAGTCCAGCTCGGTGTCGTCGGCCTTGCGCAGGGGGGACTGCACGCCGGGGAGGAACTTCACCGGGCGGATGTTGGCCCACTGGTCGAAGTTCTGGGTGATGTTCAGCCGCAGCCCCCACAGGCTGACGTGGTCGGGGACGTTCTCCCAGCCGACGGCGCCGAAGTAGATGGCGTCGAAGGCCTTGAGGGTCTCCAGGCCGTCCGGGTCCATCATGACCCCGTGCTGGGCGTAGTACTCGGAGCCCCAGGGGAACTCGGTCCAGTCGAAGGAGAACTTCCCGCCCGACTGCTCGGCCAGCGCGTCCAGCACTGTGCGGCCGGCGGCGACGACCTCCTTGCCCACGCCGTCGGCGGGGATCGAGGCGATCGTGAAAACCTGGTGCTCACCCATGGTGGTGCTCTCCTTCTCGAGTGCTCTTGCGCGTTGTCCGCATCACGGCGCGGCGTCAGGTTCCAGTAGACCGCCGCCGCCTCGACAGGGTCCAAGACCGGATTTCCATCCGGCAGATAGGGGTGCCCTATGAAGGGCGACGGCGGTCCGCCGTGTGCCGGGCGGCGACCTCCAGGAAGGCCTGGGCGGCGGGGGTCAGGTCCGCGGGCCGGCTCAGCACCGCCACGTGCAGCACCGTGGTCGGCTCGATCCCCAGCACGCGCAGCCCCATCTGCCGGGCCAGGGGGGTCCACGACGACGGCATGACCGCGTGCCCGACCCCGGCCAGGACCAGGGGCAGGACCGACGTGCGGTGGGCGACCTCCGCGGCGATCTCCACCTGCACACCGCCGGCGAGGGCGTCGTCAACCAGCCAGCGCATGAGCGACCCGCGCTGCGAGGCCACGACCCGGTGCCCCTCCAGGTCCTCCCGGCGGATGGCCTCGCCGTCGCCGAAGGAGTCGCACTGCGGGCTGACGATCAGCACCAGGGGCTGCTGCTCCAGGTGCGTCACGTCGACCTCGGCCGAGCGGAAGGGGCGGTCGGAGCCCAGGATCCCGATCTCGGCGCCGCCGGTGCGCACCGCGTCGGCCACCTCCTCCGGAGTGAACGCCGCGTCGACGCTCACCGTGACCGACGGGTGGGTCTTCGCATAGGCGGCGATCATCGACGTCAGCGGCTCGATCCCCGGCGAGGGCATGGCCACCACGTCCAGCCGGCCGCTGCGCACGCCCTTCAGGTCGTCGATGGCGGCCCGGGCGGCGTCGAGGTCCCGGACGACGACCCGCGCCGGGCCCACCAGCTCCTGGCCGGCCTCGCTGAGCACCACCCGCCGCCCGATCCGGTGGAACAGCGAGACCCCCAGCTCCCGCTCGAGCCCCTTGATGGTCTGCGACAGCGACGGCTGCGCGATGAGCAGGTGCTCGGCGGCGCGGGTGAACCCGCCGTGGTCCACCACGGCCAGGAAGTACTTCAGGTGTCGGACGTCCACGGCGGCCTTCCCGTTCCGGTGGTCGCCCGAAACCCATTGATTCCTCCTATCGGAGTAGTAGACAACGGGCCTTGGACGTGATGCAAGTCACGGGCGCATGGTGATTCCATCCCGACGAGGAAGGACCAGGACCGTGCAAACCCAGCAACCCGTCTCCACCGGCCCCGACAGCGCTCCAGGGCGCACCGACGTGCGTGCCGCCCTGCTGGGCGGCAAGACCTTCCGGAGCCTCAGCGAGCAGACGCTCTCCCCGAAGGAGGAGAAGTTCGAACGCGCTCGCCAGACGACCGGCCTGTTCCTCGCCCCGGCGGTGGCGATCGTCTTCGCCCTCCTGCCGCTGAACCTCGACCGCACCCAGCACCTGCTGGCCGCCGTGCTGCTGGGGGTGATCATCCTCTGGATCTGCGAGCCCGTGCCCATCCCGGTCGGTGGCCTCATGGGCGTGGCGGCGGTGGTGATCCTGGGGGTGGCCCCGGCCGGGGACGTGCTGGCCCCGTTCGGGTCGACCACGATCTTCACCTTCATCGGGGCGTTCATCCTGGCCCAGGCCATGCTCAAGCACGGCATCGCCCAGCGGCTGGCCCTGGCCGTGCTCTCACTGCCCGGGGTGGGGCGATCGACGTACCGGGTGATCATCGCCTTCGGCGTGATCACCTCCATCCTCTCGGCGTTCGTCTCCAACACCGCCACGGTGGCGATGCTCATGCCGACCGCCCTGGGGATCCTGGCGGTGATCGCCGAGATGATGCAGGACCGCGGCGTGGTCAAGGCGGACTTCGACCCCCTGCGGCTGCGCGTCGGGGCGGCGCTGCTGCTCATGCTCGCCTACGGCGCCAGCGTGGGCGGCCTGCTCACCCCCGTGGGCTCCCCGCCGAACCTGATCGGCCGCGGGCTCATCGAGGAGGCCACCGGCACCCGGATCTCCTTCGCCCAGTGGATGGCCATCGCCTTCCCGGTCTGCCTGGCCATGTTCGTGGTGCTGGCCGTGATCATGTTCCTGCTCAACAAGCCCGAGATCCGCCGGATCGAGGGCGTGGAGGAGTACATCCGCGAGCACCGCGAGGCCCAGGGGAAGATGGGCCGGGCGGAGAAGAACACCCTGGTCGCCTTCGGCGTCACCGTGACCCTGTGGCTGCTGCCGGCCTTCGCGAGCCTCTTCGGCGGCACGGAGTCGGCCGCCTACATCTTCCTCGACGACCGCCTCGACGAGGGCATCGTCGCCGTGCTCGGCGCCTCGCTGCTGTTCCTCCTCCCCACCGACTGGAAGAAGCGCGAGGCGACCCTGACCTGGTCGGACGCGGCCAAGATCGACTGGGGCACGATCATCCTGTTCGGCACCGGCATCATCTTCGGCTCCCTGCTGGCCGACACCGGCCTGGCCGAGACCATCGGCACCGGCGCGTCGGAGAACCTCAACATCACCAACGTCGTGACGATCACCGTCTTCTCCGCGGTGCTGGCCGTCGTGATCTCGGAGACCACCTCCAACACCGCCTCGGCGGCGGTGATCGTGCCGATCGTCATCCCGCTGTGCCAGGCCATGGGTGTGGATCCGTTCGTTCCCGCCATGGCCGCGACCTTCGCCGCCTCGTTCGGGTTCATGCTGCCGGTCTCCACGCCGCAGAACGCCATCGTCTACGGCACCGGGGCCGTGCCCATCACCCGCATGATCCGCACCGGCATCTTCTTCGACGTCCTCGGGGTGCTCCTGATCGTCACCATCGTCCCGGTGATGATCGCCGTCGTGGGGATCGGGGGCTGATGCTCCCGGACCGTTCCTGAGAGCCGGTCCCCGCGCGTCCGGCCCGGACAGGCACTGCACGTCGTCGGGGCCCCCGCCGTGGTGGGGGCCCCGACGACGTCCCGGCCCCGACGGCGTCCCGGGGCCGGCCCGGTCCAGGCCCAGGCCACAGCGGCCAGGATGGCGGGCCGGCCTGGTGACCGTGCTGGCGGACTGGGGGGAGGGGGGAGGGGGGAGGGGGGGAGGGGGGAGAGATCGCATCAAGCCCCTGGTGCCGCCCTGGTACCGGAGCCGCCGAGTGGAGGTGCCCGACCGGTCACAGGGGCAGGGGGCGATCCTCCACCACGCTTTTCATCACCAGGGTGGAGCTCAGCCGCTGCACCCCCGGCAAGGTCGCCAGGTGGGTGTCGTAGAGCGTCTGGAAGGCGGGCAGATCGGCGGTGAGCACGCGCAGGAGGAAGTCGGGATCCCCGAACAGCCGCTGGGCCTGGACCACCTGGGGAATCGCGGCGACGGCGTCCTCGAAGGCCGCCACGGTGGTGCGGTCCTCCTGGCGCATGGTCACGAAGACCAAGGCCTCGAAGGTCAGCCCCAAGGCGATGGCGTTCACCTGCGCCCGGTAGGCGGTGATCACCCCGGAGGCCTCCAGGGCACGCAGCCGGCGGTGGCAGGGCGAGACGCTCAGGCCTGCCCGGCCGGCCAGCTCGGTCAGACTCAACCGCCCGTTCCGTTGCAGCTCAGCAAGAATCTTCCGATCAACACCATCCATGGCCACAATTCTTCCTCACCGCCTGCGGGTGAAGCGAGAATTTGGAACCACCTTCTGGATCGTCTTGCCTAGTCTTCCTTCCGGGATGTCGGACTCACCAGAATCCACCCTCGTGAAGGAGATGTGAGAACCATGGCCGTCGGTACCCTTGCCGCGTTCTGGGCGGTGTCCTTGCTGCTGGTGCTGGTGCCGGGAGCGGACTGGGCGTACGCCATCGCCGCCGGACTGCGGGGGCGCACCGTGGCCCCGGCCGTCGCAGGGCTGGTGGCCGGATACGTCGGGCTGACCGCCGTGGTGGTCGCTGGGGCAGCGGCGCTGGTGGCCGGCTCACCACTGGCACTGACCACGCTCATGACGGTGGGGGCGGGATACCTGATGTGGCTGGGGATCGGTGCCCTCACCCGTCCTGCACTCCCGCAGGCCGGCACTGCGGAGGGGACCGGGTCGTGGGTGCGCCAGGCGGTCACCGGCGCCGGTGTCAGCGGGCTCAACCCCAAAGCGTTGCTGCTCTTCCTGGCACTGTTGCCCCAGTTCACCGATCCCGAGGCGCCGTGGCCGTTCGCCTCCCAGATCGCGGTGCTCGGCCTGGTGCACACACTCAGCTGCGCGGTCGTCTACACGCTGGTGGGTGCTGGCGCCCGCCGGGTCCTGCGGGCCAGGCCTGCTGCCGCCCGGGCGGTGGCACGGTTCTCCGGGATGGCGATGATCGCCATGGGGGTGGGCCTGCTGGCCGAGCAACTGCTCCAGTAGACGGCTGCGACAGCCCGGCGGTGGGCGTACCAGCGGATGGGCCACCCCTACGGTCGCCGGGAGGACGGGACTCTGCCGCCAGGAGCCGGCCCGCCACCGAGCCGGAGGCCACGGACGACTGATCCCCGCCCGGTGCGATCCCGTTCCCCGGGAGCAGGATCAGGCGAGGAGGAGGGGCCCGAGGAGGCCGAGACCGGTCGTCACCGCCCCCACCCCGAGCAGGACCCGGAGGTAGCGGTAGGGGGCTGTGAGCGCCCACCGGTGCGGATGGCGGGCGTGGTAGTAGACGGTCACCTCGGAGCCGATCTCCGGAGCAGGCGACGGCGGGCGGGACCACGGCTCCTCGTGGAGGTCGCGGCGGGTGTGCCAGCGCAGGTAGTGCGTCCCGTCCCGGAGGACGTGGAGGGCCTCGGTCCGGTGCCACCGGGCGTAGAGACACCGGATGAGCAGGGCGGCCGCCAGCAGAGCCAGACCGATGTTGGTGGCTGCGGCGCTGAGCACCTCGAGCAGGGCTGCTCCACTGAGTCCGGTCACGGCTCCGAGCGTAGCGGGCCGACGCGCCGTCTCTCACGCGGTTCTCATTCTTCCCAGGAGTCTCCCGGCCGACGTTGCTAAGGTTTCTGGTTCCTGCGGTCCGGTTCCGGGCTGCCCTGTGCACGAGCGAGATACGGAGATCATGAGCGCCCTCAGCGACGCACCCTGTGACAGACCCCGGCCTTCGGGCCGTGCAGTCGGAACGAGGTGGTGGGGCTGATGGAAGTGCTCTCCATTCTCGTCGGGGTGGCGCTGATCGCCGCCTGCGGGGCCTTCGTGGCCGCCGAGTTCTCCTTGATCACCGTCAACCGCAACGAGGTCGAGGCCGCCGCCGCCACCGGCGACCGGCGATCCGGCGGGGTGCTCAGGGCCATGAAGACCCTGTCGACCCAGCTCTCCGGGGCACAGCTGGGCATCACCGTCACGAACCTGGGCATCGGCTTCCTGGCGGAGCCGGCCATCGCGGCCCTGATCGTGGGTCCGCTGACCGACGCGGGGCTGTCCTCCGTCGCGGCCCGCTCGACCTCGATCACGATCGCCCTGGTGCTGGCCACCGGGCTGACCATGATCTTCGGGGAACTGGTGCCCAAGAACCTGGCCATCGCCAAGCCCCTGGCCACGGCCCGGGCGGTGACCGGCTTCCAGCGCGGGTTCACCAAGGCCCTGGCCTGGCCGATCCGGCTCTTCAACGGCAACGCCAACCGCATCGTGCGGGCCCTCGGCGTCGAACCCCAGGAGGAGCTGGCCTCCACCCGCTCCCCGGAGGAACTGGCCGGGCTGGTCCGGCACTCCGCCGAGCAGGGCGCGCTGGCCGCGGCCACCGCCGAGCTGGTGGAGCGCTCCTTCGCCTTCGGCGACCGCCGCGCCCACGACGTCATGACGCCGCGCGGCCGGATGCAGGTGCTGAACCCCACCGACTCCGTGCACGGGCTGCTGATCCGGGCCAGGGCGTCGGGCCACTCCCGCTTCCCCGTCCTGGATTCCGGGGAGGGCAAGGTCCTGGGCCTGGTGCACGTGCGCCACGGCCTGGCCGTGCCCTACGGCGACCGGGACACCGTCACCGTCGGCGACGTCATGGGTGACGTCACCTTCGTCCCGGACACCGTGGAGCTCGACGAGCTGATGGACGTGCTGCGCGCCGGCGGCCTGCAGATGGCGGTGCTGATCGACGAGTTCGGCGACACCGCCGGGCTGGTCACCCTGGAGGACCTCGTGGAGGAGCTCGTCGGAGAGGTCCGCGACGAGCACGACCCGGTCGAGGAGCCGATCGAGACCGCGGCGGACGGGTCCTGGGACCTGTCCGCGGCCCTGCGCCCGGACGAGGCCGGCGAGTACTTGGGCGTGAAGGTCCCCGAGCACGAGGACTACGAGACGCTCGCCGGGCTCGTGACGCTGCACCTGGGCCGGCTCGCCGAGGTCGGCGACCGCGTGACGGTGGAGGCCGACCCGGTCCCGGGCGACCCCGAGGCCAGGATCACCTTCGAGGTCACAGCCATGGACGACCACCGCATCACCGCCCTGCACGCCCATCTGGACCCGACGGGCGGGTTCCCCGAGAACGGCACCGACCAGGACGACCACCCCGACCGTGACAGCGACGACCGTGACAGCGGCGACCGTGACGGCGACGACCGCCACGCTGCGACCGGAAGCGAGGTGCGGTGATGAGCGATCTGCTCGGCATCGGCCTGACCATCGTCCTGCTGGCGGCCAACGCGTTCTTCGTGGGCGCGGAGTTCGCCCTGATCTCCGCCCGCCGGACCATCATCGAGCCCAAGGCCCTGGCCGGGTCCCGGGCCGCCCGGGTGACCCTCGGGGCGATGGAGAACGTCTCCCTCATGATGGCCGGGGCGCAGCTGGGCATCACCATCTGCTCGCTGGCCCTGGGCTACATCAGCGAACCGGCCATCGCCCACCTGCTGGAGGTTCCCTTCGCCGCGATCGGGATCCCCGAGGCGTTCCAGCATCCGATAGCCTTCGCGATCGCCCTGTCCCTGGTGACCTACCTGCACGTCGTGTTCGGGGAGATGGTGCCCAAGAACATCGCCCTGGCCGGCCCGGAGCGCATGGCCATGGTCCTGGCCCCGGTCCTGGTGGGCATCGTCACGGTGCTGCGCCCGCTGCTGTGGGTGCTCAACGGCATCGCCAACGTGATCCTGCGCCTGCTGAAGGTCGAGCCCAAGGACGAGGTCACCTCCGTGTTCACCCGCGACGAGGTCGCGGCCCTGGTCGAGGAGTCCCGCCACGGCGGGCTGCTGGAGGCCAACGACGAACGACTGCTGCTCGGGGCACTGACCTTCGAGGAGCGCAGCGTGACGGGGATCGTGATCCCGCTCGAGAAGGTCACGGCCCTGCCCGCCGGGGTCACCCCGGCCCAGGCCGAGACGGTGGCCGCCGGCGGGTTCTCCCGCTTCCCCATCTTCGATGCCTTCGGTGAGCTGGCCGGGTACGTGCACATCAAGGACCTGCTCGAGATCGACGAGACCGCCCGGGACACCCCGATCGACCCGTCCCTGATCCGGGCCCTGCCCCAGATCGACGGGGCCATGCCCCTGCGAAAGGCGCTGGCCGTCATGCAGAGCTCCGGGGCCCACCTCGGCGTCGTGGTCGGCGTCGATGGCAAGGTCGAGGGCATCGTCACCCTCGAGGACATGCTCGAGGAGCTCGTCGGGCAGATCCGCGACGACAGCCGCAAGCTCAGGACCCGCTGACCCGCTGCGCCCTCGCACCGCAGCTCACGGCGGCGGACGGCACTCCGGCCCGGCCCCCTCTGAAGGGGCCGGGCCGGAGGCGTTCGGGGCGGCCCCTTCAGAAGGGGCCGCCGGGGGCCTACTTGATGGCGCCCATCGACAGACCGCGGACCAGCTGCTTCTGCGCGATCCAGCCGGCGATCACCACGGGCAGCGAGGCCAGGACGCTGGCCGCGGAGAGCCGGGCCAGGAAGAGTCCCTCACTGGTCATCGTGGACACGAGCATGACCGGCACCGTCGCGGCGTTCACGGCGGTGAGGTTCAGGGCGAAGAAGAACTCGTTCCAGGCGAAGATCACGCACAGCAGGGCGGTCGAGGCCACGCCGGGGGCGACCATGGGCAGGAGGATGGTGCGCATCGTGGTCATCAGGCTCGCCCCGTCCATCTGGGCGGCCTCGAGCACCTCCTTCGGCACCTCCTGGAAGAAGGAGCGCATCATCCACACCGCCAGCGGCAGGTTCATGGCCGTGTAGAGGAAGATCAGGGTCCACACGTTGTCGAGGACCCGCAGCCGGCCGGCCACCACGTAGATCGGCACGATCACCGCCACCACCGGCAGCATGCGCGTGGAGATGAAGAAGAACAGCACGTCCTGGGTCTTCTGGACCGGGCGGATGCTCACGGCGTAGGCCGCCGGGATGGCCAGCAGCAGCACGATCAGGGTCGAGACCAGGGTGGCGATCGCCGAGTTGAGGAAGTACCCGCCGGCGCCGGAGCCGAGGATCGCGGCGTACTGGTCGAGGGTCGGGACGAAGAAGAACTTGGGCGGGCTCGACGCCGCGTCCGCCTCCTGCTTGAACGAGCTCAGCACCATCCACAGGACGGGCATGAAGAACACGAGCGCCACGATCCACGTGAAGACGGTCAGGGCCGCGGAGCGCACGCGGCGCCCGCCCTGTCCGGCGGGGCCGGCGGACTTCGGGGTGCCGGTGGAGGTCGGCGGCGCGGTGGTGAGGGTTTCGGTGGTCATGGGATCAGTCCTCCGTGCTCATGAAGCTCTTGAAGATGAGACGCAGGGCGACGGTGGCGATCACGATGGTCGCCACGACGACGACGACGCCCATGGCCGCCGCCTGCCCGATGTCGAAGCCCAGGAAGGCCCGCTGGTAGATGTAGTAGGGCAGGTTGGCGCTCTGGGTGCCGGGACCGCCCGCGGTCATCAGGTAGATCTGGTCGAAGGTGTTCACCACGTAGATCGCGCCCAGGAGCACGGCGAGCTCGATGTAGCGGCGCAGGTGCGGGAGCGTGATGTAGAAGAACGTGTTGAGCGTGGAGGCGCCGTCCACCTGGGCCGCCTCGAGCACGTCCTTGGGCTGGCTCTGCAGCCCGGCCAGGACCAGCAGCATCATGAACGGCGTCCACTGCCACACCAGGGCCACGAGCACCGAGAGGAACGGGTACTGCGAGGTCCAGGCCACGGGCGGGATCCCCACGAGCCCGATGACCCAGTTCACCAGGCCGTAGCTGGGGTTGAACATCGAGATCGACCACAGGATGGCGCTGACCACCGGCATGATCAGGAACGGCGTGATGAGCATGGTCCGCACCACGCCCTGGCCGATGAACTTCCGGTCCAGCAGCAGGGCCAGGCCGATGCCCAGCAGCATGGCCAGCAGCACGCAGCCGAGCGTGTAGAGCACGCTGTTGACGGCGACCTGGCGGAAGGTGCGGTCCGCGAAGATCGCGATGTAGTTCTGCAGCCCCACGAAGACGTCCGAGGCCGGGTTGAGCAGGTTCCAGGACCGCATCGAGTACCAGATGGTGATCAGGAACGGGATCTGCGTGGCGATGATCGTGAAGACCAGCGCGGGCAGCAGGGGCAGGCGCCGGCGCCACGCCTCACGGCGGGCGTGCGCCTCCGTCGTCGTCGAGCGCGTGCTCGGGTTCACGGTGGTGGCCATGGAACTCACTCCCTGTTCTCTCGCTGGTAGACCGCCGCGACGTCCTCGGCGTAGGCCTGCGACTGCTGCAGTGCTTCCTCGACGGTGATCTGCCCGGCGATGGCCGCCGAGATCTGCTGGCCCACGCGGGTCCCGAGGTCCTGGAACTCCGGGATGGCTACGAACTGGATGCCCTCGTAGGGCACCGGGTGGGTCATGGTGTTCTCCTGGGTGGCGTTGTTCATGGCCGTGAGCGTGGGCTCGGCGTAGGCCTGGGAGATCTCCCGGTACTCGGGGATCTCGTAGGTGGAGTAGCGGCTCCCGGGGGGAATGCGCTCCCAGCCGATCTCGTTGCCGACGAGCTTGATGTAGTCCTTGTCCGTCATCCAGGAGACGAAGTCCCAGGCGGCGTCCTTGTGCTCGCTGGTGGACGGGATGGCCAGGGACCAGGAGTAGAGCCAGCCCGCGGCCTCGGTGTCCATCGTGGGGGCCGGGACGTACCCGTTCTTGCCCGCCACCGTGGAGGAGGACGGGTCCTCGATCGTGGAGACCATGGCCGTGGCGTCGTACCACATGGCCGTCTGCCCCTGGCTGTAGAGGGTGATGCAGTCCCCGTAGCCGGAGGTGGCCGGGCCGGCCTGGCCGTGCTCCTGGACCAGGCTCACGTAGTCGTTCACCGCCCGGGTGGTCTCCGGGGAGGTGAGGGTCGGGTTCCAGTCCTGGTCGAACCAGCCCCCGCCGTAGGTGTTCATCACGGTGGTCAGCGGAGCCATCACCTCGCCCCAGCCGGCCAGTCCGCGCAGGCAGATGCCGGAGACGTCGTTGGCGGGGTCGTCCAGCTTCGCGGCCAGCTGCTGCACCTGCGTCCAGCTGGGCTTCTCGGGCATGGTGACCCCGGCCTTGTCGAAGAGCTCCTTGTTGTACACGAGGAAGGAGGACTCGCCGTAGAACGGCACCGAGTGCATGTCGCCCTCGTAGCTGAGGGCGGACCTGATGGAGGAGATGAAGTCCGCGTCGTCGTAGCCCTCCGTGCGGTCGATATAGGGCTGGAGGTTCTCGATCCACCCGTTCTCGGCCCATGTGGGGGTCTCGTAGTTGGAGATCATCACGACGTCGAACTCACCGCCCCCCGTGGCCACGGACGCGGTGATCTTGGCGCGGGCCTCGTTCTCGGGCAGGGAGACGAAGCGGACGTTGACGTCGGGGTGCTCCGCCTCGAACTTCTCCTCGAGGGAGATCGCGTCCTGCATCTGCGGGTTGGCGACGATCGCGACGACGATCTCCTCCTCGGAGGCGTCGGCGGAGCCGCAGCCGGTCAGGACGAGGGCGCCCACGGCGGCGAGCGCCGCCAGGGCGCGCCCCCTCGGGCGGGGCGCTCGTGCCTCCGGTGGGTGTGCGGAAGGGTGGGTGGGGATGCGCATGGTGCTCCTGTTCGAGCCTGGCGGGCGATGAACCGCCCTGTCCTGATCACAGATGAGTGAGGTGGGTCACTCGACACACGAAATGAGCGGACCGTGCCACTCGGTGATTGTGATGCTAGTCATATATACTCAAATGAGCAAGAGACCCTCTCTCAGATGTGGTGACCATGAGCAAGCCGAAAACCTCCCCCCGAGCGGCCGACCGGGCCCGCACCCAGCTCCTGGCCGCGATCGGGCGCGACCACTTCCTCAAGGGCAGGTCCAAGGTGCAGATCGCCGAGGACCACGGGCTGTCCCGGTTCCAGGTGGCCAACCTCATCCAAGAGGCGCTGGACCGGGGCATCGTGCGGATCAGCATCCACGTGCCCGACGACGAGGCCGACGCGACCCTGGCGCGCGCCCTGGGGATCGAGCGCGTGGTGACCGTCGGGGCCGGCGGCGGCACCGCCTCGCGTGACGATCTGGCCCGTGCCGTGGCCGACGTCCTGGGGCGCACCGTGGTCGCGGGCGACACGGTCGGGATCTCCTGGTCGCGCACGCTCCAGCTCGCCGTCCGGCACCTTCCGCCGATGCCGACCTGCGCCTTCGTGCAGCTGTCGGGGGCCATCGCCTCCGACCAGGACGTGGAGGGACCCCAGCTGCTGGCCGGGGTCCAGGCGCGCTCCGTGTGGCCGCTGTGGGCCCCGCTGGTGGTCAACGACGCCGTCGGTCTGCGCTCGAGCCCCGAGATCCGGCGCACCCTGGACCACGCGGAGGACCTCGACGTCGCGGTGGTCGCCGTGGGCCGCTGGAAGGAGGGGCTGTCGACCGTCTGGGACCGCGTCCCGCCGAGCGTCCAGCGCGCGGCGCAGCGGGCCGGGGCCGTCGCGGAGATCTCCGGGCGGCTGCTCGACGCCCGCGGCCGGGCGGTGGACTCACCGGTCGAGAACATGGTGATCGCGGCCACCCTCGGCCAGATGTCCCGGGCCCGGCACGGCGTCGCCGTCGCCCACGGGGCGGAGCGAGCCGTCGCCGTGCTGGCCGCCGTGCGGGGCGGGCTGGTCGACACGCTGGTGTGCGACCTCGACCTGCACGAGGCGCTCGTCGACCTGGCGGAGGCGGAGGCGCCGGACCCGGCCGACCGCACCCGCCGGAGCCACCCCGGCCCGGACCATCCGGGCCTGGAGCACCCCGACCACAACCACTCCGACCGCAACCATTCCGACCGCAACCACTCCGACCACAACCACTCCGACCACAACCACTCCGACCACAACCACCAGGGAGAAGCATCATGAGCGGCGTCCTCGTCGGCGTGGACTCGTCCACGCAGTCCTGCAAGGTCCTGGTGGTGGAGGCCGCCACCGGGACGATCCTCAGCACCGGGGTCGCGCCCCACCCGGACGCGACCGCCGTGGACCCGCACGTGTGGGTCGAGGCCCTGCGCCGCGCCTGGGCGGACGCCGGGGTGGCCGAGCGCACCGACGTGCTGGGGGTCGGCGTCTCCGCGCAGCAGCACGGGATGGTCGCCGTGGACCGCGACGGGGTCCCGGTGCACGACGCTCTGTTGTGGAACGACGTCCGCAGCGCCGACCAGGCGGCGCGGATGGTCCAGGACCTGGGCGTCGAGGGCTGGATGGAGGCGGTGAACGTCCTGCCGGTCTCGTCGATCACGCTCACCAAGCTCGCGTGGCTGCGCGAGCACCGCCCCGACGCCGCGGCGCGGGTGCACCGGGTGATGCTGCCCCACGACTGGCTGGTCCTGCACCTGAGCGGCGCCTTCGCCACCGACCGTTCCGACGCCTCCGGGACGGGATACTTCAGCGCCGTCACCGGCGCCTACCGCCCGGAGCTGCTCGAACGGTACTTCGGCGCGGTCCCGGAGCTCCCGCCGGTCCTGGGGCCGGGGGAGGCCGCGGGCACCCTGCTGCCGGAGTGGGGCGGCGGCCGGGGCCGGCCCGTCCCTGTCTCGGCCGGTGCGGGCGACAACGCCGGCGCCGGCCTCGGCCTGGAGCTGGAGCCGGGCGACGTCGTCGTGTCCGTCGGGACCTCCGGAACGGTCTTCTCCCGCTCCGCCGCCCCCGTGGTGGACCCCTCCGGGGTGACCGCGGGCTTCGCCGACGCGACCGGGGACCACCTGCCGCTGCTGTGCACGCTCAACGCCGCCCGGGTGATGACCTCCACCGCCCAGCTGCTGTCGGTGGACCTCGACCGCTTCACGGAGCTGGCCCGCTCGGGCCCCTCGGACGCGCACGGGCTCACGATGCTCCCGTACTTCGACGGCGAGCGCACCCCCAACTTCCCCGACGCCACCGGGCAGCTGCACGGCCTGACCAGGGCGTCCTTCACGCCGGAGAACCTGGCACGGGCCGCCGTGCTGGCGGTGGCGAACTCGCTGGCGGACTGCCTGGACGTGCTGCGCGGCATCGGGGCGCCGGTGGAGCGGATCCTGCTGATCGGGGGCGGGGCGAAGTCCGAGGCCCTGCGCTCCGTGCTGCCCGACACCTTCGGCATGCCGGTCGAGGTGCCCCGCGCCCAGGAGTACGTGGCCCTGGGCGCGGCGCGGCAGGCCGCCTGGGCCGCGACCGGGCGCCCGCCCCGGTGGGGCCGCCGGATCGAGTCCGTGCTCGAGCCCACCGGGGACCCCGGGGCGGGGGAGTACCGCGCCCGCTACGGGCGGCTGCGCGCGAGCCTGGAGTGAGCGGCCCGGCTCAGCCGGTCAGGGACTCGACGGTGGCCCGGGCGCCGCCCTCGTGGAAGGACTCGAGCGCCCGCAGGTAGGGCTCGGTGAACTCCGGGCGGTCGGCGAGGTCGCCGAACAGGTCCCGGTCCCGCACGAAGGCCAGCGGGTCCCCGGAGAGCTGCCGGGCGGCCGCTGCCACGACCTGCTCCTTGCGCTGGTCCACGACCGTGATGGGGGCTCCCTGCTCGTCCACGCCCTCGGCGTAGCGGGCCCAGGAGGCCACGATCGCCGCCGAGAGGTCCACCGGCCGGCCCCCGGCGAGGTTCTCCTGGATCACGGGGACCAGCCACTTGGGGATCCGGTCCGAGGACTCGGCGCACAGCCGCGCCAGGGTGTCCCGGACGGCCGGATTGGCGAACCGCTCGATCAGCCGGTGCTTGTAGGCGTCCAGATCGATGCCGGGCACGGGCCGCAGCGTGGGCGTGGCCTCCCGGTCCATGTAGGCGAGCAGGTACGCCACGAAGGCCGGGTCGGTGCAGACCTCGTGGGCGTAGCGGTAGCCGGCGAGGTAGCCCGGGTAGCACAGAGCCTGGTGGCTCGCGTTGAGCAGGCGCAGCTTCATGAGCTCGTAGGGCTCCACGTCCTCGACGAGCTGCACGCCCGCCTCCTCGAACGGCGGCCGGCCCGCCGCGCCCCCCACGAAGTGGTCCTCGAGCACCCACTGGGTGAACGGCTCGCAGACCACGGGCCACCGGTCCTCCACGCCGTAGTCCTCGGCCAGGTGCTGCCGGTCCTCGTCGGCGGTGACCGGCGTGATGCGGTCGACCATGCTGTTGGGGAACGGGACGTTCTGCTCCACCCAGGCGCCCAGCTCCGGGTCGCGCAGGGAGGCGTACGCCGTGAACTGGCGGCGGGCCACGTCCCCGTTGCCCTGGATGTTGTCGCAGGACATGACCGTGAAGGGCGCCGTGCTGCGGGCCCGGCGTCGGTGGAGTGCCTCCACCACCAGGCCGAACACGGAGCGCGGGCCCGCGGCCGTCCCGCCGCGGCCGGCGGCCGCGGCGAGGTCGTGGGCCACGTCCGGCTGGGCGGGGTCGAAGGCGCCCGTGGCCTGGTTGAAGTTGTAGCCGCCCTCGGTGATCGTCAGGGAGACGATGCGGACGGCCGGGTCCGCGAGGCGCTCCACCGCGGCCTCGGGGTCGTCCGGGGCGTGGACGAAGTCGACGATCGACCCGATGACCCGCGCGTCCGTGGAGCCGTCCGGGTGCTTGACCACCAGGGTGTAGCAGTGGTCCTGGGCGGCCAGGGCGTCCCGCATGCGCACGTCGCCGGGGAGCACGCCCATGCCGCAGATGCCCCAGTCCAGGGCACGGCCCTCGTTCATCAGCCGGTCCAGGTACATCGCCTGGTGGGCGCGGTGGAAGCCGCCGACGCCGAAGTGCACGATCCCGACGGACACGGCGGAGCGGTCGTAGCCGGGCGTGGGCAGACCCAGGCGGGGCAGCGCGGACGAGGACAGGGGCAGGGCCTGAGGGGACGGGGCATCGGTCGGCACGGCACTCTCCTGGGTCGAGGGTGACGCAGGTCATAGTCTGCGTCCGTGCCGGAAGGCTATCACATGTGATTCTGAGGGCGCTCAGATGTTAGGCACGGTGGCGGGCGGGCCCCGGCCCCGTCCCGCGGGTGCCGCCTCCGGCGCGGGGCTCAGGGCCGGCGCAGCGGTTCCAGGAGGCCGCTGACCCGGGGCGAGGGCTCGGTCCCGAGCTCACGGGCCATGACGGCGCTGAAGCCCTCGAACGCCCGCCACGCGTCCGCCTCGTTGCCCATGGCCAGGTGGGCGCGGATCACCAGCCGCACCGCGCTCTCCCGCAGGGGGTCCACGTCCCGGAGGGTGCGGGCCAGCGCCAGGGCCCGGTGGACGTCCCCGTGCTCGAGGCAGTGCTCGGCGCGGTCCTCGACGGCGTTGACGTAGAGGTCGTGGAGGCGCTCCTGCTCCTCGACGACCCAGTCGTCGTACCAGCCGGGCAGCAGCTCCACGCCGGAGCGCTCCAGCAGCCAGTGGTCGTCCCGCTCCGGCGACCACGCGGCCACCGGGCGCGCCAGGAGGTCGAGGAGGTGGTGCAGGTCCACGTCCACCTCCTCGGACAGCGCCAGTGCGGCGCCCCGGCACACCACGGCGCCGGGGAGGCGGCGGGACAGGGCGAAGACGGCCGCCCGCAGGCTGCCGAGCCCGTGGGCCTCCGTGCACTCCGGCCACAGCAGCCCGCTCAGGTAGCACCGCGGCCTCGGCCCGTGGATGGCCAGGGCCGCCAGCAGGCGCTGCTGGCGGGGTCCTAGCTGGACGCTGTGGCCCTGCAGGGTCGCCTCCCAGGCTCCCAGCAGCCTCAGCGTGATCGTCTTCTGGTCGCCCATGTCCCGTCCCCCCGGCCGACTAGGCGATATGTCGGTGTGCAGAGCCCACCGCCATGCTGAGCCGGGTGCCGGGGGAAGTCAATGACGTTTCACGCGCAATCGTCACCGCGACCGTGGGGCAACGATCCGGTGACGGCCGGGTCCCGGCGGGGTCCGGGGGCGGCCCCGCCGTCCTCGACGACGGGGCCACCCGGGGGCGGAAAAAGCGGCGGAGGGGTCAGTACCACCACTTGTGCCACAGGGCGTCGTCCCGGCCGATGGCGCAGATGTCGATCCGGTTGCGGCTCCAGGAGACGGCCGAGGGGTTGCGCTTGATCCAGCCGCCGAGGCTCTCCCAGCCGCTCCAGCCGTTGGAGTACCACTTGTGCCACAGGGCGTTGTCGGTGCCGACGACGAAGCAGTCCAGCCGGCCGCTGCCCCAGGAGGAGATGCCCGTGCCGCCCCGGCAGTCCCCGCCCAGGCTCTCCCAGCCGCTCCAGCGGCTGCCGTTCCACCACTTGTGCCACAGAGCGTCGTCCCGGCCGATGGCGACGACGTCGATCCGGTTGCGGCCCCAGGAGACGGCCGAGGGGACCAGCTTGATCCAGCCGCCGAGGCTCTCCCACTCGCTCCAGCGGCTGCCGTTCCACCACTTGTGCCACAGGGCGTTGTCCCGGCCGACCACGAAGCAGTCGAGCCGGTTGCGCTGCCACGACGAGATGCCCACGCCGCCCTTGCACCAGCCGCCGAGGCTCTCCCACTCGCTCCAGCGGGTGCCGTTCCACCACTTGTGCCACAGGGCGTTGTCGGTGCCGATGCCGCAGACGTCGATCCGGTTGCGGCCCCAGGAGACGGCGGCGGGATTGGACTTGAGCCGGCCGCCCAGGCTCTCCCAGCCGCTCCAGCCGCGCCAGTACCACTTGTGCCACAGGGCGCTGTCGGTGCCGACGACGAAGGTGTCCAGCCGGTTGCGCTCCCACGAGGAGACGCCCGTGCCGTACCGGCACTCCCCGCCGAGGCTCTCCCAGCCGGACCACGCCGCGGTCGAGATGGTGGCCGCGTTGCCGGCCGGGGCCGACCCCAGCGCGGCGCCGGTGCCGAGCACCGCGCCGGCGGTGAGCAGGCTCCGCCGGGAGAGACCCGCGGACGCTCCTGGTCCCTCGTGCCCCGGCCAGTCGACGGGGATGTCCTGTGCGGTCATGGTGTGCTCCTCGGGACAGGGCGAGGGCGGGGCCTGTGGGCCAACGGGGCCTCGTCGCGGTCGATGGGGTGGGCAACCGGGATCCACAACATTCGTCGCCCCGCTGGACGGGACGGTCCAGGAGCGGTCTCCCGGTTGCACGGCCATGGTCCGACCCGGGGCGTTACTCCGGTGTGACTACTGGCCGGACACTTCCGTCCCGGCGCACGAGTGGATCGCCGCGCAGATGCTGCCCATCTCCGGTCGGTGGTCCGGCGCCAGGAGCGGGCGGGTGGCAGATCCCGGGGCGGGGGAGTGCCCTCGGGTGCTGGGGGTGACCGGGGCGGAGCGCGCCCGGAACGCCGAGGGGCGGGCGCGACCTGCCGGCTGTCCCGGGGCCCGATCCGGGGACGGAGCATCGTCCGTTCTGTTTATTAATGATTATCATTCTCATGTACGCTTCGGGAGCCCCCGCGGCTCCGTACTTCTCCTGGACAAGGACTCCTCATGCCCCTGCGCCGTTCCCTGCTGTCCGCCACCGCACTGGTGGCGGTCTCAGCGACCATGCTCACTGCGTGCACCCCTGCCCCTCCGGAAGGAGCGGGCGCTGCCCAGGGTGCCGCCGACACCGGTACCTCCGGTGCCGCGGTCGGCGGGGAAGCCCTCGACGTGATCGGCCCCTACGAGGTCCACAGCCTCGACCCGGCCACCGCCGAGGGGATCTTCACCCGCCTGCAGGTGGCCGAGACGCTGGTGGAGGCCGACGGAACCGGTGAGCTGCAACCGGGGCTGGCCACGGAGTGGGCCGCCTCCGGCGAGGGACTGAAGTGGACCTTCTCCCTCCGGGAGAGCGCGGTGTTCCACGACGGCACGCCGGTGGACGCCAAGTCCGTGGTCGCCGCCCTCGAGGCGGCGCGTTCCTCCGAGGCGAACACCATCGCGGTCGCTCCGATCGAGGCCGTGCGCGCCGAGGGCAACGCCGTCGTCGTCGAACTGTCGGAGCCCTTCGCGCCGCTGCCGGCGGTGCTGGCCGCCACCAGCACCCAGATCCTGGCGCCATCCGCCTACCGGGAGGACGGCACGGTCTCCGAGGTCATCGGCTCCGGCCCGTACCGGGTCGTGGACGTCGCCCCGCCCGCCCGGATCGAGCTGGAGACGTTCGAGGACTTCGACGGACAGGCCCCGGCGGTCGACCGCGTGGTCTACCAGAGTGTGGGCCGGGCCGAGAACCGGGCGCTGATGGCCGAGAGCGGCCAGGCGGACCTCACCTTCGGCATGGACCCGACCAGTCTGCAGCGGATCGACGACCAGGACGGGGTGCGCGTGGAGTCTGCGCTGCTGCCGCGCACCATCGTGCTCAAGCTCAACGGCGAGCACCCGGCTCTGTCGGACGAGCGGGTCCGGCGGGCCCTGTCGATGGCGCTGGACCGCCCGGGGATGGCCACGGCTGTGCTGCGGGACCCGGAGATCGCCGCCACCCAGATGTTCCCCGCGACCCTGGAGACCTGGCACCAGGACCATCTGGAGCCGCTCGAGCACGACGTGGAAGGCGCCGGTGCTCTGCTGGAGGAGGCCGGGTGGCAGATGGGCCCCGACGGCGTGCGGGAGAAGGACGGTGAGCCCCTGCGCGTGGAGCTGAGGACCTTCCCGGACCGCCCGGAGCTGCCGACGATGGCCACGGCCGTCCAGGCCGCTCTGGCCGAGGTCGGCGTCGCCGTGGAGGTGCGGGTCGACAACTCCAGCGAGATCCCCGCCGGCCACCACGACGGATCCTTGGAGATGGCGCTGTTCACCCGCAACTTCGCGCTGGTGCCCGATCCGACCGTCACTCTGCTGAAGGACTACGCGGCCGAAGGCGGCGACTGGGGTGCGATGGGCTGGAGCGACCCGGACCTGCTGGCCGCCATGGAGCAGCTGACCACCGACGCGGACCAGAGCGGGACCGAGGCTGACGTCGCCCGCGAGCAGGTCGCCACCACCCTGCAGCAGGAGCTGCCCGTCGTGCCCGTCTCGTGGTACCGCCAGAGCGCGGTCGTCAACGACGCCGTCGAGGGTTTCGTGCTCGACCCGCTCGAGCGCAGCTGGGGCCTGGCCGCAGTCTCCATCAAGGAGTGACCGTGCCCACGCCCACTCTCCCTGAGACCACTGACCCCGGCACCACCGGTTCCCGGCCTCCCGTCGCCCGGGCCCCGCACGACTTCTTCTGGGCGCAGGCGGCGGGGCGGGTGCTGGTCCGGCGCACCGCCCAGGCGGTGGCCGTGGCCCTGGCGGTGACCGTCACCTGCTTCATCATCGTCCAGCGCCTGCCCGGCGACATCGCCTTCCGCATCGCGGCCGGCCGCTACGGCTACGACAAGGTCGACGCCGCGGCCGCCGCGGAAGTCCGTGCGCAGACCGGCCTTGACGAACCGGCCTTCGACCAGCTCGCCGGCTGGATCCTGGACGCCGTGCGGCTGGACTTCGGCACCTCCCTCGTCACCGGCGCCGCGGTCACCGGAGAGCTCGGCCACCACCTGGCAGCCACCCTCCACCTGGCCGCCTGCGCCCTGCTGGTCTCGCTCGTCCTGGGGGCGGCGATCGGGGTGCTGGCAGCACAGTCCCGCGGTGGCCTGCTCGACCGGCTCACCGACGTCTGGGTTGCGGTCGCACGCGCGATGCCCCCGTTCGTGCTGGGGCTGGTGCTCATCATCGTCTTCTCCGTCCAGCTGGGCTGGGTGCCCGCGGCCGGCCACGGTGAGCGCGGCAACATCGTCCTCCCCGCCCTGACCCTGGCGGCCGGCCTGTCCGGGCTCTTCGCACGTGTCACCCGCGACACCGTCGTGCAGATCCTCGACTCCGAGCAGGTCCGTTTCGCCGAGACCAAGGGGCTGGGTCGACACGTGGTGCTCGCCCGTCACGTCCTGCGCAACGCCGGCGTGACGCTGGTGGCCTACGTCGGTGTCCAGGCGCTCGTCCTCGTCGAGGGGGTGGTGGTCGTGGAGAGCCTCTTCGCCTGGCCCGGACTGGGGCACGCACTGGTGCACGCGGTGTTCTGGCGCGACATCCCCTCGATGCAGGCCACCGTCCTGGCCCTGGCCCTGATCGTGGTCGTGGTCTCGACCCTGGTCGACCTGGCCGTTCTCGCCCTCGACCCACGCACCCGGGAGGTCCGATGAGTGTCCCTGCCCCACAGCGCATCACCACCGCCGCGCCGGACGGCAACCCGGACGGCAACCCGGCCGGCACTCCTGCGACTCCGCCTGCCCCGCGGTGGGGGACGCCCGGACGAGCCGTCCGCGCCCGCACGGCCCGCCTGCTCGCAGGTGCCCTGCTCACCGCACTGGTCGCCTTCGCCCTCCTCGGGCCGCTGGTCTGGCATCAGTACTCCGGCCAGGACCTGAGCCAGTTCCTCCAACCGCCCTCGCCGGCGGAGCCGCTGGGCCACGACCACCTGGGACGCAGCGTCATCGCCCGCCTCGCCCACGCCACCCGGCTCTCACTGGCGCTGGCGGTGCTGTGCGTGGCCACCGCCGCCCTCGCCGGCACCGCCCTGGGTCTGCTCGCCGCTTGGCGGCGCGGGTGGCTGGACCAGTTGCTGCTCGGGATCTCCGAGGTGTTCCTGGCCCTGCCCGCTCTGCTCATCGTCCTGATCTTCGCAGCCCTGGCGTCCGGGGAACTGTGGACCATCTACCTCGGGATCGCGCTGGCCCAGTGGGTGGAGTACTTCCGGGTGGTCCGCGCCCGATCCGTCAGCGTGCTCACCAGCCCGGCGGTCGAGGCGGCAGGGCTGCTGCGGCTGGGCCCCGTGCACGTGCTGCGCCGCCACCTGTGGCCCGAGCTGGCCCCCGTGCTGCTGACCATGGCCACCCTCGGCATGGCCACCGCGGTGCTGGCCATGTCCACGCTCAGCTACGTCGGGGTGGGCCTCACGCCCCCCACCGCCGAGCTGGGCCTGTTGATCACCGAAGCCCTGCCCTACTACCACGAGGCCCCCTGGATGGTGCTGGCACCCGTAGCGGTGCTGCTCCTGCTGCTGGTGGGGCTGCTCGGACTGCGCTCCCAGGAGGTCCGCCGATGACCATCGAACTGTTCGACGTCCAGGTCACCCACGAGGGCCGCACCCTGGTCGACGTCCCCCGCCTCACGCTGCGCCCCGGCCGGGCGGTCACGATCGTCGGCGAGAGCGGATCCGGCAAGTCGCTGCTGGCACACGCCCTCATGGGCAGCCTGCCGCACGCCCTGCACGCCACCGGTGAGATCCACCTCGGCCCCGACCGGTCCTCCCTGACCGACACCCGAGCACGGCGGAAGCTGTGGGGGCGCCGGCTGGCGCTCCTGCCGCAGGAACCCGTCCTGGCCCTGGACCCCACGATGCGGGTGCACCACCAGGTCGCCGAAGGCCACCCCCGCTTCCTGCACGGGCGACGAGGCCGAGCCGAAGCGCTGGAGCTGGCCGGCACCCGCCTCGCCGGACTGGGTCTGGGCGGGACGGAGCAGGCCTACCCGCACACGCTGTCGGGCGGGATGGCCCAGCGGGTGGCGTTCGCGGCCGCGACCATCGGCGGAGCGGAGGTGCTCATCGCCGACGAACCGTCCAAGGGCCTCGACACGGGCTCACGCGACGCCCTGGCCCGTCTGCTCACCCGGCACGTCGACCAGGGAGGGTCCCTGCTGACGATCACCCACGACCTCGACCTGGCCCGGGCGGTGGGCGGCACACTCCTGGTCATGCGCCAGGCCGGCATCGTCGAACAGGGGCCGACCGAGCAGGTGCTGGCCCGCCCGGCCCACACCTGGACCCAGCGCCTGCTCGCCGCTCAACCACGCCGGTGGACACCTCCCTGGCGCGACACCACGCCCGACCCGGCCGCCGGGACCACGCTCATCACAGGCTCAGGGCTGAGGAAGGCCTACGGGGCCCGCCCGCTCTTCTCCGGCCTGGACCTGGAGATCGCCGCCGGGGAGCGGCTGTCCCTCACCGGGCCCAGCGGTTGCGGCAAGACCACGCTCGGAGGCATTCTCCTGCGCCTGGTCCCCCCTGACGCCGGGGAGGTTCGCCACCACCCCGGCCTGGCGGAGGGCCGGGTGCAGAAGCTCTACCAGGACCCCTCGGTGGCCTTCGCCCCCCGGGTCCCGATCCGGACCGGCCTGCGCGACGTGGTCCGACGCCACCGAGCCGACCCCGCCCGCGTCCACCTCCTGCTGGAGCGGCTGGGTCTGGACCCCGCACTGCTGGATCGCCGGCCGGGTGAGGTCTCCGGCGGGGAGCTGCAGCGCCTGGCGATCATCCGCGCCATGCTCGTGGAACCGCGGGTGCTCTTCGCCGACGAACCCACCTCGCGCCTGGACCTGCTCACCCAGGAGGAGACCGTGGGCTGCCTCATGGACCAGGTCGTCGAGCACGGGGCGGCGCTGGTGCTGGTCACCCACGACCTCGACCTGGCGGCCGCGGTGGCCGACCGCCAGGTGTCACTGGACGGCATCCACGACGCCGAACCCGCGGAGTCGGAGCGCACCGGCTGATCCGCCGGTCCATTTCTCGGTGGCCGGACGTTCTCGTAGCTGAACTCGGCGTGTGGTGGGCCGCCGTGCCGTTCCTCCCGGACCCGGCACGGTGCCGAACGTCGTGGGCTCACCACCCGCGGGCTGTCCTCCGGCTCCGCCCGGGTAGCCGATGGGCCCTCCTGCCCGGGGTGCCGACCAGGGGCTCCATGAGCTGCCTCCGGCGCTCCCGGTGCGGTGAGCGGGTAGCGGATGCGCTGACGTGGGAGGCCGGGGCTTTCAGCGACCGTGGCCGGTGATGGCCGGGGGCGGCCCGTATCCGCTCACGGCGGCACCGAGGGAGCGCGGGAGGCCGTGGTCGGGCTGATGGAGGCGCTGGGGGCCGCCGGAGGCGATCCACGCCGTCAGGGCCTCTGCGCGGCACTCGTCCTCGAGCCCGCTCAGCCACACGGTCGGGCCCACCCGCCCGCTGGGCCCGTCCCGCCGTGCCACCGCGGCCAACGAGGCCATCTCGCACCGCCCCAGGCACGGGGAGGTGATCAGCACCGCCCCAGGGGTGGCCTTGACCGCCTCCCGGATCCGGTCGGCGTGATCGGCGGTGCCGTGGAGGCGGCGCAGGCCGGCGCAGCGGTGTCCATGGCACACGGCGACCACCGGGCCGCTGGCATCGGTGCGGGTGTGGCCTCGGGTGTTCTGGCGGGGCATCGGAGACTGCTTCCTGTGTCGGAGGGGCGGTGTCTGCATCTGTGGTCGCCGCCTACGACGGCCGGCGACGCGGTGGTGGCGCTGCCAGTAGCGGTGCTGCGGGCGTCGCGGCACTGGAGCAGCAGGTGTTCCGGCAGACGCTCTTGTCGTCCTGCCTGTCGGTCCGGGCCCCGGCAGCTTTCTTCCGGGCCTTGGCGCGCACCTTGCTCCTGGGCATCGGACGGTCCTCTCGGGTTGACGGTGTGACGCGGTGGATCCGGAATCGGCCCACGACCGCGTGGCTCCGCGGCAGGCCTGGGCTCGGTGAGTGTCGCCGGCGGGAGCGGGGCTGCTGGTCGACTCCTCCGGCGCCCACACGGGCGCCGGAGGCGGCGGCTCGTGCTCTCACCACGACGGGGTCGTGGGACCCCGGGCCGGGGTGGCCGCCCGCCCACCCGCAGCAGCCCCGCCGGCTCGGCCGTGGCGGGACCGCTCAGCCCTGGCGGGCCTTCATCCGGGGGTTCTTCTTGTTGATCACGAAGGTGCGCCCGCGACGGCGCACGACCTGTGCACCGGGGACCTTCTTCAGGGCGCGCAGCGAGTTGCGTACTTTCATCTTTCCTCCTGTGGTGTTTTCCTGTGGTGTTTTCCTGTGGTGGTCTTGTGGGTGGTCTGTGGTGGACTTCCGGTGCGTCAGTGGGTGACGCTGAGCCCGAAGGGGTCGGTGAGACCGGTGATCCCGGACCTCATCTCCGCCTCGGTGAGCTGACAGTCGGTCAGCAGCCGCGCGATCTCGGCCGCGTCGAGGTCTTCCCCGGTGGCTGCCAGGACGGTGGCGTGCTCCCCGGGGCCGGCGGGCACCGCGGGGCCGGCTTCGTCCCGGGCAGGCCCGATGTGCTCAGCGAGGAGGTCGGCGTGCTGGTCCACCGGCCACGGCCCGGTGTTCTCCAGCCACACCCGCGGCCCGATGCCCTGGAGGAGGATCCGGTACTCCGGGGCTGCGGCCAGGCAGAGGTGCCCGCGCAGCCAGCAGCACCCGGCGGCCAGGGTGGCCAGGGCCTGGTGGAAGCGTCCCGGGTGCAGCGGCCGCTCCACCCGGTGCACGACGGTGGTGAACGGTGAGGCCGGCGGAGCCGAGGGCAGCTCCAGGCACCCGGTGGCCGCCCGGCGCAGGGCCTCCATCAGGCGGTGCCGGCCCAGGACGAGGTCGGAACCGTGCTCGAGGACGTCGGCGTGCCGGGCCAGTTCCCGCAGCAGCTGGACACCGCGGGTGCGCTCTGCCGCGTCCACGGGTACCAGGTCCGGGTCCGCCAGCAGCACGGTGTCGTTGAAGTCCAGTTCCCCGACGAGGAACTCCCCGGGCGTCCTCTCGTCCTGCTCCAGGACGGTGCAGCCGCCCTCGAAGAGGCTCTGCCCCTCCCAGATCTGCTCCTCGACCGATCCCGGGGCGCAGGCCAGCACGGCCGAGTCCACGGTCGGCGGCTGATCCAGGTGCCGGCCCAGGGCGTGGATCACCATGGAGGCCGGCACCGTCGGGGGCAGGCCCAGGATCACGTGCTCTTCCCCTGCGGCGAGCAGGCTGCCGAGGCTGGGCACGATGGTCAGCCGGACGGCACAGCTGGGGCACGGGTGCTCCAGCATCGACTCCCGGCGCTGCGCCAGGGCCCCGTGCCGGAAGATGCGGCGCACGACCACACCACCGTCCAGCAGGTCGTGGACCATCACCACGGCGGCCGGGAAGGCATCGGCGAGGGACTCGCAGGCCTGCTGGCGGCAGAGGGCATCGAGGGAGCTGACGACGGTGAGGCGCATGCCGCCACCCTACATAAGAATGATTCTCAAATAAAATGGAGGCGCGAGGCTCCATGGCGACGTCACCGGCAAGGCGCCGCTCAGGTTCCTGCGGCCAGGGGAGTTCTCGGGTGATCACGGGGGCTCGTCCCGGGCGAGGGGTGCGGGGCCGGCCTGCTGGGCCTCGCCGATCGTCGGCGGAGGGGCGGCCCCGGTGCGGGTGACGGGTTGGTCCCGTCCGTTGGGACGCGCTCCGCTGCGGATCGGCGAAGAGCACGGGGTGATCCGGTTGCCGCCTCCGCGGGCTGCGGAGGTGCGGCCCGTGACCTGCCACCGTCGCTCCACCTGCACGTATAAACCCATTGCAATGTGTTTATGGCAGTGTTTCACTGGATCCACGGGGCCCGGCCCGGGCCCCGTGACCGGAAGGGGGCAGTGATGGCCGACCACGACAGCCAGGCCGAGCACACCAAGGCCGAGCACACCCACGGGGACAGCTGTGGGCACCAGGCCGTCCAGCACGACGATCACGTGGACTATCTGCACGACGGCCATAAGCACGCCGAGCACGAGGACCACTACGACGAGCACTGAGGCCGTCCCGCAGCACCGGAGCCCCTGCCGCGCAGGGGCTCCGGTGCGTCATCTGCACCCAGGACGCATTAGAACCTGCTTATATGGGCCTGTGTCGCACACCGCTGATCTCGAGGCCGCCGCCCATCTCTTCCGGGCCCTCTCCTCCTCCTCCCGGCTGGGCCTGCTGCGCCTGCTCAGGGAGGGGGCGGCCACCGTCACCCAGCTGGCGGAGCGCTCCGGGCTCTCCCAGCCCCTGGTCTCCCAGCACCTGCGCACCCTGCGGGAGGCCGGTCTGGTGAACTTCACCCGCACCGGGCGTGAAACCCACTACTCCCTCGCCGACCCCCACGTCGCCCAGCTTCTCGACACGGTCCTGGCTCACGTGGTCGAGGACCGGCGCTGCCCCGCCTGAGTGCCGCCTGACGTGCACCTGCGGGGGCGGGGCCTTGCGGTTCGCCTCGGATCGATGCCCATGGGGGCTTCCGCGGAGCTTTCCGCCTCGTGCCGGGCGATGTTGCATGCTCGAGTGCTCCCAGAGGGCTGTCGCCACCTCCGTTCTGCCCCCATGGCGCCCGATTTGACAATGATTCTCAGTTGTCCTGAGAATCATTCGCATGAACCTGTCTCGCGCCCTCACTCTGCCGCTGTCCCTGACGGCCGCTCTCGCACTGTCCTCCTGCACCTCCTCCTCCGCCGACCCCTCGGCCACCACCGAGAGCGGATCGGGGGAAGCGCTGACCGTGCAGGCCTCCTTCTACCCCCTGCAGTACGTGGCCGAGCGGGTCGGCGGGGACCTCGTGGAGGTCGGCTCCCTCACCCCCGCGGGGGCCGAGCCGCACGACCTCGAGCTCTCGCCGGCGGCGGTCGAGGAGCTGCGCACCGCGGACGCGGTGGTCTACCTCTCCGGCTTCCAGCCGGCCGTCGACGACGCGGTGGCCCAGGCCGCACCGGAGCACGTCCTCGACGCCGGCCCGGCCGGGGTGGACGGGGCCGATCCGCACCCGGCCGACGAGCACGGGCACGACGGGGAGGCGGCTGCCGAGGACGAGCCCGCGGACGACGCGCACGCCGGCGAGGCGGCCGCCGAGGACGAGCACGACCACGGGCACGACGGGGAGGACCCGCACTTCTGGCTGGACCCCGACCGGCTGGCCGCGGTCGCCACCGAGGTCGCCCACGAGCTGGCCGAGGTGGACCCGGACAACGCCGGGACCTACGAGGACAACGCCGCGACGCTGTCCGCGGAGCTGGCGGCCTTGGACGAGGAGTTCGCCCAGGGGCTCCAGACCTGCGACCGGCGCACCGTCGTGGTCTCCCACGACGCCTACGGGTACCTGGCCGACAAGTACGACCTCGAGCAGGTCGCCGTCGCCGGCTTCGAGCCGGACACCGAGCCCTCGCCGGCCCGGCTGGCCGAGATCGGCGACGTCGTCGAGGCGGAGGGCGTGACCACGGTCTTCTCCGAGTCCCTGGTCAACCCCAAGGTCGCCGAGACCCTGGCCTCCGAGCACGGGATCGAGACCGCGGTGCTGGACCCGGTGGAGGGACTGGTCGATGAGAGCTCCGACTACCAGCAGGTCATGCGCGAGAACCTCGAGGTCCTGCGCACCGCGCTGGGCTGCTGAGACCGCGGTGTCTTCAGCATCCGCAATTCTCGAGGCGCGGGAGCTGGACGTCGTCCTGGGCTCGGCACGGGTCCTCCACGGTGTGGACCTGTCGGTCACCGCCGGGGAGACCGTGGCCGTGCTCGGGTCCAACGGCTCGGGCAAGTCCACCCTGGTGAAGACCCTCATCGGCCTGCATCCTGCGACCTCCGGAGGCGTGCGGCTCTACGGGGCCGACCCGGCCGGGCCGTCCCGGGCTGTGCCATGGCAGAAGGTCGGCTACGCACCCCAGCGCACGGGCGCCACCACCGGGGTGCCGGCCACCGCCCTGGAGGTCGTGGCCTCCGGCCTGCTGCACCGTCGGCGGCTGCGCCCGGGACGGGACGCCAGGGCACGGTGCCTGGCGGCGCTCGCCCAGGTGGGCCTGGCCGACCGGGCGCACGAGAGCGTGCAGGTCTTCTCCGGCGGTCAGCAGCAGCGCGTGCTCATCGCCCGGGCGCTGGTGCGGGAACCGGACCTGCTGATCCTCGACGAGCCGCTGTCGGGCATGGACCGGGCCTCCATGGACGCCCTGGCCGCCACGGTGGCCGCCCTCCAGCGGCGTGGCGCCACGGTGGTCGTGGTGCTCCACGAGCTCGGGCCGCTCGCCGGACTGATCACCCGCACCGTGGTCCTGCACGGCGGGCGGATCGTCCACGACGCCCCTCCCTCGTCCCGCGGCACCGACCCCGGCGTGGTCGACGCCCACCCCCATCCGGAACCTCCCGCGGCGGTGCCGACCGCCCCCGACCTGCAGAGGCAGTGGTGATGTCCCTCCTGGACCCCGTGACGACGATGCTCGCCAGCCCGCTCATGCAGCGCGGCCTGATCGCGGCGCTGCTGATCGGGCTCGCCGCCCCGGTGATGGGCACCTACCTCGTCCAGCGCCGCATGGCGCTGCTCGGGGACGGGATCGGGCACATGGCCCTCACCGGGGTCGCCATGGGCTGGCTGGCCGGAGCCGCCGCCGGGCCGGCCTCTCCCGACGCACTGGCCGTGCCCGGGGCGATCGTGGCCGCGGTGGCCGGGGCCGTGCTCATCGAGCTGGTGCGCACCCGGGGGAAGACCAGCGGCGACGTCGCCCTGGCGCTGCTCTTCTACGGCGGGATCGCCGGCGGGGTGCTGCTGATCGGGGTCGCCGGGGGCACCTCGGCGAACCTGACCGGCTACCTCTTCGGCTCCATCTCCACCGTCACGGCTGCTGACGTGTGGCTGACCGCGGGGCTGAGCGCCGTGGTCCTGGGGGTCGGCATCGGGCTGCGGCACGCCCTGTTCGCCCTGTGCCACGACGAGGAGTCCGCCCGCGCGGCCGGGCTGCCCGTCCACGCCCTGAACCTGCTGGTGGCGGTGGTGGCGGCACTGACCGTGTCGGTGTCCATGCGGGTGGTCGGGGTGCTGCTGGTCTCGGCGGTGATGGTCGTCCCCGTGGCCACCGCCCAGCTGCTGACCCGCTCCTTCGCGGGCACCATGGGCGTGGCCATGGGCCTCGGTGCGCTCGTGTGCGTGGCCGGGCTGTCGATCACCTGGTTCCACGCGCTCTCCCCGGGCGCCACCATCGTCGTCCTGGCCATCGGGGTCTACGCCCTCGTGGCGGTCGCGGCGCCGGTCCTGTCGGCGCTGCCGGCCCGTCGGGGCGGCCCGCCCGGGGACGTGCGCGGAGGTCGCGTCCCGGTGCGGTCGGAGGCCTGAGGTGCAGCGGGCCACCCGCCGGCGCACGGTGATCCTGGAGCTGCTCGAGGAGTCCGCGCAGTTCCTCGGCGCCCAGCAGATCCACCGGGTGCTCGCCGACCGGGGCCAGGCGATGGCGCTGGCCACGGTCTACCGTGCCCTGCAGGCGCTGACCGACAGCGGCGACCTCGACGTGCTCCGCTCCGAGGAGGGCGAGCACCTCTACCGCCGCTGCCCGCGTCGCGACCGGCACCACCACCTGGTCTGCCGCGCCTGCGGGGCGGCCGTGGACCTTCCGGGCGGGCCCGTGGAGGACTGGGTCGCCGGCCTGGCCCGGGAGCACGGGTTCGTCGCCGTCACCCCGGTGGTGGAGTTCCACGGCCTGTGCGCGTCGTGCCTGGAAGCACGCGGTCCCCGCTGAGGAAGCGTTCGAGCACGTCGTTGTAGGCCGCCCCGGTGCGCTGGACGCTGTGGCCGGCTCCGCGCACGACCGCGCGGGAGGCCCCGAGCCGGAGCTCGAGGGCGTGGCAGACCGCGTCGAAGACGGGGCTGTGGCCGCCGGAGACCACGAGCTTGGGAAACGGCGCCGCGCGCAGGGCGTCCAGGGGGATCTGCGCCTCGTCGGTCGGGCGCTCGTGGCGCAGCAAGCGCGCGTTCTGCAGCAGGGGCGGGGGCAGCGGATCGGGAGGGGTGAAGCTGCTGCCGACGTGGGCGATGAAGGCGCGGAGGAACTCGGCCGGGTCGCCCGGTCCGTGCTCCACCAGGTGCATGGGCTCGGTCAGCAGCTCGGCGATGTCCCCGGCGTCGACCTCGAAGTCCTCGCGCTCCGCGGGCGGGTTGGGGAAGTAGCCGCGCCGGTCGACCACGACCAGCCGCCACCGTGCGGCGTGGGGACGCTGGGCCGCCCAGGTCGAGGCGCCGCCGGCGATGCTGCCGTGGACCAGCATGACGGGCGGGCCCTCGCCCCAGTGCTCGAAGTGGATCTCGGCCATCTGCGCCCTCCGCACTCCCGCAATGGTTCCGCCGGCCCGGTCCCGGCTACGTCAGCCCGAGCTGCTGCTGCTGGCCCGCGATGTCGTAGTAGCGCCGCTCCTCGACGATCCGGCCGGAGTCGTTCACCCGGCTGAAGACCGCCATGGGGAACTCGAGCCGCCGGCCGGTCGGCGGGAGCTCACCGTCCGGGAGGGCGAGCGGGCCGTCGTGGGTGCCCCTGAGGGTGGCCTCGGCCGCGATCGTCCGGTCGTCGAAGAGGGCGCTGACGAGCACCATCTGCAGGTCCGGGAAGGCCGTCAGGAACGCCCTCGCGTCCTGCTCCACCGCCGCCCGCCCGCGCAGCGGTTCGGGGTACTGCGGGTCGACGACGACGGCGTCGTCGGCGTAGAACCCGGCGAAGGCGGAGATGTCGTGGGCGTTCATCGCCTCGAACTGCGCCTGGAGCTCCTGCCGGAGCAGACGTTCGCGGGCCGGGTCGCGGCCCGGGTACTTCTCGGTGGGAACGGACATGGCAGGATCCCCTCTCTGCGGTCGTCACCACCATGGTCCTCCCGGTGCCGTGCCGGAGGCAACGGCCGGGAGGGGGACGCCGGAGGCGTGCCCGGACCGGCCCGCGCCGGGATCAGAGGCGTCGTCGCACGCGCACGGCGTTGACGAAGCGGCGCACCTTCGGGACGTTCGTCGAGAGCACGAGGTACCCGGCCAGGGTGCCCACCGTGGTGGCCCCGCCCGCGATGAGCGGGGTGTGGTACTTCCTCCACCGCTCCGGGTCCGAGGCCAGGATGTGCGCCATGCCGTTGATGGACGCGGCGATCACCGCGCCGGCGACCACCTGGCGGCCGATCTTCTCGCCGCGGTTGAGCAGCGGCTCGAGCTCCTCGGCGCGCAGGTGCACGTCGAAGCCGCCGCGCTCGAGCACCACGATCAGCCGGCGCAGGTACTCGGGGGCCTCCACGCCCATCTGCACGGCGTCCTGGAGGATGTCCCGGACCCGCTTGGCGAGCATCTCGGGGGAGAGGCGGTGCAGCACGAAGCGCTCGGCGTACGGGGTCAGGGCGGAGACCAGGTCGAACTCCGGGTCCAGGCCGGTGCCCACCGACTCCGCGGTGACCAGCATCCGCAGGAACAGCGCGGACTCCATGGGCAGGTGCATCCGGTAGCGGCGCAGCAGCCCGATCAGCTCGCCCATGAGCTGGCCCACCCGCACCTCGTGCAGCGGCTTGTTCGAGTACCGGCGCAGCAGGGCCGCGACGTCGCGCTCGAGCTCGCGCTTGTTGACGTCCAGCTCCTGGGTGGTCAGCCCCAGCAGGCCGGTGGCCGCCCGGCGGGGGTTCTGCTGCACCACGCCGAGCATGACGGTGACCAGGTGGTCGCGGAACTCGTCCGAGAGGGTGCCCATCATCCCGAAGTCGATGATCCCGATCCGCCCCCCGGACTCGACGAAGAGGTTCCCGGGGTGGGGGTCGGCGTGGAAGAAGCCGTGCTCGAAGATCATCTTGCAGATCGCCTCGGTGGAGTCCACGGCGAGCATGTGCCGGCTCAGCCCCGCCTCCTCGAGGGCGGCGTAGTCGTTGATCTTGATCCCGTAGATCCGCTCCATGGTGAGGATGCGGGAGGTGGTGGCCTCCCAGAAGATCTCCGGGATGTGGATCTGCGGGTCGCCCATGAAGTTCTCGGCCATCCGCTGCGCGTTGCGGGCCTCGGTGAGGTAGTCCATCTCCTCCCGCAGGGACTCCGCGAACTCGTTGGCCAGGCCCTCGAGGTCGAAGTGCTCCACGGCCGGCCAGTAGGTGGTCAGCAGCTTGGCGAGCTCCGCGAGGATCTCGAGGTCCCGGTTGACCTCCTCGACGACACCGGGGCGGCGCACCTTCACGACGACGTCCACGCCCTTGTAGACCGCCGCGTGCGCCTGGCCGATCGAGCCGGTGGCCAGGGGGGTCGGGTCGATCTGGGCGAGGATCTCCTCCGCCGCGGAGTCCGGCTCGGACTCGATCATCGCCCGGATCTGGTCCGGCGGGACCGGCGGCGTGTTGTCCTGGAGCTTGGTGAGCTCCCGGACGTACCGGGGCGGGAGCAGGTCCGGACGGGTGGAGACCACCTGCCCGAGCTTCACGAAGGTGGGCCCGAGCTCCTCCAGCGCCTGGCGCAGGTGCACCGGCTGGCTGTAGACCTTCTCCGGGTCGATGAGCCGCACGCGGGCCAGCGGGGCCCGCCACTCCTCCTTGATCCCGCCGAGGGCGAAGCCGAAGCCGTGCTTCGAGAGCACCTCGAGGATCTGGAGGAAGCGTTCGCGGCGGCTGATCATCGGGTGGGCACGCCCGTGCTCATCCGGGCCAGGTAGAAGGACATGAAGCCCGTGGCGACGGCCACGATGAAGCACAGTGCGCTCACCAGCGGCTCCACGCCGAGGAAGACCACGCCCACCACGCCGAGCAGCAGGGTCATGGCCAGCAGCGCCCACACCGCCACGGACACCTGCCCCAGCCCGGAGGGCCGGCCGGGGGAGGAGCTGCGCCGGGCGGTGACGGCGTCGTCGGCGTCCGGGCGCGGCGGTGTGGACCCGCCGGCGGCCGGGGCGGCCACGGCGAAGCCCTTGCGCCACTTCTTGGCGCTGCGGGACCGGTCCGCCTCGGCGGGCACGTAGGCGTCCGGGACGGGGTAGCTCTCCGCGGGCGGGAGCAGCTCCGGGACGTCGTTGGGCAGCGTCTCGAACCACTCCGCCGGGATCTCCTCCGGGCGGGCGGCCTGCAGGGTCATCGAGACCTCGAACGCGGAGCCACGGATCGTGCCCCAGACCGCCGTGAGCCGCTCGTGCTGGAAGGCGTGGTCGATGATCGGGATGAACTGCTGGGACATCTGCGTGGACAGCCGGCCCACCTGCCGGCGCTCGTAGAGCACGTCGACGGTGTCCACGGTGTGCCCGTGGTGGTTGCGGACCTTGTTGGTCTCCAGGGTGAGCATCACGCGGCCCTCCCCGGACTGCGGGACGACGGTGTGCAGGTACTCCGCGAACTCCTGCTCGTCGAGGACCTTGATCGACGGGCCCTGCGGCAGGACCGCCGCGTGCGTCGGGGGCGTGTTGAGGGGGAACAGGAGGTCCGGGGCCGCGATGGACAGCCGCGCGGTGGCGTCCACCTCGGCCTGGCCGTCCTGGCGCAGCACGGTGGCCTCCAGCTTCAGCGGGGCGACCGGGGTGTAGCCGGAGGCCACGACCCGGGCGATGTAGGGCCAGTACCGCTGCGCGTCCTGCTGCGCGAGGTGGCCGATCTTGTTCGGGCCGATCCGCACGGAGACGGTGTGCGGGTCGAAGGGGTTGTCCGGCTCCGGCACGAGCGCGGCGTTGCCCGTCCAGGTGCGCAGCTTGCCGAAGGACAGCCCGCCGAACACCCGCATGATCTCGGTGTCGTAGAAGTTCTCCGTCACGATCTCCAGAGAACCGCGGTCGTTGAGCGCGTAGTCGGTCATGGTCTTCCTCGGTGGAGCTGGGGGGCTGAAGTTGCCACCAGCTTCTCACGATTCCGTCCGGGTCCGGGCCATCGCCGCAGGCCGTACGGTGTCCGGGTCGGCTGGTGGAATGATGGCCGATCGGGACTTCCGCAGAAGTCCCTCAGGAGCGGTCGCCGAGGGGTGCCCGCGTGCCGCCGGAGTCGGAGAGGAGGTGCACCGGATGAGCCTGGGCCAGGTCCCCCCGCCCGAGCCCGAACGCCTGAGCGTGGACGTCGACGTCCTGCGCGCCCTGTTCCTCAGCCCCGCGGACTGGATCCACCGGCGCGTCGAGGCCGTGGAGATGAGCCCGGACGGGGTCACCCGGCGCAAGGTCTCGCTCGACGTCGACCTCGCCGCCGCCGCGCCGTGGCCCACCGACGCCTCGGGCCGGCTCCTGCTGCCCGTGACGATCCAGACCAAGCAGCCCCTGCGCCACTTCGACGCCACCTGCGACGGCGACCCCGTCCCCGTCCTCACCACCGAGGACAACGGGGCGCTCGCCGAGCTGCTGCTGCGCGGGCTGGTCCCGGAGCAGCTTCCGCTCGAGGAGGCGCAGCAGCTGGCCGAGCGCTCCATCCCCGACCTGGTGCACGCCCCCCAGCTGCTCGTGGAGGACGCCCTGGACGGCTTCTGGGCCGTGTGCGAGCGCCTGCGGGCCGTGGTGCAGGACCTCATCGACCGGGACCGGCTGACCCCCGAGGACGCGGCCCACTGGGAGGGCGACTTCGCCCTGTTCACCACCGTGGCCGACCAGCTGGCCCGGGGCTTCCTGCTGACGTTCGTGCTCCCGGCCGACGCCGACGGCCGCCGGGTGCTGCTGAAGTACGCCATGGACGAGGAGTACTCCGCGGGGCCCCTGCCCCGTGTGCGGGACCGGCTGCGGCACTGCTGGATGCCGTGGGTCGGGCGGGTCGGGCTGCACGACCTGGCGTCCTGCCGCAGCTTCCACCTGGAGGTCACCGTGCCGGCGGAGGTGCGGCTGCACGAGTTCTCGGCGCTGTCCTTCGAGGGCGGGCGGCCGTCCGGACCCATGGGCTCCCACCGGGCGGTCGACCTGGTGCTGGCCGAGGACCGGGCGGTGCAGCGCTGGCCCGGGGCGGTCCGGGGCCACCTCGCCCTGCGGCCCACCTCCCGGTTCGACGACGCCTTCTGCGAGATGGTGCTCCTGCCGGCGCGGCAGGGGATCACGGCGTTCGCGTCCGTGGCGGTCAGCGTCATCACCGCGGTCCTGGTGCTGGTGGGCCTGGTCTCGGTGTTCCCGGGGAACGTCCTGGCCGGCGGCTGGCAGGTGCCCTCCGCGGCGACGTCCATCGTGATGTCGGTGGTCGCGGTGCTGCTGTCCTGGATCAACCGCCAGCCCGAGCACGACATCGCGGTCCGGGTGCTGCGGCCGCTGCGCTACGCGCTCAACCTGGAGGCGGTGGTCATGCTGCTGCTGGCGGGCGCCGCCTCGGTGCCCCTGACCCCGGTGGCCTCCGCGGCGTACTGGTTCCTGCTCGTGCTGGCGCACCTGGTGTCCCTGGTGCTGGTGGCACGGACCTGGCACGTCCGGCGGTCCGTGGACGGGGGTCGTTTCTCGGCGCGGGAGCGGCGCCGTGGGTAGCGCCCGGGGCCGCACTGTTCACCGGTGGGAGGGTCTCCTAGAATGAGGGTGTCACCGAAAGGATCCGCCATGGCCTACGACGCCCGGACCGGCCCGCTGGAGCCCCAGCCCCGCCGTGCTCCCCGCAACGACTCCAAGGTGAACGTGCTGCAGATGGGCAACTCGTCCATGTCGCTCGGCCAGAGCCTGGACCGGCGGGTCTTCAAGTCCAACGATGACGCCCAGCGCGCGGTCGACCGCATCCTGCGCCGCTCGGGCCGCACCGCCACCTGACGCGCAGCCCACCGTTCTTCCGGTGCCGCCCCGGCGAGGTGCTTCCCGATGGATCGTGAGACCCTTCTGCTCCATCAGGTCCACGCCGCCAAGCTGGCCACGGACCTCTCCGCCAGTGCCGTGTCGACCTGGCTGATGTGGCGGAAGCGTCCCGGTGCGGCGGTCCTGGTGGCCCACGCCATGGCCGCGGCGGGCTCGGCCGTGGTGCTCCGTCGTGACCTCGCACCACTGGCCAGTACCGGGCGCGGTCGGTACGTGCTGCACCACATGCCTCCCTGGGCCATGGCCGTGCGCTACGCCGGCCAGCTCCTGGCCTGGCACGGGGCCTACCGGCACCACCCGGTCGGCATCGTGGCCGGACTGGTGATCGTGGCGGCGGGCTGGTCCCACGGGCTGCTGCCCCGACGCTGACCTGCCCCTGTCCAGGGCTGCCGGTGGGCGGGTTCCACGCCTAGACGAGCCGGGTGAAGTGCACCTGCCCGACCAGGCGGTGCCGGCGCCCAGTGATGGTGCGCAGCACGGTGGACCTGCCCGCGGCGCCCGCCGGTGACGCCTCCCGGCTCAGCAACCCTTTTTGCACTGTGTGCATCGTTGCACTTAGTGTAGCCACCATGACTCCACCGTTCCCCGCCTCGCCGGCCGACCGGCCGCCGGCGGACGGTCGGGAGGCCCTGAAGTTCCACAACCGCCGGGCCATCATCGACGCCGCCGCGGCCCTGGCCGAGGAGCGGGGGCTGGGCAGCTTCACGATCACCGACCTGGCCGAGCGGGCCGGGGTGGCGCGGCGGACGATCTTCAACCACTTCGCGTCCGCCGACGACGCCGTCTACGCCCGGTGCAGCGAGATGCTCGGAGTGATCGTGGACAGCTTCGCGGGCATCTCCGATCCTGAGGTGCCGCCCCGGGCCCCGGGCCCGGGGACGGTCCTGGAGCAGCTGATCGAGGTGGTCGAGCGCCCGGAGCTGATCCAGGTGATGTCGCAGATCGCCCGGCTCATCGGCGGGCAGGGGAACCATCCCGCGGCGGTGCTGTGGACCCACGAGGTGTCCCAGACCATCACGGCGCGCCTGGCGGCCGTGATCGCCGAGCGCAGCCCGGGGGCGGACCCGTTCACCGTGACCCTACTGGCGAGCTCCCTGCTCAACTCGGTGGAGGTCACCTTCGTCGAGTGGGTCCAGGAGACCGAGGCGACAGTGACCCCCGCCGGCCGGGAGCGCTGGCAGGCGCTGCTGCGCACGGCCCTCGAGCACCTGCGGCACGGCTTCGCCTCCTGATCCTCCCCATCCTCCCCGGTCTGATCCCTCCCGACCGGTCCGGCCCCACCCGATCCCTCCCCGACTGATCCGACAGAGAAGAGACATGGCACACCTGTTGTACCGACTCGGGCGCCTCGCCGCCCGCCGAGCCTGGGCCGTGATCGCGGCCTGGGCGGCGGTGCTGGCCATCGCCGGCGGCGCCTTCGCGCTGGCCGGCGGCCAGCTGACCAGCACGATCACGATCCCCGGCACCGAGACGCAGCGGCTCGCCGACCGCCTCCAGGGCGAACTGCCCGACGCCGGGCACGGCACCGGGCACATCGTGTTCGAGACCGATGACGGGCAGCCGTTCACCGAGGCGCAGCGCGAGCAGATCGGTTCGGCCCTGACGGCGGCCGAGGACTCCTCCGGCGTCGACCGCGTGCTCGACCCCTTCCAGGTGCAGGAGGAGCGCGAGGACCAGGAGCAGCAGCTCGCCGACGGCCGGCAGCAGCTGGAGGACGGCCGCGCGCGGCTCGACGCCGCCGAGGACACCCTCGACGAGAACCAGGACAAGCTCGACGCCGCCCGCGAGCAGGCCGAGAAGGCCAAGGCCCCGGACCGGGTGCTCGAGGAGCTCGAGGACCGGCAGGAGGCCCTGGACGACGGCCGGGCGGAGCTCGAGCGCAACCGGGACGAGCTCGAGGCCGCCGGCCCCGAGGTCGAGCGCGGCGAACGGCTGCTGGCCCTGGCCGAGGACACCCGCACGGTCGCCGAGGACGGGACCGCCGCCGTGGCCACGGTGCTCTTCACCGACCAGCAGGCGGCCGTCACGCCCGAGGACAAGGAAGCGCTGCAGGCCGCCGTCGGCGGCGTCCGGATCGACGGGGTGCAGGTCGAGTACTCGAGCGAGATCGCCCAGGACATCTCCCAGCTCTTCGGCCCCGCCGAGGTCATCGGCGTGGCCATCGCCGCGGTGGTCCTGATCGTCATGCTCGGCACCCTGGTGGCCGCCGGGCTGCCGATCCTCATGGCCCTGGTCGGCGTGGGCGTCGGCGCCCTGGCGACCCTGTCCTTCTCCGGGGTCGTGGAGATGACGTCCGTGACGCCCATGCTCGGGCTCATGCTCGGGCTGGCCGTGGGCATCGACTACTCGCTGTTCATCCTCAACCGCCACCGCCAGCAGCTGCTCAGGGGGGTGGGGCTGCACGAGTCCATCGGGCTGGCCACCGGCACCTCCGGCAACGCGGTGGTCTTCGCCGGGCTGACCGTCATCATCGCCCTGGCTGCCCTCAACGTCACCGGCATCGGGTTCCTGGGCATGATGGGGACCGCGGCGGCGGTGTGCGTGGCCGTGGCCGTGCTCATCGCCGTCACCATCACCCCCGCCCTGCTCTCGCTGGCCGGGCACCGCCTGCTCTCCCGGCGTGCCCGCGAGCTGGCCGGCAGCGCCTCCGGGCGCACCCCGGCCCACCGGGCGCCCGACCGCGACGGCGTGGCCACCCGCCACCCGGTCCTCACCCTGCTGCTCGGGGTCGTCGCCCTCGCGCTCATCGCCCTGCCGGCCGCCTCGATGCGCCTGGGCCTGCCCGACGCCTCGTCCGAGCACCCGGAGTCCACCGCCTACCGGGCCTACCAGACGGTGGAGGAGAAGTTCGGGGCCGGCACCAACGGTCCCGTGCTGGTGGTCGCGGACCTGCCCGAGGGCACGGACGCGGCCGAGGCCGCCGACCTGCAGGCGGGCGTCGGCGAGGAGCTGATGGGCCGCGAGCACGTCGTCTCCGTCGTGCCCGCCGGGCTCTCCGAGGACCGCCGCACGGCCGTCTTCCAGGTCACCCCGGCCGAGGGGCCGGCCGCCGAGTCCACCGAGGACCTCGTCGACGACCTCCGCGCCCTGTCCCCGGCGCTGGAGGAGCGGTTCGGCGTCGGCATCGGCGTCACCGGCCAGGCCGCCGCCAACATCGACGTCTCCCAGAAGCTCGCGGACGTCCTCCCGCTGTACCTGAGCGTGGTGCTGGGCCTGTCCCTGGTGCTGATGGTGCTCGTCTTCCGATCCGTGCTGGTCCCGCTGATCGCCACCGCAGGGTTCATGCTCTCCCTCTTCGCCGCCCTCGGCGGCGTGGTGGCCATCTACCAGTGGGGCTGGGCCGGGGCCGTCTTCGGGGTCCACGAGACCGGCCCGGTGCTCAGCTTCCTGCCCACGCTGCTCGTGGGCATCCTGTTCGGGCTCGCCATGGACTACCAGCTGTTCCTGGTCTCCGGCATGCGGGAGGCCTACGTCCACGGGCACTCCGCCCGCGCCGCCGTGCGGGAGGGGCTCAGGGCGGGCCGGGCCGTGGTCACGGCCGCGGCGATCATCATGATCTCGGTGTTCGCGGGCTTCATGTTCTCCCACATGGCCATGATCCGCCCGCTCGGCTTCGGGCTGGCCTTCGGGGTGCTCGTCGACGCCTTCGTGGTGCGCATGCTGCTCACCCCCGCCGCCCTGCACCTGCTCGGCGACAGGGCCTGGTGGCTGCCGCGGTGGCTGGACCGGATCCTGCCCGACGTCGACGTCGAGGCCCTCCGGCGCGAGCACGCCCCCGCCGCCCCCGACGCCGCGGCCGTCACGGATGTCACGGAGGTCCCCGACGCGCCGGAGCGTGAACTGGTCGGTGCCGCCGGCCGGCCCTGACCGGGCCGCCGGTAAGGTCCGCCACAGGAGAGGTCTGCTCCGGGCACCGGCGGGGGCCGGCGGTCGACCCGGTAGGATCGGCCACCAGCCCCCGAGACGGGCCCGCCCGGCGCCCCGGGCGAGGCCGTCGCCGCCGTCCGCGCATGACGGAGAAACCGAGCTCACCAGGAGACCACCCCTCCCATGGCCGACCTGTTCGACTTCAACCACGGCGGCGCCACGCATCCCGGGGCGCACGCCATCGTCCATCCCGGCGCGGACGCCGGCGAGCACGTGGTGCGGTACACCGTGGTCGCCGAGACGCAGCAGCACATTACCCTCGACGACGGCTACACCTACGACAAGTTCACCGGGGTGGTCCGCGGCCCCGCCGGGCGCCCGACGCTCCAGGACCGCCTGACGGTCACCGAGGGCAGCGCGATGTTCGACTCCTGGTCGGCCATCGCCGGCGAACCGCCACGGCGTCACCCGCCCGGCGCACCGGGCCGCGGGACGTCGCCGAGGGGCTCGGCCCGACGACGGCTCGGGGCCCTGCTGCGCCGCCTCGGGCGGCCGTGACGCCGCCGCACGGCATCGCGCGCCGGCCCGGGGCCCGGCCGCCGGACCCCGTCGGGAGAGCGTGGATCAGCCGCGGGCCGCGGCCTGCGCCCGCAGCGCCCGGAGCAGGTGGTCGCGCTGCTCGAGGAGGATCCGCCGCAGCGCGCCCGGGGCCCCGGCGTGGTTGTTCAGCCACAGGTCGGTGCGCACGAGCACCGGGTGCCGCGCCGGGTCGTGACCGGGCCCCAGGTCCGACTGGGCGGGGTAGAGGCCCTCGACGATGCGGGTGGCCATGCCGATCGAGCGCTGCTCCCAGACGTCCTCGAGCATGGTGAAGTAGCGCTCGCGGTAGGGGTCCAGCAGCTCCGCCGGGCCGAGCTGGAAACCGGTGACGGTGGCGGTGAGCAGGTCGTTGGACAGCTCCTCGCCGGTGATCGCCGCCCACGCCTCGGCCTTCGCCCCGGACGTGGGGCGGGCGGCCCGGGTGCGCGCCCAGCCGATCTGCCCGGTGCGCGTGCGGTCGGCGGCCCGCTCCTGCTCGAGGGCCGCCGCGAGCCCGGGGTCCTCGCCGTGGGAGGTCGCGGCGAGGGCGGTCCACAGCGCCCAGCGCAGCTCCGAGCCCAGTGCCAGCCCGGGCAGGGCGTCCCGGCCGTCGAGCAGGTCCCGCAGCCAGCCCGCGTGGCTCGCGTCGCGGCGGGCCAGCCGCGCGGTGAGCCGGGCGAGGGCCAGCTGCCGGTCGCCGCCCGGGTCGGCGCGGCGCAGCTCCCGGACGGTGGCGTCGAGCAGGCGCCCGCGCAGCCGGTCCCGTCGGCCGAGCGGGGCGAAGCGCTCCACCGCCTGCACGGCGTGGTCCACCGCGTTCTGGAACATGCCGGGCTGCGGCTCGGGGAGCCCGTGGTCCAGGACCGCGCCGACCCAGTCGGAGGGGTCGAGCTCCGCGTCCCGCGTGGCGTTCCACAGCCCGGACCACAGCTGGGCCCTGGCCATGCCGTCCTCGACCGAGGACAGGGAGCTCAGGGCGGTGGTCAGGGACTGCGGGTCGAGGCGGGTCTTGGCGTAGGTGAGGTCCTCCTCGTTGACCACGAGCAGCGGCGCGGTGGTGCCCACGAGCTCGGGGACCTCCACGGAGGAGGACGCGGGCAGGTCCACGCTCACGGTCCCGGTGCGCACCAGGACGTCGCCGGGGCCGCGCTCGTAGGCCCCGAGCAGCAGCCGGTGCGGGCGCAGCACGCCGGAGCCGGGGTCCTGCAGCAGGGCCGCGAAGGTGACGGCGCCGTCGTCGTCGCGGGCGAGGTCGAGGGCGAGGGTGGAGACCCCGCTGGTGCTCAGCCACGCGTCCGCCCAGCCGTGGACGTCGCGCCCGGAGGCCTCCTCCAGGACGGCCAGGAAGTCCTGGAGCGTGGTGGAGCCGTAGGCGTGGCGGCGGAAGTAGGCCCGGCACGCGTCGACGAACGCCCCGTAGCCCACGAACGCCACGAGCTGCTTCAGGACGGCCGCGCCCTTGGCGTAGGTGATCCCGTCGAAGTTCTGCCGGGCCGCCTCCAGGTCCGGGATGTCCGCGACCACCGGGTGGGTGGTGGGCAGCTGGTCCTGCTGGTAGGCCCACGCCTTGCGCCGGTCGGCGAACGCGATCCACGCCTCCTCGTAGTCGGTCGCCTGCACGGAGGCGTGGGCGCCCATGAACTCGGCGAAGGACTCCTTGAGCCACAGGTCGTCCCACCAGGCCATGGTGACGAGGTCCCCGAACCACATGTGGGACATCTCGTGCATCAGCGTGTTGGCCCGGCCCTGGTACTGGGCGCGCGTGGCGCCGTCGGGGAACAGGTACTCCTCGGTGAACGTCACCAGCCCGGGGTTCTCCATGGCCCCCAGGTTGTACTCGGGCACGAACGCCTGCTCGTACTTGCCGAAGGGGTAGGGGTGGCCGAACAGCTCCGTGAAGAAGGTCAGGCCCTGGCGGGTGAGGTCGAACAGCTCGCGCGCGCCCGTGTCCGCGTCCAGGTGTTCGGCCAGCGACGCCCGGCAGTACAGGGCCAGCGGCACGGACATCCGGGTGCCGTCCTCGAAGGAGTGCCGCCACTCGCCCGTCAGCCGGTGGTACGGCCCGGCCAGCACCGTGGTGATGTAGGTGGAGATCCGCTGGGTGGGGGAGAACTCGTGGCGCACCGCGTCCGGGCGCTCGGCGTCCGGGGCGGGCAGCGAGGCCATGCGGACCCCGTTGGAGGAGACCTGCCAGGCCGCGGGCGCGAGCACCGTGAAGCGGAAGGAGGCCTTGAGGTCCGGCTGCTCGAAGTTCGCGAACACCCGGCGGGCGTCCGCCGGCTCGTACTGGGTGTACAGGTAGACCTGGCCGTCGGCGGGGTCCGTGAAGCGGTGCATCCCCTCGCCCGAGCGCGAGTACAGGCCCCGCCCGGCCACGGTGACCTCGTTGCGCTCCGCCAGCGAGGGCAGGCGCAGCCGCGAGCCCTCGAGGACGTCGTCCGGGTCCAGCTCCTCACCGTTGAGCGTCACGGACTCGACCGAGTGGGCGACGAAGTCCAGGAAGCTCTGGGCGCCCTCCTCCGCCGTGAAGCGCACGGTCGTGGTCGAGCCGAACGACTCCACGGCCGGGTCCGCGGCGGCGGAGAGGTCCAGCAGCACGTCGTAGCTCTCCACGCCGATCAGCTCGGAGCGGTCCGCGGCCTCGCGGCGGGTCAGGTTCTCGTTGCGCACGGTGCCATTGAACCATCCGGTCTCCGCGCGGGGGACGGGCTCAGGCGCTGTGCCGGGCCCCGCCGCGCTGCTCGAGCGCGGCGACGACCTCCTCGAAGCGGTCCTGCGTCACCGGGTGCGGGCCGTCGGGGTTCTCGAGGTACTCGCGGTCCAGCTGGCAGGAGATCCGGCTGTGCAGCACCTGCAGCTCCACCAGGGGGAGGCCGGACAGCTCCGCCGGGAACTCGCACTCCGGGGCGAGGCAGGTGTCGCAGTCCTCGGAGGCCGCGGCGCGCCCGGCCCGGTTCCGGAAGGCGGCGACCGGGTTCATGCCGCCACCTCGTCCCGGTGGCCGGGCGTCCAGGAACGCGCGGACGGCAGCAGGGCCGGTCCCTCGGGGGACCAGTAGGGGGCCGGCTGGGTGAGCACCCGCACCGGCCCGCCGCCCTGCCATTCGCGGTCGTGGTCCACGGACCACCGCAGCAGGTCCAGCGCGGCGGTCTCCACGCGGTGGGCGGCCGAGAGGTCGACGTCGACCGTCGCGTCCGGGGCCAGCCCCCGCGCCCGGTGGATGAGCGGGCACAGCGCCCGGTGGTTCCGCTCGGTCAGGCTCCCCGTCACGAGCAGGTGCACGAACCTGGCCTCGGGGTCCACCTGCACGACGACGGACAGGGTGTGCTCCATGAAGTTCGTCCTTCCACCACAGCAATCCATGGCCGGCTGCTTGACCAGTGCCTATGAGCCTAGGACCCGGACACCCGGTCCCACCAGACGTTTTGCGGAGTCGTTACAGTCCGTGTCCGGGGCCGGTCCCCGCCTCCCCGGGTCGCTGACACGCGCCCGGAACAACGTCAGTCCCCTGACGACTTTGTGCAATACTCCGGCCTATGAACTACCTCGGCATCAACGCGATATTTCATGATCCCGCGGCGGCGCTCGTCGTGGACGGCAGGGTGGTGGCCGCCGCGGAGGAGGAGCGGTTCTCCCGGCGCAAGCACGGGAAGCGGCCCGTGCCGTTCTCGGCGTGGGAGCTGCCCGAGCAGGCCATGCGCTGGTGCCTGGAGGAGGCGGGGCTGAGCCCCGCCGACCTCGACGCGGTGGGCTACTCCTTCGACCCCTCGATCGCGGCGCAGATGCCGGACGACCCCTACGACCCGGTCCGCGTGGACTACGCCCGCAGGGCCCCGGGTTTCATCGCCGAGGCACTGCCGGGGCTGGACCGCGCCAGGGTCCGCTTCGTGGAGCACCACGTGGCCCACGCCGCCTCCGCCGGCCTGGCGGCCCCGCAGCGCACCAGCAGCGTCCTGGTGGTCGACGGCCGCGGCGAGGCCCACTCGCACCTCGCCGGCCGCTACCGGGACGGCGAGCTGGAGATCCTGGCCCGCCAGGCCCTGCCCGAGTCCCTGGGCCTGCTCTACGAGTCCCTCACCGGCCACCTCGGCTTCCTGCGCTCGAGCGACGAGTTCAAGGTCATGGCCCTGGCCTCCTACGGCGAGCCCCGCTTCCTGCCGGAGCTGCGCGAGATCGTCCGCGCCACGGGCGACGGCGGCTTCCGCGCGCAGGCCCCCGACTGGACCCGCTTCGCGCCCCGCCGGGTCGACGACGGGACGTGGGGCGGCGACCACGCGGACCTCGCCGCCTCGGTGCAGGCCGTGGTGGAGGAGGTCCTCGTGGACCTGGCCACCTGGCTGCACGAACAGACCGGGGACCGGGTCCTCACGATGGCCGGCGGCACCGCACTCAACTGCGTGGCCAACTCCCGGATCTGGCGCGAGACGCCGTTCGAGGAGGTCTGGGTCCAGCCCGCCTCCGGCGACTCCGGGACCGCCCTCGGCGCCGCCCTGCACCTGGCCCAGGAGGCCGGGGACCTGGGCGAGCCCCAGCCCACCGCGGCGCTCGGCCGCAGCTGGTCCGGCGAGGAGCTGGCGCAGTGGCTGAGCACCGCCCAGGTGCCCTTCACCACCCCGCAGGACCTGGCCGGCGAGGTCGCCGACATCCTCGCGGACAACGGCGTGATCGCCTGGTTCGACGGCCGCAGCGAGTTCGGCCCCCGCGCCCTGGGCCGCCGCTCCCTGATCGCCAACCCCATGCACCCCGAGAACCTCGAGCGGCTCAACGACGTCAAGGGCCGCGAGCAGTTCCGGCCCGTGGCGCCGATGGTGCTCGAGGAGCGCGCCGGGGAGATCTTCGCCGGGGGGCCGATCCCCAGCCCCTTCATGCTCTTCGTCCACGACGTCGCCCCGGAGTGGCGCGAGCGGATCCCGACCGTGACCCACGTGGACGGCACGGCCCGGATCCAGACCGTGACCGACGAGGACAACGCCGGGATCGCGGCGCTGCTGCGGGCCTTCGACGAGCGCACGGGCGTGCCCGTCGTCGTCAACACCTCGCTGAACACCGCCGGGCGGCCCATGGTGGACGACCCCCGCGACGCCCTCGAGCTGTTCGGCTCGGCCCCGGTCGCCGCGCTCGTGCTCGGCCCGCACCTGGTCCGCCGGGCCTCGTTCTTCCAGGAGGCCCGATGACCGCGCAGCACACCCCGGCCGCCGTGCCCGCCCGCTACGCCGTGGTCGTCCCCTCCGTCGGGCGGCCCACGCTCCAGCGGCTGCTGGACACCCTCGCCGCGCAGGAGGTCGACGCCCGGCACCCCGGTCCGCTCGTGGTCGTCGTGGTCGACGACCGGCGCGGGGACCCCGCCCCGCTCGAGCCGGTCGTCCCGGCCTCCGTGGGCTGGGCCGTGCGCACGGTGCGCGGCTGGGGCCGCGGCCCGGCCGCCGCCCGCAACCGCGGCTGGCGCGCCGCGCGGGCCTCGGGCGCCGAGTGGATCGCGTTCCTGGACGACGACGTGGAGCTGCCGGCGGGCTGGTGCCGCCGCCTGGCCGAGGACCTCGCCGCGTGCGGGCCCCGGACGGGGGCCACGCAGGGCCGGATCGAGGTCCCCCTGCCGGCCCACCGCGCCCCCACCGACTGGGAGCGCAACACCGCCTCCCTCGAGGACGCCGACTGGGCGACGGCGGACATGGCCTACCGCCTGGAGGCCCTCGAGGCCGTCTCCGGCTTCGACGAGCGCTTCCCGCGGGCCTACCGCGAGGACGCGGACCTCGCCCTGCGCGTGCGGCGCGCCGGGTGGCAGCTGGTGCGCGGGCGGCGGCGGATCACCCACCCCGTCCGTCCCGCCGACGACCTGGTGAGCCTGCGGGTGCAGGCCGGCAACGCCGACGACGCCCTGATGCGCCGCCTGCACGGGCCGGACTGGCGCACGGAGGCCGAGGCCCCCGCGGGCGGCTTCCGGTGGCACGTCGCGACCGTCTCCGCCCTGGCGGTCGCCGCCGCCGGCGCCGGGACCGCGCTGGCCGCGACGGCGCTGGGGCACCGCCCGGCCGGCCGCGGCGCCCTGGCCGTCGCCGGGGCCGGGGCGGCCGCCTGGGGCTGGCTGACCGGACGGTTCGTCGCGCTGCGCATGGCCCCCGGGCCCGGGCCGGGCGAGCCGGAGTTCGGCCCGGAGCTGGACCGGATGGTCCGGACCAGCGTCGCGATCCCCGTGGCGGCCGTGCGGCACAGGGCCCGGGGCTGGTGGCGGCACCGCGGGACCGGGCCCTGGCCGGTGCCCGTGCGCGCGGTGCTCTTCGACCGGGACGGCACCCTGGTCCACGACGTGCCCTACAACGGCGACCCCTCGAAGGTCGAGCTCGTCCCCGGGGCGCGCGAGGCGGTCGACGCCGTGCGCGCCGCGGGCCTGCGGGTGGGCGTGGTGTCCAACCAGTCGGGGATCGGCCGGGGCCTGCTCACCCGTGAGCAGGTCGACGCCGTCAACGCCCGGGTGGCCGAGCTGCTCGGCCCGTTCGACACGTGGCAGGTGTGCCCGCACGCCCCCGAGGACGCCTGCGCGTGCCGCAAGCCGCGGCCGGGCATGGTGCTGGCCGCCGCCGCGGAGCTGGGCGTGGACTCCTCCGAGTGCGTGCTGATCGGGGACATCGGGGCCGACGTCGAGGCCGCCCAGGCCGCCGGCGCCCGCAGCGTCCTGGTCCCCACACCGGTGACCCGCGGCCAGGAGGTCGCCGACGCCCCCGCCGTGGCGGCGACCCTGCTCGAGGCCGTCGCCGCCGTCCTGGGCGGGGACCGGGACCCCCGCGCCGCCGACCGCCCGGCCGCGACGGCCGTGGCCGGGGGCTGAGCGTGGGGCGCACCCTGGCCGTCCGCCTCGACTCGGACGGGGACGTGCTGCTGACCGGCCCCGCGATCCGGGCCCTGGCCCGGATCGGGAACCCCGTGGACGTGCTGGCCTCGCCCTCCGGGGCGGCCGCCGCCCGGCTGCTGCCGGACGTGGCCGACGTCCTCGTGCACTCCGCCCCGTGGTCCGGCTTCCGGCCCCCGGCGGTGGACCGGGACGCGACCCTGGGCCTCGTCGACGACCTCGCGGCCCGCGGCTACGACCTCGCCGTCGTGTTCACGTCCTTCCACCAGAGCCCCCTGCCCATGGCGCTGCTGGCCCGGCTCGCCGGGATCGGCCGGGTGGTCGCCACGAGCGAGGACTACCCCGGTTCGCTGCTGGACGTCCGGCACCGCCGCGCGGACCCGCCCGGCGGCGGGCACGAGGTGGAGGCCGCGATGGAGGTCGCGGTGGCCGCCGGCGCCCCGGAGTCCGCGGAGGAGGACCTGCGCCTGGCCGTGCGCCGGCCCCTGCCGCCCCTGCCGCGGGAGCTCGCCGACCGGCTCGGCGGGCGGGGCTTCGTGGTGCTGCACCCCGGCGCCTCCGTCCCCTCCCGCGGGCTGACCCCGGAGCACGCCGGGGCTCTGGCGGCCGGCCTGGCCGCTGCGGGCCACGCCGTGGTCGTGACCGGCGGGCCGGGGGAGCGCGGGCTCGCCGCCGCGACCGTCGCGGCCGCCCGCGCCGCGGTCCCCGGCGGGACCGTGCTGGACCTGGCCGGCCGCACCGACCTCCCCGGCCTGGCCGGGGTGCTGGCGGCGGCGCGCTGCGTCGTCGTCGGCAACACCGGTCCCGCCCACCTGGCCGCCGCCGTGGGCACCCCGGTCGTCTCCCTGTTCTCCCCCGTGGTGCCCCCCGAGCGGTGGGCGCCGTACGGGGTGCCCGTCGTGCTGCTCGGGGACCAGGGCGCGGCCTGCCGCGGCTCCCGGGCGCGGGAGTGCCCCGTCCCCGGCCACCCGTGCCTGTCCTCCGTCCCCCCGGCCGCCGTGGTCGGGGCCGTGGAACGGCTGGCCACGACCGGGCCCGTCCCCGCCACCGCCACCGAAGGAGGACCCGGGTGCGCATCCTGACCTGGCACGTCCACGGGTCGTGGACGACGACGTTCGTGCACGGACCCCACGAGTACCTGATCCCCGTGGTCGAGGGCCGCGGCCCCGACGGCCGGGGCCGGGCCGAGACGTGGGAGTGGCCCGCCGCCGCGCGGGAGCTCACCCCCGAGGAGCTCGCCGACGCGGCGTTCGACGTCGTGCTGCTGCAGCGGCCCCACGAGCTCGAGCTCGTGGAGCGCTGGACCGGCCGCCGGCCCGGCGTCGACGTCCCCGCCGTCTACGTCGAGCACGACACCCCGCGCGGGACCCCCGTCGGCACCCGTCACCCGATGGCCGAGCGCTCCGACGTCCCGGTCGTGCACGTGACCCACTTCAACCGGATGATGTGGGACAACGGGGACGCCCCCACCGAGGTGGTCGAGCACGGGATCCTGGACCCCGGCCCGCTCTACACGGGCACCACCGGCAGCCTCGCCGTCGTCGTCAACGAGCCGGTCCGCCGCGGGCGGATCGCCGGGACCGACCTGGTGACCGCCATGGCGCAGCGGTTGCCCGTGGACGTCTACGGCATGGGCATGGACCAGCTCGCGGCCCTCGCCCCGCACATGGCCGGGCGGCTGCACGAGAACTACCCGCAGGAGGAGCTGCACGCCGCTCTCGGCGCGCACCGGGCCTACTTCCACCCGTACCGGTGGACCAGCCTGGGCCTGGCGCTGCTGGAGGCCATGACCCTCGGGATGCCGGTGCTGGGGCTGTCCACCACCGAGGCCCCGCGCGCGGTGCCCCCGGAGGCGGGCCTGCTCTCCAACGACCCGGAGGCCCTCGCCGCGCAGGCCCGGCAGTGGCTCGACGACCCCGGCGCGGCCTCCGCCGCGGGCGCCGCCGCCCGCGAGCACGCCCTGACACATTTCGGCTCCGACCGCTTCCTGGCGGACTGGGACCGGATCCTTGGGAAGGTGACAGCATGAGAATCGCAATGGTCTCCGAGCACGCCAGCCCGCTGGCCGCCCTCGGCGGGGTGGACGCCGGGGGACAGAACGTCTACGTGGCCGCCCTCGCCGCGGGCCTGGCCCGCCGCGGCCACCAGGTGAGCGTCTACACCCGCCGCGACGACGCGCGGCTGCCGGAGGTCGTCGACCTCGTCCCCGGCGCCCGCGTGGTGCACGTCCCCGCCGGGCCCCCGAGCCTCCTGCCCAAGGACGAGCTCGCCCCGTACATGGACGACTTCGGCCGCTGGCTCGCCCGGGACTGGGTCCGCCACGGGGTGCCCGACCTCGTGCACGCCCACTTCTGGATGTCCGGGCTCGCCGCCCGCCGTGCGGCCGAGGCCCTGCAGATCCCGGTGGTGCAGACCTTCCACGCCCTCGGCGCGGTCAAGCGCCGGCACCAGGGCGCGGCCGACACCAGCCCCGCGGGCCGGCTCGCCGCGGAGAACGAGACCATCGCCGTCGCGGACCTCGTCCTGGCCACGTGCCGGGACGAGCGTGCCGAGCTGCTGGCCCTCGGCGGGGACCCGTCCCGGATCGACGTGGTGCCGTGCGGCGTGGACCTCGAGGCCTTCGAGCCGGCCTCGGCGCGCACCGACCCGCACCGGCCCCGCGTCGTGGCCCTGGGCCGGCTCGTGGAGCGCAAGGGCGTGGACGTCGTGGTCCGCGCCCTGGCGCAGCTGCCCGGCGCCGAGCTGGTCGTCGCCGGCGGCCCCGACCGCTCCGAGCTCGACCGCGACCCCGAGGCCCTGCGGCTGCGCGCCCTGGCCCGCGAGCTCGGCGTGGCCGACCGCGTGGAGCTGCTCGGCCGCGTGGACCACGACGACGCCGCCGTCCTGCTCGCCACCGCCGACGTGGTCGCCTGCACCCCCTGGTACGAGCCGTTCGGCATGGTGCCCCTGGAGGCCATGGCCTGCGGCCGGCCCGTGGTGGGCAGCGCGGTCGGCGGGCTGCTCGACAGCGTCGAGGACGGGGTGACCGGCCTGCTCGTCCCGCCCCGGGACGTGGCCGGCACGGCCGCCGCCCTGCGCACCCTGCTGGAGGACCCCGGGCTCGCCGCCCGCATGGGCCGGGCCGGCCGCGACCGGGTGGAGCGGCTGTTCGGCTGGGCGCAGGTGGCCGAGCAGACCGAGCGCTCCTACGAGCGGGTCCTCGAGCGCCACCGCCGCGAGCACCCGCCGCTGCTGGCCGAGACCGAGCGCTGGCTCGGCAGCCACCTCGACGAGCTGGCCATCGCCGCGCGGGAGGCCGCCCAGCACGCCGGCGTCGTCGACCGCTGGGGCGCCCGCCTCGCGGGCCTGCTGGCCTCGGGGGGCCGGGTGCTCGCCGCCGGCAACGGCGGCAGCGCCGCCGAGGCGCAGCACTTCACCGCGGAGCTCGTCGGCCGCTTCGTCGACGAGCGCCGCCCGCTGTCCGCGGTGTGCCTGTCCGCCGAGACCTCCAGCCTGACCGCGATCGTCAACGACTACGGCGCCGAGGAGGTCTTCGCCCGCCAGGTCCAGGCCCACGGCCGCCCGGGCGACGTCCTGGTGCTGCTGTCCACGTCCGGGCGCAGCCCCAACGTCCTGGCCGCCGCCGAGCGGGCCCGCGAGCAGGGCCTGCACGTCTGGGCCCTCACCGGCCCCGGCCCCAACCCGCTGGGCGAGCTCGCCGACGAGTCCCTCACGGTCGACGCGCCCACCACCTCGGTCATCCAGGAGGTCCACCTCATGCTCCTGCACGCCGTGTGCGCTGCCGTGGACGCCCGCCTCGCCCCCCGGACCGGGGCCGGACGCGCCGGCCCGCGTGCCGCCGCGGCGCGGTCCGCCCCGGCGGGCGGGCGCCCGGGCGCGGCCGAGGACCCGGCCGCGGCGGTCCGGGCGGGGGTGGCATGAGCGCCGCCCGGATCGTCGTCGTCGGCGACGCGCTGCTGGACCGGGACGTCGACGGCCACTCCACGCGCCTGAGCCCGGACGCCCCGGTGCCGGTCGTCGACGTCGACGACGTCTTCGCGAGCCCCGGCGGCGCCGGCCTGGCGGCCCTGCTGTGCGCCGAGCCGCCCGCCGCCGGCACCGTCCCCGGCGAGGTCTCCGTGACCCTGCTGGCCCCCGTGGCCGCGGACGCCGCCGGCCACGAGCTCGCCGCCGCCCTCGGGGACGTCGCCCTGGAACGGCTCGGCCACCGGGGCGGGACCCGCACCAAGACCCGCGTCCGCAGCGCCGGCCAGACCCTCGTGCGCGTCGACGAGGGCGGCCCCGGCACACCGGTCGGGGTCTCGGCCTCCCACGTCGCCGCCGTCCTGGCCGGCGCGGACGCCGTGCTCGTCTCCGACTACGGCGGCGGGGTCACCCGGGACCCCGCCGTGCGCGCGGCGCTGGAGGCGCACGCCCGCACCGGCACGGTCGTGTGGGACCCGCACCCGCGCGGCGGGCCGCCCGTGCCCGGGTGCGCGCTCGTCACCCCGAACGCCGCGGAGGCCGCCCACGCCCTGGGTGCGCCGGGCACGACCGCCCCGCGGGACCTCGCGGGTGCCCTGCGCGAGCGGTGGTCCGCCCGGGCCGTGGCCGTCACGGCCGGGGCCGAGGGCGCCCACCTGGCAACCGCGGCCGGCACCGAGCTCGTCCCCGCCGCCCCCGTGCGCAACACCGACCCGTGCGGGGCGGGGGACCGCTTCGCGTCCGCCGCGGCCCTGGCCCTCGGCGCCGGCGCGGACGTCACCACCGCCGTGGAGACGGCCGTGGAGTCCGCCGGGCAGTGGGTCGCCGCCGGCGGCGCCGCCACCTGGCGGACCCGCCGGGCGGCGGGCGCCGCGGACGGGCCCGGCCTGCACCCGGGTGCCGAGCGGCTGCCGCGGGACGTCCAGGACCTGCTCGCCGGCGTGCGCGCGCGGGGCGGAAAGGTCGTGGCCACCGGCGGGTGCTTCGACGTCCTGCACGCCGGGCACATCGCCTCCCTCGACGCCGCCCGCCGGCTCGGCGACGCCCTGGTGGTCCTGCTCAACGCGGACGGCTCCGTGCGGCGGCTCAAGGGCCCCGGCCGGCCCGTCGTCGGCCAGCAGGACCGCGCCCGCGTCCTCGCGGCCCTGCGCAGCGTCGACGCTGTCGTGGTCTTCGACGAGGACGACCCCCGCGCCGCCCTGAACCTGCTGCGCCCCGACATCTGGGTCAAGGGCGGGGACTACACCCCCGAACAGCTGCCGGAGGCCGCCGACGTCCGCGGCTGGGGCGGAGAGGTGACCGTCCTGCCGTACCTCTCGGGCCGCTCCACCACCGCGATCCTGCAGCGGGCCGGCCGTGAGCGCTGAGCCCCGCGCCCCCGGGGTCGTGGACCCGGCGACGATCGGGCCCGGCGATGTGCTCGTGCTCCGGGCGCTGGGCCTGGGGGACGCCCTCACCGGCGTGGCGCCCCTGCGCGGGGTGCGGCGGCTGTTCCCGGAGCGCCGGCTCGTGCTCGCGGCGCCCGCGGGCGTCGGGGAGTGGCTGGCCGGGCTCGGCGTCGTCGACGGCGTCCTGCCGGCCTCCGGTCTCGGGCCGCTGCCCCGGATGCCCGGCGGGCACGCCGCCGTCAACCTGCACGGGCGCGGGCCCCTGAGCCACGAGGTGCTGCTGGCCACCGGCCCGGAGCGGCTCGTGGCCTTCGGCACGGCCGGCCACGACGGTCCCGCGTGGCGCGCCGACGAGCACGAGGTGCACCGCTGGTGCCGCCTGGTGCGGGCCGCCGGCGGGCCGTGCGGGCCGGAGGACCTCCTGCTGCGGGAGCACGTCCCGGCGCCCGCCGGCGCGCCCGTCGTGCTCCACCCCGGCGCCGCCTCCGCCTCCCGCCGCTGGCCCGCCGCGCGCTGGCGAGCCGTCGCCGAGGCCCTCGCCGCGGACGGGCACCGGATCGTCGTGACCGGCTCGCCCGCGGAGGCGGAGCTGGCGGCGGCCGTGGCCGACGGACTGGACGCCGCGGAGAACCGCTGCGGCGCGCTGTCCCTGGCGGAGCTGGCGGAGACCGTCGGCGGGGCCGCGGCGGTGTTGAGCACCGACACCGGCGTGGCCCACGTGGCGACCGCCCTGGCCGTGCGCTCCGTGGTGCTCTTCGGGCCGACCCCGCCGGCGTGGTGGGGCCCCGCGGTGGACCCGCAGCTGCACACCGTGCTGTGGCACGGCGACCCGGCCGCCGGCGCGTGGGGGGACCCGCACGCCGACGTCCTCGACGAGCGGCTCGGCGCCGTGACCCCCGGCGAGGTGCTGGCCGCGGCCCGGGCCCAGCTCAGCCAGGTCCGTCCCGCCCCCGCCCCCGCCCCCGCCCACGACGCCGCGCTGCCCGGACGTCCCTGACCCCGGCCGACCACTCCCGGCCGCAGCCGGCCGTTCCGACCAGACCCGACCCGACCGACCCTGAGGAGCATCGTGAACCCCACCACCGACGCGACCGCCGGCCCCGTCCCCGGCCGCCCGTTCCGCCGGGCGGTCGTGACCGGCGGCACCGGCTTCCTCGGCAGCCACCTGTGCACGGAGCTGCGCCGCCGCGAGGTGGAGGTCGTGTGCCTCGACAACTTCCTCACCGGCTCGGCCGCCAACATCGAGCACCTCGTCGGGGACCCCGGCTTCCGGCTGGTGCAGTGCGACGTCACCGACTACGTGCACGTGCCCGGCGACGTGGACCTCGTGCTGCACTTCGCCTCCCCGGCGTCCCCGATCGACTACCTCAAGCTGCCGATCCACACCCTCAAGGTGGGCTCCATCGGCACCCACCACGCCCTGGGCCTGGCCAAGGACAAGGGCGCGCGGTTCGTGCTGGCGTCCACCTCCGAGGTCTACGGCGACCCGCAGGTGCACCCGCAGCCCGAGAGCTACTGGGGCCACGTCAATCCGGTGGGCCCGCGCGGGGTCTACGACGAGGCCAAGCGCTTCGCCGAGGCCCTCACGGTCGCCTACCGCTCGGAGCACGACGTCGACACCGCGATCGTGCGGATCTTCAACACGTTCGGGCCCCGGATGCGGCCCTTCGACGGGCGGGCCATCCCCACCTTCGTCCGCCAGGCCCTGGCCGGGGAGCCGCTGACCGTGACCGGCGACGGCGCCCAGACCCGCTCGGTCTGCTACGTCTCCGACCTGGTCCGCGGGATCCTGGCGCTGGCCGGGAGCGGGCACAGCGGGCCCATGAACATCGGCAACCCGCACGAGCTGTCCGTGCTGCAGATCGCCCGGGACGTGATCGCGGCCACGGGCTCGACCTCGGAGATCGAGTTCGTCGACCGCCCGGTCGACGACCCGATGGTCCGCCGCCCGGACACCACGCTGGCCACCGCCGTGCTCGGCTGGGAGCCGGAGGTGCCCTGGACCGAGGGCCTGGCCCGGACCGTCGACTGGTTCCGGGAGGCGCCGGCCACGGACCCGGTGTCCGCCGCGGCCCGGCGCCGATAGGCGGACCCGGGCCGGGCCGGACCCGGCCGGGCCCGCCGTCAGCCGAGCAGGTCGGCGAGCCCGGGGGCGAGCAGCAGGACGGTCGGCACGGTGACGAGCGCGGCGGCCGCGCCGACGACCGCGGCCCGCGGGCCCGGCGGCAGGGGCGCCGCCTCGAGCCGGAGGATGCGGTGGCGTGCTTCCTCGGCGGGGGCCGCGGCCGACCAGATGCCGTCGACGCGGTGCTGGGCGGCAGGCGGGCACCCGGTGCTGACCAGTGCGATGGCCCGGGCGAGGGAGCGGTCGTCGACGCTGTGGCGGGCGCGGTCGTCGGCGAGCATCTCGACGAGGAGGCCCACCTCGTGCTGGGCGCGGTGGGCGATGGGGAACCAGGGCAGGGAGGCCCGCCAGGCCCGGAACAGCACCAGCACGATGTCGTGGCGCTGGGTGGCGTGGGCCCGTTCGTGCTCGATCACCGCCTCCAGCTCGTCCTCCCCGAGCAGCGACAGCAGCCCGGCGGAGAGGACGGTCATCGGGGTGAACGCCCCGGGGAGGCAGTAGGCGACCGGGGCGGGGTCGTCGAGGAGCCGGGTGCCGGGGGCGTCGGGCAGCGGTGTGCTCAGCAGCCGGACCAGCTGGGCGTGCCGGCGGCGCTCCCCCTCGGTCCGCACGACCGTGACGAGCAGGTTCAGCAGGAGGTGACCCCCGAGGAGGACGGCTCCGGTCAGCGCCAGGACGTGCCACGGGCCCGCGGGGCTCCACGGCTGGTCCCCCAGGAGGCCGGCGGCGAGGCCGATGCCGCCCCCGACCAGGTCCTGCCCGAAGGGCGCCAGGCCGAAGGTGATCAGGGCCCCGAGCATCGACAGCCCGCCGGCGAGCGCGATCGCCTGCCAGAGCACGAGGGCCGTGGCGGGTGCGCGGTCGGGCCACGCGGCGTGGGACAGGAGGATCGGGGCGGGCCAGGCCAGGACGACGGCGAGGCCCGCGAGGGCGATCGAGGCGCTGATCACACGGGCTCAGTGGTCGCCGAGGAGGCGCCGCAGGGTCTCCGCCTCCTCGGGGCTGACACCCCCGACGAAGCGTGCGAGCACCGCGGTCCGGTCGTCGGCCGCCCCGAGGACGTCGTGCATGAGGTTGGCCATGTGCTCCTCGCGCGAGGCCGCGGCGCGGTAGCGGTGGGGGCGGGAGGCGCGTTCGCGCCGGACGAAGCCCTTGCGCTCCAGGCGGGACAGGACGGTGAGCACGGTGGTGGCGGCGCGGGGGCGGCCGCTGTCGGTGCTCTCGGGGAGCTCTTCCAGGAGGTCGTAGGCGGACAGCGGGGTGTCCGTCCGCCAGAGGATCTCCATGACGGATCGCTCCAGTTCGCCCAGGGGGCTCGCGCGTCGTGTTTCGTCTGTTGCCACCGGCCGATTGTAGCCGACCGGTCCACTTGTTCTACAGTCCCGTAGAAGTAGTTCTACGACCCGTAGAACTGCTTCCGTGCCGTGTCGACGATTTGGGGGAGCAGCCCATGGATCCGCTGGAGATCGCCCGGTGGCAGTTCGGGATCACCACCGTCTACCACTTCGTGATGGTCCCGCTCACCCTCGGGCTGGGCCTGCTGGTGGCGCTCATGCAGACGATGTGGGTCCGCACCGGCGACGAGCGCTGGCTGCGGATGACGAAGTTCTGGGGCAAGCTCTACCTGATCAACTTCATCGTGGGCGTGGCCACCGGGCTCGTGCAGGAGTTCCAGTTCGGGATGGCCTGGAGCGAGTACTCCCGCTTCGTCGGCGACGTCTTCGGGGCGCCGCTGGCGATGGAGGGTCTGCTGGCCTTCTTCTTCGAGTCCACCTTCCTGGGCCTGTGGATCTTCGGCTGGGACCGCCTGCCGAAGAGGCTGCACCTGGCCACGCTGTGGACCGCGGTGCTCGGCTCCGTGGTCTCGGCGTTCTTCATCATCGTCGCCAACTCCTGGATGCAGCACCCGGTGGGCGTGGAGATGGTGGACGGCCGCCCGGTGATGAACGACGTGTGGGCCGTGCTGACCAACAACACCGCCCTGGTGGCCTACGGCCACACCCTGGCCGGGGCCGTGGCGGTGGGCGCGGCGTTCCTCGTGGGGGTCTCCTGGTACCAGCTGTGGCAGCGCCGCCGGGACGGCATCGACACCGTCGACGCCCGGGGCGCGGTGGTCGTGGGGGAGCGCCCCGACGTCCCCGGCCGGGACCGGGCCGACCACGGGGTGTGGCTGTCCAGCCTGCGCATCGGTGCGGTGGTCGCCGTCGTCGCCTTCGGCGGGGTGGCCGCCACCGGGGACCTGCAGGGCAAGCTGATGTTCGAGCAGCAGCCGCTGAAGATGGCCGCCGCCGAGGCGGCCTGCCACGACGGCACCAGCTTCTCGGTGCTGTCCGTGGGCCCGCTGGGCGGCCAGGACTGCGACCAGGTGACCAACGTCATCGAGATCCCGGGCCTGCTGTCGTTCCTGGCCCACGGGGACCTCGACACCGAGGTCAAGGGCGTGAACACGCTCATCCCGGAGTACGAGGCCGCCTACGGCACCCACCTGCCCGACGACCCCCTGTACGGGGAGCGCGCCGGCCAGAGGATCGACTACCTGCCCCTGATGGAGGTCACCTACTGGGGCTTCCGCATGATGATCGGCTTCGGCGTGCTCGCCGCCGCGTTCGCGGCCCTCACGCTGTGGCTCACCCGGAAGGGCACTGTGCCGGCCTCCAAGGCGCTGATGTGGGTGGCGGTGGCGAGCATCCTGGCGCCGTTCGGGGCCAACATCGCCGGGTGGGTGTTCACCGAGATGGGCCGCCAGCCCTTCGTCGTCGCCCCGAACCCCACCCCCGGCGGGGTGGACGGGGTGTACATGTACACCGCCGCCGCCGTCTCGCCGGGGGTCAGCGGGGAGGAGGTCGTCTTCTCCCTCGTCACCCTCGGGCTGATCTACGGGGTCCTGCTGGTGATCGAGACGATGCTGCTCGTGCGCTACGTGCGCGGCGGGGTCGCCTCGGCCATGCCCGAGCTCGCCCACCGCGACGACGACCCCGACCACCCCCACGGCACCCCCGGCCGGCGCGACGACGTGCTCGCCTTCGCCTACTGACGCCGACGACCACAGGACGGCCCTGACATGGAACTTCTGCCCACCATCTGGTTCATCGCCATCGCGGTGCTGTGGACCGGCTTCATCGTCCTCGACGGCTTCGACCTCGGCGTCGGGATGCTCATGCTCACCAGCACCCGCGACGAGCGCCGGCGCCGCCAGATGCTCAACACCATCGGACCGGTGTGGGACGGCAACGAGGTGTGGCTGATCACCGCCGCCGCAGGCCTCTTCGCCGCCTTCCCGGACTGGTACGCCTCCCTGCTCTCCGCCCTCTACATCCCCTTCGTGTTCGTCCTGGTGGGACTGATCCTGCGGGCGGTGTCCATCGAGTACCGGGGCAAGGGCCGCAGCGACCGGTGGCGTCGCTGGGCCGACCGGGCCCTGGGCGGGGGTTCGTTCCTGGTCGCCTTCGGGCTCGGCGCCGCCCTGGCCCTGACCACCACGGGCCTGCCGCTCGACGCCAACGGCGACCGGGTCGGGGGCGCCTTCGCCTGGTTCACCCCCTGGGCCGTGCTCGGCGGGCTCGCCCTGGTCGGGTTCTGCCTCGTGCACGCCTCGGCCTTCCTGGCCCTGAAGACCGACGGCCCCGTGCGGCTGCGGGCCCGGGGTCTCCTCGTCCGCCTCGGGCCCGCCGCGCTGGTGCCGTTCGTGGGCTGGGTGGTCGCGGTGCAGCTGCTCAACGGCAAGACCTGGACCTGGCCCCTGCTCGGCGCGGCGGCCGTCGCGGCGCTCTTCGGGTGGACCAGCGCCCGCCTGGGCCGCGAGGGCCGCGCCTTCGCCGGCTCCGCCGCGTTCCTGTGCTGCGGCCTCGCCTCGGTCTTCGCCAACGTCCACCCGGTGGTCCTGCCCTCCACCCTCGACGCCGCCAACGACCTGACGGTGACCAACGCGTCCAGCGGCGACTACACCCTGGGGGTGCTCACCGTCGTGGCCGGGATCGGGCTGCCGCTGGTGCTCCTCTACCAGGGCTGGAGCTACTGGGTGTTCCGCCGGCGCCTGACGACCGACCACCTTCCCGCCCCCCACCCGGTCGCGGCCGCCGTCGCGCGCACGCCCGCGCCGGCCGCCGGCCCCTCCGGCACGAGCGGCACCGGCACGAGCGGCACCGGGGCGAGCGGCACCGGGGCGAGCGGCACCGGGGCGAGCGCCACCGGGACGCGGCGCGCATGAGGCGCCCCCCACTGGGCCCGGGCGGTCCCGCGGCGGTCTTCGTCCTCGGCCTGCTGGGCGCGCTCAAGGCCCTCGCCCTGATCGGCATGGCCGAGGCGCTCGCCCGCGGCGTCGTCGGAGCGATCGCCGGCGACACGGCGGCCTGGCAGCAGGCCCTCCTGCTGGGGGCCGGGGCCGGGCTGCTGCGCGCCGGGACGACCTGGACCACCCAGGTCGTCGCCGCCCGCGCCGCCGGGCAGGCGAAGCGGGGGCTGCGCCGGGCGCTCGCCGCCCGCGTCCTGGCCGGGGGCAGCCACGACGTCGGCGCCACGACCACCGTGGGCACGGTCGGCCTCGACGCCCTGGACGAGTACTACGCGCGCGTGCTGCCCGCGGCCACCGCCGCCGCCACCGTGCCCCTGCTGGTCGGGGTCCGGATCCTGGCCGCCGACTGGGTCAGCGCCCTCGTCGTGGTGCTCACCGTGCCCCTGATCCCGGTGTTCATGGTCCTCGTCGGCCGGCACACGCAGGACAGGGCCGCGGAGTCCTCCGCCGCCCTCCAGCGGCTCTCCCACCACCTGGTCGAGCTCGCCCGTGGCCTGCCCGTCCTCGTGGGCCTGGGGCGGATGGACGAGCAGGCCCCCGCGCTGCGCCGCATCTCCGACGAGCACCGGCGGACGACCATGGCGACCCTGCGCACCGCGTTCCTCTCCGCGCTCGTGCTCGAGCTGATCGCCACGCTCTCCGTGGCAGTGGTGGCCGTGTTCGTCGGCGTGCGCCTCGTCCACGGCGAGCTGGACCTGCTGGTGGGACTCGTGGCCCTCATCCTCGCGCCGGAGTGCTTCGCCCCGCTCCGGGACCTCGGGGCGGCCTTCCATGCGGCCCAGGACGGCATGGCGGCCCTGCACCGCTCCCGCGAGATCGTCAGCGCGCCACCGCCCGCCGACATCCGGCGGGCCGGCGAACGGAGCCGGGACACCGCCGCCGCGCCCACCGTCCCCACCGCCACCGCCGCGCCCACGGTGCGGATCAGCGGACTGGTCGTGCGCTACCCGCACCGCCCCGCCCCGGCGCTGGCCGGCCTGGACGCCGAGTTCCCGGCCGGCACCATCACCAGCGTCGAAGGCCCCAGCGGCAGCGGCAAGTCGACCCTGCTCGGCGTCCTCGCCGGGACCGTCGAGGCCCACGACGGAACCGTCCACGGCGTCGTTCCCGGCTCGCTCGCCTGGGTGCCCCAGCACATCCACACCGTGGGCGCCACCGTCCTCGACGAGATCCGGCTCTACGCCCCCAGCGCGGCCTCCGCCCAGCACGCCCTCCGCCGGGTCGGTCTCGACCCGCTGGCCGGCACCGACCCGGACCGCCTCAGTCCCGGGGAGCTGCGCCGGCTCGGCCTGGCGCGCGGGCTCGTCCGCCTCGACGCCGGAGCCCGCCTCCTGCTCCTCGACGAGCCCACCGCCCACCTCGACCCCGCCGCCGCGCGCCGCGTCGAAGCTCTGATCGACGGCCTGCGCGGCACCACCACCGTGGTCCTGGCCTCCCACGAGACCGGGGTCACAGCCCTCGCCGACCAGCAGGTGCTGCTGGGCGCGCCTGCCGCCCCCCGCGACGGCGGCGGGCCCCACCCGCCCCAGGACGACACCGGGGCCGCGGAGGGACCGGCGCCCGCCGACCACCGCGGGCCGTCGCCCCACCCCGCACCGGCGGGGTCCTCGGGCGGTGCCCTGCGCGAGCTCGCCGTGTTCCTCGCGCCCGCCCGCGGGCGCTGGCTCGGGGCGGCGGCCCTGGGCACCGCGGCGGCCCTGTTCGCGGCGGCCCTCACCATGCTCTCGGGCTGGCTGATCGTGCGCGCCGCCGAGCAGCCGGGGATCATGTACCTGATGGTCGCGATCGTCGGCGTCCGCTTCTTCGGCATCGGCCGCGCCGTGCTGCGCTACGCCGAGCGACTGACCACCCACGACGCCGTCCTGTCCGCCACCACCGAGCTCAGGGCGCGGCTGTGGGCCGGGCTGGCCGCCTGCGGCCTGGCCTCGCGGGCCATGGCCACCGGCGCCGCGGCGCTGGAGCACCTGGTGGCGGCGGCCGACCGGGTCCGCGACCTGGTGCCCCGGGTGCTGCAGCCGCCGGTGGTCGGCGCCGGCACCGCCCTCGCGGCCGTCCTCGCCGTGGGGATCCTGTGCCCGCCGGCCCTCCCCGCGCTGGGGGTCGCCGTGGTCGGCGGCCTCGGCGCCGGACCCCTGACGGCGCTGGTGGCCGACCGCTCCGCGGCCCGCCGCCTGACCGTGGTGCGCTCCGGGGTGATCCGCCGGTTCGCCGCGATGGTCGCCGCCTCCGGGGAGCTGCGGGCCAACGGCCGGGCCGAGGACGTGCTCGCCCGCCTCGACGACCTCGAGGGGCGGGCGGTGGCGGCCACCCGGGCCGGCGCCTGGGCGCGGGGGCTGGGCGAGGCCGTCGTGGTGCTGGCCTGCTCGCTCTCCAGCGTGCTGATGCTGCCGGCGACCGCAGGGGCCGTCGCCGGCGGGACGATCTCCGCACCGGTGGTCGCCGCGCTCGTGCTGCTGCCCCTGGGGCTGATCGACCCGCTGCTGGGCGTCGTCGACGCCGTGCAGCAGTGGCCCGCGCTGGCCGAGGCGCTGCGGAGGGTCCGTGCCGTCACCGCGGGAGCCGCCCGCCAGGAAGCGCCCGGGACCTCTCCCGGGCCGGCCCCGCCCCCGATCCGGGAGCTGGCGCTGGACGACCTGGGCGTGGCCTGGCCCCAGGCACTGGCCCCGGCGTTCCGCCACCTCCGGGCCACCGTACGGCGAGGCCACTGGCTCGTCGTCGAGGGCCCCTCCGGCTCCGGCAAGTCCACCCTGCTGGCCACCCTCCTGGGCCACCTGCCCGCCGCGGAGGGCTCGTGGCGGGTCGACGGCCTCGACAGCACCGCCTTCGACGCCGGCCGGCTGCGGCAGCGCTTCGCCTGGTGCCCGCAGGAGGCACACCTGTTCGACTCCACGATCCGCGGCAACCTCCTGCTCGCCCGCGGGAGGGACGACCGGCCCACCGACGAGGAGATGCACGAGGTCCTCGCCCGCGTGGGGCTGGCCCCGTTCCTGGACGGCCTTCCCGACGGCCTGGACACACCGGTCGGGCCCGGCGGCGGGAACCTCTCGGGGGGACAGCGCCAGCGCGTCGCCGTGGCCAGGGCGCTGCTCACCCGCGCCGACGTCGTGCTCCTCGACGAGCCGACCGCCCACCTGGACGCCCCCGCCGCCGACTCCCTGATCGCGGATCTGCGCTCGGCCCTGGCCGACCGGATCGTCGTCCTGGTGACCCACCACGCCGGACAGCGTTCCCGGGCGGACGCTCACCTCCGCCTGCCCGGGGCGAGCCCTCCCTGCGCACCGCGGCGCGGCGACCGGGCGCAGGCCGGGAGCGGCGCCCTGTCGCTGACAGGTGCCTTCTGACGGAAGCGGGAATTGCGTCGCGGGGATCCGGCTACGTGCCCGCAGGCCGGCAGGCCGTGCTCACGGGCTCCGGGGCCGGCTCCTCCGCCGTGATCCGGAGGTCCACGAGGTCGGCCCCCTCGAGCACCGGCAGCACCCGGGCGGCCAGCAGCGTCAGGGCGGCCGATCCCGCGGCCGTGTGCGTGTCCGCCTGCACGTGCAGCACCACGGTGGCTCCCCGCGACCCGCTGCTGCGGAGCACGCAGGCGCCCGGCGAGCTGTCGTCCAGGAGGGCCCGGACCGCGGTCTCGTCCACACGGCACACGGTGCGGATCGTCGCCTCGACCGTCCACGCGCTCATCGGTTCCCCCCACCGTGCGTCGGTTCTGAACGGGGCGGGTCGGGGCCGGCAGTGCGGCCCCGACCCGCCCCGGAGGCGCGGCGGCACCTCCTTGAGGCTCATGATGGGAACGGGCCGGGCCGGGACGCAACAGGCCACCGCCTCCGGTGCGCATTCGGGCCAGGCGGTGCACTTCGCGGCCCACCGGGGCGTCATGGTCGGACGCTCCGGCGGCGGAGGATCGAGCGGGGGCTCACTCGTGCGGGACGACCGCCAGGTGCTCAGGCCGCACGGGGACCGTGCGGGGCTCGTACTCGGGGTGCTTGCCCAGCCAGCCCTTGATGTAGGGGCAGACCACCACGACCGGCAGCCCGGCCTCGATGGTGCGGTCCAGCGCGTAGCGGGCCAGCTTCGAGGCCAGACCGCGCCCCGCGTAGGCGTCGTCGACGGTGGTGTGCCAGAAGATCCGCTGCGGGCCCGTCGGGTCGTCGAACGGCACATACTCGGTCCAGCCCACGGGACTGTCCCCGTCGACGACCTCGTAGCGCAGCAGGTCGGGGTTGTGGCGCACGGTGATGCTGGGATCGGTCTCCACGGCGGTCTCCTGGGTCGGCCCCGGACGGGCGCGGGGCGGTGCGGGCGGTGCGGTGCGGGAAACGACGGGCGCGGTCAGCGGAGGTCGGGGTCGTGCCGCACCGGGTGGCGGGAGAGGATCGACACCCGGTTGAAGGCGTTGATCGTCACCGCCGCCCACTGCAGCGCCGAGTACTGCTCGTCGGTCAGGGCGTCGCGGGCGGTGGCGAGCTCCTCCAGCCGGGTCTCGTCGTCGGGCAGCAGCGTGGCGGCCTCGCCGATGGCCAGGGCGGCCCGCTCCACCTCGGTGTACAGGTCCACCTCCCGCCAGGCGCTCAGCACGGCCAGCTGCTGCCCGCTGATGCCGGCCTTGAGCGCCAGGCGGACGTGCATGTCCAGGCAGTACGCGCAGGCGTTGAGCTGCGAGACCCGCACGTTCATCAGCTCCACCACCGCAGGGGTGAGCCCCGCGCCCTCGGCGGCGGCGTGGACCTTCCGGGACAGGCCGTTGAGCGCCCGCCAGCTGCCCGGGTCGGCCTTGTCGAGGAAGAAGCGGTGGGCGTCGGTCATGTCTGCTCCTCGGCGACTGGGGGGCGCGGCGCGGGCGCCGGGCGGGGCGTGGGCCCGTCACGTCGTCGCGCGGCGCCGGGGGACGAGCTGATCCTGATCATAGTTCGTCCTGTGCGGCAGGCCGGCGCACCCTGGCACGGGCCGTCCGCGACCGGGTCAACTGACGTAGCGGCGCGCCGTGCTGGTGCGCTGGGACTCCTCCAGGGCCAGGAACCGCCGTTCGACCCGGTCCGGCAGGGGACGCCGTTCGCGCAGCACCCACGGCGCCCCGCGCAGGGCGTCGAGCAGGGCCAGGGCGGTCACCCTGTCCCGGGGCGCGCCGACGAGGACGTCGCGGCTGCGGCGCAGCGCCGCCCGCAACGGCCGCCGGAGCCAGATGAACCACAGCGTGTTGCGCAGCCCGTGCCGCCGCCGCAGGTCCGGGTCGCGGACCGTCGACGCCCGGTGGTGGACCACGACGTCCGGGAGGTGGCACAGCTCCCAGCCGGCGGTCGCGAGGTCCGCGGCGAGGAGCTCCTCCTCACCGCCGAGCCACAACCGCTCGCTGAACCCGCCCACCTGGCGGAAGGCCGCGCGGCGGACCACGGAGGCGCCGGCCAGGAAGCTGCCCAGCGCCGGTCCCGGCAGCCACTCGGGTCCCTCGACGGGGGAGTGCAGCAGCTCCGCGTTGATGGGGTCCTCCCGCGCGCCGGGCTCCACGAGGATCCTGCCGGTGACCACGCCGATCCGGGGGTGGGCGTCGAGGGCGTCGGCGGCGCGGCGCAGGGCACCGGGCTCCCACCAGGTGTCGTCGTCGCAGAACGCGACGTAGGGGGCGTCCACCCGCTCCACGGCGACGTTGCGCCCCACCGCGCCCAGGTTCACCGGGCTCGCCACGAGCTCGGCCCACGCGTGCTGCTCCCGGACCGCCTCGGCGGTGCCGTCCGCCGAGCCGTTGTCGACGACGACGACGTGCGGGCGCTCCGGCAGCTCCCGCAGCCGGGACAGCGCCAGGAGGGCCTCGTCCCGGCGGTTGTGGGTGATCATCACGACCGCCGTGCGCGGGTCGGGTCGGACGTCCTCCGGGGGCTGCGGCGTGTGCGGGGCGGGGTCGGTCACGGGGTCGCCTCCGGAGCGGCGACCGGGGCGGCGCCCGGAGCCGCCGGGGCGGGTGCGCGCAGCACGGCGAGCGCGGCCTCCGTCGCCGGGGTGAGCCGCTTCCGGGCGCGCAGGGCCGCCGGGACCTGCGGGAGGGCGCGGCGCAGGCCGCGGCGTCCGACGCGCCCGCCGAGCAGCGCGGCGGAGAGCTCGTGCGCCACCACCCGCCAGGGCCGGCGCATCAGGGCGGTCAGGACGCTGCTCCGCACGAGGGCCGAGCGCCGCAGGCCGGGGCTCGACCTGCTCGGGGACGGGTGGTGGTGGGCCCGGACCTCGGGGACGTAGGACAGGCGCCAGCCGGCGTCGTGCAGGTCGAGGGCCACGCGCTCCTCCTCGCCGGGGAAGCGGACGACGTCGTCGAAGCCGCCGACCTCGAGGAACGCCGAGCGGCGCACGAGCGTCCCGCAGGCCACGAAGCCCAGCAGCGCGGGGCCGGGACAGCCGGCGGGAATGCCGAGCGGGGACGCGGCGAGCACCGCGTTGAGCGGGTCCGGGCGCTCCTCGGGCCCCACGGCGATGGAGCCGGCGATCAGCCCGAGCCGCGGGTGGGCGTCGAAGACGGCGGCGGCCCGCGCGAGCGCGCCGGGGGCCCACCAGGAGTCGTCGTCGGCGAAGGCGACGTACGGGGTGCGGGCCAGGCGCACGCCGATCGTGCGGGCGGCCGCGCCGATGTTGCGCGGGAGCTCCACGACGTGCACGTGCGGGTGGGCGGCGCGCACGGCCTCGACGGAGCCGTCCGTCGAGGCGTTGTCGACGACGATCACCGGGGCCTCGTGCCGGCCCAGGGACGCGACGAGCTCGTCCCGGCGGTTGCGGGTGGCCACGACGACCGTGACGCGGGCCGGCACGTCCTGGGCGTCGAGGCGGCGGGCGGGGGCGGGTCGGGTGCGCAAGGGGAACCTCCGGGAACGCGGTCGGCGGCGGCGCGGCCCGCGGGTGCGGACCCGCGACCCATCGTAGGGGCACGTCATCCCCGGCCTGCGGCGGTGCCGCGTGACACAATCTGGTTACGGCTGCGAAATGTGGTCGAGCCATACTCACGGAAAGACCGCCGAAGCCCCGGAAAGGCGCGTGATCGCCCGACATGTCCGATCTGTTCGAGAACTACGCCGCCGACATGGCCACGGCCGCGGCCTACGACGAGATGTTCGCCGCGGGCCTGGAGCTCAGGCCCGGCTACGACCAGGTCTGCGACGTCCTGGGCGAGCTCTCGCTGAGCGACGTCAACGCCCGTGCCGACTCCATGGCCCGGTCCTTCCTCGACCGCGGCGTGACCTTCGACTTCGCGGGGGAGGAGCGCCCGTTCCCGCTGGACATCGTGCCGCGCGTGATCACCGCGCCGGAGTGGGACGTCATCGAGCGCGGCGTGAAGCAGCGGGTCACGGCGCTCGAGTGCTTCCTCGACGACGTCTACGGCGCGCAGCGGGTCGTGGCCGACGGGATCGTGCCGCGCTCGCTCATCACGTCGTCGGCGCACTTCCACCGGGCGGTGTGGGGCTTCCGCCCGCCGGGCGGGGTGCGGATCCACGTGGCCGGGATCGACGTGGTCCGCGACCAGCAGGGCGTCTTCCGGGTCCTGGAGGACAACGTGCGGGTGCCCTCGGGGGTGTCCTACGTCATCGAGAACCGCCGGGCGATGGCCAAGGGCCTCCCGGAGGCGTTCATGTCCCAGTCCATCCGCGCCGTCGAGGCCTATCCCCGGCACCTCTACAACGCGCTGCGCGCCACCGCCCCCGAGGTGGTCGAGGACCCCGTCATCGTGGTGCTCACCCCGGGCGTGTTCAACTCCGCCTACTTCGAGCACACCCTGCTGGCGGGGCTCATGGGCGTGGAGCTCGTGGAGGGCCGCGACCTCGTGGTCCGCGGCGACAAGGTCTACATGCGCACCACCGACGGGGAGCAGCGCGTGGATGTGATCTACAAGCGGATCGACGACGAGTTCGTGGACCCCCTGCACTTCCGCTCCGACTCGGTCCTCGGCTGCTCGGGGCTGGTCAACGCGGCCCGGGCCGGCAACGTGACCATCGCCAACGCGATCGGCAACGGCGTGGCCGACGACAAGCTCACCTACTCCTACGTGCCCGACCTCATCCGCTACTACCTCGGGGAGGAGCCCATCCTCCCCAACGTGGACACCTACCGGCTCGAGGAGGACGACGCGCGCGCCTACGTGCTCGAGCACCTGGACGAGCTCGTGGTCAAGCCCGTCGACGGTTCCGGCGGCAAGGGCCTCGTGATCGGCCCCCAGGCGACCGCCGCGGAGCTGGAGGAGCTGCGGGCGAAGGTCCTCGCGGACCCGCGCGGGTGGATCGCCCAGCCCGTGCTGCAGCTGTCCACCGTGCCGACCTTCGCGGAGGGGGAGTTCAGCCCCCGGCACGTGGACCTGCGGCCCTTCGCGGTCAACAGCGGCGACGACGTCTACGTGCTGCCCGGCGGGCTGACCCGGGTGGCCATGAAGAAGGGCTCCCTGATCGTGAACTCGTCGCAGGGCGGCGGCTCCAAGGACACCTGGGTGCTGGGCCAGCCGCAGACCCAGGACCTCGACCCCGGACAGGCGCGGCACCCCGACCCCGACGCGTCCGTTCACACCTGGCCCGTCTCCGCGTCGTGGCAGGACGAGGGCGACAGCGGGCAGCAACAGCAACAGCAACAGCAGCAACAACAGGTGCAGGAGCAGCGGCAGTGCGCCGCGCCCCGTGCCCGGAAGGAGTCCTCGTGCTGAGCCGGATCGCCGAATCCCTCTTCTGGATCGGCCGCTACGTGGAGCGGGCCGACGGTGTCGCGCGGATCCTCGACGTGCACCTGGAGCGGATCACGCAGCTCCCGCTGGGGGAGCAGGAGGCGGAGGTCCGCCGGATCATGGCGGTCATGGGCGTGGAGCCGGCGGACGGCGACCACAGCGTGAAGTCCCTGATCCACGAGCTCGCCTGGAACAAGGACTGCCTGACCTCCATCTCGGGGTCCCTGCACGCGGCTCGCGAGAACGCCCGCCGCGCCCGGGAGACCGTGTCCTCGGCCATGTGGGAGTCGCTGAACTCCACCTACTACGGCCTGGGCCAGCACCGGCGCGACGTCGTCGGCACCTTCCGGGTCTGCCACTGGACCGTCGAGCGGATGGCGACGGTGCGCGGTCAGATCCAGATGACCATGGCCTACGACGAGTCCTGGATGTTCCTGTCCCTCGGAGCGGCGATCGAGCGCGCGGACATGACCTCCCGCCTGCTGTGGACGCGCTCTACGACCACGGCCGGGATGTCCTGGGTGTCGATCCTGCACTGCGCCGGCGCCTACGAGGCGTTCCTGCGCACCCGCTACGGGACGTTCAGCGACGAGTCCGCCACCGAGTTCCTGCTGCTGGACCGGCTCTTCCCGCGCTCGATCCTGCACGCGCTGACCACGGCCGAGGAGATCCTCGTCCAGCTGGAGCCGCGCATCCAGCGGGTGGGGTTCAAGGACGACGCCCGCCGGATCATCGGCGAGGCGCGCACCGCGCTGGAGTTCCACCACGCGGAGGACCTCATCTCGGTGCTGCCCGAGCACCTCAACAACGTCCAGGCGGCGTGCGCGCAGGCCTCCGAGGCCGTGGGCGCCAAGTACTTCTCGCACGCCATCGAGGCCTCATGGTTCGGAGGGATCCTGTGACCCGGCTCAAGATCGACCACATCACCCGCTACGACTACAACGACACCGTCTCCAAGTCCTACAACGAGGCCCGGATGACGCCGATCTCCGACGACGAGCAGGTGGTGCTCGAGGCGGAGCTGACGCTGAGCCCCGGCACCGCCACCGTCAGCAACTACCGCGACTACTGGGGCTCGCGGGTCGCGGCCTTCGACATCCAGGGCCGGCACAAGCACCTGGAGATCCACTCGACCTCCACGGTGGAGGTGCACCGCAGGGCCTCCGGCGACGAGCCGGACGGCCTGACGTGGGAGGAGCTCGCGGTGCCCGAGGTGCTCGACGCGGTGTCCGACCACGTCCCGCAGACCGCGCTCACCCGGCTCGGCCCCGACCTCGATGCGGCCGCCGACGAGATCCGCGCCTCCGCGGCCAACCCGGCCGAGGCCGCCACGGCGGTCTTCGCAAAAATCGCCGGGCACATGCAGTACGTGCCCGGCGTCACGGGCGTGCACACGGACGCCGAGGCCGCGTGGCGGGAGGGCAAGGGCGTGTGCCAGGACCTCGCCCACGTGGGCATCGGCATGCTGCGCCACATCGGGATCCCGGCCCGCTACGTCTCCGGGTACCTGCACCCGGACTACGAGGCGGGGATCGGCCGGACGGTGCCGGGGGAGTCCCACGCGTGGGTGGAGTGGTGGAACGACGGCTGGTGGGCCTACGACCCCACCAACCACACCAAGCTCACCGACTTCCACGTCACCGTGGGCCGCGGCCGCGACTACACCGACGTGCCCCCGCTCAAGGGCATGGTCACCGGCGGGGGCGGCACCTCCGCGCTCCTGGTCAAGGTCGAGGTCACGCAGACCGCCTGAGGCTCGGCCCTCGCTCAGCCGCTGCCGAGCGTCACGTCGCGGGTCAGCGGTGAGTACTGGGCCGCCCACGGGAAGACGAGCTCCATGAGCGCCAGCACGACGCCGGCCACCAGCAGCGCCGTGATCAGGACCCGCACCCACAGGGGGCCGGGCAGCCGGGCGAAGATCCACGCGTACACGGGGCTCAGCTCCTCTCTGTCCCGGTCTGTGTTCCAGCCTGTGTCCCGGTCTGTGTCTCCGTCCCGGCGGCGACCGTGCCGGTGATCTCGGCCGGCGGGCCGGCCGTGGCGGGCCGCCAGGACTCCAGGACCGCGTAGCCGATGAACCGCTCCGTGTCACCGAACCGGGGGTGGCAGGTGGTCAGGGTCAGCAGGCGCTCCGTGGCGGCTGCGCCCGGGTCCGACGGGACCGGGGCCAGCACCCGGGTCTCGGTCGGCGCCACGATCTCGCCGTTCCGATAGGCGTAGGTGTAGTAGCCCTCTGCCGTGCGGACGTGGATCCTGTCCCCGGGCTCCAGCGTGTGGATCAGGTCCAGCACCTTGCCGTTGGACTGCCGGTGGCCGGCGACGGCGAAGTTGCCGACCTGGCCCGGCATCGCCGTGGAGGGGTAGTGCCCGAGGCCGAGGGTGTCCAGGACGTCCGCCCCGGTGCCCTGGATCAGCGGACGGGCGTAGTCCTTCCCAAAGCGCGGCACGTAGACGATGCCGATCGGTTCGCCGTAGCCGGGAGGGGCGGTCTCCGGGGGTGCTCCATCTGCTGGCTCTCCACCGGCCGGCTCCGCACCGGCCGGCTCCGCACCCGCCGGGGGAGCAGCAGCGGGTGCGCCGTCCAGCTCCCGCGCCACCTGCGCCACCACCTCCTGCTGGGTCTCGGTGGCGTCGATGTTCGTCCACCACAGCTGCCACACCACGAACAGCACCACCAGCAGGCCGATCGTGATCAGCAGTTCCCCCGCCGCCCGGGCGATCCGGCCCCACGCACCCGGCACGTGCGGAGCGGGGGACCGGCTCGACCCCTGCCGGGCGGCTACCTGAGGCGCCCGGGCCTTCCTGAGCACGTGCGCTCCTCCCCCTCCGGGCGGACCGTCCGATCCGACGGGACGTCCTTCGTCCGCAGCACGCCGTGGCGCGCGTCGGGCGCCGTCCTCGAGCACTTCCACGGCCGTGGCCCGCGCGTCACGCCGTCCTCCGGCGCAGCATCATCCCGAGGGCCAGGAGGAGCGTGCCCAGTCCCGCGGCGACCAGGACGTTGCTCCCGACGCCGGTGTCCGCCAGATGCTCGCCGGGCACGTCGGCGAACACGGTGGCGGGTGCGGCGTCCTCGGCGGTCGGCACGCCTGCCGGCGCGCTGACCGGCACGGTGGTCGGTGCGGTGGTCGGTGCGGCGACGGCGTGCATGCCGGCCGGCGCGGCCAGGACGCTCACGCTCGTGGGCACCACGGAGGTGGCCACCGGAGCAGGGGCCGCCGTCCCGGGAAGAGCCGTCGGCGCGGCGGGCTGCTGGATCACCGGGATCTCGACCGGGGCCGGCGTCCGCTCGACCGTGACGGCGGCCGGCGGCTGCACCGCGGGCTGCTCGGCAGCCGGGGCCTCGGTGAGCGGCGGCTGCACGGCCGGCTCCTCCAGCACAGGGGCCTCGGGGAGCGGGGGCTGCACCTCGGGCTGCTCGACGACAGGGGATCCGGGGAGAGGGGGCTGCACGGCCGGCTCCTCCAGCACAGGGGCTTCGGGGAGCGGGGGCTGCACCTCGGGCTGCTCGACGACAGGGGATCCGGGGAGAGGGGGCTGCACGGCCGGCTCCTCCAGCACAGGGGCTTCGGGGAGCGGAGGCTGCACCTCGGGCTGCTCGACGACGGGCGGCTGGTCCACGACCGGCGGCTCGACCACCGGGGGCTCGTCGACAACCGGCGGCTGGTCGATCACCGGCTCTTCGACGACCGGGGGCTCCACGACCGGGGGCTCGTCGACAACCGGCGGCTGGTCGATCACCGGCTCTTCGACGACCGGCGGACCCTCCTGCCCGTTCCCGCCACCGTTGCCGTTCCCACCTCCGTTGTTGCCGTTGCCGTTGCCTCCGCCGTTGCCGTTCTCGCCGCCGTTACCGTTGCCGTTGTTGCCGCCGTTGCCGTTGCCGCCGCCGACATCGGTGTTGCCTCCGCCGTTGCCGTTACCGACGCCATTGTTGCCGCCGCCGACATCGGTGTTCCCGCCGCCGTTGCCGTTGCCGACCCCGCCGTTGCCGTTCTGGGCCGAACTCTCGACCAGGAGGCCCGCGGCTTCGGCCGAGGCGGGGGCGACGGTCACCTGAGGCGTCCCCGTGAAGGAGTCGGCAGATGCGGTGGGAGGAGCCGCAAGGGCGCCGGTGAATCCCATGAACGTGAGGGCTGTCGCCGTCGGTGCCACGAAGAGGGCCCGGGCCAGATGAGTGTTCACTGTGTTCTCCAGTCAAGTCTGAGGGGCGTTACTGATCAGTCATTAATCTAAGCAAAGAACATGCGAAATGATGTACACACAAAGTCCGACGGCCCTCAGTCCAGGACGCCTCGTCGTAGCGGGCAGCCAGGTCGCCTCAGGTCCCTGACGTGGCGCGACGCCGCGCTGCTGCTCTCTGGCTGAGGCACCGGCCCACCCTCGTGTCCCCCGATGTGCGCCGGACCGCCAGCGCTCTGTCCCCCGATGTGCAGCAGGGAGGGGGGCCGTATCGATGCCGTGTGACGTCCTGCGCCGACGTTCCCGTCGCGGCGGCCGCCGACCCGTGGCCCGATCGCCTGACAGCACGACGGCGCCGCCCCACCTCGCGAGGTGGGGCGGCGCCGTCGTCGTTCGTGGAGCGGTGCCGGGGCGCCGCTACTGCTCGAAGCGGTAGTTCTTCGGGGCCACCGTCAGGCCGGAGGTCGTCACCGTGAGCCCGCGCGCCTTGTCCTCCTCGCGGTTCACGCCCACGCGCACTCCCGGCGGGACGACCACGTTCTTGTCGAGGATGCAGCGATCGACCACTGCGCCCTCGCCGATCTGGACGTTCTGCAGGAGTATGGACTGGTTGACCGTGGCGTCGTTCTGCACGAGGACCTTCGGCGAGAGCACCGACTCGCTCACCCGCCCGCCCGTGACGAGGACACCGGCCGAGAGGATCGAGTCCGTGGTGATCCCGCCCTCGCCGTGGGGGCCGCGCACGAGCTTGGCCGGCGGGGCCTGGACCGCGTGCGTGTAGATCGGCCAGGAGTAGTTGTAGAGGTTGAACACCGGCAGCGGACGGATGAGGTCCATGTGGGAGTCGTAGTAGGAGTCCAGCGTGCCGACGTCCCGCCAGTACTGGCGGTCGCGCTCGGTGGAGCCCGGGATGTCGTTGTGCGTGAAGTCGTAGACCGCGGCCTCCCCGCGATCCGCGAACCACGGCATGATGTCCCCGCCCATGTCGTGGGCGGTGTCATCCCGGGCCGAGTCCACCCGCAGCGCCTCGACCAGGGCGTCGGTGTCGAAGACGTAGTTGCCCATCGAGGCCAGGAACGCGTTCGGGTCGTCGGGCAGGGGAGCGGTGGACTCCGGCTTCTCCACGAACCGGGTGATCTTCGTGACGTCGTCGGGGTCCGTCTCGATGACGCCGAACGAGGTCACCATGTCCATGGACTGGCGCACGCCGGCGACCGAGGCCCGGGCGCCGGAGGCGATGTGGAAGTCCACCATGGCCGAGAAGTCCATCCGGTACACGTGGTCCGCGCCGACGACGACGACGATGTCGGGCTTGGCGTCGTCGATCAGGTTCATCGACTGGTAGATCGCGTTGGCGGAGCCGAGGTACCACTCCTTGCCGCGACGCTGTTGCGCGGGCACGGTCGCGACGTAGTTGCCCAGCTGCGTGGACAGCCTCCACGTCTCGGACACGTGACGGTCCAGGGAGTGGGACTTGTACTGCGTGAGCACCACGATCTGGAGGTATCCGGAGTTCACCAGGTTGGACAGCGCGAAGTCGATGAGCCGGTAGCTCCCGCCGAACGGCACCGCAGGCTTGGCGCGGTCCTCGGTCAGGGGCATCAGGCGCTTGCCCTCGCCCCCGGCCAGCACGATCGCGAGAACCTTCTTTCGTTGGGGCATGACTACCTCTCTGACTTCTTCGGCAACAGTCGCAGCACGGCCGGCTGGAGGCGCCGGCGCGCTCCGGGGGCGCTCTCATTGTGTCTTAACAGCAGCTAAGGAAGGTGAGCCGTGCCACGGAAGGTCGCACGTGTCCTCCGGATGACAGCCGGTGACGGTTCCCGCCGCGCCGCCCGCGCCGTGCGGAGCCCCCTGCAGTACGCTCGGGATCGTGCGAGTCGATATCTTGTCCAAGGAGTTCCCGCCCGAGATCTACGGCGGCGCCGGAGTCCACGTGTCCGAGCTCTCGCGGGTCCTGGCCCCGCTGGTCGATCTGAAGGTGCGCTGCTTCGGCGCGCCGCGCGATCCGGTGGTCGACGGGGCGGAGGTCAGGGCCTACCCCGTCCCGGCCGAGCTGGCCTCGGCCAACGCCGCGGTGCAGACCCTGGGCGTGGACCTCGCCATGGTGGGGGACATCGGCGGGGCGGACCTCGTGCACTCCCACACCTGGTACGCCAACATGGCCGGTCACCTGGCGTCGCTGATGTACGGGATCCCGCACGTCCTCTCCGCCCACTCCCTCGAGCCCCTGCGCCCGTGGAAGGCCGAGCAGCTGGGCGGCGGCTACGCCATCTCCTCGTTCGTGGAGAAGACCGCCTACGAGGCCGCCGCCGCGATCATCGCCGTCTCCGACGGGATGCGCAACGACATCCTGCGCGCCTACCCCGAGGTCGACCCCGACCGGGTCCGGACGGTGCACAACGGCATTGACGTCACCCGCTGGGAGCGCGACGAGAACACCGACGTCCTCGAGGCCCACGGCATCGACCCGGCCAAGCCTTCCGTGGCCTTCGTGGGCCGGGTGACCCGGCAGAAGGGCGTGCCCTACCTGTTGCGCGCCGCCGCGCTGCTGCCCGAGGACGTCCAGCTGGTGCTGTGCGCCGGCGCCGCCGACACCCCCGAGCTGGGGGCGGAGGTCAACGCCCTCATCCACGACCTGAAGGCCACCCGCTCCGGGGTGGTGCTCATCGAGGGCATGCTGCCGCGCCGCGAGATCGTCCAGATCCTCTCCAACGCCACGGCCTTCGCCTGCCCCTCCATCTACGAACCGCTGGGCATCGTGAACCTCGAGGCCATGGCCTGCGGCACTGCCGTGGTCGCCTCCGCCACCGGCGGCATCCCGGAGGTCGTGGTCGACGGCGAGACCGGCCGGCTCGTGGCGCTCGAACAGGTCCAGGACGGCACCGGCACCCCGCTCGACCCGGAGCGGTTCGTCGCCGACTTCGCGGCCGCTCTCACCGAGGTCGTCTCCGACCCGGCGCGCGCCCGCGCCATGGGCGAGGCAGGACGACGCCGCGTCGAGGAGCACTTCTCCTGGTCGTCGATCGCCGAGCGGACCGTGGAGGTCTACGGCTCCGTGCTGTGACGCCCCGTGCCTCCCGCGGACTGCGGCAGCGTCCGCGGGAGGAGGCGGCGGTCGCCGGGGACCCCCAGGGGGTGCGGGTCGGCAACGACCGCCGCCGGCACAGGGGAGGGGGGTCCCCGGCCACCCCGCGAGCCGGTGGCGCCACGGTGGAGGGGAATCGCACCGGCTGCGCACGCACGGCCTTACGGGGGAGCATCGCACCAGGTCAGCTGGAAAACCCGGGCGCTGCTCGCCCCACATTCAACCCGACCTCGGGTCCCCAGCGGAAGATGTGCAGGAGCTTCGCGGCCGAATCGTTGTGCCCGCCGAACGGCCGACAGCCGGGCCGCCTCGTCCGCCGGCGCTCGATGTGAACTCCCGAGGTACATGTGGTAACTTATTTCCTGTTGCGTTCAGCGAAGGCGGCCGGAAACGGTGCGGACCGGACCTGGATCCACTCGCGCGGGTGGCGGAATAGGCAGACGCGCTAGCTTGAGGTGCTAGTCCTCGTATTAGAGGGTGGGGGTTCAAGTCCCCCCTCGCGCACAGGGAACGGCCTGGTCAGGCCGGAGACGGTAGCCCCGTCGTTGACAGGAGAACGAATCCTGTTGACGGCGGGGCTATTGTCGTCCTCATGGCAAGCATCAGAGAGCGTGTGCGCAAGGACGGGTCGACGACCTGGGCGGTGCTGTGGCGCGACATGGACACCGGCACCCAGACGTCCCGCACCTTCGACGATCGGCGCGAGGCACAGATGCTCAAGGACTTCCTCGATGCGAACAACAATTCCTTCCGGCTGGCCGTCAGAGTGGCGTCCGAACTGCGTTCCCAGTCCCCGGCGGTCCGCGATGTCCTTACCGGACACATCGAACGACTGACCGGCGTTGAGTCCGGAACGCGCAGCAAATATCGCCGGATGGCCATCAAGCACATCATCCCGGCTCTCGGAGCCCGGCCGGTCGACAGGCTGACCCGCGCCGACGTCGCGTCCTGGTTCAACGCCCTGGAAGTAGCGCCCAAGACGCGTAAGAACATCCACGCCCTGCTGTCCGCGGCATTGGAGACAGCGGTCGGGGACCACCTCATCAGCGAGAATCCGGCCAAGGGCATCCGTGGGCCGAAGTCCGCTCCTCGTCGTCCTGCCGTCTTTCTCACGCGCCCGGAGGTGGACGTCATCGCCGAGACCATCGACCCGCGCTGGTCCGGTTTCATCCACCTGCTCGCTGCTTCCGGATTGCGCTACGCCGAAGCCACCGCTCTGCGGCCCAGCGACATCCGGTTCAAGGACGAGCGGGCTATGATCAGCGTCCATCGTGCGTGGAAGCGAACCGATGACGGAGAGAAGCTGGGCACTCCGAAGTCACCGCGATCTCACCGCGAGGTCACCGTCTCGCGGACGGCCACGGCTCGCTTGCAGAACGACCTGAAGGGCGTGAGCCGTCAGGAACTTGTCTACACCCGTCCCGGAGGGGCGCATCTGCGCAACGGGTGGTTCCACGAGAATGTCTGGGGTCCAACCATGGTCGAGCTCGACGGACAGGGCGTGCTTCTGGCGCGGCCCGTCTTGCACGACCTGCGTCACACGCATGCGTCCTGGTTGCTGGCTGCCGGCGTGCCTATTCATGTCGTGTCCGCGCGGTTGGGCCACGAGTCCATCACCACCACCGTCAACACTTACGGCCATCTCGTCAATGAGGCGGACCGGTTGGCAGCTGACGCGCTCGACTAGCTTTCGTCGGCTTCCGCTCACAGACGTGCCTGCCCGCGGACGCATACTGTGACGCATGGATGACCCAGGGGCCGCTGAAAGGAAGTGGCGTCACCTGGCAGAGGCGCACCGAGAACTGTTGTTGGATCCACGCACTGCAGTGATGCGCGACCTTGCGCGTGCGGCCGGCGTTCCCGAGAAGGATGCATTGCTGTGGCTGCTGGTCCCTTCGTCGTACTTTGAGCAGCAGGACGAGCTGATGAATCGTCTCGATGAACCTGAACTGCTGCTGAACGCAGCTCACGACGAGTTTGACGCAGGGTCGTGACAGCGGGCGTCTACTCCTTATCCTCCAACTCGAGCAGTCGCAGATGCGCGGCGGCGGCCATGGCGATGATCCTGGCGTTGCCCTTCTCGGAGACGGTCACGATTCGATTGCCTTCGCAGGGTATGCGGATGCTGAACGTGCCGTTAGGATTTTCGGTCAGCAGGCGGGCGGCCGCGACGTCCAGCGGTTCGCGTCCGGGGTGATGGGCCATGCGTACCATGATGCGCCAACCGGCGTTACCTAGTGCCTAGGGGTTGAAGTTCCTCAGCGGTTGTTGGGGTGGGACCATGGGACATGGCGAATCAT
>NZ_BMEQ01000016.1 GCF_014636775.1 Kocuria dechangensis
ACACCGCCGGACCACACCCAGGGTCGAGCCCCCGCACCACACGGTGCGGGGGCTCCCCGCATTTAACCGACGCATTCCTCACCGGCCGTAGCCTCTGGCTGTCGTGCGGCGGAGAATGAGCACATGCACAGCACCGACAGCACGGACACCACCGGCCGGCCAGAGGACGGCCCCAGGGTCGTCGACGTTCCGGAGCAGCCCATCGCGGTGGTCCTCGGCAAGGTCCCCATGGCCGAGGTCCGGCCGTTCTTCGACGCAGCCTTCCACGAACTGGGGGATCGGATGAGCCGCGGGGAGATCACGCCGACGGGACCAGCGCTGTCCCTGTACCGCTCCGTTCCCGGCACGCTCGTGGACCTCGAGGTGGGCTTTCCCGTGGCGGAACCCGTCACGCCCACAGGCGCCGTCGTCGCGAGCCGGGTGCCTGCGACGCGGGCGGCGACTCTGATGCACCACGGGAACTACGAGCAGCTCGGCACGTCCTGGGAGCGTCTGCAGGCATGGGCGGAGGAACAGCACCTGGAGCTGCGGACGCCTCTGTGGGAGGTGTACGTGACCGAGCCGCATCCCGGGGACGATCCGCGGGACATGCTGACGCAGCTGTTCTGGGCCGTCGGCGAATAGCACTGTCGCTGTCCATCCGGATACGAGGAAGGCCCCGACCATGTGGTCGGGGCCTTCCTCGTATCCGGGGCCTCAGCGCGGCACGGTCAGCGGGAGAGGACGGTCTCGTCCGACGGAGCGGCCTCGTCGGCATAGGCCGTATCGGTCTGAGGAGTCCCGCGGCCCCGGCCGACGAGCTTGTCCATGACCACGGCGATCGCACCGTCACCGGTCACGTTGGTCGCCGTGCCGAAGGAGTCGATGGCGATGTACGTGGCGATCATGAGGGCGATGGCCGTCTCGTCGAAGCCCAGCATCCCCTGGAGCACCCCCACGGCCGCCATGATGGCACCGCCCGGCACGCCCGGGGCGGCGATCATGGTGACCCCGAGCATCAGGACGAACCCCAGATAGGACAGGTTGTCGATGGGCATGCCCGTGATCGTCATGATCGCGAGGGAGAACAGGACGATCTTCATCGTGGAGCCGGACAGGTGGATGGTCGCGCACAGCGGGATCGTGAAGCCGGCCACCGGCTTGCTGACCCCGTTGGCCTCCGTGCACCGGAGGGTCACCGGGATCGTCGCGGCGGAGGAGGAGGTGCCGAGGGCCGTGACGTACGCCGGGAGCATGTTCTTGAGCAGGGCGAACGGGTTGCGTCGGGCATAGGCGCCGGCAAGGCCGTACTGGACGAGCAGGAGCACGATCGACAGGACGAGAGCGACCACCATGACCTTGAGGAAGGTGCTGATCACGGTGAGGATTTGGCCGTTCATGGTGAGGTTCATGAACATGCCGAAGATGTAGAGCGGGAGCAGGGGGATGATCACGAACTCGACGATGCGCATGATGATGCGGCGAAGGTCGTCCATGGTCTTGTGGAGGGTGTCGCCCGGGATGAGCGTGATCCCCACGCCCAGGCAGAAGGACAGCACGAGAGCGGTCATGACGCCGAAGACCGGCTCCATCTCCAGGGCGAAGTAGCCCGTGAGGGCACCCTCCTCCGGATTGGCCAGGGCGGCCACGTCCTGCTCGCCCCCGAGCAGCCACGGGTAGCTTCCCCGGGCGACGAGGAAGGCGATCACTCCCGCGAAGACGGTGGACCCGTACGCGACGGCAGCGGTGACGCCGAGCCACTTCCCGGCGCCCCGGCCGAGGTCCGCGATGGCGGGGGTGACGAGCCCCAGGATCAGCAACGGGATGAGGAAGCCGAGGAATGTGCTGAAGACGCCGTTGAACGTGAGGAACACGCGGGCGAGCGGCTCCGGGAAGAACAGCCCGCAGGCGATGCCCAGCACGATGCCGATGAGCACGCGCACCAGCAGGTGCGACGTGAAGGGTTTTTTGGTCATTGGCCCATTATCGGTCCCTGCGGAGGTGCTCATGACCGGGGCGGGTCCGGCGGGGCCTGCTTATAGAATGAGGGACGATCAAACGGCGGGCCGCAGCGCGGTCACCGTCGACATCCACGAGCGCCGACCGCTTCCGGACGGCACAGAGGAGCGGTACGTGTCCGAGTCTTCCCAGCACGGTTCACAGGACGAGCACCGGAACGGCAGTTCCGGTGCCCGTCGGTCCGGCGCAGGTGCCGGACGCGACGGCGACAGCTCGAACGGGGCGCCCCGGCGCCGGTTCGACGACAACCGCCGCAGCTTCTCGCGGGATGCCCGCGACGGCGACCGCTCCACCGGCGGTCGCACGGGGGGTCAGGCCAGATCCGGCGGCGACGGCGGCAGGCCCGCCGAGGGCGATCGCCGTCGCGACGACCGCGGTGTGAACCGTGGCGGTTTCGGCGGGGGGCGCAGGGACGACCGCCCGGGTCAGGGCGGCGGTGGCTACAGGGGCGATCAGCGGGACGAGCGCCGGAGTGGTTTTGGCGGCGACCGCCGTGACGACCGTCGCGGCGAGGGCCGTGGCGACAACCGCGGCGAGAGCCGCGGTGGCTACGGCGCGGGCCGCCGCGACGACCGGCCCGGCCAGAACAACCGCCGGGACTTCCGGGACGGGGACCGCGCGCCCCGTCGCGAGGGCGAGAACCGTCGTGAGGGGTACCCGCCCCGCCGGGACGACCGCCCGGGTCAGGGCCGGGGTGGCTACGGCGGTGACCGCCGCGACGAGAACCGCGACGAGAACCGCGGCGAGAGCCGTGGCGGCTACAGGGGCGATCAGCGCGACGAGCGCCGTGGTGGTTTCGGCGGCGACCGCCGTGACGACCGTCGCGGTGAGGGCCGTGGCGGTTTCGGTGGGGGGCGCCGGGACGACCGCCCGGGTCAGGGCCGGGGTGGCTACGGCGTCGACCGCCGCGACGAGAACCGCGGCGAGAGCCGTGGCGGCTACAGGGGCGATCAGCGCGACGAGCGCCGTGGTGGTTTCGGCAGCGACCGCCGTGACGACCGGCGCGGCGACAGCCGCGGCGGCTACGGCGCGGGCCGCCGCGACGACCGGCCGGGCCAGGACAACCGCCGGGACTTCCGGGACGGGGACCGCGGGCCCCGTCGCGAGGGCGAGAACCGTCGTGAGGGGTACCCGCCCCGCCGGGACGACCGCCCGGGCCAGGGCCGGGGTGGCTACGGCGGCGACCGCCGCGACGACCGCCGCGGTGGCTTCGGCGGCGGCCGTCCGGATGACCGTCGTGATGATCGCCGGGACGACCGCCGCGGCGAGAGCCGGGGCGGCTACGGCGCGGGCCGCCGCGACGAGCGGCCCGGCGGCTACCGGGACCGCCCTGCCTACGACCGTCCCGCCCACGACCGTCCTGCTTACGACCGGGCCGATGTCTCGACCCACCGTCACCGGGCGCCCGAGATCGACGAGGACATCACGGGCCGGGAGCTCGATAAGCCGACGCGCGCCCAGCTGGGCGCCCTCGAACCGCGCAACGCCGACGCCGTGGCCAAGCACCTGGTCATGACGGGCCGCTACCTGCTGGACGACCCGGAGCTCGCGCTGGAGCACGCGCAGGCCGCCGGACGCCGCGGCGGACGCATCGCCGCGGTGCGGGAGGCCACCGGCGTCGCGGCCTACGAGGCCGGGGACTACGGGCTGGCGCTCAAGGAGCTGCGGACCTACCGTCGGATGACCGGGTCGGAGGTCCACCTCCCGCTCATGGTCGACTGCGAGCGGGCCCTCGGCCGGCTCGACAAGGCGGCCGAGCTCGCCACGTCCGAGGCCGCGCAGAGCCTGGAGCCGGGCGAGAAGGTGGAGCTGGCCATCGTCCTGGCGGGCATGCGCCGGGACCAGGGCGACGCCCAGGGCGCCGTCGACGCGCTGACCATCCCGCAGCTCGACCGGAACCGAGGCTTCTCATACAGCCCCCGCCTGTTCCGTGCGTACGCCGAGGCGCTGCGCGGGGTGGGCCGGGACCGCGAGGCGCTGGCCTGGGACCGCCAAGCCGTGGTGGCCGAGGCGGCCCTCGGCACGGGCCAGTTCGCGGAGCCTGAGATCTTCGACCTCGTGGGCGAGGAGCCCGAGCCGGCCGAGGAGGGCATCCCCCTCGCCGACCCGGACCGGCAGGAGCACGCCGCCGACAGCCCGGCGGAGACCGTGGGCACCACCATGGCCGAGCCCTCCGCTGAACCCTCCGCCAAGGCCGAGACGTCCGGCGGGCCGGAGGACCACACGGACGACGAGTCCGACGACGTCCTGGACGAGGGCCTGGAGGAGGACCTGGACCCCGACGACGACTTCGAGGGCGACTTCGAGGACGGCTCCGAGGGCGACCTGGACCCCGACGACGACGCCGACCTCGCCGAGGAGGCCCCCCACGAGGACGCCGCCGACGAGGACGAGCAGCACGATCCGCAGCATGGCTGAGCGGCTCCTCGACCGCTTCGACGCCGTCCTGAGCGATCTCGACGGCGTCGTCTACGCGGGACCCCACGCGATTCCGGGCGCCCCGGAGAACCTGGGCCGGATCTCGGCCGACGGCGTTCCCGTGGTCTACGTGACGAACAACGCGTCCCGCTCCGTCGCGACCGTCGCGGCGCACCTGACGGAGCTGGGCGTGCCCGCGGGGCCGGAGGACGTGGTCAGCTCCGCCCAGGCCGCGGCCGTCCTGCTCGCGGAGCGGCTGCCCGCGGGGACGCCGGTGCTGATCACGGGCTCCCAGGCGCTGTCCGACGTCGTGGAGGACGCCGGCCTGCTGCCGGTGCGGGCCCAGGACGACGCCCCCCGCGCCGTGATCCAGGGGTTCGACCCCGGGCTGGGGTGGGCGGCGCTCGCCGAGGCGACCTACACGCTGTCCGACCCGGACGTCCTGTGGGTCGCGACGAACACCGACCTCACCATCCCGCAGGCCCGGGGGCTCGCCCCCGGCAACGGGACGCTGGTGGCCGCCGTGGCGACGGCGACCGGCCGCGTCCCGGAGGTCGCCGGCAAGCCGGAGGCGCCGATCTTCCGGACGGCCGCCGGGCGGGTGGGCAGCGCCCGGCCCCTGGTGGTGGGCGACCGGCTGGACACCGACATCCTCGGCGGCAACGCCGCGGGCTTCGCCACCGTCGTCGTCCTCACCGGTGTGGACACGGTGCGCACCGTGCTCGCCGCCCGCGCGGCCGAGCGCCCCACGTACCTGGTGAGGACGCTGGACGGGCTGTTCGAGCCGTACCCCGGCATCGCGCTCGCCCCGGCCGGGGCCGGCCACGCCGCGACCTGCGGGGCGGCGGCCGCGGAGACGGACGGCGACGTCCTGCGCGTGCGGGGCCGGCACGAGGACCTGGACGCCTGGCGCGCGGCCTGCGCGGCGTGGTGGGCGGCCCACCCGGACGCACGGGCGGCCACGGCGCCGTCGGCGATCGAGTGGGAGGACGGCCGGTGAGCGACCACCCGGCGGAGGGATCCGCGGACGGGGCGCCGGAGCTGCGGCCCACGGGCCACGCCCGGGTCGACGCCGTGCTGGCCGGAGCCGCCGGGCTCGCCGGTGCGCCCGTGGCGGAGCACGCCGCCCGCTACGAGGCCGTGCACGCCGCGCTCGTCGCCGAGCTCAACGCCGAGCCCGGCACGGTCCCGTCCGGGCTGCTCCCGCGGACCGGAGCCGACCCGGCCCGGGCCCAGGACGAGGGACAGGACGCGGGCCACGGCACGGATCACGGCACGGATCACGGCACGGATCACGGCACGGGGGAGGACCCGGCCGGATGAGCGCGCGCCTGGACCAGGAGCTGACCGCCCGCGGCCTGGCCAGGTCCCGGACGGTCGCGGCCCGCTGGATCGCCGAGGGCCGCGTGGCCGTGAACGGCCGCCCGGCGACGAAGCCGTCCGTCCGCGTCGACCCCGGCGACGCCCTGGAGGTCCGCCCCGCGGAGGTGCCGGACTACGTGAGCCGGGCCGGGCACAAGCTCGCGGGGGCCCTCGCCGCGTTCCCGGCGATCACGGTGGCGGGCAAGCGCTGCCTGGACGCAGGGGCGTCCACGGGCGGCTTCACCGACGTGCTGCTGCGGGCCGGCGCCCGGGAGGTCGTGGCCGTGGACGTCGGGCACGGCCAGCTCGTCCCGTCGCTGCGGGAGGACCCGCGGGTGCGGGTGTTCGAGGGCATGAACGTGCGCTGGATGCGCCCGGAGGACATCGGCGGGCCGGCCGATCTGACCGTGTGCGACCTGTCCTTCATCTCCCTCACCCTGGTCGTGGGCCCGCTCGCGGGGGCCACCGTGCCCGGCGGGGACCTGGTGCTCATGGTGAAGCCCCAGTTCGAGGTGGGCGCCGACCGGCTGGCCCGCACCGGGGTGGTGACCAGCGAGGCGGAGCGCTCGCGCGCCGTCGACGCGGTGGCCGCCGCGGCCCGCGCGCACGGGCTCACCGTCCTCGGCCGGGAGCGCAGCCCGCTGCCCGGGCAGGGCGGCAACCACGAGTTCTTCCTGTGGTGCCGCAGGGACGGGGAGGCGCTCTGAACGTCCCCGCCCTCGCGTAGGGTGGGGAGCGGCGCCCGGGCCCCGGGCCCCGCGCGCGCCACCGGCCGTTTCCGCCGACGACGACGCCCGCGTGCACCGAGCGTGGAGGACGGGAGGACCTGTGAGCAGGAAGATTCTGGTCATGGCCCACACGGGCCGCCGGGAGGCCAAGGACGCCGCACGGGAGTCCTGCCAGCAGCTGCACGAGGCGGGCCTGGTCCCGGTGATCTCCCGGTCGGACCTCGAGGCCCTCCAGGAGGACTCCGAGCCGCTCGCCCCGGTGGAGGTCATCGAGGAGGACGTGTCCCTGCGCGAGATCGAGCTCGTCATGGTCCTCGGCGGCGACGGCTCCATCCTGCGCGCCGCCGAGCTGGTCCGCAGCGTGGACACCCCGCTGCTGGGCGTGAACCTCGGCCACGTGGGCTTCCTGGCGGAGAGCGAACGCTCCGACCTCGCCCAGTCCGTGGAGGCCATCGTCGACGGCCGGTACACGGTCGAGCAGCGGATGGCCCTCGACATCACCGTGTGGCAGGACCAGAAGAAGGTCCTGCACACCTGGGCCCTCAACGAGGCCTCGGTGGAGAAGGGCAACCGCGAGAAGATGATCGAGGTGGTCATCGAGGTGGACCGGCGCCCCCTGAGCACCTTCGGCTGCGACGGCGTGGTCCTCGCGACCCCCACCGGCTCCACCGCCTACGCGTTCTCCGCCGGCGGGCCGGTCGTCTGGCCCGAGGTCGAGGCGCTGCTCATGGTGCCGCTGAGCGCCCACGCCCTGTTCGCCCGGCCGCTGGTCATCTCCCCGAACTCCATGATGGCGGTCGAGGTCCTCACCCGCACGGACGCCCGCGGCGTGCTGTGGTGCGACGGCCGCCGCACCACGGACCTCCCGCCGGGGTCCCGCATCGAGGCGGTGCGCTCGCCGAAGGCGGTGAACCTGGCCCGCATGCACCGCACCCCCTTCTCCGAGCGGCTCGTCAAGAAGTTCGAGCTGCCCACTTCCGGGTGGCGCGGGCCGGTCCCCCCGCAGGAGGCCCTCCTGGCGCGCACCACCGCGCTGCCCACCGTCCGCGCCGCGGAGCCCCCGGCAACCACGGACGAGCTGCCCAAGTCCACGGTGGGCCACGAGATGCCCCACGACCCGGACGCCGACCCCGTCGAGACCCGGGACGAGACCGCGGAGGCCGACTGAATGATCGAGGAGATCCACATCCACGACCTCGGCGTCATCACCGACGCCGTCCTGCCCCTGGGCCCGGGGCTGAGCATCCTCTCCGGAGAGACCGGTGCGGGCAAGACCATGGTGGTCACCGCCCTCGGGATGCTGCTCGGCAACCGCGCGGACCCCGGCGCCGTCCGGTCCGGAGCGCCGAAGGCCGTCGCCGAGGCCGTCGTCCGCGTGTCCGCCGACCACTCGGCCGCCGCGCTCGTGGAGGACGCGGGCGGCGCCGTCGACGTCGAGGACGTCGGGGACCGCCAGGAGGCCCTCATCACCCTGGCGCGGACCGTGACCGCCGAGGGGCGCAGCCGCGCCCACGTGGGCGGCCGCTCCGCGCCGGTGGGGGCCCTGTCCGCCGTGGGCCAGTCGCTCGTGGCGGTGCACGGCCAGTCGGACCAGCTGCGGCTCAAGTCGCCCGCCGCCCAGCGCCACGCCCTCGACCAGTACGCCGGGCCGGAGCTGGCCGCGGAGCTGGACCGCTACCGGCAGCTGCTGGCCGAGTACCGCTCCGTGCAGCAGACCCTGCGCGAGGTCACCGAGCACGGCCGCGAGCGCGCCCTCGAGGCCCAGACCCTGCAGGGCGCCCTCGAGGAGATCGACGCCGTGGACCCGCAGCCGGGGGAGGACGAGCGCCTGGACCAGGAGAGCCAGAAGCTCACCAACCTGGAGCAGCTGCGCGCCGCCGCCCTGACCGCCCACGCCGCCCTCAGCGGCGGGGAGTTCGCCGAGGGCGACACCGCCGACGCGACCACCCTGATCGCCGTCGCGCACCGCGCCCTCGACCAGGAGGCCGGCTCCGACCGCGAGCTCGAGGAGCTCACCGGCCGCGTGGCCGAGCTGGCCGTGCTCGTCAACGACATCGCCGCCGACCTCTCCGGCTACGCCTCCGGGCTCGACGAGGAGGGCCCCGCCCGCCTCGCCGAGGTCGAGGCCCGCCGGGCCAAGCTCAAGTCCCTCACCCGCAAGTACGGGGCCACCGTCGACGAGGTCCTGGAGTGGGCGGAGCGCTCGCGGGCCCGGCTCGACGAGCTGACCGACGACCCCGCCCGGGAGCAGGAGCTGCGGGCCCGGCTCGGCCGGCTGCACGGGGAGCTGGTCGAGCTGGCGGGGCGGATGACCGAGCGGCGCCGCGCCGCCGCCCACCGGCTCTCCGAGGCGGTCAGCGAGGAGCTCACGGCCCTCGCGATGCCCAACGCCTCCCTCGTCATCGAGGTGGAGCCCACGGAGGAGTTCACCGGCCACGGGCGCGACGAGATCGCGTTCCTGCTCAAGCCGCACGCCGCCGCGGCGCCCCGCCCCCTGGGCAAGGGCGCCTCGGGCGGCGAGCTGTCCCGCCTCATGCTGGCCATCGAGGTGGTCCTCGCCGCGGTGGACCCCGTCCCCACGTTCGTCTTCGACGAGGTCGACTCCGGCGTGGGCGGCAAGGCCGCCGTGGAGATCGGTCGTCGTCTGAAGATGCTGGCCCAGCACGTCCAGGTGCTCGTGGTGACGCACCTGCCGCAGGTCGCCGCGTTCGCGGACCAGCACGTGCTCGTCACCAAGAGCGGGGACTCCACGGTCAGCGACGTCCGCGTGCTGGACGAGGAGGAGCGCGTCGTGGAGCTGGCCCGCATGCTCGCCGGCCACGAGGACTCCGCCGCGGCGCGCGAGCACGCCCGCGAGCTCGTCCGCGACGCGGTGATCTGACGTGCCGCCCCGTCGCGGTGATCTGACGCACGCAACCGGTGTCCGTGAGGACCAGAAATGATAGGGTCGAATTCCGTGGTGAATGCATACGAAGCCGCCCACGAGGCCGGCGCACAGCAGACCGAAAACCAGCGACCCGAGAAGGTCACCCGCCAGATCTTCGTGACGGGCGGTGTCGCCTCCTCCCTCGGCAAGGGCCTGACCGCCTCCTCCCTGGGCATGCTGCTGCGGGCCCGCGGCCTGTCCGTGACGATGCAGAAACTGGATCCGTACCTCAACGTCGATCCCGGCACCATGAACCCCTTCCAGCACGGCGAGGTCTTCGTGACCGACGACGGCGCCGAGACGGACCTGGACATCGGGCACTACGAGCGGTTCCTCGACGAGAACCTCGACGCCTCCGCGAACGTGACCACCGGCCAGGTGTACTCCACGGTGATCGCCAAGGAGCGCCGCGGGGAGTACCTGGGCGACACCGTCCAGGTCATCCCGCACATCACCGACGAGCTGAAGAGCCGCATGCGCCGCCGCGCGCAGGGCGAGGACCGGCCGGACATCATCATCACCGAGATCGGCGGCACGGTCGGCGACATCGAGTCCCAGCCGTTCATCGAGGCGGCCCGCCAGGTGCGCCGGGACGTGGGCCGGCGCAACGTGTTCTACCTGCACGTCTCGCTGATCCCGTACATCGGGCCCTCGGGCGAGCTCAAGACCAAGCCGACGCAGCACTCCGTGGCCACGCTGCGCGGCCTCGGCATCCAGCCGGACGCGCTCGTGCTGCGCTCCGACCGGCAGGTCCCCGACGCGATGCTGCGCAAGATCGGCAACGCCTGCGACGTCGACCACGACGCCGTGATCTCCTGCCCGGACGCCCCGAGCATCTACGACATCCCCAAGACCCTGCACTCGCAGGGCCTGGACACCTACATCCTCGACTACCTGGGCCTCGACTACCAGGACGCGGACCTGGCCCAGTGGGACCGGCTGCTCCACGCCGTCCACGAGCCGGCGCACTTCGTGACCATCGCCATGGTCGGCAAGTACATCGACCTGCCCGACGCCTACCTGTCGGTCTCCGAGGCGCTGCGCGCCGGCGGCTTCGCCAACGACGCCCGCGTGAAGCTCAAGTGGGTCGCCTCCGACCTGTGCGAGACGCCGGAGGGCGCCCAGCGCGAGCTCGGCGACGTCGACGCGGTCTGCGTCCCCGGCGGCTTCGGCATCCGCGGGATCGAGGGCAAGCTCGGCGCCCTCCGGTTCGCCCGGGAGCAGGGCATCCCCACGCTGGGCCTCTGCCTCGGCCTGCAGTGCATGGTGATCGAGTACGCGCGCACCGAGCTGGGCCTGGCGGGAGCGTCCTCGACCGAGTTCGAGCCGGACACCGAGTTCCCCATCATCGCGACCATGGAGGAGCAGAAGCAGTTCGTGGACGGCGCCGGGGACCTCGGCGGCACCATGCGCCTGGGCCTCTACGACGCGAAGCTGCTCGAGGGCTCCGTCGTCGCCGAGGCCTACGGCTCCACCCAGGTCAAGGAGCGCCACCGCCACCGCTACGAGGTCAACAACGAGTACCGCGACCGCCTCGGGGAGGCCGGGCTCGTGATCTCCGGGACCTCGCCGAACGGCACCCTCGTGGAGTTCGTGGAGCTGCCGCGCGAGGTGCACCCCTACTACGTGGGCACCCAGGCGCACCCCGAGCTGATGTCCCGCCCGACGCGCCCGCACCCGCTCTTCGACGGTCTGGTCAAGGCGGCGCTGGAGCGCCGCCGGGCCCAGGGCCGCTGAGCCCGTCCCGGCACGGGCACTTCCGCGCAGGCGCCGCGTCCCCCACGGGACCGGCGCCTGCGCCGTCCCGGGAGCTTCCCGACCCCGCCCCCTCCCGGCCCCTTCCCGACCCGTCTCCACCCCGCCGCCGCCCCGCCCGGCCGACCCGAGAGGACCCCATGGACATCCGCCACCTCGCCCCCGAGCAGCTCTCCGACCGGACCAGCGACCGGCGGACGCTCGCGTCCGAGACGGTCTACGAGGGATACATCTGGAACGTGCAGCGCGACGAGTTCGAGCTCTCCGAGGGCGCGGACACCCTGCGCCGGGACTACATCACCCACCCGGGCGCCGTGTCCGTGCTCGTGCTCAACGAGCGCGACGAGGTGCTGCTCATCAACCAGTACCGTCGCCCGGTGGGGATGACCATGTGGGAGATCCCCGCGGGGCTGCTCGACGTCCACGGGGAGGATCCGGTCGCCGCCGCCCAGCGCGAGCTGGCCGAGGAGGCCGACCTGCGCGCCGAGCAGTGGAACGTCCTGGTGGACTTCCACAACAGCCCCGGCTCCTCCTCCGAGGCCAACCGCATCTTCCTGGCCCGGGGGCTGAGCGACGTCCCCGAGGACGAGCGGCACGAGCGCGACGGCGAGGAGGCCGAGATCCACGGCGCGTGGGTCCCGCTCGACGGCGCCGTGCAGGCGGTGCTCGACGGGCGGCTCAACTCGCCCGCCGCGGTGGTGGGACTGCTCGCGGCCCACGCCGCCCGCTCCGGGGACTTCGGCTCCCTCCGGCCCCCGCACACCCCCTGGCCGGGTCACCCCGCCTTCCGCTGACCGGCGCCGTCACCCCGGCCGGACGGGATGACGGCCCGACGGGACTCCGGCCGCCGATCCGCCCCCGTGCAGCCGTCCGGGCGCGCGTTCTACAGGTGCCGCTCGGCGGGCCCGTTGTACTCGGAGAGCGGGCGGATCAGGGAGTTGGACGCGACCTGCTCCATGACGTGGGCGGTCCAGCCCGTGATCCGGGCGGCCACGAACAGCGGGGTGAAGGTGGCGATGTCGAAGCCCATGAGCCAGTAGGTGGGCCCGGCGGGGTAGTCGAGGTTCGGCTTGATGCCCTTGGCCTCGTCCATGGACTTCTCCAGCCCGTTGTACAGGCCCAGCAGCTCAGGCCGGCCGTAGTGGGCGATCATCCGGTCCAGCGCCGCCTTCATGGTGGGCACCCTGGAGTCGCCGTGCTTGTACACGCGGTGGCCGAAGCCCATGACCTTCTTCTTGGCCGCCAGGGCCTCGTCCATCCACGCCTTGGCGCGCTTCTCGGCGTCCTCGGCGGGCTCGTCCGGGCGGATCCCCAGCTCCTCGAAGGTGTGCATGACGGCCTCGTTGGCCCCGCCGTGCAGCGGGCCCTTGAGCGCCCCGATGGCCGCGGTGACCGCCGAGTGGAGATCGGACAGCGTGGAGGTGACCACCCGCGCCGTGAAGGTGGAGGCGTTGAAGGAGTGCTCGGCGTAGAGGATCATCGACACGTTGAACGCCTCGACGACCTCGGGGACGGCCTCCTCGCCGAAGGCCATCCAGAGGAAGTTCGCGGAGTAGCCGAGGTCCTCGCGCGGGGGCACGACGTCCTGGCCGCGCCGGCGGCGCTGGTCGTAGCAGATCACCGCGGGCATCGCGGCGAACAGCTTCTGCGCCTTGCGCAGATTCGCCTCGGGGGAGGAGTCCTCCGCCTCGGGGTCCTGCGCGCCCAGCACGGATGCGGCGGTGCGGCACACGTCCATGGGGTGGCAGGTGGTGGGCAGGGCGTCGATGATCGCCTTCAACTCCGGCGTCAGCGCCCGGTGGGCCCGCTCCCGGGCCGTGAACTCGGCCAGCTGCGCCTCGTCCGGCAGCTCGCCGTTCCACAGCAGCAGGGCGACCTGCTCGAACGAGCAGTTCGCGGCGAGCTCCTGGACGGGGTAGCCGCGGTAGAGCAGGGAGTTGGTCTCGGGGTTGACCTTGGAGACGGCCGTGTAGTCGGCGACGACGCCGGCCAGGCCCTTGTGGACCTCGGTCTGGGTGTCGGTCATGGTGGGCTCCTTCGGGTGGCTGGTGGGTGGTCGGTTCAGCGGTGCAGGCCGGGGACCTCGAAGTCGAAGACGGACGAGTCGAACTGGTTGTAGCCGTTGTAGTCGACGAGTTCGTAGAGCCGGGCGCGGGTGAGCATGTCCGGCACGGCGGCTTCCTGGGTGCGGTCGGCGCGGATGGTCTGCAGCACCCGCTCCATGGCGCCCAGGGCGGAGCGCATCAGCGTCACGGGGTAGATGATCATGTTCACGCCCACCTCCTGCAACTGGTCCGCGGTGAACAGCTGGGACTTCCCGAACTCGGTCATGTTCGCCAGGATCGGCACGTCCACAGCACTCCGCATGGCCTCGAACTCGGAGAGGTCGGCCATCGCCTCGGGGAAGATCGCGTCGGCCCCGGCGTCCACCAGGGCCTTCGCCCGGTCGGTGGCCGCGGCGAGCCCGTCGGTGCCGCGGATGTCGGTGCGGGCCATGACCAGGAAGTTCGCGTCCCGGCGGGCCTCGGCGGCGGCCCGGATCCGCTTGGTCGCGGTGGCCAGGTCCACGACGTTCTTGCCGTCGAGGTGGCCGCAGCGCTTGGGGTTGAACTGGTCCTCGATGTGGCACCCGGCCAGGCCCGCGTTCTCGAGCTCCTGGACGGTGCGGGCCACGTTCATGGGCTCGCCGAAGCCGGTGTCCGCGTCCACGAGGGCCGGGAGGTCCGTGATCCGGGCGATCTGCCCGGCACGGGCGGCGACCTCGGTCAGCGACGTCAGCCCGATGTCGGGGAAGCCGAGCTCGTTGGCGAGCACGGCCCCGGAGATGTAGACGCCGTCGAAGCCCTGCTCCTGGATGAGCCGGGTGGACAGCGGGGTGTACGCGCCGGGGAACTGCACGATCGTCGGCCCGGCCAGCATCTCGCGCAGGGCGATCCGCTTGGCCTCCGGTGTGGTGGTGGAGAACAGCATGGCCTAGAAGATTCCCTTCGTTCCGGTGCGCAGCGTGATGCCCGCGGTGACGTTGAGGGCGTCGAGCTCGCCGGCGCCCAGGTCCGGGAGGTTCTCGGCCGCGCTGATGAAGCGGTCCAGCTCCTCGTCGGCCACGATCCCCTCGGCCAGGGTGCGCAGCTTGGCCACGTACTGGGGGCGGGCGAAGGGCCGGGCCCCCAGCGGGTGGGCGTCGGCCACGGCGATCTCCTCGACCACGGTGGACCCGTCCGCCAGGGTGATCGCGGCCCGTCCCCCGAAGGCCTTCTCGGCCGGGTCCAGGGAGTGGTAGCGACGGGTCCACTCCGCGTCCTCGGCGGTGGTCACCTTCTGCCACAGGTCCACCGTGTCGGGGCGCCCCGCCCGCTCGGGGGCGTAGGAGCCCACGTGGTCCCAGGCGCCGTCCTGCAGCGCCACGGTGAAGATGTAGGGGATCGAGTGGTCGAGGGTCTCCCGGGTGGCCGTCGGGTCGTACTTCTGGGGATCGTTCGCCCCGGAGCCGATGACGTAGTGGGTGTGGTGGGAGGTGTGCAGCACGATCCGCTCGATCCTCGACGGGTCGGCCAGCTCGGGGCGCTCGCGGTGCAGCTTGCGGGCCAGGTCGATCCAGGCCTGGGCCTGGTACTCGGCGGAGTGCTCCTTGGTGTAGGTGTCCAGGATCGCGGCCTTGGCCTCGCCCGGGGCGGGCAGCGGGACCTCGTAGCAGGCGTCGGGCCCGTCCAGCAGCCAGGCGATGACACCGTCCTCGCCCTCGTAGATCGGGGTGGGGGAGGTCTGCCCGCGCATCGCGCGGTCGACGGCCTCCACGGCCATCTTCCCGGCGAAGGCCGGGGCGTGGGCCTTCCAGGTGGAGATCTCGCCCTTGCGCGACTGGCGGGTGGCGGTGGTGGTGTGCAGGCCCTGGCCGATGGCGTGGAAGATCGTCTCCACGTCGAGGCCCAGCAGGGTGCCGATCCCGGCGGCCGCGGACGGGCCGAGGTGGGCGACGTGGTCGATCTTGTGCTTGTGCAGGCAGATGGCCTTCACCAGGTCCACCTGCAGCTCGTAGCCGGTGGCGATCCCGCGCACCAGGTCGCGGCCGGTGGCCCCGACGTGCTGGGCCACGGCCAGGATCGGGGGGATGTTGTCCCCGGGGTGGGAGTACTCGGCGGCCAGGAACGTGTCGTGGTAGTCGAGCTCGCGCACGGCCACGCCGTTGGCCCACGCCGCCCACTCGGGGGAGACCTTCCGGACCGCGGCGTCCACGCCGTAGAGGCTCGAGCCGGTGCCGCCCGGGGTGGGCGCGTGGGCCAGCGCCTGGTCCCGCGCCGAGACGATCGGGTCCCGGTTCAGGGAGGCGATCGCCACCGAGGCGTTGTCCAGGACCCGGTTGATCACCATCTCGGTCACCTCGGGGGTCACCTCGACGGGATCCGCGGCGACCTGCGCCATCTTGTAGGCCAGCTGCTCCTCGCGGGGCAGGTTGTCCTTGGACGGGTGGACGCGCACCTGGTGGATGACGGTCATGGAACTTCCTCTCGTGGGAGACGGTGGTCGGGGGTGGGATGCGGGGCGGCCGGTGGGGGCCGGGCTCAGCCGGCGGCCTCCAGCGGAGGCGCGGGCCGGAGCGGTGGCGCGGGGTCGACCCACTCGCGGACGGGGGTCGTGAGGACGGCCTGCAGCGAGTTCGCCAGGTGCACGCGGGTCGCGGCCTCGGCGAGCTCCTCGGAGCCCTCGGCGATGGCACGGGCGATCTGGGCGTGCTCGGCGGCGGCGCGCGCCAGGCGCTCGGGGTTGGTGCGGGAGAGCTTGCGGACCCGGGCCAGGTGCAGGCGCAGGGAGCGCTGCGCGGCCGTGAGGTACGGGTTGGCGCCGGCGTCGTCGATGGCCCGGTCCATCCGCTCCACGAGCTCGTAGTACCCGGCCCGGTCCGTGCCCGGGCCGTGGAGCTGGGCCACGACCTCCTCGAGCTCGGCCGCGAGCCCCTCGAAGAGCGTCGCGTCCCGGCGCCGGGCCGCGAGCTTGGCCGCCTGGCAGTCCAGCGCCTCCCGCAGCTCGAAGAGGGCCCGGACGTCATCGAGGGAGACCTGGGAGACGACGACGCCGCGGCCGCGGTGCGCCTCTGCGAGACCGTCGGCGGTGAGCCGGCTCAGCGCCTCGCGGATGGGCGTGCGGGAGATGCCGAAGCGCTCCGACTGCTCGACCTCCCCGAGCACCTGCCCGGGGAGCAGGCGCCACTCGACGATATCCGCCCGAAGGGCCTCGTACGCGCGGTCGCTGGCTCGCACGGCTCCCTCCTTCGCGTCCTCGGGGGACCCCGTCGCGCCCTGTCCTGGTCGGCGGGTGATCGGGGTCACAGTGTGCCGACAGTGTATACACAAAACCCCAGGGCGGGCGAGGCCTCTGGTGGGTTTCTTTTGTCGTCGGTGACCAATGTATACATTGCCCTTGTCGTGTGTGACCTGCACCACTAGATTGGCGGACAAGAGCAGCGCCGGCGACCGGCGGCACGCAGCCCGGGAGGAACCATGAGCAGTGACCAGCACGCATCCGAGGGCACCACGGAGCAGCGGACGGAGGGCTACGCGGAGGTCTACCGCCGCAGCGTCCAGGACCCGGCAGGGTTCTGGCTGGACGCCGCGCGCGCCGTGGACTGGGTCCGGGAGCCCACCGTGGCCCTCGACGAGTCGGCGGCGCCGCTCTACCGCTGGTTCCCCGACGGGCGGCTCAACACGTGCTACAACGCCCTGGACCGCCACGTCGAGGCCGGCCACGGCGAGCGCACCGCGCTGATCTACGACTCGGCGGTCCTGGGCGTCCGGGAGAGCTTCAGCTACGCGCGGCTGCTCGAGGAGGTGGCCCTGTTCGCCGGGGCGCTCGCCGCCCTGGGGGTGGGGAAGGGGGACCGGGTGCTCGTCTACCTGCCGATGATCCCCCAGGCCGCGGTGGCCATGCTCGCGTGCGCCCGGCTGGGCGCCGTGCACTCCGTGGTCTTCGGGGGCTTCGCGCCCCGGGAGCTGGCGAGCCGCATCGACGACTCGCGGCCGGTGGTCGTGGTGACCACGACCGGCGGCGTGGAGCCCAAGCGGCGGATCGAGTACCTCCCCGCGATCGAGGAGGCGCTGCGGATCGCACAGCACGAGCCGGCCGCGGTGGTGGTGCACGAGCGCGAGGGCTTCGAGACCACCGTCGAGGACGCCCGGGGGCGCGCCGGGCGGGACGGGCAGCCCGCCGTCGACTGGCACACGTGGGCGGAGGCCCTCGAGGGGGCCGAGCCCGCCGCTCCGGCGCCGGTCGCGGCGACCGACCCGCTGTACGTCCTCTACACCTCCGGCACGACCGGCACGCCGAAGGGCGTGGTGCGGGACAACGGGGGGCACGCGGTGGCCCTGACCTGGTCCATGCGCAACATCTACGACGTCGGCCCCGGGGAGGTGATGTGGACTGCCTCCGACGTGGGGTGGGTCGTGGGCCACTCCTACATCGTCTACGGCCCGCTGCTGGCCGGGGCGACGACCGTCCTCTACGAGGGCAAGCCGGTGGGCACCCCGGACGCCGGCGCGTTCTGGCAGCGCGTCGAGGAGCACCGGGTCAAGGTGCTGTTCACCGCCCCCACGGCCCTGCGCGCGATCCGCCGCGCGGACCCGGAGGGCGAGCTCGTCCGCCGGCACGACATCGGCTCCCTCCGGACCCTCTTCGTGGCCGGCGAGCGCCTGGACCCGGAGACGTACGGCTGGGCGTCGGACGTCCTGGGCGTGCCGGTGGTGGACCACTGGTGGCAGACGGAGACCGGGTGGGCGATCTGCGCCAACCCGTTCGGGATCGAGCGCCTGCCCCTCAAGGCGGGGTCGCCGTCCGTGCCGGTGCCCGGCTACAGGGTCGAGATCCTCGACCCGCTCGGACAGCCCCTGGGGCCGGGCGAGGAGGGCAACATCGCCCTGCGCCTGCCCCTGCCGCCGGGCACCCTGACCACCCTGTGGGGGGACGACCGGCGCTACGTGGACTCCTACCTCAGCGCGTTCCCGGGCTACTACGCGACCGGCGACTCCGGCTACGTCGACGAGGACGGCTACGTGTACGTCATGGGCCGCACGGACGACGTCATCAACGTCTCGGGCCACCGCCTCTCCACCGGCGCGATGGAGCAGGTGCTGGCCTCCCACCCCGCCGTCGCCGAGTGCGCCGTGATCGGCGTGGCGGACCCGCTCAAGGGGCAGCGCCCGGCCGGATACGTGGTGCTCAAGGCCGGGGTGGACGTCCCCGAGGACCGGCTGAGGGCGGAACTCGTGGCCCTCGTCCGGGAGCGCATCGGGGCGGTCGCGGACTTCAAGGACGTCGCGGTCGTGGAGGGCCTGCCCAAGACTCGGTCGGGCAAGATCCTGCGCAAGACGATGCGGCAGATGGCCGACGGGGAGCAGTACACGGTGCCCTCCACCATCGAGGACTCCTCCGTGCTCGACGCCCTCCAGGAGGTGCTGCGCCCGCCGCGCGTGCGGTAACGCTCCGACGCACGGCAACGAACCCGTGACAGTTCGCCCCGGCGCACCGCCCCCGCCGCTCACCGGGGCCGATCAGGAGTACTTTGGGCCGCACCGGTCCGTGCCCGGACCGGACCGCCCGGCACCGCACCACGCCCTCGGGGGAGGAGCAGACATGGGGTTCGACCAGTACCACGAGCCTCCGGACGAGCTGTCCGAGGAGACCCGGACGTTCGCCCGGATGTGCGCCAACCTCACGGAGGAGGCGCAGGCCATCGGGTGGTACGAGCAGCGGCTCGACCTGGAGCGGGACGAGTCGGCCCGCGCCGTCATGCTCGACTCCCTGGGCGAGGAGTACAAGCACTTCTGCATGGAGCTGGAGTTCCTGTTCCGGCGCAAGCCCCGGTGGCGGGAGATCGCCGCCGGCGTCCTCTTCCGTGACGGGGACATCGTCGCGCACGGCGAGGCGGCCGAGGCCGCGACCGGCGAGGCGGAGGCGGGCACCGGCACGGGGTCCTCCCTCGGCATCGGCTCGCTGAGGGGGCGGTGACCGTGGCACGGGACCACCTGCTGCGCTCCCTGGCTCCGCTCCCGGACGGCGCGTGGGCCATGATCGACGAGGAGGCGCGCACCCGCCTGGCGCCGGCGCTCGCCGCCCGCCGGGTCGTGGACTTCGCCGGCCCGCTCGGCTGGACCCACTCGGCCACGAACCTGGGCCGCACCGAGGCCCTGGCCGCCGCCGACGGCCTGGAGGCCCGGCGGCGGCGCGTGCTGCCGCTCGTCGAGGCCCGGGTCCCGTTCACGGTCTCCCGCCAGGAGCTCTTCGACGCCGACCGCGGGGCGGCCGACCGGGACCTGGGGGACCTGGCCCGGGCCGCGCACCGGATGGCCGTGGCCGAGAACCAGGCGATCTTCCACGGCTGGGAGGAGGCCGGTGTTCCCGGCATCGTCCCGGCGTCCCCGCATCCTCCGGTGCCGCGGGTGCCCGACTTCGAGGACTACCCCCAGCGGGTCGCCCTGGCCGTGACCACCCTCCTGGAGAACGGCGTGGGCGGGCCCTACGCGCTCGTCCTGGGCTCGGCCGCCTATGCCAAGGTGATCGAGACGGCCGAGCACGGCGGGTACCCGATGTGGGACCACGTCCGCAAGATCCTCGAGGACGGACCCGTCGTCTGGGCGCCGGGGGTCCACGGGGGCGTGGTGCTGAGCCTGCGCGGCGGGGACTTTCTGTTCGAGTCCGGCCAGGACCTCTCCGTGGGCTACGACCGGCACGAGGGCGACGCCGTGCACCTCTACCTGGAGCAGAGCTTCAGCTTCCGGATCGCCACCCCCGAGGCGGCGATCGGCCTGGTCTCCGCCTCGGACGCCGACGCGGACCGCCCCGCCTGACTGCGCCGCCCGCCCGGCAGCGGCCGGGCGGGTCCGGTGCGCCGGCTCCGGTGCACGGGAACGGCGCGCACGCTCAGCGCGCGGGGGAGACGTCCTGACCGGCCCAGCCGTACTCGAGCTCCGGGCGGCCGGGCGTGCCGTAGCGGGAGCGCCGGTGCACCAGCCCCCGGTCGGCCAGGTGCTCCAGGTAGCGGCGGGCCGTCACCCGGGACAGGGTGCTGCGTTCGGCGACCTCCCCGGCGGAGAGCCACCCGCCGGCGCGGACCAGCTGCGTGACGGCGTCGAGCGTCGTGGGGGACAGTCCCTTCGGGACGGCCGGCCGGGTGCTCTCGCCGAGCGCCGCGAACGCGCGGTCCACCTCCTCCTGGCCGACCGATCCGCCCCGGCCCAGCAGCCCCCGGTAGCGCCGGTACGCGGCGAGCTTGTCCTCGAACACGGCGTAGGTGAAGGGCTTGATGAGGTAGCCGACGACGCCGAGGGTCGTCGCCTCCCGCACCGTCGCCACGTCGCGGTGGGCCGTGACCACGAGGAGGTCCACGGACTCGCCCCGGGCGCGCAGGGTGCGGGCGACGTCCAGGCCGGACATGTCCGGGAGGTTGACGTCGAGCAGCACGAGGTCCACGGGGCGCCCGGCCCGGCGCGCCGCCTGGACGGCCTGCACGGCGGTGCGCCCGGACACGGCGGTCGCGGCCACCTCGAAGCCGGGGGAGCGGCGGACGTACTCGGCGTGGGACGCGGCGGTGAGCGGCTCGTCGTCGACGACGAGGACGCGGACGGCCCCCGTCACGCGGGGGCTCCCGGGGAGCCGGCGGCGGGCACGGGGACCGTCACGGTGAACACCGCTCCGCCGTCGTTGGCGTGCTCCAGGCGGGCGCCCCACCGGGCGACGACCTCCCGGACCAGGTGGAGCCCGACCCCGCGGCCCTCCGGGCCCGCCTCCTTCGTGGTGACGCCGAGGTCGTAGATGTCGCGGGCCAGGTCCTCGGGGACGCCCATCCCGGTGTCGGCGACCGTGATCGTCACGGCCCCGGCGGCCTCCCCGTCCCCGGCCCCGTCCGCCCGGGCGATCTCCACCTCGACGACGGGGCGGACCCGGGCGGCGTTGGCCGCCGCCGCCTCGACGGCGTTGTCCACGAGGTTGCCCACCAGGGTCACGAGGTCGGCGGGGGAGACCGGCAGGCGCGGCACGCCGGGGCCGACCTCCACGTGGAGCTCCACCCCGCGCTCGTGCGCGGCCGCGGTCTTGCCCACGAGCAGGGCGGCGAGGAAGGGGTCGTCGAGGCGCTCGACCAGGTCCTCGGACAGCCCGCGGGTCCGCTCCAGGTCGACGGAGGCGAAGTCCAGGGCCTCGCCGGTGCGCCCGAGCTCCAGCAGGGAGACCACGGTGTGCATGCGGTTGGCGTGCTCGTGGGTCTGCGCCCGCAGCGCGGCGGCCATCGTGGTGGCGGTCCGCAGCTCGCCGGAGAGCCGGGAGATCTCCGTGTGGTCCCGCAGGATCACCACCATGCCCCGCCGCGCGGTCCCGCCGCGCACCGGCAGCGCCGAGACGATGAGGGTGCGCTCGCCGACCACGACCCATTGCTCGTGCACGGCGGCCCCGGACAGGAGCACGGCCTCCAGCGCCTCGGGCAGGCCCAGCGCGGCGACCGACGGGGCGGGCCGCCCCGGGCCCTGGCCGGGTCCCGGGGCCGGCAGGCCCAGCAGCTCGCGCGCCCGGGCGTTGGCGACCTGCACCCGCCGGTCGGCGTCGACGAGGAGGAGGCCCTCGGTGGCCTCGTTGAGGACGGCGTCGTGCAGGGCGTGCACGTGGGCGAGCTCCTCGGGCCCCCAGCCGTGGGTGGCGGCGTCCAGGTACCTGGCCATCAGCCAGGCCACGACGGAGGACGCGGCCAGCAGCAGCCCCCCGACCAGCAGCACGGCCGGCAGCTGGGCGAGCGCCCGCTGGGACAGGGCGTCGAGCAGGACGCCCGTGGCCACGAGCGCCACCACCGCCCCGTCCTCGTCCCGGACGGGGGCGATCGTGCGCACGGACGGGCCGAGGGTGCCCCGCTCGGTGCTGGTCCAGATCTCCCCGGCGAGGGCGTGGGACCGGTCCCCGCGGTACGGCTCGCCCACGGAGGTGGGCACGGGGTGGGTCCACCGGGTGCCGTCCGGGGCCATGATCGTCACGAAGTCGAGGTCCGTGTCCGCCAGCAGCCGGTCCGTGAGCGGCTGCAGGTCGGTGGTGGGGTCCGCGGAGAGCGCGGCCTGCAGCACGTAGGGGTCGTCGGCGAGGGCCGTGCTCGCCATCCGGGTCTGGGCCTCGGCGCGCTCGAGGACCGCGTCCCGCTCGTGCGCGAAGAGCACCAGGGAGACGGCCACGGTGACCAGCAGGACCACCGCGAGCTGCAGCACGAGGAAACGCCTGGCCAGAGACATGCCGGCGCCCCTCCTCCCGTGCGGTGACGCGCGTCTGTGGTCCGCGTCACGACCATTATGACCACAACGCGACACGGCGCCGGTGCCGCGGTGAGACTCGTCACAGCAGCCCGGAGCACCCGGGGCCGCGCACGTCCCACCGAACCACCGTCCCGGAGGAGAAGCATGACCACCGTCGCCAGGGAACCCGTCGAGCCGCAGCGGCCCGCCAAGCAGAAGAAGGACAGGACGCACTACCTGTACATCTTCGTGATCGTCGCCGTCGTCGCCGGCGCCGTGCTGGGCCTCGTGGCCCCCGACTTCGCCCAGTCGCTCAAGCCCGTGGGCACGGCGTTCATCGCGCTGATCAAGATGATGATCGCCCCCATCATCTTCTGCACCATCGTCCTGGGCGTCGGCTCCATCGCCAAGGCCGCCACCGTCGGCAAGGTCGGCGGACTGGCCCTGGCCTACTTCATGGCCATGTCCACCGTGGCCCTGGCCATCGGGCTCGTCGTCGGCAACCTCATCCACCCCGGTGAGGGCCTGAACCTCCAGGGCTCCGAGTACGAGGTCCCGACCGGCGGCCACAGCGAGGGCGAGGGGACGGTCGGCTTCCTGCTGGGCATCATCCCCACCACGCTGCTGTCCTCGCTGACCGAGGGCAACATCCTGCAGACCCTCTTCGTGGCCCTGATCGTGGGCTTCGCCCTGCAGCAGATGGGCGAGTCCGGCAAGCCGGTGCTCAAGGCCGTCTCCTACATCCAGGCGCTGGTCTTCCGGATCCTGATCATGGTGATGTGGGTGGCGCCGATCGGCGCCTTCGGCGCCATCGCCGGCGTCGTCGGGGAGACCGGCGTGCAGGCCATCGTGTCCATGGCCACCCTGATGATCGCCTTCTACGTCACCTGCATCCTCTTCATCGTCGTGGTCCTGGGCGGGCTGCTGAAGCTGGTCACCGGCGTGAACATCTTCCGGCTCATGAAGTACCTGGCCCGTGAGTACCTGCTGATCTTCTCCACCTCCTCCTCCGAGGCCGCCCTGCCGCGGCTGATCGCCAAGATGGAGCACGTGGGCGTCTCCAAGCCGGTGGTCGGCGTGACCGTCCCGACGGGCTACTCCTTCAACCTCGACGGCACCGCCATCTACCTGACCATGGCCGCGCTGTTCGTGGCCTCGGCCATGGGCTCGCCGCTGGCCATCGGCGAGCAGGTGTCGCTGCTGGTGTTCATGATCATCGCCTCCAAGGGCGCCGCGGGCGTCACCGGCGCCGGGCTCGCGACCCTGGCCGGCGGCCTGCAGTCGCACCGCCCCGACCTCGTGGACGGCGTGGGCATCATCGTGGGCATCGACCGGTTCATGTCCGAGGCTCGCGCCCTGACCAACTTCACCGGCAACGCCGTGGCCACGCTGCTGATCGGCAAGTGGACCCGCGAGCTGGACCTGGTCCAGGTCGAGCGGGTGCTCTCCGGCGACGACAAGTTCGACGAGACCACCATGACCGCGCACCACCACGAGGCCCCGGTCACCCAGGAGAAGGCGGCCGAGCAGGTGGTCGACGCCGCCGTCCCGGCGGGCCGGGCCCACTGACCGTCCCGTCCTCCGCGTCGAGGGGCCCGCGCCCGCGGTGCCCCGCCCGGCGCCGACGGGCGCGGGCGGCTCCCGCCGTTCCGGGCCGCCCCCGAATCCCTCGGGCCGCGCGGTCCCCGCGGGATTCGGGGGCGGGCAGGCGGCGGCGGTACCCTGGTAGCTGATCGAGTCCAGGAAAACCCCAGGCCGGACCGGCCCCGGGCCGCCCGCGTGCCCGGGACGGCCCGCCTACCAACGAAAGAGCGGTGCCACGAGTGACCCAGCGAAGCGACGAGAGGATCCCCGGGACGGGCGAGGGCGCGGCGGGGGACGTGGGTCTCACCGGCCGACCCGCCCGCAGCTTCCCGGAACCCCCCGAGCTGACCGAGCACGGGCCCGCGCGGATCATCGCGATGGTCAACCAGAAGGGCGGCGTCGGCAAGACCACGTCCACGATCAACCTGGGCGCCGCCCTCGCGGAGCTGGGCCGCAAGGTGCTGCTCGTGGACTTCGACCCCCAGGGCGCGCTCTCCGCGGGGCTCGGGGCGAACCCGCACGAGCTCGAGCTGACCGTCTACAACGTGATGATGGACCGCAGCGTGGACGTCTGGGACGTGGTCCAGGAGACCGACGTCGAGAACGTCGACCTCCTGCCCGCCAACATCGACCTCTCCGCCGCCGAGGTGCAGCTCGTCACCGAGGTCGCCCGCGAGCAGGTCCTGGCCTCCGCGCTGCGCAAGGTCGAGGAGCACTACGACGTCATCATCATCGACTGCCAGCCGTCCCTGGGACTGCTGACCGTCAACGCCCTCACCGCCGCCCACGGCGTGATCATCCCGCTCATCGCGGAGTTCTTCGCCCTGCGCGCCGTGGCCCTGCTCGTGGACTCCATCGAGAAGGTGCAGGACCGGCTCAACCCGCGGCTGCAGATCGACGGGGTGCTCGCCACCATGTTCGACTCCCGGACCCTGCACTCCCGGGAGGTCATGGCCCGCATCGTCGACGCGTTCGGGGACAAGGTCTTCGACACGGTCATCAAGCGCACGGTGAAGTTCCCCGACGCCACGGTCGCCGCCGAGCCCATCCTCTCCTTCGCCACGGCCCACCAGGGCGCCGAGTCCTACCGCCGGCTGGCGCGGGAGCTGATCTCGCGCGGCGGCGCGCCCTGATGCACCCCGAGGAGCTCCCGGTGTCCGACGGACCCGGGGGCTTCGCCGTGCGGCTCGAGAACTTCGCCGGGCCCTTCGAGGTCCTGCTCTCGCTGATCGCCAAGCACGAGATGGACATCACCCAGGTCGCGCTGGCCACGGTGACCGACGAGTTCCTGCAGTACGCGCGCGCCCTGCAGGAGGTCGGCTCCGCCCGCGCCCTCGACGAGGCCAGCGAGTTCCTGGTGGTCGCCGCGACCCTGCTCGACCTCAAGGCCGCCCGGCTGCTCCCGCGGGGGGAGGTCGACGACGAGGAGGACGTCGCCCTGCTCGAGGCCCGCGACCTGCTCTTCGCCCGGCTGCTCCAGTACAAGGCCTTCAAGGAGGTGGCCGGGATCCTCGACGAGCGCCTGCGCGCCGAGTCCGCGCGCTTCCCCCGCTCCGTGCCGCTGGACCCGGAGGCGGCCGCCGCCCTCCCCGAGCTCGACTGGCGCACCACCCCCGGGCAGTTCGCCCGGATCGCCCGCGCCGTGCTCGAGGCCAGGCCCGGGGCCCCGGCCGAGGTGGGCGTCGACCACCTGCACGGGGCGGCCGTGACCGTGCGCGACGAGGCCGAGGTCCTCGCCGGCGTCCTCGCGGACGGGCGGCCGCACGGGTTCCGCGGCCTCGTCGCCGACGCGGCGTCCATGCTCGTGGTGGTCGTGCGCTTCCTCGCGCTGCTGGAGATGTACCGCGACGCCGTCGTCGACCTCGTCCAGGAGGGCCCCCTCGGGGAGCTCACCGTCCTGTGGACCGGCGGGGACGCCGGGTGGAGCGCCGACCGGCTCGCCGACGACGCCCCCGAGCCCCTCCCGGCACCGCTCCCGGCGGGGGTCCCCGCGTGAGCGCCCCGGACCGCGAGGACCCGGTCGGGCCCGACGTCGAGGCGCTGCCCGGCGGGCTGAAGGCGGCCGTGGAGGCGATCCTGATGGCCGCCGACGAGCCCGTCGGCGAGCACGCGCTCGCCGCCGCCCTGGTGGTGCCCGTGGCCTCCGTCCAGCGGGTCCTCGACCGGCTGCGCGCCGAGTACGACGGACGACCCGCGGATCCGGGGTATGATGGAACGTTGGAGCCGCGCGGCTTCGAGCTGCGCAGCACCGGCGCGGGGTGGCGGATCTACTCCCGCAGCGAGTTCGCCCCTGTCGTCTCCGCGTTCGTCGCGGAGGGACAGACCGCCCGGTTGTCCCAGGCGGCCCTGGAGACACTGGCCGTCGTGGCGTACCGCCAGCCCGTGAGCCGAGGACGGATCTCCGCGATCCGCGGGGTGAACGTCGACGGCGTGGTGCGCACCCTCGTGCAGCGCGGGCTCGTCCGAGAGCTCGAGCGGGACGGCGAGTCCGGCGCCGTGCTCTACGGCACCACAGCGTTCTTCCTGGAGAAGATGGGCATCGGCTCGCTCGACGAACTCCCCGAGATCGCCCCCCACCTGCCGGGCATCGACCAACTCGACGACTACGAGGACTGAGACACCACCATGGCCACTTCACGATCATCATCCGGACGCCCCGGGCCCGGCGGACGCCGCGGTCCCGGCGCCCAGGGCGCCCGCAAGGCCTCCGGCGGGCAGACCGGCCGCGGCGCGGCCGGCTCCGCCAAGGGCGCCGGCGGAGCCAAGGGCTCCTACGGGCCCAAGGGCTCGGCAGGCGCCGGCGGGGCCAAGGGCTCGGCACGCGCCGGCGGGGCCAAGGGCTCCTTCGGCACCAAGGGCGCCGCGGGCGGCAGGGGCGGGGCCGGCAAGGGCCCCGCCGCGGCCAAGGGCCCCGGCGCCGCGCAGGACCAGGGCCCCCGTCCCTTCGCGTCCTCCGAGCGGAGCGCCCGCCGCATGCCGGCCACGCCCTGGCGCCCGCCGCACCGCAAGCGCCGGCCCACCAACCCGCCGGTCGACCGGCTCGACCAGCACGACCCCGACGGCGTGCGCCTGCAGAAGCTCATGGCCCAGGCCGGCGTGGCCTCGCGCCGCGTGTGCGAGGAGATGATCGAGGCCGGGCGCGTGCAGGTCAACGGCGAGACCGTCACCGAGCTCGGGGTGCGGGTGGACCCCGCCACCGCGGAGATCCACGTGGACGGCATCCGCGTCCAGCTCGACGAGAACCTCGTCTACTACGCGTTCAACAAGCCCGAGGGCGTCCTGTCCACCATGGAGGACCCCGAGGGCCGCCCGTGCGTCGCGGACTACCTGGACCACCGCAAGAACGAGCGCGTCTTCCACGTGGGCCGGCTCGACGTGGAGACCGAGGGCCTGCTGCTGCTGACCAACGACGGCGAGCTCACCAACCGGCTCACCCACCCCTCCTACGAGGTGCCCAAGACGTACCTCGTGCAGGTGCGCGGGCCCATGGAGAAGGGCGTCGGCGCGGCCATGAAGGCCGGCATCCAGCTCGAGGACGGCATGGCCTCCGTCGACTCCTTCCGGCTCGTGGACTCCACCCCCGGCCACATCCTGGTCGAGGTCGTCCTGCACTCCGGGCGCAACCGCATCGTCCGGCGGCTCTTCGAGGCCGTCGGCCACCCCGTCGAGAAGCTCGTGCGCACCCAGGTGGGCCCCATCCGGATCGGGGACCAGCGCCAGGGCACGATCCGCAAGCTCTCCAGGACCGAGGTCGGGCACCTCCTCGCCTCGGTCGGGATGTAGGGAGGCCCCGTGACGGAGACCCCCACGCCCGCCGCCACCGCCGGCCCGGTCCTCGTGATCGGCGCCGGCCTGCTCGGCGCCAGCATCGGGCTGGGCCTGCGCCACCTCGGCGTGGAGGTCTGGCTGCGGGACTCCTCGCCGACCGCCGAGGCCGTGGCCCAGGACATCGGCGCCGGCCGCTCCTGCCGCGCGGCGGGGGAGGGCCGGGTGCCGGAGCCGGCCCTCGTCGTCGTCGCCACCCCGCCCGACGTCACCGCGCAGACCGTGGTCGAGGCGCTGCGCGCCCACCCGGGCGCCGTGGTCGTGGACATCGCCTCCGTCAAGGAGTCGGTGCTCGAGGAGGTCCGCGCCCAGGGCGCGGACCTCACCCGGTACGTGGGCACCCACCCGATGGCCGGGCGGGAGAAGTCCGGGCCCGTCGCCGCCCGCGGCGAGCTGTTCACCTCGATGCCGTGGGTCGTGTGCGACTCGGGGCGGTCCTCGCCGGCCGCGCTCGCGGCGGCGAAGAACCTCGCCGTGGACCTCGGGGCGACCGTCACGTTCATGGACGCCCGCGAGCACGACGCCACGGTGGCGCTGATCTCCCACCTGCCGCAGGTCATGTCCTCCCTCCTGGCCTCGCGGCTGCAGGACACCCCGCCCCACCACCTCTCGCTCGCGGGACAGGGGCTGCGGGACACCACCCGGATCGCGGCGTCCGACCCCAACCTGTGGGTGCAGATCCTCTCCGCGAACGCGGCCCCCGTCGTGGCCTCCCTGCACGGGGTCCGCCAGGACCTCGACCGGCTGATCGCCACCCTCGAGGCGCCCCGGGCGCCGGGCGCGCGGCTGGACATCGCCCAGCTGATCGCCGAGGGCAACGCCGGCCAGGCCCGCATCCCGGGCAAGCACGGCGGCGCGCCGCGCGCGTTCGCGACCCTGACCGTCCTCGTGGGCGACGTCCCCGGGCAGCTCGCCCGGCTGCTCACCGAGATCGGGGAGATCGGCGTCAACCTCGAGGACCTGCGCCTCGAGCACTCCCCGGGCCAGCCCGTGGGCCTCGCGGAGGTCTCGGTCCTGCCCAACCGCCGCAAGGAACTCGTCGAGGCGCTCCAGGAGCGCGGATGGAAGGTCGTGCAGTGAACACCGGAACGAACACGGGAACCGGCGCCGGGACGGACGCCGCGCACACCGCCGCGGGCACGCCGGCCGGCGCCGTCCGCGGGCGGGACCAGCTGGTCGTCGCCGTCGACGGTCCCTCCGGGTCCGGGAAGTCCAGCGTCTCCAAGGAGGTGGCCCGCCGCTTCGGCCTCGCCTACCTCGACACCGGCGCGATGTACCGGGCCCTGACCTGGTGGTGCCTGGACCGCGGCGTCGACCTGGCCGACGCCGCCGCCGTGGCCGACGCGGCCCGCGAGCTGCCCCTCGACCAGGGCACCGACCCGGACCGCGAGTCGGTCCTCGTGGCCGGCACCGACGTCGGCGAGGAGATCCGCGGGGCCCGCGTCACCGAGTCCGTCAGCGCCGTGGCCACGAACCCTGCCGCCCGGGCCGCCCTGGTGGCCCGCCAGCAGGAGGTGATCGCCCGCAGCGGACGGCGGATCGTCGCCGAGGGCCGGGACATCACCACCGTCGTGGCCCCCGACGCCCACGCCCGGATCCTCCTCACCGCCGACGAGCGGGCCCGGATGGCCCGCCGCGGCCTGCAGAACGGCGGGACCCCGGACGCCGAGCAGCTCCACCAGCAGGTCGTCGGCCGCGACGCCAAGGACTCCACGATCGTGAACTTCACCGAGGCCGCGGACGGCGTCGTGACCATCGACTCCTCGGACCTCACCGTGGAGCAGACGGTCCAGGCCGTCATCGACGTCGTCGTCCGGGCCGCCGGACGCCCCGCCTAGACTGGCCGCGAGGCCGCCCCCCACCTTTTCCCGCACCACGACCGGCCGCTCCCGGCCCAGCGAAGGACAGCCATGACCGGCAACCCCGAGAACCCCGCCCACGACCCGTACGAGGACGAGATCCTCGGCGGCACCACGGACGACGTCGCCGAGCGCCTCGCGGCCATCGACGACACCGAGGCCGAGCAGCGCGCCAAGGTCCTGCGGGCCGGACTCGAGGACTACGAGCTCGACGAGGAGGACGCGGCCCTGCTCGCCGAGTGGTCCGAGGGCGAGGACCGGGCCCCGGTCCGGCGTCCCGCGCCCGTGCTCGCGATCGTGGGCCGTCCCAACGTGGGCAAGTCCACCCTGGTCAACCGGATCCTCGGCCGCCGCGAGGCCGTCGTGGAGGACACCCCCGGCGTGACCCGCGACCGCGTGTCCTACCGGGCCACGTGGAACGGGCGGAACTTCACCCTCGTGGACACCGGCGGCTGGGAGTTCGACGCCAAGGGGATCAACGCCCGGGTCGCCGAGCAGGCGGAGCTGGCCGTCCAGTACGCCGACGCCGTCCTGCTCGTCCTGGACGCGACCGTGGGCGTGACCGCCGCCGACGAGGCCATCGTGAAGATGCTGCGCAAGGTCAAGAAGCCGGTGATCCTCGTCGCAAACAAGGTCGATTCCCCGCAGCTCGAGGTGGAGGCCACCTACCTGTGGTCCCTCGGCATGGGGGAGCCGCACCCCGTCTCCGCCCTCCACGGGCGCGGCGCGGCCGACGTCCTGGACGCGGTCATGGAGGTGCTCCCCGAGTTCTCCGCCGTCGCCGAGACCGAGCTGACCGGCGGCCCCCGCCGCGTGGCCCTGATCGGGCGGCCCAACGTGGGCAAGTCCTCGCTGCTGAACAAGCTCGCCGGCTCCGAGCGCGTCGTCGTCGACCCCCTCGCGGGCACCACGCGCGACCCCGTCGACGAGCTGATCGAGCTCGGCGGCAAGCCCTGGCGGTTCATCGACACCGCCGGCATCCGCCGCCGCGTGCACATGGCGCAGGGCGCCGACTTCTACGCCTCCCTGCGCACCCAGGCCGCCCTGGAGCGCGCCGAGGTGGCCGTGGTGCTGCTGGCCGCGGACGAGGTGCTCTCGGAGCAGGACGTGCGCATCCTCCAGATGGCCATCGACTCCGGACGGGCCCTCGTGCTCGCCTTCAACAAGTGGGACCTCATGGACGAGGACCGCCGCTTCTACCTGGAGCGCGAGATCGACCGGGACCTCGCCCACGTGGCCTGGGCCCCGCGCGTGAACGTCTCCGCGAAGACCGGGTGGCACAAGGACAAGCTCGTGCCCGCCCTCGAGACGGCGCTCGAGTCCTGGGACAGCCGCATCCCCACCGGCCGGCTCAACGCCTTCCTCGGCGAGATCGTGGCCGCCCACCCGCACCCCGTGCGCGGCGGCAAGCAGCCCCGCATCCTCTTCGGCACCCAGGCGTCCTCCCGGCCGCCGCGGTTCGTGCTGTTCACCACCGGGTTCCTCGACCCCGGCTACCGGCGCTTCATCACCCGCCGGCTGCGGGAGACCTTCGGCTTCGAGGGCACCCCCATCGAGGTGTCCATGCGCGTGCGCGAGAAGCGGAGCCGGAAGCGCTGAGCCGCCCGCCGAGATGAATTCCGCCGGAGGTTGCTGTAATGTGATGCGAGTGCTCAGGGCGGCAACGGACTGAGCACATCGGGCTGTGGCGCAGCTTGGTAGCGCACTTGACTGGGGGTCAAGGGGTCGCAGGTTCAAATCCTGTCAGCCCGACCGATCGAGGCCGGTGGACCGTGGAGACACGGCCCACCGGCCTTCGCCGTGCCCGGCGCGGACCGCGCCGGGTCAGCGGTACGGGACGTCGTCGGCCACGGAGAGCCGGACGCGCGGCGGATCCGCCGGCATCTCCTGCCACCACTCCATGAAGACCATGACGTCGCCCTTCCGTGCCCGGGCGACCTCGACCCCTCCGGCAGGGCCGGTCTCCCACCCGTGGGCCGCGAACTCCCGCTCGTAGTGCGCGGCGAGCTCCTGGCGCGAGAGACCTGTGGTGAAGTCCGCGTAGCACCCCTGGTCCATGCTCCCGGTGAGCTCCACCTCCTGCCCCTCGGGCCCGGCCAGCTCCGCGGCCGCGTCCCGCTCGGCGGCGCTGCACTCGGTCAGCGCCGACACCGCCAGCCCCAGGGCGAGGAGGCCCCCGGTCAGGACGGCCGAGCCCACGGGAACGGCGAGGGCCGCGAACCTCCGCCGCTGCGCCGGCCACACGATCAGCACCAGCCCGGCGAGCCCCTGGAGCAGCGCGAGGGAGTGGGACCACCCTCCCCAGCCGAGGCCCATGAAGAAGACCTGGACGACGAGGAGCACCTGCAGCACCACGGCGACCTCCCCGGCGGGTCCCGGCAGGGGCGCATACACTGCTCGGGACGTGAGCGCTCCGGCCCCGGAGCCGGACCGGGAAGGAGCACCGGAGTTGAAGGATCTGTACACGCTGCCCAAGGCGGAGCTGCACCTGCACATCGAGGGCACGCTGGAACCGGAGCTCGCGCTCGAGCTCGCCGCGAAGAACGGCGTGGAGCTGCCGCACGGATCGGTGGAGGAGCTGCGCCGCCAGTACGACTTCGAGGACCTCTCCTCCTTCCTCGACCTCTACTACGCCACGATGTCCGTCCTGCGCGAGGCCGCGGACTTCGAGGCCCTCACCGCGGCCTACCTGCGGCGTGCCGCCGCGCAGGGCCTGCGCCACGTCGACGTCTTCTTCGACCCCCAGGCGCACGTCTCCCGCGGCGTCCCGGTCGAGGCCGTGATCACCGGCATCCGCACCGCCCTCGACGCCGCCCGCGCCGAGCTCGGGATCACCAGCACGCTGGTGATGTGCTTCCTGCGCGACCGGCCCGCCGCCGAGGCCCTGGCCCTGCTCGAGTCGCTGGGGGACCAGCTGGGGAGGATCGACGGGATCGGCCTCGACTCGGCCGAGGTCGGTCACCCGCCCGCCCTGTTCGCGGAGGTCTACGACCGCGCCCGCGCCGCCGGCCTGCACGTCGTGGCCCACGCGGGGGAGGAGGCCGGGCCGGACTACGTGCGGGAGGCCCTCGACGTGCTGCGGGTCGAGCGCGTCGACCACGGCATCCAGTGCCTGCAGGACCCCGCGCTCGTGGAGCGGCTCGTCGCGGAGCGCGTGCCGCTCACCGTGTGCCCCTTCTCCAACGTGCGGCTGCGCGTCGTCGGCGAGCTCGCCGACCACCCGGTGCTGCGGATGCTCGAGCTGGGGCTGTTCGTGAGCGTCAACTCCGACGATCCCGCCTACTTCGGCGGCTACGTCGGCGACAACTTCCAGGGCCTGCGCGACGCGCTCGGGCTCACCGACGAGCAGGCCGAGACCCTGGCGCGCAACTCCGTGGACGCCTCCTTCGCGACGGAGGAGCGCAAGCGGGCCCTGCGCGCGGAGATCGACGCGTGGTCGCGGGCCCGGTAGACGACGCGCGGGGTCGGCCGTCCCCGGCCCGCCCTGTGCCATAATCGAGCCGACCGCACCCGCACGACCAGGAGTGACTCATGAGCAACATCCCCGCCGACCTTTCCTACACGGCCGAGCACGAGTGGATCGCCGCCCCGGGCGCCGAGGGGTCCGTGCGGATCGGGATCACCGACCACGCGCAGGGCGAGCTGGGAGACGTGGTCTTCGTCCAGCTCCCGCAGGTCGGCGAGACGGTCGAGGCGGGCGCCGCCGTCGGCGAGATCGAGTCCACCAAGTCGGTCAGCGACATCTTCGCCCCCGTCTCCGGGGAGGTCGTCGCGGTCAACGAGCGGCTCGAGGACGAGCCCGCCGTCGTGAACTCCTCGCCCTACGAGGACGGCTGGCTCTTCGAGGTCCGGCCCTCCTCGGACGACTACCGTTCCGGCCTGCTCGACGCCGAGGGCTACGCGGCCCAGCTCGGCTGAGACCGCCGGTCGCGCACCGGTCCCCGCACGGCCCGGGGCGTGTCCCCGGCCGCTTCCCCGTCGGCCCCACCCGGTACACTGAATGGCACCGGGTGGCTCCGACCGCCGCCCGGACACCGCCGAACAGGCGGTCGCGCGGTCGGGGCCCACAGGTCCGTCATCCATCACGCCACCAGTCGAGGGAAGAGATGTCCACACACCGCCACGGCACGAACGCACCCATGGGAGAGCCGGAGACCACGTCGATCCAGATCGTGGCCGAGGTGCTCGCGAACGCCGCTTCCCACAAGCTCTCGGCGGAGGAGAACGCGGCGGTCTCGGCACTGCCGCCCCGCACGGCCCTGCTGGTCGCCCACGACGGCGCCGGCGCCGGTTCCCGCTTCCTCCTCGACCAGGACGAGGTGCCGGCCGGGCGCCACCCCTCCTCCGAGATCTTCCTGGACGACGTCACCGTCTCCCGCCGCCACGCCCGCTTCGTGCGCCGCGGCGACACCTTCGAGATCGTCGACTCGGGCTCCCTCAACGGCACCTACGTGAACGGGGACCGGGTGGACAGCGCCGTCCTGGACAACGGCGACGAGGTCCAGATCGGCAAGTTCCGCTTCACGTTCTACCGTTCGCTGCGCCCGCAGTCGGGCCAGTAGAAGGGGGCCATGACCGACCACGCGGAGACCACCCCGCCCCGGAACGACGTCGCGCACGAGCCCCGGGTGGGGATCAGCGCCGTCCTCAAGGAGCTCGCCGGGGACCACCCCGGCATCACGGCGTCCAAGCTGCGCTTCCTGGAGGACAAGGGCCTCGTGCACCCGGCCCGCACCGCCTCCGGCTACCGCAAGTTCTCCCGCACGGACATCGACCGCCTGCGCCGGATCCTGGAGATGCAGCGGGACAGGTACCTGCCGCTGAAGGTCATCCGCGAGCGGCTCGACGCCGACGAGGACACCCGCGTCGCCGACGGCGACCGGCGCGCCCCCGAGCACCCGGCACCGGTGACGGCCCCCACGGTCTCCCCGGCCCGCACCTACAACCTGAGGGAGCTGGCCGCCCGCACCGGCGCCGGCGTCCCGCTCGTGCGCGAGCTGGTGAGCTACGGGCTGATCCGGGAGCAGGACGGGGTCTTCGACGACCACGCCCTCGCCATCACCCGCGCCGCCCTGGCCCTGACCGCCCACGGCCTGGAGCCTCGGCACCTGCGCCCGTTCAAGGCCGCCGCCGACCGCGAGCTCGGCCTCGTGGAGCGGGCCGTGGCGCCCCTGGCCTCCCGGCGGGACCCCGCCTCGCGGGCACGGGCCGTGGAGCGCGCCCAGGAGATCTCGGGGCTGTGCCTGACCATCCACACCTCCCTCGTGAGGTCGGAGATCGCCGCGCTCCAGGAGCGCGCCGCCGTGGAGGGCTGAGATGGCCGTGCAGCAGGTCCTGATGGAGATCGCGGGGGTCCGCATGGACGTCCCCTCCGCGCAGCCGGTTGTGGTGCTGCGCGAGGTCGAGGGCGGCCGGCACCTGCCGATCTGGATCGGCACGAACGAGGCCACGTCCATCGTCTTCGCCGTGCAGGGCATCGACCCGCCGCGCCCCCTCACGCACGACCTCGTGCTGTCCGTGGCCACCGCGTTCGGCCGCACCCTGACCCAGGTGCGCATCCACACGGTGGACGAGGGCGTCTTCCACGCCGCCCTCGAGTTCTCCGACGGGACGGTCGTGGACTCCCGCGCCTCGGACGCGATCGCCCTGGCCGCACGGACCGACTGCCCGATCATGTGCACCGAGACGGTGCTCGACGAGGCCGGCCTGGTGATGAGCGCCGACGGCGAGCTGCGCGAGCCGCCGCCCAAGGCCGGCCCGGACGAGCCGCCGGTGCCCCCGGAGACCCAGGTCCAGCAGTTCCGGGACTTCCTGGACAACGTGGATCCCGAGGACTTCTGAGCCGGTCGGTCGGCCCCCGTCCGACACGCTCCCGCTCCGGCGGATGTCTTTGACCCGGCCCCGGACGAGGTCTACCGTCGGACCTATACTTGAGGTGTCCTGGGGGTGAACGGCGCCCTGGTCGAGACGATCCATGCCCGGTCGCGCGAGCGCCGGACCCACCAGCGAGGAGGCGGCGTGAGCAACGGCGAGCAGCCCGGCGGCCCCACGCCCGGCCCCGACAGCCCCCCCTCCCAGGGGACGCAGGGGGTCCTGTTCGACGACTCCGTGGTCCGCGACGAGTCGGTCGGCTACCGCGGTCCCACGGCCTGCAAGGCCGCCGGGATCACCTACCGGCAGCTGGACTACTGGGCGCGCACCGGGCTCGTGGAGCCCACCGTCCGCGGCGCCTCCGGCTCCGGCACGCAGCGCCTCTACAGCTTCCGGGACATCCTGGTGCTCAAGATCGTCAAGCGGCTCCTGGACACCGGCGTCTCCCTCCAGCAGATCCGCACCGCGGTGGGCGCGCTGCGCGCCCGCGGCGTCGAGGACCTCGCCCAGCTCACCATGATGAGCGACGGCGCCAGCGTCTACGCGTGCACGTCCCCGCACGAGGTCATCGACCTGGTCCAGGGCGGGCAGGGCGTGTTCGGCATCGCCGTCGGCCGCGTCTGGCGGGAGGTCGAGGGCACCCTTGCGGCCATGCCGGGCGAGCACGCCGGGGACGCCCCGGGCCCGAAAGGGAGCCCGTTTCCCGACGACGAGCTCTCGGCGCGGCGGGCCCGCCGCCAGAGCGCCGTCTGAGCCCGGTCCGCCGGCTCGGGGCTGACGCGCCTGCCGGTCAGGCCGCGGCGTCGAGCAGGCCCTCCAGGATGGCCGTGTAGCGGCCGGAGATGTCCCGCGCCTCGGCGCCCGGCCAGCGGTGGATGGGCCACGCCGCCCCCTGCGCCTGCTGCCACACCGGCAGGTCCGGGACGACCGGGTCCACCAGCAGCGGCCCGAACAGCTCCTGCAGCTCCGCCAGGCGGTGCCTGTGCTCCACGGAGGAGTGCCGCACCTTGTTCACCACCACCCCCGCCGCCGGAACGGCCCAGGTGCGGCTCTGCTCGAACTGGGCGATCGCGGTCATCGTGCGCTTGGTGCCCGCCACCGAGAACAGGGACGGCTCCGCGACGGAGAGCACCTTGTCGCTCGCCGCCCAGGCGGTGCGCGTGAGCGCGCTGAGCGTGGGCGGGCAGTCCACCAGCACCAGGTCGTAGCCCCGGGCGTCGGCCAGGGCCCGCTCCAGCCGGCCCAGGTCCCGGTCCCGGTACTCCGAGCGGTCCAGGTGGGAGGAGCGCGCCGAGCCGGGGGCGACGTCGAGGGACTTCGAGTCGCGGCCCTCGCGCACGGCCCACGCCGAGGCCATCACCACCCGGTCGAGGGACCCGCGCCGCGGCCGGCGGAGCACCTCGCCGATGTCCTGGCCGCGGGCCGGGTGCACGCCCAGGCCGGTCGTGGCGTCGGCGTGGGGGTCGAGGTCCACCACGAGGGTCGGGACGCCGGCCTCCAGGGCCGCCGAGGCGATCCCGAGGGTCACCGAGGACTTGCCGACACCACCCTTGAGGCTGCTGACGCTGACGATCTGCACGGGAGGGGACACCCTTCGCTCGCGGGAAAACGGGGGGACACGGCGGGCCGCCGCCGGGCAGCGGGGGTCGGCGGAACGGGCACGGTCCGCGCCCATCCTAGCCGGGCTGCGGCCCCGCCCCGGGCGCGGCGCGGGGGAGGGGCCGGACCGGGCCGTGCCCCGACCCGGAGGCGGCGCGCCGAACCGTTGTGTGACGCCCCTCACGGACTGCCGCGGAGCGGCGTGGTTGACTTGTGGCACGGCTCACGAGGGGCGATCCTGACCTCGTCCGTATGAATGCACGACTCCAGACGATGAGTGCCCGGGCGTCCGCCGGACGCGCCGGGTGCGGAACGGTTGTAGATGTTCTCCAAGATCCTGGTCGCCAACCGCGGCGAGATCGCGATCCGCGCGTTCCGTGCCGCGTACGAGCTCGGCGCCAAGACCGTGGCGGTGTTCCCGTACGAGGACCGCAACTCGATCCACCGCCAGAAGGCCGACGAGGCCTACCAGATCGGGGAGGAGGGCCACCCCGTGCGGGCCTACCTCGACGTCGAGGAGATCATCCGGGTCGCCAAGGAGTCCGGGGCGGACGCGATCTACCCCGGCTACGGCTTCCTGTCCGAGAACCCGGACCTGGCCCGCGCCGCAGCCCGGGAGGGGATCACGTTCGTGGGCCCGAAGGCCGAGATCCTGGAGCTGGCCGGCAACAAGGTCGCGGCCCTGAAGGCCGCCAAGCGCGCCGGGATCCCCACGCTGGCCTCGACGGAGCCCTCGGCGGACGCCGAGGAGCTGCTGGGGCAGGCGGCGGGGATCGGGTTCCCGATCTTCGTCAAGGCCGTCGCCGGCGGCGGCGGGCGCGGGATGCGCCGGGTGGAGACCCCCGAGGCGCTGCCCGAGGCGCTGGCCGCGGCGATGCGCGAGGCCGACACCGCCTTCGGGGACCCCACGGTGTTCCTGGAGCAGGCGGTGCTGCGCCCGCGCCACATCGAGGTGCAGATCCTCGCCGACAACGAGGGCAGCATCGTCCACCTCTTCGAGCGCGACTGCTCCCTGCAGCGCCGCCACCAGAAGGTCGTGGAGATCGCCCCGGCGCCGAACCTCGACGAGGGCATCCGCCAGGCCCTGCACCGCGACGCGGTGAAGTTTGCCAAGGAACTGGGCTACGTCAACGCCGGCACCGTCGAGTTCCTCGTCGACACCGCCGGGGAGCGGGCCGGGCAGCACGTGTTCATCGAGATGAACCCCCGCATCCAGGTGGAGCACACCGTGACCGAGGAGATCACCGACGTCGACCTCGTCCAGTCCCAGCTGCGGATCGCGGCGGGCGAGACGCTGGCGGACCTCGGCATCGCCCAGGAGGAGCTCACGGTGCGGGGCGCGGCCCTGCAGTGCCGGATCACCACCGAGGACCCCGCCAACGGGTTCCGCCCCGACGTCGGCACCATCACCGCCTACCGCTCCGCGGGCGGCGCCGGGGTGCGCCTGGACGGCGGCACCGTCTACGCCGGGGCGGAGGTCTCCCCGCACTTCGACTCGATGCTCGTGAAGCTCACCTGCCGCGGCCGCGACTACCCCACCGCGGTGCACCGCTCCCAGCGTGCCCTGGCCGAGTTCCGCATCCGCGGGGTGGCCACCAACATCCAGTTCCTGCAGGCCGTGCTCGCCGACCCGGAGTTCCTGGCCGGCAACGTGGCCACGGACTTCATCGAGCGCCGCCCGGAGCTGCTGGAGGCCCGGACCTCCGGGGACCGGGCCACCAAGGCCCTGACCTGGCTGGCCGAGGTCACGGTGAACAAGCCCAACGGGGAGCGGGTGGAGGGCATCGACCCCCGCACCAAGCTGCCCCACTACCCCGGCGACAAGCAGGACGAGCCCCTGCGGTCCCCGTTCGACGGGCCCTCCGAGCACACCCCGCCGCCGGGCTGGCGGCAGAGGCTGCAGGAACTGGGCCCCGAAGGCTTCGCGAAGGCCCTGCGGGAGCAGGAGGCCGTGGCCGTGACGTCCACGACGTTCCGCGACGCCCACCAGTCCCTCCTGGCGACCCGCGTGCGCACCCGCGACCTGCTCGCCGCGGCCCCGGCCTACGCCCACACCCTCCCGCAGCTGCTCTCGGTCGAGGCCTGGGGCGGGGCGACCTACGACGTCGCCCTGCGCTTCCTCGGCGAGGACCCCTGGGAGCGGCTGCGGCTGCTGCGGGAGGCGATGCCCAACATCCCGATCCAGATGCTGCTGCGCGGGCGCAACACCGTGGGCTACACCCCGTACCCCACCGAGGTCACCGACGCGTTCGTGGCCGAGGCGGCGGCGACCGGGGTGGACATCTTCCGGATCTTCGACGCCCTCAACGACGTCGAGCAGATGCGCCCGGCCATCGACGCGGTCCGGGCCACCGGCACCGCGGTGGCCGAGGTCGCCCTGTGCTACACGGGCAACCTCCTGGACCCCGACGAGGACCTCTACACCCTCGACTACTACCTGGAGCTGGCCCAGCAGTGCGTCGACGCCGGCGCACACGTGCTCGCGATCAAGGACATGGCGGGCCTGCTGCGGCCCAGAGCCGCCGCCAAGCTCGTCACCGCGCTGCGGGAGCGCTTCGAGCTGCCGGTGCACCTGCACACCCACGACACCGCCGGGGGCCAGCTCGCGACGCTGATGGCCGCGATCGACGCCGGCGTGGACGCGGTGGACGTGGCCGAGGCCTCGATGGCCGGCACCACGTCGCAGGTCCCGGCCTCGGCGCTGATCGCGGCGCTCGAGGACACCGAGCGGGACACCGGCATCCCCCTGGAGGCGGCCAGCGCGCTGGAGCCCTACTGGGAGGTGGTGCGCAAGATGTACGCCCCGTTCGAGTCCGGGCTCACCGCCCCCACCGGGCGGGTCTACCGGCACGAGATCCCGGGCGGGCAGCTGTCCAACCTGCGCCAGCAGGCCATCGCCCTGGGGCTGGGGGAGCGCTTCGAGGCCATCGAGGACATGTACACCGCCGCCAACGCGATGCTCGGGCGGCTGGTGAAGGTCACGCCCTCCTCCAAGGTCGTCGGCGACCTCGCGCTGCAGCTGGTGGGCATGGGCGTGGACCCGGCCGAGTTCGAGGCGAACCCGCAGAAGTTCGACATCCCCGACTCGGTGATCAGCTTCCTGGCCGGGGAGCTCGGCACCCCGCCGGGCGGGTGGCCCGAGCCGTTCCGGTCCAAGGCGTTGCAGGGCCGGAACGTGAAGGTCGGGGTCACCGAGCTGGACCCGGAGGACTCGGCGGCGCTGACCGGGGACTCCGCGACCCGCCGCGACACCCTGAATCGCCTGCTCTTCGCCGGGCCCACCCGGGACTTCAAGGCCAGCCGGGCCAAGTACGGCGACCTGGCGCTGCTGCACACCCGCGACTTCCTCTACGGCCTGACCTCCGACCACGAGCACGTCATCTCCCTGGGCAAGGGCGTCCGGCTGCTCGTCACGCTGCAGGCGATCTCGGAGGCGGACGACAAGGGCATGCGCACCGTCATGGTGACCCTCAACGGCCAGCCCCGCATGGTCGAGGTCCGGGACAAGTCCGTGGCCTCGGCGGTGCCCGAGACCGAGAAGGCCGACGCCGCCAACCCCGGCCACGTGGCCGCGCCCTTCGCCGGCGCGGTGACCGTGACCGTGGCCGAGGGCGACACCGTCGAGACCGGGGCGCAGGTCGCCACGATCGAGGCCATGAAGATGGAGGCCTCGATCACCGCCCCCGCCGGGGGCACCGTGAAGCGGATCGCCCTCAAGGGCATCACCCAGGTCACCGGCGGGGACCTGCTCCTGGAGCTCGAGCCCGCCCGCTGACCGGACACGTCCCGGACCGGGCCCGGGTCCTCCCGCGGGAGGACCCGGGCCCGTTCACGCCGACCGCACCTCGTGGAACTTCCCGCTCCGGTCGGGCCGGGGCGGCTCGTCGGAGTGCTCCACCGAGACCGTGCCGAGCCCCCGCTCGGCGAGGAACGCGCGCAGCCGGGCGTCCACGGCGGCCCGGAGCGCCGCCGGGTCGGTGCCGGGCTCCGGGTCCAGCCGGACGCTGAGCGTCTCCGGGGTGGTCCGGACCGCCTGGAACCGGCGCACTCCGGGGGTCTCCCCGACCACGGTGCCCAGGGCCAGGGGCAGGACCGCCACCGTCCCCCCGCCGGCCGCGCGGAACACGAGGACGTCGCCGCTGCGCCCCTCCACGCGCACCGCGGGCAGCGGGCTGCCGCACGGGCACGGGCGCGGCAGCACCAGCACCCGGTCCCCGAGGTCGTAGCGGATCACGGGCTGCACGCGGTTCGTCAGGTCGGTCACCAGGACGGTGTGGGAGACCACCCCGGGAGGGACGGGACGGTGCCGCTCGTCGACCGGCTCGAACAGGTAGCGGTCCGTGCTGACGTGGAGGGTCCCGTGCCGGCACCCCACGGCCAGCCCCGGCGCCTCGGACGCGGAGTACTGCTCGAGGACCCGGCAGCCCAGGGCGGCCGCGATCCGGCCGCGGGCCGCTGCGGTGAGGGCCTCCCCGGAGGTCAGGGCCAGCAGGGGCGCGATCCTGAGCCGTCCCGCGTCCTGCTCGGCCGCCAGTAGCGCGATCGCGCTCGGGTACCCCAGCAGCGCCGTGGGCCGAAAGGCGTTGAGCTCCGCGACGAGGTCGGGCAGCGGCCTGAGCACCGACAGGACGCGGACGCGCCGGGCCACCAGGCGGCTGCGCCGGCGGGCGTCCTCCGCCACCACGACCCCTCCGAAGTGCCCGCCCGTGGCGACCAGCACGGCCTCGCGCAGTCCGTGCCGCAGCAGGGCCGGCAGGTCCCGGGCCGTGAGGAGGCTCCGCCGGGCGCGCACGCGGACCACGACGTTCATGACGGTCCACGAGGAGCGGTCGTGCAGCAGGACGACCGGCACCCCGGTGCTCCCGGAGCTCGTGAACGCCCGGTACCGCCCGAGGTACAGCCGCCCGACCATGGTCCCGTCGGCGAGGAAGTCCCGGCGCAGCGCCTCCAGGGTGACCTCGGGGTCGGTCACCCACTCGTCGAAGTGGGCCATCAGCTCGCGCTTGGTCACCGGCGGCAGCAGCCGCGGGTCCTCGACGTCGGCGGGGACGTCCCGGTACAGCCGGCGGTAGTACGGCGAGCTCCGCCGGGCGTGCCGCACGAGCGCGGCCAGGCGGGCCCGCTGCCGCCGCGCGAGCGCCTCCGTCCCGGCGTGCTCGACCCACCAGGTGTCCCACGCGACGGCCAGTGCCCGCCACCCGTCGTGCTCCACGGCGCCCCTCCCGCCTGCCGGTCGGACCACTGTAGGGCCGCCCCCCACCGGGACGCCAGGGCCGGAGCGGCGCCCGCGGGGGCCGCGCATAGGATGGTCGCCATGCGACACTTCGACCTCATCATCATCGGCTCCGGCTCCGGCAACTCGATCCTCACCGAGGACTACGAGGGCCTGGACGTGGCGCTCGTGGACGGCGGGACGTTCGGGGGCACGTGCCTGAACGTCGGCTGCATCCCCACCAAGATGTACGCGTACCCCGCCACCGTCGCCCGGCACGCCCGCGAGGTGGAGCGGCTCGGGGTCGAGGCGGAGGTCACCCGCGTGCGCTGGCGGGAGATGCGGGACCGGATCTTCGGGCGCATCGACGCGATCTCCCGCGGCGGGCTCGACTACCGCCGGTCGCTGCCCCACGTGACCGTCTACGCGGAGCACGTGCGCTTCACGGGGCCCAGGACCCTCCGCACGGCCTCGGGGGAGGAGCTGACGGCCGAGCAGATCGTCGTCGCCGCCGGGTCCCGGCCGGTGCTGCCCGAGGTCCCGGGCATCGACCTGCCGCAGGTGCACACCTCGGACACCGTCATGCGGATCGAGGAGCTGCCCCGCCGGGTGGTGGTCGTGGGCGGCGGCTACATCGGCGCGGAGTTCGCCCACGTCTTCTCGAGCCTCGGCTCACGGGTCACCCAGGTCAACCGCTCGCACCGCATCCTGCGCTACCACGACCCCGAGATCGCCGAGCGCTTCGCCCGGGAGGCGGCCCGGCAGTGGAAGCTCGAGATGGGCTGGGCCCTGGCCTCGGTGACCGAGGCGGAGGGGGAGGACGGCGCCGTGACCGCCACCTTCACCGACCCGGAGGACCCGACGCTGACGATGCAGATCCCGGCCGACGTCGTGCTGGTGGCCACCGGCCGGCGGCCCAACACCGACCTCCTCGACGTCGCGGCGGCCGGGCTCGACGTCCGGGAGGACGGGCTGCTGGCCGTGGACGAGCAGCAGCGCGCGCTCGCCGGGGGCACCCCGGCCGAGGGCGTCTGGGCCCTCGGCGACATCAGCTCGCCCTACCAGCTCAAGCACGTGGCCAACGCCGAGGCCCGGACCGTCCAGCACAACCTGATGCACCCCGGCAGCCTGCGCGCCACCGACCACCGGTTCGTGCCCTCCGCGGTGTTCACGAGCCCGCAGATCGCCTCCGTGGGGATGACCCAGGCGGAGGCGGAGCAGTGGGCGGTGGAGCACGGCACCGAGATCACCACGAAGGTCCAGGACTACGGCTCGACCGCCTACGGGTGGGCCATGGAGGACCACGTGGGGCTGTGCAAGCTCATCGCGGAGAAGGGCACGGGCCGGCTGCTGGGCGCGCACCTGATCGGCGAGGAGGCGTCGGTGCTCATCCAGCCGCTCGTGCAGGCGATGTCCTTCGGCCTGGACGCGCACACCATGGCCCGCGGCCAGTACTGGATCCACCCGGCGCTGAGCGAGGTCGTGGAGAACGCCCTGCTGGGCCTCGAGGTCCCGGAGCACTCGCCCCTGGCCCCCGAGGCCCTCGTGGCGCGCCGCTGAGGCCCACCGCTGAGGCCCGCCGGGCGGGTCAGCCCTCGCCGCGGCCCGGCAGGTGGGCGCCGGCGAGCTTCTCCCGGATCCGCTCGGCGGCGCCGGCCGGGGCCGGCTCGGGGGCGGGCCGGGAGTAGATCTCCTCGATCCGGTCCGCGAAGTCCTGGGCGATCTTCGCCCGCTTGATCTTCATGGACGGGGTGAGGTGCCCGGAGGCCTCGGTCCAGTCGACGTCCAGGATCTCGAACGCCCGGATGCCCTCGGCCCGGGAGACCGCCTTGTTGGCCTGGTCCACGATCTCCTGGACGTGCTCGACGACCTTCGGGTGCCGGGCCGCCTCGGCCACGGGCATGGCCGGGTCCAGGCCCATGAGCTCGAGCCGGGCCGGGAGCACGTCCTGGTCCAGGGTGATCAGCGCCGCCACGAAGGGCCGGTCGTCGCCCACGACCATCACCTGGGAGACCAGGGCGGAGGCGCGGATCGGGTCCTCCAGCACGTTGGGGACCACGTTCTTGCCGCCGGCGGTGACGATGATCTCCTTCTTGCGCCCGGTGATGCTCAGGGCCCCGTCCTCGTCGAGGGAGCCGAGGTCGCCGGTGCGGAACCAGCCGTCCTCGAACGCCGCGGCGGTCAGGTCCTCGCGCCCGTGGTAGCCGCGCATCACGTGGGCGCCGCGGACCAGTACCTCCCCGTCCTCGGCGATCCGGATCTCGTTTCCCGGCAGGGGCAGGCCGACCGTGCCGATCTTGCCGACCTCCGGGGTGTTCACCGCGATGGGCGCGGTGGTCTCCGTCAGGCCGTAGCCCTCGACGACGTACACGCCGATCCCGTTGAAGAAGTGGCCCAGCCGGGTGCCGAGGGCCGCGCCGCCCGAGACGGCGTGCGTGACCTCCCCGCCCATCGCGGCGCGCAGCTTCGAGTAGACCAGCCGGTCGTAGAGGGCGTGCCGGGCCCGCAGCAGCGGCAGCACCCGCCCGGCCTGCTGGGCCTTCGAGAACGAGACGGCCGTGGCCGCGGCGCGCGCGAAGATCAGGGACTTCAGCGTCCCGCCCTTCTCGGACTTGAGCCGGGCGCTCTGGTAGATCTTCTCGAACACGCGGGGGACCGCCAGGATGAACGTGGGGCGGAACGACTCCAGGTCCGCCATGAGGTTCTTGACGTCCGGGGTGTGGGCCAGGACGGTCCCGGTGTAGAGGGCGATGACCTCCACGAAGCGGGCGAAGACGTGGGCCAGCGGCAGGAACAGCAGGGTCCGGGCGCCGGGGTGGACGATGTCGGCGACCACGAGGGCCGTGTTCTCGCACAGCCGCACGAAGTTGCCGTGGGTGAGCTCGCAGCCCTTGGGCGGGCCGGTGGTCCCGGAGGTGTAGATGATCGTGGCGACGTCCTCCAGGCCGCGGGAGGTGCGGCGCGCCTCGAGCTCCTCGTCGGGGACGTCCGCGCCCGCGCGGGTGAGGTCGTCGAGGTCGGAGCCCGTGCCGTCCAGGCGCCAGATGTTCTCCGCCGCGTGGAACGGCGTCTCCCGGGCGGCCTCGAGCACGCCCTGCTCGAGGGCCTCCGTCTCGACGAACACGGCCTTGGCGTCGGAGTCGCCCATGATCCAGGCGATCTGCTGGGGCGAGGAGGAGTCGTAGACCGGGACGGGCACCGCGCCGGCGTACCAGACGGCGAAGTCCACCAGGCTCCACTCGTAGCGGGTGCGGCTGAGGATGCCGACCCGGTCACCGGGGCCGATGCCCGCCGCCACCAGTCCCTTGGCCACGCCCCGCACCGAGGCGAGGAACTCGCGGGCGCGCACCTCGCGGGCGGCGCCGTCCGCGGACAGCACGGTGTACAGGTGCGGGTCCTCCGGCCGGTCGGCCTGCATCAGCAGGAAGTCCGTGATGCGGGTGTGCAGGGGCGGGTCCACGAAGGCGTCGGTGGCGACGTGGCGCATGGGGAGTCTCCTCGGATCGGGGGGACGAGCTTCTTGCGCCCAGTCTAGTGAGACGACTCACGCGAACCGCGTCAGACGCGGGCGCCGTCGTCGAACTCGTCGCGCTCCTCCGGCAGGCTGCGCAGCAGGTGGGCGATCGCGCCCACCACCACGACCAGGCCCGTGACGAGCGCCCACCAGGGCAGCGGGCCGGGCAGGAACGCCAGGACGACGAGCAGCGCGGGCACGCCCACGAGCAGGGTCCACGCCAGCAGCGCGCCGCCGCTGAGCCCCTGGGTGAGGGGGCCCGGGTCGGGGGAGTAGGGGGCGTCGTCGTCGGGCGCCTCCGCCGGCTCCCCGTCGGCCGGGCCGGCGACCGACGCGTCCTCGGCGTCCCGGGGCGCGCCGGGGCCGCCCTCCGGGGACCAGTCGCGGGGCCCGCCCAGGTGCCGGTCCCCGGCGCGGCGCACGTCCTCGAGGTCGGCGACGATCCGCGCCCACTCGTCCTCGGGCCCGGTGCCGCCGGCCGGGCCCTGCGGGGCGCTCACCGCGCACCCCCGGTGCGCTCGAGCGGCCGTCCCGTCACGGGATTGCGCCCCGCCACGAGCTCGCGCACGAAGCGGGCGGAGCGGGCGTGCACCACGTCCGCCTCGCGGTCGAGGGTCGCCACGTGGAAGCTCTCCGCGAGGCGCACCAGCTCCACGTCCCCGCCCGCGCGGCGCAGCACGTGGTGGTGGGAGGCGTCCGAGACCACGTGGTCGTGCTGAGAGCGCAGCACCATTACGGGCGCCGTGACGGCGGGGAGCATCCGGCGGGTGACGGTCATGAAGCGGCCCAGCTCGGCGACGCCGGCAACCGGCGTGCGCGGGTAGGCGTGCTCGGTGACCCCCGGCAGGCTGATGTCGTCGCCGACCCCGGGCACGGAGGCCACGGCCCGGTGCAGGGCGGGGGCCAGGCGTGCGGTGCGGCTCACCAGGGACAGCGCCGGGTTGAGGGCCACGACCCCGTCCACGGGCAGCTGCGCCGCCAGGTGCAGGGCCAGGGCCCCGCCCATCGACAGGCCGCAGACCACGACGACGTCGTGCCGCTCCCGCAGGGCGGACACCTGCTCGGCGGCGGCGTCCCGCCACTGCTCCCAGCGGGTGCTCGCGAGGTCCTCCCACCGGGTGCCGTGGCCGGGCAGGAGGGGGCCGACGACCTCGGCGCCCGCCTCGTGCAGGGCGAGGCCCCACGGGCGGACGCTGAAGGGCACGCCGGTGAAGCCGTGCAGGACGAGCACGCCGGCGGGCCCGGCGGCGGCGAAGCGGAAGGGCTCGGCGGGGGAGCTCGGACGATCCATGCGTCCATGATGTCAGCCCGCGACCGCCCGGCGGGCCCCCTGACGCCGGGCGTCGCGAGGACGTGAGAGAATACCGGAGGCCGGATCCGGTCCGAGCGGCACGGGCCCTCGCGTCGTCCCGATCAGCACGAAGGAGTCCTCTCCCACATGGTCTACATGTTCCTCAAGCGCTACGTCGTCGGACCGCTGGTCAACGTCGCCTTCCGCCCCGAGGTCCACGGCCTGGAGCACGTGCCGCCCCAGGGGCCGGCCATCCTCGCGAGCAACCACCTGTCGGTGTCGGACTCCGTGTTCATGCCCGTGGCCGTGCCCCGCCAGGTCTTCTTCCTCGCCAAGTCGGACTACTTCAACGGCCCCGGCCTCAAGGGCCGCGTCATGGCGGCGTTCTTCCGCGCGATCAACCAGATCCCCATGGACCGCTCCGGCGGCCGGGCCAGCGCGAAGTCCCTGAGCGCCGGCGGGCGGAAGCTCCAGGAGGGCGAGCTGCTCGGCATCTACCCCGAGGGCACCCGCTCCCCGGACGGCCGGCTGTACAAGGGCAAGATCGGCGTCGCACGGCTCGCGCTCGAGACCGGCGCCCCCGTCGTGCCCATCGCCATGGTCGGCACCGACAAGGTCCAGCCGATCGGCGCGCGGATGCCCCTGCCCCGGCGCCGGGCCCGCGTGGCCACCGTCTTCGGCGAGCCCCTGGACTTCTCCCGATATACCGGGCGGCAGAACGAGCACGCCCTGCTCCGCGAGGTCACGGACGAGATCGTGCACGCCATCCAGGCCCTCTCCGGCCAGGTGTACGTGGACGTCTACGCCTCCGACCACAAGAAGCACCTGGCCGAGCAGAAGCGCCAGGAGGCCAAGCAGGCCGCCGCCGAGATGGTGGGCACTGCGAAGGACAGGGCCCGTTCCGCCGCGCACACGGCAGCGCAGTCCGCGAAGCACGCCGCGGACTCCCTCACCCACCGCGACCGTCCCGGGCACGAGCACGAGGACGACGCGGCACCGACCACCGCACCCTGACCCCCGCCCGGGCCCGGCCCGGGCGAGACCGAGGAAGACATGATGCTCGACTTCACCGTTCCCGACAGCCTCCGCAACCTCGCCGGCCCCGTGCCCGCGGCGGCCGACTACCCGGGCCTCGACGCGTGGCGGGACCTCGCCGCCGACCAGCAGCCGACGTGGCACGACCACCCCGACTTCGCGCCCGCCGTCGCCGAGCTCAACGCCGTCCCGCCGCTGGTCTTCGCCGGCGAGGTGGACCAGCTGCGCTCCCGCCTGGCCGAGGTCGCCAACGGCCGGGCCTTCTTCCTGCAGGGCGGCGACTGCGCCGAGACGTTCGAGGGCGCCACCGCGGACCGGATCAGCGCCCGCGTGAAGACCCTGCTGCAGATGGCCGTGGTGCTCACCTACGGCGCGTCCATGCCCGTGGTGAAGATGGGCCGCATGGCCGGCCAGTTCTCGAAGCCCCGCTCGTCCAACGACGAGACCCGGGACGGCGTGACCCTGCCGACCTTCCGCGGGGAGATGGTCAACGGCTTCGACTTCACCGCCGAGTCCCGCGTGCACGACCCGCGCCGCATGGTCCGCGGCTACAACACCTCCGCCTCCACCCTGAACCTCATCCGGGCGTTCACGACCGGCGGCTTCGCGGACCTGCGCCTGGTGCACGCCTGGAACATGGGCTTCACCACGAACCCCGCCCACGCCCGCTACGAGTCCCTCGCCCGCGAGATCGACCGGGCCGTGAAGTTCATGGACGCGTGCGGCGCGGACTTCGACGCGCTGCGGACCACCGAGTTCTACGCCGGCCACGAGGCGCTGCTGCTGGACTACGAGCGGGCGCTCACCCGCATCGACTCCCGCACCCACCTGCCCTACGGCACGTCCGGGCACTTCCTGTGGATCGGCGAGCGCACCCGCGAGCTCGACGGCGCCCACGTGGACCTGCTCTCCCGGCTGCGCAACCCGATCGGCGTGAAGCTCGGCCCGAAGACCACCGGCGACGACGCCCTCGCGCTGATCGACAAGCTGGACCCGGAGCGCGAGCCCGGCCGGCTGACCTTCATCACCCGCATGGGCGCCAAGAACATCCGCGAGAAGCTGCCGCCGCTGGTCGAGGCCGTGGAGCGCTCGGGCGCGAAGGTCGTGTGGGTCACCGACCCGATGCACGGCAACACCGTGTCCCTGCCCTCCGGGTACAAGACCCGCAACTTCGAGGACGTCGTGGACGAGGTCCGCGGCTTCTTCGAGGTGCACGAGGCGATCGGCTCGTTCCCGGGCGGCATCCACGTGGAGATGACCGGCGACGACGTCGCCGAGTGCCTGGGCGGCTCCGACCCCGTCGACGAGTCCTCCTTCGAGGACCGCTACGAGTCGCTGTGCGACCCGCGCCTGAACCACATGCAGTCGCTGGAGATCGCGTTCCTCGTGGCGGGCTACCTCTCCCGCCGCTGAGCGCCGAGCACCGAGCACCCCGGGGCCGGGGTCGCGCCCGCCGTCACAGGACGGTGAGCACGACCCCGGCCCCGTCCGTCGTCTGGCGCACCACCCGGCCGAACGGGGCGCCGAGCTCCTCCTCGACCCGCACCGGGAACCCCGCCTCCTCCAGGAGCCGCACCGCCTCCTCCGCGGGACGGCCCAGCACCCGGGGGACGTCGTCCGGGCGCCCGCCGGCGGAGACCTCGAGGTCCACCGCGGAGCCGGCCGGCACGTCCGTGCCCGCCGGGGACCCCTGGCCGACGACGGTGCCGGGCGCGGCATCGCCGAAGACCTCGGTCTCGGCGCCCGCGCCGAGGCCCGCCCCGGCCAGCAGGGCGTGCGCGGTGTCCCGGTCCAGCCCGGCCACGTCCGGGACGGTCGCCCGCTCCGGGCCGGTCGACACGAGCAGCACGACCTGCTCCGCGGGGCGCACGGCCGCCGCGGCCGAGGGCTCGGTGCCTATCACCGTGCCCGCCGGGGCGGCGGGATCGCTGGTCTCGTGCACCGCGACGTTCTCGATCCCCGCCGCGGCGAGGTACTGCTCGGCCAGCTCGGGACCCGCGCCCCGCACGTCCGGGAGCTCGACCGTCCCGCCGGGACCGGTGCCGATCAGCCAGCCCAGGAAGGCCGCTGCGGCCACCGCGAGGGCCACCAGGACGAGGACCGCCGCCGTGCGCAGGGGCCGGGCCGGGCGCAGCTCGTGGACCGGCCGCCACGGGTCCGAGGACCCGGCCGGAGGAGGCACGGGCACGGGCCCGGCGGGGCGGACGCCCAGCACGCGGGTCCGGTCCTCGGCCCGGCCCTGCGCCCCGAGCGCCTCGGTGGCGGCGTCCTGGGGGGCGGCCCCCGGGGCGGGAGTGTCGTGGGCGGGGGAGCCCGCCGGGACGCCCGGCGTCGTGGTGGGCCGGGGGCGCGCCGCGCCGCGGACGCCGAGGGCCTCCGTGGCGTCCTGCGGGGCGGGCGCCCCGGCCAGGGGCCGGTCCAGCTCCTCGGGGCCCAGCAGCGCCCGTGCCTCGCGCAGCTGCGCGAGCATCACCCCGGCGTCAGCCGGGCGGGCCTCCGGGGCGCGGGCGGTGGCGCCGGCCACGAGATCCGCCAGGGCGGCGGGCACGGCGGGGTCCAATGCGCGGAGATCCGGGACGGGGCCGTCCACGTGGGCCCGGGCCACGGCCAGCGGATCGCCCTCGAAGGGGCGGCGTCCGGCCAGCAGCTCGAAGAGCACGATCCCCGCCGAGTAGACGTCCGAGCGGGTGTCCGTGCGCCGCCCCGCGACGAGCTCCGGCGAGGCGTAGCCCACGGTCCCGAGCACGGTGCCCGTGGTCGTGTGCTGGTCGACGGCGCGGGTGAGGCCGAAGTCCGCGACGGTCACCCGGCCGGTGTCGGCGACGAGGACGTTCTCGGGCTTGACGTCGCGGTGCACGAGACCCGCCCGGTGGGCCGCCGCGAGCCCGTCCAGCACGGCGTCCATCACGTCCAGCGCCTCGCGCGGGGTCAGCCGGTGCCGGCGGCGCAGGACGTCGCGCAGGGTGGAGCCCTCGACGTGCTCCATCACCAGGTAGGGCACGCCGTCCGGCGCGCGGCCCTGGTCCAGGACGGCGACGACGTGGGGGTGGGACAGCTTCGCAGCGGACCGCGCCTCCCGCACGAAGCGCTCCGCGGCGGCGGGGTCCTCGGCCAGGTGCGGGTGCATCAGCTTCACGGCCACGGTCCGCTCGAGCCGGGTGTCCACGGCGCGGTAGACCCCGGCCGTGCCGCCGCGGGCGATCCGCGGGCCCAGCTCGTACCGGTCCTCGAGGACGGTGCCGGTCATGGGGTCGGGGACGGGACGGTGCACGGGACCAGCCTAGGCCGCGGCGCTGGGGAGACGCTGGTGCGGGCCCGGCTCACTTCCGGAAGCGGTCGCGGTGGGACTTGACGGCCTTCACGTACTTCTTGGTGTCGTCGTACATGCCGTACTTCTTCACCCCGTGCAGGCCCTGGTAGTACGCCGCGATGGCGATGTCGCCGTTCGCGGCGGTGCGGCCGAGCTGGCGGATGATCGCCACCCCGGCGGTGATGTTGTCCTGCGCGTCGAGCAGGTCCAGCTCCCGGCCCACCAGACCGGACGCCCACGCGCCCGCGTCCGGGATCACCTGCATGGTGCCCACGGCGTCGGCGGGGGAGACCACCCGGTGGTTGAAGCCGGACTCCTGGTAGGCGTGGGCCAGCGCCAGCGACGGGTCGACGTCCATCCGCACGGCGGTGTCGTGCACCATCTGCCGGACCTCCTCGCGGGAGGGGGCGGGACGGGACTGCAGCTGCTCGTGGTGGCGGTTGGCCGACTCCACCACCGGGTCGTCGTAGGTGCGGCCCAGGAACGAGTCCCCGACCGCCTGCTCGGGCTCCGCCCTGTCCGGTTCCGGCGCCGCCTGCTCGGGCTCCGCCGCGGGGGCGGCGGCGGTGCCCACCGCCTCGGGGGCCCCCGCCACCGTCAGGCGCTGCCCGGGCCGGAGGAGGGAGCCGACGGTGAGGTCGTTGGCGTCGAGCAGCTGCTGCACGGACACCTCGTGCTGCTGCGCGATGCTCCAGAAGGAGTCCCCGGGCCGGACGGTGTGCTCCCGGGCGGCCGGGGCGCCCTTGTCCGGCGCCCTGTTCTCGGGAGCCTTGTGCTCGGGCGCGCTGTCCCCCGGGGCCTTCTCGCCGGGGTCGGCGAGGACGAGCTGCTGGCCCGGGACCAGGAGGGCGGCCCCGGAGAGGTCGTTCCACCGCATGAGCTCGTCCACCGCGACGCCGTGGCGCTGGGCGAGGGCCCACAGGGAGTCGCCGGGGGAGACGGTGTGCCGCGGCGCCTCGGCGGTCTTCTGGCCCACGAGCACGGTCGCCGAGGCCGGCTGGACGGGAGCCCCGGGCGCGGCGTGGGCGGCGCCGCCGGCTCCGAGGGCCGCGAGGGCGGCCACCGCGGTCGCGGCGGAACCGGTCCTGGCCCGCTGCGTCCACCCGGCGGGACGCGGATCGGCGGGGCGGTGCTGGGCGTCGCTGTCGGTCGAGTCGCTGTCGGGGGGAAACGGCATGAAGAGGCTCTCTGACGCTGATTCGGGGAAGGAGCGGAGGGCTCAGCGTGCTCCGCCCGTCGAGCATACCGTGAGGACCCGCGTGGCACGGGCAGGCGCGGACGTGGCACTCTGGGAGCGTGAAGAAGACATCCGGAATCAGCACCGAGGAGTTCGACCGACTGGACGCGGTCGTCCAGGAGTGGCTGCCGCTCCCCGACATCGCCGAGCGGCTCGGCCTCGTCGTCACCCGCGTCCACGGCCTCGTCGACGACGGCACCCTCCTCGCGGTGCGCAACCCGCACGACAACGTCCGCCGGGTCCCGGCCGCGTTCCTCCTCGAGGACGGCGTGCTCGACTCCCTCAAGGGGACGGTCGCCGTGCTGCGGGACGCCGGGTTCACCGACCTCGAGGCCCTCACCTGGCTGTTCACCGAGGACGAGTCGCTGCCGGGCCGGCCCATCGACGCCCTCCGCAACGGCCGCAAGACCGAGATCCGCCGCCGCGCCCAGGCCCTGGCCTGGTGACCGGCGGCCGCGCCGCCGCCTGATCCGGCACTCCGGCGGGGGCCCGGCCCCCGCCGGGTCAGGCGGCGCGGCGCACCGCGGCCGTCGCGAGCGCCCGCAGCGCGGCACGGGCCACCGGCTCCGCGTCGAGGCGCTCCAGGGCGGCGAAGGCCTGCTCGCTCAGCGAGTCGATGAGCTCCTCGGTGGCCTGCAGGGCCCCGCACGCCGTGATGAGCCCGCGCAGCCGCTCCACGTCCTCCTCGGCGAGGTCCGGACGGCCCAGCGCCGCCTCGAGCTCGGCGATCTGCTCCTCGCTCCCGCGCCGGCGCACGAAGCCCACGAGGACCGTGCGCTTGCCCTCGCGCAGGTCGTCCCCGGCGGGCTTGCCGGTCGTGGCAGGGTCGCCGAAGACGCCCAGGACGTCGTCGCGCAGCTGGAAGGCCTCGCCCAGCGGCAGCGCGAACGCGGAGCACCGCTCCAGGTCGGGCTCCTGCGCCCCGGCGAGGGCGGCGCCCAGCACCACGGGGTGCTCCACGGAGTACTTGGCGGACTTGTAGCGGATCACGTCCAGCGCCCGCTGCACGGCGCCCTCCCGGTCCTGCCCCGCGCCCGCGACCTCTCCCTGCACGTCCAGGTACTGGCCCACCATGACCTCCGAGCGCATGAGGTCGAAGACCGCGCGGGCCCGGCCCGTGCCCGGCAGGGCGGCCGCGGCCCGGGCGAAGAGCTGCTCGCTCCAGGACAGGCACAGGTCGCCGGCGAGGATCGCTGAGGCCACCCCGAACGCGGGCCCGTCGAGCGTCCAGCCGTGGCGCGCGTGCAGGCCCTCGAAGCGGCGGTGCACGCTGGGGGCCCCGCGCCGCGTGTCGGAGCGGTCGATGACGTCGTCGTGGATCAGCGCGGCGGACTGGAACAGCTCGAGCGCCGCCCCCGCCAGCGCCACGGCCGGGTCCTCGGGGTCGCCGCCGGCGGCCCGCCAGCCCCAGTAGCACAGCCGCGCCCGCAGGCGCTTGCCCCCGGAGGACAGCGCGGCCACGGCCTCCAGCAGCGGCAGGGCGTCGGGCGAGATGCCGTCGAGCACCGCCCGCTGCTCGGCGAAGAAGTCCTCCAGCCCGGCGTGCAGCCGCCCGACGTAGCGCTCGTCCTCGGCGCGGAAGCCGGGTCCAGCCGGGTCCGCCGCGCCGGGGGCGTGGGAGGAGTGCGGGAGCGGCGGGGACGTCATGGGCGGTCGACCTCGATCTGAGTGCGGCGGCGGAGCGGCCCGGCGGGCGCCCCCGGTGTCCGGGCCAGCCTACCGAAGCCGCCGCCGGCACCGCCCCGTGCCGGAGCCGGCCGGGCGCCACCGATGTCCGGGCCGCTGGCTAAGCTGTGCCCCGAGCGGGAGGAGGACGCGGTGACCGAGACGCCCAGGGACCGGCTGGCCCGCTGGCGCGCGTGCGCCGTCATGCACGTGGACATGGACATGTTCTACGTGGGGGTCGAGCTGCTGCGGGCGCCCCACCTGCGGGGCCGGTCCGTGATCGTGGCCGCCGCCGGCAACCGCTCCGTCGTGCTCTCCGCCTCCTACGAGGCCCGCGCCTTCGGGGTCCGCTCCGGCATGCCGCTGGCCCGGGCCCGCGCCCTGTGCCCCGGGGCGGTCCTGCTCGAGCCGCACCGCGCCGCCTACGAGGAGTACTCGCGGCGGGTGATGGCCATGTTCGCCGAGCTCACCGACCTCGTGGAGCAGATCAGCGTGGACGAGGCGTTCCTCGACGTCTCCGGCGCGGTCCGCCGGCTCGGCCCGCCCGTGCGCATGGCCCGGCAGCTGCGCGCCCGGGTGCACGCCGAGCTGGGCCTGACGGCGTCGGTGGGGATCGGGGTGAACAAGACGGTCGCGAAGATCGCCTCCACCCGCTCCAAGCCCGACGGCCTGCTGCTCGTGCAGCCGGAGGACACCACCGCCTTCCTCGCCGGGCTCCCGGTCTCCGCGCTGTGGGGCGTCGGCCGGCGCACGGCCGACGCGCTGACCGGTGCCGGGCTGCGCAGCGTGGGGGACATCGCCGCCACCCCCGTCCCGCAGCTGGCACGGGTGGTCGGCCCGGCCGCCGGCCACCACCTCCACGAGCTGGCCAACGGACGGGACCCCCGTCCGGTGGTCCCGGTGCGGGAGGAGAAGAGCGTGGGCGCCGAGGAGACCTTCGCCGAGGACGTCGAGGACCCCCGGGTGCTCCGGGAGACCCTGTTGCGGCTCAGCCACCGCACGGCCTCCCGGCTGCGGCGCCAGGGGCTGCGCGCCCGCCGCGTCGGGCTGAAGCTGCGGTACGCGGACTTCACCACCCTCAGCCGCTCGCGCACCCTCGCCCAGCCCATCACCTCGGCCCACGACCTCCTCGAGCACGCGAGCGGCCTCCTGGACGAGCTCGGGGAGCGGCCGCAGTCCGTGCGGCTCCTCGGCGTGCGCGCCGAGCGGCTCGAGCCCGCGGCGGACGCCCTCCAGCTGAGCCTCGACGGGCGCGAGGAGGAGTGGGGTGCCGCCGAGCAGGCCATGGACCGGGTGCACGCCCGCTTCGGCGCGGACCGGCTCGGCCCCGCCCGGCTGCTGCGGCCCGTGCCTCGGGATCCGGGCGCCGATTCCAAGGGTGTTGACAGCCCGCGGCGCGGTGCCAAATGACCACCCGACGGTCTATCCTTGTAGCACGTGGGACCGGAACAGCCCGGCCGCCCGCACACGAGGGATGAGGAGGCATACAGTGCCACTGTCCGAGCACGAGCAACAGCTCCTGGCCCAGCTGGAGAAGCAGCTGCACGCGGACGACCCGAGGTTCGCCTCGAGCATGGGCTCCCGCGCCGTCCGGGGTGCCTCCACCCGCAACATCGTCCTCGGGATCGTCGTCGCCGTCGTCGGCCTTCTCGTGCTGCTGGGCGGCGTGATGATCAAGTCCGTGCTGCTCGGCGTGCTCGGCTTCGTCGTCATGGGCGCCGGCGTCTACGTCGCGACCCTCCGCTCCGGCAAGTCCCGGGGCGGCGCGCCCGGCAAGGGCGGAACCCCCCGTCGCTCCTCGCCGTTCCTGCAGAACCTCGAGGAGCGCTGGGACCAGCGCAACTCCGGGGGCCAGCCCTAGGGCGGACCCCCGTCCCCTCCACGGCCCTCCACCAGCACACCCGCAGGGCACCGACGCCCCGCTCCGACAGGCTCCCCGGCACCCGCCGGGGAGCCTTTCTCGTCCGCTCCCGGCGGCGCCCCGCGGAGCGCCGCGCCCGCCCCTCCACCTCCCGCCCCACCGCCCTCCACCTCCCACCCCACCGCCCTCCACCTCCCACCCCGGAAGGCCCCCGCGCCCTGACCTGCACGGACCCGGCGGCCTCCGGGAGGGCGCGCCCGCCGCGCCACGGCGCGGCGGCGCCGCGTTCGTTGACCGGGGAGTGAAGTGGAGTAAAGTGGGGCGCAGAGAAGGATCAGGGAGAACTCTCGGGTCGGAGAGGCGGTGGGCGTGTTCCTCGGAACGTACTCACCCCGTCTCGACGAGAAGGGACGCGTGATCCTCCCGGCCAAGTTCCGGGAGGAGCTCGCAGAGGGACTGGTGCTGACCCGCGGTCAGGAACGGTGCCTCTACGTGTTCAGCATCCGGGAGTTCGAGCGGGTCCACGAGCAGCTCAGGGCGGCGCCGCTGTCCTCGAAGCAGGCCCGGGACTACATCCGAGTCTTTCTCTCGGGCGCCTCGGACGAGGTCCCGGACAAGCAGGGCCGAGTCACGATACCCCCGCCGCTGCGGGAGTACGCGGGACTCGACCGGGAGCTCGCGTTCATCGGCGCGGGCACCCGGGCCGAGATCTGGGACGCCGGGTCCTGGAACGACTACCTGAGCGAGAAGGAGGCAGCCTTCTCCGACACCGCCGAGGAAGTGGTGCCGGGGCTCTTCTGACCGACCACCCGACCGAGACGCAGCCGCGCCCCGCGGACCGCTTCCCGGATGAGATCTCCAGCCGCACAGCCGTCACCGTCCTGGCTCACCTTCCCCTGAGCCAGGCCGGATTCGAGGGACGGCCAGCGGATGGGGGTCTGATCCTGGAAGGCCCGCCGCCGCACCGCGGCGTCGAGACCCGGCGCCGGCACCCGATGACCGACCCCCACCGCCGACCGCCGAAGAGAGGGCCCCGTGGCGCAACGCCCCGCCGAGCAGCTGCACGTTCCCGTGCTGCTCGACCGCTGCCTGGACCTGATGGCTCCGGCCCTCGCCCAGGACGGCGCCGTCGCGGTGGACGCGACCCTCGGGATGGGCGGGCACTCGGAGGCCCTCCTCCGCCGGTTCCCCCATCTCCAGCTCGTGGGCATCGACCGCGACCCGCAGGCCCACCGGCTGGCCGGCGAGCGCCTGGCCCCCTTCGGCGACCGGTTCCACCCCGTGCACGCCACCTACGACCGGATCCCCGAGGCCCTCGCCCAGCACGGCTTGGACCACGCGGACGCTGTCCTGTTCGACCTCGGGGTCTCCTCCCTGCAGCTCGACGAGCGGGAGCGCGGCTTCGCGTACTCCTACGACGCCCCGCTGGACATGCGGATGGACTCCACCGCGCCCCGCACTGCCGAGGACGTCGTCAACGGCTACAGCGAGACGGAGCTGCGCCGGATCCTCCGCGACTGGGGCGAGGAGCGCTTCGCGGGCCGGATCGCGCGCGCCATCGTCGCCCGCCGGGAGCAGGCCCCGCTGCGCACCACGGGGGAGCTCGTGGAGGTCATCCGCGCGGCCGTCCCGATGGGCGCCCAGCACCGGAAGGGACACCCCGCCAAGCAGACCTTCCAGGCGCTGCGCATCGAGGTCAACGAGGAGCTCGACGTCCTGCGCCGCGCGATCCCCGCCGCCCTGGACGCCCTGCCGGTCGGCGGGCGGGTCGTGGCGATGAGCTACCACTCGCTGGAGGACAGGATCGTCAAGCAGGCCTTCGCCCGCGGCGCCACCTCCACCGCGCCCAAGGGATTCCCCGTCGAGCTCGACGAGCACAAGCCCACGCTGCGGATCCTGACCCGGGGCGCCGAGGCCCCCACCCAGCAGGAGATCGACGAGAACCCCCGTGCCGCCTCCGCCCGCCTGCGCGCGGTGGAGCGCGTCCGACCGAACGCACACCAGAACGCACACCAGAGGAACAGGGCATGAGCGGAACCGGACTACAGCGACGACCGGCCCGGACGGCGTCCCCGCGCGCGGGGATCGGCGCCTGGGCGGCCCGTCGCGGCCCCCGGCCGCCGGTCGAGGGCAGCGCCGCGCGCGCGCTCGACGCGCCCCGTCCCGCGGGCGAGCCCCGCACCGCGCCCCGCACCGGCGGCTCCACCCGCGCGCCGCTGTCCGTGGTCCCGGCCCGCGCCCGGCGCCGCCGCTTCTCCACCGTGGTCCTCAGCCTCGTGGCCCTCGTGGTCGCGCTCGCGTCCATCCTGGTGCTCAACATCCAGATCTCCGGCGGGCAGTACCGGCTCGTGGAGCTGCGCGCCCAGGAGCAGGCGCTGACCCAGCAGAACGAGGCCCTCACCCAGGACCTGGAGTTCTACAGCGCCCCGCAGAACCTCGCGGTGATGGCCGCCGACCTCGGCATGGTCCCCGCCCAGGGCTCCGGCACGGTGGACCTCACTACCGGGACCGTCGAGGGCGACCCCGCGCCCGCGGAGGAGCAGAAGGACCAGGAGATCCTGGTCGACCACCCCCACCAGACCGGCTCCGAGGCCGCGGACCGCGCGGCCGACCGCGCGGAGGACCGCGAGCGCGAGAAGGCGGAGAAGGCGGAGAAGGACGCGGAGGAGCGGGCCCGGCAGGCCGAGGCCCCCGCCGCCGACGCGGAGCTCGACGGCGGGTCCCTGCCCGCGCCGCAGCAGCGCACCCCCGGCGAATGACCGGGACCCCGCCACCCCCTCCGGACGGGGCGGCGGGCACTCCGGCGGACCGCCCGCCGGGACCAGGGCACAGACCAGGAACGAGGCAACCACGTGGCACGCGCACGCTCGACGACGACCGGTGAGGACCCCGGATCGTTCGTCCTCGGACGCAACCACGTGGGGGTCGCCCTCCTGCTCGCCCTGCTCCTGGTCCTTGCGGTGCGCCTCGTGTGGGTGCAGGGCTTCGACGCGGCCGGCCGGGCGGAGGCGGCCGCCGCGGAGCGCTCGCGCACCGAGACGGTGCCCGCCCTGCGCGGTGAGATCCGCGACACCGACGGCAACGTGCTCGCCCGCACGCTGCAGCGCTACGACGTGACGGTCGACCAGAGCATGGTCCGGGAGTTCGACCGCCCCAAGGCGGACGGCACCACCGAGACCGTGACCCCCACGCAGGCCGTGTACCAGCTGGCCGACGCCCTCGAGCTCGAGGACGAGGACGTCAAGAAGGCGCTGGACGGGGACAAGCCCTTCGAGTACGTGGCCCGCGGCGTCACCCCCGAGCAGTGGAACAAGGTGCGCGAGTTCGGCCTGCCCTACGTCTACGGGCAGCCGGCCTCCGACCGGATCTACCCCAACGGCCCCGTGGCCGGCAGCGTGGTCGGCTTCATGGGCGGCGACGACGAGGCGCTCGGCGGGATCGAGCAGACGCAGGACGGGCTGCTGCGCGGCACCGACGGGCAGCGCACCTACGAGATCAGCGCCGACGGGGTCCGCATCCCCGTGGCCCCCACGGAGGAGACCCCAGTCCAGGACGGCTCCTCCGTGCAGCTCTCCATCGACAGCGACGTCCAGTTCGCCGCCCAGCAGGCGGTCGCGGAGCGCGTCGAGGAGCTCGACGCCGAGTGGGGCACCGCCGTGGTGATGCGGATCGAGGACGGGGCGGTGCTCGCGCTCGCCGACTCCTCCACCGTGGACCCCAACGACATCGGCGCGGCCGCTCCCGAGGACCTGGGCGCGCGCGCCGTGACCCAGGCCGTGGAGCCCGGCTCGACGCAGAAGATCCTCACCGCGGCCGCCGCCGTCGAGGAGGGCATCGCGACGCCGGAGACCGAGATCACCGTGCCCCCGTTCCTGGAGATCGACGGGCAGAAGATCACCGACTCCTTCGACCATGGCCAGCAGGACCGCACGTTCGCCGGGATCATCGCCGACTCGATGAACACGGGCACCGTGCTGGTCGGCAGCAAGCTCTCCCCGCAGCAGCGCCACGACTGGATGAGCCGGTTCGGGGTGGGCGAGGCCACCGGCATCGAGCTGCCCGGCGAGTCCACGGGCATCCTCACCGGCCCGGACCAGTGGGACGTGCGCCAGCAGTACACCGTGCTGTTCGGCCAGGGCGTGGCGCAGACCCCGCTGCGCACGGCGACCGTCTTCCAGGCCATCGGCAACGGCGGGGTGCAGGTGGAGCCGCGCGTCGTGGAGTCGGTCGTGGCGCCCGACGGCACCGTCACCCCCGCGGAGCGGCCCGAGGGGGAGCGGGTGGTCTCCGAGGAGACGGCCGAGCAGGTCCTCGACATGATGGAGGTCACGGTCACCCAGGGCGGCGCCAAGGACGCGGCCGTGGAGGGCTACCGGGTGGGCGGCAAGACCGGCACCTCGGAGGCCCCGAGCCCCGAGGGCGGCTACGACGGCTACACCACGTCCTTCGTGGGCGTCGCCCCCGTGGAGGACCCCCAGTACCTCGTGGCCGTCACGCTCCAGCGCCCCCAGGGCGACGTCCGGACCATCGGCGCCTCGAGCACGTTCAGCAAGATCATGGGCCAGGTGCTGCGGCACTACGACGTGCCGCCCTCGACCACGGACCCGGTGCAGATCCCGCTGCGCACGGACGTGGAGCCGACCCCGGAGCAGACGACCCCGGAGCAGACGAGCCCGGAGGAGCCGGAGCCGCAGGAGACCGCCGCTCAGGAGCCCGAGCAGAGCACCCCCGCCGGCGCGCCGGCGCCCGACCCGGTCGGCGCCCCCGCCCCGAGCCCGTCCCGGCCCGCCGAGCCGGGCGACTAGACTTGCCAATCGCCGTGCCCGGGGACCACCGGTGCTCGACGCCTCCCCCCGGGCGGACCACCCGACCGCCCACCAGAGACCCCGAAGGACGTTGATGGACGCCACAGCCCAGCAGGGAACAGCCCCGCAGGGGCAGGACGCGCAGACCCTGCGCCCCGCCCGGCCCCGGCCGCTCGGCCTCGCCGAGGTCGCACGGCTCGCGGGCGGCTCCCCGGCCCCCGGCGCCGCGCCCGGCCCGGAGATCACCGGCGTCTCCCTCGACTCCCGCGCGGCGCGCCCCGGGGACCTCTACGCGGCGCTGCCCGGCGCCCGCGTGCACGGGGCCCGGTTCGCCGCGGACGCCCGGCGGGCCGGCGCGGTCGCCGTGCTCACCGACGCCGAGGGGCAGGCGCTGCTGGAGGGCTCCGGCCCGGACCTGCCCGTCGTCGTGTCCCCCGACCCCCGCCGCGCCGTGGGCGCGATCGCGGCCCGCGTGTACGGCTCCCAGCCCCAGGACGGCACGGCCCCCACCCTGTTCGCCGTCACCGGCACCAACGGGAAGACCACCACCACCTACTTCACCAACTCCCTCCTGCGCGCCCTGGGCCACCGCACCGGCCTGATCGGCACCATCGAGATCCTCGCCGGCGAGGAGTCCATCCCCTCCCGGCTGACCACCCCCGAGGCCCCCCACGTCCACTCCCTGCTCGCCCTGATGCGCGAGCGCGGGATCACCGCCGCGTCCATGGAGGTGTCCTCCCACGCCCTGGAGTTCCACCGCGTGGACGGGGTGCGCTACGACGTCGCGGGCTTCACGAACCTCACCCAGGACCACCTCGACCTGCACGGGTCGATGGAGGAGTACTTCGCCGTCAAGGCGCAGCTGTTCACCCCCGAGCGCACCCGCCGCGCCGTCGTCCTCGTCCAGGACGCCGACGACGCGTGGGGACGGCGCGCGGCCGAGCACGCCCGCCGGGAGCTGGGCGCCGAGAGCGTCGCCGCGGTCGCCCTCACCCCCGGCGCGCTGCCCGACCCGGACTGGACCCTGGCCGACGTCGCCCGCCGCGGCGTGGGCCACTCCTTCGTGCTGCGCCACCGCGACGGCCGCTCGCTGCGGGTCTCCACCGGCCTGCCCGGGGACTTCAACGTCGCCAACGCCGCGCTCGCCGTCCTGATGGTCGTCGCCTCCGGGGCCGACCTCGACGCCGTCCAGCGCGCCCTCGACGAGACCGACCCGCTCACCACGGACGTGCCCGGCCGGATGCAGCTGATCGGGACCGAGCCCACCGCCGTCGTGGACTTCGCGCACAACCCCGATGCCCTGCGCCGCGCCCTGGCCGCCGTCGAGCCGCCCGAGGGCGACGGGCGCGTCATCGTCGTCTTCGGGGCCACGGGGGAGCGGGACCGCACCAAGCGCCCCGTGATGGGCGAGATCGCCGCCCGGCACGCCGACGTCGTGGTCGTCACCGACGACGACCCGCACGACGAGGAGCCCGCCGGGATCCGCGAGGAGGTCGCCGCCGGCGCCCGGGCCGCGCAGGCGGCCGGCGCCCGCGCCGCCGAGGTGCTGGTGGTCGCCCCCCGCGCGGAGGCGATCCGCGCCGCGGTCGCCATGGCCCGGCCCGGGGACTCGGTGCTCGTCGCCGGGCGCGGGCACGAGACGGTCCAGGAGATCCGGGGCGTGGACCACCCGCTGGACGACAGGGAAGAGCTGCGGGCCGCACTGGCCGACGCGCAGCAGGGCCGTTGGGAGGACCGATGATCGAACTGACCGCTGCACAGATCGCGCAGATCACGGAGGGCCGCGCCGCCGGCGACACCGGGGCGGTCGTCGTCGACCACGTGACCACCGACTCCCGCGAGGCACGCCCGGGGACGCTCTTCGTCGCCAAGCCCGGGGAGGTGACCGACGGCCACGAGTTCGTGGGCGCCGCTTTCGCCGCCGGGGCCGTGCTCGCCCTGGCCGAGCGCGAGGTCGCCGACGCCGCGGGCGTCGTCTACCCCTCCGTGATCGTCCCCGACGTGGTCGAGGCGATGGGCCGGCTGGCCGCCTGGGTGGTCGCCCACCTGCGCGCCGACCACGAGGTCAAGGTGATCGCCGTGACCGGCTCCGTGGGCAAGACCACCACCAAGGACCTGCTCCGGGGGATCTTCTCGGCCGAGGGGCCCACCGTCGCCCCGCAGGGCTCCTACAACGGGGAGGTCGGCGTCCCGCTGACCGTCTTCACCGCCGGGCCCGACACCCGCTTCCTGATCATCGAGATGGGCGCCACGAAGATCGGCAACATCGACTACCTCTGCCGGATGGTCCGGCCGAACATCGGGGTCGTGCTCTGCGTGGGCTCCGCCCACGCCGGGGAGTTCGGCGGGACCGCCAACATCGCCCGGGCGAAGGGGGAGCTCGTCGAGTCCCTCGGCGCGGACGGGGTCGCGGTGCTCAACGACGACGACGCCGCCGTGCGGCAGATGCACCGCCGCACCGCGGCCCCCGTCGTGCTCTTCGGCGAGTCCCCGGCGAACGCCCTGCCCGAGGTGCCCGCGGCGCGCGTGCACGCGTCCGGGGTGCGCCTGGGCGCCGCCGGCAACCCCGAGTTCGACCTGCACTTCCCGGACGGGTCCGTGCACCGGGTCGCGTCCCGGCTGATCGGCGACCACCACGTGTCGAACCTCCTCGCCGCGGCCGCCGCCGCCTTCACGGCCGGCGTGGCCCCGGAGCGGATCGCCGCCTCGCTCAACGCCCAGGGCGCCGCCAGCCGCTGGCGGATGGAGCGCACCGAGCGCCCCGACGGCGTGACCGTGATCAACGACGCCTACAACGCCAACCCCCAGTCCATGCGGGCCGCCCTGCAGACCCTCGCCCAGCTGGGCCGCGGCACCGGCGGTGCCGCGCCCCGGCGGACCTGGGCCGTGCTGGGCGGCATGCTCGAGCTCGGCGACAGCACCGTGGAGGAGCACGACGCCCTGGGCCGGATGGTCGTGCGGCTGAACATCTCCAAGCTGATCGCGGTCGGCGAGCTGGCACGGCCGGTCTACGACGCGGCGCAGCTCGAGGGCTCCTGGGGCAACGAGGCCACGTGGGTGGGGACCGCCGAGGAGGCGCACGAGATCCTGCGCCACGAGCTGGCCCCCGGGGACATCGTCCTGTTCAAGTCCTCCAACGCCTCCGGGCTGGGGGTCCTGGGCGACCGGGTGGCCGCCGACGCGGGGACGGCCGGGACCGGTCCCGCCCCCGCCCCTGGCAACGACGCGCCCGCCCGCGGCGACCACTGGCTGTCCGCCGGGCCGTTCGTCAACGCGGACCTGGACGCCGCCGGGCGACCCGCCGGCGGCACCGCCCACGAAGGGACCGAGCGCGCATGATCCAGATCCTCATGGCGGCCGGCCTCGCGCTGGCGCTGTCCCTGCTGGGCACGCCGGCGTTCATCAAGTTCCTCGCCCGGCGCGGCTACGGCCAGTTCATCCGGGACGACGGGCCCACGAGCCACCACACCAAGCGCGGCACCCCCACCATGGGCGGCGTGGCGATCCTCGGCTCGGTCGTCCTCGCCTACGCGCTCACGCACCTGGTCTCGGGGCTCCTGTGGCCCTCCTACGGAGGCGTCACCGTCTCCGGGCTCGCGGCGCTGGTGCTGATGCTCGGCATGGGGCTGGTCGGCTTCGTCGACGACTTCAAGAAGATCACCAAGAAGCAGAACCTGGGCCTGAGCGCCGCGGGCAAGATCGTCCTGCAGGGCCTGATCGGCACCGGCTTCGCGGTGCTCGTGCTGCTCGTGCGCGACGAGGACGGCGCCAGCGCGGCGTCCACGGCGATCTCCGTCACCCGGGACACCGCCCTGGACCTCGCCTTCGCGGGCCCGGTGGTCGGGGCGATCCTGTTCATCGTCTGGGTCAACCTCATCGCGACGGCCACCACCAACGCCGTCAACCTCACCGACGGCCTGGACGGGCTCGCCACCGGCGCGTCCATCCTCGTGTTCAGCGGCTACATGCTCATCGCCATGTGGCAGAACACCCACCTCTGCGGGACCGTGAGCGCGGGCGTGTGCTACCAGGTCCGGGACGCCTCGGACCTGGCCCTCCTCGCGGCCGCCCTCATCGGGGCGCTCGTGGGCTTCCTGTGGTGGAACACGTCCCCCGCGAAGATCTTCATGGGCGACACCGGCTCCCTGGGCCTCGGCGGCGGCCTCGCCGCCTTCGCGGTGCTGACCCGCACCGAGCTGCTCCTCGTGCTCATCGCCGGCCTGTTCGTGGTCATCACCGTCTCGGTCATCCTGCAGGTCGGCTACTTCAAGCTCTCCGGCGGCAAGCGCATCTTCAAGATGGCGCCGCTGCAGCACCACTTCGAGCTCAAGGGCTGGAACGAGGTCACCATCGTGGTCCGCTTCTGGATCATCGCCGGGCTGTTCGTGGCGGCCGCGCTCGGCGTCTTCTACGGCGACTGGCTGCTCTCCCACGGAGGTATGGTCCAGTGATCCACGCGAGCAACGAGAACCCCGTCCGCGACAACCCCCGGCTGGCCGGGCTGACCGGCTGGGACGCCGACTGGGCCGGGCTGCGGGTGGTCGTGGCCGGCATCGGCGTGTCCGGCTTCGCCGCCGCCGACACCCTGATCGAGCTGGGCGCCCGCGTCGTCGTCGTCGACGGCACGGACTCCGCCACCACGCGGGGAAAGGCGGACACCCTGCGGATCGTCGGCGCCGCCGACGTCCTCCTGGGGGAGGACGCCTTCCGGGCCGTCCCCGACGTCGAGGGCGCCCGCCCCGACCTGGTGGTCACCTCCCCGGGCTTCGCGCCCTCCCACCCCCTGCCGGCCACCGCGGCCGCCGAGGGGATCCAGATCTGGGGCGACGTCGAGCTGGCCTGGCGCGTGCGCGAGCGGCCCGGGAAGAAGACCGCCGAGTGGGTGTGCATCACCGGCACCAACGGCAAGACGACCACGGTGGGGATGACCGAGGCCATGCTCCGCGCCGCCGGTCTCACCGCGGCCGCGGTGGGCAACGTGGGCACCCCGATCCTCGACGCCCTGCGCGAGCCGGTCGAGTACGACGTCCTGGCCGTGGAGCTCTCCAGCTTCCAGCTGCACTGGACGCACTCGATGTCCCCGCTCGCGTCCGTGGTGCTCAACCTGGCCGAGGACCACGTGGACTGGCACGGCGGCTACGAGAACTACGCCGCGGACAAGTCCCGGATCTACGAGCACACCCGCGCGGCCTGCGTCTACAACGCCCAGCAGCCCGAGACCGTGCGGATGGTGGAGGAGGCCGACGTCGAGGAGGGCTGCCGCGCGGTCGGCTTCACCCTCGACACCCCGGACGTGGGCATGCTCGGGGTCGTCGAGGACCTGCTCGTGGACCGGGCCTTCCACGAGGACCGGCGCCGCTCCGCCCTCGAGCTCGCCTCGATCGCGGACACCGGCCCCATCCCCACCCGCCACGGCGTGGCCAACGCCCTGGCCGCCGCGGCCCTCGCCCGGGCCGCCGGCGCCCCGCCGGAGGCCGTGCGCGACGGGCTGCGCGCCTACGAGCCCGGCGACCACCGCATCCAGGCGGTGGCCACCACCCACGGGGTGATGTGGATCAACGACTCCAAGGCCACGAACCCGCACGCCGCCGACGCCTCCCTGTCCGCCTTCGACTCCGTCGTGTGGATCGCCGGCGGCCTGTCCAAGGGCGTCTCCTACGACCGGCTCGTCGCCCGGCACGCCGCGCGGCTGCGCACCGTCGTGCTCCTCGGCACCGACAACGCCTCCCTGCTCGAGGCCCTCGCCCGGCACGCCCCGGACGTCCCCGTCCTGCACCCGGCGCAGGACGCGGCCGCGGATGACGCCGCAGCGGACGCCGCGGAGTCCGCAGCAACGGCCGCCGCAGCGGAGGCCTCCGCGGGCGACGTGGTGATGGCGGAGGCCGTGCGCCTCGCCCACGGGGCCGCGCAGCGGGGGGACACCGTGCTCATGGCGCCGGCCGCGGCGTCCATGGACCAGTTCCGCTCCTACGCCCACCGCGGCGACGCGTTCATCAAGGAGGTCGCGGACCTCGTGGAGCGGCTGACGTGACCGCCCTCCAGGACCGGCCCGGCCTGCAGCAGGCGGCGCGCGGCTCGCTGGGCGGCGCCCGCCGGTTCTGGCGGGCGCTCGTGGACGGGCCCCTCATCCACTCCTACTACGCGCTCGCCGGCTCGGTGCTCCTGCTCACCGGCATCGGCATCATGATGGTCCTCTCCGCCTCCGCGGTGGAGTCCATCTCCTCGGAGCAGTCCGCGTACTCGTACTTCGTCAAGCAGGCGACCTTCGCCGGGCTGGGCGTCGTCCTGATGTTCGGGCTCTCCTTCGTGCCCACGGAGTGGTACCGCCGCGGGGCCACCGGCCTGCTGGTCCTGGCGGTCCTGCTCCTGGGCCTCGTGTTCACCCCACTGGGCAGCACCGTCAACGGCAACCGGAACTGGATCCTCGTGGGCGGGCAGACCTTCCAGCCCTCCGAGGCCGCCAAGCTCGCGGTCGCGATCTGGCTGGCCGTGGTCCTCGCCCGGCAGGCCGACGCGGTGCGGAACTGGCGCGGGGCCCTGTGGCCCTCCGTGGCCGGCTTCGGGCTGCCCACCCTGATGGTCATGCTGGGGGAGGACATGGGGACCGTGCTCGTGTTCGTCCTCATCTACGCGGCGGCCCTGTTCTTCGCGGGGGCGCCCCTGCGCCTGTTCGTCGTCGCCGCCGCGGGCGCCGGCCTGCTCGGCGCCGTGGCCGTCGCGGCCGCCCCCCACCGCGTGGACCGGATCACCGGCTGGCTCTTCGGCGAGTGCGGGGCCACGGACGCGTGCTACCAGGCGCAGCAGGGCCTCAACGCGCTGGCCTCCGGCGGCTGGTGGGGCGTGGGCCTGGGGCAGTCCCGGCTCAAGTACAACTACGTGCCCGAGGCGCACAACGACTACATCTTCTCGATCATCGGGGAGGAGCTCGGCCTGCTCGGCGCCCTCCTGATCCTGGGCCTGTTCGCCGTGATGGCCCTGGCCATGGCCCGCGTCATCCTGCGCGCCCGGAGCCGCTTCGTCCGGATCGCCACGGCGAGCATCGTGACGTGGCTCGTGGGGCAGGCGTTCATCAACATCGGCATGGTCACCGGGGTGCTGCCCGTCATCGGCATCCCGCTCCCGTTCATCAGCTACGGTGGATCGTCGCTTCTGATGAGCCTGGCCGCCGTCGGCGTGGTCATGTCCTTCACCCGCCTGCCGCACCGGATCCCCGTCCCGGCCCGCGCCCCCCGCCCCCGCACCCCGAGCAAGGATCGCGCATGACATCGTCCGACCCGACCCCCCAGGCCCCCGGGCCGTCGGTCCTGCTGGCCGGCGGCGGCACCGCCGGGCACGTCAGCCCGCTGCTGGCCATCGCGGCCGCCCTGCGCGAGCAGGCGCCGGACGCGCGCCTCACCGCCGTGGGCACCGCCGCCGGGATGGAGACGCGGCTGGTCCCGCAGGCGGGGCTCGCCCTCGAGCTCGTCGACCGGGTGCCCATGCCCCGCCGGCTCTCCGTGGACCTCCTGCGGCTGCCGTCCCGGCTCGCGGGCGCGGTCCGGCAGGCGGGGGAGATCCTGGACCGCGTGCGCCCCGACGTGGTCGTGGGCGTGGGCGGCTACGTCTGCACGCCCGTCTACCTCGCGGCCGCCCGCCGCGGCGTGCCGATCGTCATCCACGAGGCCAACGCCCGCCCCGGGCTGGCCAACCGGGTGGGCGCCCGCTGGGCGCGCACCGTGGCCACGGCCTTCCCGGGCACCCCCCTGCGCGGGGCCACGACCGTGGGCATGCCCATGCGCCGGGAGATCGCCGGACTGGACCGGGCGGCCCTGCGCGACGGCGCCCGCCGCTCCTTCGGGCTCGACCCGGAGCGGCCCACGGTGGTCGTGACCGGCGGCTCCTCCGGCGCCCTGAGCATGAACCGCACCGTGGCCGAGGTCGCCGCCGAGGCGGCGGAGCACGGCTACCAGCTCCTGCACGTCACGGGCCGCGGCAAGCAGCTGACCGCGGACGACGGCACCCTCCTGAGCGCTCCCGGCTACGTCCAGGTCGAGTACGTGGACGGCATGGAGCGCGTCTACGCCGCCGCGGACCTGCTGGTGGCGCGCGCGGGCGCCGCGACCGTCTCGGAGGTCGCGGCCGTCGGGCTGCCCGCCGTCTTCGTCCCCCTGCCCGTCGGCAACGGCGAGCAGGCGCTCAACGCCGCCTCCCTGGTGGAGGCCGGCGCCGCCCTGCTCGTGGCCGACGACGACTTCACCCCCGCGTGGTGGCGCGAGCACGTCCACCCCCTGTCCACCGACCGGGAACGGCTCGCCGCCATGGCCGCCGCCGGCCGCGCGCACGGCGTCCGGGACGCCGACGCCGTGCTGGCCCGTCTGATCCTCCAGGAGGTCCCCGTTGAGCGCTGAGCACCGGATCGAGCCCGAGCAGCTGGGCGCCGTCCACTTCGTCGGCATGGGCGGGGCGGGCATGTCCGCCGTGGCCCGCCTCATGCTCGCCCGCGGCGTGCCCGTGAGCGGCTCCGACCGCCAGGACTCCGCCGGCCTGCGGGAGCTCGAGGCGCTGGGCGCCACGGTCTTCGTGGGCCAGCGCGCCGAGAACGTGGCGGGGGCCCGGACCGTGGTGGTCTCCACCGCGATCACCCCCGACAACCCCGAGTACGCCGCGGCCGTCGCCGCCGGGCTGCGGGTGCTGCACCGCTCCGACGGCCTCGCCGCCGCGATGCACGGGCGCGACGTGGTGGCCGTCGCAGGCACGCACGGCAAGACGACCACCAGCTCCATGGCCGCCCTGGTCCTCCGGGAGGCCGGCCTCGACCCCTCGTGGGCCATCGGCGCGCACGTGGCGGACCTGGGCTCCAACGCGGCCCTCGGCGGGGGACGGTGGTTCGTGGCGGAGGCCGACGAGTCCGACGGCTCGTTCCTCAAGTACGCGCCCCGGATCGGCGTCGTCACCAACATCGAGCCCGACCACCTGGACTTCTACGCCTCCCGCGAGGCGTTCTTCACGGCCTTCGACGACTTCGCGGCCACCCTGTCCGAGGACGGGCTGCTCGTGGCCTGCCAGGACGACGCCGGCTCCCGGGGCCTGGCCGAGCGGCACCGGGCGGCCGGCGGCAGGGTCGTCACGTACGGCACCGACCCCGCCTCCGACGTGCGGGTCGTCCCCGGCCCCGCGAACGGCCTGAGCACCCGGAGCACGCTCGTCCTCGGCGAGGGCGCGGACCGCCGGGAGGAGCAGCTCGTGCTGGCGGTGCCCGGGCTGCACAACGTGCTGAACGCGACGGCGGCCTTCTGCGTCGCGCTGGAGGCCGGCGTGGCCCCCGCGGACGCCGCCCGCGGCCTGGCCGGCTTCCACGGCTCCGCGCGGCGCTTCGACCTGCGCGGCGAGGCACGGGGCGTGCGGGTCTTCGACGACTACGCCCACCACCCCACCGAGGTCGTCGCCGCGCTCACCGCCGCCCGGGAGGTCGCCGGGGAGCACAAGGTCATCGCGATCTTCCAGCCCCACCTGTTCTCCCGCACCCGGGAGTTCGCCGGGGAGTTCGCCGACGCCCTCGCGCTGGCCGACGAGAGCCTCGTCATCGACATCTTCGCGGCCCGGGAGCAGCCGGTGCCCGGGCTCACGAGCGAGATCATCACCGAGCGCGCCCCCGGCCACGTGCGCTACGTCCCCGAGGGCTCCGACGCGGTGGCCGAGGCCGTGCGGGCGGCCCGCCCGGGCGACCTCGTGCTCACCGTGGGCGCCGGGGACGTCACCCGGCTCGGACCCCGCCTCGTGGACCGCCTCGGGACCTCCTGATGAGCCGGCACGGCCGACCGCGCCAGCCCCTGTTCGGGGAGGAGCCGCAGACCGGGCCCGGCGCCCCGACCGCCGGCGCCCCGGCTGATGGCGGCGCGGCGCCCGGCGGCCTGCCCCCGGAGCGGCCCGGGCGCGTGCCCCGCGCCGGCGCGGCCGCCGTGCCGGGCGCGGCGCACCCGGCGGGCGGGACGCCCGCTGCTGAGCACGAGCTCCCCGCCGTGCGGGTGCGCGTCAACGACGGGTCCAAGGTCTCGCCCCTGGCCGACGCCGACGACCTCGAGGAGGTGCCCAGCGCGGGGGGACGCTTCAGCGCCTGGCGGCGACACCGCCAGCAGCGCGCCGCCGAGCGCGTGCTCACGGCCTCCCGCGTCCCGGACGCCGACGAGCCCCCACGGCACGGCTCCACGGCCGTCGGCGCCCGTCCCGGCGGGTCCACCGTCGTGGCCTTCCCCGGTTCGTCGCGGGCGCAGCGCCGCCGGCGGCGGCTCGGCGCCGCCCTGGCCGTCCTGCTGACGGCCGCCCTCGCGGTGGGCGTGCTGCTGTTCTCCCCGCTCCTGGCGGTCCGCGACATCACCGTGCGGGGCGCCCAGCTCACCGACCCGGCCAGCGTGGAGGCCGCGCTGGAGCCCTACCGGGGGACGCCCCTGACCCGCATCTCCGAGGCGGAGGTCCGCGAGTCGGTCGGGCAGATCCGGCAGGTCCGCTCGATCGAGGTGGTCCTGGAGCCGCCGCACCACCTGGTGGTCGAGCTGCGCGAGCGGGTGCCGGTGGCCGCCGTCGAGGACGGCGGCGAGCTCGTGGTCGTCGACTCCGAGGGCGTGGAGCTGACCACGGCGGCCTCCGCGGAGGAGGCCGGGGTGCCCGTGGTGACCGGCGGTCGGGAGGTCCTGGGGACCGACCGGTTCGCCGTGATCGCCGCCGTGCTGGCCGCCCTCCCGGAGTCCGTCCTCGCCCAGCTCCGCTCGGCCTCCGCCGAGTCCCTCTCCTCCGTCGAGCTGGCCTTCACGGACGGCCGGACGGTCGTCTGGGGGACGGCGGAGGACAGCGAGCTCAAGGCCCAGGTGCTCCGGGAGCTCGTGGAGGCCCGCGGCGCCGACAGCGGCATCACCACCTACGACGTCTCCAGCCCCACGCGCCCCGTCGTGCGCTGAATCCGGCGGCACGTCCCTCACCCTCCACCACAGGTCGACAGTTGCCCGTAAACCCAGCACGACCTGCGGTTTTGGCGAAAAGTGTCGAAAGCGGTATGGCTTGTCGTGCAGGTGGTCCTGACCGTTGTTAGTCTTGACCCGACATCGAACCTCCCCGGGGATCAGCCCACGGCCTGACATTCGACCTTCGATCGAAGGTCGAGGTACGGCCCGCGATCCCGGACCCCGAACCATCTCGAGTTAGGTACCCATGGACTCCTCCACCCCCCAGAACTACTTGGCCGTCATCAAGGTCGTCGGAATCGGCGGCGGCGGCGTCAACGCCGTCAATCGGATGATCGAGGAGGGTCTGCGCGGCGTCGAGTTCATCGCGATCAACACGGACGCGCAGGCCCTGCTGATGAGCGACGCCGACGTCAAGCTCGACGTCGGCCGCGAGCTGACCCGCGGGCTCGGCGCGGGCGCCAACCCCGACGTCGGGCGCCAGGCCGCCGAGGACCACCACGAGGAGATCGAGGAGGTCCTCAAGGGGGCGGACATGGTCTTCGTCACCGCCGGCGAGGGCGGCGGCACCGGCACGGGCGGCGCGCCCGTCGTGGCCCGCATCGCCCGCTCCCTGGGCGCCCTGACCATCGGCGTGGTCACCCGGCCCTTCACCTTCGAGGGCCGTCGCCGCTCGAACCAGGCCGAGAACGGGATCGAGACCCTCCGCGACGAGGTCGACACCCTGATCGTCATCCCGAACGACCGGCTGCTGTCCATCTCGGACCGCAACGTCTCCATGCTCGACGCCTTCAAGTCCGCGGACCAGGTGCTCCTGTCCGGCGTGCAGGGGATCACCGACCTGATCACCACCCCCGGGCTGATCAACCTCGACTTCGCGGACGTCAAGTCCGTCATGCAGGGCGCCGGCTCCGCCCTCATGGGCATCGGCTCGGCGCAGGGCGAGGACCGCGCGGTCAAGGCCGCCGAGCTCGCCATCGCCTCCCCGCTGCTGGAGGCCTCCATCGACGGCGCGCACGGCGTGCTGCTGTCCATCCAGGGCGGGTCCGACCTCGGGCTGTTCGAGATCAACGAGGCCGCCCGCCTGGTGCAGGAGGTGGCCCACCCCGAGGCCAACATCATCTTCGGCGCCGTCATCGACGACGCCCTGGGCGACCAGGCCCGCGTGACCGTCATCGCCGCCGGCTTCGACTCGGTGAGCCCCGAGACCAACGCCAACAACACCAACGCCGCAGCCCAGCAGGCCGCCACCACCCGAGCGGCCTTCGGCTCCGGCGCGGCCCAGCCCGCCGGCGTGGGCCGCTCCCCGCAGCGCGGCGGCGCCCCGGCCTTCGCGCAGCCCTCGGCCCAGCAGAAGTGGTCGCAGCCGGCCGCCAACGACGACGTCCCGGACGACGCCGGGTTCGACGTGGACCTGCCCGCCGAGGCCGAGACCGGCGCCCCGGCCGGCGCCGCCCGCAAGGACGCGCTGGACTTCCCCGACTTCCTGAAGTGAGGTCCCTCCCGGGGGCGGGCGCGGAGCACCGCGCCCGCCCCCGGGTGCATTAAGCGCCGCCCCCGCGGGGGCGGCTGGAGCACGCGCGGCCCGTGACGGCAGGGTCCACGACAGCACGGCCGGTGACAGCACGGCCGGCAGACGAGTACGGCCGGCAGACGAGCACGGCCGGCAGACGAGCACGGCCGGTGACGGCGCAACAGGAGGCGGAGCACGGTGTTCTGGTGGCACGAAGAGGTCGGGCAGGGCGTGCGCGTGGCGTTCACCCACCGCGGGGCCGGCAACCTGGCCCTGCACACCGGCGACGACCCCGCCGCGGTGCGGGCCCGGCGGGCCGCGCTGGAGCAGGCCATGGGCGTGCCCGGCGGCTCGCTGCTGTTCCTCGACCAGGTGCACGGCACCGACGTCGTCGACGCGGACGACCCCGTCCGGCCGGCGACCCCCAGGGCGGACGCCGCCGTCTCCGTGACCGGCGCACCCCTGGCGGTGATGGTCGCCGACTGCGTGCCCGTCGTCCTCGTGGGCGAGGGTCCGGTGGGCCCCGTCACCGGCGTGGCCCACGCAGGCCGGAGGGGCCTGCTCGACGGCGTGCTCGAGCGCGCGGTCGAGCGGCTGCGGCACCGCGGGGCGCAGGACGTCACCGCGTGGATCGGCCCCTCCATCTGCGGGGCCTGCTACGAGGTGCCCGAGACCATGCGGGAGGAGTCCGCGCGGCGGATCCCGGCCGTGGCGGCCACCACCTCGTGGGGCACCCCCGCGCTGGACCTCCGGGCCGGCGCGCGGGAGCGGCTCGGCTCCCTCGGCGTCGCCCTCGCCGACCCCGACGGCTCCCCGGGGCCCGCGTGCACCCACGAGAACGAGAGGCTCTCCTCGCACCGCCGCGATCCCGGCTCCGGGCGGATCGTGGGGCTCGTGTGGCGCGCCGGCGGCACGGAGGGCGACGCGTGAGCGGCGCCCCGGGCCCGGCGCTGCCCGGCCCCGCCGACCAGGACCCGCGGACGCGGGAGCTGGCCGCGGCCCTCGAGCGCGTCCGCGCCCGGATCGAGGCCGCCGCCGCCCGCCGCACGACCGGGTCGGGCGTGCCGCGGCTGATCGCCGTCACCAAGTTCTTCCCCGCCGCCGACGTCGTGCGCCTGCACCGGCTCGGCGTCACCGACGTGGGTGAGAACCGGGACCAGGAGGCCGCCGCCAAGGCCTTCGAGGTCCGAGGTCTCGTGGACGGGCCCCTCGACTGGCACTTCATCGGCCAGCTCCAGTCCAACAAGGCGAAGTCGGTCGTCCGCTACGCCTCGTGGGTGCACTCCGTGGACCGCGCCTCGCTCGTCACCGCCCTCGGCCGGGCCGTGCAGCGCCACCGGGAGGCCATGGCCGCGGGGGAGGCCGAGCCGGGCCCCTGCGCCGCGGCGGACCTCACCTGCCTCGTGCAGGTCTCGCTGGACGCCGAGGAGCACCGCGGCGGCGCCCTGCCCGAGGACGTCCTGCGCCTCGCCGAGCAGATCGCCGCCACGGAGGGCCTGCGCGCGGGCGGGGTCATGGCGGTCGCCCCGCTGGGCGCCCCGCCGGGGCCCGCCTTCGAGCGCCTCCACGAGATCTCGCAGCGGCTCCGGGCGTCCCTGCCGGACGCCACGGCCGTGTCCGCGGGCATGAGCCAGGACCTGGAGGAGGCCGTGGACCACGGGGCCACGCACGTGCGCGTCGGCTCGGATGTCCTCGGCCCCCGGCCGCCCGTACGATAGCTTGGTGGACGGCCCGGCCGCGCCTCCCGCACCACCCGAGGCGCGCGGGCCGAGGATCTTGGACCTTCCCCCACCGCCGACATCCGCACAGAACAGTCAAGGAGAGCACATGGCCGGAGCGTTGCGCCGCACCATGATCTATCTCGGCCTCGCCGAGACGGACGAGGACTACGACGACGCCCCCGATCGCGAGGAGCAGCGCTCCTCCGCCGTGGTGCGCGAGGAACCGCGCGAGACCCGCGCGCAGGAGTCCACGGCCGTCGCCGTGCCCCGCCGGCCGGCCGAGTACCGGGCGCCCGTCACCCCCATCAAACGCGCCTCCAGCTCTCGAGAGGACAGCTCGACCTTGCGCACCATCACCACGGTCCACCCCCGCTCCTACAACGACGCGAAGTCGATCGGCGAGGCGTTCCGGGAAGGCACTCCCGTCATCATGAACGTCTCGGACATGGGGGACGCCGAGGCCAAGCGCCTGGTCGACTTCTCCGCCGGGCTCGTCTTCGCCCTCCACGGATCCATCGAGCGCGTGACCGGCAAGGTCTTCCTGCTCACCCCGTCCTACGTGGAGGTCGTCGGCCACCCCGCCGGCGGCGACGAGGCCGACGGGGCCGACGACGACCAGGAGGACTGAGGTCTCCCCATGGAGCTGCTGCTCTCCGTGCTCTACCTGGCCCTGCACCTGGTGTACGTGGCCCTCCTCGCGCGCCTGGTCCTCGACTGGATCCAGATGTTCGCGCGCAACTGGCGGCCCCGCGGCGCCGCGCTCGTCGCGGCCTCGGTCGTCTACACGATCACCGACCCGCCCATGAAGCTCCTGCGCCGGCTCGTGCCGCCGCTGCGCTTCGGCGGGATCGCCCTGGACCTCGGGTTCCTGATCCTGATCTTCGCGATCAGCATCATCCGGAGCATCGTCCGGACGATGCTGGTCTGATCCCCGGCCCCCGCGGGGGCCACACTGTAACCTGTAACCGGCCGGCCCCCGCCGCCGCGCCGGCCCCTGGACAAGGAGTGAAGCACCCATGGCCCTGACCCCCGAAGACGTCATCAACAAGCGGTTCCAGCCCACCAAGTTCCGGGAGGGCTACGACCAGGACGAGGTCGACGACTTCCTCGACGAGATCGTCGTGGAGCTGCGCCGCCTGAACCAGGAGAACGCGGACCTCAAGCAGCAGCTCGAGGCCGCGGGACGTCCGGTCGCGCCCCGGGACACCACCCCCTCGCCGGTCTCCGAGCCGGGCCTCGCCGAGGCGCCCGCCGAGACCGTCGTCGCTCCCGTCCAGGAGCCTGCCACTGCCGTGGAGACCACCCCGGCCGAGGGCGTCACCGCGGCTCCCGCCGAGGCTGCCCCCGTCGGCGGCGCCGCGCAGTCGGCCGCCGGCGTGCTCGCCATGGCCCAGAAGCTGCACGACGACTACGTCGCCGAGGGCACCGCCGAGCGCGACCGCCTCGTCGCCGAGGGGCGCGCCCAGGCCGAGGAGCTCGTGGCCGACGCGCGGCGCACCCGCGAGGAGACCCTCGCGGCGCTGCAGGAGGAGGAGGCCGAGCTCGAGACCCGCGTCTCCGGGCTGCGCACCTTCGAGAAGGACTACCGCGCCAACCTCAAGAACTTCATCAACGAGCAGCTCCTGGAGCTCGACACCGTCCCGTCCCTGGCGCCGGCACCGGCGCCGGCCGAGCAGGCCTGAGCGCCCTCGCCGCACCAGCACGCCGAGCGGCGTCCGACGGAGGGACCGGCCACGTGCCGGTCCCTCCGTCGTCGTCCCGCCCCGTCCCGTCCGCCCCGCGCGGCGGACGCGGTCCGGCGCGTGGCACCATGGTGCGGGGCCCCGAGCGGCCCCGCATCCCGACCCGGTCGACCGAGGAGAGCATGAGCGAGCATCCAGAAGCCCCTGCGGAGGCGGCCCCGCCGCCGGCGCCCCGTCGCGGCGCCGTGTGGCTCGCCGCGGCCGCCGCCGTGCTCGTCTACGCCCTGGACCAGCTGACCAAGTGGTGGGTCGTGTCCACCATGGAGCTGGGGCAGGTGGTGCCGGTCGTCGACGGCCTGCTGTGGTGGCAGTTCATCCGCAACCCCGGGGCGGCGTTCTCCCTCGGCGAGAGCATCACCTGGGTGTTCACCCTGGTCATGGCCGTGGTCTCCGTCGTGATCGTCCTGGTCCTGCGCCGGGTCCGCTCCGCGGCGTGGGCGCTCGCCCTCGGCCTGGTGCTCGGCGGCGCGCTCGGCAACCTCACCGACCGGCTGCTGCGGGAGCCCGGCTTCGGGGTCGGCCACGTGGTGGACTTCATCGCCGTGCCGCGCTTCGCGATCTTCAACCTCGCCGACTGCGGCGTGGTGACCGGCGTCTCGCTCATCGTCCTCCTCACCCTCCTCGGCCGGGAGCCTGACGGCACCCGCAGCCGGGACCGGGACGGCGACCGGGACCGGGACGGCGCCCGGGACGGCGCGGGGAACAGTGCGGGGACCGGCGAGCAGGACGCGGCCCCCGCCGCCGAGCGCAGGGAGGGAGACCACCGTGGCTGAGCCGACGCACGTCGAGGAGCGCTTCACCGTGCCCGCGGAGCTCGAGGGCCAGCGCGTGGACGCCGCCGTGGCGGCCCTCACCGGCCTCTCCCGGTCCGTGGCCGCGGGGCTGTGCGCCGAGGGCCTCGTGCTGCACCGGGACCGCCCGGTCGCCAAGTCCTTCCGCGTGGAGGCCTCCCAGACCCTCACCGTGCACGTGCCCGTCCCCGAGGACCCGTCGCAGATCGTGCCCCAGGTGGTCGAGGACTTCCGCGTGGTGCACCTGGACGACGACATCGTCGTCATCGACAAGCCGCCGGGGGTCGCCGCGCACCCGTCCCCGGGGTGGAAGGGCCCGACGGTCGTCGGCGCCCTGGCCGGGGCCGGGATCGCCATCACGACCTCGGGCGCTCCGGAGCGGAAGGGCGTCGTCCACCGGCTCGACGTCGGGACGTCCGGGCTGATGGTGGTCGCCCGCACGGAGCGCGCCTACACGCTGCTCAAGCGCGCCTTCAAGGAGCGCACGGTCACGAAGGTCTACCACACGGTGGTCCAGGGCCTGCCCGACCCCCTGCGCGGCACGATCGACGCGCCCATCGGCCGCCACCCGGGCTACGACTGGCGCTTCGCGGTGGTCGACGGCGGGCGCCCGGCCGTGACGCACTACGAGGTGCTCGAGGCGTTCGGCCGCGCCGCGCTCGTGGAGGTGCTCCTGGAGACCGGGCGCACCCACCAGATCCGCGTGCACTTCGCGGCCCTGCGCCACCCGTGCTGCGGGGACCTCACCTACGGCGCGGACCCGGCGCTGTCCGCGGGCCTGGGCCTCACCCGCCAGTGGTTGCACGCCAAGCGGCTGGGCTTCGAGCACCCCGGGACGGGGGAGCCGGTCGAGTTCGAGAGCCCCTACCCGCCGGACCTCGCGTTCGCCCTGGAGACCCTGCGGGACGGCGGCCCGGCCTGACGGGGGCGCCCGCGGGCCCGGCGGCCCGGTCGGTGCGGGCGACTACACTGGACGGGTGACGACGGCGACCGGCAAGAAGAGCTTCACCCACCTGCACGTGCACACCGAGTACTCGATGCTCGACGGTGCGGCGCGCCTCGACGACCTGTTCGAGGCGTGCCACGAGATGGGCATGACGTCCCTGGCGACCACCGACCACGGCTACGTGTTCGGCGCCTTCGACTTCTGGAACAAGGCCAACGCGGCCGGGATCAAGCCCATCATCGGCGTGGAGGCCTACGTCACCCCCGGCACCGCCCGCTCCGACCGCTCGCGCGTGAAGTTCGCCGACGGCGGCCGCGACGACGTCTCCGGCGGCGGCGCGTACACGCACATGACGCTGCTGGCGCAGAGCACGGAGGGCATGCAGAACCTGTTCCGCGCCTCCTCGCTCGCCTCGCTGGAGGGCCAGCTGTACAAGCCGCGCATGGACCGGGAGCTGCTCAACCAGTACGGCAAGGGCCTCATCGCGACCACCGGCTGCCCGTCGGGCGAGGTCCAGACCCGGCTGCGCCTGGGCCAGTACCAGGAGGCCCGGGAGGCGGCCGCGGAGTTCCGGGACATCTTCGGCGCCGAGAACTACTTCTGCGAGCTGATGGACCACGGCCTGGCCATCGAGAAGAACGTCACGAGCGACCTGCTGAGGCTGGCCAAGGACCTCGGCCTCCCGCTGGTCGCCACCAACGACCTGCACTACACCCACGCCGAGGACGCGAAGTCCCACGCGGCGCTGCTGTGCGTGCAGTCCGGCTCGACCCTGGCGGACCCGAAGCGCTTCAAGTTCGACGCCGACGAGTTCTACCTGAAGTCCCCGGCCGAGATGCGCGAGCTGTTCCGGGACTTCCCGGAGGCCTGCGACAACACCCTGGAGATCGCCGAGCGCTGCCAGGTCGAGTTCGACACCTCCGCCAACTACATGCCGCGCTTCCCGACCCCCGAGGGCCACGACGAGACCTCGTGGTTCGTCGAGGAGGTGGAGAAGGGCCTGCACTACCGCTTCCCCGGGGGCATCCCCGACGACGTGCGGAAGCAGGCCGAGTACGAGAAGGGCATCATCATCCAGATGGGCTTCCCCGGCTACTTCCTGGTGGTGGCCGACTTCATCAACTGGGCGAAGAACAACGGGATCCGCGTCGGCCCCGGCCGCGGCTCCGGCGCCGGGTCCATGGTCGCGTACGCGATGCGCATCACCGAGCTGAACCCGCTGGAGCACGGGCTGATCTTCGAGCGCTTCCTCAACCCGGACCGCGTCTCGATGCCCGACTTCGACGTCGACTTCGACGACCGCCGCCGCTCCGAGGTGATCCACTACGTCACCGAGAAGTACGGCGACGAGCGCGTGGCCATGATCGTCACCTACGGCACCATCAAGGCGAAGCAGGCCCTGAAGGACTCCTCCCGCGTGCTCGGCTACCCCTTCTCCATGGGCGAGAAGCTCACCAAGGCCATGCCGCCGGACGTCATGGGCAAGGGCATCTCCCTCAAGGACGTCTACGACGAGAAGGCCAAGCGCCACGGCGAGGCCGAGGAGCTGCGGGAGATCCTCGGCCAGGACCCCGAGGCCAAGAAGATCTTCGAGACCGCCCAGGGCCTCGAGGGGCTCAAGCGGCAGTGGGGCGTGCACGCCGCCGGCGTCATCATGTCCTCGCACCCGCTGATCGACATCATCCCGATCATGCGCCGCGAGCAGGACGGGCAGATCATCACCCAGTTCGACTACCCCACGTGCGAGGGGCTCGGGCTGATCAAGATGGACTTCCTGGGGCTGCGCAACCTCACGATCATCTCGGACGCCCTCGAGAACATCCAGCTCAACCAGGACGGCTTCGTGCTGGACCTGGAGCACCTGGAACTGGACGACATGCCCTCGTACGAGCTCCTGGCCCGCGGCGACACCCTCGGCGTGTTCCAGCTCGACGGCGGGCCCATGCGCCAGCTGCTGAAGATGATGCGCCCGGACAACTTCGAGGACATCTCCGCGGTCATCGCCCTGTACCGGCCCGGGCCGATGGGCGCGAACTCGCACACCAACTACGCCCTGCGCAAGACCGGCCAGCAGGAGATCACGCCGATCCACCCGGAGCTCGAGGAGCCGCTCGCCGAGATCCTGAACACGACCTACGGCCTGATCGTCTACCAGGAGCAGGTCATGGCGATCGCGCAGAAGGTCGCCGGGTTCTCGCTCGGCCAGGCGGACATCCTCCGCCGCGCCATGGGCAAGAAGAAGAAGTCCGAGCTGGACAAGCAGTACAAGGGCTTCCACGGGGGGATGTCGGAGCGCGGCTACTCGGAGGGCGCGATCAAGGCCCTCTGGGACATCCTCCTGCCGTTCTCGGACTACGCGTTCAACAAGGCCCACTCCGCGGCGTACGGCCTCGTGTCCTACTGGACGGCGTACCTCAAGGCGCACTACCCGGCCGAGTACATGGCCGCGCTGCTCACCTCGGTGGGCGACGACAAGGACAAGCTGGCCCTCTACCTCACCGAGTGCCGGCGCATGGGCATCACGGTGCTCCCGCCGGACGTGAACGAGTCGGCCCTGAACTTCACCCCGGTGGGCACCGACATCCGCTTCGGCATGGGCGCGGTGCGCAACGTGGGCGCGAACGTGGTGACCGCCATGGTGGAGGCCCGCGAGGAGAAGGGCGCGTTCACCACCTTCAACGACTTCCTGGCCAAGGTGCCCGCGGTCGTGTGCAACAAGCGCACCATCGAGTCCCTGGTCAAGGCCGGCGCCTTCGACCGCCTCGGCCACACCCGCCGCGGGCTGGTGCTGTGCCACGAGGAGGCCGTCGACGCCACGGTGGCGGTGAAGCGGCAGGAGGCCGCCGGCCAGTTCGACCTGTTCGGGGGGATGGGCGCGGACGACGACCCCACCACGTCCCTCACCGTCGCCGTCCCGGACGTCCCCGAGTGGGACCGCAAGGACCTGCTCGCCTTCGAGCGGGAGATGCTCGGCCTCTACGTCTCCGACCACCCGCTGCGCGGCCTCGACGAGGCGCTGGGCCAGTACGCCGACACCTCCATCCAGCCGCTGCTGGGGGAGGACGGGCGGCCCGACGGCGCCGTGGTCACCGTCGCCGGCATGATCACGTCCCTGTCCCGGCGGATCGCCAAGACCTCCGGCAACGCCTACGCCCGGGTGGAGCTGGAGGACCGGACCGGCTCGATCGAGGTGATGTTCTTCGGGAAGGCCTACGCCCCCATCGCCGGGGTGCTCGCCGAGGACCTCGTGTGCGTGATCAAGGGCCGGCTGCAGCGCCGGGACGACGGGTCGGTGACGATCTCCGCGCAGGAGCTCACCGTGCCCGAGCTCTCCGAGGACGGGCACAACGGGCCGGTGCTCATCGCCCTGCCCGAGTTCCGGGCCACGGAGGAGACGGTCAAGGAGATCGGCGCGGTGCTGCGCAACCACCGCGGGGACTCCGAGGTCCGGATCCACCTGGAGACCCGGCAGAAGGTGCAGGTCCTGCGCCTGGGCCCCGACCTGCGGGTGAACCCCTCGCCCGCCCTGTTCGGGGACCTCAAGGTGCTGCTCGGGCCCACCTGCCTGGAGGTCTAGCCGATCCGGCGGGCGCAGCGGCCGGGCCGCGCCGGGGGCCCGGGGTGGAATACCATGGATGTCGTGACTACAGCTGAGACGACCACGACACCCGCCCTGCGCACGATCGACCTCCGCGGCCGGCACCTGTCCTGGTCCGAGCTCCGGGCCGTCGTGCCCCGGCAGAGCCCGCAGTCGCTCGAGTCCGCCCAGCGCGCCGTCGAGGAGATCATCGAGGCCGTGCGCACGGAGGGCGCCGCCGCCCTGCGCCGCTACGCCCAGCGCTTCGACGGCGTGGTGCAGGATCGGCTGCGCGTGGACCCGGCCGAGATCCGCCGGGCCGTCGAGGCCCTGGACCCCGCCGTGCGGCACGGGCTCGAGACCGCGATCGAGCGCACCCGCGCCTTCGCGGAGGCCCAGCGCCCGGCGGACGCCCGGATCGAGGTCGCCCCCGGCGCCGTGCTCGTCCACCGGTGGACCCCGCTGCGCCGCGCCGGCCTCTACGTGCCCGGCGGGCTGGCGGTCTACCCCTCGTCCGTGATCATGAACGTCGTGCCCGCCCAGGCCGCCGGGGTCGGCTCGGTCGTGCTGTGCAGCCCGCCGCAGAAGGAGTTCGGCGGCCTGCCCCACCCCACCATCCTCGCCGCGGCCGGCCTGCTGGGCGTGGACGAGGTCTGGGCGATCGGCGGGGCGCAGTCCCTGGCCGCCATGGCCCACGGCGTGACGGACGGCGACGACGTGCTGGAGCCGGTGGACACCGTGACCGGCCCGGGCAACGTGTACGTGGCCACGGCCAAGCGCCTGCTGCGCTCCGTGGTGGGCGTCGACGCCGAGGCCGGGACCACCGAGATCGCCGTCCTCGCCGACGACACCGCCGACCCCGCCTACGTGGCCGCCGACCTCATCTCCCAGGCGGAGCACGACCCGGCCGCCGGCTCCGTGCTCATCACGCACTCGCCCGCCCTCGCCGAGCGCGTGGCGGCGGAGCTCGCGGTGCAGGTCCCGCTGACCAAGCACCGGGAGCGGATCACGACCGCGCTCTCCGGCCCCCAGTCCGGGGTGGTGCTCACCGACGACCTCGACGCCTCGGTCGCCGTCGCGGACGCCTACGCGGCGGAGCACCTCGAGATCCACACCGCCGACCCGCAGGAGGTCGCCGCCCGCGTGCGCAACGCCGGCGCGATCTTCCTCGGCCCGTACAGCCCGGTCCCGCTGGGCGACTACGCCGCCGGGTCCAACCACGTGCTGCCCACCGGCGGCACGGCCGTGCACGCCCAGGGCCTGTCCACCACGTCCTTCCTGAAGGCCGTGCAGATCGTGGAGTACTCCCGCGACGCCCTCGCGCAGATCGGCGACGACATCGTGGCCGTCGCGCAGTCCGAGGACCTGCCCGCCCACGGCCGCGCCATCACGATCCGCACCGGAGGCTGATCAGGCGTGCACTGCCCGTTCTGCCGTCACAACGACTCCCGCGTCGTCGACAGCCGCACCACGGACGACGGGACGGCCATCCGCCGCCGCCGCCAGTGCTCGGAGTGCGGGCGCCGGTTCACGACCCTCGAGACCACCACGATCTCGGTGATCAAGCGCTCCGGGGTCACCGAGCCCTTCGACCGGCAGAAGATCGTCAACGGGGTCCGCAAGGCCTGCCAGGGCCGGCCGGTGAGCGAGGACGACCTCGCCATGCTCGCCCAGGAGGTCGAGGAGACGATCCGGGCCATGGGCGCCGCCGAGATCGAGGCCCACGAGGTGGGCCTGGCGATCCTCGCCCCGCTGCGCCGGCTGGACGTGGTCGCCTACCTGCGCTTCGCGAGCGTCTACCAGGCGTTCGCCGGGCTGTCCGACTTCGAGGAGGCCATCGACCTGCTGCGCCAGCAGCAGGCCGAGCAGACGGGGCAGCAGACGATCCCGGCCGTCGCGGACCCGCCGGGGCCGGGGACGCGCAAGCGCTCCGGCCGCCGCCCCCGGGGCAAGGCCGCCGAGGGCGTCTCCCAGCCGCGACTGCTCTGATCCAGCGGCCCGTCCCGGCCGGGACGGGCCGATTTTTCCGCCCGGACCTCTTGCCGCCGGCAGGGAGTGCCCGTACAGTGGGGAACGCAACAAGCTCCCGCTGGGGGCCGCGGAGGGGAAGCCGCGGCTCTCAGCGGGTTTTTTCTGCCCGGAACCTTCCGCCCGCAACCCGGGGCGGGTTCCTGCTCCTCGGCCCCGGGCGCTGCACCGACGCCGCACCCACGCATCAACGACGACGCCCCGGTCCCCTTCCGTACGGAAGGCGACCGGGGCGTCGTCGTGGGAACGGTGCGGCTCAGCTCTCCGGGGCGTGCGGGGTGCCGGCCCACAGGGCCGCGCCCACGATGCCGGCGTTGTTGCGCAGCTGGGCGACCTCCACCGGGGTGCGCAGGTCGAGGTACGGCAGGAACTTGTCCGCGTTCTTGGAGACCCCGCCGCCCACGACGAACAGGTTGGGGGAGAACAGGAACTCCACGTGGCTGAAGTAGCGCTGCAGCCGCTTGGTCGCCCACTTCTTCCAGGGCAGCTGCTCGCGCTCGCGGGCGGCGGCGGAGGCACGGGTCTCGGCGTCGTGGCCGTCGATCTCGAGGTGGCCGAGCTCGGCGTTGGGCACGAGCTGGCCGTTGAGGATCAGCGCGGAGCCGATGCCCGTGCCCAGGGTGATGACGATGACGAGGCCCTTCACGCCGCGGCCCGCGCCGTAGACGGCCTCGGCCAGCCCGGCGGCGTCGGCGTCGTTGAGGGCCTCCACGGGCCGGCCCAGCCGCTCGGTCATCAGCTCGTCGACGTTCGTGCCGATCCAGGACTTGTCGATGTTCGCCGCGGACAGCGCGACGCCCTCCTTGATGATCGCGGGGAAGACGATGCCCACGGGGGAGTTGGCCTCCGGCGCCTCCGGCCGGGACTGCAGCTCCGCCACGATCTGCTCGACGACGTCGGCCACGGCCTCGGGGGTCGCCGGCTTCGGGGTGGGGATGCGGAAGCGCTCGCCGACGAGCTCTCCCGTGTCCAGGTCCACGATGCCGCCCTTGGTGCCGGTGCCCCCGAAGTCGACGCCGATGATCCGGCGGCTGGGGACGTCCAAGGCGGTGCGGTCTGGTGAGGTCATGGGGCGGTCCTCTCGGGGCCGTGGTCGGATGATCAGTGGGCAGTCTGTTGATCAGTGGGCAGTCTACGGCAGGGTCAGCACGTCCACGCCGTCCTCGGTCACGGCCAGCGTGTGCTCGAACTGGGCGGTGCGGCGGCGGTCCCGGGTGGTCACGGTCCAGTCGTCGTCCCACTGGTCCCACTCGATGGTGCCCAGGGTGAGCATGGGCTCGATGGTGAAGACCATGCCGGGGACCATGACGGTCGCGTAGGACGGCGCGGCGTCGTAGTGGGGGACGATCAGCCCGGAGTGGAACTCGCGGCCCACGCCGTGACCGGTGAAGTCCCGGACCACGCCGTAGCCGAAGCGCTTGGCGTACTTCTCGATGACCCGGCCGATGACGTTGATCTCCCGGCCGGGCCGGACCGCCTTGATCGCCCGGTTGAGGGCCTCCTCGGTGCGCTCGACGAGCAGGCGCGACTCCTCGTCGACCTCGCCCACGAGGAACGTCGCGTTCGTGTCGCCGTGGAAGCCGCCCTTGTAGGCGGTGACGTCGAGGTTGACGATGTCGCCGTCCTCCAGGACGGTCGAGTCCGGGATGCCGTGGCAGATGACCTCGTTGAGGGACGTGCAGATGGACTTGGGGAAGCCCCGGTAGCCCAGCGGCGACGGGTAGGCCCCGTGGTCGCACAGGTACTCGTGGGCGATCCGGTCCAGCTCGTCGGTGGTGGTGCCCGGCACGGCGGCCTGGCCCGCCAGCCGGAGCGCGCGGGCGGCGATGCGGCCGGCCTCCCGGATGTGCTCGATCTCCTCGGGCGTGTAGACGTTGCCGCCGCGGCCCTCGTCGGGCTCGTCGCGGCCCACGTACTCGGGGCGGGGGATCGAGGTCGGCACCGGGAGCGGCGGGGTGAGCGCGCCGGGGGCGAGGGCCCCCTCGGGGGCGGTGCTGCCGGGGGCGGTGGCGGGTCGGTTGTGCGTGGGCACGGGGGTCAGGACCTCCTGGATCGGGTGCGCCCGGCCCCGTTCGAGCCGGTTCGGGCCTAGGATCTACCCTAACGCGCCGGGGACCGGTCCCGGTCCCCGCGGGCGGTCACAGGACCGGCGCGGTCAGGCCGCGACGAGGGAAGGAGACGGCATGGGCGAGTTCTGGTTCAACACCTACACGCACCAGGTGGAGGAGGGGCCCCAGTCCGACTACCGGAAGCTGCTCGGCCCGTACGCGACCCGCGAGGAGGCGCAGCGAGCGCTCCAGATCGCGGCGGAGCGGTCCAAGAAGTGGGACGACGAGGACCGCGCCTACGAGGAGGGCTGAGCCCGCCCGGCGGCGTGGCCGCTCCGGAGGAGGCCCGCCCCGGCAGGGACGGCTGCGGGGACGGACCAGGGGCGGCTCAGAAGCTGTGCTCGGGGCCCGGGAAGCGGCCCTCCCGCACGTCCGCCACGTAGCGGCCCACCGCGTCGGTGACCACGCCGTGGAGGTCCGCGTACTGGCGCACGAACCGCGGCATCCTGCCGCGGCGCAGCCCCAGCATGTCCTGCCACACCAGCACCTGGCCCGTGGTGCCGGCGCCCGCGCCGATGCCGATGGTGGGGACCTCGAGCGCGGCGTCCACGGCGGCGGCGGTCTCGGCCGGCACCATCTCCATGAGGACGCAGAAGGCCCCGGCCTCCTGGAGCGCGAGGGCGTCCTCGACCAGCGCCTGCGCGGCGTCGCCGCGGCCCTGCACCCGGTAGCCGCCCAGGGCGTGCTCGCTCTGCGGGGTGAAGCCGAGGTGGCCCACCACGGGCACCCCCGCCTGCGTCATCGCCCGGACGTGCGGGGCGAACCAGGCGCCGCCCTCGAGCTTGACCGCGTGGGCGCCGCCCTCCTTGAGGAAGCGCACGGCGGTGCCGACCGCCTGCTCCGGGGAGGCCTCGTAGGAGCCGAAGGGGAGGTCGACGACGACGAGGGCGCGCTCGGCCGCCCCGGCGACGGCCCGGCACAGCGGGAGCAACTCGTCGACGGTGACGGGGATCGTGGTGGGGTAGCCCAGGACGTTGTTGCCCGCGGAGTCGCCCACCAGCAGCGTGTCCACCCCCGCCGCGTCGAAGACGGCGGCCGTCAGGGCGTCGTAGGAGGTGAGCATGGTGAACCGCTCGCCGCGGCGCTTCGCCTCGAGCAGGTGGTGCGTGCGGACCCGCCGCACGTCGAGGGCGCCCGGCTGCGGGCGCGGGGGATCCTGGGGCTGCTGGGTCATGGTCCCCAGCCTAGCGGCCGCGTCCGCGCACGCCCCGGCGGGCGGTGCCGGGGCGCACGTTAGAGTGAGTGGGACAGGGTGAGTCTGCGGGCGGCACGGCGCGCGGGCGGGCCGGCACGGCAGGGCAGGAAGACGAGGAAAGAAGACCATGGACCGTCAGCAGGAGTTCGTCCTCAGGACCATCGAGGAGCGCGACGTCCGCTTCGTCCGCATGTGGTTCACGGACGTCGTCGGCGCCCTCAAGTCCGTGGCGCTGGCCCCGGCCGAGGTGGAGGCCGCGTTCGACGAGGGCCTCGGCTTCGACGGCTCCTCCATCGAGGGCCTGTCCCGGGTGTCCGAGTCGGACATGCTGCTGCAGCCCGACCCCTCCACGTTCCAGATCCTGCCGTGGCGCGGGGAGACGGAGCCCACGGCCCGGATGTTCTGCAGCATCCTCACCCCCGACGGCGAGCCCTCCGCCTCCGACCCCCGGGGCGTCCTCGGCCGGGTCCTGGACAAGGCCTCCGACATGGGCTTCACCTGCTACACGGCCCCGGAGATCGAGTTCTACCTCCTGAAGTCCCCGGACCTCGACGAGGACGGCCAGCCGGTGCCGGTCGACCACGAGGGCTACTTCGACCACGTCCCCGGCGGCGTGGTGCAGGACTTCCGCCGCAAGGCCGTCAACATGCTCGAGTCCGTGGGGATCTCGGTGGAGTTCTCCCACCACGAGGCCGGCCCCGGCCAGAACGAGATCGACCTGCGCTACGCGGACGCCCTCCAGACGGCGGACAACATCATGACCTTCCGCACGGTCATCAAGGAGGTCGCCCTCTCCCAGGGCCTCTACGCGACCTTCATGCCCAAGCCGTTCACGGACCACCCCGGCTCCGGGATGCACACCCACTTCTCCCTGTTCGAGGGGGACACCAACGCCTTCTTCGAGGCCGGCTCCGAGTTCCGGCTCTCCCGCACGGCCCGCCACTTCATCGCGGGCATCCTCCGCCACGCCCCCGAGTTCACGTCGGTCACCAACCAGTTCGTCAACTCCTACAAGCGCCTGTGGGGCGGGGGAGAGGCACCCTCCTACCTCTCCTGGGGGCACAACAACCGCTCCGCGCTGGTGCGCGTGCCCCTGTCCAAGCCGGACAAGGTGCAGGCGGCCCGGATCGAGTACCGCGGCATCGACTCGGCCACCAACCCCTACCTCTCCTACGCCGCCCTCCTCGCGGCGGGGCTCAAGGGCATCGAGAACGAGTACGAGCTGCCGCCGGTGGAGATGGACGACGTCGCCGCGATGAGCTCCGCGGAGCGCCGCGCCCTGGGGCACAACCCGCTGCCCTCGAGCCTGTACGACGCCATCCGCGAGACCGAGGAGTCGGAGTTCATGGCCGAGCTGCTCGGCGAGCAGGTCTTCGACTACTTCCTGCGCAACAAGCGCCGCGACTGGAACGACTACCGCCGGGTGGTCACCCACTTCGAGCTGAAGAACAACCTCGGCATCCTCTGAGCCGCCGGCGGCCCGCCCGCGGGCGGGCCGCGCGCCCTTCACCCGTGCCCGACACCCCCGGACGGACCGCGCCATGACCCATCCTCCCCAGCACGCGCCGTCGGCCGACGAGGCAGTCGCCTCCGGCCGGCTGATCAAGGTCGGCTTCGCCGACACCCGCAACGCCCAGCGCTGGCTCGGCTTCGCCGAGCTGGAGGAGGTGGACCGGGACCGGCTGCTCGAGGGCCTCGCCCTGGCCGCCTCGCCCGACGTCGCCCTGCAGCTCACCGTCCGGCTGCTGGAGCGCGCCCCGGAGCTGGCCGGGCGGATCAACGCCGGTACGGACGAGTCCGAGACGATGTTCCGGCTGCTGGGGGCCTCCGAGGCTCTCGGGGAGTTCCTGCTGCGCCGGCCCGAGCACCTGGACCTGCTCGCGGAGCCGGCCGCTGCCGAGCCCGACGAGATCCCCGCCGAGGAGCTGCGCGCCCACCTGCTGGTCGCGGTGGGCGCAGACCCCACTGCCCGCACCCCCGTGGCCTCGGGCACCGGCGACGACGCCTACAGCGCCCTGCGCACCGCCTACCGGCGGGAGCTGGCCCGGATCGCCATCCGCGACGTCGGCGCCGTGCACCCCGTCGACCACATGCCCGCCGTCGGCCGGCAGCTGGCGGACCTCGCCGGCGCCGCCGTGGACGCCGCGCTCGCCGTCGCCCGGGCGGAGGCGGCCGGCACGTGGCCGGCCGCGAGCGTGGACCGGGTCCGGCTCGCCGTGATCGGGATGGGCAAGTGCGGGGCCCGTGAGCTCAACTACATCTCCGACGTCGACGTCGTCCACGTCATGGCCGTCGACGACCCCGAGGGGGAGGCGCCCCTCGACCCCACCGAGGCCGGCGGCATCGCCACGGCCCTGGCCGCCGGCACCGCCCGGGCGATCATGGCCCGGGGCGGCGAGCCCCCGCTGTGGGAGCTGGACACGAACCTGCGCCCCGAGGGCAAGGACGGCCCGCTCGTGCGGACCCTGGAGTCCCACGTGCGCTACTACGAGCGCTGGGCCGAGTCCTGGGAGTTCCAGGCCCTGCTCAAGGCCCGCCCCATCGCCGGGGACCCCGAGCTGGGCCGGTCCTACCGGGAGGCCATCGAGCCGTTCGTGTGGCGCAGCTCGGCGCGGGAGAACTTCGTGGAGTCGGTCCAGGCCATGCGTCGCCGGGTCACGGACAACATCCCGGGGGCCGAGCGGGAGCGGCAGATCAAGCTGGGGCCGGGCGGGCTGCGCGACGTCGAGTTCACCGTCCAGCTGCTCCAGCTCGTGCACGGGCGCACGGACGAGCGGGTCCGCACGCAGGCCACCACGGACTCCCTCGCGGCCCTGTCCGAGGGCGGCTACATCGGGCGGGCCGACAGCGAGCGCTTCCACGCCCACTACCGCTGGCTGCGCCTGCTCGAGCACCGGATCCAGCTGTTCCGGCTGCGCCGCACCCACCTGATGCCGAAGGACGAGCGCGAGCTCACGGTGATCGCCCGCTCCGTGCGCGGGGCCGCCGACACCGCCCGGCCCTCCGCGGACCAGCTGCTCGAGGACTGGCGCCGGATCAAGCGCGACGTCCGCGGCATGCACGAGCGGATCTTCTACCGCCCCCTGCTCGCCGCCCTCGCGCACCTGCCCGACACCGACACGCGGCTCTCCGACGAGTCCGTGCGGGACCGGCTCGCCGCCCTGGGCTACCGCGACCCCAAGGCCGCGGTGCGCCACATCGAGGCGCTCACCCGCGGCGTGAGCCGGCGCGCCGAGATCCTGCGCACGCTGCTGCCCGTCCTGCTCTCCTGGTTCGCGGACGGGGTCGACGCCGACGCCGGGCTGCTCGGCTTCCGCCGGCTGTCCGAGTCCCTGGGCACCACCCCGTGGTTCCTGCGCCTGCTGCGGGACTCCAACGCCGCCGCCGAACGGCTGTGCCAGATCCTCTCCAGCTCCCGCTACGTCGCGGACCTGCTGGAGAACTCCCCGGAGGCCACGGCCTGGCTCGGCGACGACGAGGCCCTGCGCCCGGTCCCGTTCGAGACGCTGTGGACCGAGATTCGCTCCCAGATGGCCCGCCACCCGGAGTCCGGCGAGGCCATGCGGATGATCCGGCTGATCCGCCGCCGTGAGGAGCTGCGGGTGGCGCTCGCGGACACCTCCGGGCTGCTCGACGTCGAGCAGGTCGTCGCGGCGCTGTCCGACATCGACCGCGCCTGCATCCTCGGCGCCCTGCACGTCGCGGAGCGGGAGGTCTACGGTCAGCAGGGCCGGCTCGCCGACGTCCTCGTCGTCGCCATGGGCCGGCAGGGCGGACGGGAGATCGGCTACGGATCGGACGCCGACGTCATGTACGTCTACGAGCCCGTGGACGACGCCGACCCGGACCAGGCCCGGAAGCAGGCCGAGACGCTGCTGCAGCGCATGGTCCAGCTGCTCAAGGCCCCGTGCACCCCGCCCATCGTGGCGGAGCGGGTGCTGGAGATCGACAACGACCTGCGGCCCGAGGGCAAGCAGGGGCCCATGGTCCGCTCCGTGGCCTCCTACGCCGAGTACTACTCGCGCTGGGCCGAGACCTGGGAGTTCCAGGCCCTCCTGCGGGCCCTGCCGCTGGCCGGCAGCGACGACCTCGCCGCCGCGTTCCGGCGCGTGGTGGACCGGCACCGCTACCCCGAGGAGTTCCCCGAGCGCCGGCTCCTGGAGATCCGGCGGATGAAGGCCCGCGTGGAGAACGAGCGGCTGCCCCGCGGCGCGGACCCGTCGCGCCACCTCAAGCTGGGCCGCGGGAGCCTCTCCGATGTCGAGTGGCTCGTGCAGACGCTGCAGCTCCAGCACGCGCACCGGGTCGAGGGGCTGCGCACCACGAGCACCCTCGGCGCGCTGCGGGCGGCGGAGCGGGCGGGCCTGATCACCGCCGAGGACGCGTCGGCGCTGACGGCCGCGTGGCGGCTGGCCACGGCCGCGCGCAACGGCAACGTGCTGCGCACCGGGCGCAGCTCGGACGTGCTGCCGGCCAAGCGGGCGGACCTGGAGGCGGTGGCCCGCTGGTGCGGCTACCCGCACGGTGGGGCCGCACAGCTCGAGGAGGACTACCTGCGCACCACCCGCAAGGCACGGGCGGTCTTCGACCGGCTATTCTACGGGCAGTAGGGCCTTCTCCGGAGCGAGCTGCGGACACTTCGGAGACGTGGACGAGGGCCGCCGTGCTGGCTCTTCGGGCCGCGGCCGACCTGGCATGGCGGGCTGAGGACGAGGCCGTATTGTAGACGTTCCCGGCAATGAGATCGGGTGCCCCCGGCGCACCGGGGGCACCCGCCGTCGCGGGCCAGTACACCTGATATGTAGGGGTTTCCTGTCAAGAGGGCAGGGTGAGGCGCCGTCCGGATGGCTTCCGGGCGGCGCCTCTTCTTGGTCCGTCTCGGCACTGGTCCGGCAAGGGTGTCGGTGGCGACGCGCGGTCAGACTGATATGCGCGGGTTGGGTACCGCAGGACGGTGTTCGGCTGGAGCGGACCGCGTGTCTAGCATCGAGCGTCGCACCGCAACAGGGCACTGCGGGGCTGCTCATAGGTGTATCGCGGATCGCTCCACGCGCTGCCTGAGGATCAGCGTCGAGGGACCAGCTCAGGGGTGGCGGATCAGTCCTCCATCACCGCCAGGGACCAGCACCACCCGGCCAGCTCCCGTGCGATGGCCACATTAGCCACGGTGGGTCGCTTCTTGCGCTCGAGCATCCGCACCCAGCGTTCGTGCAGCCGGCGGTTGCCGGCGTCGCCTCGGGCCCGGGCCGCGGCCGGGGCGTTGTCCCAGCGGGCGCGCATGGTGGCCCCGATGCGGTAGGCGGGGCGGTGGTGCCAGGCGGCCTCCACGAGCAGGCGGCGGGCGTGGGCGTTGCCGGTCTTGGTGATCGGCCCTTGTGCTCTGCTCGCCCCGGAGGAGTGCTCGGAGGGCACCAGGTCGAGGAAGGCGCCGATGGTGTTGCCGGTGAAGCGGTCCCAGTCACCGATCTCCACGGCCAGTCCGAACCCGGTCAGCGTCGATATCCCGCGCAGGCAGCACAACCGGTGCACGACCGGGGTGAACGGGGAGTCGGCGGCCATCGCGGTGATCGCCGCATCCAACCGGTCGCGCCGTGCCAGGGTGGCCAGCACGGCCTCGTGCTCGGCGTCGAAGGCCATCCGGGTCGCCGGTGTTCCCAGCT
>NZ_BMEQ01000017.1 GCF_014636775.1 Kocuria dechangensis
TAAGACCCACAGCGCCGATGGTACTGCACCCGACAGGGTGTGGGAGAGTAGGACACCGCCGGACCACCTTTCACGGGTCGAGCCCCCGCACACGAGTGCGGGGGCTCCCCGCATTTAACAGCCCCTCCCGCATTTAACCGACGCAATAACCCCGGCCGTTGTCCCGTCCCTGACCTGGGCCTATCGTCGCCGTAGGCGGTCCGGAGCCAGTCTGGGAGGAACGATGCGGCGGAACAGATGGACAGCGGCGCTCACGGGAGCCGGGGCCGTGCTGCTGGCCGGATGCGGCAGTCCGGACGGGGAAGCCGGTCCTGCGATCGGCGAGACAAGCGCGGCCGGCGAGGCCGCCAGCGCCTCCCGCGCGGTGCTCCGGAACGCGGAGGGGGCAGAGGTCGGCACTGTCCTGTTCTCCGAGGTCTCGGCGGGCACGGAGGTCGTGGCCGAGATGCAGGGGCTCGAGCCCGGGTTCTACGGCTTCCACGTCCACGGCACCGGCCTGTGCGAGCCGGACAGTGCGGCCCCGGACGACCCCGCGAGCACCGGTGACTTCCTCTCCGCGGGAGGACACCTGGGAGCCGATGCCGGCGAGCACCCGGAGCACGCGGGAGACCTTCCGAGTCTCTATGTCACCGAGAACGGCGAGGGCCTGCTCATGGTCGTCACCGACCGCTTCGGCGTCGACGAACTGACGGCCGGCAGCGGCAGCGCCGTGCTGATCCACTCTGGGCCCGACAACTTCGCGAACGTGCCGGAGCGGTACGCGCAGGGCGGCCCCGACGAGGCCACACGTCGCACGGGCGACGCCGGCTCCCGGCTGGCCTGCGGCGTGGTCGAGTGAGCTGACAGCCCCTTCACCCGGGGCGGCGGGGGAGGAGGGCGGCTCCGCCGGACTGCCGAGTTGGCTACCCTGGAGGCGTTCCTGCCGTATGCCCGCGAGAGGGGTCCCCCACCATGCCCGACACCAGCCCTGCCACCGCCGAGATCAACGGCACCACGCTCGCCTACGCCGACCGCGGCGAGGGCCCCGTGCTGCTCCTGCTGCACGGTCACGCCTATGACCGGAGCATGTGGGACCGGCAGGTCGAGGTCTTCGCCGGCCAGGGCTGGCGCGTGGTCGCCCCCGACCTCCGCGGCTTCGGGGAGTCCGGGATCACCGAGGGCATCGTCTACACCGAGGAGTTCGCGGACGACGTCGCCGCGCTGCTCGACCACCTCGGGGTGGAGCAGGCCGTGGTGGTCGGCTTCTCGATGGCGGGGCAGATCGCCATGGAGCTCGTGCACCGGCACCCGCGGCGGGTGCGGGCGCTCGTCATCAACGACACCGTGCCCGAGGCCGAGGACGCCGCGGGCCGTCGCCGCCGGCACGTCACGGCCGACGCGATCCTCACCGGGGGCATGGACCAGTACGGCCGCAACGTCCTGGCCAAGATGATCGCCGAGTACAACGTCGAGGCGCAGCCCGAGGTGGCCGCCCGTGTGCTGGCGATGCTGCAGGGCGCGCCGGCGAAGGGCGCGGCCGCTGCCATGCGCGGGCGCGCCGAGCGCCGCGACTTCACCCGGCTCCTCGCCGGACTCACCATCCCCGTGCTCGTGGTGGTGGGCGGCGACGACGCCTTCGACGGCGGCGCCGGGCGGCGGATGGCGGAGCTCGTGCCGGGCGCGGAGCTCGTCGTCGTCGAGGGTGCCGGCCACACGCCCAACATGGAGCAGCCCGACGCGTTCGACGACGCCCTGGGCGCCTTCCTCCGCGGTCTTGTAGCCTGAGCGGCACCTCCCGCACTCCAATCGCACCCCGTCCCCGTGCGGCCTCCCGGCCCGCAGGGGCGGGGTGTTCTGTTTCTCCCGGAGCGAACCACGTCCCTTTCGCAGACTGGTCAGTATGCTTGTGGATTGTTGATAAGTATGCTTCCATGAACAGTGCACGACGAGAGGAGCCACCATGACCGAGACGAACGGGACGCGTCGTGACGACGCCCACCAGGAGCGAACCGACCAGCTCACCTTCCAGAACCCGGTGACCCGGTACCCCGTCGTCGAGCCGCCGATCCAGGACCAGCCCGAGCCCGGTCTGGATGTGGAGCTCGAGCCGAAGACCGACCGCGGGGAGTTCTCCTACCGCGGCACCGGCCGGATGGAGGGCCGCAAGGCGCTCATCACCGGCGCGGACTCGGGAATTGGGGCGGCCGTCGCCATCGCCTTCGCCAAGGAGGGCGCCGACGTCGCCCTGAACTATCTCCCCGACGAGCAGCCGGACGCGCAGGTCGTCAAGGGCATCATCGAGCGGGCCGGGCGCACTGCCGTACTGCTCCCCGGGGACCTGACCGACAAGAACTTCTGCGAACGCCTCGTCGAGGACGCCGTGAACGGGCTCGGGGGACTCGACGTGCTCGTGAACAACGCCGGCAAGCAGATCGCGGTCGAGAGCCTCGAGGAGTTGGAGGACGAGCAGCTGGTCGACACCTTCACGGTGAACATCCTCGCGATGTTCCGCATCACGAAGGCGGCGCTCCGGCACCTGCCCGCAGGGTCCTCGATCATCAACACGACGTCGATCCAGGCCTACGAGCCCTCGCCCGACCTCCTCGACTATGCGTCGACGAAGGCCGCGATCAACAACTTCACCAAGGGGCTGGGGCAGCAGCTCGCCCCCAAGGGCATCCGTGTCAATGCCGTGGCGCCCGGACCGTTCTGGACGCCGCTGCAGGTCACCTCGGGCCAGCCCAAGGAGGCGCTGCCGGAGTTCGGCCAGTCCACCCCGCTGGGCCGCGCCGGCCAGCCCACGGAACTCGCCCCTGCCTACGTGTTCCTGGCCTCCCCCGAGTCCAGTTACGTGATCGGCGAGACCCTCAACGTCAACGGCGGCAGCCCGTCGCCGTGACCCTGTGACTTCCTCCGAACCGCGGCCGGGCGCGTCCCACGGCGGAACCGGTGGAAGTGCTTGGCGAGCCGGTCCCCCCGACCTAGGCTGGAACCAGCTCGCATCCTCAGCGAACTTATCAAGTGCTGTGAAAGGCGGAATCATGACCACCAACCCCTATGACGCAACCCCTTACGACACGGGGTCGAGCCACGCGGCCGACACGACCTCCACCTCCAGGAAGGACGTCGTGGCGGATGCCGCCAAGTCCGAGGCAGGCGCCCTGAAGCAGGAGGCCGCCGGCTCCGGCCAGCGTGTCAAGGAGACGGCCAAGGAGCAGGCCGTGGCCGTCAAGGAGGAGGCGACCGTCCAGGCGCAGAACCTCTTCGGCCAGCTCAAGAGCGACCTCGGCGACCAGGTCCGCCCCCAGCAGGACCGCATCGCCTCCGCCGTCCGCTCCGTGAGCGACGAGGTCAGCGCCCTGTCCCGCGGCGAGAAGCCCGAGACGGACTTCGTCACGGGCCTGCTCGGCAGCGTGTCCGGCCGTGTGGAGACGCTGGCCTCCTCCCTCGAGAACAAGGACGCCAAGGACCTGCTCGAGGACGTCCGCCGCTTCGCGGCCCGCCGTCCCGGCACCTTCCTGGCCGTGGCCGCCGGCATCGGCCTCCTCGCAGGCCGCGCGACCCGCGGGGCCAAGGACAGCGACCAGGTCGCCACCGACCGCGAGGGCGCCAAGGAGTTCTTCGGCGTCTCCGGGCAGCAGACCGGCCGATCCGCCGACGTCGGGACCGCCGGCCGCCACGCCCAGGGCTACGACCGGAACCTCACCGCCACCGAGACGTCGGGCTACACCCCGGCCGACCCCTACGCCTATCGCTCCGACGAGCAGGGCGAGGCCGGCCGCACCTACACCGACCGCGTGCCCGGCACCGTCTACCCGGACCAGGAGGGCGACCGTCGATGAGCCACCCCATTCCTCCCTCGAACGCCGAGCAGCGGGCGGAGCACGAGTCGCTCGGTGAGATGTTCAGGTCGCTGAGCACCAACCTCTCCGCCCTCATCCAGCAGGAGATCACCCTCGCGAAGGCCGAGGTCGCCCAGAGCGCCCGGAAGGCCTCGCAGTCCGCCAAGGACGCGGGGAAGGGGGCGGGCATGCTCGCCGGTGCCGGCGTGGCCGGGCACTTCGTGCTCCTCTTCCTCTCCCTCGCCCTCATGTGGGGGCTGGGCAACCTCTTGGAGAGCTACGTGTGGTCCTCCATCATCGTGGCCGTCATCTGGGCCATCATCGCGGCGATCCTGGCCGCGGTGGGCAAGAAGAACCTCAACGAGGGCAAGCGCGAGCTGAGCGAAGCCACGCAGGACCCCGTGCACCACACCCGTGAGACCCTCACCGAGATCCCGGACACCGTGAACCCCTCGAAGGAGACCCCATGAGCCAGCAGAACCCCGAACAGATCCGCGCCGAGATCGAGGCGACCCGCGCCCGCCTCGGGGCCGACGTCGACGCCGTCGCCGAGAAGGTGACCCCGGAGCGCGTCGTCGAGCGGCAAAAGGGCAAGGTCCGTGACAAGGTCCAGGGCGTGCGTGAGCGTGTCATGGGCTCCACCCACGACTCCCACGACGAGTTCACCGTGGGCGGCTACACCACCGGTGACCTGAAGGATGAGGCGTCCTACCGGGCGGAGCAGGCCCGCGGCGCCGTGCAGCACGCACCCGCCGCCGCTCGGGCGAAGACCCGCGGCAACCCCATGGCGGCCGGCCTGATCGCCCTCGGCGCCGGGTGGCTCGTGGGCTCGCTGCTGCCCTCGACCCAGAAGGAGCAGCAGCTCGTCGCGGACGCCGCGGAGCGGGTCCAGCCCCACGCCCAGCACGCGGTCGAGTCCGCCAAGGGCATGGCGCAGGAGGTCGCGCAGGACCTCAAGGAGCCTGCTCAGGAGGCCGCGCAGTCCCTCAAGGAGACCGCGCAGTCCGGTGCCCAGGAGGTCAAGTCGCAGGGCCAGGACGAGGCCCAGCAGCTCAAGGGCTCCGCCCAGGAGTCCGCGCAGACCGTCAAGGACCAGACGAAGAACGCCTGACGCCCGCCCGGTCGCGGCGCGGCCGGGCACAGGCACCGTGCCACCACGGCTGCCACCACGACGGAGGCCCCGGATCGTCACCGATCCGGGGCCTCCGTCGTGCTCTGGGACTAGCGGCCCAGCTGGCCCGGGCTGATGGCGCTCATGAGCGCGGGGTAGTAGCCGGAGAGATAGCCCTCCTCGGTCGGGTGCAGGTTCTCCCAGTCGCGGGGGTCGGCCGGGTTGAGGTAGAGCCACGGATCCGCGGAGTCCGCGCCGTGACCGGCGAACCGGGACGAGACGTCGACGAACTCGGCGCCGTTGGCCTCCGCGGCCTCCGCGAGCGCGGCGTTGAGGGCGTCCGTCCAGAGGTTGAGCTGGGCGACGCGGTCGGCGGAGAGCAGCGCCGTGTCCTGGCCGCCGTCGAAGAGGCGCGGGTAGCCCAGCACCACGATCTCGCCGTCGGTGGCCGCGTCGACGGCCGCGACGGTCTCGCCGGCCGAGGCCGCGGCGGCCTCGATGCGGGCGGGCGCCTGGGCGAGGAGCGCGTCGCAGGCGCCCGGCATCGTGGTCTCGCCCGGGATGCTGCAGGCCCCGACGTAGTCGCCCCAGCCGATGTCGTTGCCGCCCAGCGTCATCGTGACGAGCTCGGCCTGGCCCAGGGCGGCCGTCACCGCCGGAGCGGCGGCGATCGCCTGGACGTCGTCGGTGGTCGCGCCCGCGCAGGCCGCGTTGAGGAGCAGGTTCATCCGCTGCCTCCCGTCGATCTTGGCCACGTGGTCCTCCCCGCCTCCCTGGTAGCAGTCCGGGAGGCCGGACACCGGCGCGACTCCACCGGTGCCGAAGGCGGCCGAGTAGGAGTCGCCGAGGTTGACGACGTCGACCGTGCGGGGGGCGGCCGCGGCGGGAGAGGCGATCGCGGCGGCCAGGGCGGCGGAGGCTGCGAGGGCCGCGGCGGCGCGGCGGGCGGAGGACGAGAGCATGGTGGACCTTTCGGAAAGGGCGGAGCGGTCCCGCGGGGGGCGGGAGTCAGGACGGGGCCGGTGTCGGCTCCCGCACCCTCCGAATTTACAGATGCAATGCCGTGGGGGGAAGGGCGGGGGGAAGTGTTGCTTCCTCCTCACCCCGCCAGGCCTCCGCCAGGAGCTCCAGGGAGAGCAGCGCCTGGTCCTGGGAGGGCGAGGCCGGGGCGATCATCAGCTCGTCGGCCTGCGCGGTGGCCGCGAAGTCCTCCAGGTAGGCCTTGACCTGCGCGCCGGTGCCCGCGGTGGACCAGTGGAGCATGTGCAGGATCTGCTGGCCGGCGGGGCTGTCCATCACCATGTCCAGCTCCGCCTCGGACAGCTCCCGCCCGCGCCCCACCATGGCGCGCACGCGCTCGCGGCGGGCGGTGCCGAGCTGGGCTTCGGCGTCCGCGGCGTCGTCTGCGGCGACGACGTTGACGGCCGCGACGACGTACGGCTCCGCGAGCTGCTCGGAGGGCTGGAATCGGGCGCGGTAGAGCGCCACGGCGTCCTCGAGGGCGTCGGGGGCGAAGTGGGAGGCGAAGGCGTAGGGCAGGCCGTAGGCGGCGGCGAGCTGCGCGCCGAACAGCGAGGAGCCGAGGATCGTCAGGGGCACGTCCGTCCCGGCGCCCGGAACGGCGGTGACACCGGGGACCAGGGAGCGGCCGCCCAGGAAGCCCTGCAGCTCCCGGACGTCCTGGGGGAACTGCTCCGCCGCGGAGGGGTCGCGGCGCAGCGCGCGGAGCGTGGGCATGTCGGTGCCGGGCGCCCGGCCCAGGCCCAGGTCGATCCGGTCCGGGTGCAGCTCCGCGAGCGTGCCGAACTGCTCGGCCACCACCAGGGGGGAGTGGTTGGGCAGCATGACGCCGCCCGCGCCGAGCCGGATGGTCGAGGTGTGCGCCGCGACGTGGGCGATGAGCACCGCGGGGGCCGAGGACGCGATCGTGGGCATGTTGTGGTGCTCCGAGTACCAGACCCGGAGGTAGCCCAGGCGCTCGGCGTGCTGCGCCAGCCGGACGGAGTCGGCGAAGCTCTCGCCCACGGACGCGCCCGGGCGGACGGTGGCGAAATCGATGACGGACAGCGGCAGGGGCACGGTGGACCTCTCGGGTACCTCGGGGGATCGGGAAGGTCCCCCAGGCTACTCCGTATCCCCGGCGGGGGCAGTGACCCGGGGCGCGGGGCCCGGGTCACTGCCCCCGCCGGGGAACCGGTGTCGGCGGGCCCGGCTACGCTCGGGCCCATGAGCGAGCCTCCGATCCCCCTCGGGCTCCCCGAGCTGTTCGAGCTCCCGCGGGAGCGCGCCGAGATCGCGCCGGGAGCGGTGCACGTGCCGGGCTGGCTGTCCCTCCAGCAGCAGCGGGAGCTCCTGGAGCGCTGCCGGGAGTGGGCCCGGGGTCCCGTGCCCCTGCGGCACGCGGTGCTGCCGGGCGGGGGCCGGATGTCGGTGCGCTCGGTGACCCTCGGCTGGGACTGGGAGCCCTACCGGTACGTCCGCACCGGGGAGGGCAAGCGCGCGCTGGACATGCCGCCGTGGCTCACCGGGATGGGCCGCCGCGCGGTGGCCGAGGCCTACGGGCCGGACTCCCCGGACGCCCGCGCCTACCGGCCGGACACCGCGCTGGTGAACTTCTACGACGCCACCGCCCGGATGGGGATGCACCAGGACCGCGACGAGTTCTCCGCCGCCCCGATCGTCTCCCTGTCCCTGGGCGACGCCTGCGTCTTCCGCTTCGGCAACACCGAGACCCGCTCCGCCCCGTACCGGGACGTGGAGCTGCGCAGCGGGGACCTCTTCGTCTTCGGCGGACCCTCCCGCTGGGCCTTCCACGGCGTGCCCCGCATCCGGCCCGGAACGGGCGACCCGGAGCTGGGCATGAAGGGCGGGCGGCTGAACATCACCCTCCGGATGACGGGACGCACCGCTCCGGCGGACTGAGTGCCGTGCCACACTGGCGGCATGGAGCTTCCCGACCCCGTCCAGGCCCGCCTGCTCGACCCGGCCGCCCCGAGCCCCGCGGACGTCGACTCCTACCGGCTGCTCGCCGCGGACATCGCCGCCGGGGTGGGGGTGGTGGCCGCCCGGCACCGCCGCCGCGACTACGCCACGACCGTGACCGGGTTCCTCGACGTCTCGTGGGACCCGCCCACCATGCTCGTGAGCCTGTTCGAGGAGGGCCGGATCTGCGAGGCCGTGGAGTCGACCGGCGCGTGGACGCTGTCGCTGCTGCGCCGGGACCAGGAGGGCGTGGCCAACTGGCTCGCCAGCCCCGGAAACCCCGTTGAGGGCCTGCTGGACCGCGTGCCGTTCCGGCGGGCGCCGCGCTCCGGGGCGCCCGTGCTCGACGGGGCGCTGGCGTGGTTCGAGCTGTCCACCGTGGCCGTGCACTCGGCGGCGACGCACCGGATCGTCGTCGGCGAGGTGACCGCCATGGGCCGTGGTGTGACCGAGGGCGGAGCCGACGACCCCCTCGTGCACTTCGCCCGCGGCTACCGGTCGCTGTGCCGGTGACGGCCCCGTACAGTTACGCCAGGTGAAAGCGGGGGCGCCGGCGCCGGGATCGATTGACCTCCTCCCGGGGTGAGGCCGTAGCGTGGTCAGGTGGTGCCCCCACGGCACCGCTCTCCCGCGTCCCCCACGGAAGGACCCCCATGGCGGCTCAGCACCCCGGACCCGGGCACGACCCGGCCCTGCCCGGTGCCCGGGAGGGCTCCCGGCCCGAGGACGAGCAGCGCCTGAGCGCGGTCCCCGCCCCCGGCGCGCCCGCGGAACGGGCCGCCGCGGAGGTCGCGGACCTGACCGTGCCCTCCGAGCACCTGCAGGGTCTCGCCCAGGTGGGGGAGCAGTTCAAGGCGGCCTTCGCGCACCACCCCGCCGGGGTCGCGATCATCACGGCACGCGGGCCCGAGGGCCCGGTGGGCCTCACCGCATCCTCCGTCTCCTCGGTGTCGGTGGACCCGCCCATCCTCGGCTTCTCGCTGCAGGCCCGGCGCGGCTCCGCGGCGATCGTCGCCGAGGCCGACTCGTTCCTCGTGCACCTGCTGGACGTCCGCAACCTGGACCTCGCGCAGGCCTTCGCCGTGTCCGGGGCGCCCCGCTTCGGCGAGGACATGCCGTGGGAGTACCTCGAGACCGGGGAGCCGCGGCTGCTCGGGGTGGGACGCGTGCTGCGCGCCGTCCCGCTGGCTCGGATCAAGGCCGGCCCCGCCCTGGTGTTCAACGCGGCCGTGGTCGACGTCCTGGGCGCGGAGGGCGACGGGTCGCCGCTGGTCTACCACCAGCGCCGGTTCCACGGCCTCAGCGAGCGGTCGGCGCTCGACTACGAGATCTGATCCGCCTCCGGCGGACACCGCCCCTGACGGACAGTGTCCGGTTCCTGTTCTCCAGAAGTTCGCCCTTTGTTGTTGACGCATCACCAACGTGCCTCTAGAGTATTTGATGAAGCAACAAAAAGACCCGCTTCCAGCCAAGGAGAACACCATGTCCCAGCTCACCAACCTCGTCCCCGGCTCCTGGACCTTCGACCCCGCCCACTCGGAGGTCGGCTTCACCGTCCGCCACGCGGGCATCTCCAAGGTCCGCGGCACCTTCCACGACGTGGACGCGCAGCTGCAGGTCGCCGACCCCGTCGAGAACTCGACGCTGGCCGCCACCATCCAGATGGCCTCCATCGACACCAAGAACGCCGACCGCGACGGCCACGTGCGCAGCGCCGACTTCTTCGCCGTCGACGAGCACCCCACGATGACCTTCACCTCGACCGCCGTGGCGTTCGACGGCGAGGAGGGCACCATCACCGGTGAGCTCACCATCAAGGGCGTCACCCGGACCGTCGAGCTCGAGACCGAGTTCAACGGCGTGGTCGTCGACGCCTTCGGCGTGACCCGCGCCGGCTTCTCCGCCACCACCACGATCTCCCGCAAGGACTTCGGCATCACCTGGAACGCGGCCATGGAGGCCGGCGGCGTCCTCGTCTCGGACAAGGTCGTCATCAACCTCGACGTCGCGTTCACCGCGCCGCAGTCCGACCCCGAGGAGACCGTCGAGGGCCAGGAGTCGATCTCCGCCCAGGCCTGACCGGCCCCGCGCACCCCGGCGCCGAGCACGACGACGGCCCCCGCATCCTGCGGGGGCCGTCGTCGTGCTCGAGGGTGGTCAGTCCAGCTGCTGGACCAGGAACCAGATCGCGGGCACCGCGATCAGCAGCAGCAGGGCCCAGCGGCGCAGCCGCACCTCGAACGTGGCGGGGTTGAGGTGCTCGCCGTGCCGGGGCCGGGACTCGGCGATCTCGTCCGCGAGGGGCTTGGGGGACCCGTCCTCAGGGTCCTCCGGACCGGTGCCGGCGTGGGACACCGGGGTCACCGCCACTTCGTCGTCATGATCAGCCCGGCCATCATCAGCACCAGGCCGACCCCGATGTTCCAGGTCCCGATCCCCGGCACCGGAAACGCGCCCTGGAAGAGGTAGTAGACGATCAGCCACAGCAGCCCCACGATCATCAGCCCCAGCATGATCACCTTGTACCAGGTGGGGGTGGGGGAGTGGAGGTCCGCGGAGCCGTGGCCCGAACGCTGGGTGAGCTCCTCCGCCACCGCGGCGGCCGTGGCGTCGGGGTCGAAGACGGCCGTGGACCCGCCGGGCAGGTGCTCGGCGGCCAGCCGGGCGAGCTCCTCGTCGACGGGCGTGGCGGCCGGCGCGCCGGAGCCGGCCGGACGGCGGGCGGGCTTCTTGCGGCGGTTCTTGGACTCGGGCACTGGTCCTCCTGGGCACGATGGGGGCCGTTTCCACGGCGGGGGTCCGACCGCCCAGTCTAGCCGCCCGGCCCCCGATCTCCCCGGCGGGCGCGTAAGCTGGACGGGCGCACCCTCCGCGAACCCCGTCCCTCCAGGAGCATCCGTGGCCGTCAAGATCCTCGTCGTGGACAACTACGACAGCTTCGTCTACACCCTCGTCGGGTACCTGCAGCAGCTCGGTGCGGAGACCACGGTCATCCGCAACGACGACCTCGGCGCCGACGCCGCGTGCGCCCTCGCGGATGAGCACGACGGCGTGCTGCTCTCACCGGGTCCCGGCGCACCGGTCGACGCCGGCGTGTGCACCGACCTGATCCTGCACGCGGAGCAGACCCGGCAGCCGCTGCTGGGGGTCTGCCTGGGCCACCAGGCCCTCGCCGAGGCCTACGGCGGGACGGTCACCCACGCCGAGGAGCTCATGCACGGCAAGACCTCCCAGGTGGAGCACAACGGCACGAGCGTCTTCGGGTCGATGCCCAGCCCCTTCACCGCGACCCGCTACCACTCGCTGGCCGTCCTCGACCAGTCCGTGCCGGACGTCCTCGAGGTCACCGCGCGCACGCCCAACGGGGTCATCATGGGCCTGCGGCACAAGACCGCGCCGCTGCACGGCGTGCAGTTCCACCCGGAGTCGGTCCTCACGGAGGGCGGCTACCTCATGCTCGGCAACTGGCTGGAGCTGGTGGGCCTGAAGGGCGCCGCGCGCGCGGCCTCGACCCTCTCCCCGCTGATCACCGCCTGACCGGGCGGCGCCCACCGCTAGCCCTCGTCGTCCCCGCGGCCCGCGCCGCGCCCGGCGTCGTCCCCGGCGTTCTCCGCCGCGTTGTTCCCCTCATCGTTGTTCCCCTCGTCGTTCCTCGCGTCGGCGCCGGCGTCGTTCCCGGCGTCCTCGGCGTCCTCGGCGGCGGCCGGCTCCTCCTCCGGCGTCGGCGTCGCGGAGGGCCTCGCGGACGGCGTCGCCCGTGACGTGGTCTCGCGCGGGCTCGGCTCGGGGGAGCTGGTCGGGGACGGCGTCGCCGAGCGCGTCGGTGCCGGCGTGGTGGGCCGGGCGGTCGGCGCGGGCGCCGGGGCCACCGCCACGGTGAGCGTGACGGTCGAGCCCTGGGGGGCGGACTGCCCGGCCTCGACGCTCTGGTCCACGACCTGTCCCGGCTCGACCACGGAGCGCGGCGTGGTGACCACCTCGTACGCGAGCCGCACGTCGTCGGCGCCGAGCGCGGCGACCGCCTCGTCGCGGGTCAGGCCCACCAGCTGCGGGACGGTGACCCGGCCCGTCGAGAGCACGAGCGCCACGTCGGAGCCCGTGGGCACGGTCGTCCCGGAGGAGGGGTCCGTGCCGATCACCGTTCCCTCGGGCGCCCAGGCGCTGTTGCCGGTGCGCGTCGAGCCGGCCTCGAGACCGGCGTCCTCGAGGGCGTCGCGCGCGTCCTCCTCGGAGAGGCCCACGAGGTCCGCCGGCACCTCCACCTCCTCGGGCCCCTTGGAGACCTCGAGGAGGACCGTCGAGCCGGCCTCCACCTGGGTGTCGGCCGCGGGGTCGGTCGCCACGACGTTGCCGTCGGGGACGTCGTCGCTGAAGACCTCCTCGCGCTGCGGCACGAGCTCCGCGTTGCGCACGGAGGTCTCGGCCACGGAGGCGTCCATCCCCGACACGTGGGGAACGGCGACCAGGACGGGCCGGTCGCGCTCGGCCTGCACCAGCTGGACGCCCACGACCCCCACGACGGCCAGCACCGCGAGGACCAGCAGGCCCAGCAGCGCGGTGCGCGCCGGGTGCCGGCGCCGGCGGGCGGCGGGGCTCGCGCCCGTGCTCTCGGCGGCGGGCCCGGGCACGGGCACGGCAGAGGGCGGCGGGCCGGCGGCGGGGACCGCGGCCACGGGCGGGAGGGTCTTGGTGTCCTCGTCCCGGGCCGCCACGGGGTGCAGGGGCTGGGTCGCGTCGAGCTCGCCCGGGACCGCGGGGCGCAGCTCGCGCAGGGCCCGGCGCATCTGTCCGGCGTCCTGGAAGCGGTCGGCGGGGTCCTTGGCGAGGGCCCTGGCCATGAAGGCGTCCACCCGGCCGCCGAGCCGGGGGTCCAGCTCGGAGGGCGCGGGAGGGCGGTCCCGCACGTGCTGGGCGGCGACGTCCACGGAGGTTCCGCCCACGAACGGCGTCCGCCCCGTGAGCATCTCGAAGAGCACGCACGCGGCGGAGTACAGGTCCGAGCGGGCGTCCACCGACTCGCCGCGGGCCTGCTCCGGCGAGAGGTACTGGGCCGTGCCCAGCACCGCCTGCGCCTGGGTGAGGGCCGGGGAGGTGTCCTCCACGGCGCGGGCGATCCCGAAGTCCATCACCTTGATCCGGCGGTCCGGGGTCACGATGACGTTGGCCGGCTTGATGTCCCGGTGGACGATGCCCGCCCGGTGGCTGTACTCGAGGGCGTCGAGGATGCCGAGGGTGACGTCCACGGCCTCCTGCGGGGTGATCGCGTCCTCGTGGATCAGCTCGCGCAGGGTCCTCCCCGGGACGTGCTCCATGACGATGAAGGGCCGGTCCACCCCCTCCTCCGTCTCGGCGGGGATCTCCCCGGTGTCGTAGACGGACACGATGGAGTGGTGGTTCAGGGCCGCGACCGACTGCGCCTCGCGCTTGAACCGCTCGTGGAAGGTGGCGTCGCGCGCCAGCTCGGGCCGGAGCACCTTGATGGCCACCCGCCGGCCGAGCCTGAGGTCCCGTCCCAGGTGGACGGTGGCCATCCCGCCGCGGCCGATGGTCTCCCCCACCTCGTACCGGTCGTTGATCAGGCGGGGGACGGGGTACCGGCCCGGCACGGCTCAGCCCTCCTGGGCGGTCGGGGTCGGCTCGGCGGCGGGCGTGGTGGGCGCAGGGGCCGTGGTGGCCGGGGCGGAGGTGGGCTCCTCGGTGGGCGCCGGGGTCGGCGTGGGCTCGGCCGTCCGCTCGGCCGCGACCCACATCTGGATCGTGTCACCGGGCCGGACGGTGGACCCGCCGATGGGCTCCGTGCGCAGCACGGTGCCCGGCTCGGCGTCCTCCGTGGGCTCCTCGTACAGGGTGATGTTGACGCCCAGGGCGGTGATCTCGTCGATCAGGGGCTGCGCCTGCCGGCCGACCATCCCCGACGGGAGGGTGACGGTGTCGGGCCCCGTCGAGTGGACCACCGTGACGGTCGCCCCGCGCGCCACCTGACCGACCGGGTTCAGGGACAGGACCGTGTCGACCGGCTCGTCCGAGGTCCGGCCCTCCCGCTGGACGGCGAAGCCCAGGTCGGAGAGCTCCTGCACGACGTCGTCCACCGGGCGCCCCTCGTACCGCGCGGCGAGGACCTCCACGGTCTCCGCGGTGGCCTCCGCCTGGGTGGGGGTGGGGGTGGGGGTGGGCGAGGGCGTGCCGGGCACGGCGGAGGTGGAGACGGTGCCCGTGGGCGAGGGCTCGCGGCTCACCGGCTCCGCGTCCCGCAGGAAGAAGAACCAGACCAGCCCGGCGGCCAGCGCCAGGACCAGCATCAGGGGCAGCAGCCACGCCCACGGGGAGCGCCGCCCGGTGTCCTCCTCCGGCGGCGCCGGGAGGGGGCGTGCGTCGTCGTCCTCCGGGGCCCCGACGACGCCCAGCTCGGCCGTGACGGGGTGGGCGGGCTCCGCCGCGGCGGCCCCCGCCGCCCCTGCGACCGCTCCGCGCGTGAGCAGCTGGGTCGGCTCGTCGCGCACGGGCGGGATCGCCTCGGTGGCGTCGTCGTCGGGCAGGTCGAGGAAGGGGCGCATGCCCGGGACGGCCGCGACCGCGGCGTCGACGTCCCCGCGGCGGATCGCGTCGACGGCCGTGGCGAGCGCGCCGGCCGTGGCCGGGCGGTCCTTCGGGTCCTTGGCGAGCATCGACATCACGAGCGCACCCACGGGCTCCGGCACCTCCTCCGGCAGCGACGGCGGCGGGTCGTTGACCTGGGCGAGGGCGATCGCGATCTGCGACTCGCCCGTGAACGGGCGGCGGCCGGCGAGGCACTCGTAGCCGATGATGCCCAGCGAGTAGATGTCCGAGGAGCCCGTGGCGGTCTGGCCCGTGGCCTGCTCCGGGGCCAGGTACTGGGCGGTGCCCATGACCTGCCCGGTGGCCGTCAGGGGCACCTGGTCCGCGAGGCGCGCGATCCCGAAGTCGGTGACCTTGACCCGGTTGTCCGGGGTGATGATCAGGTTGCCCGGCTTCACATCCCGGTGCACGAGGCCCTGGGCGTGCGCGGCGGCCAGCGCCCGGGCGGTCTGCCCGATGTAGTTGAGCACCGTGTCCGGGTCGAGGGTCTTGCGCCGCTCGATGATGTTGGACAGGGGCTCGCCCGGCACCAGCTCCATCACGAGGAAGGCGGAGCCCTCCTCCTCGCCGTAGTCGAAGACGTTGGCGACCCCGGGATGGTTCAGCAGGGCGGTGTGCCGCGCCTCGGCGCGGAAGCGCTGCAGGAAGTTGGGGTCCCCGTTGTACTCCTCCTTGAGGATCTTCACGGCGACGATGCGGCCCAGGACCCGGTCCTTGGCCTTCCACACCTCTCCCATGCCGCCGATCGCGATCCGATCGGTCAGCGCGTAGCGCCCGCCCAGGACGGTGCTCGACGATGGTCTCACTTGTTCAACACCGCCTCGAAGAGTTGCTTGGCGCTCGGACTGGTCAGGGAGGCGCCCGTCGCCACGTCGACGTCCTCGAAGACGACGGCGAGGGCCACCTGGGGGTCGTCGGCCGGGGCGAAGCCCGTGAACCAGGCGTCGTTGAGGCCCTCCTCCGACCCGATCTCGGCGGTGCCGGTCTTGCCGGCGACCTCGACCCCGGGCACGGCCGCGCCGCCGGCGATGCCGTCGTCGACGACCTCGACCATCAGGTCGGAGACCGTGGCGGCGACGTCGGCGCTCGTGGAGCGGCGCAGCTGCTCGGGGCTGAGCTCGTCGATCACGGACAGGTCCGAGGAGCGGACCGTGCGCACGAGCTGCGGCTTCATCTGCACGCCGTCGTTGGCGATCGCGGCGCTCGTCATGGCGACCTGCAGGGGAGTGGTCCGGACGTCGTACTGCCCGATGGAGGACAGGGCCAGCTGGGAGTCGTTGAGCTCCTCGGGGAAGAGCGAGGGCGTCACCTGCAGGGGCACGGACAGCGGCTCGCCGTAGCCGAAGTTCTGCGCCGTCTGCCGGATCGCGTCCTCGCCGAGGTCCAGGGCGATCTGGGCGAAGGGGGTGTTGCAGGACTGCTCCAGCGCGAACTCCAGGTCCGCCTGGGGGCGCGCGGCGCACCCGCCGTTGACGTAGTTCGGCAGGGTCACGTCGGTGCCGGGCAGCGGCAGCTCCTGCGGGTTCGGGATCTGCGTCTGCCGGTCGTACTTGCCGGACTCCAGGGCCGCGACGGTGTCGATGACCTTGAACGTCGAGGCGGGGGCGTAGAGGTCCCCGGCGATGGCCCGGTTCACGAGCGGTCCGTCCGGGTCGCCGTTGAGCCGCTCCGAGGCGGCGATCACCGACGCGGAGTCGTGGGACGCGAGCTCGTTCGGGTCGTAGCCGGGGCTGGAGACCATCGCGAGGATCGCCCCGCTCTTCGGGTCGAGGGCCACGATCGAGCCCTTGCGCCCCTGGAGCAGGTCGTAGGCCTGCTGCTGCAGCTCCGGGTCGATGGTCAGCTCGACCGACGCGCCCCGGGGCTGGTCGCCGGAGAACATCGAGACCACCCGGTCGTAGAACTGCTCGTCGGAGGCGCCCGAGAGCTCCTCGCCCAGGGCGGCCTCGAGGCCGGTCGCGCCGTAGACCAGCGAGAAGTAGCCCGTCAGGTGCCCGTAGGCCAGGGGGTCCGCGTAGACGCGCTGGTACTCGAAGTCGTCGTCGGAGGGCTCCGAGTACGCCTTCGGCTCGCCACCTACGAGGATCGCCCCGCGGTCCGCGCCGAACTGATCGTAGAGGCTGCGGTTGTTCCAGGGGTGGGCCTCGAGGCTGCGCGCCGCGAAGAACTGCACGTAGGTGAGGGCCAGGAGCAGCACGGTGAAGATGGCGGTGCCCGCCATCCAGGTGTGTCGGATCGCCCGGTTCACGATGCTCCTCCGTTCTCTGTGCTGCGGGGGCCGTGGCCGCCCTGGTCGGTGAGGCGGGACATGGCCTCGGTCGGTGTGCCGCCGTCGGCGTCGGAGCCGTGGGGGATGTCGGCGGCGGTGCGGCGCCCCCCGGGGCCGGTCGCGGACAGGGCCTCGGTGGCCGCGGCGTCCACCGCGGCGGCCTGCGCCGTCGTCGGGGGGACGGCGGGCTGGGCCGCGGTGGCGTCGTCCCCGGTGTCCCGGGCGGAGTCGTCCTCGGCGCGGTCCCCGGTCCGGCGGGCCGCGCGGCGCTCCCGGCGCTCGGCGCGCTCCTGCGCGTCCCGGGCGGCGGCCTCCCGCAGGGCGGCCTCGTAGGCGGCGACCTCGGCGAGGTCCTCCTCGGTGGCCGGTCCGGTGACCACCGGGCGGCGGGCGGTGTGGGAGATCGCCAGGACGATCGCCGCGATGATCCAGTTCGACAGCAGCGAGGAGCCGCCGGCGGACATGAACGGCGTGGTCAGCCCGGTCAGCGGGATGAGCCGCGTGACCCCGCCGACCACCACGAACAGCTGCAGCACGATGACGGCGGAGAGCCCGGCGGCGAGCAGCTTGCCGAACGCGTCCCGCGTGCCCAGGGCGGCGCGGAAGCCGCGGGTGACGAACAGGAAGAACAGCATCAGGATCGCGCTGACGCCGATCAGGCCCAGCTCCTCGCCGAACGCGGTGATGATCATGTCCGAGTTCGCGTAGGAGACGAGGTCCGGCCGGCCCTGGCCCAGGCCCTGGCCGAACATCCCTCCGGAGGAGAGCCCGAACAGGCCCTGCACGATCTGCGCGGAGCCGCCCGGGGCCCGGTTGTAGACCTCCGGGTCGAACGCGTTGAGCCAGGAGTCGAGGCGCGCCGCCACGTGGCCGAAGACCTGGCTGGCGAAGAACCCGCCGGCGGCCACGAGGAGCAGGCCGATCACGATCCAGCTCAGCCGGCTCGTGGCGAGGTAGATCATGGCCAGGAACAGGCCGAAGAACAGGATCGCGGAGCCCAGGTCGCGCTGGAAGACCAGGACGCCGATCGCGATGAGCCACGCGGCGAACATGGGCGCCATGTCCCGGAACCGCGGCAGGCGCACGGGGCCGATCTTCTTGCCGGCCAGCAGGATCAGGTCACGGTTCGTGGAGAGGTAGCCCGCGAAGAACACGGCCAGGGTGATCTTGGCGACCTCGCCGGGCTGGAAGGTGCGCCCGCCCACCGAGATCCAGATCCGGGCGCCGTTGAGCTCGAGGCCGAGCCCCGGCAGCAGGGGCAGCAGCAGCAGGACGCCGCTGAGCACCAGGCAGATGTAGGTGATGCGCCGCAGCACCCGGTGGTCCTTGAGGAACCACAGCACCAGGCCCGCGGCGGCCATGGCGATCGCGGTCCACAGCACCTGCGAGCCCGCGGCGGCCTGGTCCGTGGTCAGGTCGATGCGGTGGATCATGGCGATCCCCAGGCCGTTGAGGGCGACCACGACGGGCAGGACGTAGGGGTCGGCGTACTTCGCGCGCAGCCGCAGGACCACGTGCAGCACCAGCGAGCCGATGCCGAGCACGAGGCCCGAGGCGAGGATGTGCTCGTTCTCGGAGGCGAGCCGCTCGGGGTCCACCAGGATGTTGGCGCCCACGCCGATGCCCACGGCGACGACCAGCAGCAGCAGCTCCGTGAACCGGCGGGGCTTCTGCACGGGCCCGGCCGTCCCCGCGGCGGAGGACGCCGCGGGGACGGAGGACGGTGCGGGAACGGTGCTCATCGGCCACCTCCCGGGCTCGCGGTGGGCGAGGGCGCGGGGCTGGTGGGCCCCGGCGGCTCGGTGGCGCGCCGGACCGTGCCCGTGGGCCGCGGCTCGGGGGTCGGGCCGGCGTCCTCGGGGGCGGACTGGCGCAGCCCGCCCACGATCCGCTCGGCCTCCTCGAGGCTGTCCGCGGGGATCGCGTTGCGCACGCGGTCCTGGGCGAAGCTCGGCAGGTCCTCGACCCGCAGGTCGGTGGTCCGCTCGAGCTCGCTCAGGCTCACGGGGCCCAGCGTCTGGGAGACGCCGTTGTAGATGGCCACGCGGCCCTGGTCCTCGGCCACGTAGTACTGCCCGGAGATCCAGCTCTTGGCCAGCCAGCCGCCCGCGACCAGGAGCAGGCCGACCGTGGCCAGCGCCAGGACGGTCACGGCACGGCGGCGTCGGCGCCGGCGCGGGGAGGGCTGCGCCGCGGCCTCCGCCCGGTGCAGCGCCGACTCGACCTCCTGGGGGTCGGCCAGGGTGTCCGGGGAGGAGGTCTCGACGAGGGTCGCCCGCCGCTGCAGCACGCTGTCGCTGACGGTGGGGATGCGCCCCGTCTGGGTCGCGTTGGCCGCCGCGCCCACCAGCAGGTGGGGGCGGGCCGCCAGGTCGCGGCGCAGCACGGCGGCGGAGGACTCGGCGGGCGTGTGCGGGGCGGTGACGGGCTCCGCCGGGGCGCCCTCCGCCGTGAGCTCGTCCGAGGTGCGGGCGGTCTCCGGGTCCGGGACCTCTCCGCTGGCCTCGCCGGCCTGCGGGGCGACGGGGGCGTCGTCGTCGGTCTCGAAGACCTGCACCACGACCACGGTGACGTTGTCGGGGGCCCCGCGGTCCAGGGTCAGCTCCACGAGGGTGTCCACGATCTGATTGAGGTTCCCGGTGGAGCGCAGGACAGACTCGATGGTCTCCGGGCGCACGACGGCGTTGAGCCCGTCCGAGCACAGCAGCCAGCGCTCGCCGACCTGGGGGCGCAGCACCTCCACGTCGATCTCCGGGGAGGCGTCGACGTCCCCGAGCACGCGCATCAGGACGTTCTTGTGCGGGTGGGCCTCGGCCTCGTCGGGGCGCAGCCGGCCCTCGTCGATGAGCCGCTGCACGAAGGTGTGGTCGCGGGTGACCTGCCGGAACTCCTGCTCCCGCAGCCGGTAGGCGCGGGAGTCCCCGATGTGGGCGAGGACCACGTCCTCGCCGTCCGCGAGCAGGGCCGTGACGGTGGTGCCCATCCCGCCGAGGCGGGGATTGCCGGCCACGAGCTTGACGAGGTTCTGGTTGGCGTTCTGGATCTCGTCCGCGAGCACCGTGGCGCCCTCGCCGTGGTGGTCGGGGCGGTCCAGGGCCGTGAGGTCGATGACCGCGGAGGCCGAGGCGACGTCACCGCCCACGTGCCCGCCCATGCCGTCGGCCACCACGGCCAGGAAGCGCCCGGCGTAGGCCGAGTCGTCGTTCTTGGAACGGACCCGGCCCACGTCGGAGCGCGCGGCGTAGCGGAAGGCGACTCCCATGCGTCAGGGCCTCAGTTCCAGGACGGTCTTGCCCACCCGGAACGGGGTCCCGGCGTCGAGGGGCACGGCCCGGCTGAGGCGCTGCTGGCCCACGTAGGTGCCGTTGGTGGAGCCGAGGTCCTCCAGGAACCAGCGGGAGCCCTGGGGGAAGAGCCGGGCGTGGCGCCCGGAGGCGTAGTCGTCGCCCAGCGGGACGGTGGCCTCGGGGGAGCGGCCCAGCAGGACGGGCGCGCTGCCGAGGGGGTAGCTGCGGCCGCGCAGGGGGCCCTCGAGCACCACGAGGGTCTGCGGCCGGGCGCGCTGCCCCGTGGGGACGCCGCCGGCCGGGGGCACCGCCGCGGTCTCCGGGGCGCTGCTCCCGCCGCCGCGCCGGCGCTCCGGGCGGGACCGGGTCAGCGCGGCCGGGAGCTTCCCGCCGACCGCCAGGTCACGGCCCTGGCTGGCGACGATGCTGAAGATGAAGATCCACAGGAGGGCCAGGAAGCCGAAGCGGAGGAGGGTGACGGTCAGTTCGGACATTCAGCGGTTCCCCTTCGGGGTCAGGAGGCGGAATGTGATCCTGGTGCGTCCCATCGTGATGACGGACCCGTTCACCAGCTCGGTGCGTCCGATCACCCGCTCCCCGTCCACGTAGGAACCGTTGGTCGAGCCGAGGTCCACGGCCACGAAGTGCTCGCCCTGGCGCCGGATCTCGAGGTGCTTGCGCGAGACCCCGGTGTCCTCCACGGTGATGTCGGCCTCCGCGGAGCGGCCCAGCACGATCGAGTCCGCGTTGATGGAGAACCGCTCGCCGGCCACGTCCAGCACCGGGATCCAGTACTGGGCGGGCGTGGCCTGCGTCGGCTCGTCCTCCTCGCGGCGGTGGCCGCGGGCGATCCGGTGCCCGCTCGGCGTGGCGGGCGTGTTGGGGGACTCGGGGGTGCGCTGGGCCGAGGAGTGGATCCGGAACTCGCCCGGCTCCACCTCGGGGTTGCGGGTGAAGGAGACCTTCACCGCTCCCTGCAGGGTGTAGGCCTGGCTGCGCGCGTGCTTGATCACGACGTCGCACAGCTCCTCCGCCAGCGGCGTGCCCCAGTCCTGGGCGCGCGGGAAGTCCTCGTCGGAGAACTCCACGACGAAGACGTTGGGGGCCATGGTGCGGCCCGCGGAGATCGTGAAGGCCTCCTGGTCCAGCTCGCGCCGCAGGGCGCTGGCGATCTCGACCGCCTCCACGCGCTTGCGGGAGCCCGTGGCGAAGGCGGCGCGGACGGCCTTCTCGATGTTCTTCTCGAGGCTTTCGAGGAATCCCATGCCGCCTCCTTCCTGGCGTCGATCGCGGTGCGCATGCCCGCAGTCCCGGGTCAGGCGTTCTCCAGGATAGTAGACGTGACGCCTGGGAGCCCGGTCGGCGGGCCGGAGCGGCCCGGCCGGGTCTCTTCCCTCCCGCGCCCCCGGGGGCGCATCATGGCGTGATGAAGCACACTGATCACAAGCGCGCGACGCTCTCGGCCCTCGCGGTCTCGGTACTCCTGCTGGCCGGGTGCGGCGACGGCGGCGGCACCGGCGGCGAGGAGCCCACCGACGGGGCCGGGACGAGCGCGCCGGCCGAGCCCACCGCCACCGGGGACGAGACCGGCGACGCCACGGCCACGCCCTCGGGCACCGCGAGCCCCGACGACGACGAGAGCGCCACGCCGTCCGGCACCGCCACCGCCGACGACGACGAGAGCGCCACCGCCACGCCCTCGGGCACGGCGGGCGCCGCCCGGGAGGCCGACACCCTGGCCGCCGCCGTCGCCACCGCCGAGGAGGCCGTGGGCGGCGACGCGCAGGCGTTCGAGCTGGGCCGCGAGGACAGCCCGGCCAGCTGGGAGACCAGCGTGGCCTCGGGGGAGCGGGAGCACGAGGTCTACGTCTCCGAGGACGGGGCCGAGGTGATCAGCCAGGAGGAGGGCGAGCTCGACGCCGACGACCGCGAGCGGCTGGGCCGGGTCCAGGTCCCCCTGGAGGACGCCCTGCGCACGGCGCTGGGGACGGTCGGCGGCACGCTCGACGAGGCCCAGCTCGACACGGAGGACGGCGTCACCGTGTGGGAGATCGACATCGACGAGCCGGACGGCAACTCCGTGGACGTGTACGTGAACGTCGAGGACGGCTCTGTGCTCAAGATCGACCGCTGACCCGGTGGCCGCCGCCGTGCCGGGGCGCGCCGAGCGCCGCCGGCTGCAGCTCACGTTCGCCGGGCTGCTGATGTCGGTCCTGCTGGCCGCCCTCGACCAGACGATCGTGGCCACCGCCCTGCCCTCGATCGTGGGGGACCTCAACGGGCTGGAGCACATCTCCTGGGTGATCACCTCCTACGTGCTGGCCTCCACCGTGGGCCTGCCCGTCTACGGCAAGCTCGGCGACCTGTACGGGCGCAAACGGGTCTTCCAGGCGGCCATCGTCGTGTTCCTCCTGGGCTCGATGCTGTGCGGGATCGCCCAGGACATGGGCCAGCTCGTGGTGTTCCGGGCGCTGCAGGGCCTGGGCGGCGGCGGGCTGTTCATCGGCGCGCAGGCCGTCATCGCCGACCTCGTCTCCCCCCGCGAGCGGGGCAAGTACATGGGCGTGATCGGGGCGGCGTTCGGGCTGGCCTCCGTGAGCGGGCCCCTCCTCGGCGGGTTCCTCACCGACGTCGCCAGCTGGCGGTGGGTGTTCTACATCAACCTCCCCCTCGGCATCGCCTCCCTCCTGTTCGTCCAGGCCTTCCTGCACCTGCCCCCGGTGCCGCGGGCGGCCCCGCGCCTGGACTACCTGGGCACGCTGCTGCTCGCGGCCGCGAGCGTGGCCGTCGTGCTGCTCACGAGCTGGGCCGGCACCGTCCACCCGTGGGGCAGCCCCCGGATCCTGGGGCTCGCCGCGGCCTCCGTGGTGCTCGGCGGGCTGTTCGTGCTCGTGGAGCGGCGCGCGGCGGAGCCGATCATCCCGCTGCACCTGCTGCGCGACCGCGACTTCCTGGTCCCCACCGGCGCCGCGGTGTGCACGGGCGTGCTGATGTTCGCGACCATCTCCTACCTGCCCACCTTCCTGCAGATGGTCAACGGGGCCTCCGCCACGCGGGCCGGGCTGATGATGATCCCGATGACGCTCGGCATGCTCGTGGGCACGATCGGCACCGGCCAGCTCATCGCCCGGAGCGGCCGGTACAAGGTGTGGCCCGTGCTCGGTTCCGTGGTGATGGCCGCGGGACTGGTCGCGCTGTCCCGCATCGACGCGACCACGCCCTACTGGTTCACGGCGGCCGGGATGACGGTGATGGGCTTCGGCATCGGCTGCCTGCTGCAGAACCTGGTGCTCATCGTGCAGAACGCCGCGCCGCGCCAGGAGGTGGGCGCGGCCACCTCCTCCTCGAACTACTTCCGCCAGATCGGGGCGTCGTTCGGGATCTCCGTGTTCGGCTCCGTGTTCGTCGCCCGGCTCGGCGACGAGCTCGCGGCCTCCGCGCCGGGCGCTCCCGCACTGCCGGTCGAGGACCTCAACGCCCTGAGCCCGCAGGTCCTCGCCGGGCTGCCCGCCCCCGTCCAGGACGCCGTGGCGCACGCGTTCGGCGAGGCCCTGCCGCCAATCTTCCTCCTCGGGCTCCCCGTGGCGGCGCTGTGCCTGGTGCTGACGCTGCGCATCCGGGAGATCCCGCTCGGCACGGGCACGGGCACGGGCGTGGACGCGGCGCCGGCGGGACCGCCCGCGGAGGCCCCCGAGGAGAGCCCCGGACGGTCCCCGGGGCGCGCCGGGGGCTGATCCGCCGGGGGCGCCTGGCTAGGCTGGGGCCGGAACCGCCGTCCGGTGCCGCACGCGCCCGCCGAAGCCGAGGAGCAGCCCATGACCGATCCGCGCCCCTTCACCACCGCCGACCTCTACGACGAGCGCGGGGAGCAGCTGATGTCCTGCCCGCGCCAGTTCCTCGACCTGGGCGGGGTGCCCGCGTTCACCGGTCCGGTGCGCACCATCCGCTGCTTTCAGGACAACGGCCTGGTCAAGGCCGTGCTCAACTCCCCGGGGGAGGGCGCGGTCCTCGTGGTCGACGGCCACGGCTCCATGGGCACCGCGCTGATGGGGGACATGATCGCCGAGGCCGCCGTGCGCAACGGCTGGGCCGGGGTGATCATCAACGGACCGGTGCGGGACCGCACGGCGCTCGCGGAGCTGCCGCTGGGGATCAAGGCCCTGGGCTCCAACCCGCGCAAGTCCGCCAAGGACGGCGTCGGCGAGCAGGACGTCCCGGTGGTCATCGAGGGCACCACGTTCGTGCCCGGCCGCACGGTGTGGGCGGACGAGGACGGGATCCTCGTCGAGAGCTGAGCGCCGCCGGCCCGCGGGACGCCGCGCCGCAGCCCCCGGTCCTCAGGCGCGGTGGGTCGCCACCCCGCCGCGGTAGGTCGCGGCGATCCCGATGTGCTCCACCGACCCGCCGCGCCGGTGCACCTCCAGCGGGTTCTCCTCCAGCACCACGAGGTCGGCGAGCTTGCCGGGGGCCAGCGTGCCGATCCGGTCGCCCATCCCGAGGGCCTTCGCCGCCTCGCAGGTGTGGGCGGCCAGGGCCTCGAGGATCCCGAGGCGCTCGGCGGCGGGGCCGAACCGCCGGCCGTCCCCGTCGAGCCGGTCGGTCCAGGCCTGCACGGAGCGCAGGACGTCGCCGTCGGCCACGGGACGGTCGGAGCTGCCCGCGACCCGCACCCCGGCGTCGAGGAAGCTGCGGCCGCGGTAGGTCCAGTCCGAGCGCTCCGGGCCCAGGAGGCGGCGGAACTGGGCGGCCATGGGGCGCAGGAACCCGATCTGGGGGGTCACGACGATCCCGGCGGCGGCGAGACGGGGGAGCTGGTCCGGGCGGACGATGCTCGCGTGCTCGATCCGGTTGGGGAACCGGCGGCGGCCGTGGGCCCGCTGGCACTGCTCCAGGACGTCGATCGCGAAGTCGATCGCGCGGTCCCCGATCGCGTGGGCGGCCACCGACCACCCGGCCCGGTAGGCGGCGCGGACCGCCGCGGCCATCCGCTCGGGGTCGTCCTGGAACCACCCCGTGGAGTGGCCGGATCCGCAGAACGCCTCGGTCACCGCCGCGCTCTCGCCCAGTAGGGAGCCGTCGACGAAGACCTTGACCGGCCCGAGCATCAGCTCGTCGTCGCCGAAGCCGGTGCGCAGCCCCAGGTCCAGGCCGCGGACGTCGTCGTCCGCCCCGCCGAGGCCGCCGATCCCGTGCAGGACGTCCAGGACGGGCATCACCTGGGCGCGGGCGTGCAGGGCGCCGCTCTCGCGGGCGCGCTGGTAGGCGAGCAGCTCGGAGGGGTTGTGGCCGATCCACCCGCCGCCCACCCCGGCCTCCGCGAAGGTGGTGATGCCCTCGGCCGCGTAGCGGGCGGTGGCGCGGTCCAGCGCGGCCACGATCTTCTCGACCGGGTGGGGGCGGAACAGCTCCTGCACCACGGCCTGGGCGGTCTCCTCCACGAGCCCGGTGGCGCGGCCCGCGGCGTCGCGGCCGACCCGCCCGCCCTCGGGGTCCGGGACGCCGGGGTCGAGGATCCCGGCGCGGCGCAGGGCCTCGGAGTTGACCACGGCGGCGTGCCCGGAGGTGTGGCGGACGAACAGGGGCGTGCCGCCGGTGATCCGGTCGAGGACGTCGAGCTCCGGCAGGGCCCCGCCCACGGCTCCGGGGTAGAAGCCGGTGGCCATGAGCCACGGCTCGTCGGCGGGCTTCTGCGCCATGCCCCGCTCCAGGGCCGCGTAGAGCCCGTCGAGGGAGGTGCACCCGGAGAGGTCCACCTCGGCCAGGCCGAGCCCGAACCAGGTGGTGTGGCAGTGGGCGTCGACGAAGCCCGGCAGCACGGTCCGCCCGCCCAGGTCCACGGTCTGGGCCGCCGGCAGGTCCGGCTCGTCGAGGGCCACGATCCGCCCGCCGAGCACGCCGAGGCCGGAGGCGGCGGGCCGGCGCGGGTCCATGGTGAGGACGTCGGCGTTGACGAGCAGGAGGTCGAGCTGCATCGGGGTCCTTTCCTGGGCGTGGCCCGTGGTGCCCCCATCGTCGCACCGTCCGTCCCCAGGGTTAGCCTGGGAGCCCCGCGCCGCCGCGAGACAGGACCCGCCGTGCCGTTCACCCCGCCCAGCTCCTTCTCCACCCGCCCGGACCTGCGGGGCGCCTTCGGGATGGCGTCCTCGACGCACTGGCTCGCCACGGCGGCCGCGCAGTCCGTCCTGGAGCGCGGCGGCAACGCCTTCGACGCCGCGGTGGCCGGCGGGTTCGTGCTGCACGTCGTCGAGCCCCACCTCAACGGCCCCGGCGGCGACCTCACCGGCCTCTTCGCCACGGCCGGGCGGCCCGGGGAGCCCGTGGTGCTCATGGGCCAGGGCCCGGCGCCCGCCGGGGCCACGGCGGAGCACTGCCGCGCCGAGGGGCTCGACCTCGTCCCGGGCGCCGGGGCGCTGGCGGCCGCGGTCCCCGGCGCGGTGGACGCGTGGTTCGTGCTGCTGCGCGACCACGGCACGTGGGAGCTCGCCGACGTCCTCGCCCTCGCCGCCGGCTACGCCCGCGACGGCCACCCCGTGCTGGGCCGCGTCGGCGCCACCATAGCCGCCGTGTCCGGCCTCTTCGCCGAGCACTGGCCCTCCTCGGCCCGGCAGTGGATGCCCGCGGGGCGCCCACCGGCCGCCGGCGAGATGATCCGCAACGAGGCCTACGCACGGGTGCTGGAGCGGCTCGTGGCCGCAGGGGCGGGCGCGCGGACCCGCGAGGCCCGGATCGAGGCGGCCCGGCGCGTCTGGCGGGAGGGCTTCGTGGCGGAGGCCGCCGCGGCCTTCGTCTCCGCCCCGCACCGGCACTCCTCGGGCACCGACCACGCCGGGGTGCTGACGGTCGAGGACTTCGCGTCCTTCGAGGCCGGCTACGAGCCGGCCGCCACCCTCGAGTTCCGCGGCCACACGGTCGCCAAGACCGGGCCGTGGGGGCAGGGGCCCGTCCTGCTGCAGGCCCTCGCGATCCTCGACGGCTTCGACGACGACCGCCTCGACCCCTCCACCGCGCTCGGGGCCCACACCGTCCTCGAGGCGCTGAAGCTCGCGCTCGCCGACCGCGAGGCCTGGTACGGCGACGACGACGTCCCGCTCGGGCACCTGCTCTCGCCCGCCTACGCCGCCGAGCGGCGGGCGCTGATCACGGACACCGCCTCGCACGAGCTCCGGCCCGGCCGGGTGCCGGGCCGCGAGCCGTTCCTCCCGCCCCTGCGCACCGAGCACGGCGGCGGGGACACGTCCGCGCTCCCCGCCGCGGGCGAGCCCACGGTCCGGCCCACGGGGGAGACCCGGGGGGACACCTGCCACATCGACGTGGTGGACCGCTGGGGCGGCATGGTCGCGGTCACCCCCTCCGGCGGCTGGCTGCAGTCCTCGCCCACGATCCCCGGGCTGGGCTTCTGCCTCGGGACCCGGCTGCAGATGACCTGGCTCGAGGGCGGGCCCTCGCGGCTGACCCCCGGGAAGAGGCCCCGCACCACGCTCTCGCCCACCCTCGTGCTCCGGGACGGGCACGCGGTGGCGGCGCTCGGCTCCCCCGGCGGGGACCAGCAGGACCAGTGGCAGCTGCCGTGGCTGCTGCGCACGCTCGTGGGCGGCTGGACCCCGCAGCAGGCCGTCGACGCCCCCACCCTGCACACCACCTCGGTGCCCGGCTCGTTCTGGCCCCGGACCTGGGAGCCGGGCGGCGCCGTGGTGGAGGACCGGCTCGGCGAGCACGTGCTGGCGGACCTGGCGCGGCGCGGGCACCGGGTGGTCCGGGCCGGTGACTGGTCCCTGGGCCGGCTGTCCGTGGTGACGCGGGACCCGGCCACCGGCGTGGTGGGCGCCGCGGCCGACCCGCGCGGCGTCCAGGGCTACGCCGCCGGCCGCTGATCCGGCCCGCGCGCACCGGGCGGTGACGGGAGGGGCTCAGCCCAGGGCGGCGACGAGCTCCGTGGCCTGCCGGATCGCCTCCTTCGCGTCCAGCTCCGCGGCGACGTCGGCCCCGCCCACCAGGTGCACCGGGACGGCCCCGGTGTCGTGCCCGGCGGCGAGGAGCGCATCGTGCAGGTCCCGCAGCGGTTCCTGTCCCGTGCACAGCACGACGGTGTCCACCGCCAGCACCTGCTCGACCGGCCCGTCCGGGCCGGGGACGGTGAGGTGCAGCCCGTCGTCGTCGATCCTCCGGTACGCCACGCCGCTCAGCGCGCGGACGCCCGCGGCCCGCAGGGACGCGCGGTGGATCCAGCCCGTGGTGCGGCCCAGGCCCGCGCCCGGCTTGCCGGGGGAGCGCTGCAGCAGCGTCACCTCCCGGGCCGGGCGCGGGGGCCGGTGCGGGAGCAGGCCGCCCCGCGCGGACAGCGTCGTGTCCACGCCCCAGCTGCGGTAGAAGTCGGCCCGGGGATCGGCGCCGGGGGAGTGGACGAGGAACTCGGCGACGTCGAAGCCGATCCCGCCGGCGCCCAGGACCGCGACCCTCCGGCCGGCGGGGGCGCCCTCGAGGAGCTCGCGGTAGCCGACGACCGAGGGGTGGTCGACCCCCTCGATCGCGGGCACGCGCGGCTCCACGCCGGTGGCCAGCACGATCCGGTCGAAGCCGGCCAGGTGCGCGGGGGCCGCGGCGGCGCCCGTCCGCACGTCCACGCCCAGCTCGGCGAGCCGGGCGGCGAAGTAGCGCAGGGTCTCGGCGTACTCCTCCTTGCCGGGGATGCGCAGGGCGAGCAGGAACTGCCCGCCGATCCGGTCCGCGGCCTCGAACAGGGTCACCCGGTGCCCGGCCTGGGCCGCCTCGACCGCGCACGCCAGCCCCGCGGGGCCCGCGCCCACGACGGCGATCCGCTCGGCCCGGCGGGTGGGGCCCAGGCGCAGCAGCGTCTCGTGGCCGGCCCTCGGGTTGACGAGGCAGGAGGCGGTGCGGCCGGCGAAGGTGTGGTCCAGGCAGGCCTGGTTGCAGGCGATGCACGTGTTGATGGTCCCGGCCCGGCCGGCGGCGGCCTTCGCCACGAAGGCGGGGTCCGCGAGCAGGGGCCGGGCCAGGGAGACCATGTCGGCGTCCCCGTCGGCGATGATGCGCTCGGCGACCTCCGGGGTGTTGATCCGGTTGACCGCCACGAGCGGGATGCCGACCTCGCCCTTGAGCCGGCGGGTCACCCAGGCGAAGCCGCCGCGGGGGACGACCGTGGCGATGGTGGGGATCCGGGCCTCGTGCCAGCCGATGCCCGTGTTGAGCAGGCTCGCCCCGGCGGCCTCGACGGCCCGCGCCAGGGCGACGACCTCGTCGAGCGTGGAGCCGCCGGGCACGAGGTCCAGTATGGACAGCCGGTAGATCAGGAGGAAGCCGGGACCCGTGCGCTCGCGCACCCGCCGGACGATCTCCACGGGCAGCCGCATCCGGTGCTCGTACGGCCCGCCCCAGCCGTCGGTGCGGTGGTTGGTCTCGGCGGCGAGGAACTCGTTGATGAGGTAGCCCTCGGAGCCCATGACCTCCACGCCGTCGTACCCGGCCTCCTGGGCCAGCGCGGCGGTCCTGGCGAAGTCCTCGATGGTCTGCTCGACCTCCTCGGCGGTCAGCTCGTGCGGGAGCACCGGGCTGATGGGGGCGCGCAGCGGACTCGGCGCCACGGCGGCGGGCGTCCGGGCGTAGCGGCCGGCGTGCAGGATCTGGAGCGCGATCCGGCCGCCCTCGGCGTGCACGGCGCCGGTGACCGTGCGGTGCCGGGCCACCTCCTCCGGCGTGCTGAGCACGGCGCCCCCGGGGTGGGTGGCGCCCTCGGGGCTCGGCCCGATCCCGCCGGTGACGATCAGCCCGACGCCGCCGCGCACCCGCTCCGCGTAGAACTCCGCCAGCCGCTCGAAGCCGCCGGGCGCCTCCTCCAGGCCGGTGTGCATCGAGCCCATGAGCACCCGGTTGGGCAGGGTGGTGGAGCCCACCCGCAGGGGGACAGCAGGTGGGGGTAGGGCACGGTCATCCGATACTCCTCGTCTCAGGTACCTTCGTCACCGTAGGCGAGGGGTGAGCTGTGCCACAAGCGGCGCGCTCACGGCTGCGCGAGCCGCGCCCTCCAGGAGGCGCGCCACGGCTCGACGTCGTGGGGTGCCGGGCCCACGGGTGCTCATGGGGCACAGCGTAGCGGCGTCGCCCGACAGGATGCCGCCGCCGTCGCGGAGTCCGGCGCGCGCGCCGGGGGTCAGTCCGAGGTCGGGGGCTGGTAGCCGCCCTTCGCCGGGTCCTGGTCGTCGCCCGTCACCTCGTGGGTCGGGGTGCCGGCGTCGCTCACGCCGGGCAGGCGCTGGCCGGCGTTGGTCTGGCCGAGGGGGTCCTGGGCCGTCTCCAGGTCCCGGGCCGGGGTGTCCGGGACGCCGACGTCGTCGGCCAGGTGCGGGTCGTCGGGGATGCTGTCGCCGGAGGCGGGGGTCGTGTTCATGCGTCCAGACAACCAGCGGCTCCCCGGCCTGGCAAGGGCCGCGGATATCGCGGAGAGCGAATGGACAGGGTGCTGACAATCCCGTGGGGGGCATGCCATAGTGGGAGCAACGGCTCACTGTTGTGAGGAATTCGCAGTTGTCGATCGAGGCCGCCGCCCGGCGGCGGCCGGAAGAAGGAGACGCACTCATGGCCAAGCAGAACCAGCGCACCGCCCCCTACACCGTTCCCGGCCTGACCACCGAGGACGGCCACGAGGTCGCGCGGACGCTGCAGCTGCGGCTGCACGCCCTCAACGACCTCCAGCTCACCCTCAAGCATGCCCACTGGAACGTGGTGGGTCCCAACTTCATCTCCGTCCACGAGATGCTGGACCCGCAGATCGAACTCGTGCGCGGCTTCGTCGACGAGCTCGCCGAGCGCATGGCCACCATGGGCGTGGCCCCCAGCGGCCTGCCGGGCGAGATCGTCAAGGCCCGCACCTGGGACGACTACTCCGTCAACCGCGCCACCGGTGTGGAGCACCTCGCCGCCCTGGACCTCGTCTACACCGGCGTGGTGGAGGACCACCGCGAGGCGATCGAGAAGATCGGCGAGCTCGACCCCATCACCGAGGACATCCTGATCGGCCAGGTCAAGGAGCTCGAGCTGTTCCAGTGGTTCATGCGCGCGCACCTGGAGAGCAGCAGCGGCGACCTGCGCCACGGCGGCGCCACCACGGAGCTGGGCGCGGCGGAGTCCGCCGCGCAGTAGCCCGGAGCGCGCGATGAGCACCGATCGCCCCGGCCCCGCGGACCCTCCCGGTCCGCGGGGCCGGGGCGTGCTCACCGCCATGACGTTCAACATCCGCCGTCCGCTGCCGCGCTACCGCCGCGCCGCGCCGGACGCCTGGTTCACCCGCCTGCCCGCGGTCCAGGCGGTCGTGCGGGAGCACCTGCCGCAGCTGGCGGCCCTCCAGGAGGTCCACCCCGAGCAGCTGCACCCGCTGCGCGAGGCCTTCGGCCCCGCCCACGAGTTCCTGGGCCGCAGCCGGGACGCAGGGGAGCACGGCGAGCGCTGCCTCCTCGTGGTGGACACCGACCGGTTCGAGATCCGGGACTGGCGCCAGCGGTGGCTCTCGCCCACCCCGGAGGTCCCGGGCTCGCGGTGGCCCGGGGACCCCTATCCGCGCACCCTGGTCCGCGCGGACCTGGTGGACCGCCGCACGGGCGTGCTGTGGCGGGCGGTCGCCACGCACCTGGACCCGTGGCCGGAGCGGTCGCGGCTGCGGGAGCTGGCCGCCCTCCAGCGGCTGCACCTGGAGTGGGAGGGGCCGCTGCTGCTGCTGGGGGACATGAACGCCCGCGCCGGCCGCTCCCGGACCTGGGAGGCCGCGCTCGCCGGCGGGCTGCGCGACGTCCTGCCCGAGGACGCCCCCGGGACCTACCACCGCTACCGGGAGCCCGGCCCGCGCACTCCGCGCCTGGACTGGATCCTGCACGGCGGTCCCGTCCGGGTGCTCGGCGCCCGCGTCGTGGCCGACCGGCCCCGCGGCACGTGGGCCTCGGACCACTTCCCCGTCCTGGCCGAGCTCGAGCACGACGACGGCTCCGCGGCCTGAGGAGCGGGCCCGTCGGCGGTCCGGAGCCCGCTGGTAGTCTCGGAGGCGACCCTCCGGCACGAGGAGCACGATGCGCCACGACGCCGTTCGCCGAACCGGGAGTGCATCCGGCCCCGGCCGTCCCCGGCCCCGCGCCCGGGGGCCCTGCCGCCCGGACGGGGGCCCGCCGTGATCGGGCCGGTCCTCGACGGCGTCGCCGTGGTGCTGGGTCTCAACCTGCTCCTCTGCCTGGTGCGCGTCCTGCGGGGCCCGACCGGGCGGGACCGGCTGCTGGGGGTCCTTCTGACCGGCAGCACCGGGGCCGCCCTCCTCGCCGTCCTGTCCGTCTCGACCGGGGTGCCCGCCCTGCGTGACGCCGCCCTCGTCATGGCGGCGCTCTCGTCGGTGGTGGCTGTGGCCAGGCTGCGGGCCGAGACGGAGGAGCCGTGACCGCGGGCCTGCTCCTCGAGCTCCTCTCGGCCGTCCTCGTCGTGGCCGGGACCGGGTTCTTCACCGTGGGCACCCTCGGCCTGGTGCGGCTGCCCGACCTGCGGACCCGGTTGCACGCCCTGACCAAGGCCGACAACCTGGGCCTGGGCCTCGTGGTGCTCGGGCTCGTCCTGCAGGCGGGCTCGGCGGGCGCCGCCGCCAAGCTCCTCGTCGTCTGGTTCCTCGCGATGCCGGCCTCCGCGGTGGTCGCCCACCTGATGTCCCGCGGCGGGGGTCTCAGCGCGGCGGGGAGCGCCGCGGACGGCCCCGGGACGCCGGGGGAGGGGGGCTCCGGTGGGGGATGACCCCGTGGGCCTGCTCGACGTCCTCCTCGGCCTCGCCGTGGTGGCCGGCGCGGCCACGGCCCTCACGGCACGCCGGCGGATGGGCGCCGTCGTGTCCTTCCTGGTGCTCGGGGTCCTGCTCGCGGTGCTCTGGAGCCGCCTGGGCGCCCCGGACGTGGCCCTGGCCGAGGCCGCGATCGGCACCGGCGTCACCGGCGCCCTGTTCGTCGACGCGGTGACCCGCGGGCCCCCGGCGGCCCGGCCGCCCGGCGCGGTGCCCGGAGCGGTGCCCGGAGCGGGGGCGCGGGCCGGGGTGTCCGGGGCCCTCGCGGCCGTGCTCCTGGGGGCCGGGCTGGGGACGGCGTTCGCCGGAGCCGCCGGGGCGGGTGCGGCCCCGGGCGGGCTCACCGGGCAGGTGCTCGGGCGGATGGACGTCGCGGGCGTCGAACACCCGGTCAGCGCGGTGCTGCTGAACTTCCGCTCCTACGACACGCTGCTCGAGGTCGTCGTGCTGTTCGTCGCGGTGCTCTCCGTGACCGCGACCCTGGGCGAGGAGCGGCCCCGGCACCCCGCTCCGGCCGCGCGGGCCGCCACCCTCGTCTGGTTCTGCCGGGTCATGGCCCCGGTGCTGGTGCTGGTCGCGGCGTGGGTGCTCTTCGCGGGCTCGGACCGGCCGGGCGGGGCGTTCCAGTCGGGGGCCGTCCTGGCAGGGGCCCTGATCCTCATGGACACGGCCGGGCTGGGGCCCGGGCCCGATCACGGGAGGCTCCTCCGGGTGGCGCTGGTGGTGGGACCGGCCGCCTTCCTCGTCGTGGCGGCGGGCGGGCTCGTGGCGGAGGGCGAGTGGCTGGCGCTGGACCCCGTGTGGGCCGGAGGCCTCATCGTGGCCGTGGAGACGCTGCTGGCCCTGAGCATCGGGGTGGCGCTGACGGTCGTCTTCCTGGCGCTGGGCAGGGGCCGGGTGAGCCCCCCGTGAGCACGCTCGAGTGGTACCTGTGGGTGGCCGCGGCGCTGCTCGGCCTCGCCTGCGTGCGCCTCCTGCTGGCGCGGGACCCGCTCGTGCGCCTGATCGCGATCAACGTGGCCGGCAGCGGGTCGCTGCTCGTGCTCGTCGCCCTCGCCGCGCGCACGGACCCGCCGGACCCGGTCCTGCACGCCCTGGTGCTCACCGGCATCGTCATCACCGTGGCGTTCACCGGCGTGGGGCTGGTGCTGCTGCGCCGCGCCGAGGAGGCCGCCGAGGCTCCCGGGGAGGACGGCGCCGCCGGGAACGGGGAGGGGCCGTGAACGACCCCTCCGCGCTGCTGGGCCTGGTGGTCCTCGGCCCCCTGGCCCTCGTCCTCGTCACCGGCGTCCTGCCGGAGCGCTGGCTGCCGCCGGTGGGCCTGGCCGGCGCGGCCGGCACGTCCGCCGCCGCCCTGGTCCTCGCCGCCCACGTGGGCCGCAGCGGGCCCGTGGGGCACGACCTCGCGGGCTGGGGCCCGCCGCTGGGCATCGTCCTGCGTGCGGACGGCCTCAGCGCCCTCTTCCTCGCCCTCACCGCGCTCGTCGGTGCGGGGGTGACGGTCTACGCGGCCTCGGACCGCGCGGCCACCGGGGACCACCCGCGGTTCTGGCCGCTGTGGTTCGCCGTGTGGGCGGGACTCGACGCCGTGTACGTGGCGGGCGACCTGTTCAACACCTACGTCGCCCTGGAGGTGGTGGGGCTCGCGGCGGTGGGGCTCGTGGCGCTGGGCGGGGGGCCGGCGTGGGGCCCGGCGCTGCGCTACCTGTTCGTGGCGGTCCTGGGCTCCACGCTGCTGCTCGTGGCCGTCGCCCTCGTCTACGCGCAGGCCGGGACCCTGGAGCTGCTGGCCGCCGGGGAGCGGCTGGCCTCCTCGGGGTGGGACAGCAGGTGGGCCGCGGTGCTCGTCGTCGTCGCCCTGGGGCTCAAGGCGGCCCTCGTGCCGATGCACGCCTGGCTGCCGCCGGCGCACGGCTCGGCCCCCACCGCGGTGAGCGCGGTGCTGTCCGCGCTGGTGGTCAAGGCCGCGTTCTTCGTCCTCGTCCGGATGTGGTTCTGGGTGCTGGGGCCGGAGCCGGTGCTGGCCGTGGTCCTGGGGCTGCTCGGCGCCCTGGCCGTGCTCTGGGGCGGGGTGCTGGCCCTGGCCCAGCGGCACCTCAAGCAGGTGGTGGCCTACTCGACCGTCGCACAGATGGGCTACCTCTTCCTCCTGTTCCCGCTGACCTCCGCGGCCGCCGGCGACCCCGAGGTCCTGCGAGCGGCGTGGGGCGGCACCGCGGCCCTCGTGGTGGGCCACGGCTTCGCGAAGGCCTCGCTGTTCCTCTCGGCCGGGACGCTCAAGAGCGTCTACGGCACGGACTCGCTGTCCGAGCTGGCCCGCGTGGTGCGGCCCCTGCCCTCCGTGGTGATGGGGATGGGCGTCGCCGCGGTGACGCTGGCCGGGCTGCCGCCGAGCCTGGGCTTCGCGGGAAAGTGGCAGCTCGTCGTGGCGTCCGTGGGCAGCGGGCAGTGGGGCTGGGCCGCGGTGCCGATCGGGGGAGGCCTGCTCTCAGCGGCCTACCTGCTCAAGCCGCTGACCGTCATGCTGCGCGAGCCGCAGGACCGCGCCAGGCCGCTGCCGGAGTCCCGCTCCGCCTCGCTGCGCGTGCGCTACGCCCCGCTCCTGCTGGCCCTCGTCCCGCTCGTGCTGGGCCTGGCCGGCCCGGCCCTGCCGGACCTGGCGACGACGGGCGGTCCCCCGGGAGGCGGACCGTGAGCGCCGCGGACTTCTCCCTGGCGGGCCCCAGCGCGGTCCCGCTCGTCATGGTGCTGGTCTCCCTGGTGCCCGGCACCCTCATCTTCTTCCTGGGGGAGGACCAGGTCCGGCTGCGCTCGGCGCTGAACCTCAGCGCCGCGGTGGCCAAGCTGGGGCTGGTGGCGTTGCTCGTGCCGGCCGTGGTGGACGGGGCCCGGCCGGAGTGGCGCGCGCCCCTGTACCCCGGCGTCGACCTGGTGCTGAGGGCGGAGCCGCTGTCCCTGCTCTTCGCCGGGCTCTCGGCCGTGCTGTGGCTGCTGACCACGGTCTACGCCATCGGCTACCTCGAGCGCTACTCCCACCGGAGCCGGTTCTTCGGCTTCTTCAGCCTGTGCGTGGCCGCGACGGTCGGGATCTCGTTCTCGGGCAACCTCGTGACGTTCCTCGTCTTCTTCGAGCTGCTCACCGTCACCACCTACCCGCTGGTCGCCCACTGGGGGACCGCCGAGGCCGTGCGCGCCGCGCGGCTGTACCTCTTCTACACCCTCTCCGGGGGCATGAGCCTGCTGGCGGGGGTCGCCCTGCTCACCTCCCGCGCCGGGTCCGTGGACTTCGAGGCGGGAGGCGCCGGGGCCGTCCGGCGGTTCGCGGAGGAGTCGCCCGGCACCGCGGTCGTCGCCTTCGGGCTCCTGGTGGCCGGGCTGGGCGTCAAGGCGGCCCTGTTCCCCCTGCACGGCTGGCTGCCCCGCGCCATGGTGGCGCCGGCCCCGGTCAGCGCCCTGCTGCACGCCGTGGCGGTGGTCAAGGCCGGCGTGTTCGGGATCGTGCGCGTCGTCCACGACGTCTACGGCGTGGAGCTCGCCCGGGCGCTGGGGGTGCTCGCCCCGCTGCTGGCCCTGGCGTGCGTCACGGTCGTCTACGGGTCCGTCCTCGCGCTGCGCCAGGACGACCTCAAGCGGAGGCTGGCGTACTCCACCGTCAGCCAGGTGTCCTACGTGACGCTCGGGATCGCGATGTTCAGCGAGGCCGGCGCCGCGGGCGGGCTGGTCCACCTGGTGCACCAGGGCCTGATGAAGATCACGCTGTTCTTCTGCGCCGGGATCTTCGCCGAGCTGCTGGGGGTGAAGACCGTCTCCGGGCTGGCGGGCGTGGGCCGCCGGATGCCGCTGACGGCGGCGGCCTTCACGGTGGGGGCCCTCGGGATGATCGGCCTGCCGCCCGTCGCGGGCTTCGTCTCCAAGTGGCAGCTGGGGCAGGGCGCGCTCGACGCCGGGCGCCCGGAGCTCCTCGGGGTCCTGCTGCTGAGCGCCCTGCTCAACGCGGCCTACTTCCTGCCCGCCGTCTGCGCCCTGTGGTTCGGGGACCCCGCGGACGACGCCCCGGAGCACCGGGAGGAGGCCCCGGCGGCGCTGCTGGTGCCCACGCTGACGACGGCGCTCCTGTCGGTCGCCGCGGGCGTGGCCGCGGGGCTGCCCTACTCGCCGCTGTGGATGTCCCAGCTGATCGCGGACGGGGTGTACCCGGGATGAGCACCGCCCTGTTCGCCCTCGCCCTGCTCTACCCGCTGGCGCTCACCGGCGCGCTGGCGCTGAGCGGGACGGCCTCCCCCCGGCGCGCCGCCGCGGCCCGCCGGCTGCTGGTCCGGTGCGCCCCGCCGGCCGCCGTCCCGTTCGTCCTCCTGACGCTGCTCCCCTCGGCGGGGGGAGCGCAGCCGCCCGCGCTCGCGCTGCCGTGGATGCTGTTCGGGACGTCCTGGGAGCTGGACGGGCTCGCCCGGCCCCTGGTCCTCGCCGGCGCCCTGCTCTACGGGGCGGCGCTCGCCGCGACTGCGTGGCCGCGGCCCGCACCGGAGGAGGGGGCCGGCTCGGCGGGACTGACCGCGTTCCTGCTCGTGAGCCTCGTCGGCAACATGGGCGTCTGCACCGCCGCCGACGCCGTGACCTTCTACCTCTGCTTCGCCCTCATGAGCTTCGCGGCCTACGGGCTCGTCGTGCACCACCGCACGCGCGAGGCCCGGCGGGCGGGCCGCGTCTACCTGGTGCTCGCGGTGGCGAGCGAGACGGCGCTCCTCGCCGCGCTGCTGCTGGTGGTCTCCGCGGGAGGAGTGCGACTCGCGGACGCCCCCGCCGCAGTGGCCGGCTCCGAGCACCTGCACTGGATCGTGGGGCTGCTGCTGGCCGGCTTCGGGGTGAAGGCGGGGACCCTGCCCCTGCACGTGTGGCTGCCGCTGGCCCATCCGGCCGCCCCGGCCGCGGCCAGCGCCGTCCTGTCCGGGGCCATGGTCAAGGCCGGGATCGTCGGGTGGCTGCGGTTCCTGCCCCTGGGGGAGGTGGCCCTCGAGGGCTGGGGGACGGCCCTGGTGCTGCTGGCCCTGGCCGGGGCGTTCCTGGCCGTGCCCGTGGGGGACCTGCAGCGGGACCCGAAGGTCGTCCTGGCCTACTCCACGATCAGCCAGATGGGCTTCCTCGCCTCGGTGGTCGGGGTGGCGCTGGCGGTGCCCGAGCTGGCCGAGGCCTGCGCCGGGGCGGCGGTGGTCTACAGCGTGCACCACGGCTTCGCGAAGGGCGCGCTGTTCCTGGGCGTGCCGGTGTGGAAGCACTTCGGGTCCGCCCGGACGGCGCCGCTGGTGGTAGTGGGGATGGCGGGGGCCGCGCTGGCCGTCGCCGGGGCGCCGCTCAGCTCCGGGGCCGTGGGCAAGTACGCCGCGAAGCACGCCGTGGAGGGGGTCACCGTCCTGGGCGCGGACCTCACGCAGCTGCTGCCGCTGGTCGCCACCGGCTCCACGCTGCTCCTGCTGCGCTTCGGCGTGCTCCTGGCCCGGGCCGACCTCGGGCCCGGGCACCGGCCGGACGCCGAGCTGTGGGCGTGGCTGCTGGTCGTGGCGACCGGCATCGCGGTGCCGTGGTCGCTCACCCGGCGGTGGGTGCCCTCCGCGGACCTCCCCGGGCTCGAGCTCGTCACCCTCTGGGACGCGTCGTGGCCGATCCTGCTCGGGCTCGTGATCGGCGCGGCGTGGTGGGCGCTGTCCGCGCGGGAGGCGCTCCCGTCGTGGGCCGCGCACCCGGACGGGCGCGCCGTGTCCCCGGGGGACCTCGTGGTCCCGGAGGAGGCCCTGCTGCGGCGGGCCCGGCGGTGGGCCGCCGGGACGCAGGAGCGGGGGGCACGGTCCCGGGCCGCCGCCGCGGAGGCCGCGCGCCGGCTCCGGCCGGGCCCGCGGGAGCTCGACGCCGCCCGCTCGGCGGTGCGCGCGGTCCACTCCTGGTCCGGCAGCGGCGCGGTGCTGCTGGCGCTCGTGGCGCTCGTGGTCCTCGCCCTGGCGGTGGCGCCGTGAGGCGGGCCGGGGCGGTGCTCGGCCGCGGGCTGCTCCTGGGCGTGCTCTGGTGGGCGCTGACCGAGGGCGACCCGCCGGCCTGGTACTACGGGCTCGCCGCCGTCACGGCGGCCCTGGTGGCCAGCCTCCGCCTCTCCCCGCCGGGGCCCTCCCGCGGGCGCCTCGCGGTGCGCGCCTGGCACACCGCGCGCCTGCTCCTGTGGTTCCTGGGCCGCTCCGTGCTCGGCGGCGTCGACGTCAGCCGCCGCATCCTGGCCCCGCGCGTCGACGTCCGCCCGGAGGTCCAGCGTCATCCGCTGTGCCTGCCGCCCGGGCACCAGCGCCAGCTCGCCCTGGCCATGGTGAGCCTCATGCCGGGGACCCTCCTGGTGTCGCTGGAGGAGGACTCGGCGCTGATCCACGTTCTGGACCGGCGGATCCCGGTGGCCGGGACCTGGGAGGAGCTGCAGCGGCGGATCGCGGCGGCGGCCGGCGACGACCTCCCGGACCGGCGCCCGGACCCGCCCGGCGACTAGGCTGGGAGCAGGAGCGCCCCGCCCGGCCCAGGAGTGTGATCCCCGTGTCCCACGTCGACCGCCGCCAGGAGACCGGCGAGGCCCGGCCGTGGCACCACCGCACGGTCGAGGAGACGCTGGCGGGCCTCGGCGCGGGCCCGAGCGGGCTCACCGAGGAGGAGGCCGCCGCGCGGCGCGAGCGCTGGGGCCCCAACGAGCTGGTCGTCGCCGAGCCGACCCCGGGCTGGCGGGTCTTCCTCCGCCAGTTCACGAGCCCCCTGGTGGGGTTCCTCCTGGTGTGCGCGGTGGTCACCGCCGTCCAGCGGCACTGGGTGGACACCGTGGCGATCCTCGCGGCGGTGGTCCTGAACGCGGTCATCGGCCACTGGCAGGAGCGGAAGGCCGAGACCGAGGTCCGCGCGCTGCAGTCCCTCGCCTCGCCCTCCTCCCGGGTGCTGCGCGGGGGCGCGCTCGTGACGCTGGCCGCCGCGGACCTCGTGCCCGGGGACCTCGTGCTGCTGGAGAGCGGGGACCGCGTCCCGGCGGACCTCCGGCTGGTCGAGGTCAACGGGCTGCGCGTGGACGAGTCCATGCTCACCGGCGAGGTGCTCGCGGTCGACAAGAGCACGGAGCCGGTCCCCGAGGACACCGGCCTCGGGGACCGGCTCGGCTCCGTCTACAGCGGGGCCCTCGTCGTGTCGGGCCGGGCCCTGGGCGTCGTCGTCGCCACCGGCGCGCGCACCGAGCTGGGGGCCATCAACGCGCTCGTCCAGGGCGTCGGCGGGACCGCGCCCCTGCAGGGGCTCACCCGCACCCTGGAGCGCCGGATCGGCGTCGCGGTGGCCTCGGCGGCGGCGTTCGTCTTCGTGGCGGGCTTCCTGCTGGGCAACGACCTCTCCCTCATGTTCCGGACCGCCGTGGCGCTCGTGGTCTCCGCGATGCCCGAGGCCCTGCCCGTGGTGCTCACCGTGGCGCTGAGCGTCGGGGTCGCTCAGATGGCGCGCCGCAACGCCGTCATCCGGCACCTGCCCTCCGTGGAGACGCTGGGCTCCACCACGGTCATCGGCTCGGACAAGACCGGCACCCTGACGCAGAACAAGCTCACCGTCGAGGCGGTGTGGACCACGTCGGGGACCGTCCGGATCGAGCCCGGCGCGCTCCCGGACGCGGACCCCGTCCTGGTCTGCGCGCTGCGGACCGGGGCCCTCACCAACGAGGCCGAGCCGGTGCCGGACGCGGAGCACGACTTCCAGGGGGACGCCGTGGACGCGGCCATGGCCGCGGTGGCCTCCCGGCTGGGCGCGGTCACCCGGGAGGAGCGGTCCCGCAGGCCCCTGGCGCACACCCCCTACGAGCCGGAGCTCGGCTACAGCCAGTCCGTGCACGCGGGCCGGGACGGGCGCCGGATGCTCCACGTCAAGGGCGCCCCGGACGCCGTCCTCGCGATGAGCACCGCCGTGCGCACCGCCGGCGGCGACGCCCCGCTGGACCCCGCGCGGGTGCACGCCGCGAACGAGGCCATGGCGCGGGAGGGTCTGCGGGTCCTCGCCACCGCCCTCCGGGTGCTCGACGACGACGAGGTCGTGTCCGAGCCGCTGCCCCCGCCCCGGGACCTGGTGCTCCTGGGCCTCGAGGGGATGGCGGACCCGCCGCGGCCCGGGGTCCCCGAGGCCGTGGCGGCGTGCCGGGACGCGGGGATCGACGTGAAGATGATCACCGGCGACCACCCCGCGACCGCCCTGGCCGTCGCGGAGCGCCTGGGCCTGGACGGCGGCGGCGAGCCGCTGACAGGGGCGGAGATGGCCGAGCTCGACGACGAGGCGCTCGACGCCCGGCTGCGCGAGACCAGCGTGGCGGCGCGGACCGCTCCGCGGGACAAGATGCGGATCGTCGAGCGCCTCCTGGACCGGGGGCACGTGGTCGCGGTGACGGGTGACGGCGTCAACGACGCGCCCGCGCTGAAGGCGGCGTCCATCGGGGTGGCCATGGGTCGCTCCGGCACCGACGTGGCCCGCGAGGCCGCGGACCTGGTGCTGACGGACGACAACTTCGTGACCATCGTGCACGCCGTGGAGCAGGGCCGGATCACGTTCGCCACAATCCGGAAGGCGACCTTCTTCCTGCTCTCCACGGGCGTCGCGGCCCTGCTGGCCGTCACGGTCAACGTCTTCACCGACTCCCCGCTGATCTTCCTGCCCGTGCAGATGCTCTGGATGAACCTCGTGACCAGCGGCATCCAGGTCATCGCGCTCGCCTTCGAGCCGGGGGAGGGCGACGAGCTGCGCACCGCGCCCCGGCCCCGGGGGGAGGGCGTCCTGGACCGCACCACGTGGGTGCGCACGCTGCTCAGCGGGGCGTGGATGGCCGCCGTGACGCTCGCGGCCTTCCAGTGGGCGCTCCACACCGGCTCCGACGACGACCACGCCCGCACCGTCGCCCTGTCGGTCATGGTGGTCGCGAGCTTCTTCCAGGTGCTCAACGCCCGGGCCCTGCGCCGGTCCGTGTTCCAGATCCGCTTCCTGGGCAACAAGCTGCTCACGGGGGCCACCCTGCTCGCCTTCCTGCTCCACCTCACGGTCACGAGCTGGCCGGCCGTCGCGTCGGTCATGGGCCTGACCCCGCTGACGCCCCTCGAGTGGCTCGTCTGCTCGGGCCTGGGAGGCACCGTCCTGGTCCTCGTCGAGGTCGAGAAGCTCCTGCGGCGCCGCGCCTCGGCGCGCCGGCTCCGCGCCTGAGACCATGGACCCGACCGGGAACCCGACCATGAACCCGACCATGAACCCGACCGTGAAGAGGCCGTCGCCGCGACGGCGGCCAGGAGGTGTCCGTGACCTACACCGTGATCGCCCGGACCGCGGACTCCCGCCTGCTGGGAGCGGCCACGGCGAGCTACTCACTCGCCGTGGGCAACGCCGTGCCCGCGCTGGTGCCCACGGCCGGGGTGGTGGCCTCGCAGGCGTGGACGAACCGGCGGCTGCGCTACGAGATGCTCCGCGCCCTGCACCACGGGCGCACCGCGGAGGAGGCGATCGCCGGCCTGGCCGACGCGGACCCGGACCTGGCGCTGCGCCAGGTGGCGGCGCTCCCGCTGCGGGGCCCCGGAGCGCACCTGACCGGGCTGTCGTGCACCCCGTGGGCGGGAGGCGTGGCCGGACGGGACTTCGTGGTGATCGGCAACCTCCTGACCGGCCCGGAGGTCGTGGACGCCATGGGCGCCGCGGCCGAGGCGGCCCTGTCCTCGCCGGGGCTGACCAGCCTGGAGCTGGCGCGGGCCCTCGTCGGCTGCCTGCGCGCCGGGCTGGACGCCGGCGGTGACAGCCGCGGGCAGCAGAGCGCGGCGGTGCTCGTGGCCGACACCCTGGCGGGCTTCCAGTACCCGGTGCTCCTCGACGTCGACCTCCGGGCCGACGACTCGCCGCGGCCCCTGGACGACCTCGACCGGATGCTCGACCTCAAGGCGGGCGCCCACCCGGCGCCGGCGGAGGTGGTGCCCCGCACCGAGGTCCCCCCGCGGCCCGAGGACGACCAGCTCTGGTCGACCGTGCTCTCCTGACCACCCCCGCACGGCCCCGTGCGCCGCTGCCCGGCTGGGCCGCGGGCCGGCCGTGGCCTACTCTCGACGGATGACCTCCCCCTCCCGCCGGTCCACGGTCCGCCGCGTCCTCGGGGCGGTCCCGCTGCTCGGCGTGCTGGCAGCGGGGCCCCTCCTCGGCGGCTGCGCGGCCTCCCCGGCCGCCCCCGGCGGTGCGGCCGCGGCGCCGTCGTCGGCCTCCGTGCCGACAACGCCCCCGACGGCCGCCGAGCCACCGGCGGACCGGGGCGGCCCCGACGAGGTGGAGGTCGTCGTCACCGGCGACGTCCTGCTGCACCCCTCCCTCTGGGCGCAGGCGGAGGCAGACGGTCACGGGGAGCTGGACTTCGGGCCCCTGGTGGCGGGCCTGCGCCCGTTCACGGAGGACGCCGACCTCGCGATCTGCGACATGGAGACGCCGCTCGGCCGGGCGCAGGGCCCGTACCACGGATACCCGGCGTTCGAGGTGCCGCCGCAGATCGTCCCCGCGCTCGCCGGGGTGGGCTACGACGCGTGCACCACGGCCACGAACCACAGCCTCGACGCCGGCACCGCCGGGCTGGAGCGCACCCTCGACGCCCTCGACGCGGAGGGCCTCGGCCACACCGGCTCCTACCGCTCGGCCGAGGACGCCGCGGAGCCGCTGCTCCTCGACGCGGACGGCGTCACGGTCGGGCTGGTCACGGGCACCTACGGGCTCAACGGCGAGGTCCCGGACGCGCCGTGGCGCGTGGACCGGCTGGACGTGCCCGCGATGGTGGACCGGGCCCGCGACGCCCGGGCGGCGGGGGCGGAGATCGTGCTGGCCGCCGTCCACGCCGGGGACGAGTACTCCTCGACGCCCAACGGCCAGCAGCTCGCGGTCACGCACGCGCTCGCCGACAGCGGCCAGTTCGACTTCGTCTACGGCCACCACACGCACTCGGTGCAGCCGATCGAGAGGTACGGGGACACGTGGATCGTCCACGGGCTGGGCAACAGCCTCTCCGAGCACGCCGCCCGCGTGCCGGTCAACAACGAGGGCCTGACGGTGAGCGCCACGTTCACCCGCCAGGACGGGCGGTGGGTCGCGGAGGCTCCGGTGTGGACCCCGCACATCCTCACGGTGGAGCCGGTGCGGTGGTGCGCCCTGCCCGCCCGGGACGCCTGCCGCTCCCGGGCGGAGGACGCGGCGTCGCTGGCCCGCACGGCGGCGACCGTGGACGCCATGGGCGCCGCGGGCGCCGGGGCCCGGCCCTGGCGGCCCCTGCCCTGAGGGCACCCGCCCCGATCTGAGCGGCCCCGGTCGGAGCGGCCCCGGGTGCGGGGCCCTCGTCGGCGCGGTCCCCGGGAGGCCCGCTCAGCCGCCGGCGGGGACCACCAGCGCCTGGACGGGGGTGTGGTCGCTGGGCCAGCGGCCGTCGAAGCCGGCAGGGTTGATCGCGCCCTGGAGGACGCGGACCTCGGGGCTGGCCAGCACCCAGTCGATGCGCTCCTCGCCGCGCACGGCCCTCCCGTAGTCGGGGAACGTGCCCCACGGCGGGGTGAGCCGGTCCTCGGCGGTTTCCCAGGTGTCCACGAGGACGCCGGAGTCCACGAGGGTCGAGTACGGGGCGGAGCTCCGGGCGTCCGCGTTGAAGTCCCCGACGACCAGCGTGGGGGTGTGGGGCCGGAAGCTGTGCACGAGGTCGACGACGACGTGGGCGCTGCGCTCCCGGGCGGTCTCGGAGTCGTGGTCGAAGTGGGTGTTGATCAGCACGAGGTCCTCGCCGGTGCCGCGGTCCAGGAACCGCGCCCAGGTGACGATGCGGGGCACGGTGTTGCCCCAGGTGGCCGAGCCGATCAGCTCCGGGGCGTCCGAGAGCCAGAACTGGTCCCACTCGAGCAGCTCCAGGCGGCGCGCGTCGTAGAAGATGGGAGAGTACTCGCCCTTGCTGCCGCCGGCCCGGCCGTAGCCCACCATGCCGTAGCCCGGGGGTAGGGCCCGGTGCACGGCTCCGAGCTGGTGGAAGAGGGCCTCCTGCACGCCCAGCAGCGTCGGCTGCTCGAGCGCCAGCAGCCGGCGCAGCAGCGGGGCCCGGTCCGGCCAGTGGTCCGGGTCGCCCGGCCGGGTGGTGGTGGAGTGGTACCGGATGTTGTAGCTCATCACGTGCAGGGCACGGCCCGTGGCCGACCCGATCAGGGGCGCCCCGGGCTCGACGGGGCCGGTGTGGAGGTCGCGGGCGAGAAGGGCGGTGTCGGGGGACATCGGTGCTCCAGGGAGAGGGTGTGCGGACGCGTCGTCATCCCAGGGTGGCCCGGGAGGGTCGACCACGGTGCTGCCCCGGGGGAATCCGGGGTGACGACCGGGTGAACTTCTGCCGGCCGGACTGCCGGCCGGACTGCCGGCCGGACTGCCGGCCGGACTGCCGGACGGACCTGCGTCGGGGGTCTCAGGCACGGGGCGCCTCCAGGGGGAAGACCCGGAGCTGGCTGGCGCCGAGCTCGTGGACCTCGCCGTCCACCCACACCCGCAGGGGACGGGAGGGGCCGGGGCCCAGGTAGAGCCGCAGCGCGGCCTGCGTGAGCTCGATCTGGACGGGCTGGTCCCGGTAGTGGATCGAGAACGTCACCTCCGGCACCTCCGGGGGGATCACCGGGTGGAACCACAGCATGTCCTCCCGGACCTCCAGGCCCGTGTAGCAGCGGGTCAGGATGTCCACGGACCCCGCCATGGCCCCCAGGTGGATGCCCTCCCGGGTGGTGTCCCCCTGGGCGTCGACGAGGTCGCTGCTGAGGGCCCGGTCGAGGAAGGACCAGGAGCCCCGGCGGTCGCGGCGGGCCTCGACCCACGAGTGGACCACGTTGGACAGCGTGGACCCGTGGGCGGAGCGGGTGCGGTAGAAGGCCACGGTGCGGCGCACGGCCTCCGGCGGGAGGGCGTAGCCCATCTGCTCCAGCAGCTCGCGCAGCTCCTCGGCGGAGAACAGGTAGAGGAGCATGAGGACGTCGGCCTGCTTGGAGAGCCGGTAGTCGTTGGTGGACAGCCCCTCGGCCTGCAGGATCAGGTCCAGGCGCCCGATGTTGTCGTAGCGGGCCCGGTAGGCGGCCCACGAGAACTCGGGCAGGTCCTCGTAGCCCTCGAACTGGGCGATCACGCCGTCGGGCAGGAAGGGCACCCGCAGCCGGGTGCGGATCCGCTTCCAGGCCAGCAGCTCGTCCTCGCGCAGGTCGAGGCGCTGCCACAGGGGGCCGCCGTACTCCTGGCCCAGCCGGTCCACCATCTCCAGGGTGCGGGTGAGCAGCCAGGCGGTCATGACGTTCGTGTAGGCGTTGTTGCGCAGACCGCTGCCGGGGCTGCCGGGGTAGCCGTCGTGGAACTCGTCGGGGCCCATGACCCCCACGATGTCGTAGCGGTCGTCCGCGGGGTCGTAGGTGGTCAGGTCCGCGAAGAAGCGGGCGATCTCCACCATGAGCTCGGCGCCCTGCTCGATGAGGAAGCGGGTGTCCTCGGTGGCCTGGTAGTACTGCCACACGGCGTGCGCGACGGCCAGGCCCACGTGGTGCTGCAGCCGGGAGTTGTCCGGCATCCACTGCTCGGTGCGGGGGTTGAGCAGGACCGTGGGCGTCTCCTCGCGGCCGTCGCTGCCGCTCTGCCACGGGAACATGGCGCCGACGTGGCCCGCCGTCTCCGCGGCGGCGCGGGCCTCGTCGAGCCGCCGGTACCGGTAGGCGAGCAGGGCCCGGGTCCACTCGGGCCGGCGCAGGGTGAGCATGGGGTAGACGAACATCTCGTCCCAGAAGATGTGCCCGCGGTAGCCCTCGCCGTGCAGCCCGCGCGCCGGCACGCCCGCGTCGAGGTCCGGGCCGGCGCCGGCCACCGACTGCAGCACGTGGAAGGTGTTGAGGTTCGCAGCCAGGCCCACCTGCCCGGAGATGCCCGTCGCGACGGCGAAGGCGGACCACAGCGCCTGCCACGCCGCCACGTGCCGGGACAGGAGCTCCTCGAAGCCGCCGGCCCGGGACAGGGCGCTCGCCGCCGCGAGCGCCGGGGTGGAGATGGCCCGGTCGCGGGAGGTCGCCACGGCCACCACCTTCTCGACCCGCACGGGCACCCCCTCCTCCATCCCGATCCGCAGCTCGTGGCCGGTCACCCCGGGCGCCGGGGTGACCGGCGTCATCGAGCCGTACAGGTCCTCGGCGCCGTCCAGGACCCGGGTGCGCATGGCCACGGCGATGTGGATCTGTGACTGCGCCGTCACGGCGTCCACCAGCACCGACCCGGGACCGAGGTCCTCCACCGTGGCCCCGCCGAGGTGCCGCCCGGCGAGGGGGGCGTACTCGCGGACGTTGCGGTTCGTGACGTCCGTGTCCACCAGGCTGCGGACGGTGAGGGTCCCCGACCAGTCCTCGGCCTCGAAGACCGTCTGCTGGGCGGCGAGGTGGCGCTGCTCCTGGGAGACGAGCCGCCGGGTGGTCACGCGGGTGGTCCGCCCGGTGGCGTCCCGGAAGCGCAGGACGCGCGTCAGCACGCCGGTGCGCACGTCGAGGTCCTGGGCGTAGTCCAGGACGTTCGCGCGGGTCGGCCGGAACCAGTAGCCGTCCCCGACGCGGTACTGCAGCAGCGTCCAGTTCGGGGCGTTGACCAGGTGCTCGTCCTCGACGGTGAGCCCGTGGAGCTCGGTGCGGAGGCGGTTGTAGACCCCGGCCAGGTAGGTGCCTGGGTAGTGGGGGCCGCCGGCCCGGACCTCGCACGCGGCGCCGCGGGTCGCCAGGTACCCGTTGCCGAGCGTGCACAGGGCCTCGCGCAGGCCCTCCTGCCGCGGCTCGAACGAGGTGTAGGCCAGGTTCCAGGGGCTCTCCCCGCCGGAGCCCCCGCCCCACGTGGCGGTGCCGGCCACGGAGGCCAGGGGCAGCTCCAGGGCCGCGAGGTCGTCGACGACGAAGTGGGCCCCGGCCGCGAGCAGCGCTCCGCGGCGCTGCGCGTCCCCCAGGCCGACGACCAGCCCGAAGCCGTCCTCCACGGCGGCGCGCACCAGGCGGTGGCTGTCGCTGACGACCACGACGTGCTCGGGCTCCACCCTCAGCTCGCCGGCGGCGAGCAGCAGCGACGTGGAGGGCGGGTGCCGGTGCGGGCGGCCGGTGGACGGCTCGTCCGGGGCGTCCTCCGGGGGGTCGGCGGCGACGACGACGTCGGCGAGGAACTCGGGGGGCAGCTCCGGCTGCGCGGTGACCACGGCCGTCAGGACGCCGTCCTCGTGCAGGTGCTCGAACAGGGCCGCTGCGGCGGCCTGCGACCGCAGCCTCTCGTCCGGCTCCGCGAGGAGGGAGTGCTCGTCCTCGACGACCGGGTCGAGCGCCAGCACGACCGCTCCGTAGGCGCTCTCGCCGTGGGCCACCGGCTGCTCCAGGACGCCGCTCATGGGCTCATTGTGCCACCTGCCCCCGACGGCGGACCCTCGGGGGCAGGTGGAATGTTCTCAGGGGCAAATCCCGTCGCGGACTCCGGTGCCGGGTCCCGGCCTCAGCGGCGGGTCAGTTGATCGTGCTCAGCCGGATCGTCTCGGGCAGCGCGAGGATCTGCTCGATGACCTCGCGCGTCACGCCGTTGCCGGCGTCGGTCACGAGGTAGCCGGTGTCCCCGCGGGTGGACAGCTGCTGGCGGTCGATGTTGATGCCGTGGTCGCCCAGGACGCTGTTGACCGTGGCGAGCACGCCGGGGACGTTGCGGTGCAGGTGCAGCAGGCGGGTGCCGCTGACGGCGGTGTCCAGCTGGACCTGGGGCATGTTCACCGACAGGGTCGTGGAGCCCGAGGTGACGAACGAGGACAGCTTCCCGGCCACGAACCGCCCGATGTCCACCTGCGCCTCCTGGGTGGAGCCGCCGATGTGCGGGGTGAGGATCACGTTCGGCAGGCCCTGCAGGACCGATTCGAACGGGTCCCCGGTGGCCTTGGGCTCGTTGGGGAACACATCCACGGAGGCCCCCGCGATGTGACCGCTGACGAGGGCGTCGCGCAGGGCGTTGTAGTCCACCACCATGCCGCGGCACAGGTTGAGGAACAGGGAACGGGGGCGCATCCGCTCGAACTGCTCCCGGCCGAAGAGGTTGTTGTTGCTCGTGCGGCCGTCCACGTGCAGGGAGACGGTCTCGACCCGCTCGAGCAGCTCCTCCAGGGTGTCGCAGCGCTGGGCGTTGCCGAGGGGGAGCCGGTCCACCACGTCGTAGTAGTACACGCGCATGCCCAGGGTCTCGGCGAGCACGGACAGCTGCGAGCCGATGTTGCCGTAGCCCACGATGCCCAGGGTGCGCCCGCGGACCTCGTGGGCGCCCTTGGCGGACTTGTCCCACACGCCCTCGTGCATGGCCTTGTTCTTGTCCGTCAGGTGCCGGGCCATCGAGATGATCTCGGCCACGGCGAGCTCCACGACGCTGCGCGTGTTGGAGTACGGCGCGTTGAAGCAGGTGACCGCGTGCTCCGTGGCGGCCGCCAGGTCGATCTGGTTGGTGCCGATGCAGAACGCTCCCACGGACAGCAGCTGCGGGTGGGCCTCGAACACCTCCCGGGTCACCTGCGTCTTCGACCGGATCCCCAGCAGCTCGACGCCCTCGAGGGCGTCGATGAGCTCCGTGGTGTCCAGGGCGCCCTTGCGCGTCTCGACCTCGATCCCCTTCTCGCTCAGGATCCGTTCGGCCTCGGGATGGATGTTCTCCAGCAGCAGTGCTTTCACAGTGGTCCAGTCTATGACCCCGGCGCAGGGGGCGACGACGACGTGCGTCACGTCCCCGCCGCCGGGACGACATGCCCGGCGCGATCCGCGGGCACGTCTCCCAGGTTGATGCATATGCAAATACACTGGGGGTGTGAGAGAACTCCTCCCCGTCGCCCTCGCCGCCACGGCCCTGCTGGTGGTCGGGGGCGTGGGCATCGCCGTGGACCTCGCCGCCCAGGAGGCCGGCGAGGACGGCACGGCCGCCGCCGCGGAGTGCCCCGCGCCGGCCCGGGCCGAGCTGGTGCCCGGGAGCGGGGCGCTGTTCGGGGTGAACCTCGACCTGAGGAGCCGGCCCCTGGCCGACTACGCCGAGGACCTCGGGCGCCGGCCCGCGGTGACGGTGGTCTTCACCGAGTTCCCCTACGACGCCCGGAAGAGGGCGGACCTCCAGGAGGCCGCCGAGCAGGTCCGCGCCGACGGGCACATCATGCTGCTGACGCTGGAGCCCCGCCGCGGGCTGCGCTCCGTGACCGAGGGCGCGGCGGCGGCACTGGCCGAGGACCTGGCGGGGCTCAACCGGAACGGCGTTCCCGTCGTCGTGCGCTTCGGGCACGAGATGAACGGGCCCTGGCGGGAGTGGGGGCAGCAGCCGGGCGCGTACGTGGACGGCTTCCGGCGGGTCGCCGCCGCGGTCCACGCGGCGGCGCCCGGCTCGGCCATGATGTGGGCGCCCAACTACGGGGGCGGCTACCCGTTCGAGGGCAGCCGCGACGCCGCCGGCGCGGAGGCCCGGGACCGCGCGCTGCTCGACACCGACGGCGACGGCCTGCTCACCGCCGCCGACGACCCCTACTCGCCCTACTGGCCGGGCGACGACGCCGTGGACTGGGTCGGCATGTCGCTCTACCACTGGGGCTCGGCCCACCCCTGGGGCGAGAACGAGGTGCCCGAGCCCGGCAAGTTCACCGACCAGCTCACCGGCGCCTACGACGGCGCCGACGGCGACCAGACGGCGGTGCCGGACTTCTACGCCGTCTACGGCGAGAAGCACGGCAAGCCCGTCGCGATCCCGGAGACCGCGGCCTTCTGGGCGCCCGCGGCCGGCGGGTCCGGCGAGCTGGCGGTCAAGCAGGCGTGGTGGGAGCAGCTCTTCGACCCCGCCCTGGCCGAGGAGTACCCGAGGCTGAAGATGATCAACTGGTTCGAGTGGGACAAGCTCGAGCCGGAGGTCGACGCCCAGGTGGACTGGACGGCCACCGAGACCCCCGAGGTCCGCGACGCGTTCGTCGAGGCCCTGCCCGAATGGCTGCACGAGGCCCCGGAGGACGACTGCGGCTGAGGCCGGGTGGACGATCCGTGCCGGAGGAGGGGCCTGCCGGGCAATACATCTGCACTTCCCGCACCTCCGCTGACGACCGTGTGCTTCTGTGATTAGAGTCACAGGCACCCCTCCCGGCGCGGCTCCCGTGCCGGCACCACCCTCGTCCCCGGAGGTCCCCCCTGTGACTCCCCAGCACTCCCACCCCGCCGCGCCCCGCACCCTCTCCCGCCCCCGCACGCTCTCCCGCCTCCACGGGCGGCGCCGGGTCGCGGCGGCGGTGGCGCTCGCCGTCGCCCTGCCCCTGGGTGCGGCGGCCCCGGCCGCCGCGGACGCGCGCTTCCCCTCGACCGAGGGGAGCGGCAGCCTGGCCGCCGTCCGGACCCACGACGACGTGGTGCAGGAGCTGCAGAAGCTCGAGCGGACCAGCCGCTACGGCGTCGAGGCGTTCACGCTGGCCGAGGCCGGCATGCAGGTGAGCACCTCCGAGCAGGGCCGCGACCTATGGGTCGCGACCGTCGGCACCGGCGAGGAGCACGTGTGGCTCCAGGGCCGAATCCACGGCAACGAGCCCTACGGCACCGACGCCCTGCTGACCCTGCTCAAGGACCTCGGCAGCAACGGCTCGCCCGAGCACGAGCTGCTGCGCTCGACGTTCACCTTCCACGTCATCCCCATGTACAACCCGGACGGCGCCGAGGCGAACATCCGGCACACCGTGCTGTGGGACCAGGTCGCCGGCGCCCCGGAGGGCGGCACGCCCCAGCGCATCGACCTGAACCGCGACTGGACGCCCACCGGCTTCGCCGCCGACGAGTCGCTGGCGTTCTACGAGTACTGGACGACCGTCGACCCCGCGTGGGGCATCGACATCCACCACCAGGGCCTGAAGCAGGAGGCGGGCACGGGCGACGACGTCACCCTGTCCCTCGGCATCTCGCTCGCCCCGGGCGGGCCCACGCTGCCGGGGCTGCAGGACGGCGCCTACGACGTCCTCACCCGCCAGATGCAGGTCCACGTCTACGACGAGCTGGCCCGGTACGGGTTCATCAACACGGACCGCTACCAGGTGGGCGGCAGCTACGAGATCGACATCAGGGGCGGCGTGGTCTCGGCCATGATGATGGGCCTGGACCACGCCGGGATGAACCCGGAGGGCCACTCCCACCCGGTGGTGTTCTTCGAGACCTCCGGCAACACCTCCGAGGGGAGCCTGGGGCAGAAGGCCCGCGGCAGGAGCGTGCAGCAGAACGTGCTGGCCGTGAAGGAGCTGCTGCTCGGCCTGGCCACCGGGGAGGTCCAGCAGGAGGACCCGGAGCGCTGGGCGGAGATCCCACACCAGCCGGTCACCGGCTACAGCACGGACTGGGCGGGCACGATCCCGGTGGGCTGAGCCGGCCGCGTCGCATACCGGTCGGGGATTGTCCGCAGGTGCGCACCGGCCCAGAATGAGGCGACGGACGGGGGTCGGCCGCCGACGGGGAGCCGTCGCGGGAACGGGGCCCCGTCGCCCCGGACGACCTCCGAAGGGACCTCGAATGCGCCGCCTGCTGAGATTCTCCGTCCACGTCGCCGTCGCCGGCGTCCTCGCCTCCCTGGCCCTGGTGTGGGGCGGACCGGCCGTGGCCCGGACGGTGCCGCAGACACTGGCAGACAGCCGGCCCGTGCAGTCCGCGCCGGTGGAGGTGGGCTTCGCCGTCGACCACCTCGGGGTGGTGTGGAAGACCCCTGCCGGTCAGGAGCACGCCGAGGGCGCCGGCGGGCCGGAGCCCCACGGGGCGGTGCGCCTGCGCACGGACGGGGTGTGGGGGGAGTGGATCCCGCTGATCGAGGACGGGGTCCGCGGCGAGGGGCAGTGGGCCAGCGGCCTGGTGCCGGCCGGGGACGCCCAGGCCTACCAGGTCCGCGGGCTGCCGGAGGGGGCGGTCGCGGCCCGGGCGACGGCGATCAACACCACCGACGGGCCGCGGGAGACGGTGGGCCGGACCCCGGGCGGGACCGCGCAGGCGCTGAACAGCAGCCAGTGCCGGTCGCGGGCCGACTGGGGCGCCGACGAGTCGCTGCGCCACGAGGCCGGCAAGGAGGTCTGGCCGGCGGAGTTCCAGGACGCCCAGGTGATGACCGTCCACCACAGCGCCACCGCCAACAACGACCAGGACCCGGCCGCGACCGTGCGGGCGATCTACCGCTACCACGCCGTCGACCAGGGCTTCGGTGACATCGGCTACCAGTACCTGGTCGACGAGTTCGGGATCGTCTACGAGGGCCGCTGGTCGGGCACGACCAGCACCTCCTGCGGGACCGCCGGCGGGACCGGGGCCGACTTCGCCCACCGGGACGGCACCGACCGGATCGTGACCGGCGCCCACGTGGCGGGGTGGAACTCGGGCAACATCGGGGTGGCCCTGATCGGGGAGTTCACCGCCCACCGCCGCTTCGGCGCGGACCCGAAGCCGGCGGCCGTGTCCTCCCTGGAGGACCTGCTCGCGGAACTGGCGGGACGCCACGGCATGGACCCACTGGCCGAGGTCACCTACCTCAACCCGGTCAGCGGCGCCCGGAGGGAGGTCGGGACCATCGGCGGGCACCGCGACTACGAGGCCACCGAGTGCCCCGGCGAACGCCTCTACGCCCAGCTGCCCACCATCCGCCTGCACGTGGCGGACAGGATGGCGGCCTCCGCCGACGACCCGCCCGGCGTGGCCCTCACCGGCCCCGCCGACGGCGCCGTCGTGAGCGGGACGGTGCCGGTCACCGCCGAGGCCACCGACGACGTGGCGGTCGCCCGGGTGGCCTTCGCCGTGGACGGCGCCACCGTGGGCACCGACACCGACGGGACCGACGGGTGGTCGGCGTCCTGGGACAGCACCACCGTCGCCGACGGCACGCACACGCTCTCGGCGACCGCCACCGACACGGCCGGCCAGACGTCCACCGACCTGAGCGGCGTCACGGTCGCCAACGACGGCGGCACGTCCCCCTCGATGCACGTGGGCGACCTCGACGGGACCGCCCAGGCGCAGAAGAACCAGTGGAGGGCCACGGTGAGGGCCACCGTCGTCGACGCGACGGGACGGCCCGTGCCCGGGGCGGAGGTGGAGGGCACCTGGGGTGCCACCGGGGCGGCGGCCTCCTGCACGACCACCGCCGACGGCACCTGTGCGGTGAGCAGCCCGCTGCTGCCCAGGACCACGGTCTCGGCGAGCTTCACCGTCAGCGCCCTGACGCACCCCGCCCTGGCCTACCGGGCGGCCGGCAACACCGATCCGGACGGGGACTCCGACGGCACCAGCATCACGGTGACCAGGGGCGGCTGAGATCGGTGCGGGCGCCGGGACCAGGGGCGCCGCACCCGGCTGTGTCCCGGAGCGCAGTGCCCGGCTGCCTCCCGGAGCTGGAGCGCGGGTACGACGAAGGCCGGTCGTCCGAATCTCTTCGGACGACCGGCCTTCGTCGTACCTGGTGGTGCGCGAGGGGGGAGTTGAACCCCCACGCCCTTTCGGGCACACGGACCTGAACCGTGCGCGTCTGCCTATTCCGCCACTCGCGCTCGTCGAACACCGTCGGTTTCCCGCGGTGAGCAACGACGACAATCCTACCCACAACCGGCCCGGAATGGCCAATCGCGGACGGGGCGTCCCGCCAGTACGCTGGGTCCACCCCGCCACCGGGGCTCAGCATCGAGCAGGGGAGCGCCCATGGAACCCGACCACCAGCACCTCGAGGAGAAGCGCAAGGAGCTGGGCCGCACGGACGAGCCGGTCGAGGACGAGCTGGTCGAGGAGTTCGAGAACACCGTCGCCGAGGGCGCCGACCGGCTCAGCCGCACGTGGCGGGCGCTGGCCATCACGGGGCTGTTCGGCGGCATCGACGTGGGGCTGGGCATCATGGCGATGCTCGCCGTGAAGGAGGCCACCGGCTCACCGCTGCTGGCGGGCATGGCCTTCGGCATCGGCCTGTTCGCCCTCCGCCTGGCCCACTCCGAGCTGTTCACCGAGGACTTCCTCATCCCGATCAACGCGGTCCTCGCCCGGCACGGCACCTGGCTCCAGCTGGTCCGCCTGTGGGCCGTGACGCTGGTCGCCAACCTGGCCGGCGGGTGGCTGTTCATGTGGGTGGTGGCCGCCGCGTTCCCGGACCTGGAGCAGACGCTCGTCGAGACCTCCCTGCAGTACATGGAGGGCGGGCTGACCCTGGAGACCGCGGCCCTGGCCGTGCTCGCCGGCAGCACCATCACCCTGACCACCCGGATGAGCCAGGGCACGGACAACGACGTCGTCACCGCGCTCATCGCCCTCATCGGCGGGCTGCTCGTGGTCGGCCTGGGCATGCTCCACGGGGCGCTGAACTCCATCGTGATCTTCGGCGCCATGCACACGGGCGCCGCGATCTCCTACACCGACTGGTTCGTGTGGTTCCTGTGGGTCATCCCGCTGAACATGGTGGGCGGGCTGGTGATCATCACCCTGCCGCGCCTGACCCGCACGCTCGAGCTGCTGAAGAAGGAGCGAGCCAAGCAGGCGCACAGGCTCGAGGAGCAGGGCCTGGCGGGCTGAGCCGTCACACGACCGCCAGGCCGGTGGTCAGGGCGAACGCGCCCCACAGCCCGGCCAGGGCGAACACCGTGACGGGGGCGAGCAGCACCAGCTCCCCGGCCGACCCGGCGTTGCCGAGCAGCGGCACCGCGAGGAAGGACCGGTTCTTGTACAGCGCCCGCGGCAGGGGCAGGGGGATCCGCAGGGGGTAGAGCAGGTGGATCCCGCGCGTGGTCAGCAGGTCCCCGGCCAGGTGCGCCACCACCCCCGTGAACACCGCGATGGGGAACCACCACTCGTGCGCCGGCGGGTACAGGCCGACGACGACGCCCAGCGCGATCCCCACGACCCAGTCGAGCTTCGCGATGCGGTCCGGCACGAACGCCAGCACCTTCACCGCGAACGCGATGAGCAGCACGGACATCACCGCGGCCAGCGGCCACACCCATCCCAGGCCGTCGATCGGCAGGCCGACCTTCTGCGCGACCGCCGCCAGCCCGGTGAACGCGGCCACGCCGAGCAGGGAGTGGGTGCCGCGCCGGTGCCCGCCCGAGAGCCGGCCGATCCCGCGGGCCAGCCACCCGGACAGCGGCGGCAGGGACCGGGCCACGGTCCCTCCGGGGTGGTCGAGGTCCGGCAGCAGCGCCGCGCCGGCGGTGACGACGGCGCCCGTGAGGACTCCCGCGTGGCCGACGTCCACGACCCCCCACCCGATCGGTATCACCAGGTCCTGCAGGCGCAGCTGGTAGTCGGCTGTCAGTGCCACCCACGCGGCCGCCCCGCAGGCCGCATGGCTCGGTCCCATCATGGAAGTGATGTCCTCCTCGGATCTCCGCTCACAGTGGGGTCCGGGCGGTCCTCACCGCCGGAAACACTATGCGACCGGCCGGACACCACGGGAGAGGCCGGCGCGGGGCGGGGCGCGCGTCGGCCGCGTCCGTGGCGCCGGCCCCCGCCGCTCCGTAGGCTGAGCGCCACGCACTCCCCGAGAAAGGACGCCGCCGTGCTCCGAGACCCCCGCACCGGCCCCCAGGGGCGTCGTGCCCCCCGCGCCGGCCACGGCCGGACCGCCGGCGCGACCGGGCGCACCGCGTGAAGGCCGTCGTCCTGTACACCACGGCCACGATGGCCGACGCGGAGTACGGGCCCGTCGTGGACGGCGTCGCCCTCGGGGGCCGCCTGGGCCCGGGCGGGTACCGCGTGGTGACCGCCAGCGACGGCCCCCAGGACCTCGTGACCACCCTCGGCGGGCTGCGCCTGCGGCCCGAGACCACCCTGGCGGAGCTGGACCCCGACGAGATCGCCCTGCTCGTCCTGCCCGGCGCGGCGACCTGGCACCGGGGCCACCAGGCGGTCCTGGGACTGGTCCAGCAGCTGCTCGAGCGGGGGACGCCGGTGGCGGCGATCGGCGCCGCGGCCCTCGGCCTCGCCCGGACCGGCCTGCTCAACGAGCGGCGGCACACCGCGGACACCCCCCAGCTGCTCGCCGGCGCACACGCGTACACGGGAGCGGACCACTGGGAGCCGGCGCGCACGGTCGAGGACGGGGACGTCATCACCGCGCCCGGCTCCGCGCCGGTCGCCTTCGCCCGCGCCGTGCTCGCCCGCCTGCACCTCCTCCCGCCGAGCGCGCTGGAGGCCTGGTACGGGCTGCACACCACGGGCGACCGCGAGTTCCGCGACCGGCTCACGGCCTTCGAGCAGCAGCGCTCGACCTGAGCCGTCCTCGAGGCGCCGCTCAGGGGGCGTGATCCGGCGGGGGGACGCGCCGCCACCCGGCGGAGTCGACCTCGACGACGGCGGGGGCCCGCCCGCCGAGGCCCCGCTCCCGCAGCGCCTGCGCCACGTCCCCGGCCGGGGCCGCGACCACGAACGTCTCGCCGCGGAACAGGTCGGCCGTGTCCTCGACCAGTCGCACCAGCTCCTCGGCGCCGTGCGCCCCCAGCCGCTCCGCCACGGGAAGGCGGGCGAGCCACGCAGGGGGCGGGACGGCGTCGTCGAGCAGGACGGCGGTGGCCGGGCACTGCAGATCGCTCACGGTGTCCTCCTTCCGGGGAGCCGGGTGCCGCGGGCTGTCCGCCGCGGGCTCAGGCCGCGACCGGTGCCCAGCCCGCGGCGAAGCCCAGGGCCAGGGAGGCGGAGAGGGACACGGTGGTCACCGCGACCGCCACCGCCAGGGTACGGGCCGGCCGGGCCCTGGCCCACGACCACCGGGCCCCCGGCAGCTCGACCCACCGGCGGGTCGCTCCCGCCAGCAGCAGGACCACGGCGATCAGCGCGACCTTGTCCCAGCCCGTCGGCTCGCGGCCGAGCACGAACGGGAGCACGAGGACCAGGGGCCAGTGCCAGAGGTAGACCGAGTAGGAGACGTCGCCGAGCCACTGCACCGGGCGGCGATCGGTGAGGGGCTCGAGGCCCGTCCGCCGCACGGTCTCGCCGCCCGCGAGGATCGCGGCCGCCGCGAGCACCGGGGCGAGGGCGCCGACCCCGGGGAACTCGACGCCGTGGTAGACGACCCCGCAGACCAGCACGGTGGTCCAGCCCAGGGCGACGACCGCGCGGGCCACGGCGGGGCGCCGGGGCACGCCCACCCCGAGGGCCACGAGCGCGCCGGCGCCGAACTCCCACACGCGGGTCCAGGTGGAGAAGTACGCCGTCTGGCTCGACAGCTCGGTCTGTGCGACGCCCAGCAGGAAGCTGGCCCCGGTGACCACCGCCACGACGGTCAGGACGCGGCGCCGCCCCCGGTCCTGGGCGCCCGCGCGCCGGGCGCGCCGGACCGCCAGGAGCAGGAGGACGGGCCACACCAGGTAGAACTGCTCCTCGACCGACAGGGACCAGAAGTGCTGGAAGGGGGTGGGGAGCCCGTCCGGCGAGAACGCGGGGAGGGTGCTGAGCGCCATGAGCCAGTTCTGCCCGTAGAGGGTGCCGCCGAGGCCCTCGAGGGCGGTGCGGGTCCAGTTCTCCCGGGGCAGCGCGAACCACACCAGGGCCGTGGCGGCGACCGAGACGAGCGCCGCGGCCGGCAGCAGGCGCCGCGCGCGACGGGCGAAGAAGCCCTTGAGGTCCAGGGTCCCGGTGCGCCGCAGCTCGCGGACCAGCTGGCCGGTGATCAGGTACCCGGACACCACGAAGAACAGGTCCACCCCCACGTACCCGCCGGACAGCAGACCGGAGGGCCAGAGGTGGTCGAGCACCACGAAGAGCACGGCGAGGGCGCGCAGGGCCTGGATGTCCTTGCGCTTGGCGGGGCCCGTCCCGGGACGGGACGGGGGGCGAACGTCGGTGGGGATCGGCGTGGTCACGACGGACGAGGCTAGCAGGGCGCTCTGTTCGCCTGCCCTTCGCCGGCCGGTGGCCCGCAGATCGACCGGGCGCAACGTGGGCCCGGGAGGGTGGCGCCGTCCCCTTCCACCCCCCTCCGGAGGAACCCCGTGCCCCAGACCCCGTCCCCGTCCCTCGGCCGCCGCCACCTGCTCGGCCTCGGCGCCGCCGCCGCCACCGCCGTCGGCGCGCTCGCCGTCCGGCCCGCGGCGGCCGCCCCCGCCCCGGCCGCCGAGGACTCCGGCCTCTCGTTCGCCGCGGACGGCACGTTCCGGGTGGTCCAGTTCAACGACACCCAGGACAACCACCGCACCGACGTCCGCACCCTCCAGCTGATGGAGCGCACCCTCGACCGGGAGAAGCCGCAGTTCGTCGTCCTCAACGGCGACGTCGTCAACGGCGACATGACCACCGCCGAGCAGGTCCGGCAGGCCTACAACAACGTGGTGCTGCCCATGGAGGAGCGGCGGATCCCGTGGGCCGTGACCTTCGGCAACCACGACGAGGACTCCGCGCCCGCCACCGGGATGACCGAGCCGAAGATCCTCGAGTTCCTCCGGAGCTACCCCCACAACCGCAACGCCGCCACCCGCGGCGTCAGCGGCCACGCCAACTCGGTGCTCACCGTGCGCAGCCCCCGCGGCCGCGGGCCCGGCCTGGCCCTGTGGCTGCTGGACTCGGGACGCTACTCCCCGGAGACCGTCGCCGGGCAGAAGATCGAGGAGTACACCTACGAGACCGTCCACGCCGATCAGGTCGCCTGGTACCGCGAGCGCTCCCTGGCCCTGGAGAAGCAGGCCGGCGCCCCGGTCCCCGGCCTGATGTTCTTCCACATCCCGCTCTGGGAGCACCGCTTCATGTGGTTCGGCTCGCCCACGGAGTGGACCGACGAGGCCCACGCGAAGGCGCTCGCCAAGCACTCGATCGAGGGCGAGCGCAACGAGCGCGAGTACACCGCCCACTTCAACCCGGGCCTGTTCCTGGCGGCCCTGGAGCGCGGTGACGTCAAGGGCATCTTCTGCGGCCACGACCACATCAACACCTACGCGGGCGACTACTTCGGCATCAGGCTCGGCTACGGCCCCGGCACCGGGTTCGCCACCTACGGCCTGGACGGCGCCGAGAAGCACCGGCTGCGCGGCGCCCGCGTGTTCGACCTCGACGAGCAGCACCCCGGCGTCCTGAAGGCCACCCGCACGGTCCTCGCCTCGGACCTGGGCATCGACCTGTCGACCAAGGCGCAGCAGCTGCCCGAGCCGAGGCCGCTGCCCGAGCCGAGGCCGCTGCCCGCCCGCTGACGGGCCCTTCCGGTCGGGCGGCGGCCCCTTCCGGTCGGGCGGCGGCTGCGGGAGACTGGGACCATGAGCGATCCCGTGGACCCGATCACCGCGGCCGCCGCCCGGGCTCGGCTGGCGGCCGACGCCCACCGCGGCGTCGAGACCGACCCCTGGATCGCGGGGCTCGCCGAGCCGGCCGGACCGCACCGGCCGGGAGTCCCGCGGCACTCCGCGGCGGACGTCCTGTCCGGGCGCGACGACGCCCACACCGTCGCCTCCGAGGGCGAGCGCCGCGCACGGGAGTGGAGCCAGGACCTCGGGAACCGCGGCGGCTGAGGCCGCACGGGCCGGGAGTCAGCCCAGGGACTTCGGCCGCCCCGGCAGCTGCTGGTCACAGCCCGGGGTGAGCCACGCCTTCACGAAGGCCCCCGACTGGTAGCGGAACTGTCGCAGGACCTCCGAGGGGCCAAAACGGTAGTCGAAGGCGAGCACGTCGAGCTCCCCGGGATAGCAGCGCTCGAGAAGCAGGCGCGCCCGCGGGACGTGCTGCCGGAAGGTGAGGGCGCTGACGTGGTCCCAGCCACGGTGCTCGGCAAGTTCCCGGAGTTTCATGGCCTCCCCCTGCGTGGTCGAGGGGTCGGGTGCGAAACAGACCACCTTGTAGCCGAGGTCCTCGGTGCAGAAGTCCTTCTCCTCCATGAACCGCAGGTCCTCGGCGGAGTGCCCGGACCGTGGGCTGGGCGTGGCCACCACCAGGACCGGGGCTGCGCCCTCGTCCATCAACCGGAACGCCTCGGCCATGCGGACCGGGTCATGGGGGCCCAGGACGAACAGGGCGTCCGACGGCGAGAGTGCGTCGACCCGGGGATGCTGCAGGACGGCCCAGCACGTGAGCAGCCACACCAGTCCCAGGACGAGCACTCCCACGGCGGCGCGGAGCCCCCATCGCGTGGCGCGGCGGCCGGACGTGCGGACGGTCATGCGGCTCTCCCCATCGGCTCGGTCCGGGCGTGCTCGGGTCCAGCCCGATTCTTCCACCCGTGGCCCGTGCAGCCCATGCCGGTGGTGACCGGCTCCGTCACGGGGTCACGGAGCCTTCCCCGGGGCGCCGAGAACTACGCTGGGACAGAATTCGCGACGTGGAGGGAGAAGGACCGCATGACGAGGACCGAGCAGGGCGTGCTGTGCAGGGTGCCGATGCGCTGGGGGGACATGGACCCGTACGGCCACGTCAACAACGTGGAGGTCGTGCGGCTGCTCGAGGAGTCCCGCATCGCCGCGCTCGGCGTCCCGGTGGGCACCGGCCACCAGGTGGAGCCCCCGCTCATCCCGTTCTTCTCAGCGCTGCCCGAGGGCACCCAGGCGCTGGTCACCGAGAACCGGATCAAGTACCTCCGGCCGCTCGAGTACCGCAACACCCCGGTCGAGGTGCGGGTGTGGGTCGTCTCGGCCCGCGGCGGGTCCGTGGCGCTGGGCTTCGAGATCACCGACGTGGTCACGCGCCGGGCGTGCGTGCGCGCCGAGACCCAGGTGGCGTTCTACGTCCCCGCCACCGGCACCGTCCTGCGCATCAGCCCCGAGCAGCAGGAGCTCCTCGCGCCGTACACCGGGGGTCCCGTGTTCCGCTGACCCGGCCGGCCCGGCATGGCCCGCCGAGCCCCCAGCGGGGCCGCATTTCCCCAGGAATCCCCGTGGGGAAATGCGGCCCCGCTGGGGGCTCGGCACAGGGAGTGACAGCAGCGTGGGGGCTCGGCACATGGGGTGCCCGCAACGTGGGGGCTCGGCGGCTGCCGCGGTCACCTGCCCCCCGGCACCGGCTGTTCAGTCCCCGGCCACGGGACGTTTCCGCGGCACTCCTACGCTCCGAGCAGACACCGTCCCCACCCGAGAGGCTCTCCCCATGTCAGCTCGTCCCCGCCGCGCGGCCGCGGTCCTGCTCGCCGCCGGCGCCGTCCTCACCCCTGCCGCCGCGCACGCGGTCCCCGGGCCCGCCTCCGACGCGCCGGGCCAGCAGCCCAGCGCCTTCTCCTTCGGCGTCATCGGCGACGTCCCCTACGGCGCCGAGGACCTCGCGCAGTTCCCCCAGGACATCGCGAGCATCAACGCCGACGACTCGCTGTCCTTCGTCACCCACGTGGGCGACATCAAGAACGGCTCCACCGAGTGCTCCGACGAGCTGTTCGCCCAGGTCCGCGCGGACTTCGAACTCTTCGACGTCCCGCTGGTCTACACCCCCGGGGACAACGAGTGGACGGACTGCCACCGGACCAACAACGGCGGCTACGACCCGCTCGAGCGCCTGGCGGCACTCCGGGAGCTCTTCTTCGCCGAGCCCGGCACCACCCTGGCGCAGGACATGAAGGTCCAGTCGCAGGCCGAGCAGGGCTATCCCGAGAACGTGCGCTTCACCGAGCGGCGGGTCCAGTTCGCGGTGCCGCACGTGGTGGGCTCCAACAACGCCGCCCAGCCCTACACCGGCGCCGAGGCCGCCACCCCGGAGCAGCTCGCCGAGGTCGAGGCCCGCACCGAGGCGTCCGTGCAGCTGATCCGCGATACCTTCGCCGACGCCCGGCGGCAGAACTCCCGCGCGGTCGTCGTGATGCTCCAGGCGGACATGTTCGACCCCACGGTCCAGGACCCGCGGCCGGAGGACTACAGCTCCTTCCGCCCGATCGTGCAGCTGCTGGCCGAGGAGTCCGCGGCCTTCGACGGCCCGGTGCACCTCTTCGACGGCGACAGCCACGTCTTCCACGAGGACCGTCCGCTGGCGCCCGGCTCCGAGTGGCTGGACTTCTACGGGGTGGCCGAGCCGGCCGCCAACCTCACCCGCGTCACGGTGGACGGCTCGGGCAACGCCGACAACTGGCTGAGGGTCACGGTCTCCCCGGACGCCGTCCGGGACGGCGAGGTGCTCAGCTGGGAGCAGGTCCCGCTGGCGGACTGATCCGCCCGGCACCGCGCCGGGCCCCGACCCCCAGCGGCCTCGTGCGCCGAGCCCCCTCTGATGCCGCATTCCCCCAGGAATCTCCATGGGGGAATGCGGCCCGGGAGGGGGCTCGACGCAGAGAGTGCTCGCAGGGAGGGGGCTCGGCGCGGGGAACGCGGCCCGGTTGGGGGCTCGGCGGAAGCAGTGCTCGGTGCAGGAGGGGACTCGGCGGGGAGGGGCCGGGCGGCTCAGGCCTCCGTGCGCGCCCGGTGCTCTGCCTGCGAGCGCCGGTACTGCGCGGCCAGCCGGACCGGGGCGTTGGGCGCCCCGAACCCGGCGTAGCCGCCGCGGCGCTCCACGACCTCGAAGAACACCGTGCCCAGGGTCCCGGTGTAGAAGTGCAGGAACTCCCCGTCGGCGTCCCGGTCGTAGAGCAGGTTGAGCTCCTGCAGGGACGCGACGAACTCGTCGTCGAGGTCGAACCGGGCGTCGAGGTCCTCGTAGTAGTTCTGCGGGACGGGCAGGAAGTCCAGCCCGCGGCGGCGCGCCCGCCGCGCCGCCGCGAACACGTCGGTGCAGTACAGGGCCACGTGCTCGGGATAGGCCGCGCCCACGAAGGAGCCCTGCTCGGCGGCCGCCGGGGCCACGTTGAGCGGCATCCGCACCGCCCCGCTGGCCGAGCGCATCACCTGGCTGCGCACCAGCCCGGACGGGCCGGGCACGTCCTGGGACGGCTGGGCCGCCAGGGCGAGCACCGAGGTGTAGAACAGCACGGCCTCGTCGTAGTGCTGCCACGGCTGGGCCATGTTGATGTGGTCCACGCCGGTGACCAGGGCCGCGTCGTGGGACTCCTCGTCCGCGCCGAACTCGCCCAGCCACGCCGGGACGCCGTCCGCGGGGCGGCCGCAGAAGAAGACCTCCGTGCCGTCCGGGGCGAACACGCCGCGCAGCACCTGCTCGCCCGGGCCCTGGGAGCGGGGGACGGGCAGGGCCGCGAGCCGGGTGGCCCGGTCGATCGCGGCGTCGGGGTCCGCGACCTCGAAGCCGAGGGCCGCGATCTCGGTGGGGGAGCCGTCCGGGACGTCGTCGTTGACGACGATCCGCACCGGGCCCTGCACCCACAGCTGCACGTTCTCCTTGGACTGGTGGTGCCCGCCCAGGGCGAAGCCCAGCTGGTGGAGCAGGCGCGTGGTCTCGCCGAGGCGGCCCGTGCGGATCTCCACGAAGTCGTAGCCGGCGGGCTCCTCCACGGCCGGCAGCGCCTGGAGGCCCAGGGTGTCGCGGACCGGCTCCCCGTCCAGGGCGCGCCGCGTCTGGTCCTCGAGCCAGCGCAGCGAGCGCAGCCCGTCCACCGCGGTGCGGTTGACGTCGGCCTGGCGGAACGCGTCGTTGAAGATCTCCAGGGACACGGGCCCGTCGTAGCCGGCGCGCACCAGGTGGGTCATGAACCCGACCATGTCGAAGTCCCCCTCGCCGGGGAACACCCGGTGGTGGCGGGACCAGGACAGCACGTCCATGCTCAGCAGCGGGGCGTCGGCGAGCTGGACGAAGAAGATCTTCTCCGCGGCGATGCCCTCGATCGGCGCCGGGTCCCAGGCGCGGGACAGGATGTGGAAGCTGTCCAGGCACGTGCCCACGCTGGGGTGGTCCGCGAGGTCCACGATCCGCTGGGCGTGCTCGAAGTCGTCGACGAACCTCCCCCACGCCAGCGCCTCGTAGGCGAGCCGCACGCCGTAGCGGGCGGCGAGCTCGCCGAGCTCGCGCAGCTGCCCGGCCACGACCTCGTCGTCGTCGATCTCCGCGGTGCCCACGTTGGAGCACACGAGCATGGTGTCCGTGCCCAGGCGGTTCATCAGCTGGAACTTGGCCTCCGCCCGCCGCAGGTTCGCGGCGAAGAGCTCCGGGCCCACCGCGTCCGCGTCGCGGAACGGCTGGTAGAGGTCCAGGCTCAGGCCCAGCTGCGCCGCGAGCTCCCGGATCTCCTCGGGGGAGGAGGGGGAGACGACGAGGTCCTGCTCGAAGACCTCGATCCCGTCGAAGCCCGCCGCCGCGGCGGCGTGCATCTTCTCCTCGAGGGTCCCGGAGAGGCAGACCGTGGCGATCGAGGTGCGCATCAGCGTCCGGCCCCCGGGACGGCCGGCTCCTCCGCGGCCTGCTGCCGCCCGGCGCCGAGGGCGCGCAGCTCGGCGGCCTCGGTGCGGCTCGTGTGCAGGTCGTCGATCTCGTCGAGGGACTTCTTCGCGGTCTCCTTGGCGGTCAGCGCCGCGCCGGCGGAGAGGAGGCACGCGAGCGTGACGAACACGGCCACGCCCAGCCAGTTGTCGCCCTCGGCGCCGGCCACGCCGGACGCGAGGACGGGGGCGAAGCCGCCGGAGACGGCGAAGCCGATCTGGGTGCCCAGGGCGAGGCCGGAGACGCGGACGCTCGTGGGGAACATCTCGGCGTAGAACGAGGGCCAGATGCTGTTGGCCATGGAGTAGAAGAACCCGGACATCAGCGCCCCGAAGAGGAAGATCAGCACCCAGTTGCCGGCGTGGACCGCGGCCAGGTAGGGGTACATCATCGCCGCCGGGCCGAGCACGCCGGCGATGAAGACCGGCTTGCGCCCGATCCGGTCGGCGAGCAGCGCCACGGCCGGGATCACGAGCAGCGCCACGCCGTTGGCCAGCACGGAGACCCACAGCATGGTGGAGCGGTCCAGGCCCACCACGGAGGTCGCGAAGGACAGGGACCACACGGTGAACACCACGTTGACGGTGTTGATCATCGCGGCGGCGGCCACGCGGGCCACGGCGGCCTTGTGGTGCTTGAGCATCTGCTTCAGCGGGGAGACGGGCTTCTCGGCCGGCAGCTCCGCACGGGCCTGCTGGAAGGCGGGCGGCTCCTCCAGGTGGCGGCGGATCAGGTAGGCCACGACGACGACCACGGCGGAGAGCCAGAACGGCACGCGCCAGCCCCAGCTGAACAGCGCCTCCTCGGGGAGGAGGGTGAAGGGGATGAACACGGCGGTGGCCAGCAGCGTGCCGAACTGGGTGCCCTGCAGCGTCCAGCTCGTGGTGAACGCGCGGCGGTGCTCCTCGGAGTGCTCGAGGGACATCGAGATGGAGCTGGCCTGCTCGCCGGAGGCCGAGAGCCCCTGGACCACGCGGCACAGCACGAGCAGAGCCGGCGCCAGGAGGCCCGCCTGGTCGTAGGTGGGCAGGCAGCCGACGGCGAAGGTGCTCGCGCCGATCATGAACAGGGTCAGCATGAGCACGAACTTGCGCCCGAACCGGTCGGCCAGCGGGCCCATGATGAGCGCGCCGAGCGGCCGGACCACGTAGGCGACGCCCACGGTGCCCATCGAGAAGAGGATGGCCACGCCCGGGGAGGTCTCGGCGGGGAAGAAGAGGTGGTTGAGCACCAGGGCGGCGGCGGTGCCGTACACGGCGAAGTCGTAGTACTCGAGGGCGGAGCCGATCCAGCTGGCCAGCGCCGCCTTGCGGGGCGTCTTGGCCGCCGGGGGCGGGCCCGTGGTCGCGGCGGTCGTCGCGGCTGCACTCATGGGAGGTCCTTCGGTCGGGTCCACAACACGCCATAACTCTCATATTGTGGAAATTGCTTCTATCTTGTGATTATGATCGCTGTGAGCTGGTCCACTGTCAACCGCTGCGCGAACGGAGAGCCACCATGAGAACCCCCAGCAGAGCCCCCTCCCGGGCCCGGACGGACCCGCGGTGAGGGCCGCCGAGGCCGGGACCCCGCCCCCCGACGCGTCCGGCGGGTCCCGCAAGGACATGGTCGGCAAGGCCCTGCACCTGGTGGAGCTGCTCGGGGAGCACCCCGAGGGCCTCACCGCCGCGGAGGCCACCAAGGCCTGCGGCTACCCCTTCAGCACCACCTACCGGCTGCTCAACGCGCTCGTGCGGGACGGGTTCGCCGAGCTGCAGGGGGACAAGCACTACGTCCTGGGCCTGAAGATCTTCCACGCCGCCCACAGCGTGGCCCAGCGCCTGGGCATCACCGGGACGGTCTCGCCCCTGCTCCGGCGGATGGTCGAGCGCACCGGGGAGTCCTGCCTGTACGCCGTGCTGGACGGGGACCGGTTCCACACCCTCGCCAAGGAGGACGGCCCGGACTTCCGCGTCACCTCCGACCCCGGCTACCGCGGCCCGCTGCACTCCTCGGCACTCGGGCTGTGCCTGCTGGCGTTCGCGCCCGACGACGTGCGCGAGGGGCTGATCGAGAGCATCGAGCTGATCCCGCTCACCCGGCGGACCCTCACCGACCGCGACGAGCTGCGCCGGCGCGTGGAGCAGATCCGGGCGCAGGGCTACGCCACGCAGGACCAGGAGCACGACGTGGGGATGGTCGCCGTCGCGGTGCCGGTCCTGCGCCCGGGCGGGGCGTGCGCCGGCTCGCTGGCGCTGTCCGCTCCGGTCTTCCGGCGCCGGGTCGAGGACCTCGTGGAGATGGTCCCGCTGCTGCAGGAGGCCGCCCGCGAGCTGGGGGCCCGGCTGGCCGGCTGAGCCCGGCTCAGTATCCCTTCCAGCCCTGCTGCTGGTAGCCCATCACGACGGGCTCCAGCAGGGTCGAGACCTCGACGTCCCGCGGCCCCCGGTCGGGTGGGAACACGGCGGCCGCGACCAGGACCTCCTCGGACAGGAACCGGGTGGCGGGGGCGTCCTCGGCCAGCCCGAGCGGGGGGCCGCCCCCGTCGTCGTCCGCGGTGCCGTCGGCGGTGGCGAGGAAGAAGCCCCAGTTGCCGAAGCTCGGCACGTCCACGTTGTACGGGGTCGCGCCGAAGCCCGCGGCCTCGACGGTCTCCCCGATGCACCAGTAGGCCTCCGGGGCGAAGTAGGGGGAGCCGGACTGGACCACCAGCCGCCCGCCGGGCGCGAGCGCCCGCCCGACCAGCCCGTACATCTCCTGGGAGTACAGCTTCGCGGTGGCCTCCGAGTCGGGGTCGGGCAGGTCCGCGACCACGACGTCGAAGCCGCCCGACGGCGCCCGCTCCCGCAGCCAGCTGAACGCGTCCGCGTTGACCACCTCGACCCGCGGGTCCTCGAGCGACCGGCCGTTGAGCGCCGTGAGCCGGGGCTCGGTGCGGGCCAGCTCGGTCACCGCGGGGTCCAGGTCCACGAGGGTGAGGGCCTCGACGTCGGCGTAGCGCAGGATCTCCCGGGCGGCCAGCCCGTCCCCGCCGCCGAGGACCAGCACCCGGGCGCGGGGCCCGTCCATGGCCGGGTGCACGAGCGCCTCGTGGTAGCGGTGCTCGTCCGCCGAGGAGAACTGCAGGTTGCCGTTGAGGTACAGCCGCTCGTCGTCGTAGGAGATCGCGCTGGTCATCACGATGTCCTGGTACTCGCTGCGCTGCTGCAGGACGATCGGCTGGGCGTAGAGCTGCTGGCGGGCGGAGACCTCGAAGCGCCCCGAGCCCCAGAAGGCGCCCGCGAGCACGAGCAGGATCGCCACGAGGGCGGCGGCCAGGGCGGCCAGGGACCGGCGGGAGAGCGTGCTGCGGAACAGCCAGACCGTCACGGCCACCCCCACCAGCGCGTTGACCGCGCCCACGGCGAGCGCCCCGCGCAGCAGCCCGAGGGCCGGCAGGAGCAGGAACGGGAACGCGAGCCCGCCCAGCAGCGCGCCCACGTAGTCCGCGGCGAACATGTCCGCCACGGCGTCCGGGGCGGACTGCCGGCGGATCTGCTGGAGCAGGTTCATCAGCAGGGGGATCTCGGCGCCGATCAGGGCGCCCAGGGCGAAGGCCACGCCGACCGTGGCCGCCTGGTAGATCCGCAGCCAGGCGAAGCACGCGTAGAGCAGCAGCACCGACAGCCCGCCGAGCAGGGACAGCAGCGCCTCGACCGCGGCGAAGGACAGGGCGGGCCACCGGTTCAGCCGCTTCGAGGCCAGGGCGCCGATGCCCATGGCGAAGACCATGACGGAGAGGACGATCGAGGCCTGGACCACGGTGTTGCCCAGCAGGTAGGCGCCCAGCGCCACGAGCGCCAGCTCGTAGACCATCCCGCACGCGGCGCAGACGAACACGCCCAGCAGCACGAGGAACCGCGCGAGGCTGGGGCCCACCGGCAGGTGCAGCCCGGGGAGGGCGGGGGTCTCGGCGGCGGCGGCGTCGAGGGGGACGGCCACCGTCAGGAGATCGCGGCGGCGACCACGAGCCCCACGGACACGTGGGCGGTCGCCGTCACCCACACGGCCGGGTGCAGCTTCTCGTCGGTCACCAGCTCGCCCAGGCGGCCGGGGGTGAAGGCGTCGACGACGAGGAAGGACACGGCCATCAGCGCCAGCCCCACCAGCCCGTAGAGGGCGGTCGAGACCAGTCCCGCCACCAGCCCCTCCTCGCTCGCGAGGATGGCCTGCCGGACCACGACCGCCATGGCCAGCACGGAGGAGGACAGCACCACCACGGACCCGTGGTTGCGGTCCGTCCAGATCAGGGAGTGCAGCTTCCCGGGGGTCAGCAGGTCGACCACCAGGTAGCCCAGGGCCATGAGGACCAGCCCCACCAGGCCGTAGGCGGCGGCCGCGCCCACCTCGTACATCACAGTGTCCATGCTCGTCGTCTCCGTCGTTCCATAGGGCGTTCCTCAGGCAGTTCCACAGGGCGTTCGGTCAGTCGTTCGGTCAGGCGTTCGGTCGGTCGTCCGGTCAGGCGTTCCGTGCGGCGTCCCGCCGGGCGCCGCCGTGGGGCGTGCCGGTCGGTGCTCGGGGCGGGGCGGGGCGTCACTTGCCGGAGCCGTAGGACCCGCCGCGGTAGTCGGTGCCGCTGCTGCGGGACCCCCCGCCCAGGAAGATCCAGCCGAACCCGCCGCCGGAGCGCCCGCACGCCGAGTCGACCTGGCTCTGGGTGGGGTTCGCGGCGTGCTTGGCGTAGTAGTCCGCCCGGTACGCCTCCCGGCACTGGGCCCGCCCGCCGCCGCCGCAGGCGGCGAACAGCGCCAGGACCAGGACGATCCCCACGGCTCCGACGAGGATCCGCCGCCCCCACCGCTTGCGGGGGGCGGAGGGCCCGCCCGGCCCCCGGCCGGGACCGCCGGGGCCGGGGGTGCGGCCGTGGTCCGCGCTCACCGCTCCACCGGGGAGCCGGGGCGCGGGAGGAGCCGGAGCGCGGAGCGCGAGTGCACGATCCGCCGCGCCTGCGGGTAGACGTGCCAGCTGCGCCACAGCAGGCCGCCGGCGCCGTCCTCCCACGCGCACAGCCCGGTGAGGGCGGACGGGTCTCCCGCGAAGCGCACCACCAGGGCGTGGGGCGCGCTGCGGCACGTGCCGAGCAGGCGCTCCACCTGCCGGCGCAGCCCGCGCCCGGAGTGGCCGGTGACCGTGCAGCCGGTCTCGTAGTCCGCCGCGAAGGGGACGGGCGCGGCCCGCCGCAGCGCGGTGGGCAGGAAGGGGTCGTGGCCGGGGCGGCAGGCGAGGGTCTCGACCCACTCGTGGCCGTCCCGCTCGAGCACCACCTGGTGGGAGGCGCCGAGGACGCGCAGCTCGAGGGTCGTGCCGAGCAGCCCGGCCGGCTCCGCGCGCCGCACCGCGAGGGCCGGCAGGCGGGGCGCGTCGGTGGAGAAGCTGAGGTCGTCGGGGGAGGCGTCCGCGAACGGGGCGTCGGCCAGGAGGACCGGGTCGAGGGGACCGGGCAGGGCCGGAGCGAGGGCCTGGGGAAGTGTCTCGGTGGCGCTCATGCGGGCCGGGTCCCCGCGGTGACCTCCACCTCGGAGCGGTGCACGGGCACGCCGGCGGACGCCTCCCAGGCGCCGCCCTGGAACCGCTCGAAGGACATCAGCGTGCCGTCCTCGGCCACGTAGTCGACGTAGTCGCACGTGCCGTGCTCGGGCAGGCCGGGGACGTTGACGGCGCGGAAGCGGGCGGTGCCCCGCTCCTCCCGCCGGTAGCGGCGGCCGTTCACGTCCAGGGTGCGGGGGCCGGGCTCCACCCCGGGCACCTCCACGGCCGACCACAGCGTCAGCTCCGGCTCGGGGGTGTACTCGACGCCCAGGTACCGCTCGGGAGAGCCCGCCATGCGCAGCTCCTGCCAGTGGTACCCGTCCTCGCTCAGCATGATCTCGCCCTCGTAGACCATCCGCTCCCCGCGGATCGTCACCACGTCGCCCAGGGCGATCGTCTCGAGCGACGGCCGCCGCCCCGGTCGCACCGGGTTGCCGGGCCCGAACGGGCGCTCGCCGTGTCCATCCATGTCCGCTCCCTGCGTCGTGCGGCAGGCCGGAGGGGCCCAGCGCTTCACGATCGAAAATACGTTGGGCGGGGGCGGCGCCGCAACAGGCGCGCCGCTGTCCGCCCGCGGGGCCTCACAGGCCTGACCAGGTCCGACGCCCCGGGATCACGGTACCGGGTGCCCGCGGGCGGCGTTGAGCAGGGCGTACCACTCCTCGTGGCCGAGCCGGGGGGCGAGGGCCTCCGCCGCGGCGCAGGCGGCGATCCGCTGCGGGTCGGTCGTCCCGACGACGGGCCGGATCCCGCCGGGGTGCCGCATCAGCCACGCGAGGACCACGGCCTCGCCGGCGACCCCGTGGGCCCTGGCGATCCCGTGCACCACCTCCGCCGTGGCGGCCGCGTGCTGGTCCTCCGGCGGGACGGGCGCACCGGTGTAGAGGCCGCGGGCCAGGGCGCCCCACGCCTGGACCTCCACGCCGTTGGCCGTGCAGTACTCGAGGGTGCCCTCCGGGAAGGGGTGCCCGGCGGCCTCCGTCTGGTTGACGAGGATCTGCTGCTCCACGAAGCCGCGGTGGCGCAGGCTCAGCTCCAGCTGCAGGGCGGTGACGGGCGTGGCGAGCAGCTGCTGGTAGAGGCACACCTGGCGCAGGGACATGTTCGACAGGCCCACCGAGCGGATGAGCCCCTCCCGGCGCAGCTCGTCGAGGGTCGCGGCGACCTCCTGCGGGTCGGCCAGCGGGTCCGGGCGGTGCAGCATGAACCGCTCCACCGAGTCCACCCCCAGCCGCCGCAGCGAGCCCTCGAGGCCGCGCCGGATCGTGTCCCGGTCCAGCCGGTAGTGGACCGGGGCGCCCCGGTCGGCGGTGTTGCCGGGCAGGCGCACCCCCACCTTGGTCTGGATGGTGATCCCCCGGCCCAGCTCCGGGTCCTCCGCGAGGAGCCGGCCGAAGACCTCCTCGGACTTGCCGTGGGTGTAGATGTCGGCGTGGTCGAAGTCCGTGATCCCGGCCGCGCGGGCGGCCTGCACGGCCGTCCGCGCGCTGTCCACGGTCCGGGCGTCGAGCGGTTCGTCGTCCCACTCCCCGCCGAGGGTCATGCAGCCGTAGATGAGTCGTGAGCTCACGGGCGGTCCTCGCCCTCGTGCACGCCGGCGTCCCGGGCGGGGCCCTCCTGCTCCAGGCGCTGCTGCTCCGCGGCCCAGCGCAGCCGGGCGGCGGCCGCGTAGGCCGCGCCCGACTCCTTCAGCCGACCCGCGTGCTCGTACAGCCGGCCCAGGGCGGTGAAGCACTCCGCCTGGTCCGCGCTCGTGCCCTCCGTCTCCTGGTAGAAGTCGAGGGCCCGGTTGTAGGCGGTCATCGCCTGGGAGGGGCGGTCGCTCAGCTCGTAGACCCGGGCCAGGTTGACGTGGCACTGCGCCTGGTCCTGCGGCTCGTGGGGCGTGTCGAGGTACTGGCCCAGGGCGTCGAGCAGGTGCTCCTCGGCGTCGCGCGGGCGGTCCAGCTCGAGCAGGAGGCTGCCCAGGATGAGGTGGGTCCGGGCCCGGTGCCGCCCGCTGCCGGAGATCCGGCCGAACAGGTCCAGGGCCTTCTCGTAGGCCGTCACCGCGCGGCCGGGGCGGTTCATGCCCAGGTAGAGGTGGCCCAGGTTGTAGTGGCAGGCGGCCTGCTCCTGCAGCGCGTCGCCCTCCTCCTCGAAGAGCACGATGGCCTGCTGGTAGGCGGTCTCGGCCTCGTCGAGCCGCCCTCGGTCCTCGGCGTCGAGGGCCCGGGTGAAGAAACCGTGCCCGTCCTGGGAGTAGCTCATGCGGGTGCCTTTCTCTGCCGGGTCCTCCGGCCCGTCGGCGGGGTACAGGTCTACGCGGGGGGCGAGTTCCGCAGGCGCGGGTCGCGGCGGCCGAGGGCGAACCACAGGGCAGAGCCGACCACCGGGAACGCCAGGATCACCAGCAGCCACAGCAGGCGCAGCACCGGGTCCTGGCCGCCGGTGCGGAGCAGGGACACGGTCGCGGCCACCAGCAGGACGACGACCGCCGCCCCGACGGCCGCGGCCACGTTCTCCCACGCCCCGGGGACCAGCGGGTTGACCCCGGCGGTCAGGAGGGCGGTTCCAGTGGTCATGCCTCGATCCTCGCACCGCCGGGGCAGGGGGACAAGGGTGCGGCGCGCCGTCGGTCCGCCGTGTCCGCCGGACGGAGGGGCTGCGGAATCGATCACCCTGCTGATAAAATTCGCGGCACCACAGTCCACCTGAGGAGAGCCAACGATGTCCACCTCCGACGAGCGCCCGTTCGACCAGGAATCCTCCGCCGGGGCCAAGGGCCGACGGGCGGAGGACGACTCCGGCGTGGAGCGCCACGCCCCCAGCTCGGCCACCGAGCTCTGGGACCACAACGCCTACGGCCGTGAGGACGGCGACGTCGGCGGGGCCGCGACGACCGGCGTCACCGACACCCGGGACCCGCGCGGCGGGGCCCCCGCCTACAACATCGACGCCGGGGACGACGACGCCGTCCGTCACGGCGACGACGCCGGGAGCGACGACTCGTCGAACGTGCGCGCGACGGGCGAGTCCCTGACCGGCGCCGACGCCACGGCCGGCGACGCCCACGAGAGCGTCGGCGCCGGGACCGGCACCCTCAGGGGTGCAGGAGCGGCGTCCGCGGGGGGCGCCGGTGCCCGCGGCGCCGGGCGGGAGGAGGCCTTCGACCAGGAGGTCCACGGGCGCCACGCCGCCGCGGACCGGGTCGACGGGCCGTCCGCCGGCCGGCCGGCGGACGACCTCGGCCGGACCGGTCGCCGCTCCATGGAGGGTGGGGAGGACGCCTCGGTCGTCCGTCACGAGGAGCGCCTGGACGTCGGCACCGAGCGGGTCGAGACCGGCCGGGCCCGGCTGCGCAAGTACGTGGTCGAGGAGCCGGTGCGCGCCGAGCAGACCCTGGCCTCCGAGGACGTCGAGGAGGTCCGCACGCCCATCACGGAGGAGGAGCGGCAGGCCTTCCTCGCGGGACGGGACCTGCCCGTGGGCGACGACGAGGTGATCCTCTACCGCGAGGTGCCCGTGGTGGAGACCGTGCGCGTGCCCTACGAGCGCGTGCGCCTCGTCGTGCGCCGCACCGAGCGCACCGAGGTGGTCGAGGAGACCGTGCGCAAGGAGGACGTCGCGCTCGAGGAGGAGTGAGCCGCTCCGGCGCCGCCCGGACCCCCGCCGGCCCGCACGGGCCGGCAGGGGTTCGTCGTCCCCGGGCGAGCGCCCCGGGCGGGCGGGTCCGGGGCCGGCCGGTCCGGCGACGGTGCCGCGTGCCGGGGCCCGAGGCCGGATCGGGGTCACCGGCCGCTGTTCACCCAGCGCAGAGCCGGGCCGGATGGCCTTGTGCGGCGGGCCACGAAGTGACGTAATGATCAGGGGGCTGGCTTTTCCGGGCCGCGACGACCGGGCCCGGCCGGCGCCCGAGCACGTGCCGACGACGACTGGGAGAACCACCATGCGCAAGAGGACGAAGCATTCGAGCGAGCAGGCCGGCGAGCCGACGGCCATGCCCCCCGGCGTCCCCGGCAACGAGGCCGTCCCGGTGGCGGAGCCCACCGAGCCCCGCCCGCCGCTGCCGCCGAAGCCGGACCAGGGCACGCCCGCCCCCATGAGCCCCACCGGCCAGGACACCGGCATCGACCCCGCTCTCAACGCGCAGGGCGGAGAGTACCTGACCACGGCCCACGGGGCCCGGCGCAGCGAGACCGACCGCTCCCTCAAGGCGGGGACCCGCGGACCGGTCCTGCTGCAGGACCACCACTTCCGGGAGAAGATCAGCCACTTCGACCACGAGCGCATCCCCGAGCGGGTCGTCCACGCGCGCGGGGCCGGGGCCCACGGCGTCTTCCGCGGCTACGGGACCGCCGGCAGGATCTCCTCCGCCGCGCTCTTCGGCAAGGACGTGGAGACCCCGGTCTTCGTGCGCTTCTCCACCGTCCTGGGCTCGCGCGGGTCGGCCGACCTCGCCCGGGACACCCGCGGCTTCGCCACGAAGTTCTACACCTCCGAGGGCACCTGGGACCTGGTCGGCAACAACATGCCCGTGTTCTTCATCCAGGACGCCATCAAGTTCCCGGACGTCATCCACGCGGGCAAGCCCCACCCGGACCGGGAGATCCCCCAGGCCCAGTCCGCGCACGACACCTTCTGGGACTTCGTCTCCCTGCACACCGAGGCGCAGCACCACGCGATCTGGAACATGTCCGACCGCGGGATCCCCCGCTCCTTCCGCACCATGGAGGGCTTCGGCGTCCACACGTTCCGGCTCGTGAACGACGAGGGGCGCAGCGTCCTGGTGAAGTTCCACTGGAAGCCCAAGCTGGGCGTGCACTCGGTGCTGTGGGAGGAGGCGCAGATCACCAACGGCATGGACCCGGACATCCACCGCCGGGACCTGGCCGACGCCATCGAGGCCGGCGCCTATCCCGAGTGGGAGCTCGGGGTGCAGGTCTTCGAGGACAACGAGGAGCAGACGTTCGAGGGGATCGACCTGCTCGACCCCACGAAGATCGTCCCGGAGGAGCTCGCCCCCGTGGAGCCGGTCGGGCTGATGACCCTCAACCGCAACCCGTCGAACTTCTTCGCCGAGACCGAGCAGGTCGCCTTCAACCCCAACAACCTGGTCCGCGGCATCGACGTCACCAACGACCCGCTGCTCCAGGGCCGGCTCTTCTCCTACCTGGACACCCAGCTCTCCCGCCTGGGCGGGCCGAACTGGATCCAGCTGCCGATCAACCGCCCGCACGCGCCCGTCAACGACATGCTGCGGGACGGCATGCACCAGACCGCCGTGCACTCCGGGGTGGCGCCCTACCACCCGAACTCCCTCGACGGGAACAACCCGTTCCCCGCCGGGGAGCCGGCCCGCCCGTTCATCGACTTCCCCGCCCCGGTGGCCGCCTCGGTGAAGGAGCGGGCGCGGCCCGTCTCCTTCGAGGACCACTTCAGCCAGGTCCGGATGTTCTGGCTGTCGATGAGCGACGTCGAGAAGGAGCACATCGCCCAGGCGTACACCTTCGAGCTCGGCAAGTGCTTCGAGCAGTCGATCCGCGAGCGCCAGCTCCAGTGCCTCGCGAACATCGACGAGAAGCTGTGCGCGGTCGTCGCCGAGGGCCTCGGCATGCCGGCGCCCGGGCCCACCGTGAAGCACTCCGAGGTCCGGCCCAGCCCGGCCCTCTCCCAGGTGGGCAAGGAGTGGCCGACCGACGGCCGCCAGATCGGCATCGTCGTCGGACCCGACCCGGACGAGAAGGACCTGCTGGCCGTCGTCACCGCGATCGACGACGCGGGGATGGTCCCGCTCGTGGTCGCCCCCAGCGGCGGGCCGGTCGGGGCGAGCGGGAAGGTCGTGGCGCACCGCACCTACCTCACGGCCCGCTCCGTGGAGTTCGACGCCGTGCTGGTCGCAGGGGACACCCCGGCCGCTCCCGACGCGCGGCCGGGGCTCGACGCGAAGGCGGGGGCTCCCGCTCCCGCCGGGCTGGACCCGCGCGTGCACCTGCTGCTCGGCGAGGTCTTCCGCCAGGCCAAGGCGATCGGCGCCTGGGGCCCCAGGAGCCGTTCCCTCTCCGCCGCGGGCCTGCCCGAGGATGCCCCCGGCGTGGTCACCGGCAAGAGCGCGGCGGCGGTGGTCGAGCAGGTCGCGACGCTGATGAAGAGCCACCGCGTGTGGGAGCGCTTCCCGGTCTCCGGCAGGCTCTGACCCCTCGCGGACCACTCGCACGGCGCGACGAGGCCCCGCCGGGAACGCCCGGCGGGGCCTCGTCGCGCGCCGCCGACGGCCCGGGAACGGCCCGGCTCAGAAGCGGCCCAGCTCCTCCCGCAGCGCCGAGCCGAGGTCGGGGTGGCGGAAGCGGTAGCCGCGGTCGATGGCGCGGTCCGCCGAGACCCGCTGGTCCGCGAGCGCCATGAGCTGCGCGCCCTCGGCGCCGAGCACGAGCTTCGGCCCGAGGCCCGGGGTGGGCAGCAGGGAGGGCCGGCCCAGCACCTTGGCGAGGATCCGGGCGTAGTCGCGGCCCGTCACGGGCATCGGGGCCACGCCGTTGACCGGCCCGTGCAGCGCGGGGGAGAGCACGGCGTGGGCGAACAGCCCCACGATGTCCTCCAGGGAGATCCAGCTCAGCCACTGCTTCCCGGAGCCGAGCCGGCCGCCGGCCCCGACGAGGAACAGGGGCAGCTGCGCGCGGAGCGCCCCGCCGGCGGGGGTCTGCACCACGCCCGTGCGCACGATCACCACCCGGGTGCCGGCCGCCTCGGCCTCGGCGGCCGCCCGCTCCCAGGCCACGCACACGTCGGCGAGGAAGTCGTCGCCGGCGGGGCTCTTCTCGGTGACCGTCTCGCCGCCGGTGTCCGCGCCGTAGTAGCCGATGGCGGAGGAGCTGATCAGGGCGGCCGGGGCGTCGTCGCCCAGCTGCGCGATGGCGCGCGCCAGCAGACGGGTGCCGAGCACCCGGGAGTCGAGGATCTCCTGCTTGGCCCGAGGGGTGAGTCGCCCGCCGAGGCCGCGCCCGGAGAGGTTCACGACGACGTCGACGCCCCGCAGCGAGCCGGCGTCCAGCTCGCCGGCCTGCGGGTCCCAGGAGATCTCCAGGGGCGTGCGGGCCTCGCGGCGCACGAAGCGCAGCACGGTGTGCCCGCCGGTGCTCAGCAGCGCCGCAAGCTGTGTGCCGATGGTCCCGGACGCGCCGGTGATCGCGACCGTCAGCGGGCGGTCGGGATAGCGCGAGTGGAACTCGAGGTCCGCGGCCAGCCGCCGGGCCCGCGCCTCGAACTGCCGCTCCAGCGTGGGCTCCATCAGCCGCGCCCCGAAGCCGGTGCTGACCGGCAGCGCCTCGTACTCGACGGTGTCGGTGACCACGGTCCCGCCGTGCCCGTCGTCGGCGAACCGGTGCCGGTGCTCCCACGAGGCCAGGGGGCCCTTCACCATCCGGTCGCGGAACTCACGGTTGGGCTCGTAGCCGTGGTGCTCCGCGGTCCACGGCACCGAGGCCAGCCCGTAGGAGCCCGGCACGGCGATCCGCAGCCGTGACTGCGTGCCCTCCCGCAGCGGGGGAGCGGACTCCTCCACCACGGAGCCCGCCCACGCGGGGGTGAGCCGCGTGAGGGCGCCGGGGCGGGCGTGCCACGCGAAGACGTCCTCGACGGACTGGGGCACGCGGGAGGTGAACGTGAAGGTGGTCATGCCAGTCACTCAACCCCGATCGGCGCGATTCGTCCAGGAACCGGGGCCCGGACCGTCCCGTGTCCCCGGTTCCCGCGCCCCGGGGACCGTGCTCGGCGTCCTGCGCGCACCCCGGGATCTTCCCCGGCTCCGCGCGGTTCGCTAGGGTGGACCCACGTTTTCGCGAAGGAGGTTGCCATGACCACCCCGAACAACGACGACGCGCCGAACCTCGACGACGTCATCCAGCCCGAGGAGGACGCCCTGCCCCGCCCCATCTACAAGGGGCACGCCGGGATGCCGGACCGGCTCGACGACGACGCCCTCGCCGCGGCCACCGAGCAGGAGCGGGTGGCGGCCGGGCTGCAGGACTGGGCCCCGGGGCAGGTGCCGCCGGCCACCGACCCGCTGCCGGAGGGGTCCTCCGAGGCGGCCGACCGCGCCCAGCGGGGTCTGCTCGAGGAGGAGACCGACTGACCGCGGGCGGGGAGCCGCCCGCGCACACCCGAACCGCACACCCGGAACCGCACACCCGGACCGGGCCTCCGCGCCGCGGCCGGCCCCACCGGCCGCCGCGACCAGCCAGGAAGACCGCGACCAGCCAGGAAGACGAGGAGGCCGTCATGGCCGAGCGAGGAAGCACCAAGCACGGACGTGAGCTGGACGAGCAGATGAAGCACGAGGTGCAGAGCGAGGTCGACGGCGTCCAGCCGGACCGCGTGGAGGAGCACCGCCGGACCGACGCGTGGGTCGACGAGACCGACAGCCCGGAGGTCCGCGCCGCCGTCGAGGACCGCGAGCGCGCCCCGCGCCCGGACGCGGACCAGTAGCCGGACACCGGCCGCCTCCGGCCGAGAGGCCGGAGGGCAAGCGGCCCCGGTCCTCCCGCGGGAGGACCGGGGCCGCTTGCCCTCCGGGCAGGACTCGCCCACAGTGGAGGACGTGAATTCCCCCGGACGCATCGTGCTCATCCGCCACGGCCAGACCGACTGGAACCTCGAGGAGCGGCTGCAGGGCGCCACGGACGTGCCCCTCAACGACGTCGGCCGCGACCAGGCCCGGGCCGTGGCCCGCCACCTGCACGCCGAGGCCCTGAGCTGGGACGTGGTCGTCTCCTCCCCCCTGGACCGGGCCGTGGAGACCGCCCGGATCATCGGCGGCGTGCTGGGCCTGGAACTGGCGGCCACCTACGCCGAGCTGATCGAGCGCGGCTTCGGCCCCCACGAGGGCACCAGCTTCGCGGGCCTCGAGCCGCACGAGCGGGAGGTGATCCTCGCCGACGGGGAGGCCGCCGACGCCGTCGCCCGCCGAGGGCTCGCCGCCCTGCGCCGGATCCGGGACGAGCACCCGGGGCGCAACGTCCTGGTGGTGGCCCACGGCTCCCTCATCCGGCTCACGGTCTCCGAGCTCAACGGCGAGGCGCACCCGCGGGTGGCCAACTGCGAGGTCGTCCCCGTCCGGCTCGACGCCCTCGACGGGGTGGTGCCGGCCGACGCGGACGCGGCGCGTTCGACAGCCCCCTGACAGGCCGGTGCCCGTTCAATAAGCTGAGGGCACCAGGGACGGCCCCACGAGGGACCGTCCACCCTCTGAGGCGGCGACGACGGCGCACAGAACACGTCGGCCTGCCACCTCCGGTGACGAAGGCGTGATGCGGCTGTGGCCCCTGATCAGTTCACGATTCCCGAGGAGGAGCGCACGGAGGTCCTCCGCGTGCTCGAGGCGCCCCCGCGGTGGGAGGGGGAGCAGGAGTGGATCAACGAGTACTACCGCCACGTGCCGCAGGAGGACCTGCTCCAGCGCACCCAGGAGCAGTTGCGCGTCCGCGCCGACCACCACTGGGAGGTGGGCCGCGTGCGGGCACCGGGGGAGAGCGCCGTGGGCGTGCACCGGGAGGAGGGGGCCTCCGTGGTGTTCGTGGTCACCGAGGACGTCCCCTACCTCGTGAGCACCGTGACGGCCGAGATCGCCGCGAAGTGGGGCGGTGCCCGCCTGGTGATCCACCCGGTGCTGGTGGCCGCCCGCGACCGGGGCAACCACGAGCTGCAGAAGCTCCAGCCGCTGCCCGACTTCTCGGCCAGCGCCAGCGGCGACACCAGCGCCCTGCCCAGCCTCGCGGCGTTCCAGGCGGACGGGAACACCAGCCAGACCGTGGAGTCCTGGATCTCCGTGGAGCTGCTGCGCCCCCTCACCGATCGGACGGAGCAGCAGCTCGTGGGCCGGCTCACCGGCCTGCTCGAGGACGTGCACCGGATCAGCCGGGACCAGTCGAAGCTGCGGCACCGCGTGAAGCTGCTGGCCCTCGACCTCGAGGAGCTCGAGGAGCTCGAGCTGCCCGGCGGGGGGCGCCCGCCCCTGGTCCGGCCCTCCCAGGAGTTCCTGCACTGGCTGCTGGACGGCAACTTCATCCTCATGGGCTTCAAGGAGTACGACCTCGAGGACTCCGCGGAGGGGCTGTCCCTCGTCAGCCACCCCGAGACGGGGCTGGGCCTGCTCCAGGAGCACGGCGACCAGCCCCACCGCCAGGTCCTCACCGGCCTGGGCCGCGCGCACGCCCGCGAGGCCGGGACCCTGTTCGTCACCAAGGCCAACCGCCGCTCGTCGATCCACCGCCGCGAGTACCTCGACTACATCGGCGTGGCGAAGTACGACGCCGAGGGACGGATCGTGGGCGAGTACCTGGTGCTGGGCCTGTTCTCCCGCCGGGCCTACAACACCCCGGCGCGGGAGACGCCGCTGATCAAGGAGAAGATGGCCGAGGTCGCCGCCCGCTTCGGCTTCCTCGAGGACTCCCACTCCGCGCGGGACCTCATGAGCAACATCGAGGACTACCCCCGCGACGAGCTCTTCCACATGACCGCGGACGAGCTCTACGACACCATGCGCGGCGTCATGGGCCTGGACGAGCGCCGGCAGACGCGGCTCTTCCTGCGCCAGGACCACTTCGGGCGGTTCATGTCCGCGGTGGTCTTCCTGCCGCGCGACCGGTACAACACGTCGGTGCGCGGGCGGATCGAGGCGGAGCTGAGCAAGACGTTCGACGCCGAGGAGATCGACTTCGACGCCCGGCTCACCTCCTCGACCCTGGCCCGACTCTTCTTCCGGATCCGCCTGCCCTACACCGGGGAGGTCCGCACGTTCGACCGCCAGGCCCTCGAGGCCCGGCTGCGCGCCGCCGTGCGGTCCTGGCCGGAGGCGCTCGCCCGGGCGATCCACCGCTCGTTCCCCGAGGCGCTCGCCCGGGAGTACGTGGAGAACTGGGCCGAGGCGTTCCCGGACGCGTACCGGGCGGACTACGAGATCGAGGAGGCGGTGCAGGACCTCCAGCGCTGCGAGGACCTGTGGGGCCGGGACCCGAACCTGCCGGCGGAGGTGCGCGTCGTCGAGACCCCCGAGGGCGTGCGGCTGAACATCTACCTCACCCGGTTCCTGTCCCTCACGGAGCTGCTGCCCATGCTGCAGCACCTGGGGCTGACCGTGCTCGACCAGAAGCCGTACGAGGTGCAGCCCGCGGACGGGCGCGAGTTCCAGCTCTACGACTTCGGGGTCCGGCTGCCCGAGGGCGTGGACGCGAAGGGCCACGGGGGCGCGAAGACGGAGGACCTCATCGAGGACACCCTGTGCGCGGTGCTCTCCGGCCGCACGGAGTCCGACTCCCTCAACCGGCTCGTGCTGCCGGAGCGGATGGCGTGGCGGAGCGTGGCCGTGCTGCGCTCCTACGTCCGCTACCTGCTCCAGCTGGGCCACCCCAACTCGTTCGACTACATCTCCGACACGCTCCTGGCGTTCCCCGCGGTGACCCGGGCGCTGACCGGGTACTTCGACGAGAGCTTCAACCCCGACCACGACGACGCCGTGCGCGAGTCCCAGCGCGACGCCGCCCACGCGCGCCTCCTCCGGGCCCTCGACGACGTGCCGACCCTGGACGCCGACAAGCTGCTGCGGGCGCTGGCCGAGGTCATGGCGGCGACGCTGCGCACCAACGTGTACCAGCAGCGCCCCACCATGGCGTTCAAGCTCAGCCCCCGGCGGATCAGCTCGGCGCCCCTGCCGCACCCCATGTTCGAGATCTGGGTGTGGTCCCCGCGGGTCGAGGGCACGCACCTGCGCTTCGGGCCCGTGGCCCGCGGCGGCCTGCGCTGGTCGGACCGGCGCGAGGACTTCCGCACCGAGGTGCTGGGCCTGGTCAAGGCCCAGATGGTGAAGAACGCCGTGATCGTGCCCAACGGCGCGAAGGGCGGGTTCTACCCGAAGCGGCTGCCCGACCCGGCGGTGGACCGCGACGCCTGGGTGACGGAGGGCCGGGAGTCGTACAAGCTGTTCATCGCCTCCCTGCTGGACCTCACGGACAACCTGGTGCGGGACGAGGCGGGCCACGACGTCGTCGTGCACCCCGACCGCGTGGTGCGCCGCGACGGCCAGGACTCCTACCTGGTGGTGGCCGCGGACAAGGGCACGGCGTCCTTCTCGGACACCGCCAACGCGATCAGCGCGGAGTACGGGTTCTGGCTCGGCGACGCCTTCGCCTCCGGGGGCTCCGTGGGCTACGACCACAAGGCCATGGGCATCACCGCCCGCGGCGCGTGGGAGTCCGTCAAGCGGCACTTCTTCGAGCTGGGCCTCGACACCCAGGCGGAGGACTTCACGGTGGTCGGCGTCGGCGACATGTCCGGCGACGTCTTCGGCAACGGGATGCTGCTCTCCGAGCACATCAAGCTCGTGGCCGCGTTCGACCACCGGGACATCTTCCTGGACCCGGACCCGGACCCGGCGGTCTCCTACGCCGAGCGGGAGCGGCTCTTCGGGCTGCCCCGCTCCTCCTGGAAGGACTACGACGCGGCGAAGATCTCCGAGGGCGGCGGGATCTACCCGCGCACGGCGAAGTCCGTGCCGGTCTCCCCGCAGGTGCGCGAGGCCCTGGGGCTCGAGGAGGACGTCGAGGAGCTCAGCCCCATCGCGCTGATGCAGGCGATCCTCACGGCGCCCGCGGACCTGCTCTACAACGGCGGGATCGGCACGTACGTGAAGTCCTCGCAGGAGTCCCACACGGACGTCGGGGACAAGGCCAACGACGCGATCCGCGTCAACGGCGCGCAGCTGCGGGCCCGGGTCGTCGGCGAGGGCGGCAACCTGGGCTGCACCCAGCTGGGCCGCGTGGAGGCGGCGCTCAACGGGGTGCTGCTCAACACCGACGCGATCGACAACTCCGGCGGCGTGGAGTCCTCCGACCGCGAGGTGAACATCAAGATCCTCGTGGACCGCATGGTCGTGGCCGGGGAGCTCGGCGCGGACGAGCGCGCCGGGTTCATCGAGGCCATGACCGACGAGGTCGCCGGCCTGGTGCTCGACACCAACGAGGCACAGAACGTGCTGCTCACCACCGAGCGGGCGCGGGTCGCGAACCTCACCGAGACCTACGTCCGGCTCATGCACTGGCTCGAGGAGAACGCCGACCTCGACCGCTCGATCGAGTTCCTGCCCTCCGACGAGGAGCTGCACGAGCGGTTGCGCACGGGCCAGAGCCTCACCTCCCCGGAGCTGTCCGTGCTCACCGCCTACGCCAAGATCCAGCTCTCGGAGGCGCTGGTGGAGTCCGACCTCGCCGAGGACCCCTGGTTCGGGCAGGTGCTGGAGCGCTACTTCCCCGCGCAGATCACCGAGCAGTTCGGCGAGCTCGTGGACACCCACCCGCTGCGCAAGGAGATCATCGGCACGCTGGTCGCCAACCAGATGATCAACTACGGCGGCATCCCCTTCGCCCAGCGGGTCATCGACGACACCTCGTACGACGCCGTCGACGTCGCCCGCGCCTTCGTTGCCGCCGCCCAGATCTACGAGATCGACAGGTTCGCCCACCAGCACCGCGAGCTGCCCGCCGGGGTGCCCACGGAGCTGTGGAGCCGGATGTTCCTGGACATGCGCCGGCTGCTGGACCGGGTGGTGCGCTGGCTGCTGGACCGGCAGGAGACGGCCCGCCCCATCGGCGAGGTCGTGGATCGCTACAAGCCCATCGTGGACCTGCGGCACGGCGAGGAGCGGCTGCTCGGCGAGGACTCCGCGGCCCGGGACGCGGCCACGGCGGAGATGGCGCAGCGCCAGGGGGTGCCCCCGAAGCTGGCCCTCGAGTGGTCGCAGCTGCTGGACGCCTTCGCGCTGCTCGACGTCGCCCGGCTCGGCCAGGGGGCCGCGCGCGCCACCGGCGGGGAGGTCGACCCGGAGCACGCCAAGACCATCGCGAAGGTCTACTTCCTGCTCTACGACCGCTACCGCATCGACAGCCTGCTCAACCGGATCACGGAGCTGCCGCAGTCCACGCGGTGGGAGACCCTCGCGCGGATGTCCATGCGCGAGGACGTCTACTCGACCGTCGTGGCGCTCGCCGACCAGGCCCTGGAGGCCCCGGGCGGCACCGCCCAGGAGAAGGTCGACGCGTGGGAGAAGCAGAACGAGGCGCGGCTGTCCCGGCTGCGGACGGTGCTGGGCGAGATCGAGGCGGAGTCCACGGGTGAGCCCGCCGCCGAGCTGGCGTCGCTGTCCGTGGCGCTGCGCACCATGCGCAGCGCGCTCGGGAAGTAGGCGGAGGCCGGTGGAGGGCACCGCGGCGGTCGTGGGGTCCGGCCCGAACGGGCTCGGCGCCGCCGTGGTGCTCGCCCGCGCCGGCCTGGAGGTGACGGTGTTCGAGGCGGCCCCCTCGCCGGGGGGCGCCGCCCGCTCCTCGGACCTGCTGGGCCCGGGCACGGTGGTGGACCTGGGCTCCGCGGTGCACCCCTTCGGGGCCGCTAGCCCCCTCTTCTCCCGCCTGGGCCTGCACCGGCACGGCCTCGAGTGGCTGCACCCGCCCGTCGTGGCGGCCCACCCGCTCGACGACGGCCCGCCCGGGCTGCTGCACCGCTCGCTCGAGCGCACCGCCGAGGAGCTGGGCCCGGACGGGCGCGCGTGGTCGGCGCTGCACCGCGGGGTGGTGGAGCGCTGGGAGGAGACGGTCGAGTCCGTGCTGGGGCCGCTGGTCCGCCCGCCCGCGCACCCGCTGGCCCTGGCCGGCTTCGGGCTGCGCGCGCCGTGGCCGGCGGCGGCGACCGCCCGCGCCCTGTTCCGCACCGAGCAGGCCCGCGGGCTCTTCGCGGGCTCGGCGGCGCACTCGGTGCTGCCCGCCCGGCACGTGCTGACCTCGGCGTTCGGGACGCTCTTCGGGGCCGCGGCCCACGCCACGGGCTGGCCGGTGGCGCGCGGCGGCTCCCAGGCGATCGTCGACGCCCTCGTGGCCGACCTCCGCGAGCACGGGGGGCGGGTGGTGGCCGGCACGCCGGTGACCGACCTCGACCAGGTGCGCCCCGCCGACGTCGTCCTCCTGGACCTCACGCCCCGCCAGGTGCTGGGGCTGCGGGGCCTCGAGCTGCCGGCCCGGTACCGGCGGGCGCTGGCGCGCTGGCGCTACGGGACGGCGTCCTACAAGGTGGACCTGCTGCTGGACGGGCCGGTGCCGTGGCGGGACCCGCGCGTCGGGCGGGCGGGCACGGTGCACGTGGGCGGGACCCTCGCCCAGATCGACGCCGCCGAGTCCGAGGCCCGCGCCGGGCGGGTCCCCGAGCGGCCGTTCGTGCTGGTCGCCCAGCAGGGCGCCGCCGACCCCTCCCGGGCGCCGGAGGGACGGCAGGTGCTGTGGGCCTACGCCCACGTCCCCCACGGCTGCGACGACCCGGTGGCGGGGGAGCGGGTGCTCGCCCAGATCGAGCGGTTCGCCCCCGGTCTCCGGGACCGGGTCCTCGCCCGGGTGGACACCCCGCCGTCACGCCTGGAGGCGTGGAACGCGAACCTGGTGGGCGGCGACATCGGCGGCGGCGCCCTGGACGGGCTGCAGCAGGTGTTCCGGCCCGCGGTCCGGGCGGACCCCTACGCCACGGGGGCGCCGGGGGTCTGGCTGTGCTCGTCCTCCACGCCGCCCGGCGGCGGCGTGCACGGGATGGCCGGCGACCACGCGGCGCGCAGCGCCCTGCGGGACCTGGCGCGGCGGCGCCGCTCCGGCGGCTGACGGCGCCTCAGCGCCCCACCCCGGCGTACGCGGTCCCGGCGAGCTCCTGGATCTGCTCCACGTACAGCCGGGTCTCCTCGATCGGCGGGATCCCGCCGTGGCCCAGCACCACGGTGGGCCCGGCGTTGTAGGCGGCCAGGACCAGGTCGATCTCCTCCCGCGCGGAGGCCGGCTCGAGCGCGCTCACCATCCGCCGCAGGTCCTTGAGGTAGATGCCCTGGGCGCGGATCGCGGCCCGCGGGTCGAAGGGGTCGCCCCGCCCGTACTCCTGCCAGGTCTCCGGCATGAACTGGGCCAGCCCCTGCGCCCCCGCGGAGCTCACGGCCCGCGGGTCCCAGCGGCTCTCGACGTCCAGCTGGGCGGCCACGATCTCCGGGGGCAGCCCGGAGAACTCGGCGGCCGCCAGGACGTCCCCGGCCCACGCGTCGGGGATCGGCGCGGTCCGCACCCGGTCCGGCGGGGCGGAGGGCGCCCCGCAGCACCCGGGGGCGGTGGAGAGGGCCAGCCCCACCGTGCCGATCAGCAGCAGCACCACGGAGGCCACGAGGAACCACGGGGAGCCGCGCGGGGCGGGCTCCTGGGTCTCGGGGGGTGCCGGGGGGAGGTCGGTGATCGTCATGGGGGACCCAGGCTAGGCGGGCGCCCCCGGTGCCGTCTGCCGTCTCTTGGGGGGACAGACACGCCGCCGGCCGGGCCGGCCGCGGACCCCGCACCCCTACGATGGGCAGGTGACCGCCGAGATCATCGCCACCATCATCACCGTCGTCCTGCTCGTCGTGGGGAGCCTCGGGATCATCTTCCCGGTGCTGCCCGGCTCCGTCCTCGTGATCGTGGGGCTGCTCGTCTGGGCGTTCACCGTCCAGGTGGTCGAGGGATGGGTGGTGCTCGGGGTCGGCGGCGCCCTGGCCGTGGCCGGCATGGCCGCGGGCGCCGTCCTCACCGGGACCCGGCTCAAGCGGCGGCAGATCCCCAACCGGTCCCTGCTCTTCGCCGCGGTGGGCGCCGTGGTCGGCCTCTTCGTGATCCCCGTGGTCGGCCTGTTCGTCGGGTTCTTCGTGGGGCTGCTGCTGAGCGAGACCGCGCGCCAGCGCGACCTGCGCACCGCGCTGGACTCCAGCGTGGTGGCGCTCAAGGCGGCGGGCCTCGGCATCCTCGTGGAGTTCGCCTGCGCGCTCGCGGCCTCCAGCGTGTTCGTGGTCGGCGCGCTGGTCTTCTTCACCACCGCCTGAGGCCGCCTGATTCCGTCCGGGGCCTGTCCGAGGCCCCGGGCGGACCGGCGGGAGCGGGAGGGCCCGGGCGCGTCGCGCGCCCGGGCCCTCCCGTTCTTCGTCCTTCGTGCCGGCTCAGCGCCAGGGCAGGGGCACGACCTCGACGTCCTCGCCCGCGGCCGCGCCGCGGGGCGGGACCACGACGACGACGTCCGCGTGCGCGAGGCCGCGGAGCATGTTGGAGCCCACCCGGTCCCGCGGGAAGACCCGGTCGTCCTTCAGGTATCCCGGGACCAGGGCGGTGACCTTCTGCCCGGGCAGGTCCTCGCCGGCCGGGACGGTGCGGGTCAGCGGGGCCGGGGTGCCGTGCAGCTTGGCGAGCAGCGGCTCGGCGAGCGTGAACGTGCTGACCATCGCGGCCAGCGGGTTGCCGGGCAGGCCCACCACGAACGGGCCGTTCTCCGGCAGCCGGGCCAGGAACGTGGGGTGGCCGGGGCGCTGGGCGAGGCCGTCCAGGAGGAACACCGCGCCGAGCTCCACGAGCGCCGCCCGGACGTGGTCGGCGTGCGAGTGGCCGGTGCCGCCGGTCGTGATGACCACCTCGCACCGGGCGTCGAGCACCGAGCCCATGCCGGAGGGAGCCTCGGTGAGCGCGGCGAGCATGGCCTTGGCGGTGTCCTCGACGCGCCGCATCTGGTCCACGGAGCCGCCGAGCATCTCCACGAACGTGGGCAGCTGGGGGCCGAAGGCGTCTCGGACCTGGCCCGGCTCCGGGATGCCGTCCTCCACGACCTCGCTGCCGGTCAGCAGGATCGTCACGCGCGGGCGGCGGCGCACCGGCAGCATGTCGTGCCCGCAGACCGCGGCGAAGGCGATGTGCGCGGGGTTGAGCACGCTGGGTGCGCGCAGGATGACGTCGCCCGCGGCGACCTCCTCGCCGGTCCGGCGGATGTTCTGCCCGTAGGGGATGTCCTCCGCGGAGGGCGCGTGGGCCGCGATGGTGAGCCGCGTGTGGTCGTCGGACAGCTCCGCGTACTCGTCCCGCAGCACCGCCCGGGCGCCGGCGGGCACCAGGCCGCCGGTCACGATTCGGGTGGCCTGTCCCGGTTCCAGGTTGAGCACCGGCCGGTAGAGCTCCTTGGGCGGGATGGTGAGCATCTTGCGCGGGTCGGTCTCCACGGGCTCCGGGAACACCACGGTCCAGGGCTGGGGGCCCGCCACGGCGTAGCCGTCCATCGCGGAGGACGCATAGTGCGGCACGGGGATGGGCGCGGTGACGTCCTCGGCCAGGATCTCGCCGAGCGCCTCCCGCAGCGGCAGCCAGTGGCTGGGCAGGGCCTCGGCGGCGGCGTAGGCGAACTCCCGCGCCGCGTGCCACTCGACGTCGTGCAGGGTCTCGACCGGCTCCGGCGCCGGCGCGGGGACGTCGTCGTCGACGACGACGGGCAGCGCGTGGGTGTAGGGGCTGTTGGTGTCGTGGGGCAGGGGCAGTCCGGACATCAGTTCTCCTCGGGGTCGTCTCGGTCCGCGGGCACGAGCGCGGCCACGGTGTCCAGGGCACGGCGCAGGGCGGCCCGCTGGTCCTCGCCGCCGGCGACGGCGCGGCCCACGTGGTAGCCCATCAGGTAGGCGGTGGGCGGGACGGCGGGGCGCACGGTGAAGTGGGCGACGTCGCCGGTCAGGTGCAGGACGTCGTCGAGCGGGAGCTCGGCCTCCGGGGTCCCGAGGGCGTCGCGCAGCGCCACGATCCACCGTTCCAGGGTCTCGTTCTCGGCCGGGCTCAGGTCCTTGGGCATGCCGTGCTCCTCCCCGGGCGGTGGTGCCGCCCGCTCGTGATCAGCTCAGGTGGTGCCTCTGCACATCGTCCCACGTATCGACGTCCTCGGTGGCGATCTCCGGCACGGGGACCTCCCGGAGTGCCAGGTCCCGGACGACGGAGCGCACCGACCGGCCGGCCAGGTCCCGGCCGGCGCAGGCCTCGTGCAGGACCGCGCTGCGGTAGAGCGCGGCCAGGGGCTGGCGGCGCCCGTCGGGGGTCGCGGCGATGAAGCCCGAGGCTCCGGGGCAGGTGCGCGCGGCGTCCAGCAGGAGCTCCACGGCGGTGCGCACCCCGGGCATGTCGCACGCCAGCGTCAGGGTCCAGCGCGCCGGCGGCAGCGCCTCGAGGACCCGCAGCCCCGCGGCGATCCCCGCGGCGGGGCCGCCGAACGGAGGGTCCTCGCGGGCGCGCAGCACTCCCTCCGGGAGCACGAGGTCCCCGGGCCCCACGACGACGACTCCCGCGGCCTCCCGGACCGCGTCCACCGTGCGCTCCACGAGGGTCGTGCCGTCCCGGCGCAGTCCCGCCTTGGGCGTCCCGCCCAGGCGCGAGGAGCGGCCCCCGGCCAGGATCACGGCGTGGAGGACCGCGGTCGCCGCCGGTCCGGCGGCCGTGCCGGTCACCGGTTCACCCGCCGGAGAACGGGGGGAGGACGTCGAGGGTCGCTCCGGCCGGGACCTCGGCGCCGGGGTCGGGGCAGGCCACCCCGTCGA
>NZ_BMEQ01000018.1 GCF_014636775.1 Kocuria dechangensis
AGAAGCGGTCCGAACCCATCCGTCTGGCCGACGCCGCTTGACACCATACGACCGTGGGATATCTATGTGCGGGTCGGCGGCATGGGGGAGGGCCCGGCGCTCAGGCCGTCTTCGCCATCGCCAACCCGTCCTGCAGCGACCCGACGTTCTCTCCCTCCGGTGACGATCCCGGTCGAGGCCAGCCGGGCCATCTCCGGGTAGTCCTCCTGCGGGTGGCCGATGCCGGTGAACGGGGAGCGGGCGACGCCCAGGGCCGCGCCGATGTCCAGGCGCCGGCCGTCGGCGAACTGGACAGCCGTGCTCACCAAGCGCTGCTCGAGCTGCGCAGGGGCGGCGGCTGGGTTCTGCTCGCGCAGCAGCGCCGGCCACGTGAAGCGCTGAGAATGGCCCCCCTCGGCCCCCGTGTTTTCGGGGATTCATGGCGCTCGTAGCCAGGGGCACGGGGTGCGGGGGCTCAGCTGATGCGGATCGACTGAGCCCAGTGCGCCGGATGGTGTCTCCAGGGGCGGGTCAGTGGCAGCAGCGTCGGCGGTGGTCGTGATGCCCGGCGGGGCCGCGACGCCCGCGGACCCATGCTCCGACACCCACACCGGCCAGAGCCCAGACCGCACCGGCACCCACCCCGGCAAGCACGATCCAGAACGGTACGCGCAGCTGCTCCTCCAGAGCCGGCCGGGTCGGACTGGTCGTCGAGTTCTCCGTCATGGCGACAGCATGGCACGAGGGGCGTGGGCTACGGCAGGGTCATCTCGGCTTCGGCTTCGGGTCAGGGGCCGAGGGGAAGATGCGGGCGATGTCGACCGTCACCGCAGCCGGCATCTGGTGGCTGTCCAGGCGTACCTCGTAGGTGAGGTCCCGTACGCCGTTGGTGACCTGGATGCGGGCGATCAGCCCCTCCCGATGCACAGCCACCAGCCGGAGGGCGGGGTCGGCGTGGGAGAGGTCCGGGAGGTAGGCGCCCAGGTCGTCCAGGAGCTCACTCCAGAGCTGTTGCGGGTCCGGTGCCTCCGGATAGGTTTCCGGGTCCTCGGTCACAGGCGGGGTGACCGGACCGGCGAGCCGAGCCAGTAGTTGCGCAATGCGAGTCCGCCCCGCGGTCAACGGAATCGTCGCAGGCGGACCCGTCATGCACTGCACGCGGGCGGTCTCATCGGCCATCGTGACGCCGGTGACGAGGCCCTGCGGCTGCGCCCGTTCCACCGCGGACAGCTCGTGGAGAAAGGTGCCACTGGCGCTGGTCACGTCCATCCGGTAACGATAGCGGCGGTCGCGGTGGCCTCGGGCCGTTCTCCGACGTGCTCGGGCGGCCTGGGCGGAGACGCTGGAGGACTCGTTGCCGAAGGTCAACCGGGAGCCCTCCAGCCCCGACAGGCCGGTGACGTCTTCGATCGGCTCCATCCCGGCATCGCGATGGGCGATGAAGACGCTGCGGAAGCGTTCGTCGATGTCTCGCTGCGCCAGCACGCTTGCCCCCTCGGTGCGCAACCTGGCCTGTACCCGGGCCAGGCCCCCATAGAAGACCAGGTCCAGGTCACCGGTGCCGAACAGGCTCACCGAAGCCGCGTTGTCACTGACCGGGACATACTCCACCGCGAGGTCGAGCTCCTCGGTCAGGTACGCCGCCATTGTCTCCCCAGACTCGCCTGTTTGCATTCGTCATGCCAGGGCCACTGTGGGGACGAGCCGTGGGGCGCCACGGCCGCCGACCGTCGCCCGGGATGCGCCAGAGCCGGCACGGTGCCGCCGACCAGAGGTTTCACCGGGACGCTGCTGTCGCGTCCTGGCCGGGCCTGCGGGCGACCAGCCGGGTGGATCCGGCCACGGTACGGCGCGTGGCCCCAGCGCCTGGTGCGCTGGGGGCGTGCGCCGGCTGCCGATCTCGGGTGTCAGCCCTCGCAGTCGGTGCAGTACGTCATGTCGCCCTTCTGGCGGGCGAGCTGGGAGCGGTGGCGGACCAGGAAGCAGGAGGCGCAGGTGAACTCGTCCTGCTGCTCCGGGATGACCGCCACGGTGAGCTCCTCGTGGGAGAGGTCGGCCCCGGGGAGGTCGATGCCCTCGGCGGTGTCGGCGTCCTCCAGGTCGATCCCCGGCGCGCGGGTGGCGGTGTTGGTCCGTGCCCTCAGCGCCTCGAGGGACTCGTTGGCCGGTTCGTCCTCGGCGCGGGTGCGCGGGGCGTCGTAGTCGGTGGTGGCCATGGTGGGGTGCGCGCTCCTGGGTAAGTGGGGAGGTGGCTTGCACGGCCTCAACGCGGCCGGTCATCCGGGTATTCCAGGTCCCAGCCGCGGTCGTCGTCCGCGCCCAGGGCAGCGGGGGAGCCGAGGGCGCTCGATCCATGCTGGACCGCCTCGAGCGCCAAGGCGCCGGGGACCCCGGTGCAGGGCAGAGCGGCGGGGACGGGCCGCCGTGACCGGCGAAGGCCCCGCCCCCACGGTGGAGAGCCAGGCCCTGGACCGTGCCGGGTCAGACGAGTCCGAGCTGCTGGGCCATGCCCACCATGTCGAGGTAGCGGTGCTCCAGGTCGTTCGTCCCGCCCTCGCCCCGGCGGGTGAAGACGGCCATGGGCACGGACACGCGTCTCCCGGTGGGCGGGACCTGACCGGAGGGGGTGGTCAGCGGTCCGGTGTGGGTGCCCACGAACAGGAGCCGCATCGCAGCCGTGGAGCCCTCCACGACCAGCTCCTCCAGCTCCACCATCATGTCCGGCATCGCGGTCCTCCACTGCTGGGCGTCCTGCTGGATGGCGGCCCTGCCGCGCAGCGGCTCCGGGCTGGCCGGGGTGTAGACGATGGCGTCCTGGCTGTAGAGCGCGGCGAAGGCCGCGGGATCGTGGGCGTTGAGGGCCGCGAGGGCCCGCTCGACCTCTTCCCTGCGGTCCCCGCCCTCGCCGGGCACGGGTCCGACGACGGACGCGTGGGTATCGCTCATGGTGGTCTCCGCTCCTGTGGGTCCGGCCCCGTCCCTCGCGGCAGGGCCGGCCCCCGACGGTAGCCAGCGGCCCGTGAGGGAACCAAGGGTTCCGGCCGGATCGTTCCAGGTCCGTGATCCGGGGCGGCTTCATGACGCTGGCGCGGCGGCGTGGGCGCCCCGGCACCGGGCGGTGGTGGCCGGGTCGATCGTCGCCCGTCAGGCCATGCCGAGCTGGCGGAAGAGGCCGGCCACGTCGAAGTAGCGACGCTCCTCGACGATCCGGCCCGAGTCGTCGAAGCGGCTGAAGACGGCCAGGGGCAGGCGCAGCACCCGTCCGGTGGGCGGCAGTTGGCCCCCGTCGAGCGTGCCGACCGGGCCCCTGGGGCCGCTCAGCGCGGGTCGATCGGCGTGAACGTCCCGGCGCGCGCCTCGATGACGGTCGCCGCCTCGAGCAGCGTCTCCTCGTCGAAGCGCCGGCCGAGCAGCTGCACCCCGGTCGGCAGGCCCCCGGCCACGCCGGTGGGCACCGACATGGCCGGGAACCCGAGGACGGGGATCGCCATCATCGACGCCTGGGCGGCCATGACCTGGCGCATCCGCTCCACGCTCGCGATGTCGGCGTTCTGCTCGAAGGCCTGCTCGGCCGAGACCGGCAGGACGATCAGCGGGTAGGTCTCGAGGATCTCGCCGAGCCGGCGGATGAGCGTGCCCCGGCGGGCGTATCCGGCGATGAACTGCTCCAGCGTCGGCTTCTCGCCCCACCAGTCGGCCGCGACGGCGTAGTAGTGCTCGGCGGCCTTCTTCATCCCCGCGTCGCCGACCTCCTCGACCATGGGCATGGCGAGGCGGAACTCCTCCATGCACAGCAGGTACCACAGCCGGTAGGCCTCCGCCAGGACGGGCAGCTCGATCTCCTCCACGACACAGCCGACGTCGCGCAGGTAGCCGGCGGCCTGGTCCAGGGAGGCGTTCACCTCCGCGGTGGGGGCGGCCACCCCGAGGTCACGGACCAGGCCCACCCGCAGGGGCCGGTCGGGACGTGCGGCAGCCTGTGCCCCGGGGACGAAGGCAGGGTCCCGGTGGCTGAAGTCGTTGAGCGCCCGCATCGCCAGCCGGATGTCGGCGACGCTGCGGGCGAGCGGCCCCTGAACGAGCATGGTCTGCACCGACAGCGAGGCGTCGACGTCGTCGGGGTGGTAGGTCTGGGCCACCCTCCCGACGGTGGGCCGCAGGCCGACCACGCCGCAGGCGTAGGCGGGGTAGCGCACCGAGCCGCCGATGTCGTTGCCGCCGGCGATCGGCACCATGCCCGAGGCCACGGCCGAGCTCGCCCCGCCGCTGGAGCCGCCCGGGGTGCGGGAGGCGTCCCACGGGTTGAGGGTGCTCCCGTGCAGGTCGTTGTTGGTGAACCAGCGGTAGGCGAAGGCCGGGGAGTTGCTCCGGCCCATCAGCACGGCCCCGGCGCGGCGCAGGCTGGCGACATGGGGGCTGTCCTCGTTGGCCATCGCGTCCTGGAACGCGGACACGCCCTGGGTGGTGGCGTAGCCGGCCTGGTCGGAGTTCACCTTGATCGACACCGGCACCCCGTGGAGGGGCCCGAGCTCCTCGCCGGCGGAGCGCCGGCGGTCCGCGTCGTCGGCCAGGGACAGCGCCTCCTCGGGCCGGACCTCCACCAGGGCGTTGAGCTGCGGGTTGACCTCCTCGATCCGTCCCAGGCAGCTCTCGACGACCTCGCGGCTGGAGACCAGCCCCGTGGCCACGGAGTGCGCCATCTCCGTCGCGCTCCAGCGCCACAGCTCGTCGGGGAGGCTCGGGGAGCCGAGGGTCGTCGAGCTCGGCATGGGGTGGGCAGCGTTCACGGTGGATCTCCTCGAGGGGGTGCGGGGCGTCCGGTGGCGACATGCGTGAGCTAGGTCACGCAATGTCGCACTGACGTCAGTGAATCGCACTGTCTGGCCCGGATCAATAGGCGACTATGACAAGAAGCAATCTCATTCATCGCTGTCGGATATCAGTGCGGGGAAATGCCCGCGGTGCGTGGCTCCGTTCCAGCTCGAGGCCGCCCGTGGCGTTCCGCTCCGGCTCCCAGCTCCGCCCTCCACGAGGTCCGGCCGGAGGCCTTTGCGGGGACGCCCGGCCGCGCGGCGCTACCGTCCCACGGGCCCGTAGCGGTGCTCCGGGCGGCCGGTGGTGCCGTAGCGCAGCTGGATCTCCACGGCCCCGTCGTCGGCCAGGGCGGAGAGGTAGCGCTGCGCCGTGGCGCGGGAGATGCCCACCGCCTGGGCGATCTCGGCCGCGGAGCGCGGCTCGCCGGGCACGAGGGCCGCGAGCACCGCCGACTCCGTCGCGGAGCGGGCGCGCTCGCCGCCGGCGGGGGCGTCGCCCGTGCGCAGGGCGTTGAGCGCGCGGTCCACGCCCTCCTGGGTCAGGGCGGTCCGGTCCGCGAGCAGCCGGCGGTAGCGCGCGTAGGCGCGCAGCGTGCGGGCCAGCTGCTCGCCGGTGAACGGCTTGATGAGGTAGCCCAGGGCGCCGCGCCGCACGGCGGCCCGCACGGCGGCGGGGTCGGCGGCCGCGGTGAGCATCACGGCGTCGACGTCGAGGGTGCGGAGCAGGTCCAGGCCGAGGGCGTCGGGCAGGTAGACGTCCAGCAGTACGAGGTCCGGGCGGTGCGTGTGCACGGCCCGGCGGGCCTGCTCGGCGGTGCCGACCGGGGGCAGGGCCCGGAACCCGGGCACCGCGTCGACGTACCCGGCGTGCAGCCGGCCCACGTGGAAGTCGTCGTCGACCACGAGGACCACCAGGTCGTCGCTCATGCCTCTCCTCCTGAAAGCTCTCGCACGTCCGCCCCGGGCCGGTCGTCGCGGGGCGCGCCGTCGTCGGCGGTGCGCTCGGCCACCGTACCGGGCAGGCGGGCGCAGAACACGGCGCCCGGTCCGCCGGGGCGGCCGGGGTCCGCCACCCACACGTCCCCGCCGCGGCGCCGGGCGAGCTCGCGGCTCAGGGACAGGCCGAAGCCCTGCCCGTGCGCGTCCGGCAGGGAGGCGGGCACGGCCCCGAGGGGGCCGCCGGCGGTGGACCAGCCCTGGGCGAAGATGCGCTCGGCGTCCGCGGCGGGCAGCCCGTCCCCGGAGTCGGCGACGACGACGTGCAGCGTCCCGCCGTCGCCCGTCCACTCGTCCAGCAGCTCGACCTCGACCCACCGCTCCTCGTCGGCGCCCTGGACGGCCGCGCGCACGGCGTTGTCCACCAGGTTGCCGAGGACGGTCGTGACGTCCTGGGGGTCGGTGACGGCGCCGCGGATCAGGGTGTCGGCGCCGATCCGCAGGGTCACCCCGCGCTCGGCGGCCTCGACGCTCTTGGCGCCGAGGAACGCCTGGAGGTAGGGGTCGCGCAGCAGCTCGGCCTGCTCGGCGGGGTAGGTGAGGGGGCCGGTGGCGGTGACCTCGGCGACGTAGCGGCGGGCCTCCTCGGCGTCGCCGATGCCCAGCAGCCCGGAGATGGTGTGCAGGCGGTTGGCGAACTCGTGCCGCTGGGCGCGCAGGGCGGTGGTGAGGGCGCCCACGGCGTCGAGCTGGCGGGTCAGGGACTGCAGCTCGGTGCGGTCGCGGACCAGCACCACCCAGCCGAGCTCGGGCACGCCCGTCCCCGTGGGCCGGACCGTCCGGGCGGAGACGATGAGCACGCGCGGCCCGACGACGAGCTCGAGCGCGGGGGACTCCGGGGCGGCCTGGGCCAGCAGCGCGGGGAAGGGGACGGGCAGGCCGGCCTCCGCCAGGGGCGTGCCCACCAGTGCGGTGGGGTCCGCCACGCCCAGCAGGCGCCCGGCCTCGCGGTTGAACACGGTGATCCGGTGGTCGGCGGAGACGCCGATCACGCCCTCGTCGACCCCGCGCAGCACCGCCTCCTGGTCCTGGGCGAGCGTGGCGATCTCCTCGGGCTCCAGCCCCAGGGTGAGGCGCTTGAGGCGGCGGGCGATCGCCGTGGAGGCGGCCGCGCCGATCCCCAGCGCGCCGAGGGCGGTGGCGGCCACGGGGGTGATGTCCTCGCGCAGGCTGGCCAGCACGTCGTCGCGGGAGATGCCCACGCTGACCTCGCCGACCACCTCGGTGTCCGAGCCGGGGGCGTAGACGGGGACCTTGGCGCGGGCGGAGTGGCCCAGCGTGCCGCGCTCCTGACTGGTCTCCTCCCGCCCGGCCAGCGCCGCGCTGGGGTCGGTGCTGACGCGCCTGCCCAGCAGCTCCGGGTTCGGGTGGCTCAGCCGCAGCCCCTCGTCGTCGGTGACGACGACGAACAGCGACTGCGTGCGGCGCCGGACCTCCTCGGCGGAGGACTGCAGGGGACCGGCGGCCAGGACCTCGGGGTCCAGGTCGGCAGGGCCGGCGTCCTTGAGGGCGGCCGCGACGGCCCGGACGTCGGCCCCGGCGGCCACGGAGCGGGCGATGGACAGGGCCTGGTTCTGCGCGTCCCGGCCCAGGCGCTCGTAGGTCAGCCAGCCGTAGACGCCGCCGCAGAGGACGACGACGAGCGCCACCACGGCCAGGTGCAGCAGCGTCATCCGGGCCAGGAAGCCGGGGCGCTCGTGGCGCGCACCGGGTGCCGTCACTGTCTTCTCCTCCGGCGGGAACGTCCGTGCGCGGTGGCCGCGCGTGATCCCGACCACTCTACGACGTCCGGGCGTGGCGGGGCTCCGTCCCGGACGGCGGACCGGGTGGGCGGACCGGACGGGTGGCCGGGGCGAGCGGTCCGGGCTCAGAGGTCGGCGAAGAAGCGGACGGCGTCCAGGTTGGGGAGGTTGATCTGGGCGTCGGCGGCGGCGCGCAGGGCGGGCTTGCCGTTGTAGGCCACGCCCAGGCCGGCGGCGGTGAGCATGTCGATGTCGTTGGCGCCGTCGCCCACGGCGATGACGTCCTCGAGGGCGATGCCGAGCTCCTCCGCCCAGGTGCGCAGGGAGCGCTCCTTGACGGCGCGGTCCACGACCTCCCCGAGGACCCTGCCGGTGAGCTTCCCGTCGACGACCTCGAGGGTGTTGGCGATGTGCCGGGTGAGCTGGAGCTGCTCGGCGAGCGGGGTGAGGATGCCGAGGAAGCCGCCGGAGACGGCCGCCACGGCGTGGCCCTCCCGCAGGAAGGCCTTCACGAGCACGTCGGCGCCGGGGGAGAGGCGCACCGCGGCCCGGACCTCGTCGATCACGGAGGCCGGCAGTCCGGCCAGGGTCTCCACCCGGGCGTGCAGGGACTGGGCGAAGTCCAGCTCCCCGCGCATGGCCGCCTCCGTCACGGCGGCGACCTCGGCCTCGCGCCCGGCGTGGGCGGCGAGCATCTCGACGACCTCCTGCTGGATGAGCGTGGAGTCCACGTCCACGATCAGCAACTTCCGGCGCTCGGGGTCGAACAGGCGGGTGGGCACCACGTTGACGTCCACGCCCGGCAGCAGCTGGCTCAGGGGGTCGGGGCGCAGGGCCGCGAGCAGAGCGGTGGCGTCGCCTCCGGCCACGTAGGCGGTGAAGGCGTTGTAGCCAGGGACCTGGGCATCGGGGCCCGCGGAGCCGGAGCCCGTGACGCGGACGGCGGAGAAGCGCTCGACCTCGGCGCCGGCGTCGCGGACCATGGTGAGGATGCGCTCGCGCGCCTCCGGGTCCGGATTCTGGGCGAACGCGATCACGGCGAGGTCGGTGGTCATGTGCGCCAGTTTATCGGCCCGGCCCGACGACGGCCGACCCGGGCGCGGCGCGGGCCCCTCCCGGCCCTCACTCGGGCTTGAGGACGGCGACGTCGGAGACCAGGTGGAGGTGCTCGACCATGGCCTGGGAGGCCTCGTCGGGATCCTGGTCGCGGATGGCCCGGGCGATGGCGCGGTGGGACTCGAGGGAGCGCTCCGGGCGGCCCTCCTGGCTCAGCGACTCGATGCGGGTCTCCCGCACCAGGTCGGAGATCTGCGCCATGAGGCGGGCGAGCACGGCCGAGTGGGCGGCGGCGGTGACGGCGGCGTGGAAGAGCTCGTCCCCCTCCAGCCCGCGCCCGCCCCGGGCGATGTCCTCGGCCATGACCTCGAGCGCGGACTCCACCGCGGCGAGGTCCTCGGGGGTCCGGCGTGCGGCGGCGAGCGCGGCGAGCCTGGTCTCCACGGCGATGCGGGCGTCGACGATGTCCGGCAGCCGGTCGGCGTGCTCCCGCAGCCCCCGCAGGACGGCGGCGCTGCTGGGCCGGTAGAGCAGGACGGCGCCGTTGCCGTGCTGGACGTCGATCACGCCGAGCACCTCGAGGGCCACGAGCGCCTGCGCGACGGTGGCGCGGGAGACGCCGAGCCGCTCGGCCAGGTCCCGCTCGGGGGGCAGCCGGTCGCCCGGCCGCAGCTGCCCCTCGATGACGTGGTCCAGCAGCCGCTCCACCACCTGCTCGTACAGCCGCGGCCGCTCCACGCGGTCCAGCCCCCGGGCCACTGCCATCTCCGGTCTCCCCGTCGTTCTGCGCCGGGCGGGCCGCCCGGATCGTCGTCGCGCGGCGCCGTTGCCCCGCACCGTGCACGGCCATGCTACCCGCACCTGTTGACAAAGGGACAGGTGTCCTATTGGCTAGTCCAAAACCTGTGGCACGGATCACACCCATCGTCCCCGGTCCGACACGCGGGGCACGTCCCGCCTTCGTCAGAAAGCAGTCCCATGGGCCCTGAAGTCCTCTCGATCGTCATCCTGGCCGCGATGTTCGTCGTGGCCACCGTCCTGCCCGTCAACATGGGCGCCCTCGCCTTCGTGGGCGCGTTCGTGCTGGGGGTGTTCGTCCTGGGGATGGACACCGACCAGATCCTCGACGCCTTCCCGGGCGGGCTGTTCCTCACCATCGTGGGCGTCACCTACCTGTTCGCCATCGCCCAGAAGAACGGCACGGTGGACCTGCTGGTGCAGGGCGCCGTGAAGCTGGTGGGCAGCCGCGTCGCGCTGATCCCCTGGATCATGTTCTTCGTCACCGCCGTGATCACCGCCGTGGGCGCCCTCTCCCCGGCGGCCGTGGCGATCATCGCCCCCATCGCGCTGAGCTTCGCGGCGAAGTACCGGATCAACCCGCTGATGATGGGCATGATGGTCATCCACGGTGCCCAGGGCGGCGGGTTCTCGCCCATCTCCGTCTACGGCGTGACCGTCAACGGCATCGTCGCCCAGGCCGGCCTGGACGTCAGCCCCCTGGCCGTGTTCCTCTCCAGCCTGGTCTTCAACACCCTGATCGCCGCCGGGCTGTTCCTGGTGCTGGGCGGCAAGGGCCTGTTCTCGGCCCGGGCGGAGGACTTCGTGGAGCGGGCCGCCGAGGCCCGCCTGTCCCGCAGCAAGGTCGCCGCCGGCCACGTCGGGGACAAGGACGTCGACTTCAAGGGCTTCGGCTCCGGCATGTACGGCCCGCGCGACCCGGCCGGCGCCTCCGAGCCGCCGGCCCGCCGCGAGGGCCTGGGCCCGCAGGTCGTCACCGTCCTCGGGCTGGTCGTCCTGGCCGTCGTGGCCCTCGGCTTCGGCGTGGACGTCGGCTTCGTGGCCATCACCATCGCGGTCCTGCTGGCCCTCGTCTCCCCGAAGGCGCAGAAGGGCGCGGTCAACAAGATCGACTGGTCCACCGTGCTGCTGCTCGGCGGCATGCTCACCTTCGTCGGCGTGCTGCAGGAGGCGGGGACCATCGAGTTCGTCTCCAACGGTGTGGCCGGGATGGGCGTGCCCCTGCTGGCCGCACTGCTGATCTGCTACATCGGCGCCGTCGTCTCCGCGTTCGCGTCCTCGACCGCCATCCTGGCCGCGCTCATCCCGCTCGCGGTCCCGTTCCTGCTCAGCGGCGAGATCGGCGCGGCCGGGCTGATCTGCGCGCTCGCCGTCTCCTCGACCATCGTCGACGTCTCCCCGTTCTCCACCAACGGCGCCCTGGTGCTCGCCAACGCCCCGGAGTCCATGGACCGGGACCGCTTCTACAAGCAGATCCTCGTCTACGCCACCGGCGTCGTGGTGATCGGCCCGCTGCTGGCCTGGGCCGTGATGGTCGCGCCCGGCTGGCTGTAGCCGCCCCGCGCCTCGCGCCGGCCGCCCGACCACCCGCCGCTTCGCCCCGACCCCCGGAGGAACCCGCCATGACCGACATCCACGCCGACAGCCGCCACGACCCCCAGGCCGCTCCCCGCAGCGGCGCGCCGGCCGGCGACGGGCCCCTCGCCGGGACCCTCGTCGTCGACCTCTCCCGGGCCCTGGCCGGCCCGCACGCGGCCATGATGCTCGCCGACCTGGGGGCGCGGGTGATCAAGATCGAGAACCCCGGCACCGGCGACGACACCCGCGGCTGGGGCCCGCCCTTCGTGGGCCCGGCCGAGAACCCGCAGGCCACCTACTTCCTGTCCTGCAACCGCAACAAGGAGTCCGTGGCCGTGGACCTCAAGTCCGACGACGGCGTGCAGGTGCTCCGGGCCCTCGTGGAGCGCGCCGACGTCCTGGTGGAGAACTTCCGGCCCGGGGTGCTGGACCGCCTAGGCTTCTCCGTCGAGGAGCTGCACCGGCTCAACCCCCGCCTGGTGGTGCTGTCCATCACCGGCTTCGGCCACGACGGGCCGGAGAGCCGGCGCTCCGGCTACGACCAGATCGTGCAGGGCGAGGCCGGGCTGATGTCGCTGACCGGGTCCGGGCCGGAGGACCCGCAGCGGGTGGGCGTGCCCATCGCGGACCTGCTGGCCGGGATGAACGGCGCCTACGGCGTCCTGGCCGCCCTCTACGAGCGCGAGCACACCGGGGCCGGGAAGGTGGTGCGCACGTCCCTGCTGTCCTCGGTGGTCGGGGTGCACGCCTTCCAGGGCACCCGCACCACCGTGGCCCACGAGGTGCCCCGGGCCCAGGGCAACCACCACCCCTCCATCGCGCCCTACGGCCTGTTCTCCTGCCTCGGCGGGAAGGTGCAGATCAGCGTGGGCAGCGAGAAGCTCTGGCGCACCTTCGCCACCGCCTTCGGGATCGACCCCGAGCGGCCGGAGTTCGCGACCAACGCCGACCGCGTCCGCAACCGGCAGGCCGTGATCGGCGCGGTCGAGGCCGCCTTCGCCGCGCACGGCCCCGAGGAGCTGCTGGAGCGGCTGGCGCAGATCGGCATCCCGGCCGGGAAGGTGCGCACCCTGGACGAGGTCTACGCCTGGGAGCAGGTGCGCTGGCAGGGCCTCGTCGTCGGCGTCGACCACGCGGTCCTCGGGCCCGTCGAGCTGCCCGGCCCCGCGGTGCGCTTCTTCACCCCCGGCGACGGCGGCGAGACCACGCGGCGGGTCCACGCCGCCCCGCCGGTCCTCGACCAGCACGGCGGCGCCGTGCGCGCCTGGCTCGGGGCCGCCGGCACCGGAGCCGGCGACGGATCCGGCACGACCACCCAGCAGAAGGAGCCCCTGCGATGACCGCCCAGCCCCTGCCCGAAGCCCCGTCCGGCGCCCTGGAGGTGAGGCACGACGGCCCCGTGGCCTGGGTGGTCCTCGACCGCCCCGACCGGCGCAACGCCCTGTCCCCGGCCATGTGGGCCGCCCTGCCGGAGCTGCTGCGCGGGCTCGACGCCGACCCGCAGGTGCGCGTGATCGGCCTGCGCGGTGCCGGCGGCGTGTTCTCCGCCGGGGCCGACATCGCCGAGGTCTTCGAGTGCCTGGGCGAGCCCGGCACCGGCCTGCCCCGCGGCGGGCTGCTCACCGAGGCGGAGGCGGCCCTGGCGGGCGTGCACAAGCCCACCGTCGCCGCGCTGGAGGGGTACTGCATGGGCGGGGCCTGGATGCTGGCCGGGGCCTGCGACCTGCGGATCGGCACTACCTCGCTGCGCATCGGGCTGACCCCGGCCCGCATCGGCATCGTCTTCCCCGCCTCCGGCGTCGAGGCGCTGGTCCGGCTGGTCGGGCCCGGCACGGCCTCCTACCTGCTGCTCACCGGCGACACCGTTCCCGCCGCCGACGCCGAGCGGTGGGGCATGCTCACCCGCGTGGTCGACGACGCCGGCTTCGAGACGGCCCTGGCGGAGGTCGTGACGGGCCTCGCCCAGCGCTCGCAGCTGTCGATGCAGGCCCACAAGCACCTCCTCCGGCTCGCCCCCGAGGCCGCGCCCGGCACCCTCGGCGCGGACGAGGTCTCGGAGGCCCTCTTCCGCCAGGTCCTCGACGGGCCCGACGCCCGCATCGGCCAGCAGGCGTTCCTGGCCAAGAAGGCCCCGCGCTTCGCGTGGGCCGGGGAGGGGTTCTGGGCCGCCCGCAGCGGCGCGGCCGGGGCGGGGAAGGAGCACCGCGCCTCGATCATCAGGGGCCGCTGGCCGCGCCGTGCCCCCCGCTCCTGACGACGCCCCCGCCGGGCCGGTGCGCCGGACCGGTGCACGGGGTGTCCTAGAGTGGCGGGTATGAGTGCTGTGGTGGAGATGGTGGACGTCAGCGTGGTCCGCGGGCAGAAGACCCTGCTGGATTCCGTGGACTGGGTCGTCAACGAGGGCGAGCGGTGGGTCATCCTGGGCCCCAACGGCGCCGGCAAGACGACGCTGCTGTCCATCGCCGCCGCCCGCCTGCACCCCTCCCGCGGCATGGTCGACATCCTCGACGAGATCCTCGGCGCGGTGGACGTCTTCGAGCTGCGCCCCCGCATCGGGCTCAGCTCCGCCGTGCTCGCCACCCAGATCCCCGAGGGGGAGACCGTGCTCAACTGCGTGGTCACCGCCGCGTACGGGGTGACCGGGCGGTGGATCGAGCGCTACGACGAGGCCGACGAGGCCCAGGCGCGGGAGCTCATGGCCGACTGGGGGCTCGAGCCGCTGGCCGAGCGCCGCTTCGGCTCGCTCTCGGAGGGCGAGCGCAAGCGCGTCCTGATCGCCCGCGCCCTGATGACCGACCCGGAGCTGCTGCTGCTCGACGAGCCCGCGGCCGGCCTGGACGTCGGCGGCCGCGAGGACCTCGTGGCCCGGCTGGACGAGCTGGCCCGGGACGATGCGTCCCCGGCGATCGTCATGGTCACCCACCACCTCGAGGAGGTGCCCGACGCCTTCACCCACGCGCTGCTGCTGCGCGAGGGCCGCGTGGTGGCCTCGGGCCCGGTCCGGAAGGTGATGACGCAGAAGAACCTCTCCGAGACCTTCGGCCTCCCGCTGAAGCTGGTGAAGGTCGGCAACCGCTACGCCGCGTTCGGCCGGTCCTGACCCGCTGTGCTGCTGGAGACTTTCGCCGACCTCGCCGCCGACTTCCCCTTCGAGTGGTGGCAGGCCGCCCTCATCCTGCTCGCAGGCGTCGCCGCCGGGCTGATCAACACCATCGTGGGCTCGGGCACGCTCGTGACCTTCCCCGTGCTCGTGACCATGGGCGTCCCGCCCGTGACCGCGTCCATGTCCAACGCGATGGGCCTGATCGCGGGCAACCTCACGGGCGCGTGGCACTACCGCGCCGAGCTCAGGGGCGTGGAGCGGACCCTGCTCAAGCTGATCCCCTGCTCCGCGCTGGGCGGGGTGATCGGCGCGTGGCTGCTGCTGCACCTGCCCGAGGAGGTCTTCGGCTACGCCGCGCCGGCGCTGATCGTCGTCGCCCTGGGCTTCGTCGTCCTCCAGCCCCGGCTCCAGGCCGTGGTGCGCCGTCGCAAGGACGCGCAGGCCGAGGCCGCCGCCGCGGCGGCCGAGGCCCGCGGCGAGCGGCCGCGGCCGATCGACCCCGACCGCGCGGCCCAGCCCCTCTCGCTGTACGTGCTGGTGTTCCTCGCCGGCATCTACGGCGGCTACTTCGTGGCCGCCCAGGGCGTGCTGCTGCTGGGCATCCTCGGGGTGTTCCTGCTGGCCTCCCTGCAGGCGGCCAACGCCGTCAAGGTGGTCCTGGTGGCCGCGGTGAACATCGTCGCCGCCGTCTCCTACATCCTCTTCGCGTTCGACCGGATCGACTGGTGGGTCGTGCTGCTCATCGCCCTGAGCTCGACCGTGGGCTCCTGGGCCGGGGCCAAGATCGGCCGCCGGCTCTCCCCGGTGGCCCTGCGCACGGTGATCGTGGTGCTCGGTGTCGTGGCCCTGGTGAGCCTGGTGTCGCGGCTGGTCTGAGCCCCCGCCGGGTGCCGCCGCGCCGGACTCAGCCGGCCGGGGACGGGGTGGTGAGCCCGGACCCCTCCCGCCGCACGACGCCGTGGCGCTCGAGGAACCCGGTGGCCGTCGCGGCGATCTCGGGGGAGCGGGTCCAGTGCAGGTAGTGCCCGCCGTCGAGCACGACCAGCTCGTGGTCGCGCACCCCGCGCAGCTGCTCCTCGTGGCGGGGGAGCCACTCGGGCATCTGGTCCATCGTGTCCTGGGCCAGGAGGAGCAGCACCGGAAGCTCCGCCGGGAAGCCCACGCCCTCCAGGTCGCGCGCGTTGTCCCCCATCCGGCGGGTCTCGTCCGTGACCGCCGCGTTGGCGTTGTTCCACACGGTCATCCGGAGGATCCGGTCCCGCTCCTCCGCCGTGTGCGCCGTCCCCTCGGGCAGCGCGAGGTCCGGGGCGACCAGCAGGACCCAGCGGAGCAGGCCCGTGATCGACGGCAGCCGCTCCCACGGGATCCCCCTGCCGTCCTCGGCCGCCGTCCCGTCATCGTCCTCGACGACGGCGGGGACCGTGGTGTCGATGCCGACCACCGCCGAGACCTCCCCGGGATACCGGTTGACGTAGTCCAGGATGTAGAAGCCGGCCAGGGAGTGCCCCGCCAGGACGTAGGGCTCCTCGACCCCGGTGGCCGCCAGCGCGGCGTGGAGCTCCTCCGAGACGTTCTGCACCGTCCGCTCCGGGGCGGTCAGGTCGCTGTAGCCGTAGCCGAAGCCCTCCACGACCACCACGCGGTAGTCGCCGAGCTCCCGGACCAGCGGGCCGAAGTCCGGCGCCGGCGCCGGGGTGCCCAGGCCGCTGAGCAGCACGACCGTGGGCCCGTCCCGCCCGTTGTCCACGACGTTGACCGACCCGTTGCCGATCTCGACCCGCTCGCCGTAGGGCTCGGCGGTGGAGCGCTCGTACTGCACCAGCCCGTAGTTGAGCACCGTCGACACGATCAGCAGCACCACGAGGGTGAGCATCGCGAACCCCGTGAGGCGACCGAGCCGCCCCCACCAGGGACGGCGACGGCGGGTCGGCCCGGGGCTGTCGCCGGGGTGGTCGACGTCGCTCGGGTGCCGCCTCATTGCTGCCTCCAGCTGTCTGTCTCGACGGGTCGAGCGGGCGACCATGTCGTGCGATCGTAAATCCGGGCCCGGCGCGGCACAACGGATCACGCCTGCGTGACGGACGGGGCGGGACCCGGCAGCGGCTCCGGTGCACCGGCTACGATCAGGGCGACCCCGATCCCGACCCCCGAGAGCTCCCGTGACCGACTTCCCCCACCTCGTCCACCTCGACAGCGCCGACGACCCCCGGGTGGCCGACTACGCCCGGCTCACCGACGTGAAGCTGCGCCGCAAGCTCGAGCCGGAGCGGGGGATGTACATCGCCGAGTCCTCCAAGGTGCTGCGCCGGGCGCTCGCCGCCGGCCACAGGCCGCGCTCCTTCTTCATGGCCGAGAAGTGGTTGGAGGACCTCGCCGACGTCCTCGCCGAGCACCCGGAGGTGCCGCTCTACGTGGGCGAGGACGAGGTGCTGACGCAGATCACCGGCTTCCACCTGCACCGCGGGGCGCTCGCGGCGATGCAGCGGCCCGAGCCGGTGGACCTGGAGCAGCTGCTGGCGTCGGCGCGGCGCGTGGCGGTCCTCGAGGACATCGTGGACCACACCAACGTCGGGGCGATCTTCCGCTCCGCGGCGGCCCTGGACGTCGACGCCGTGCTCGTCACCCCCCGCTGCGCCGACCCGCTCTACCGGCGCTCCATCCGGGTGTCCATGGGCACCGTGTTCCAGGTCCCGTGGGCCCGGCTCGAGCACTGGACCGCCGACCTCCAGCGGGTCAAGGACGCGGGGTTCACGACGGCGGCGCTGGCCCTGAGCGACGACTCGATCACCCTCGAGGAGCTCTCCGCGCGCCGGGACGAGAAGCTCGCGCTGGTGCTCGGCACCGAAGGCGACGGGCTCAGCGCGGCGACCGTGCACCACGCGGACCTGGTGGTGCGGATCCCGATGTCCCACGGCGTGGACTCGCTCAACGTGGCGGCCGCCTCCGCGGTGGCGTTCTGGGAGACGCGCCCGGGCCGCGGCTGAGCTGATGGGCTGAACTGCTGGTCCGACCCGCGGCGCGAGGGGTCGTGTTCTGTGAGCCTCCCTGCGCGAGGGGTCGCGTTCTGCGAGCTTCCCTCTGCGAGGGGTCGTGTTCTGCGAGCTTCCCTGCGTGAGGGGTCGTGTTCTGCGAGCTTCCCTGCGTGAGGGGTCGTGTTCTGCGAGCTTCCCTGCGTGAGGGGTCGTGTTCTGCGAGCTTCCCTCAGCGAGGGGTCGCGTGCTGCACCCTCCCTCAGCGAGGGGTCGCGTGCTGCACCCTCCCTCAGTGAGGAGTCTCGTTCTGCACCCCCCTCAGCGAGGGGTCTTGTTCCCACGGAATCAGAGACTGATTGCGGAAGGTGATGACCCCTCGCGGGAGGCCCGAGCAGGTGATGACCCCTCGCGGGAGGCCCGAGCAGGTGATGACCCCTCGCGGGAGGCCCGAGCAGGTGATGACCCCTCGCGGCAGGCCCGAGCAGATGATGACCCCTCGCGGGAGGCCCGAGTAGAAGATGACCCCTCGCGGCAGGCTTGAGCAGAACGCGATCGGTCAGGCGGCAGGGGTCGGCTCCGGGCGGTGGGTCTCGTACATGCGCACCGCCACGACCAGGGCCGAGACGGCGCTGATGCCGGCGGCCGCCCAGACGGCGGCGTGCAGGCCCAGGAGATCGGCCACGATCCCGCCGAGCACCGCCCCGACCGCGTAGCCCAGGTCCCGCCACACCCGGTAGACGCCCACGGCCCGGCCGCGCCAGGCCGGGTGGGCGACGTCGCCGACCACGGCCAGCAGCGTCGGGTAGACCATCGCGGTGCCCGCCCCCAGCAGCATCGTGCCGAGGGCCCAGCCGCCGAAGCCGTCGCCCAGGGCGATCAGCACCAGGGCCGCGGCCTGGGTGGTCATGCCGGCGGTGATCAGGTGCTTGCGCCCGATCCGGTCCGAGAGCGCCCCGGTGACCAGCTGCCCGAGGCCCCACACGGCCGGGTAGAGGGCGAACAGGAGCCCGATCTGGTCCACGGAGAGCTCCGCGGTGGCGAAGAGCAGGGGGAACAGGCCCCAGGAGAGCCCGAAGTTGAGGTTGTTGACCAGCCCCGCCTGGCTGGCCGAGGACAGGGCGGGCTCCTTGAGGCTGGTCTGGGCGAGGATCTGGCGGTCGGTGAGCCCGGCGTGGAGGTGGTCGTGGATCCCGTCGGCGCGCCCCACGTGCTGGGCGGCCTCCAGCCGGGCGTGCTCCCGGGTCTCCTTCACGAAGGCGCCCGACAGCAGCAGCGCCAGGGCCGTGTAGAAGAGCCCCAGCAGGAACGGTGCCGGGCGCAGGCCGTACTGGGCGGCCAGGTAGCCGGCCAGCAGGGAGGTGACGGCCACGGCGCCGTAGCCGGCGGCCTCGTTGAGCCCCATGGCCAGGCCGCGCTGCTTGGGGCCCACGAGGTCGATCTTCATCACCACCGTGGTGGACCAGGTCAGCCCCTGGTTGATGCCCAGCAGGACGTTGGCGGCCACGACCCACCACCAGTCCGGGGCCCAGATCAGCATCAGCGGGACCGGCACGGCGAACAGCCAGCCCGCGACCAGCACCGGCTTGCGGCCGAAGCGGTCGGAGAACGTCCCGGCGAACCAGTTGGCGATCGCCTTGGTGACCCCGAACGCCGCCACGTAGGTGAAGATGAAGGTGTAGCCGGTCAGCCCGAACTCGGACTCCGCCAGCAGGGGCAGCACGGTCTGCTGCTGGCCGACCATGCCGCCGACCAGGGCGTTGATCGCCACCAGCAGGGCGAACTGGGCGGCGTTGGCCCGCAGGCCCAGACGGAGGGGACGGGATGCGGCTCGAGGAGTCATAATACCCCCCAGGGTATTGGATCGGAATGCGGCGTGCACACATGTCTGCCCCGGAGGCCGGACGCGGAGTGGGGTCGGCGGGTCGCGTTCTGCGGGCTCCCCTGGGCGAGGGGGCTCGTCCTCACGGAATCAGCGACTGATGGAGGCAGGTGGCGACCCCTCGCGGGAGGTCTGAGCAGAACTTGATCCGTCGGGCGGCAAGGGATCGGCGGCAAGGGGTCGGCGGCAAGGGGGCGGCGGCGAGGGGGCGGCGGCGAGGGGCCGGATGCGGAGAGGGGGCCGGCGGCGGATAACGGTTCGGCGGTCAAGCGGTCTCCCACCGGTGCCCACGCCGCGCACCGGGCGTACCCTGGAGGCTTCCAGGAGTACCGATCCCCGCAGGTGCATCATGAGCATGCTCATTCTGGGGCCGCCCCTGATGGCGGCGGTCGTGGGCCTGGGACTCACCGCCCCGGCCCGTGGCGCGACGATTTCCCGGCCCCCTTCCCCCGGCTCCCCGCTCGCCGGCATCCTGTTCCGCCCCGCGCTGCAGAGATGGGGCGGCGCTCCCGACGGCAGGGTCATCACCAACGTCCGGGCCGGTCGCCACGAGGACTTCGACCGGCTCGTGGTGGACGTGCGCGGCGGCGAGCCCGCCTACGACGTCGAGTACGTAGCCGCGGTCGTGGCGCAGGGCTCGGGCGGCCGCGTCCAGCTCATGGGCCGCGCCGCCCTCCAGGTGCTCGTCCACGCCGCGCGCCACGACCACCTCGGCAACGAGACCTGGGCGGCCACCGACCCCCGGGAGCTCGTGGACGTCGAGGGCTACCGCAGCTTCCGCCAGGTCGCCTGGGCCGGGCACTTCGAGGGGTGGTCGACGATCGGCGTGGGCGTGCGCACGCAGCTGCCCTTCCGGGTCCTGCTGCTCAACGGCCGGGACGAGACCCGCCACGTGGTGATCGACGTCGCGCACGACCGCTGACGGCGACGCGCAGGACGCCCTGGTCGCCGCGGGCCGGAGGGCGGGGAGTCCCTGGTTGCTCGGCGCCGTAACGATTGCGACCACACTTCAGTCTCATCTGGAGACTTAACGTTCGAGAAGGCGGATCATGGGAGCACCCGATCGGGCACAACAGGGGCCCGAGGGGTCATCGAGAAGGTGCGTCATGAAGAAGCTGATCTCATGGCTGGCGGCACTGGTGCTGGCCATGGGGCTGGGGCTGATCGTCCCCGGCAGCGCCAGTGCCGCGGCCCCGTACTGCGGCATCACGTGGGGTTCCGGACCCAAGAGCAGGGAAGGCAACGTCACGCCGCCCCACATCCCCCACGTCACCGACATCCGGGCGGGACAGCACCGCTGCTTCGACCGGCTCGTGGTGGACCTCGACGGCAAGGTGAGGGGCTACTCCGTCGGCTACCGGCAGTTCACGGGCATCGGCTCCGGGGAGCCCATCCCGCTGCGCGGGACCGACCTGGTGATCACCGTCGACGCCCCCGCCTACGACGACGAGGGGGAGGCCACCTACAAGTTCGGCAACCCGCGTGAGCTGGTGGACGTGCGGGACTACCGGACCTTCCGGCAGGTCGCCTGGGGCGGCAGCTTCGAGGCCCAGACCTCCGTCGGCCTCGGCGTGCGCGCGCGGCTGCCCTTCCGCGCGTTCATCCTCAACGGCCCGGGCAGCGGCTCGCGGCTCGTCGTCGACGTCGCGCACCGGTGGTGACCCGGCGAGAGACAGGGAGCGAACAGGAGAAGACCACAGCCGAGGGGCCCGGTGCGCACCGGGCCCCTCGGCACGCCGCGGCGCACGTGACCTGCGGGCCGTTCTCCGGTACGCTGGACCGCTGGTGCCCGACGCCCCCGCCCTCCCCGGACCGCGGGACCGCACGACGGCGACGCACCATCCACCGAGCGAAGCCGTGCCTGGCAAAATCCAGGCACCAACAGAAGGTTTGAACCCATGAAGACTGACATCCACCCGGACTACCACCCGGTCCTCTTCCGCGACCTGGCCTCCGGCAAGACCATCCTCACCCGGTCCACCGCCACCTCGCAGAAGACCGAGACGTGGGAGGACGGCAACGAGTACCCGATCATCGAGGTCGAGATCTCCTCGGAGTCCCACCCGTTCTACACCGGCAAGCAGCGCATCATGGACTCCGCCGGCCGCGTGGAGCGCTTCAACGCCCGCTTCAAGAACTTCGGCAAGTCGAACGCCTGAGGTTCCCTCCCGTCCACGGGACCCACGTGCTCAGGCCCGGACCGCATCGGTCCGGGCCTGAGCCGTCCCCGGGCGCCGGGGCCCCCGCGGATCCCGGGCCGATACAGTAGGGACGGCCTTCCCCCTCCGCCCCCCAGGAGCCCCTCCGTGCACCGTCCTGCCCGCCGTGCCGTCCCCGCGCTCGCCGTGAGCCTCGCCCTCGCCCTGAGCGGGTGCGGCGACGGCACGACGATGCCGGACCCCGCCGCGACGACCCCGGCCACGGCCGGGGACACCCCGCTCACCGAGATCGACCCCGCCGAGATCGCCGAGCAGCGCGATCTCCCCGAGACCTACCGGCAGCCCGCCGTGGACGGCACCGCCCAGCCCGCGGCCACCGTGGCCGTGGACGCGGAGCCCACGGGGGAGGACTACGCCCACGGCGGCGTGGGGCTGTCCTTCGAGGCCACCGAGCTCGCGGACGAGCGGCTCAGCGCCGAGAACACGGACCTCGTGCACCTGGTCCGGCAGATGGACCAGCCCACCCTGCGCTTCGGCGGCAACTCCGTGGACCGCCGGTTCTTCTTCACCGCCGAGGACGAGCAGCCGCCCACGGACTGGCCCCTGCAGAAGGGGGAGCAGATCACCACGGTCACGCCCGAGGACCTCGAGCGCGTGGCCGGTTTCGCGGAGGCCACCGGCTCCAAGGTGATCCTCGGCGCCAACCTCGCCGCGGACGACCCCCGGCGGGCGGCGGAGCTCGCCGAGCACGGCCGCGCGGCCTTCGGGGACGACCTCATCGCCCTGATGGTCGGCAACGAGCCCAACGGCTTCTACAAGGGCGAGGACCACCGGCTCACCGTCAAGGACGAGAACTGGGACATCCCGCAGTACCTCGCCGACCTGGAGCAGTACACGGCGGCCGTGCGCGCCGCGGTGCCGGACCTGACGATCACCGGCCCCGGCGCGTACGCCCCGGACTGGTGGGCGGCCGTGGCGGAGTCCGGGATCGAGGACGTCGTCCTGGCGGCCCACCAGTACCCCCTGTCCTCGTGCGACGGCTCGACCCCGCACCAGGAGCCCACCATGCGGAACCTGGTCGCGGAGCACACCCGGGACAACGTCGACCGCTTCCTGGGCCTGGCGGTGGACCAGGGAAAGGAGGCCGGCCTCCCGGTGTGGCTCAGCGAGACCTCCGTCTCGGCCTGCACCGGCAGCAACGACGTCACCGAGAGCCTGGGCTCGGCCGTGTTCTCCGCCGAGTACTCCCTGCGCGCCCAGTCCCTGGGCGTGGAGCGGCTCGTCTACCACTCGTCGCTGGACCAGTGCGCCGGCGGCCCGCCCATGTCCCCGGTGTGCTCCTCCGGCACCCGTGAGGACCCGAGCGGGGCCTACTCCCTGCGCGCCAACCACCTGGGCATGACCCTGGTGGGCCAGATCCCTGACGGCGACTTCCTCGGCACGGCGGTGGCAGGCAACGAGGACGTCACCGCCTACACGATCGACCACGGCGAGGACCCGCAGGGGAGGCGGCAGGTCACCCTCGCCCTCACGACGTTCGCCGACCCCGCGGGCGACGGGCGCACCCCCGTCACGGTGGACCTGCCCTTCGCCTACGCGGAGGCCGTCATGGCGCAGCTCGGCGGGCCCGACTGGGACGCCCAGTTCCCCAAGGCGAGCCTGTTCGACGTGGCGCCCGAGGACGGGGAGCGGCGCACCGAGGACACCGACGGGCGCGCCCAGACCGTCGACGCCGCCCTGACCCCCATCGGCGACGACCATGTGTCCGTGGACGGCTGGGGGCTGCCCCTCACCCCGGTCAGCGAGCGACCGAAGGTCCCCGGCGCGGAGCCCAGCACGGACGAGCTTCGCCTGTCGCTGAACCCCGGCACCGTCACGGTCGTGACCCTGACCCAGGAGTAACCTGGCACCGGAGCAGCGGGTCCGGAGAGCAGGACCAGCACGGAGCGGGGAGGACAACGATGGGCGAGCAGGCGCGGCGGCACGGGGAGTTCAAGGTGCTCGGCGGCAAGCTCGTGGTCGCGGACCTGAGCGTGGTCGACGGCCGGCTGGCCGAGGTCTCGATCAACGGCGACTTCTTCCTGGAGCCGGACGAGGCGCTCGACGACATCAACGCCGCCCTCACCGGCCTGAGCGAGGACGCGTCTCAGGCGGAGATCGTCGCGGCCGTCAACGCCGCGCTGGACCCCGGCACCGTGCTCTTCGGCTTCTCCGCGGAGTCGGTCGCCACGGCGGTCCGACGGGCCCTGGCGAAGGCCACCACCTGGAGCGACCACGAGTGGGAGGTCATCCCGCCGGTGGTCCGCCCCACCCTGGAGAACCTGGCCCTCGACGAGGTGCTCGCCCGGGAGGTCGGCGCCGGCCGGCGCCGACCCGCCCTGCGGCTGTGGGACTGGGAGGAGCCGTCCGTGGTGATCGGCTCGTTCCAGTCGCTGCGCAACGAGGTGGACCCCGCCGGCGCGCAGCGGCACGGGATCTCGGTGGTCCGCCGCGTCTCGGGCGGCGGCGCCATGTTCATGGAGGCCGGCAACTGCATCACCTACTCGCTGTACCTGCCGCAGACGCTGGTGGACGGGCTCAGCTTCGAGGAGTCCTACCCGTTCCTGGACCAGTGGGTGATGCAGGCCTTCCAGGAGATGGGTCTGCAGGCGTTCTACGTCCCGCTCAACGACATCGCCACCGAGCACGGCAAGATCGGCGGCGCGGCGCAGAAGCGCTTCGCCGGCGGCGGCATGGTCCACCACGTGACCATGAGCTACGACATCGACGCGGAGAAGATGACCGAGGTCCTGCGGATCGGCAAGGAGAAGCTCTCCGACAAGGGCCACCGCTCGGCCAAGAAGCGCGTGGACCCGCTGCGCCGCCAGACCGGCATGCCGCGGGCCGACGTCGTCGACAAGCTCCTGGAGGTCTTCACCGGGCGCTACGACGCCCTCGAGGGGTCGGTGGGCGAGCACGAGCTCGCCGCGGCCCGCCGGCTCGTGGAGACCAAGTTCGGCACCCCGGAGTGGATCGCCCGCGTGCCCTGACCAGGCCCGTCACGGCTGTTCTCAGCATGCGTTGAGCTGTGGCGACGTAGGATGTCCCGCAGTGATCCCCGTCCGAGGGCGGGCCGGGATCGTGACCCCCGCCGCCCCCGACCCCGGAGCACCCATGTCATTCGACGACCGCGACCAGACCGCCACCGCCTACGGAGCCGTCCCCCCGGCCCGGCGGAAGCGGCACACCACCCGCAACGTGCTGCTGACCTTCCTGGCGCTCGTGCTGGTCGCGGCCCTCATCGTGGGGTTCTACGTGTGGAACCTCGGCCGGACGTTCGACGACCGGAAGCAGACCATGGAGAGCGCCTTCCCCGAGGAGTCGACCCGCCCGGCGGTGGACTCGGCGCAGGACCGCGGCACCAACGTCCTGCTCCTGGGCGCCGACGAGCGCCCCGAGGGCCAGGAGGACGCCGGCGTGGAGGGGGAGCGGGCGGACTCGATCATGCTCGTCCACGTCCCCGAGGACGGCGGCGAGGTGTACGTGATGTCCATCATGCGCGACACCTGGGTGGAGATCCCCGGCGTGGGCGAGGCGAAGGTCAACCAGGCGCTCGACATCGGCGGCATGCCGCTGATGGTCCGGACGGTCGAGGAGCTGTTCGGGCTGCGCGTGGACCAGGTGGCCTCGGTGGACTTCGCCGGCTTCCAGGGCCTCACCGACGCCCTGGGCGGCGTCACCATCGACGTCCCGCAGGACTTCGTCTCCCACGACGGCGTGGCCTTCGAGCAGGGCCCGCAGCTCATGGACGGGGAGACCGCCCTGGAGTTCGTGCGCGAGCGCTACGCCTTCGCCGACGGCGACTACCAGCGGGTGGCGAACCAGCGCGCCTACGTCAAGGCCGTGATGGACAAGACCCTCAACCGGGAGACGCTGACCAACCCCGCCCGGATCCAGGACGTCGTGACGCAGTTCTCGCCCTACCTCGAGGTCAGCGACGGCCTCGACGCCGGCTGGATCGCCGGAGTGACCCCCGATCTGGTCGGCGTATCCTCCGAGAACATCCAGATGTTCACCGTTCCGAACCAGGGTGTGGGCTATTCGGCGGACGGCCAGTCGATCGTAGTGGCCGACTACACAGCAATGGAAGAGATCGGCGAGGCCATTTCGGGGGACACTCTCAGCGAATATGTTGCTAACCTGAACCCAGCCGATCAGTAATTCGCCCTCGCACACACCCCCTCGGTGCGCTGGGCGGCGTGAACCCCCACCCCCCAGCTCGCCCCTTGATCGGCTGGGACGGGCGCCTCTTGACCCCCGCGAGAGCCCATGCAGCCCACCCCCCGTCCACTCCGCCTGCTCGTGCTCACCCACTCGTACTGGCCCGAGCACTCACCGCCCCAGCGCCGCTGGTCGTCGCTGACCCGTTATCTCCGTCACACCGGCTGGGACGTCTCCTTCCTGGCACCCGTGCCGCGGTTCCGGGGCACCGAGCCCGGCACCGACACCACCGGCCACGGCCGGCCCACGTGCACCGGGCCGGTCGGCGAGACCATCCACCGGGTGCCGTTCCTCAGCGCCCGGCACAACCGCGGCTGGAAGCTGGCGGACCAGATGTTCACCGCCGCGGCGTCCGCCGTGCGCGGGATGGGCACGGGGGAGCACGACCTCGTGCTCGTCACGGCCCCGTCGCTGCCGCTCCTGGCCTCCGGCTGGGCGCTGGCCCGGGCCAAGAAGGTCCCGTTCGTGGTCGAGATGCGCGACGCCTGGCCGAACCTCGCCGAGGACGCGAACCTCGTCCGCGGCGGCGGCAAGAGCATGATCAACCAGGTGGTCGAGTTCGTGCAGAACCACGCCGACCTGGTGGTCACCGTGACGGAGGGCTTCGCCGAGACCCTGCGGGAGCGCGGCGTGCGCAACGTCGTGACGATCCGCAACGGCGTCATCCTCGCCCGGACCCCGCGCCTGCTGCCCCCGCCGGTGGAGCGCGAGCGGCTGGAGGTGCTCTACCTCGGCAACCACGGGGAGAGCCAGTCCCTGGAGCGGCTCGTGGAGGCCGCCGCCCTCGTGGGGGACAGGATGCGCCTGACGCTGGTGGGCCAGGGCAGCCGCAAGCCCGCCCTCGAGGCCCTCGCGGCTCGCCTGCGCGCCCCCGTCCGGTTCCTGCCGCCGGAGTACGGCTCAGCCGTCTTCGAGCGCTACGCCGAGGCGGACAGCGTGGTGATCTCCCTGCGGGACGACTGGAAGTCCTTCGAGGACACCATCCCGTCCAAGACCTACGAGGTGCTCTCGGTCGGCCGGCACATCACCGCCATCGTCCGCGGCGAGGCGGCCCGCGTGCTCGCCGACGCCGGGGAGGGCAGCGTGGTGGGCAGCCGCCCGGAGGAGATCGCCGCGCTGTGGCAGGGGCTGATCGCCGACCGCTCCCGGCTGCGCCAGCGCTCGACCGGGCGCGCCTGGGTGGCCGCGAACGCGGACTACCGGGACCTCGCCGCGAGCTACGACGCCGTCCTGCGCACGCTGCTGCCCGGCATCGCCGTCCCGGTCCGCGAGGAGCTGGAGCTCGCCGAGCTGGAGTTCGCGGACCTGGAGGTCGCCGGGGTGCGGCGCGCCCGGGCCGCGGCGAGGGTCAAGCACCATGCTGCGTGAACGGGAGGCCCGTCCGGCCCGCACCACGGGCCGGGCCGGGCGCTCGTACCGCCAGCTGGGCGCCAACCTCGCGGTGACGGCCTCCACGGTGGCCGAGCACCTCGGCGACGACCCGGTGGTGTTCTGGTCCCAGGTCTCCCGCCGGCTCCCGTCCCGCGCCGTCCGCCCCGCGGCCCGGGCGCTGACCGGAGGCGAGGCCACCTGGCCGGCCGCCGGCGCCGCCGCCGCCCACGTCCTCGGCCGCCGGTCCGAGGCGGAGGACGCCCTGGCCCGCGGCGAGGCCGGGGACTTCGACCCGCAGACCACGCGCCGGCTCGCCGACGTCGCCCTGGGCATGGGGCAGGTGGAGCAGGCCGACCGCCTGCTCGAACAGGTCCCCGCCGGCACCCGCGGCCGCGCCGGGACGGAGGCGCGCCGGCACTGGCACCTGGGCCGGATGACCGAGGCCGTGGAGTGCCTGCGCCGTGCGGTGACCGCCGGACATGCCACGCCGGGGGAGCGGCGCCAGCTGCGGCGCCTCGAGGACGAGCTGGAGCTCTTCTCCGGCTGGACCCCCGACCTCCCGCCCGTGGCCGGCTACCGCCCCGAGCCCACCTCCGTGCTGCACGTGCTGACCAACTCCCTGCCGCACACCCAGAGCGGCTACGCCCAGCGCACCCACTCCCTGCTCACCGCCACCGCCGCCCGGGGCTGGGACGTGCACGCCGTGACCCGCCCGGGCTACCCCGTGCAGGTCGGCAAGCTCGGCGCCCGCGCCCTCGACGTCGTCGACGGCATCCCGTACCACCGCATCCTCCCGGCCCGGCTGGCCCGCACGGCCACCGGCCGGCTCCAGCAGGAGGCCGAGGCCGTGCTGGACCTCGCCCTGCGCACCCGGCCCGCCGTGCTGCACACCACCACCCACTTCGTGAACGCCGTGGTGACCCGGGCCGTCGCCGAGGTGCTCGGCATCCCGTGGGTCTACGAGGTCCGCGGCCAGCTCGCCGACACCTGGGCGGGCAGCCGCCCCGCCGAGGCCGCCGAGAGCGAGCGCTACCGCCTCTTCACCGCTCGGGAGGCCGAGGCCATGGCGGCCGCCGACGACGTCGTGACCCTCGGCGCGGCCATGAGCCGCCGCGTCCGCGAGCTCACCCGGGGGCTGCCCTCCGGTCCCGTGCCGTCCCGCCAGGCGCCCAACGCCGTCGGCGGGGCCTACCTCGAGGAGCCCCTCCCCGTCGCCGAGGCCCGGCGCGCCGTGGGGCTGCCGCAGAACGCCCGGATCCTGGGCACCGTCACGAGCGTCGTGGACTACGAGGGCCTCGACGACCTGCTGCGCGCCGCTGCGCGGATGGCTCCGAACGTGGCCGATCTGCTCGTGGTGATCGTCGGCGACGGCGCCGCCCGCCCGGGCCTGGAGACCCTCGCCGGCGAGCTCGGCATCGCGCATCGCGTCCGCTTCACCGGCCGGGTGCCGCGCGAGCAGGCCGTGCTCTACCACCAGGCCTTCGACGTCTTCGTGGTCCCGCGCAAGGACCGGACCGTGACCCGCGCCGTGACGCCGCTGAAGCCGGTCGAGGCGCTGGCCACCGGCACCCCCGTCGTCGCCAGCCGGCTGCCCGCTCTGGCGGAGCTCGTCGCGGACGGGATCACCGGGATGCTCGTGCCCCCGGAGGACCCCGAGACGCTCGCCACAGTCCTGCAGATGATGCTCGAGTGCCCCGCGGTGCGGCAGTGCCTGGGGGCCGAGGGGCGGCATCGTGTCCTGTCACGGCGCACATGGGACGTCGTGGCGCGCGGTACGGTGGACACTTACGAATTCCTGACCCGACGAGAACATCCCCAGGAGGCCAGCGCGTGATCGTGCGCCAGACGCCGGAGCGAGCGGAATGGTTCAGCTCCGGGCCCCCGCCCCGCACGGTCGTGTTCGACTCCTCGAGGCTGCAGGCGGTGGGCACCCGCCCCCCGCTGACCGAGTACCTGGTCCAGCTCTGGGGCAGCCGGCACTTCGTCCTCTACGACGCCCGGGTGCGGCTGTCCGTCAGCCAGGAGCACACGATGCTCGGCAAGGCGTGGCTGGTGCTCAACCCGGCGCTGCTGGGCCTGACCTTCCTGCTGATCTTCGGCCTGCTGCTGGGGACGCGGGACGGCGTGGAGAACTTCATCGCGTTCCTGCTCGTCGGCATCATGATGTTCACCTACTCCTCCCGCGCGATCGTGGCGGGGGCGCGGTCCATGGCCTCCGGCCGGGCCCTCATCCGGGGCTTCAGCTTCCCGCGGGCGGCGCTGCCGCTGTCGATCAACGTGCGGGACCTCATGAGCCAGGGCTTCGTGCTCGTGGCCATGATCGTGATGGTGCTCGCCATCCCGCCGCTGGAGCCCATCAGCTGGCGCTGGCTGCTGCTGATCCCCATCGTGGCGCTGCAGACGATCTTCAACTGGGGCTTCGGCATGCTCATGGCGCCCCTGGTGCACCGGATCCCGGACGTGGGCAACCTCCTGTCCTTCGCCATGCGGATCTGGATGTACTCCTCCGGGATCTTCTACGACCCCTCCCGCTTCGTCACCGACGAGCGCTGGATGCTCCTGTTCGAGGCGAACCCGCTGTACCAGGTGCTCTCCATGTCCCGCGACTGCCTGATCTACGGGATCACCCCCGAGTGGTGGCAGTGGACGGTCCTGGTGGTCGCGGCCTTCGGCACCTGGCTGCTGGGCCTGTGGGTGTTCTGGCGCAACGAGGAGAGCTACGCCAATGAGCGCTGAGCCCCGCACCGCACCGTCCGGCCGCCGCCGGGCGACCGTGCGCAACCCCGCTGTCGTCGTCGACGACGTGACCGTGGTCTACACCGTCACGAGCACCGGCGGCGGGGACGAGGTCCCCGTCTCCGCGCCGGTCCGCCTGGCCCGCCGGGCGCTGGGCCGGCCGCCCATCGTGCGCAACCAGGCCCTCACGAACATCACCCTGGCCGTGGAGGAGGGGGAGTCGGTCGGCTTCATCGGCCGCAACGGCTCCGGCAAGTCGACGCTCATGAACGTGATCTCCGGCCAGCTCAACCCCACCTCCGGCCGGGTCTACGCCGCGGACGTCCCCGCCAAGCTCGGGGTCAACGTGTCGCTGGTGCCCGCCCTGTCCGGGGAGCGCAACATGCGCCTGGGCTGCCTGGCCCAGGGCATGACGCCCGCCGAGGTCGACGCGAAGATGGACGAGCTGATCCACATCGCCGCGCTGGACAAGGCCATCCACTGGCCCATGAAGGCCTACTCCTCCGGCATGGCCGCCCGCCTGCGCTTCGCGGTGGCCACGGCCACCGACCCCCACATCCTCATCCTCGACGAGGCCCTGGGCACGGGCGACGCCCAGTTCCAGGACCGCGGCAAGGCCCGGATGCAGGAGATCCGGGAGCAGGCCGGCTGCATCCTCTTCGTCTCCCACTCGATGGCCGAGGTGCGGACCATGTGCTCCCGCGTCGTGTGGATCGACGAGGGCGAGCTGGTCATGGACGGCGATCCCGGCGACGTGATCGCGGTCTACGAGCGCTTCATGAAGGATCTGGCCGCCGGCAACAACAAGAGCGCCCTGGCGATGCGCGACGAGGCGAGGGAGGCCCTGGTGCGCACCGTCGTGGCGGACCTTGGCCCCTCGGCGGCCCAGCCGGGAGGCACCGCGGCATGAGCGTGACCGACCAGGTCTTCGACGTCCGCACCGCCCTGTGGCACCTGCGCCACGGCGGCCCGTCCGCAGTCGCCAGGTACCGGCGCCGGCTGCGCGTGCCCCGCGCGATCACCGCCGCGCCCTCGCAGCAGGACAAGCAGCTCACCTTCGCCCCGGCGCAGTGGCCGGACGCCCCGCCCGTGTTCGCCGACGTCACTGCCGCCGTGATCCTCGACGACTTCTCTGCGCGCGCCCTGCGCTACGAGTGGAACCAGATCGCCTTGACCCGCGGCGGCTGGCGCGAGGAGCTGGCCGCCCAGCCCGTGGACCTGCTCTTCGTGGAGTCCGCGTGGCACGGCAACGACGACGAGTGGCAGTACCAGCTCACCGGCGCCTCCGGGGTGAAGCAGCCGTTCAAGGACCTCCTGGCGCACTGCCGCGACCAGGGCATCCCCACGGTCTTCTGGAACAAGGAGGACCCGCCGCACTACGACGACTTCCTCGAGTGCGCCGCCCTGTTCGACCACGTCTTCACCTCGGACGCCAACCGGGTGGAGCACTACGCCCGGGACCTCGGCCACGACCGGGTGGGCGTGCTGCCGTTCGCCGCCCAGCCCGTGGTCCACAACCCCGTCCGGCCGCAGCACGGCTTCCACGCCCGGGACGTGGCCTTCGCCGGGATGTACTTCGCCCACAAGTACCCGGAGCGGCGCGAGCAGATGGACCTGCTGCTCGGCGGCGCCCTGGACGTCAGCCCCAAGCTGGGCCGGGGTCTGGAGATCTTCTCCCGCTACCTCGGGGACGACGAGCGCTACCAGTTCCCGCACCCCCTCGACGAGCGCGTGGTGGGCTCCCTGCCCTACGACCGGATGCTCACCGCCTACAAGGCGTACAAGGTGTTCCTCAACGTCAACTCCGTGGTGGACTCGCCCAGCATGTGCGCCCGGCGGATCTTCGAGATCACCGCGTCAGGGACGCCGGTGGTCTCCACCCCCAGCGCCGCCCTCCGGAACTTCTTCCCGCCCGAGGAGCTGCCGGTCGCCCAGACCCGCGAGCACGCCGGGGACGCCGTGCGCGCCCTGGCCCGCAGCCCCGAGCTGGCCGACCGCATGGTGCACCGCGCCCAGCGCACCATCTGGGCGCAGCACACCTACACCCACCGGGTCGCCCAGGTGCTGGCCGCCGCACTCCCCGGTCCGGTCCGGGCCCCCGAGGAGCCCACCGTCTCCGTGCTGCTGTGCACCAACCGCCCCCACCAGCTGGAGCACGCCCTGACGACCATCGCGTCCCAGGTGCGGGTGACACCGGAGGTCGTCCTGCTCTGCCACGGCTTCGACCCCGAGGCCCACGCGGTCGAGTCCCTCGTCGACACACTCGGACTTGCATCTGTGAAGATTCTCACAGCAAACGCCGAGGTCAGCCTGGGGGAGTGCCTCAACCGGGCCGTCCGGGCCTCGACCGGGGACGTGCTGACCAAGATGGACGACGACGACTTCTACGGCCCGCACTACCTCAGCGACCAGCTGCACGCGCTGCGCTACTCCCGGGCGGACATCGTCGGCAAGCAGGCCCACTACATGTACGTGGAGTCCCGGGACGCCACGCTCCTGCGCTTCGGGCACCGCGAGCACCGCTGGACGGACTTCGTCATGGGCCCCACGATCATGGGCCGCCGCGAGGTCTTCGAGCGGATCCCCTTCGAGTCCCGCACCACCGGCGAGGACTCCGCGTTCCTCGCCGCCGCCACGGACGCGGGGTACCGGATCTACTCCAGCGACCGGTTCAACTTCCGCCAGTACCGGGGCACCGGCGAGCACACGTGGTCCGTGAGCGACGCGGGCGTCCTGGCCAGCGGTAATGTGGTCATGTTTGGGGACAGCCTGAGCCACGTCGTCGTCTGATCCTCCACCCCCGACCCCTACCGGAAGAGATGCACATGTCCGAGAACAACAACGTCGTCGTCGTCGGCCTGGGCTACATCGGCCTGCCGACGGCCGTCGTCCTCGCCAACCACGGCTCCCGGGTCGTGGGCGTGGACATCAACCAGGCCAACGTCGAGCGGATCAACCGCGGCGAGATCCCGTTCGTGGAGCCGGGCCTGGAGGAGCAGCTGGCGCACGTGGTGGCCGAGGGCACTCTCTCCGCGACCACCGAGACCCCTCACGGCGAGGCGTACATCGTGGCGGTACCGACCCCGTTCAAGGACAACTACGAGGGGGACCTCTCCTACATCCGGGCCGCCTCGGCGAACATCGCCCCGCAGCTGCACGGGGACGAGCTGATCATCCTGGAGTCGACCTCCCCGCCCCAGACCACGCGCAAGATGGCCGAGCACATCCTCGAGCTGCGCCCGGACCTGTCCCTGGACGGGGCCGACGGCAAGCCGGCCATCCACGTGGCGCACTGCCCCGAGCGCGTGCTGCCGGGCAAGGTGATGGAGGAGCTGATCACCAACGACCGCATCATCGGCGGCATGACCCGCGAGGCGACCCGCCGGGCCAAGGCCCTCTACGCGACCTTCTGCGTGGGCGAGCTGCTGGAGACCGACGACGTGACCGCCGAGATGGCCAAGCTCACCGAGAACTCCTTCCGCGACGTCAACATCGCCTTCGCCAACGAGCTGTCGCTGATCGCCGACAAGCTCGGGATCGACGTGTGGGAGCTCATCGAGCTGGCCAACCACCACCCGCGCGTGAACATCCTCCAGCCCGGCCCCGGCGTGGGCGGGCACTGCATCGCGGTGGACCCGTGGTTCATCGTCTCCTCCGCCCCGGAGGAGTCCCGCCTGATCCGCACGGCCCGGGAGGTCAACGACGCCAAGCCCGAGTGGGTCATCAGCAAGGTCAAGGAGGCCGCCGAGGGCATCGCCGCGCCCGTGGTCGCCGCGCTGGGCCTGGCCTTCAAGCCGGACATCGACGACCTGCGCGAGTCCCCGGCCCTGGAGATCACCAAGCGCCTGGCCGAGGAGTTCCCCCACGGCACGATCCTGGCCGTGGAGCCGCACGTGGCCAAGCTCCCGCCGGCACTGGAGGGACGGAAGAACGTCCGGTTCGCCGAGCCGCAGGACGCCATCAAGCACGCCGACGTCGTGGTGCTGCTGGTCGACCACCAGCAGTTCCGCCTTCTCCCCAAGGGCATCCTCGACGGCAAGCAGATCGTCGACACCAAGGGGCTGTGGCGCCCGGGCAAGTCCTCGGCCCTGACCGTGAACACCACCTCCATCCCGATCGTGGCCGCCGCGCGCTGACCGCCGCCCGATGAGCGGGGCGGGCCGGCCTCCCCAGCCGTGCCCGCCCCGTCCCGTTCGGTCCCCCAGATTTCCCCCGCTTGCCCTCCCTCCCCAGGAGTCCCCCCATGCACCACGACGAACGTCGCGATCCTCAGCACATCAAGCAGCAGATCGTCGCCAACGTCGCGGCGAACGCGGAGCGCACCTACGAGCAGCTCCAGGCGGCGCGCGCGGGGGAGAGAAAGTGGCGAGCCCAGGCCGCCGCGCTCCGACAGGATCTCGACCGGCAGACGAAGAAGACCGGCCAGATAGCCCGCAACGAGCGCGAGCTCCAGCGGCAGAACCAGCAGCTCGAGGTCGAAAAACGTCAGCTGCAGACCGAGGTCCGCCAGCTCGCCCGCGCCCGGGACTCAGCCCGCGCGGATCTCGACGCGGCCAGGGCGGAGAACCAGCGCCTCACCGAGCGGCTCACCGAGGTCGAGAGTTCGAGGGGCTACCGGCTCGGCCGGGCAGTGCTCGCACCCATCGCCTCCCGCCGCACCGAGGCCGAGAACGCTTCCGACGGGTCCCGTGGCTCGTCATCGGTGGGACTGATGGAGCAGCCGCCGACACACCCCGCCGACGGGGCCGCAGGGGACGCGTCCGCGCACACGGCGACGGCCCCTGTCACGGCGACGGACGAAGCTGAACGGCAACGGGCCGAGCCGTCGCGTCCCCGGCTGTCCGAGCTGTCCCTCGAGGAACTCCTGGCGCTGTTCGAGGGGGACCCCACCCCGGCGATGCTCGCCGCGTGCGTGAACCGCCTCTGGTACCAGCACGGCGCCATCAACCGGACCGCCGACCTGATCGAGGCCCACCGGGATCTCGTGGACGGCATGACTGCCAAGCAGCAGCAGCTCGTGGAGCGGGTGCGGGGCACTGCCGCCCTGCGGACCGGTGTCGCCCGGCTGGTCCCGCCGCGGGCCGCCGGGGCCGCCTACGTCGCCGAGCGCCGCCGGGTCCTGTACTGCGCCTACTCCACGCCGGTGTACCACTCCAACGGCTACTCCGTGCGCACCCAGGGCATCGTGGCCGGCATGCGCCAGGCGGGGATCGACGTCTCCGTGGTCGGCCGCTCGGGCTATCCCTGGGACGTCACCACGGAGGCGACCAAGCCCAAGCAGCGCCGCTGGGTGAACAGGCTCGACGGCGTCGAGTACACGCACCTGCCCGAGGGCAGCCTCGGCACCGACGCCCCGGACGACTACGTCCTCACCGCCGCGGACGCCTACGTCCGCGAAGCGCGCCTGCGCCGGCCGTCGGTCCTGCACGCGGCGTCCAACTACCTCAACGGCCTGCCGGCCCTCGTCGCGGCCCGGCGCCTCGGGGTGCCGTTCGTCTACGAGGTGCGCGGGCTGTGGGAGGTCACCGAGGCCTCCGCCAAGGAGAACTGGACGGTCACCGACCGGTACGCGGCCCAGTCCGAGATGGAGGCCTTCGTCTGCCGGGAGGCGGACGCGGTCCTGGCCATCACCCAGGAGGTCAAGGAGGAACTGGTCCGCCGCGGCGTGGACGCCGCCAAGATCGAGCTCCTGCCCAACGGCGTGGACCCCCGCGCCATCCAGCCCCTGCCCGTGGACACCGCCCACCGCAAGGCCCTGGGGATCCGCGAGGACGTCCCGGTGATCGGCTTCGCCGGCTCCCTGATCGGCTACGAGGGCCTGGACGTCCTCCTCCAGGCCGCCCGGATCCTGCGCGGCCGCAAGGTCGACTTCCAGATCGCCATCGCCGGCAAGGGCGGCGTGTACAACCAGCTCAAGGAGTACAAGGAGAAGCAGAAGCTCGGGCAGTCGGTCCGCTTCCTGGGACGCCGGCCCTCCGAGGAGATGCCCCGCGTCCTGAGCTGCTTCGACATCGTCTGCTGCCCCCGGAAGTCCCTGCCCGTGACCGAGATGGTCTCGCCGCTCAAACCGCTCGAGGCGTTCGCCGCCTCCAAGCCCGTAGTGCTCTCGGACGTCTCGCCCCACCGCACCCTCGTGGGCGAGCACGAGGAGCGCGGCCTCTTGGCAGCACCGGACAACCCCAAGGCCCTGGCCGACGCGCTGCAGCGGCTGATCGAGGACCCCGAGCGGCGTGCCGCCATGGGGCGTGCCGGACGGCTGTGGACGGTCGACGAGCGCAACTGGAAGTCGCTGGGGGAGTCCGTCCGCACCGTGTACCGCCGTGTGGTCGCCGCTCGGGAGTCCGCTCCGGGCCTGCCCCTCGCCGGCCTGCGCATCGGGCTGATCGCCGACGAGTTCACCACCGAGACCCTGCGCCGCTCGGCGACCGTCGTGCCCCTCGACGGCGAGCGCTTCGAGGAGCAGCTGCGCGCCGAGAAGCTGGACCTCGTGTTCCTCGAGTCCGCCTGGAACGGCAACGGGGGCCAGTGGCACCGGTCTGTCGGGTACTACTCCGAGGAGGAGGACGCCCGCATCGCGCGCCTGTTCGCGGTGTGCCGCAGCCTGAACCTCCCCACGGTCTTCTGGAACAAGGAGGACCCGGTCCACTTCGAGCGGTTCAAGCGCACGGCGGCACGGTGCGACCACGTGTTCACCACGGACGCCAACATGATCGGCCCGTACCTGGACACCGCGCGACGCACCGAGGGCGGTCGCGCGGTCACGGCCTCCTCCCTGCCGTTCTACGCGCAGCCGGCCATCCACAACCCGCTGCCGGGGGCCCGTCCGGTGGAGTCCACCGTGGCCTACGCCGGGACGTACTACGGGGACCGGTACAAGGACCGCTCCGCGCAGCTGTCGAAGCTGCTGCACGCCGCCCGGCGGCACGGCCTGGCCGTCTACGACCGGCAGCTCGCCCTGCCGGACTCGCCCTACCGGTTCCCTGCCGAATTCCAGCAGGACGTGCGCGGCGCCCTGCCCTACGACGAGGTCATCGACAGCTACAAGGCGCACACCGCCAACCTCAACGTGAACTCGGTGGCGGAGTCGCCCACCATGTTCTCCCGGAGGGTCGTGGAAATCGCTGCCTGCGGCGGCGTGGTGCTCTCGGCCTGGGGCCGCGGCGTCAGCGAGACGTTCGACGGGCTCATCCCCTCGACCAACAACGAGGACTACTGGGAGGCCCTGCTCGGGTCCTGGAGCACCGACCGCAAGGAGCGGCTGGCCGAGGCCTGGCTGCAGATGCGTGCGGTCTACCGCTCCCACACGGTCGAGTCCGCCCTGACGATCCTGGCCCGCACCGCGGGCATCCCGGTGGCGGGTCTGCGCCTCCCGTCCTACGGCCTGGAGCTCGACCCGGCCGACGCCTCGGCGGTCGAGACCGTCGCGGCCCAGTCCGTCCTTCCTGAGGTCGTGCTGCTGACCGGATCGGACCCGGACGGCACCACCGCCCGCCGCCTCGAGACGGCCGGGGTGGCTCGTGTGCTGGCGCCGGGGGAGTCCGGTCACTCCGACGTCGAGTGGTGGGGCCGGGCCCGCGCCGGTGTCTCGCGCACCTGGGCCGAGGACCTGCTCACCGGCACGCGCTACGGCGAGTGGGGCCGGCTGATGTCCCGGCCGCTGCGCGACGGCGAGACGGGGCAGCCGTTCGCCCTGCCGGTCGACGGCCCCTCCGGCGCCGGTACCGACGGGCTCAACGGGCTGGTGCATGCCGACGTGCTGGCCTCCTGCGGAGGCGACCTCGAGGCGGCAGGAGCCGCCGAGCCGGTCTCCGGCCTGCTCCTCATCATCCCCGATCACGCCCCCGCCGTCCCGGACCGCGCGTCCGGTGCCGACGTGCCCGACGTCGCTGGGCACGGGACGGTCCTCGTGGCCGGTCACGACCTCAAGTTCGCCCGAGCCTGGATCGACCACCTCCAGCAGCAGGGCGCCACCGTGCTGCTCGACGAGTGGGCCGACCACGCCCACCACGACGAGGATCGCTCCCGGGAGCTGCTCGCGCAGGCGGACACCGTGTTCTGCGAGTGGGGCCTCGGCAATGCCGTCTGGTACTCGCAGAACGTGCGTCCGGGCCAGCGGCTCGTCGTGCGGGTGCACGCCCAGGAGTTGCGTCGTCCGTACCTCCGGCGCATCGACCACTCGAAGGTCTCCGCGTACGTGTTCGTGGGTGAGCTCATGCGGGACGCCGCCGTGCGCAGCCACGGGGTGCCGCGTGCGAAGACCGTCGTGGTCCCCAACTTCGTGCTGGCCGACGTCCTGGATCTGCCCAAGGAGCCCGGCGCCGAGCACGTGCTCGGCATGGTGGGCATGGTGCCGCAGATCAAGCGGATCGACCTCGCCGCTGAGCTCCTCGAGAGCCTCCTGGAGCGGGACGACCGTTTCCGCCTGCGCGTGAAGGGCAAGCGCCCGGAGGACTACGCCTGGATGGCCAAGCGGGAGGACGAGATGGCCTTCTACCGTGCGGCCTACGAGCGCATTGACCGGCTCAACCGGAACCTCGGTGCCGAGGCCGTGTTCTTCGACGGCCACGGGGACGACATGCCGCAGTGGTACCAGGGCGTCGGCACGGCGATCTCCCTCAGCGACCTCGAGTCCTTCCACCTGACACTGCCGGACGGGGCCGCGTCGGGCGCCGCACCCGTCTCCCTGGCCTGGCCCGGATCGGACCTGATCTATCCGCGCGACTGGCTCGTGCCCTCTGTCCGTGCAATGGCCGAGCGCATCGCGGCCCTGGCCGAGGAGCCGGCTCTGCGGGGGTCCTTCGTGACGGAGGCCCGCGATCACGCCCGGGCGGCCTTCGACCGCGGGGCGGTCTTCGACCTGCTGGACCAGGCCCTCGCGGGACGCACTCTCCCCTCTGCAGCTCCCACGAACAGGTGATCACCATGACCGAGCACGACGCCGAGACGCAGCCCGGCACCGATGACCAGGACGTCGCCGCCGTCCTGGCGGCGCAGGCCGCCGAGCTGGCGGCCCTGCACCAGGAGCTGATCAAGTCCTACGAGAAGGAGCTCGCGTTCTTCGCGAACCTCGAGAAGCGTGATCGGCAGGCCAGGGCCCACGACAACGCGCGCCTGAAGAAGATCTGGTGGCTGGAGACCGAGCTCCGCACGCGGCGCGACGAGACCGTCAGGCTGCAGCAGGAGGCCGACTCCCTGAAGGAGGAGACCGGCCGGCTGCAGTCCGAGCTGTCACGGACCCGTGCCGCCCTGCGGAACCTGCAGAACTCGGCCATGGGCCGGGTGCAGCGCTCGTACTGGAAGATGCGACAAGGAGCACGACGATGAGCCCCCTGAACAAGGCCGGCGTCGAGTACCGCAAGGCCAAGGTCCGCGACCGGCTGGCACAGCTGAAGGAGCGCGAGGAGGCGGTGCGCCAGGACCGGGCGTACTACCGGTCGGCGTACTTCCGCTCGCAGCTGGCCGCCGATCCGGCGTCCGTCCGCTGGACCCGTGCTCGGTCGCCGGAGGACTACAGCGCCCGGCTCGCCGAGGTCCTGCGCACCGACCTGGTCGAGGAGCTCGTCGCCCAGGCACGGTCGCTCCCCGACCACCTCGGCACCCGCAGCCTCGCGCCCCACCCCGCCCGGGTCGCCGTGATCGCGGACGCGTTCCTCTGGTCGACCTTCGACGGGACGGCCGACCTCACCTACCTCACGCCCGAGAACTTCCGGGAGGTGGCGCCGCAGATGGACCTCCTGCTGATCGCCTCCACCTGGCGGGGACGCTTCGAGGAGTGGCACGGGACCTCGACGTCCTCGGGCATAGTACGGACCGAGGTGATCCCGCACTTCCGGTCCCTGGGCGTGCCGGTCGCCTTCTACTCCAAGGAGGACCCGCCCAACTATGTCCGGTTCCGCCCCCTTGCGCAGGAGGCCGACTACGTCTTCACGTCGGCCGCCGAAAAGATCCGGGACTATCTCGAAGACTGCACCGACGCCCGCGACGTGCAGGCTTTGACGTTCGGAGTCAATCCGCTCGTGCACAATCCTGTGGGCTCCCGCCGGACACGTCGGCAGGAAGTGCTCTTCGCCGGGTCCTGGCTCAGTCACAAGTACCCCACCAGGCAGAAGGACGCCGCCGCGCTCTTCGACGGTGTGCTTGCGGCCTCACGGGACCTGTTGATCCTGGATCGCAACAGCCAGCTGGGTGACCCCAGGTATTTCTATCCCGAGCCCTATCTGCCGCACATCGGGCCCGGTGTAGACCATGCCGACCTCATGCGGATCCAGCGGATGGTGGACGTGCAGCTGAATCTGAACTCGGTCAACGACAGCACCACGATGTTCGCCAACCGGGCGGTGGAGCTGCAGGCCATGGGCGCTCTGGTGGTATCCAACTACAGCCTGGCCGTCAACGACCTCTTCCCCGAGGTGCAGCTCGTCGACGACGCCGCAGAGGTGCCCGGCATCCTCGACGCCGTTCAGGGCACCGAGCTGTACCGGGCGCAGATGAGCGGACTCCGCCGGGTCTTCACCGACCACCTCGCTTTCGACCGGATGGGCGACATCCTCCGCACGGTCGGCCTCCCGGCCCGTTCGAGCCGGCAGCGGGTGGCCGTCACCGCCGAGGAGATCACCCCGGCCGTCCACGCGGTGGCGCAGCGGCAGTCGCTCCCCGGGATCGAGGTCGTGCCGAAGCAGGAGCTCCGGCGCCGGCGGGCGGAGTTCGACGTCGTCGTCCCTGTCGATCCCCGCTACGCGTACGCGGGGCACTACGTCCAGGACCTGGTCAACGGCTTCGCCTACGCGGACGTCGACTTCGTGGTCAAGAACGGCTACGAACAGCCCGGCCGCGTGGTGTCCGTCGAGGACCACGAGCCGGTGGGCCTCGCCCACGACCGGCACCGCACCGCGCTCTGGGCGGACGGACCGGCCCTCGACCAGTACCTGAACGGCGCCGACATCGCCGGTTCGGGCTACTCGGTGGATCCCTTCGGCGTCGACACCGCTCCCGGCACCGGCGTGAAGGTCGCTGTCCGGGAGCCGGAGCTGACCGTCGTCGTGCCGGTCTACAACAACGGCATGCACCTGGAGCACAAGTGCTTCCGGTCGCTCCAGCGCTCCAGCATCTTCGACCGGATGGAGATCCTGCTCGTCGACGACGGCTCGACGGACGGCACCACGCCCCAGATCGTGGCGGAGCTGGCGGAGCGGCACCCCAACGTGCGGGCGCACTTCAACGAGCGCGGGGGCTCGGGCAGTGCGTCCCGGCCCCGCAACCAGGGCCTGGCCATGGCCACCGCGCCGTACATCACCTACCTGGACCCGGACAACGAGGCGATCAACGACGGCTTCCGCGTCCTCCTCGAGCGGGCACGGGACCTCAGGCTGCAGTTCGCCATCGGGGACATGCTCAAGCTGTCCACCTGGCGCAGGTACGTCCACAACGTCGCCCTCCTCGATCCAGTCCTCGAGGACGACCCCGTGGGCGGCAAGCGGGTGCCGGAGGACGTGCTGCAGCAGATCAGGTTCCAGCCCATGAGCATCCAGGCCCTCGTCGCGGACACCGCGTGGCTGCGGGCCATCGGTCTGCACCAGCCCGTCGGCGCCCTCGGCCAGGACTCGATGGCGTTCCAGCAGATGCTCGGCCGGGCCCGCCGGATCGACACGGTGAAGATGCCCATCCACGTGTACTACGGCGCCGTCTCCACCTCCGTGGTCAACACCGTGGGGCCCGGCTTCTTCCGCAAGTACCTCCCGCTGGAGAAGGCCCGCTCCGCGTGGCTCCACGCCGACGGCCTGTACGAGGAGTACTGCCGCACGCGCGCCGACGCCTACTTCCAGGGCTGGTTCGTCAACAAGTTCAACAAGAGCGTGGCCCCGGAGAACCGGGCCGAGTGCCAAGCGCTGCTGTTGGAGCTGGCGGCGTTCTACGACGTACAAGTGGCACCCGAGGATCCGACGGATGCCGGATCTCCCTTGGTCGTGCAGACCCGTGACACTACGGAGGGTGACGCATGACCGGCAAACTCATTGTCGAGACGATCTTCTGCGACGCCGAGCTGAACCTCATGGTGCAGCGGACCTACTTCGCCCGGCTAAAACGGACGCTGCTGTCCCTGTCCCGGATCACAGTTCCCGAAGATCTCGACGTGGTGCACCTGCTGTACGTGTCGGTCGACAAGAAGCGCTGGCTGCAGGAACTGGAAACTCTCACCGGCCGGCTGAGCCGGACCTCCGCCGTGTCCTTCAGGGTGATCCCTTACGGCCATCCCTCGAACGGATACTCCAGCGGGGGACAGGCACACCCTGACACCGTCAAAGGGCCCAACAAGCAGCACCCGCTCCGGAACCACCTGTTCCGGTCGACGGGTGAGGACGTCGTCGACCGCCCGTACGAATACATCGCGCGGGCAACCCTCGACGACGACGACCTGTGGTTGCCCTGGCAGGCGCAGGAGATCCGACGCGTGTGCATGAACCTTGTCTCCGAGCCGGCGGATCAGGTCGTCGGTGTGGGCCTCCGAAACAACTTCATCGCATACTCCGACGAGGGCGGGGTGAAGGCGCAGTCCGTCGCCATGAACAGAATGCTGACGGGCAACAAGTTCTACTTCTATCCGCCGACAGCTTTCGATCAGATCGGCACCCTCTCACCGTGGAACGTGCCCGAGCTGATGACGGTCAACTACCGGGAGCGCTACCGCAGAACCGGGGTGGACCTGCGCATCCAGGAGCACAACGTTCCTGGGTTCGTGTACATGCGGCGCGGGAACAATCTCTCGGCGCAGCAGAAGACCGGCTATGTCACGACAGAGCACGGGGCTGCGGACTTCGCAGATGAGGCCGCCATGTACGAATCACTTGCAGCAGACCGCGTGTCCGGGATGATGCCGCCGCGGCCGATGGAGATCGACTACGGAATCGACCCCGCGCAGTACCGTATCTCGGTGCGCCGTCAAGCCAACGGCGACGTGTCCTTCTCGACCAATGTGCAGGAAGTCTTCGGCGGGGAGTCACGCTTCGCCTTCCATCTCTTGCGGGGAGTGGAACCGGTGCAGAAGCTGGGATACGGTGCCCGCACTTCCGGGGTCTTCCGGGATGCGCCTGCGAACTGCCGCGTCAAGATCTACGTGCGCGCCGAGGACGGCCGCAGAGAGTCAAAGGTGTCCAACGTTGTCTGACCCGTCAACCGAGACGCGGGCCGCATATGCCCCGTGCCAGCACGAGTCCCCGCATCTGCGGCACTTCGAATGGGAGAGCGTCGAGGCGTTCGTCGATGCAGGTCGTGCGGTGGAGGACGGACTACACACGATCCACCTCCCGGCCGGCCCCCACCTCGACATCATGCTCAAAGGACGGCCCCTGGACCCGGTGCACGGCACCGCCTGCGTGTTCTTCAACGGGGCGGTGGGCAACCGTGCGAAGAAGACCGCCCCGTTCCTCTCCGGAGCCGGTGTCTCGAAGGCCGTGGACGTGCCCTTGATCTCCGTGGCGGACCCGAGCCTGAGGCTCAACTCCGAACTGGGCCTCGCCTGGTACATGGGGAGTGAGGGCGCCAACGCACAACGCCCCATCTCGGCACTGCTAAGGCACATGGCAGAGGTCAGTGGCAATCATCTTGTGCTGGTGGGTGGTTCCGGTGGAGGGTTCGCGGCACTGCACCAGGCGCAGCTCCTGGGCGAACTGGCATCAGCGCTCGTCTGGAATCCCCAGACGGACGTTCTGGAGTACTCGCCTCGATTGGTCAAGCTGTACCTGGAAGCAGCATTTCCCACCCTCACGGGCCGCCTCGGCGGAACGGACTGGAAGGACCTCGCCCGGGAGCGGATGGATGCCAATGGCATGCAGTCGGAACTCGGCTCCACCTTCGCCGATGGATTCCGCATGCGCCGCCTGATCTGGTTGCAGAACTGGAACGACTGGCACACCAGAAGCCACATGATTCCCCTTCTCAACGCCATGTCGAGCACCCGCGAGATGTGGCCGGGGATGATCGGCTCCGACGACGAGCACGTTATCTGGATGACAGAAGCAGGGGAGGGCCACGCCCCGCCTCCCGCTGAAGCTGTCCAGACGTTGCTGGCGGACATGGTCCGAAGCGACTCTTCCAGTCTTTCCACGGCGAAGTGGGCCGCCGCACAGGCTATTTTCCCCCGCGAGTTCGAGAAGCAGTACGTCCGAGATCTGCGGCCCTTCCGGTCGCCATTGCAGACCGCTGTCGAATTCGTCTTCGTCAACGGCCAGAAACTGACGCCCAAGGCTGCAAAGCTCGACTCGAAGTTCGGTGGTCTGCGCTTCAAGTACGAACTCGTGGGCACCACGGCAGCGCGCGAGACCAAGTACGGCGGTCTGGGCAGCACCTACGTCGTGCCCGACGAAGCCGACTGGGATTACCTTATCGTCAGCGCGCTCGACGGTTTCGACCACGAGCTGTTCAGCGCGCGATTCCTGAACCAGGGAGGCTGAACTGTGGTCTCCGTCTATGCGCACATGACACCGATCCACGCAGAAAAGGGAAACCTCGGGGATCGGATGGGCTTTCTCATCGCAGATCGGATGCTCGGCGAGAACGCGTATCGCAGGCTCGGCATGCGTCAGAAGGACGACATCGGTCCAGGCACCGTGGGCATCGTGGGCTCTCTCGTCGCTGCGATGTGTGCGACGCCCGGCACCGTCGTGGGCGGTGGCCTCATCAACGGCGCAGCGCGAACATACTCGCCCGATGTCGACTTCCGGGGCGTGCGCGGTTTCCTGACCCAGGCAGTGATTGTCCGGGACAGCGGCAAGCACGCTCCGGTCATCGGTGACCCCGGACTGCTTCTCTCACGAATGATCCCCTTGCCCCTGCGCCGCAGGAAGCCTTTGGGCTTCATCATCCACGATGTCGACCGGGACGAATTCCGGGCCCGCTATCCGCACATGGAAGACTGCCTCGTCGACAACTACGCCCCCGAGGCAGAATTCGTCGACCAGCTCTCCAAATATGAGGCCATCGCCTCTACCAGTCTGCACGGCTGCGTCTTCTCGCACGCATACGGAATTCCGGTGAAGCCATTCGTGCTGACCGACAAGGTGTTCGGCGGAGATTTCAAGTTCCGCGACTACTACTCGTCGTACGGCATCGATCTCGGACGTGACGATCTACCGGCTACCGTTGAGCAGATCCGCGCTGCGGTGCTGGCCTGTCCCCAGCCGACGCGAGACCAAGTGGCCGGCCTGCAGGACAAGCAGCGCATCGCGATTCTGGACGCGCTGGCTGCCGCAAATCGACGGGCTACGGGCGCCAAGCCAGTACGAGCCACTTCCGGTGGCGGCGGAAGCGCAACCTGACACCATCCGGTGAAGTCACCCGTCGGGGAGCCGTTCCCCGACGGGTGATCAAGAACGGTCGCGCTGCCGGCTGTCGGGCAGTATCTCGGCGACCCGGCGTATTTCCTGAGCCAGGTACTCGTAGGCCGGTTTCTGATAGTGGTAGGGGGCCGCAGTCCAACGGTGCTCTCGGTCCGAGACCGCCAGTTCGGAGGGGAGCTCAATAGATCGGTAGCCGAGGTTTTCGAGCAGTGCGTAGTACCTCTCGAACATGGCGTTCACCTCGGCAATGGTGTGTCCAGCAAACGACGGAAGAGCATCGCCCTGGACCGTCACATCAGCCCACGGCGCCCGCACCACAACGACGCGATCGAGAAGCCCGGCGTGGCGAAGCCGGTGCGTGAACCGCTGAAGGGCTACCGACCACAACTGAAGATGGCGTGAAGTTCCGAAGGCCACGTGCACCGGGCGATGGCTCAGTGAGCCCAGAACGCCGCTGTGCTTGAGCTCCGAGGAACGGGTCACCCATCGGCTCCCCGGCCAGGAGAGTACTCCCAATCGTTCATCCACCAGGTCCAAAAGCAAGAGGTCGGTCTCCTTGATCTTGCCCCGCAGTCGCACGACCGCACGGGAGGCGAAGTCGTCGCTGACTGCCCGGCGCTGGAAGTTCGAGGTGAGCTCGAGCTCGCCGGGCAGTTCGATGGCCGGTGTGGTAGCACTGATCAGCGACTGCCGCGCCACGTAGGTCGACAGCTCGAATCCTGGACCCAGGAACTCGAAAGTGTCCCGAGAGACACAACTGCCGTATATGGAGAGGCGGTACACAATGCTCCTTTGGCTGCGCTGTACGGGATGTGCATTGTTCGACGTCCCGGTGATGTGATCCGCCGGAGCGGGGGCAAATTCCGATATGTCCTAACAATGCTCGTCGGATGTCCCGGCCCGGAGACTGTGAATACTTTATCGGTCGGGTGGTGCCGGTCTTGGTCCGGCGCGGCACGTCGGTTTGAAGGCTGAGGACGTCCAACTCGGACAACGACAAGTCATCTGGTGTGCCAGGCCGTCACGACCCGGCAGGTCGACGTAGGATGGACAGCGCCCACTCCCCATGGGTCCCCCACATCCCCCGATCCGAAGGCTGTTCCGTGCGCCGTCCCTCCTTCCTCTTGGCCGCTCCCGCAACCGTGCTCCTGCTCTCCGCCTGCGGCGGATCGAACGGTGAGTCCTTGACGCTGCAGTCGTTCGACTCGGTCGTCGACCTCAAGAGCGCGGTCACCGAAACCGGCGTGACGTGCGACTCGGACCAGATCTCGAGGGGCGAGGGCTACAAGGAATCCCTCAAGTGCGGTGACAACGTGTGGCTCACGGTCTTCGACGGCCCGGAGGACAAGCAGGCGAGAATCGAAACCTACGAGAAGCAGCAGTCCACCTACGTCCAGGGCGAGAACTGGGTCGTCGTGGCCCCGCAGACCACCCTAGACAAGGTGACCGGCTAGTCTCGAACACTTCCCCCCACCTCCCACCTCATAGGAGCACCCCCGTATGGCTCGCATCGGTCTGGTCGGATTCTTCGGCTGGGGCAACTACGGTGACGAACTCTTCCTGGACAACTGGAAGAACAGCATCGGCCTCCACCACGAGGTCTCCGTGGTCCACGACCAGCTGTCCGCCCCGTACTTCTCGCGGCAGGCCACCGAGGTCGCCAAGGAGTTCGACGCTCTGGTGATCGGCGGAGGTGACCTCGTCATCCCCAACAAGATCTCGCCGCTCTACTGGAACCGGGCCTGGTTGCAGCGTCCCATCTACATCAGCGGCGTCGGTGTGCCCACGTGGATCAAGCACCACGCTCCGGACGTGATGGAGAGGTTGCGGCACTTCTTCCAGCACCCCAACGTGCGGCACATCGGTGCCCGCGACCGGGAGAGCGCCGAGTGGATCCGCCGCCACCTCGAGCCGACCGTGCCCGTGGAGGACCACGCCGATCTGGTCTTCAACATGACCATGCCCCCGGCGACGGTCTTCGAGAACCCGACGGTCGGCATCAACCTCCGCACCCACCGTGCCGACTCGGACCCCACCCAGCTGGTGAACGTCTGCCGTGAGATGCGCTCCCGCGGCTACGACGTCGTCAACATCGTCCTGGGAACGGGACGGACACGGGCCGCGGACCTCGACGTCGCCAGGCAGTTCCCCTTCGAGGACCAGATCGTCCTGGAGTCGGAGAACATGCACGACCTCAGCTCGTACCTCGGCGGGCTGGACCTGCTCCTGTCCAACAAGTTCCACGGCACGGTCGTCGCCACGATGTACGGAGTGTCGTCCGTGGTGCTGTCCGCGACCACCAAGAGCAGAAACCTCTACTCCCGGCTCGACCGCCGGGCCCTGCTCTCCACCAACGAGGACCCGGACATGCTCGCCAAGGCCGACCTGGCTCGGGTCCCGGTCTCCCGGTTGGCAGTCCAGGAACTGGAAGCAGAGGCCAACACGGCCGTCCGCGCGCTCGTCCGGCGGATCGACAACGACTTCCCCGCCCCCGCGCAGAGGCCTGTCCCGTGAGCCATCACACGGCTCCGGGCGTGCGTCTGCCGGAGGAGCATGTCGACGCAGTCTCGGAGGCACTGCAATCCGCCGACGCAACTCTGGCGACTGCCATGGTTCAGCGGCTTCTGGCGGAGCACGAGTACAGTGCGGCGGCGGATCTCATGGCTCGGTGGGGTGACCGGTTCGACGGGGACGCGGCCTATTTGAAGGCCCGCCGCGGGGTGCTGGGCAAGCTCGGCGAACTCTCCGCGGCGCTGACCGCCAACCACAGGCTCATCGGACTGCGACAGGTCTCCCCGGACGCGGTGGCAGGGCTGGAGGGCCGGATCCGGGAACTGAAGGGGCGGGGTCCGCGCCTGCAGGGTCCCGTCCGCCCCGTGGATCCGGTCTCACCGCAGCGGATCGTGCACCTCGTCAAGGAGAGCCGTCCCTATCTGTCCAACGGCTTCACCTCCCGGAGCCACTACAACTTCGTGGCCGAGAAGAAGGCTGGGCTCGAGCCGATCGTGGTGACCGAGCCGGGGTTCCCACGGTCGGTGGCGAAGGGACCGGTGCGCAAGGAGATCCTGCTCGACGGCGTGGGCCACTACCACCTGGATCTGGGGGACGTGGATCTCCGCAGCCTACCCCTGGACCGCTACCTGCAGCTGTTCGCCGACATGGCGTATGAGCGGATCGCCAAGATCCGACCCGCTGCCATCCACGTGAGCTCAGGCCGCCGGGGATACGAGACCGCACTCGTCGCGCTGGCCATCAAGGACAAGACCGGACTGCCGGTGGTCTACGAGGTCAGGTCCTTCTTCGAGAGCAACTGGACCGGTGAGGTGCGGTACGAGGCGCAGGGCGAGATCTACGACGAGCGCTGCCGGCTGGAGCTGGAGTGCATGGAGCGGGCGGACCTCGTCCTCACGATCGGGCAGTCGATGAAGGACGAGATCGTCGCGCGAGGCCTCCCGGAGGACAAGATCGGGATCATTCCCAACGGCGTCGACGTGGAGCGTTTCACTCCGCGCGACAGGGACTGCGACCTGGCGGCGCGTCTGGGCCTGGGGGACGTGCCCACCTTCGGCTACGTCTCCAACATGGACCACTACCGTGAGTCCCAGGAGACCCTGGTGAAGGCTGCCGCCCACCTCGCCCGGGCCGGGCGTCCGGAGCACTGTGTCCTCGTCGGGGACGGCCCCCGCCGGAAGTCGCTCGAACAGCTGGCCGCCTCCCTGGGCGTGGCCGACCGCGTGCACTTCACGGGCCGCGTGGACCACGACGAGATCACGGCCTACTACTCGCTGATCGACGTCTTCGTGGTCCCGCGCACCCGGGAGCGCGCCGCGACCTACGTCACCCCACTGAAGCCCTTCGAGGCCATGGCCATGGGCCTGCCCGTGGTCGTCAGCGATCTCCCTGCCCTGACAGAGATCGCCCCGGCCCCCGAGCGTGGGTGGAACTTCCCCGCGGACAGCGCCCGCGGCCTCGCCGACGTGCTCCGGTCGGTCTTCGACGACGACGAGGAGCGCGTCCGCCGCGCGGGCGCCGGCCTGGACTGGGTCCGTGCCGAACGCCAGTGGGCGCACAACGGACCGCGGTACCGGGAGCATCTCGCACGTGTCGTGGCACGAACGGAGGCATGATCACAGTGCTCATCCATCTCAACGGATTCCGTGCGACGGCCACGACACCGGTGCAGGAGATCCACCAGGCCATCCGTGCCGTGGGAACGGATCCCGCGCCGCACCTGCTGGGGTACACGGCCGTCGCCCGCATGAATCCTTACCAGGCTCTCCTGTACCGGTCCTTCGCCTCGCACGGGGTGGCCACCGCGCCCATCCTCAGCGGCTTCGACTTCCAGGTTCTGCCGGAGTTCCGGCGGCTGACGACCACGCAGACGATCCACTTCCACTGGATCAACTGGGTCATCGGCAACGCCCCGGACGCCGAGACCGCCGGCGTCAAGGCACGAGGCTTCCTGGGCCGGGTGGACCGGTTCCGAGAAGCCGGAGGCAAGGTGCTCTGGACCGCCCACAACGTCTACCCCCACGATGCGACGTTCGTGGAGGAGGAGCTCATGCTCCAGCAGGGCCTGGCCGATCGGTCGGACGCGGTGCACCTGATGTCGCCCGCCACCACCACCGCCATGGACGGCGTCCTCGACGTCCCCACGGAGCGCACGGTGGTGGCACCCCACCCCAGCTACGTCGGTGCCTACGAGAACTTCGTCTCGCGCGCCGACGCCCGGGCGGCCCTGGGGATCGACGGTGACGAGGTGGTCTTCGTGCTGTTCGGGGCCCTCAAGGCCTACAAGGGCTTGCACCCCGTTCTGGACGCGTTCCAGGCGCTGTGCGCCCAGGACCGTGCAACGGCCTACCGGCTGGTGGTCGCCGGCCACCCGGACGACGACCCAGAGGTCCGGCGGTTCGTCGATCGGTGCCTCGTGGACCCGAACGTCCTCATCGAGCCCAACAGGATCCCGGGCAACAAGGCGCAGTACTACCTCAACGCCGCGGACGCAGGGCTGCTCACCTACACCCGCTCGCTCAACTCCGGAGCCGCACTGCTGTACCTGAGCTTCGGCCTGCCGGTCCTGGCCACCGACACCCCGGTCTTCCGCGAGGCTCTGCCCGGAGAGCACGTCCGCTACGTCGACTCGCCCGGTGAGCTGAGCGCTGGAGAGTTCGCTCAGCATCTTCGCAGCATCGGTGAGGTCGGCGCATCGACCGACAGGGGCGACGTCCTGGACTCGATCGGGCACCTCGACTCCGCCGCGGTCAGCACCAGGTTCTGCACAGATCTGGGGACCATCCTGGGATGGTGATCAGTGCAGAGATGACAGGACAGCGCCGCGACCTCGACCGCTACGACCGGAAGAGGTCCGCGTTCGCCGGGATCGCCGACTTCCTCCAGACCGGCGCATCGAGCCGCCAGATCCTGTCCCTCGGCCGGATCCACCCGCTGGACATCCACATCAGTCCTGCGGGCGCGGACACCACCGTGGTCGTCTTCCACGCCGCACTCACCGGCAATGGGACAGCCCTGCCGGTCTTCGCCGGGGCCCGGATGCTCCGTCCGTTCTCCGTGAACCTCATCCAGGTCGCGGACCCCGGTCTCTACGCCGCTGACGACCTGGAGATCGGGTGGTTCGCGGGGACCCGCGCACACCCGATCCAGGAGGAGCTCGTCGTCGTTCTCCGGCACCTGTTCGAGGAGCTCGGAGGAACGCGCAAGGTCTTCTTCGGCCCGTCCGCCGGCGGGTACGCGGCTCTCTACTACGGGAGCCATTTCCCGGACGCCGTGATCGTCCCGGTGAACCCGCAGACCATCCTGGAGCGCTTCAACCGCGACCAGCAGGCCGCCTACTGCGCCGCCGCGTGGAACGCCCCGCCCGAGGAAGTCTGGGGCACGGAGGTGGACGCCGACCTCCGGGAGACGTTCGCGGGACACAACGAGAACGACATCCTGTACGTCCAGAACGAGCGTGATCCCCACCTGCAGGAGCACATGGAGCCGTTCCTGGCCACTCTTCCCCCGGACCGGATCGAGGTGCTCCGCGGCGACTGGGGCCGGGGGCACCAGGCGCCACCGACCGAGGAGCTCAGCACGATCCTGTCGAAGGTGCTGCCGCGCAGGGGGTGACACCCTGGGCTCAGCGCAGGACCTCCGCCAGGGCCAGGACTCTCCCGGGCACCCCGCGGGCCTGCCCGAGCGGCACAGCGGAGTCCCGAACGTCGCTCCTCGCCTGCTCCACGAGCGCAGCCCACGTTGTCGCGAGCGCGGACGCCTCCACCACGTCCGCGGCGGCGTCGACGAGCGGGGCCACGACGGCGCGAGTCAGTCTGCCCCGCAGCCGGTCCTGGTCGACGAACGACATCAGGCTCGGCACCGGACCGTCGGCCACGTCCTCCGCCTCACCGAAGACCCGGTAGCTCGTCAGATCCGCCGAGGACACGGGGCCGCCCAGCCGGCGCAACCGGTCCACGACCTCGCGCGGGCTCCGGTCCTTCTCCGCACGGTCGAAGGGCCGCGTCGCCAGCGCCGGGCTGAGCAGCAGGAGCAGGTCGTCGGGGATGTTCCGGGGCCCCGTCATCCGGTTGGGGTACCGGTCCGGGGTCAGCTTGCTCAGACCCACGAGATTCCGCTGCTGCAGGGGACGCAGGCCGAACTTGGTCACCGGTGTGAACCGGCCGCCGTGGAGGGCGTTGCGCAGTGCCAGGTAGTGCCATTCGGCGCTGAGGGGGTCATTGGGTGAGATGCCGATTTCGTGTAGCACCTCCTCGCAGACGGCTCGGACGCTCTCGGCCACGGCGGGTTGGGTGCGAGCGATGGAGTCGACCACGGCCGTCACCGGCCGCAGCCCGTAGTTGCCCTTGTAGAGCTCCGAACCGTACCCGGCGACGGCGAACCGTCCTTTGGCCCGGAGACCGTAGGCCTGCAGCTTCAGGGCGTAGTAGTTCAGGCTGTTGTCCGAGTACCAGAGGCCCACCGGGTTCGCCACGCGCCACAGCTGCTGGTTGCGGTCCTCAGCGGTCTCCGTGGTGCCCAGCGGGAACCTGAACTCCTCGGCGAGCGCAGAGACCACCTCGAAGTCCCGACGGTGCTGCTCGGACATGTTCGTGCACGAGAAGCGTGCGGTTTCCCGTGCGACCGGGGACAGCAGCGCGGCCGCCAGGCAGATGCGGGAGTCCTTGCCCCCGGACAGGGAGAGCCGGGCGTGCTGCGGTCCCCCACCTGCGATGGTGTGCACGAGCGAGGCGATGCGCACCGCCGCCGTCCGTACCTCAGCGGCGTAGTCGTCGGACCCCACCTGGAACACCTCCCGCAGAGGACGGCGTTGGACCTCCGACCGGATCGGCCCACGAGCGAGGGACAGCCGTACTCGTTGCCCGACGGGGACGTAGGAGATCTCCTTGACCAGAGTGCGCGAACCCATCAGCTGCGCCGACATCGAGTTGCCCCACCGCAGCGAGTCGGCCACCGTGGCGTCGACGGTGCACTGCAGACCGAGCCGGCGGCGCAGGGACATCAGCACGTATGCGGAGTCCGACACCAGCACGAGTCCTGGCTCCGTGGACACGAACATCGACATGCTGCGGTACAGGTCGGTGCTCACGGACAGCGTCTGCTGGTCCCAGCGGACCCGTGTGTAGCAGCCCGGGAGGTCCTCGGCCCCGGGGTCTTCGGCGGGAAGACGGCTGTGACCGGAAGCCCCGAAGACGATCCGCTCGTTCTCGTCGTCCACGGCGAATCCGGAGAACAGCGTCCCGTCCCGGGCGTCCACGTCGGCCGCAGCGTCCCGGGCCACCCAGCTCAGTGCCCACCCGCCCCCGAGAGGACGGTCCAGGACCTCCCGGGGGTGACGGCGTGACAGGGCCGAGAGAATGTCCTCGGCAGCCGGTGCCACCGGTCCGTGGCGGACCACGAGCAGGTAGTTCGCCACTAGAGCGCGCGTTCCAGGACCGCCGGCTCCTGGACGGCGGAGAGCTCGCCGGCGGAGGAGAACATCGACGGAACGGGACCCCGGTCCGTGACCGTGTGAGCGTCCGTGATGCGCACCGAGACGCGGCTGTACCTGGGCCAGGACTGTGCGGGGTAGCAGCGGCCGTTGACGCGCAGCGACACGTCGACGGGCAGTTCCTGAACACCCGCGGTGCGCACCCGGAGCATGACCGGCTCCTTGGAGCGGGCCAGGTCGTCGGTGAACTCGTGCTCGCCGATCCTGACGACCAGGGTGATCTTGCCTTCGTTCTGCGGCCTCTCGTAGTTGCTGGTCACGAGCAGGGACACCTCGACGGGCGCCGCGGTGTCGAGCTGCAACGAGCAGCTGTTGTGGATCTCATGTCCGGGCACGGGAGCCGTGGTGGGCAGGGAGATGTGCAGCGCGCGCGGAGAGTCGAACAGGACGTTGAGGGCACGTTCGGGCAGCTCGACACCCGTGGCCGAGAACTCGGCCTTGGTGAAGGCGGCGGTCGGCTTCTGGATCACTGCACCGGGGCTGGGCGGAGCCACCGGCTTCTCCGCCGGGATCTCATACACGGCGGGGCGGACCTCCGCAGCAGCGACGCGCAGTGCGGCAGCTTCGAGGGCCGCGCGTGCGTCCCGTTCCAGGACGCCCACGGCGTCGAGCGTACGTCGATCCGCGATCTCTCCCTCGGCGAGCGCCGTCGTCAAGAGGTCGTGGATCGTCTCCCACGAACTCTCCAGGGGGACGGCGAAGTGTGACCGCTGGACCTCCTGGAAATGCCGCTCCACCTTGGGGTCGTAGACGAGTCCCACCGTGGGGACGGCGCAGCGATGCGCGAGGAGGGCCGCGTGCAGGCGCATCGTCACGAGCGCGTCGAGCAGCCCCAGGCACTGGTGGAAGGCGTCCAAGGCGGGCGGGTCGGGCATCAGGTAGAAGGGCACGTGGGGCGACAGCCGCTCCTGCAGGGAGGCGAGGATCGAGCGGTCGTGGGCGGCCCCGCCCTGCATGGGCACTCCCACGACGGCGATGCGCTGGGAGCCGGCGACCGTGTTGAGGGCCTTCTCGACCTCCGCGAGGACCTGGTCCATGTCGGCGTGGGACCACTTGCGCAGGTTCACACCCACCAGCCGGTATCCGTCCGACTTGAGCCGCTCCAGCTCTTCGGTGGACCCGGCCGTCGTGGCACCCTCGGGGAGGTCCACGGCATAGACCACGTCCGGGGCGTGACGGATCTTCTCGGGGGAGACGCCGGTGCCGACGATCAGGTCCCGCGACTCCGGGTCACGGATGAGAATGGACTCCGTCTGCTGGGCGAGGAAACGCACCATGGCCCGGGCGTCCTGGTCGTGGAGCGGACCGGCCCCCAGCCCGATGACGTGGTACGGGATGCCGAGCACTCGACCCATGAGGGGGAGGTTGCCGAAGCCCGCGATGGACATCGTCGAGCCGCTCACCAGGCTCGCCAGACCGCCTGCGCGGTGGAACGTGAGGTCGTGCCAAAGCCCTCCGCCTCCGACGACCACGGCGTCCGCCGTGTGCAGCTGGTAGGCCGAGTCATAGACGTCGGCTCGCTTGAATGCCTGGAGTCCGTGCTGGAGCTCGACATGACGTGGGTTCTCTGCGGCGACCACCACCTGGACGGCGGGGTCGGAGCGGTGCAGCGCGGCGGCGATGGAGCGGAGGATGAGCTCGTCACCGAGATTGCCAGCACCGTAGAACCCTGACAGCAGCACCTTCCGGGCTCGCGGCACCGACTCCCCGAGAACGGTGCGGACCTCTTCCGCCCGGGACTCGCTCAGCCAGGGAGTGGTGTGGGGAGAGGCATGGCGGACCGTGTCGAAGAGCTCCATCCAGCGGTGCTCGTACAGGTGGTGCTCCACCAGGCGGCGGAAGCCGTTGAGCCTGATGCGCTCGTACTCGGCCGGGTCGTCGAGCAGGGCGGCGATCTTGGTGGCCAGGTCTTCGTCGTCCTTGTACCCGATGATCTCGTCGCCGTAGTCGAAGAAGCGTGCCATCTCGTCGAACTCGCCGGTGGCGATGACGGCGCCGGCTCCCACGGACTCGAAGACGCCGCACTTGATGTTGATGAACCCTGCCCGGGTCAGCGGGAAGTTGACGTGGACGCGCCCCATCTTGAGCGCCTGCAGGGCCTTGTCACCGGCAACAGGCTCGCTGTCAGGGATGTCCCATCCACGGCCGTAGGTCTTGACATCGAACTGCCGGTGTAGCGCCGTCATGGTCTGGTTGCGATCGGGCCTGTTGTTCGCGTGTCCCAGGCAGATGACGTCGGCCGCCATGGAGGGCTCGTCGTCCACCTCTTGCGTGACGAACCCGCGGTCGATGCCGAACGGGAAGTACACAGTGTTGTGCACCTCTTTGTCCCGGTACATCTGGAGGGACAGCTCCGCGTTGGTCGTGTGCACGTCGAACACGTGGGCGTGTGCGTGGACGCTGGGGAAGACATCGGGGTCGCTGAGCGTGATGCCGACCAGGACGATGCCCTGCGCCTTGAGCCAGGCGGCGTCCTCGTCCGTGAACGTGAGGCCACCGGCGCAGCAGATGATCATCTGCGGGCGGAAGCGCTCGACGATGGGGGTCAGCTTATAGGCCTGGACGTAGATGGGACCGTTGCCGCCGGAGACCCGCTCCGGGTTCTCCGTGATCCGGTGGTGCTTCATGTCCAGGTCGAGGACGTGGTGCCCGAGGTTGCGCAACGAACGCGACAGCGACGAGACGATGTCCGTGGTGCCGTTGATGGAGCGGCCGAGGAAGAGGATCCGCCAGTGGACGCCCTGGTCGAAGACCTTGTTCTCGAGGTCGGCTTTGAGCTCAGCGATGGTCTGCATGTTCTCTTTCGGAGTCGGGTGGTTGGCGTTCGCGGTGTCAGTCATGGTGCGTTTCCAAGGCGTCGATCCAGTGGGAGTACTCGGCGAGCACGGCCTGGCCCAGGCGGTGCGCGCGGTCCAGGTCCGTCTTCAGCAACGGGGCGGAGTCCGGCTGCTTGACCTCGGTCACGTCCACGAGCCGGTGCGCAACGGCGAGCTGGACGGCGGCATACCGGTCGTCGTCCCGTGACAGGTCCTGGACCGCGTGGGGTACCAGGTGCGCGCCCTGCCGGAGAAGGGCCGCCTGGACCACCACGGAGGGGACGTCGTGAGGCGCGACGCCGCGTGTGAGCGCCAGGGCCGCCAGGGTTCCTGCCGCCTGGCCCACGGCCGTGACGGTCGGGTGCAGCCGGACGGCGGCGGCGGCCACGCGTGAGGCGGAGAGGTTCTTCTCGGCGGCGATGAGCGGCACGGGGGACTGGGGGAGCAGGGAGTCCAGGGGAATGGCGAAGGGGCCCTCGCGCCAGGTCCGCGGTTTGTCGAACACGGACTCGCCCAGGTCCTCCTCGAGGAACAGCTGGGTCCGGCCGCCGTGGAGATCCGGGGGGTAGGTGCCGACGGCGACGGCCGTCACGTCCCACGGGGCCACGCTCCGGTTGGTGCGGCGGAAGATGGTCTTGCCGGTCATGGTCTCCCGGCCGATGAGCCGGACGGACTCCCTGATGTAGGGGACCGGAGGGAGATGCCTGACCACAGCCTCGGGGAATCCTTCGGTCACCCGTGGGTCGCGCGGGACCGGTCCTTCGCCGAAGCCTTCGTCCGTGGTGACTCCCCAGTCCAGGCCGAGGTCGTGCTGCAGGTAGTAGAGGATGGACAGGGTCCGGGCGATCGCTTCCCGCTCGAAGCGGATCCGTTCGGACTCGTCAGTGAAGTAGGAGGCGCAGACCGGCTGGTCGTTGTGGAAGTTCAAGGAGGTCCGGGTGATGAGCTCCCACTGGGAGCCGGTGTAGTCCGAGTCTCCGGCGAGGTCCGGGGCGGCGCGGTAGCCGGCGAAACCGTTGATGTGGCCGATCCGCGCGGTGCCGGGGCCGTGGGGGAAGCCGTTCAGGATGAAGGGGAGGAAGTTTTCGTAGCCTTCCGGCGGCTCCGTGAGACGCAGTTCCGGGGGAAGGGTTCCCGGGGCGTACTGGCGGATCATGGCCGTCTGCGTGATGTCCTGCACCGCGATCCGGTCGAGATCGGCGCGGTTGTAGGCGGTGCCGTCGAAGACCGCGTTGCCGAGCCGGTGGGGGAGCCGGGAGTGCCGGATGACGGACCCGTCCTCGGTCGCGTCGACGACGATCTTGCCGGTGACGGTGCCGGCGGACGTCTGCACCTGCGCGTTGCCGCGCCTGACCTCGGCGCCTTCGACCCGGACGTTGCGGAAAACGCGGACTCCGCATTCGGTGAGCATCTGTGTGAGTACCCGGTCCACGACCACGGGATTGGGGGCGAAGGAGTTGTCGCGGTACTGGGAGACGTTGACGCTCCTGTGCAGTCGGTACCGGTACAGGTTGGTGACGCGCTCGCGGAACTCCGACCAGAGGCCGTAGCCGTTGATCTGGTTCTCGTAGTACATGGTCACGTCCATCGCCGAGACACCGGCAGGACCCGCCTGGCCGCCCAACATGTGTGTCGGCTCCACCACGACGACCTTGACGCCGAGGCGGGCCGCGGCGACCGCGGCCGCGCATCCCGACAGCCCGCCGCCGACCACCAGCAGCTCGGTGTAGAGAGGGAGTTTGGTGGGCACGGTGGCCCACAGCTTGCGGTGGACGGGGGAATCCAGGGAACTGGTCATGGACTGCTTTCTTGGCGAGGAGATGAACGACATGAGGCTCAGACGGACATGACCGCTGTGACGGTTCGGCGGACGGTGTCTCGGGCGGACTGTTCGGCGGAGCGGACCGCTTCCGCGGGAACTGGACGGTGGACGGTCTCCCAGAGCTGGTCGTCGGTGAGGTGCAGCGGATTCCGGACGAGCCCGGCGTCCCCCAGTTGTTCTGCCAAGGCACCGATCTTGTGGGTCGGTCGCAGTGAAAGGGCGGGAATCCCGTATCGGGCGGCGATCACCGCGCCGTGGAACTTAGCCGTGAACAGGGCGGCGCAGGCACCGACGGCTCGGCACATCTCCTCGACGGAGTAGCAGGCACGCACCGGGAACCGATCTCCGAATACGTCCCGGATGCCCTCGAGCTCCTGGTCTCGTGTCGTGCCGACAGCAAGACACAGGAGCTCGAGATCCAGGCCATGCCGGTTCGCCCAGGCATGGATGCGGTCGACCGTCTGTCGGTCTCCCGCCGAGGGAGTCTTGCGCAGGACGACACCGACCCGGCCGGGAGCGCGCTCGTCGGCCGGCGGCAGGTCGGCGGCAAAGGCGAGGTCTGCGCTGATGTGCACGGGGACGGCTGGCGTCAGCTGCTGCTCGATCCACATGGCGCTTCCCCGATCGCGGACCGTTATGGAGCGAACTGCTTCGTGCGAGAAGAAGGTGCGCAGCCTGTCGACGACATCCGGTCGGCAGCGCTCCCTTTCGAGCGCGACCCCAATACCCGCGAGGACGATGGGGCGCTCCAGCCACGCGCGGTTCCAGTACAGCGAGGACATGTTGTCAGGGACCACGAGGTCGCCACCGCCGATGACGATGGAATCGTGCCGGCGGGCGACGGCGTCGGCACGTTCCGTGAAGTACGGCTTGCGGAGGAGCGAGTGCACCGGCTCCGCCGGCGCGACGTCTCGGAAAGCGTCCTGCCAGACCCGGAGCATCAGCTCGTCGCCGAAGTTGCCCCAGCCGAAGTAGCCCACAAGGCCCACGCGCCGGGGCGACGGCGCCGGCCGCTGGGAAACACCCCACTCCTGCGTTCCGGGCCCCTCCAGGCACCTCGCCGGTGCCGGCGCGGGTGTCACTGCGGGCATCGACATCCTCCTTCTGGGCGGGCGAGTGAGCTCGTGGGGGCACAGGGGCGGGAGGGCTGCGCGCGCGTCAGCCCCATCGTGTCCACACTTTAGTGGACGCGCTCGACGTCGCTCCGGGGCGCCCAGTCACAAACGGGGCCGCAGTCGGTCCAGGCCGCAATGTCTTTTCACTCTGCCAGGGCCACAGCGAGGTGGCGTGCGCGGGCGGCTGGGCTGCCCCGGTCCTGGGACCGGCCTTCCGGAGCGGTGAAGACGCCTTCCTGAGCCGCCACCGGGCGTTGCCTTTTAAGCCAGGCAATCGCCAGGTCATGCTCCGCAGACCGGCTGGCATGGGGCAGGGTCGCGGGGCCCTCACCGATGTACGGTGTGGAGAATCGGAAGCGTCCCCCCAATGCTCGGATGGCCCCCGGAGACGCCCCGAACTCCTCCAGCAGGGGTGTCAGGTGCTCGAGTACATGCTCCCCGTCACCGGCATTGTGCACGTAGTGGACCAGATTGCCCCTGTTCCAGCGGCTGTCGGTGTAGCGGTCCATGACGCGAAAACGGTGAGAGCATTCAGCCACGACGCGCGTAGGCGACCACCCCGTCCAGCCGGCGCTGAACATCTCCTCCCACACCCGGAACGGGCCACGGAGGAGATCCGTCTGAGGCGATTCGGGTACGGCGACAGCGTTGTGGAAGCGCGAGGAGAACCGCAGGGCGACGAAACCGTTCGCGGAGGATCCTTCCGCCAGCAGATAGGGGCTGCCGGATGCTGCCATCACCCGTCGCGTGATGAGCTCCATGGCGTCGTCTGGATCGACGTCCGGGGTCCCGAGGTACCAGGAGGTCCGGCTGTCCGGACTCCGGCCAGGAGTGGGGTCCGCGAAGAGGATATAGGGCTGCCCCAGCTTTCCCAGCCCGTCCCGCTCAGCCAGGGAGAGTCTGTGCGACACCGATGCTGATTCCGTCCCGGAAAAGCCCACCCGGAGAACGCGGTTCTTGCTGGGGCAGGGGCGGGCGACGAATGCCAGCGCCATGCCGTCGCCGATGCCGACCACGTAGCGCTGTTCCGGGTCCTCGGGCATGGGCCGGAAGTCGTCCAGGTGCTCCAGCTGGACGACGGAAACCGGGCCGACGTCGTGCGGACCAGGAGAGTCTGCCGGGACGGAGGCGGGAGCACCCAGTCGGAAGGTCTGGGGGTCGCCGTGGTAGTTGGCCACGGCATGCTCCACCCACCCGCGCACGCGCTGAGGCGTGGGCGGGTTGTGACCAGTGCAGTGGTGCTCCAGGACGAAAGTCACCCGATCGTCCACCTGCGGTTGGAAAGGGTACATCTGGGTCTCGAGATGATCGATGTCACCGGAGTTCTGGATGTACCACGCGCGGCCTCCCTCGAAATCCGCGTAAAGCGAGCCGAGGTCGGCTCGAGTCGGCTCCGCGTCCTCGAAGTCCGCGTATGTCACATACTCCGGAAACGCCGCCTTGACCAGCCAGCTGGCCGAGCGACCCAGCGAAAAGCGTCCCATGTTGGTCTGGGGAGAGAATGCCAGCGCGAGTGAGCCGGGGACTCTGGTCGTCAGGGCGAGGGCGCCGAAGCCCCCCGAGGAGGAACCTTGGATGACGATCTTCTCGACGCCGAGTTGAGCCGCGATCTCATTGATGAGCCGTGCCAGCCGGTCGGTCGAATCCTCTCCGGACCCCCCGCAGTACCACCCGATGCGCAATCCGGGGTCCAGATGCAGCGTCGGGTCGGCCAGCCACAGCTGGTGGTAGGGCAGGTCTTCCATGGTCGCCACCCGCTCGAAGCGGGGGATCTCGTATTTCTGCCGGTCGAGCGACCCGTGCAGGTGAACCACCAGAGCTTCTGCGCTCGGCTGGCGGAACATCAGCAGTTCGATGGGCAAGAAGTGCCCGGTCCGGTCGGTGATGTCCATGCGGACCTGTGGAGGCCAGGACATGACGTCGACCGCTTCGGTCGTGTCCAGGCTCAGCCACGGACAGCCGTACCGGGAGTCTGTGGAGGGATGAACGGGGGCTCCCATATGCGTTGTTCCTTGTCGGGGGAGGGGGGCATAGACCAGCTGTCGAGCTCAGATGCGGTCGAAGGCACCGTTCAGCAGGCCCAGGGTGTCCGGCTTCGCCAGCGGGTTGTGCCCGGCCGACCTGTCGAAGTAATGGTGTACTTTCACGTCCCCGCACAGCTGTGGGTGCTGGGCGAGGAACGCGTTGAACGTCGGCAGGTCCTCCTTGCGGTCATGGGTCGAGGCGACGTTCACGTGGTAGTCGATCCGTAGCGGACGCCCCCGTCTGGCGAGCAGGTTCAGCACGTTGGCGGTCAGGGGGAACCTGGCCCGAATGTCCGCAGGCAGCATGCCGCCGAAGCGGGCGTGCCGCAGGGCGTTGACACCGGTGGCCATCCATCGGGTCCAGTCGAACTGGGCGTTGTTGATGACCGCCCGTGCCCCCTCGTCGTCCGCGAGCAGCGCCAGCGCCATGAAGCCGCCGGCGGACGACCCGAAGTACATCCGGTCCCGAGGATCGCTGACCCCCAGCTTGACGGCCAGTGTGCGGACCACCCGGCCGATGTAGAACGCCGCCCACTTCTCGGGGGACACCTGACCCCAGCCGAGGGAAAGGTACTCGGGACCCCCTGTGGCCGGATCGTAGACGTAGATCTGGTGGTGGCGGATCTCGTCGCTCCAGGTTGACCGCTGGAACACCGGCTCGCCTGCGGCCCGGTGCTGGTCCACGGCCCCGTTGTTGAGCACCACGAGCTTGTCGGCCCCCGTGCGGGGAACGACGAGCAACGGCATGGTGAAGTAGTCCGTCACCACGTCGATGCGGTTGTGCTCGTCCGGGATCAGCCGATCCGCGTCGAAGTCCCGCAGCTCGGCGAGGGGGAGGACGATCGTCTCTGTCATGGCATCCGGGATCGAGGGTCAGCGCGCGGCGACGGCGGCGGTGAAGTCCTCGATGCGGTGGCCGAGGCCGAACATCTGCTCGATGGCGGCCAGGGTGCGCTCGGCGGCACGGCCGTCGCCGTAGGGGTTCACGGCGTTGGCCATCGCGGCGTAGGCTGCAGGGTCGTTGAGCAACGCGTCGACCTCCGCCACGATGCGCTCCTCATCGGTGCCGATGAGCTTGACGGTGCCGGCGTGCACGGCCTCGGGGCGCTCGGTGTTCTCGCGCATCACCAGCACCGGCTTGCCCAGCGACGGCGCCTCCTCCTGGACCCCGCCGGAGTCGGTGAGGACCACGTCGGCCACCGAGAGCATGCGGGTGAACTCGCCGTAGGCCATCGGCTCGGTGACCACCACGTTGGTCTTGCCCTCGAGTGCCGGCAGGACGGCCTCCCGCACCACCGGGTTGCGGTGGGCCGGCAGCACGATGACCAGCTCGGGCTCGGCCTCGGCGATCCGGGCCAGGGCCCGGCCCACGCCGCGCATGGCCTCGCCCTGGTTCTCACGGCGGTGGGTGGTGACCAGCAGGACCTTGCGGCCGGAGGCGGCGATCTCCTCCAGCTGCGGGTCGGTGAAGGGCAGCTGCTTGGCCACCGTGTGCAGCAGGGCGTCGATGACGGTGTTGCCGGTGACCACGATGTCCTCCTCCGGCAGCGCCTCGCGCAGCAGATTCTCCTTGGAGGTGGAGGTCGGGGCCAGGTGCAGGGAGGTGATCTGGGAGGTGATCTTGCGGTTGGCCTCCTCCGGGAAGGGGGAGAAGAGGTTGAACGAGCGCAGCCCGGCCTCGGCGTGGATCACCGGGATCCCTCGGTAGAACGCGGCGATCGCCGCGGCCGTGGAGGTGGTGGTGTCGCCCTGGACCACCACGGCGTCCGGGGCGTTCTCGGCGAAGAGTGCGTCGAGGCCCTCGACCGTGCGGGTGAGGATGCCGTTGAGGGTCTGGCGCGGCTGGATGATGTTGAGGTCGTGGTCCGGGACGATGTCGAAGATCTCGTTGACCTGGTCCAGCATCTCCCGGTGCTGACCGGTGACGGTGACCACGCACTCGAAGTCCGGGGAGTTCTGCAGGGCCTTCACGATCGGCGCCATCTTGATGGCCTCCGGACGCGTTCCATAGATGGGCATGATCGTGGGCATGGGGAAACCGCCTGTTCCGAGGGTGCGAGGGCCGGGGGACCTAACGCGGGGCGTGCAGGTGCACACCCAGTTTAGGGGACACCAGGGACGATCTCGTTCAGATGACGGCCAACCGGGCGAGCCGCTGACGTGCGGCGATCTCGCTGGGGCCCTGTGCGCCCAGCGCCTTGCCCACCACCGTGAGGGCAAATCCAGCGGTCTGACGTGTGGGCAACGGCACAGGCCCCAGGCGTGGGCGCTCGAGACCCAGCAGGTCGAGGCGGTCCTGTGGGAGGCTGTCCACGACCGCCGCGAACAGGGCGCGGTAGCCCGGCATCAGGAGCGGATCCAACGGGGGCCGACGCAGGAACCGCACGACGTCGTCGACCCGAGGCCCGCCTGCCAGCCGGCCGTCGAAGGCCGCCATGCGTGCGTCGAGCTCTGCCTCCGAGCGCGGCGGGTCGGACACCCCCATCAGCCGGCCGGCGACCGCCCACTCCCGCACGTAGGCGTCCGGGCCCCCCGGGATCGTCCCTCCCCACTGCTGGTGGGAGCGAAGGAACGCGTCGGTGAACGCCAGGTGCACCCACTCGACCAGGTCAGGGTCGTTGGCGCAGTAGGACCGTTCGACGCCGTCGGCGCCGGTGTAGGCGCCCCGGACGCTCTCGTGCAGCCGCCGTACGTACGCCGATGCGCGGTGGGCTGCGGTGGTGTCCCCGTAGGTGACGGTGAAGATCCAGCGGATGGTTCCCGCCAGTCGGCCCAGCGGGTCCGCCCGGTAGTCGGAGTGCTCGACGACTCCGGCGAGCGCCCCGGGGTGCAGGGCCTGGGTGAGAAGGGCGCGGACTCCGGCGGGAATGGTGGCCATGGAGCCGTGCACAGCCCAGACCGCCGACCCGGGCTGGAAGTAGCCCGCGTCGTCGCCCTCGGCCAGGGCCAGCTCCCACTCCGGCACTCGGTCCGCCTGCCCGGCGAACGTCACCCTCAGGCGCTCCTGCAGCGGCGTCATGAGTCCCATTCCGTCTGTCCTCCCTTCGGGGGACCGCCACCGTGCGGCGGTCCGCGGCACCCAGTATCTGCGCCGCCTCTGACAACAAGGGGTGCCGGCCGTCCCCGCATCTGTGGATTCCCTCTTGCTAATGGATGCGATTCGATATTCATGGACGCAAAGAACCACGTCCCGCCGGGGTGCCGACACCACGGCGACGTGCCCCTCCGTTCCGGAGGGTGGGGGGCACAGGGGGCGGCCGGCGGGTCGGGGGACCTGCCGGCCGCTCCTCAGGGGAGAGACGCGAATCGGGGGAGTCGCATGCAACAGGACCGAAGCACGCCCGCAGCCACCGAGAGCGGTGGCGTCTCGCGGCGCACGCTGCTCTCGGCGACCGCACTGCTCGGGCCAGCCGCCGCCGCGGTGACGGCAACCGCCACCGCTGAGCCGGCCGAGGCCGCCGTCGTGCTGGGGACGAAGGCCACGACCAGTCCGCTCGGGCTGAGGGGAACGGTCGTGGGCCGGCACCGGAACCTCTTCCGGACCTTCAGCCTCACCAACTCCAACGGCGTGGGCGTCGCCCGGGTCGGCACGGCCAACTACATGGTCACCTTCAACGCCGGCGAGGGCGTCGACACCGTGCAGGTCTTCCACGCGGACACCGGGGCGCTGCACTACAAGGCCTCGACGCCGGGCAAGCCCGCCGGCAACTTCACGCACGACGGCCGGGGCAACATCTACTTCAGCGTGGACAAGGCACTGATGGTGCTGTCCATCCCCAACCGGACCCTCCGCCAGTACGGCACGGTGGGCAGCGGCATCCTCGTCGCCTACGAGTTCCACTTCGACCACAGGGGACGCCTGTGGACCGGCAGCTATCCGGCCGGACGGCTGGTGTGCCTCGATCCTGCCACGGGCCGGGAGCTCGCTCGCACGCCCGTGCTGGGCAACGGCAACGACTATGCCCGCGGCGTCACGATCTCCCCGGACCGGAGGACGGTCTGGGCCGGCACCGGCACCGCGGACCCGGCACTGTTCCGCATCGACGTGGACAATCCCGCCTCACCCACCCGGATCAACCTCCCCGCCCATGCCGTTCCGTCGATGGTCATGCGCATGCAGGCGCGCGGCCGCAAGGTCTTCGTGTGGCACGACGATCCGCTGGGGAAGGAGATCATCTCCGTCTACGACGTCGTGAGCAGGACCTGGTCGCGGTACCCCACGGCCATCGCCGGCTGGTCCGTGACCGCCCCGGACGCCGCCGGATACGTGTACGCCAACGCCAAGGGCAGCGTCGTGCGCATGCGTGCCGACGCGGCGGTGCTCGTCCCCGAGACCGTGGCCACCGGCGTGGAGACCAGCACCATCCACACCGCCCTGGCCGGGTCCACGCTCTATCTCGTCAAGGAGGGACCGTCCCTGCTTCAGGCCGGACGGTTCGCACCCACGGGCGGAGCCCTCGCCGCCGCGCCACGGGTGGACTACAAGGTCGTCCCGGTGCCGCTCACCACCCAGTCGGTGGCCATCGACAAGGCGACGAACACGGTCTACGCGGGCGGCTTCAAGGGGGACGGCCTGTGTGCCACGAACCTCTCCACGGGCGAGTTCTCCCACTCGGCGGCCTCCGCGGGCATCGCGCAGATCGAGGGCTTGACCGTCGCCGGGGGCAAGCTCTACGTCGGCTCCTACGGCTCGGCCGTCGTGGTCGAGCACGACCTGGCGAAAGGGGTGAAGGACGCCGGCGCCTACCGGCGCGTGGCCAAGCTGGGCACCTCGCACCTGCAGTCGCGGATCTTCGCCTGGGCCGTCTCCCCGTCACGGGTCGTTTTCGGCACGGTGCCCGAGTACGGCTACCGCGGCGGGGCACTCGGCACGATAGACCGCGCCACCGGGGCCGTGGCGGTGTACAACAAGATCATCCCAGAGCTCTCCGTCGTGGGGCTGGCGGTGAACGGCGAGACCGTCTACGGGACGACGTCCTGCCGGGGCGGCTACGGCATCGCCGACTGGCCGGGGGACGCGGTCGTCTTCTGCGCGGACGCCCGGACGGGCAGGGTCGCCTGGAAGCGGACCCTGAAGGACTGCAAGGAGCTCTACGGTCCCGTCCTGCTGGACGGCAAGCTCTACGTGGGCACGCTCGACACCGTGGTGGAGCTTCGCCTCTCCGACGGGGTTCCCCTGAGGACCTTCGTGCTCGGCTCGCGGAGCGCCCGTGCCGCCTGGCAGAGCGCCGAACTGGTGCGGATCCCGGGGACCCGGCGCCTGGCCCACCTGGCGGGCGGGGTGACCACCGTCCTCGAGCCGGCCACGTCGCGGACCGCGACCGTGCTGACCGGCGCCCACCGGCACATCGACTTCGACGCCTCCGGCGCCATGTGGGTGACGACGGGCAACGACGTGGTGAAGCTCCGGCTGGACGCAGTCGCCGCAGGGCCGTCCTACGTCGCTCCGAAGGTCTCGCCGTTCGCGGACGTCTCGACGGGACAGAAGTACTACCGGGAGATGGCCTGGAGCTACGAGGCCGGCATCGCGACGGGATGGATGAGCTCCACCGGCGCACGCAGCTACCGGCCGCTGAGGCCGATCAACCGCGACGCGATGGCCGCGTTCCTCTACCGGGCGGCGGGGTCGCCGGAGTACGTTCCGCCGACGGTCTCGCCGTTCCGGGACGTGTCGACGAGCCAGCAGTTCTACAAGGAGATGGCCTGGGTGCACCACCAGGAGATCTCCACGGGGTGGGACGACGGGACCTATCGGCCTCTGCGCTCGATCAACCGGGACGCGATGGCCGCGTTCCTCTACCGGGCGGCGGGGTCGCCGGAGTACGTTCCGCCGACGGTCTCGCCGTTCCGGGACGTGTCGACGAGCCAGCAGTTCTACAAGGAGATGGCCTGGGTCTACGAGGTCGGCATCTCCACCGGGTGGCTCAGCATCACCGGTACGCGCACCTATCGGCCGCTGCTGCCGATCAACCGGGATGCCATGGCCGCGTTCCTCTACCGGGCGGCGGCCCGCGGGCGCTGAGCTGCTCCGGGCGGTGCCGGTGCTTCTCGGACAAGCGCGGCCGGAGGGTTCCGGTGGCGCATCGCCTGTCATAAGCTGGCTGTCGACTGAAGTTGCATTTGCATCGTTCCGGGACCGCCCCCCGTTGTCCGCGTCAGGACCTTTCCGGTGCCGGAACGGACCGTCGAACCGGGAGAGCCGCATGTCCGATCGCCGCCGTACGTCTGCCTCCGAGCCCAGCGCCGGCGTCTCCAGGCGCCACCTGCTCGGGGCCACCGCCGTGCTCGGGTCCGCCGTGGCCGTCACGGCAGGGCCTGCCGAGCCGGCCTCCGCCGCCGTCGTGCTCGGCTCGGCCGTGCCCATGGGGAATCTTGGACTGACCAGCGCGGTCGCGGGCCGGCACCGCGACGTGTTCCGAAGCTTCGCGCTGACGAACTCCAGCGGGATCGGGGTGATCCAGGTGGGGACCGTCCGCTACCTGGCCACCTTCAACGCGGGGGACGGGGCCGACACCGTCCAGGTCTTCAACGCTGACACCGGGGCCCTGCACTTCCGGGCGTCCACGCCGGGCAAGGCCGACGGCAACTTCGCCCACGACGGTCGGGGGACCCTCTACTTCTCCTCCGGCGCCGCGCTGATGGCGGTCTCGGTGCCCAACCGCACGATCCGGCGGATCGGGACCGCGCCGTCGGGAGTCACGAACCTCTACGAGTTCCAGATCGACCACCAGGGCCGGTTGTGGGCCGGCACGTTCCCGGCAGGGATCGTGCTCTGCCTGGATCCCTCGACGGGGCGGGAGATCGCCCGTACCCCCGTGCTCGGCTCCGGCAACCAGTACGCGCGCGGCCTCAGCATCTCCCCGGACCGCAGGACGATCTGGGCCGGCTCGGGGACCGGTGCCCCGGCCCTGTACCGCATCGACGTCGACCGGCCCTCCGCTCCTCAGCGCATCCCGATCCCCGGCGTGGGAGGCAACTCGATCGTCTCGCGCACGGTCGCGTTCGGGCGCAGGGTCTTCGTCTGGCACGAGAACTCCTCGGGCAAGGAGGTCGTCTCCGAGTACGACCTCGTCACCAAGTCCTGGGCGGCGTCGACGGTGGTGATGACCGCCCGGTCCATGACGCAGCCGGATTCGCAGGGCTACGTCTACGTCAACGGCTACGGTGTGCTCCGCCGGTTCCGGCCCGAGGACCCGCAGATCGTGGTCGAGACGGTCGGCACGCTCCCGCAGCGCTACACCGTCCACATCGCGCTCGCCGGTGGGAAGCTGTACCTGCTGACGGAAGGCGCGTCCGTGCTCGCCGCGGACCGGATGACCACGGCGGCGGCACAGGAACGGCACGTCGACTACGCCGTCGTGCCGGTGCCGCTGGCCACCCAGTCGATGACCATCGACCGTGCCCGGAGCACCGTCTACGCAGGAGGGTTCAAGGGCGACGGCCTGTGCTCGACCCAGCTGACCACGGGCGCCTTCGCCCATTCGGCGCCCACGGCCGGCATCGAGCAGATCGAACGGATGATGGTCGACGGGGACAGGCTCTACATCGGCTCCTACCCGTCCGGGGTGATCGTCGACCATCTGCTGCCCAGGGGCGTGAAGGACCCGGGCTCGTACCGGCAGCTGGCCACGCTCGGCACGTCCCACCTCCAGTCCAGGATCTATGCGTGGGCCTCGGCCACGTCGCACGTCGTCTTCGGGACGGTCCCGGAGACCGGCCGACGCGGTGGCGTCCTGGGGGTGGTCAACCGCTCCACCGGCGCCGTGCACGTCTACGGCGAGCTGTTGCCCGAGCTGTCCATCGTCGGGCTGACGGCCACCGGCAACACCGTCTACGGCACCACGTCGGTCAGAGGCGGGCTGGGCGCCGCCGAGTACGCCGGCGACGCCCAAGTCTTCGCCTTCGACACCAGTACCGGCAAGCTGCTGTGGCGGAGGACCCTCCCGGGGACCAAGGAGCTCTACCAGCCGATCCTCATGGGCTCGAAGCTCTACGTGGCGACCTTGGACACGGTGGTGGAGCTCCGGCTGTCCGATGGCGCCCCGCTGCGCACCTTCGTCCTGGGCTCCCGCACCGGACAGCCCGGGTGGCAGAACGTGGCCATGATCCAGATCCCGGGCACAACCCGGCTGGCGCACCTGGCTTGGGGCACTCTCACGGTCCTGTCCACCGCGACGGGGCTGTACGACCGCGTGCTCACCGACGCCCACCGGCACCTCGACCTGGACGGGGCGGGAAACCTGTGGGCCACCGTCCGCAACGACGTCGTCAAGCTGCGCATGGAACCCACCGGACAGGGCGACACCGCCTACATGCCGCCGTCCGTTTCGCCGTTCCGGGACGTGTCGACGACCCAGCAGTTCTACAAGGAGATGGCCTGGCTGGCCGCGCGGAAGATCTCCACCGGGTGGGACGACGGGACGTACCGGCCGCTGCGGCCGATCAACCGGGACGCGATGGCCGCGTTCCTGTACCGGATGGCCGGGTCCCCGGCCTACACGCCGCCGAGGGTCTCGCCGTTCCGGGACGTGTCGACGACCCAGCAGTTCTACAAGGAGATGGCCTGGCTGGCGGCGCGCGGCATCTCCACCGGCTGGACCGAGGCAGACGGATCCCGGACCTATCGGCCGCTGCAGCCGATCAACCGGGACGCCATGGCAGCCTTCCTCTACCGGATGGTGGCCAGCACCCTGTAGAGCGCCGTCACCCGGCAGATCAGGACGCCTGAGCTTCCTCGAGCCCGGGCGTCCGTGCTGTCCATGCTGCGCGGCGCGACACCTTGTCCCCGCTTGTGCGGATTCACAGCGCCCCCTGATCAGTGTGTGATGGTAACGGATGCAAACGAATGAGCGTCCGCTCCGCCGTTCATCGGCCGGCGGAGGTGCAACGGGTCGGGGGATCCGTTGCGGGGAGAGACCACGGGTCGGGGGATCCGTGGGTGCCGGTGACAAGCGAATCGGGGGAGTCGCATGCACCAGGAAGCGAGCACGACCGGGGTCTCCCGGCGTGCACTGCTGAGCGCCACCGCGCTGCTGGGTCCGGCCGCTGCTGTGCTCTCGACGCCGGTCACCTCGGCGCCGGCCGCCGCCGCAGTGGTGCTGGGCAGCAAGGCCGCCACAGGATCACTGGGCCTGACCGGCACCGTCGTCGGACGGCACCGCAACCTCTTCCGGAGCTTCAATCTCACGTCGTCCACCGGCGTCGGGGTGATCAAGGTCGGCTCGGTCCACTACCTGGTCACCACCAACACCGGGGACCGCGCCGACACGATCCAGATCTTCGACACGGCGACCGGCGCGCTGCACTACAGGGCGTCGACCCCGTCCAACGCCTCGGGCAACTTCGTCCACGACGGCTTGGGCACCCTGTGGTTCACCTCGGGCGGAGCACTCATGAAGCTGTCCGTGGCGCAGCGCACGATCGCGCAGATCGGGACCCTCCCGTCCGGAGTGAGCGGCCTCTACGACCTCGTCCGGGACCACCGGGGCCGCCTCTGGGCCGGCACGTATCCCGCCGGGGTGGCCGTGTGCCTGGACCCGGCGACAGGACGGGAACTGACCAGGACTCCGAAGCTGGGAACCGGCAACGACTACGTCCGGTCCCTGTCCGTCTCCTCGGACGGCAGGACACTGTGGGCCGGCACCGGAACCGCCGATCCCGATCTCTTCCGCATCGACGTCGACGCCCCGTCCTCCCCGACCCGGGTCGGCATTCCCGGACGCGGGCTCAACTCCTTCGTCCTGCGCACGGCAACCCGGGGCCGAAAGGTCTTCGTCTGGCACGACGATGCCAAGGGCACCGAGATCGTGTCCGTGCACGACACACAGACCGGCCGCTGGAGCGCGACACCCTGCGCCATGTCGGGCCGCAGCCTGTCCGCCGTGGACGCGGCGGGCTTCTCCTACGCCAACGCCAAGGGCACCCTCATGCGGTTCCGGCCGGGTGACGAGGTGCTGACCGCGGAGGCCGTGGCCTCCGTGGCCGACAAGTACACGATGCACACCGGTCTGGTGGGAGACGATGTCCTGCTGGTCAGCGCCGGCAACTCCTCGCTGTCCTCGGTGCGGATCACCAAGGACGGCGTCGTCCGTCCCGCGGTGCGGCACCCCGTGGTGCTCACCACTCTGGACACACAGTCGATGGTCATCGACCGAGCCACCAGCACCGTCTACGCCGGCGGCTACCGAGGCGACGGCCTCTGCGCCACGAACCTCGCCACGGGCGCGTTCGCCCACTCCGCGGCCACCGCCGGGATCGGTCAGATCGAGGGAATGATGGTCGACGAGGGCACGCTCTACGTCGGCTCCTACGGCTCTGCCGTGGTCGTGCAGCACACCACGGCACCGGGCGTGGAGGACGCCGCTTCGTTCCGTCAGTTGGCGCGGCTGGGGGAGTCGCACCTGCAGTCGCGGATCTTCGCGTGGGCGGTGGCCGACTCCCACGTCGTCTTCGGCACGGTGCCCGAGTACGGGTACCGCGGCGGGGCGCTGGGGACGATCGAGCGGTCCACGGGAAAGGTGACGGTCTACAACAAGATCATCCCGGAGCTGTCGATCGTCGGGCTCGCGGCGAGCGGTCACACGGTCTACGGCACCACCTCGGTGAGGTCGGGGTACGGGATCGACGACTGGTCCGGCGATGCGGTGGTCTTCGCGGCCGACGCGCGGACCGGAGCCGTCTTGTGGAAGCGGGCCCTGCCGGGGCTCGATGAAGCCTATGGGCCGGTCCTCCTGGACGGGAAGCTCTACGTGGCCACCCTGGACACTGTCGTCGAGCTGCGCCTGTCCGACGGGGCACCGCTGAGCACCTTCGTGCTCGGCTCGCGGACCGGTCGTGCGGCCTGGAACAGTGTGGACCTGGCGCTGATCCCGGGGACCAAGCGCCTGGCGCACCTGGCCGGCGGCAGCCTCAGCGTGCTGGAGCCGGCCACCGGCCGTTTCTCCACCGTGCTCACCGGCGCCAACCGGCACCTCGACTTTGACCGGGACGGGGCCCCGTGGGTCACGGTCGGCAACGACCTCGTGAAGCTGCGGCTGGACTCCGCCCTCGGCACCGCCTCGACGTACGCAGCGCCGAGTGTCTCCCCGTTCATCGACGTGGCGACCACGCAGCCGTTCTACCGGGAGATCACGTGGCTGGCGGCCGCCGGGATTTCCACCGGCTGGGTGGCCGCGAACGGCACGCGCACGTACCGGCCGCTGCAGGCGATCAACCGGGACGCCATGGCCGCGTTCCTCTACCGGGCCGCCGGCTCCCCGCCGTTCGTCCCACCGAAGGTCTCCCCGTTCAAGGACGTGCCGACCACGAACCCCTACTACACGGAGATCGCCTGGCTGGCCGACCGGAAGATCTCCACGGGCTGGCCGGACGGCACCTACCGCCCGCTGCAGACGATCAAGCGCGATGCCATGGCCGCGTTCCTTTACCGGGCCGCCGGGTCCCCCGCGTACACCCCGCCGAGGGTGTCGCCGTTCCGGGACGTGCGCACGTCGCAGCCGTTCTACAAGGAGATGGCGTGGCTGGCCGACCGGAAGATCTCGACGGGCTGGCCCGACGGCACCTACCGGCCGTGGCTGGCGATCAACCGTGACGCCATGGCGGCGTTCATCTACCGCGCGGCCGTGATGCCCCGCTGACGCCCCGAGTGCGAGGGGTGCAGCGCCTCAGGCGGTCTCGCCGCCGTCCACGACGAACTCGGCGCCGGTGACGAACGAGGCGTCGTCCGAGGCCAGGTAGAGCACCGTCCCGGCGATCTCGTCCGGGTCCGCCGTGCGCCCGAGCGCCAGCAGGGCGGGATCGGCCACGATCTCCTCTGTCGCCGGCGTCCGGACGAAGCCGGGCAGGACCGCGTTGACCCGGATCCGCTCCGGGCCCAGGTCCAGCGCCGCGCTGCGGGTGAGACCGCGGAGGCCGAACTTGGAGGCCGAGTAGCCCGGTGCGGCCCGGAAGCCGCGCAGCCCGGCCGTGGAGGAGAGGTTGACGATCGACCCGCCGCCGCGCGCTCGCATGGCGGGCACGGCGGCCTGGATGCCGTGGAAGGGACCGGTGAGGTTCACGGCCAGGACGTGCTCCCACTGCTCGGCCGGGTGCTCCGCGATCGGGGCCACATGGGAGACGCCGGCGTTGTTGACCAGGACGTCGAGTCCTCCGAACGTCCCGACCGCCGCCTGCACCGCGCGCGCCCAGTCCTGCGGAGAGGTGACGTCGAGCCGGACGGCGAGCACGGCGTCGTCGTCGCGACGGGCGTCCGCTTCGTCCGGGAAGGAGACGTCCCCGACGACGACGCGGGCTCCCTCGGCCGCCAGTCGCGCCGCCACTGCGGCCCCGATGCCGCGTGCCCCGCCGGTGACCAGCGCGACCTTCCCCTCGAGACGTCCCACTGCGGCTCCGCTCCTCGTCCGACCGTTCCGGGCACATGCTCGCACAGCGGGCGCCAGGGAGGACCCGGACACGGCTGGGCCGGGCGGGTCAGTAGGTGAGGCCCCGGTGGTAGCCGTCCAGGCGAAAGAGGAAGGCGGCCATGGCGTCGCGGTTCACCGGCAGCAGCGCGCGGTAGCTGCCGTCGTCCCAGCCGGTGGAGATCTCGTTCGCGGCGAGCCAGGTCATCTCGGCGTAGAACTGCTGGCCGGGGGACACGTCCGTGAAGGGGGAGTCGACCGGCGGGGTGTGCTCGACGTACCCCCCGTTCCAGTAGGCCGCCAGGCGGTAGAGGAAGGCGGCCATGGCGTCGCGGTTGACGGTCTGCCCCGGGCGGTAGGTGCCGTCGTCCCAGCCGGTGGAGATGCGGTTCTCCGCGAGCCAGGCCATCTCCTTGTAGAACTGCTGGGTGGTGGTCACGTCCTTGAAGGGGGAGACCTTCGGCGGCGTGTAGTCGGGTGACCCTGCCATCCGGTACAGGAACGCGGCCATGGCGTCCCGCTTGATCGTCTGCAGCGGGCGGTACGTCCGGGACCCGTCCGCCTCGACCCAGCCCGTCGAGATCTTCCGGTCGGCCAGCCAGGCCATTTCCTTGTAGAACTGCTGGGTGGTGGTCACGTCCTTGAAGGGGGAGACCGCCGGCGGGACCCAGTGGTCCGGGCAGTCGGGGACGGTGCTCGCCACGGTGCCGGGCACCGCGGCCCCCGCCGGGTACTGCCAGAGGTCGACGACGACGTGCTCCGACCACCAGCCCTCCTCGTCCATCTGCGGGGAGTAGGCGCGGCCGATGCCCACGTGGGTGGTCCGCGGATCCGTCAGCTTCTCCCGGAGACCGGGGGAGTCGTTGACGGACCGCAGGTCCTCCTCGTTGAAGTACCGCGAGGACTGGACCTGGCCGTGGTAGGTCCCGCCGCTGGGTGCCTTCCCGGGGGTGGTGGAGCCGGTGCCGCGGCCGGCGCGCAGGTCCGCGGCCGCCTGGGCGAGTGCGGAGAGGGTGGTGTTGACGGCCACCGGCTGGACGCCCGCGACGGCGCGCAGGCAGTTGACCTGGTTGAGGATCTCGGCACTGGTCACGTTGTCCCCGCGTTCGTACTGCCGCCAGTCCCACCCGTCGGCCGACGCAGTGGTCACCACCGAGGTGGACTCAGGGGCCGGGGCGGACTCGACGGCGAGGGCTCCGGTGAGTCCGGAGACGGTGAGGAGGGTCGCGGTGGGGGCCGCGACCAGCGCACGCCTGATGGACGTTCTCATGGCAGTTCCTGATTCGTTCGGGGGGAGGGTCGGGGGGATCGGACCCGGCGGTTCGCCACGTTTATGAAGGCAAATATACGCCGACCCGTGCAGTCGGGCGAGGGCGTCGCCCGAGGCCGTCGCGCGGATCGTCCGTTGGCGCGACGGCTCGGCCGAAGCGCCCTACCTCGGGCTCGTGGTTGCGGCGTAACGATACGTGAAGGCGGCCATGGCGTCGCGGTTGATGGGCTGCAGCGGCCGGTAGGTGTGGGCGCCGGTCCGGTCGGTCCAGCCGGTGGAGATGCCCTGCTCGGCGAGCCAGGCCATCTCGGTGGCGAACCGCTGGTTCGCGGCGACGTCCGCGAAAGGGGAGGGTGCTGTCGGCGCGTACTCCGGTTCCCCGGCCAGGCGGTAGAGGAATGCGGCCATGGCGTCGCGGTTGATCGGCTGCAGGGCTCGGTAGGTGCGGGTGCCGTCGACTTCCGTCCAGCCGGTGGAGATGCCCTGGTCCGAGAGCCAGGCCATCTCCTTGTAGAACTGCTGGTCCGTGGCGACGTCCGCGAAAGGGGAGACGGCCGGCGCCGTGTACTCGGGTTCCCCGGCCAGGCGGTAGAGGAATGCGGCCATGGCGTCGCGGTTGATCGGCTGCAGGGCCCGGTAGGTCCCGTCGTCCCACCCGGTGGAGATGCCGCGGTCCGCGAGCCAGGACATCTCCTTGTAGAACTGCTGGTCCGTGGCGACGTCCGCGAACGGGGAGGCAGCGGGCGGCAGGAAGGATCCGGGATCGGCGCTCCAGGGATCTTGGTGGCTGCCGAGGACCCTGGCCGACTCCGGGTACTGCCAGAGGTCCAGGACCAGGTGGTTCACTTCCAGATCCTCGCTCTGGATGTCGACGTAAATCCCGCCGATCCCCACGTGCGTGACGCGGGGGTCGAGCACCTTCTGCTCGAAGTCGTCCGGATAGCCCGTGTAGGTCTCGCGGGCGTCGTGGTTCTCATCGTCCAGGTAGTGGGAGTAGGTGTGCATAGTGATCGAGGTCTGCCCCAGATAGGTGCCCCCGGACGGCATGCCGCGGGGCGTGTCAGCGGGAGCCGTGGGCTCCTCGCTGCCTCCGGGCAGGAAGTCAGCGGTGTCCCCGCTCCGGTTGGCGGATGCCTGGGCGGCCCGCGAGAGGTGGACGTTGTAGACGACGGGCGCCAGGCCTGCGGCCTCGCGCCGCCGGTTGACCTCCTCGAAGGCCGTCCGGATCTCCCACATCCACGCCGTCGAGTAGTTATTGCGGGCCGCCTCGGCGGTGACGTCGGTCCCCGGTGTGGTCTGGGCGGCGACGGCGCCCACCGGGGACTCAGCGGCAACGGGGGCCTCGGTGGCGAAGGCTCCGGTAAATCCGCCGAAGGTGATGACGGCTGCGGTGGGGGCCGCGACCAGCGCACGGCTGATGGACGTTCTCATGGCTGTTCCTGCTTCTGTCCGGGGGGAGGTCTGTCTCGAGGAGTTGGGGAGCTCGGGGGATTTCTGGGGGGGGGGGGGGGGGGGGGGAGCATGCGAAGACGATCGCCGACTCTGCATGTACTGGAGCAAACTTATGTCCAGGGGCCGTCTCCCGGGGAACGGTGTGGGTCATTGCCGGGAACGGCGGCGGGTCGCTCCGCAGGTGACGCGATGACCGGCGTCCACTTCGTCCCCCCGGAGGGGTACGCCGCCCAGGGCGCCGGACGTCCAGCGCCTTTGCGTTCCCGCTGTGCCTCTACCAGTCTGGTCCCATGAGTGAATTCGAGACGACCGACGAATCCGGCCCCACCGACGTCCGCGTCACCACGGTGATCGACGCGCCCGCCAGGGCGATCTACGAGCTGCTGGCCGATCCCGCCCGGCACGCCGACTTCGACGGCTCCGGGATGGTCCGGGCCGCCGAGGGCACCGAGCCCCTCACCGAGGAGGGGCAGCGGTTTGTGATGGAGATGCTGTGGACGGACGGCGAGCGCGAGTACCGGGTGGAGAACTTCGTGACCCGCCTGAAGCCCGAGCGCGCCCTGGAGTGGCTGGTGGCCGACTACGGGCAGCCGCCGCAGGGCTGGCGGTGGGGCTGGACGCTGGACCCGCAGGTAGACGGCTCCACGGCCGTGACCAACTACTGCGACTGGGGTTCGATCACCGACCCCGAGGTGCTGGCGAAGAAGAACTTCCCGGTGGTCGGCGCCGAGCAGGTCGCCGCGACGCTGCGCCGGCTCGAGCAGCTGGTGCAGCAGGAGCCGGCCGGGAGCGTGCCGGCCCCGGAAGGCCGCTGACCCGCGGCTCCCCGGCCGTCACGTTCCCGGCGGGTCTGTCCTGTGGGAGGAGCGGTTCCTAGAGTCGTGCCATGGGGAGACGACGCGGGTCCGCAGGAGCTGACCGGGCCGACAGTGCGGCCTGGGTGTGGTGGGACGCCCTCCGCGCCCGCCGCCAGGGCCCCGAAGCGATCCGGCTGCGGCAGCAGGAGCGGCTGGCGGAGCTCGTGGCCTTCGCCCGGGAGCACTCCGCCTACTACCGGCGGCTCTACCAGGACCTGCCCGAGCGCGTCGACGACGTCACGTCGTTGCCGGTGACGGACAAGCGCGAGCTGATGGCTCACTTCGACGAGGTGGTCACGGACCCGGCGGTGACCCTGGAGGCGGTCCAGGCGTTCGTGGCGGATCCGGCCCGGATCGGGGAGCGGTTCACGGGGAAGTACCTGGTGGCCACGACCGGCGGGACCACCGGCCGGCGGGGGATCTTCGTCCTGGACGACCGGAACTGGACGGTCGCTTCGGGCCTGATGAGCATCATGGGCAGGACGTGGCTGTCCTGGCGCGACCTGGCGCGGATGGTGGCCCGCGGGGCGCGGTTCGCCGCGCTGATCGCCACCGGCGGCCACTTCCTCGCCGTGGCCACCAGCACCCGCGAGAAGCGGGAGAAGCCCCGGCGCCACCGGATGCTCGGGCTGTTCTCGGTCCACGAGCCGCTGCCGGATCTGGTGGCCCGGCTGAACAGCTTCGACCCGGCCTACATGCTCGGGTACGCCAGCGTCCTGCGCCTGCTCGCCGGGGAGCAGGAGGCCGGGCGGCTGCACCTGCGGCCTGTGCTGGTGGTCAGCACCGCCGAGGGCCTGCCGGCGGACGACCGCTCCCGCATGGAGCGGGCGTTCGGAGCCGTGGTGCGGGAGGTCTACGGGTGCACCGAGACCGGCTACGCCGCGTACAGCTGCGCCCGGGGCTGGCTGCACCTGCTGGACGACTGGGTGATCGTGGAAGCCGTCGACGCCGACCACCGGCCCGTGCCACCGGGGACGGAGTCCCACACGGTGCTGATGACGAACCTGGCCAACCGGGTGCAGCCGATCATCCGCTACGACGTGGGCGACCGCGTCCTGGTCCGGCCCGGTCCGTGCGAGTGCGGGGACCCGGCCCCGGCGATCCGGGTGCAGGGGCGGGCCTCGGACGTGCTCACGTTCCCCGCCGCCGACGGTCAGGGCCGGGTGACGGTGCCGCCGCTGGCGCTGGGCACCGTCGTCGACCGCACCCCCGGGGTGGAGCTGTTCCAGGTCGTGCAGACCGCCCCCGCGGTGCTGCGGGTGCGGCTGCTCGCGGCGACCGGGTCCGACCCGGAGCAGGTGTGGGGCGCCGTGCTCACGGGGATGACCGGACTGCTCACCGGCCTGGGCCTGGCCCACGTCACCGTCGAACGGGCCGCGGAGGGCCCGGAGCAGACCGCCGGCGGCAAGTACCGCACCGTCGTCCCACTGCCGGTCTAGGACTTCGTCCAGGCCGGTCCCGGGGTCTTCGACAGGCTTGCGGCCACGGCCACGGCTGCCACCGTCTGCGCCACACCGAGGGCTCGGGTCAGTCCCGGGCGCTCCTTGAACCACGCCATGGCCGGCGCCCACGGCCCGAACTCCCACCGGGAGTAGTGCTCCACCGGGAACAGAGCGGTGAGCACCCCGTCACCGATCTCGAGCATGGCCAGCGTCTCCACGATCCGGACGTCCATGGGAACTTCCTCTCGACCGGGGCGGATCCCTGCTGATCGGCCCGCTGCGGACAGTCTGCGGTCCATGACGAGCGGTCCCCAGAGCCTGCGCGAAGATGACGGTCATCCCCGGGGTGCTTGCTGGCAGCCGGACACGGCGAGGATCATGGGAGCTCATCACCGTCGCGGTGAGCTGTTCCTCGACGAAAAGGGTCCTGGCTTGGCCACGTGCGCGCTGCCCCTCCGCGGGCGGGGCCGGTCGGCTCCGCCCGTGCCCGGTGCCGCGCCCGGACCAGGAGCAGTCCGGTGAGCGAGGTTCTCCACACCGAGCTGACGGCCACCGAGCCGGAGGCCGTGACCCTGCTGTTCGAGACCCTCGGTGTGCGGTTCTCCTTCGGCCCGTCCGGCACCGGCTTCTCCTATCGGGAGTCCCGCGCCGGCGACGAGCACCTGACCGTGGCCCGGCTCAGCCTGGGCGGGGACTTCTCCACCTGGGGCGACACCTCGATCTTCGGCGTCGTCGACGTGCAGGGGTCCCGCTACGACTGGCAGACGGCCCAGGAGACCGGCACGGTCGGCAGCCCGGTCCTGTTCCGCCCGCACCACCCGGCTCTGGTCGTGGCCGGAGCCCTCCGGTCAACCAACATCTATCTCACCGCGCACCTGCTGCAGGAGGTCGCCGACACCGTCTACGGCACCGAGGACATCCCGGTGGCCTTCGACTCCTCCCACCCGGCCAGTGCGGCGCTGGGCCGCTACTGGTCCTCCCTGGCCCGGCTGGCCGCCGACACGGTGGACTCCGGTGCCTTCGAGGCGCCCCTGGTGCGGGCAGAGCTCACCCGGCACCTGGCCGTGGCGATGCTCGAGTGCTTCCCGCTGACCGGCGACCGCGAACTGCGCTCGCTGTCCATGGCCGCCCAGACCCGCCGCTACCGCATCGCCCAGCAGTTCTTCGACGACCACGCCCACGAGCCGATCACGGTCGAGGACGCCGCCCGTGCGGCCAACACCACCACCCGCGCCCTGGCCCAGGCCTTCCGCGCCAACCACCCCTTGGGGCTCACCCCCGACCAGTACCTGCGCCGGGCGCGGCTGGCCGGGGCCCACGCCGACCTCGTCGCGGCCGACCCCACGGCCGGGGACACCGTCGCGGCCATCGCCGCCCGGTGGGGCTTCGCCCAGCCCGGGCGCTTCGCCCGTCACTACCGCGCCGCCTACGGAGCTCCCCCCAGCAGGACCCTCCGCCGGTGACGGACGACCCCGCCCCCGCAGCGGGTGTGCGGATGCTCTTCGTCGTTGCGCGGAGGCTCTTGATCTTCGCCGGACCGGCGTCGGCCTGGGTGCTCGGACCGATCATCGGGACGGCGTCCCTCCTCGGCGCCCGGCTGGAGTCCTCCCATGCCCGGGCCATGGACGCCGGCCGCGGGAGGCCGCCGGCGGCTGTCGGGGGCGTGCCTCTGGCGGCGACGGGCGTCTGAGCCGGACACGGATCACGGACCTGCTTCTGATCCGGTCAGAAGCGTTGGTTCCCTGCTGGGCCGGTGCCTGTTGTCGGATGGCGGATCTGCTCCTCAGGCCATTCCATGACCTTCACCCCCGATCCCGATTCCAGGATCGGGGACTCCTGGGGGATACCGCGGAGGAGTGCGCGCGGCACTGTGAACCCTCCATTGATCCGTCAGGGAGCACCGGGGCCGGCGCAGCCATCTGAGGAGTTTCAGGGGCCAGTACAGGGATCGGAGGATGATCGTGGCGGTGGAGGGGACGGGGCTGGTGACCTGGTGTGCGCTGTAGGTGCGCCGGTAGCGGCCGACGTAGTCACGGAACTGGGCGGGGGAGTCGTCCATGCGCCGGGCCGAGACCCCGGTGATCATGGCCGGGCGGTAGGCGATCGTCAGTCCGTGCTCGCGCAGGTGCAGGGACAGATCGATGTCCTCGTGCATCCGGTCGCGCTCGTCCCGGCAGACCTCGGAGCGGATCTGGTGCCAGGCTGTGCGGCGGATGGCCATGTTGGAGCCGTAGAGGAACGGGTGCCGGTCCGCGATCCGTTTCATCATCAGGTGCCGTCCGGCATGGTCCAGGGCCAGTCCCAGCCGGGGCAGCGGCAGGTCGTAGTAGAGCACCGGCCCGGTGACGGCGGCCAACTCCGGGTCCGTGAACGCGTCCTGGACCTGCTCGACCCAGTCTGGGGTGAGCACGGAGTCCGAGTCGATGCGACCCAGCACCTCGGCGTCGGCTGCATCGAGGCCGGCGTTGCGGGTGGGGACCAGTCCTTGCGCCGCGTTCTGCTCGATGAGGAGCAGGGGTGCCTCCGGGTGCTCGGCCTGGACCCGGGTTACCACGGCACGGGTGCCGTCCGTGGAGGCGTTGTCGACGACGATGATCTGCTCGGCGGGCACCGTCTGGCTCAGCACCGCCTCCAGGCAACGGCGGAGGACTGCTTCTTCGTTGTAGGCCGGGATCACCACGCCGACACCGGGTGGACCGGCGCGATGACGTGGGGGCATGCCCCCATGGTATGGGACACCAGCCGCCGCTTTCGCGTTCTGTGGGCGTCTGAGCGGATGAGCCGGTCAATGTGTCGGCCGGCACGAGAGCTGTCCGTCCGGGCCAGGACATCGGGGCATCTCCTGCAGTGCCCGGGACGGGAACGACGGGCAGGTGGGTGAGGTCGCGCAGCACGAAGACCGCAGCTCAAGCCGAAGGTCCTGGCAGTACTGTCCGTGATGCCGGCGGTGGTCGACGGGCTGCGTAATTCGCGGGGCCGGCAGGAGCGGCCCTCACCACTTGCGGTTGACGTTGCGTCACCTGAGAGGGTGGTTCTTGTCGATGGCGGACGGAGGAACGACGGAGTGGTCCATCCAGGAGGTCTCGAAGCTCAGCGGCACCACAGCCGTACGCTGCGCCACTACGGACAGATCGCCCTGTTGCCTCCCTCCCGCACCGGATCGGGTGGGGTGCGGTACTACGACGGGGACGCGCTGCTCCGGCTGCAGCGGATCCTGTTGCTGCGCCGGCTGGGGCTCTCCCTGGCGGTGATCGCCGATGTGCTCGACGGGGAGCAGGAGGTCACCGACGCCCTGCGCACCCATCTGGCCCTGCTCGAGCAGGAGCGGGACCGCGGGTCCGGCGAAGGAGTACGTGCTCGGCCTCGGCGAGATGTACGTGGCTGACCCTCGTTTCGCCGAGACCTACGGCTGCGAGCAGAAGGCGGGCTTCGTGCGCGATGCGCTGAAGGTCTACGCCGAACACCACCTGTGACGTCGTGGACGGCCCAGTGCGCATTCAGCAGGTCGGCGGTCAGCTCTCCCAGAGCCCCATCCTCACCTGACGGGACATGATTGCAGACCAGCTCATCGACGTGGCTGAGCGGGACGACCGGGCGGTTCATCAGAGCCTCCGTTGCCCCACCAGCAGCCAGATCGACGTCGGCATCGAGCACTCGGTGGCTGACGTCGGTGACCAGGCGGCGAGCTCTTTCCGGCCGGGTAGTCATCCGCGGATAACGGGCAGAACGTGATGCTGGGACGGTCACGTCCCGCTGCCGGAGGATCCCTCTCGGGACCCCGGCGGCGACCCGCCCGATGCCGAGTGGGACAGCCTCGGGACATCAGGCAGACGGCCCCGCGAATGTCAGGAGCACATCATGCGGCACCATCATCCTTCGGTCGCGTCGACCTCGGCCGCCCCTCCCTCAGCGATCTCCCGGCGTGGTCTTCTCACCTCCGGTACGGCACTGACCGCGCTGGCCGTCACCGGTGTCACCCCGTCGGGTGGCGCTGCTCCCGCCCATGCTGCTGTCGCCCCGGCGACGCAGGCCGTTGCCGGCGGCCTGGCGGACGCCAACCTGTTCGAGATCCTCGAACCGGTCCGCGTGGTCTACTCGCGCTCCAGCATCGCAGGGACACCGCTGGTCTCCTACGAAGACGCCGGACGGCAGCTCAGCTTCCGCGGTGAGGAGATCACGCGCGTCGGCGCCACGTGGGGGGAGCTGGTGACCGTCACGATCGAGCACCTCGCCGACGCCTTTATCCGCACCTTCACGCTCATCGTGCCCACGGTCCGCGTGGCCCCCGGAGCGGAGGCCGAGTTCGAGACCCTCGGCATCGAAACCACCGACCGTTCCAGTGCCTTCGTCCTTCCCCCCGGGCCTTCAGGAGCACTGCAGAGCTACCGGATCCACCAGCTCCACGGGATGGCTCAGCACGTCACCTTCTGAAGGGCCGGCGCCGGTGCCACTGTCACCCTGGCGCACCTGCTCAGGCCCAGCAGAACTGTTCCGGCCATCCCGCCACCATGGAGGGAGCCGTTCCAGCGCCCACGATCCGGAAGGGACGACCCCTGCGGCGAGGTCGTGCTCGCTGCCCGCTCGACCTTGGGCGTAACCTGCCCGGACGAACAGAACACGACCTCCCCCCAGCGCGGAGCACCGGGCCACCGGCAGGCGGTGACCGGCACCTGAGCCATGGGGAGGGTAGGGAGTGAGCTCGGATGTACGCACGGATCAGCACCTACGAGAGCGGTTATCCGGAGGACTACGACGCCGGGCTGGCCTCCCTGCGCGAGGAGGTCATGTCCCAGATCCAGGGGATGCCCGGATACCGCGGCGCCCTGAGCCTGATCGAGCGCAGCACCGGCCAGTCCGTCTCGATCACCCTTTGGGATGACGAGGACGCTCTGGCGGCCACCCGCCAGGGCGCCGAGCGGATCCGGGAGAGCGCTGCGGCCACCTCGGGCTCGCGCGTGCTCAGCACGGTGGAGTACGAGGTCGGCTACGCCGACCTGCCCATCCCACCGGACCCGGCGGCCGGGCCGGAGAGCGCCTCGCCGTCATAGGGGAGACCGGTGCCGGGCGCACCCTGCGGGGCCATGGCGTAGCCGGGGTGCCGGGAGTAGGGTCGGGGCCACTGAGGACAGAGAAAGGACCCAGTCATGGCAGAGCACTACCACTCTCCCGAGGACCTGAAACGGCTGGCCGAGTACAAGGAACTGGCCGGCCCCGAGTTCCAGGCCTTCGTCACGTTCGACGGGACGGTCGGCCGCGACGGCGGGGCGATCGACCGCCTGAACCGGGAACTGATCGCGGTGGGCGTGGCCATCTCCTCCCAGTGCCCGTACTGCGTCCAGGTCCACGTGACCAATGCCAAGAAGGCAGGGGCGACCAAGGCGCAGATCGCCGAGGCCTCCATGGTCGCCGCCGCCCTGGGCGCTGGAGCCGCCGTCACCCACGGCACCATGGCCTTCAAGATCTTCGACGACGTCTGAGCCGCCCCGTCCTCACGCAGAGGTGCCGGGCAGCGCCCGGGAGACCGGTCAGGAGCGTCCCGGTCCCTGCAGCCCGTCGACCAGTGGAGGCAGGGGCTCGCCCGCCAGGAAGCGCATCAGGGCGGGGGAGCGGCCCACCACCGTCTCCCGGTAGCGGCCGGGGATCTCGGGGTCCTTGCCGATGATCAGCTGCTCCACGCCGTTCTCGACGAACAGCGTCAGCGTCCCGCGCAGCAGGTCCATGGCGGCCGGGTCCTCCAGGGCCTCGACGACGGTGCGGGGCACGCGCTGGACGTAGGTGTCGTCGAGCACCAGATTGACGAAGTCGGGGCTGTCGTTGTCCTCCCAGCGCGCCGAGCACGCCGTGGCCAGCGACCCGACGGTCTCCACCAGGGTGGTGACGGCGATGGTGGCCTGCATCAGCGCCGTCTGGACCTCTTCCGCCCGGCGGGGGCAGCGGCGGTGGAACCAGCGCCGCGGGGCCATCGCCCGGTCCACCACCAGGTACTCGAGCTGCAGGCGCCCGTCGGGCTCCTCCAGGAAGGAGACGGTGACGGTCTCGGCGCCCGGGTGCGGCCGGACGATGCCGTAGGCCCAGCGGAGCAGGTCCTGCAGATCGGTGGAGCCCTGGCTCAGGGCGCGGGTGCTGAGGCTGACGGGACGTCCGTGGGCGTCCAGGCACCGGACGACGATGGGGACGCGGGCCACCACGTACGGGGGATGGGTGTCCACGGCGGGCTGGCCTTCCTGGGGGACGACGGCGGGGGTCGCTCCAGTCTAGATGCGAGTGCATGCTCCTCCCGCCGAAATCTCGTCCACCCAATAGGGGACAGTTCCCGGTGCCACCTGGACAAACGTCTAGAGCCCCCGCCTCCACTCCCTGCGGGGCCCCTACTTGTTCCTCCCGCAGGCGGCGGAGCCGGGCGGGACTACTTGTTCCTGCCGCGGGCGGCGACCCGCCAGCGGTCCACGACCTTCCCGCCGCTGAGCACGGACACGGCGTCGACGAGGTTCACGGCCACGCACACGTGGTTGGGGACCACCCGCAGCCTCTGTCCGAGGGCGGGCAGCTCGCCGTCGCCGGGCCAGACCACGGTGGCGTGGTGCTCCGACAGCGCCGTGATGCGTGCCTGCGGATGGTCGAGGAGCCGCCCGAACCCGGTGGCCCAGGCGTGCCGGTCACCGCCGACGATCTTGCTGCCCGCGTCGAGGACGACCCTGCGGGGGACGACGTCGTCGCCCTCGTGCCGGCTGACGACCGTCGCCGCGATGGTCAGGGCGATGTCCTCCGCGGCACAGCGCCCGAGCTCGAGCTGCTGGGCGTCGCCGAACACGTAGACGCCGGGGCGGACCTCCGTGGCCGCCGTCGCCTCGGTGAGGGTGGCGGTGGGGGTCGAGCCGCCGCTGACCCGGGTGACGTCGAACCCGGCGGCCGCCAGCAGCTCGGACGCCTCCCGCAGGGCCTCCTGCTCCTGCCCGACCGCCGTGGTCGGCATGCCCGGGGCGTAGCTGTGGCCGGGGAAGGTGAAGACGCCGGTGACGTGCAGCCCGGCCCGGTCGGCGGCGCGGGCCACCTCCACGGCGGCGGCGGGGCCGATGCCGCTGCGGTGGTGGCCGCTGTCGATCTCCACCAGGACCTCGATCCGGCCGGCGGCGTCCCCGAGGGAGGCGGCCATGGTCTCGACAGCTTCCACCGAATCCGTTCCGACCGCGATCCGGGCCGTGGCGGCCAGGCGGCGCAGTCGCTCCGCCTGGCGCGGCCCGATCCACAGCGGGTAGGCGATGAACACGTCCCTGGCTCCGTGCTCGACGAAGACCTCGGCCTCGCCGATGGTGGCCACGGTCAGCCCGACGGCTCCGGCGGCCAGCTGCAGCGCGGCGATCTCCGGGATCTTGTGGGTCTTCACGTGCGGGCGCAGGCCCAGGCCCTTGGCCTGCACGGTGCGTGCCATCCGGTCGATGTTCCGCCGGAGGACGTCATGGTCGATCATGATCTCCGGGGTGTCGATGTCCTCTGGGACCGTGCTCATCAGCGTCCTTCCGTCCGGGGGCTGCGCGTCGGTCAGTGTTCCAGGAGAATATCGGCGGTCACCGCCGCCTCCAGCTCAGGCGGTGGTGCCGGACTCGGGGGCGTTCATGGCCGCGATCTGGATGAGGTTGCCGCAGGTGTCGTCGAGCACCGCGGTGGTCACGGGGCCCATCTGTGCCGGCTCCTGCACGAAGCGCACGCCCAGGGCGGTCAGCTGTTCGTACTCGGCCTGCACGTCGTCGACGCCGAAGCTGTTGAACGGGATGCCGTCGGCCACCAGGGCCTCCTTGAACGGGCGGACGGCCGGGTGCTCGGAGGGCTCCAGCAGCAGCTCCACCCCGTCCGGCGCCGTGGGCGAGACGACGGTCAGCCAGCGGAAGGGCCCGGCCGGCACGTCGGTCTTGAGCTGGAAGCCGAGCTTGGTGGTGTAGAAGTCCAGGGCCTTGGCCTGGTCGTCGACGAAGATGCTGGCGGTCGTGATGATCATCGGGGGTCCTCCGGGGTGTGCGGAATGGCGTCGAGCCACTGACGGGCGGCGGTCAGTGGTGCAGGGTCCAGGTGGTGGACCGTGGTGCGGCCCTGCGTGGTGGCACGCACCAGGCCGGCCTCGCCCAGGACGGCGAGGTGCTTGGTGACGGCCTGGCGGGTCATGGCCAGCCCGTGGACCTGGTTCAGGCGCACCGTGAGCTCGAAAAGGGTCTGGTCGTTGCGGTCGGCCAGCTCCTCCACGAGGAGCCGCCGTGCGGGGTGCGCCAGCGCCTGGAAGATCGGGTCCACCCCTGCACCATAGGCAACTCATTGGTTGCCGGTCAAGGGTCCGAGGCGCCGGCTCGAGCGCCCGGAGTCTCTGCGATCGCCGGCCTCGGACAAGGACGGCCGGAGCCGTGCGGGATGAGCCCGTCCGGCTCCGGCCGTTCCGCGGGGGCCCGCCGGCTCAGGGCCAGGAGCCCTCCTCGGCGTGGGCGACGAACAGCTCGCGGATCTCGCAGCCCTTGGGCTGGCCCAGGGCGAACAGGACCGCGCTGGCCACGTTCTCCGGGTCGTTGAGCTGGGAGTCGTCCTGCGGCTTGTACTGCTCGTCGCGGTCGTCGAAGAAGTGCGTCTTCATGCCGCCGGGGATCAGCTGGGTGACGCCGACCTCGCCCTTGAGCTCCGCGGCGAGGGCCTGGGTGAAGCCCAGGACGCCGAACTTGGAGGCGCAGTACGCGGTGGCGTCGGAGACGCCCTTCAGGGCGAGGGTCGAGGCGACGGTGACGACCCGCCCCCGGGACTCGCGCAGCGCCGGCAGGGCCGCCCGCACCACGGAGACCGTGCCGAAGAGGTTGACCTGCACGACCTTCTCCCAGTCGTCGATCGCGACGTCCTCGAGCCGGCCGCACCGGTCGATGCCGGCGGCGGTGACCACGGCGTCCAGCCCGCCCGCGGCCTCGGCGGCCTTCCGGACCGTCTCCGTCACGGCGGCGGTGTCCGCCACGTCCACCTCGTAGGCGGTCACGCCGTTGAGCGAGCTGATGTCCCGGTCCAGGACGATGGGCGTGCCGCCGCTGTCGCGGACGGCCTCGACCAGGGCGGCGCCGAGACCCGAGGCCCCGCCGGTGATCAGGACACGGCCGGGGTTGGTGGGCTGGAGACTCATGCAACTTCCTCTCTGCTGTGCGCTGCGCCGCCCGCGGCGGGGACCGCGGGCGGGGCGTGCCGTCCCGGGCGGGGACAGCGCTCAGGCCGCCGCGGGTGCGCCGGCCTGGTCACAGCTACCGTAACCGGTGCCGCGCGATCGGTAAGTATGCTTCATCACGACAGGCCCGCCGGGTCCCGGACCCACCGAGAAAGCACTGCACCAGGACTGCACCAGCACCGAGAAGGAGACCCATGACACCCGCCGCCACCACCGCTCCCGCAACCGAGCTGACCGTGCTGGACCCCCGGGACGGCTCCCTGGTGGGGACCGTGCCCGCCGCCACCGAGGAGGAGGTCCGGGCCGCCGTCGCCGCCGCGCGCGCCGCCGCCCGCGACTGGGCCTGGACCGCCCCCGAGGAGCGCGGCAAAGCCCTGCGCGCCGCCGCCGACCGGCTGGCCGAGCACGCCCAGGAGCTGGCCGAGCTCAACGCCCGCGAGACGGGCAAGCCCGTCGAGGAGTCCCTGGGCGGGGTCATGGCCGGCGTCGGCACCCTGCACCAGTACGCGGAGCTCGGCCCGGTGCACCGCGGCCACAGCCTGCGCGGCAGCATCCTGGCTGCCGACTGGACCGTGCCGGAGCCGCGCGGCGTCGTCCTCGCCCTCACGCCCTGGAACGACCCCGTGGCCGTGGCCGCAGGCCTGCTGGGCGCCGCGATCGTCACCGGCAACACCGTGCTGCACAAGCCCAGCGAGCGGTGCCCCCACGTGGGCGCCCGGCTCGGCGAGATCCTCGCCGAGGCCCTGCCCGCCGGCGTCCTCACCACCGTCAGCGGCGGCGCCGCCGTCGGCGCGCAGCTCACCGCCCACCCGGACGTGGACGTCCTCGCCCACGTCGGCTCCACCGCCACCGGCGAGGCCATCGCCCGCGCCGGCGTCGAGAGCGGCGCCCACGTCATCCGCGAGAACGGCGGCAACGACGCCCTCGTGGTCGACGACGACGTGGACCCCGCCTGGGCCGCCGAGCAGGCCGCCATCGGCGCGTTCGCCAACGTGGGACAGATCTGCGTGGCGGTCGAGCGGATCTACGTCCACCGGGCGGTGGCCGAGCCCTTCCTCGCCGCGCTCGCGGAGGAGGCCCGCCGCCGCAACGCCGAGGGCGGGCTCGCCCCGCTCGTCGACGAGCTGATGCGGGAGGAGGTCCACCGCCAGGTGGCGGAGAGCGTCGCCCAGGGGGCGGTCGTGGTCGAGGGCGCCGAGGTGCCCGCGGGTCCCGGGGCCCACTACCCGGCCACCGTCCTGCGGGAGTGCGCTCCCGGGATGACCGTGATGCGGGAGGAGACCTTCGGGCCCGTGGCCCCGGTCCAGGTGGTCGACAGCTTCGGGGAGGGCCTGCGCCTGGCCGCCGCCGACCGCTACGGGCTGGCCGCGACCGTCCTGACCGGGCGGATCGCCCACGCGCAGCTGGCGGTGGCCGAGCTGCCGGTGGGGACGCTGAAGGTCAACAACGTCTTCGGCGGCGCCCCGGGCGGGGCCGCGCAGCCGCGCAGGGCCAGCGGCGCGGGGTTCGGCTACGGCCCCGAGCTGCTCGACGAGATGACCCAGGTGAAGGTCGTGCACGTGGAGATGCCGCCGGCCCGCGGCTGAGCCGCCAGCCCGGGACCTCCTGCCCGGGGCCTCCTGCACAGGACCTGCCCGGGGACCTGTTGCCCGGGACCGATCGCCTCGATCGGTCCCGGGCTTCTGCATGGGGGCTCGGTTTCGTGGCCGTGCGAATACCCGGAGCCCCGCCCGCTCCCGACCGTAGAAATCACAGATGATTGCCTGTAGCATCACAAATGTGTGTGGTGTGGATCACCTCGCACAGTGCTCTTCTTCCTTCGGATCGTCCGGCACGTGCCTGCCGGGAAAGAGGCCTGACCCATGTCTTCTGTGCGCTACG
>NZ_BMEQ01000019.1 GCF_014636775.1 Kocuria dechangensis
AGAAGTCCGCAAGCATGAACCAACCCTCGAGGAGCCGCACCACCACCGAATGTGCGACAGAGCCGTTGTTGCGATAGTCCCGGGGCCGTCCTAAGCGAGAGCAGTCGCGGCGTGCAGTTCCTCCACGCTGCGCGGCGGCCCATGCGTGATGAGGCGCTGGAAGGTGGCCGGATCGAAGAGCTCGTCGAGTGCTAGGTGGGCGGCGCCGATGATTCCGCCTTCTCTGGTGCTATTCAGGTGAGCGGGGCGGATGACCAGGTCCCGCGTGGCCAGGGGTAGAGAGCGTTGATAAACAGTCTCACGGATGCTTGCCAGCAATTGTCCGCCGTTTGAAACAACACCTCCGCCCATCAAGATGATCGATGGGTTGAAGAAGTTGACGAGCGTCGACAGGACCGAGCCGATGGTCTTACCGCTGTGGGTAAGGGCTTCCACGGAGAAGTGATCTCCATTGCGGGCTGCGGTAATGACATCTTGGGCTGTGATGTTCTCGGTCTCGGTGAGTCGCTCATGGAGGATGGGGCTACGGCCGTTCTGGGCGGCGCGCAGCCCCTGGAGCCCCAGTGCTCCGCCGCCGGCGATGGCCTCGAGACACCCGTATTTGCCGCACCGACACGCCACGTTCTCGGCCCCGGCCACGGCCACGTGCCCGATGTCTCCGGCACTGCCCTGGGCCCCGCGGTGCAACCGCCCGGCCGAGACGAGCCCCGCTCCGATGCCGGTGCCGATCTTCACGTAGATGAAGTCCTGGCCCCAGAACTCCCGCCTGGATCTGAGCTCGGCGAGGGCCAGCACATTGACCTCATTGTCGACCCATACCGGGGCTCGGAACGCAGCCGTGAGTCGTTCTCGCACGGGGTAGTTGTCCCATCCCGGCATGATCGGCGGTTCGCTGGGGCGTCCGGTGGCGTATTCGACAGGTCCGGGCAGACCTACGCCGACGCCCCAGACGTCCCCTTCCGGAAGATTCGCCTCGGCCAGCAGGTCCTTGAGCACTTCCTCGGCCCGGGAGAGTGCGGGCTCGGGCCCGGCTGCGATCTCATGAACTGCGTTGCGGAGAGCCAGCACGTTGCCCGCCAGATCCGTGGCACCGACCGTGAACGAGGTGGCCCCGAGCTCCAGGCCGAGGATGAGCCCGGCTGAGGCGTTGAAACGCAGGAGGCGGGGATTTCGTCCGCCGGTCGACTCTCCGTACTCACCCTCCATCACCAGGCCTGCCTCTTGCAGGACGTTGAGGCGCTGGGCGAGGGCGGTACGTCCCAGACCAGTCTTGGCCGCCAGGTCGGGCCGGGTCTGGGGCCCTTCCCTGCGAATGATTCCCAGGGTGAGGGCGGCGCTATGGGCGAGGTTGGCGTCCATACCGGACAGCAGAGCGGGAGTGGGCATGGTCCTATCCAACATCCTTTCCGGCGGAACGGGCGGTAGACACCCTTGACTTATGTATATGAACGGCAATAGTCTGCAAGTGAACAACATAACACGTGAGTTCCCTCACACCCCAAGGAGCAGACAGTGAAGTTGGCGTACCACTCGATCACGTGGGGCGGAGTCATCGGCGACCCCACCGGCGTCACCAGCATCAAGGACCTCTACTACCGGTCGGCCGGGACGGTGACCGACTCGTTCGCCCCCATCCAGCAGGCCGGGTACTCCGGGGTGGAGATGTTCGAGGGCAACCTCTACGACTTCTCCTCCCACCTGGGTGACCTCCAGTCCCAGCTTTCCGACCACGAACTGGAACTGGTCAGCGTCTACACCGGCGGAAGCTTCATCTATGCGGACGCCCTGGAGGACGAGCTGTACAAGGTTCGTTCCACGGCCGAACTCGCCGCGGCGGCCGGTGCCGGTCACCTCGTCCTAGGTGGTGGCGCCATCCGGGCGGCCGGCACCCGCGAGGACGACTACAAGCGGCTTGGTGGCGCGCTGGACACCGTGGCTCAGATCGCCGAGAGCAACGGCCTGCGCGCCTGCTTCCACCCTCATCTGGGCACGATCGTGCAGTCCCCCGAGCAGCTGGAGACCGTCTTCGCCGAGACCGGCATCGGCTTCTGCCCCGACACCGCCCACCTGGCCGCCGGCGGTGGGGACCCGGCCGAAGCCGTGCGCAAGTACTCCGACCGCCTGACGCTGGTGCACCTGAAGGACTACGACTCCACCAGCGGTCATTTCCTGCCGCTGGGGGATGGGGAGCTGAACTTCCGGGGCATTCTCGACGCCGTCCAGGAGGCGCACTACGACGACTGGGTGGTCGTGGAGCTGGACTACTACGACGGGGACCCGGCGGAGGCCGCTCGGCGCAGCCGCCAGTACCTGAGAGGCCTGGGACTGTGAACCGCCGAGCCCGTCTGGCGACAGCAGCCGGCCTGGTGACCCTATCGGTTTCCCTGACCGCATGTGCCTCCACCACCACAAACAGCACGTGTCTGTTGCCCGACTACGCCCCGGCCCAGGAAGCCCTGCAGGAGATGGAAGGCCAGGTCCTCAGCAAGGGACCCCAGGGGGAAGAGCCGGTCTCCGCCGACACCTTGGAGCTGACCGGCACCGAGGTCGAGGAGGTCAAGGCCGAGAAGGCCACCGCAGCCATCGTCATGCACTACACCGGCGACGACTGGACCGCAGCACAGCTCGACGGGCTGACAACACGGTTCGCCGAACTCGGCATCGAGGTCATCGGCGTCACCGACGCCGGGCAGGACCCGAGCAAACAGGTCTCGGACATCGAGAACATGATCGCGCGCCAGCCCGACATCATGATCTCGATCCCCACGGATGCCGTGGCCACGGCGGGAGCCTATCGCCGGGCTGCCGAAGCCGGGATCGATCTGGTGTTCATGGACAACGTCCCGGCCGGCTTCGTTCCCGGTGAGGACTACATCTCCGCGGTCTCTGCGGACAACTACGGCAACGGCGTCGTCTCCGCCCACCTGATGGCTCAGGCGCTGCAGGGGGAGGGGAACATCGGGGTGATCAAGTACGGGGTCGACTTCTTCGTGACCAATCAGCGTCACGAGGGGTTCACCGACACCATCGAGAACGAGTACCCCGGCATCAACATCATCGCCGAGCGGGGCATCTCCGGCGCCGACCTGGCCGGAGAAGCCCAGAACACCGCCAACGCGATGCTCCTGAGGCACCAGGACGACATCGACGGCCTCTGGGGTGTCTGGGACGTACCCACAGAAGGGATCATGGCCGCCGTCCGTACGGCCGAACGCGAGGACATCACGATCACCACCGAAGATCTGGGCTTGAACGTGGCGATCGCCATGGCCCAGAACACTGCGGTGGCCGGGCTGGGCGCCCAACGCCCCTACGACCAAGGTGTGGCCGAGGCCACCCTGGCCGCCTACGGACTGCTCGGAAAAGACGCACCCCCCTACGTGGCCCTCGGCGCCCTGCCGGTGCACCACGACAACCTGCTGGAGTCCTGGCAGGACATCTACCACCAAGACGTTCCCGAGCCCATCCGGGAGTCCTACGTCGAGTGCACCCCGCCCACGAACTGACATCTGACCCAGCACAAGAAATGGAGCAATGACAATGCAAGAGCTGAAGATCGCCATCATCGGAGCCGGATTCATGGCCAAGGCCCACTCCATGGCCTACGCGACCATGCCGATGTTCTTCTGGCCGGCCCCGGCCCAGCCGGTGCGGGAGCTGCTGATCGACGTGAACGAGGAGTCCGCAGCCGACGCTGCGGCCCGCTACGGGTGGAACCGCTCGGGCACGGACTGGCGTACGGCCATCGAAGACCCGAGCATCGACGTGATCGACATCGCCACTCCCAACCACCTGCACGCGGAGATCGCCATCGCCGCCCTGCAGGCAGGCAAACACGTGATCTCCGAGAAGCCTCTGGCCCGTGGGGCCGAAGAGGCCAAGGCCGTGTACGAGGCAGCACAGGCCTCGGACCGCACCACCATGGTCGCTTTCAACTACCGCCGCACCCCCGCGATCACCTACGCCAAGAAGCTCATCGACGAAGGACGCATCGGCAGGATCCTCAACTTCCGCGGCACCTACCTGCAGGACTGGTCGGCCAGCCCGGACTCCCCGCTGTCCTGGCGCTTCCGCAAGGACATCGCCGGCAGTGGCGCCCTGGGCGACATCGGCACCCACGTCGTCGACATCGCCCGGTACCTGGTGGGCGAGATCTCCGCGGTCAGTGCCCAAGCCCGCACCTGGATCCCGGAGCGCCCCGTACCCAGCGGCACCGTCGACAAGCTCGGTGCCGGCGGTGACGCCAACGCCCCGAAGGAGACCGTCGACGTCGACGACGAGGTCATGACCATGCTCCGCTTCGACAACGACGCGATCGGCAGCATCGAAGCCACCCGCAACGGCTGGGGCCGGAACAACTTCCTGACCTTCGAAATTCACGGCACCGAAGGCTCCATCACCTTCGACTACGAGAAGCGGGACCAGTTGCAGGTGATCTTCGCCTCCGACGATCCCGCCGAGCGAGGCTTCCGCACGATCTACACCGGCCCCGCCCACCCGAACGGGGAAGCGCTGTGGCCCATCCCCGCCCTGGGCATCGGCTATGGCGAAACCAAGATCATCGAGGCCCACGACCTTTTCCACGCCATCGTCAACGGCACCCCAGCCAGCCCTGATTTCGCCGACGGTTACCAGATCGAAAAGGTGGCCGACGCGATCCTGGAGTCCTCCGACAGCGGGCAATGGGTGACCGTGGAAGGGCTGCAGTAGTCATGTCCAGCGCAACCGCATCCTCTTCGCCTACGACCGGGACCGTCGCCGTGTCCATGCAGGGCATCGAAAAGGCCTTCGGCGTCAACCGGGTGCTGCAAGGAGTGAACTTCGAAGTGCTCGCCGGTGAGGTCCACACCCTCGCCGGGGAGAACGGAGCGGGCAAGTCCACACTCATGAAGATCCTGCAAGGCGTCTACAGCGCCGACGCCGGGGAGATCGCCGTGGACGGGCATCCTGTGACCATCAACTCCCCGATCGCTGCCCGCGAGGCGGGGGTGGGCATGGTCTTCCAGGAATTCAGCCTGGTCCCCACCTTGAGTGTCGCCCAGAACGTCTTCCTCAACCGAGAACCCCGCAATGCCCTGGGGTTGATCGACGAGGAAGCCATGGAGCGTGAGACGGAAAAGATCTTCGAGACCTTCGAGCTGCCGATCAACCCCAAAGCTTCCGTAGACAGGTTGAGCACGGCGTACTGGCAATTGACTGAGATCGCCAAGGCCATCTCCCAGAACGCCCGGGTACTCATCCTCGATGAACCCACCGCAAGTTTGTCGAAGAAAGAATCTGAGATTCTATTCGCGCTGATCAAACGATTGACGTCCCAAGGGATCGGCATCGTTTACATCTCCCACCGCATGGAGGAGATCTACCGGGTCACCGACCGCATCACGGTCATGCGCGACGGGGCCGTGGTGCTGACGGATCACGCCACCAACATCACCCCGGAGGATCTCGTCGAAGCCATCATCGGGCGTCGACTGGAGAACGCGCTGACCTACGAGACCCACGGCGTGGATCGTTCCGGGACTCCGCGACTGGAGGTGAAGGGCCTGTCCACCGACCACGGCTTGGAGGACATCTCCTTCACCGTTCACCCCGGGGAGGTCCTCGGCTTGGCCGGGCTGATGGGCTCAGGCCGTACCGAGCTCGCGCGCGCCCTCTTCGGCATCGACAAGCACCGCAGCGGCGAGATCCTCGTCGACGGTGAGCCTGTCTCCGTCACTACCCCGGTCTCGGCCATGGAAGCGGGATTCGCCCTCGTGCCCGAGGACCGCCGTGAACAAGGACTGGTGCTTTCTCACAGCATCCGCGACAACCTGCTGCTGCCGCTGCTCGGCCGATTCAGCCGGGGCCCGCTCATGGACGAACGACGCTCACGACAGTTCGTGACAGAGGTGCTGAAGAAGTTCGAAGTGAAAGGCGCGACCCCCAACCTCGAGATCCGACTGCTGTCCGGTGGCAACCAGCAGAAGGTCGTTCTGGGCCGCTGGGTCTCCACCGAGCCCAAGATCCTCATCCTGGACGAACCCACGGCCGGCATCGACATCGGCACCAAGGGCGAAGTCATCGAGCTGATCCGGGAACTGTCCCGAACCGGCACCTCCGTGGTGCTGATCTCCTCGGAACTGACCGAACTGCTGGCGGTCAGCGACCGCATCCTGGTCCTGCGCAAGGGCCGCCTCCAATCCACTCTGGACCGCTCCGAGATCGAAGACGAAGAGTCGCTCCAATTGACCATTCAGGGAGTCTGACCATGTCCACTTCTACCTCCACTCCAGCCCCGGCTCAGGCGGACACCGCTGCCCGCAAGAGCTCGGTGGATTGGCGCAACTACATCATCTACATCGGCCTGGTCCTGGTGTACGGGATCTGCGTCATCTTCCTGAACGACTCAGGCTTCGCCACCGTCGAAAACCTGCTGAACATCTTCCGCCAGACGGCCATGATCGCTTTCATGGCCGTGGCCGTCACGTTCGTGATCGCTTCCGCCGAGATCGACTTGTCCGTCGGCGCCGTCGCCGGGCTGGCCAGTGTCACCGCAGCCATGGGCGTGGCAGCCGGCGGTCCTGTCACCGGCACCCTGGCCGGAATCGGCACCGGTGTGCTCGTCGGGCTCGTCAATGGCAGTCTGGTGGCCTTTGCCCGGATTCCCTCGTTCCTGGTCACCCTGGGCATGATGGGCATCGCCTTGGGCGTGGCCATGTGGATCACCGGTTCCGCCCCCCAGCCCATCCTCTCGCCCGGGTTCAACGCCTTCTTCGGCGGTGGGTCGATCGGTCCGATCCCGGCCCTGCTCATCTGGGTCGTCATCGCCACCATCATCGGGGCGATCGTCATGCACCGCACCGCCTACGGCCGTCGGGTGCTGGCCACCGGCGGCAACGAGCAGGCCGCCATCTACAGCGGCGTGCGCACGCGCCGGATCATCTTCAGCGTCCTCATGGCCTCCGCCGTGGCCGCCTCGATCGCCGGCATGCTCTACGCCGGACGCCTGGAGTCCGGCCGCTACCAGTGGGGCAGCGGGGACGAACTGTCCGTCATCGCGGCGGTCATCCTCGGCGGCACCAGCCTCTTCGGCGGGCGCGGAGCCGTCGTCGGATCCGTCATCGGGGCGCTGCTGATCGGCGTGATCAACAACGGTCTGGTGCTGGCAGGCCTGGACACCAGCCAACAGAACATCGTCCGCGGCGTGATCATCATCCTCGCCGTGGCCCTGGCACGAAGGAAGTAGCCCAGTGCGCGCAGGAATCATCGGCGGGGGCATGATCGCCCGCGTCCACGCCCACGCGGTGCGCGCATCGGGCCACGAGGTGCTGGCCGCAGCCAGCCGAGACTCGGCATCCGGTCAGCGCGCAGGGCAGCAAACGGGTGCCAGGGAAGTGCACTCCACTCCCCTGGAACTCATCGAAGATCCCCGCGTCGAGGTGGTGCACATCTGCTCTCCCAACGACACCCACCCCGATCTCGTACGTGCCACCCTTGAGGCCGGCAAGCACGTGATCTGCGAAAAGCCGCTGGCCACCGGCCGGACCGATGCGCAGGCCATGGTCGATCACTGGCGGACCACCGATCTGGTGGCCACCGTCCCTTTCGGCTACCGCTTCTACTCCTCCATCCGTGAACTGCGGGCCCGTCTGTCCTCCGGGGAGGACACACCGCACCTGGTGCGGGGCAACTACCTGCAGGACTGGTTGTCCCGTTCCACGGACACCAACTGGCGGGTGGACTCCACCCAGGGTGGTCAGTCCCGGGCCTTCGCCGACATCGGAGTCCACTGGTGCGACCTCCTGGAGTTCGTCACCGGACAACGCATCACGTCCCTCATCGCCGACCTGTCCACCGTCTACGACACCCGAGGGACGAGCTCGGAACCGGTCAGAACCGAGGACGCGGCCGTGCTCGTCTTCCGTCTCGATGGCGGAACCCTGGGCAGCGCCACAATCTCGCAAGCGGCACCAGGACACAAGAATGACCTACGCATCGCCGTGGACACCCCCGTACACTCCTACGAATTCCACCAGGAAGAACCCAACACCCTATGGATCGGGGGGCGGGAGCAGACTCGAATCTGGAATCGAGCCGACGAGGACGCCTCACCCTTGTCCACCGCCTACGACCAGTCCCCGGGAGGACATCCCCAAGGGTGGCGCGACGCATTCACCTCCTTCGTCACCGACACCTACCGGGCCGCCCGGGGCGAGGAAGTGGACGGGCTACCGACCTTCGACGACGGCCTGCGAGCAGCCGTTCTCACCGACGCCGTCCTCTCCTCCGCCGCCTCCGGCCGGTGGGTGGACATCGGCTGATGCACCCGCTGCCCTGAAACACTCCCCTGCCCCATCGGCTCGCTTCCGGAGCGCGACGGATTCGCCGTCGAACTCGAAAAGGAACCCATCATGACTCATGAGAACTCCCACCCCGTCACCCTGTTCACCGGCCAATGGGCCGACCTGCCCTTCGAGGAGGTGGCCCGGCTGGCCGCCGAGTGGGGCTACGACGGGCTGGAGATCGCCTGCTCGGGCGATCACCTGGACGTGTGGCGGGCAGCGGAGGACGACGCCTATCTGGCCGGGCGCACCGAAATCCTCGACCGCTACGGGCTGAAAGTCTGGGCGATCTCCAACCACCTCAAGGGCCAGGCTGTCTGCGATGACCCCATCGACTTCCGGCACCAGGCCATCGTCGGCTCCCGCATCTGGGGCGACGGCGAGGCAGAGGGCGTGCGGCAGCGGGCGGCGCAGGAGCTCAAGCTCACCGCCCAGGTGGCGCGCAAGCTGGGCTGCGACACCGTGGTCGGATTCACCGGCTCGTCCATCTGGCAGTACGTGGCCATGTTCCCCCCGGTCCCGCAGTCCGTGATCGACGCCGGATACCAGGACTTCGCCGACCGGTGGAACCCGATCCTCGACGTCTTCGACGGCGAAGGGGTGCGCTTCGCCCACGAGGTGCACCCCTCCGAGATCGCCTACGACTACTGGACCAGCGTCCGAGCCTTGGAAGCGATCGACCGGCGCGAAGCCTTCGGGTTCAACTGGGACCCGAGCCACATGCTGTGGCAGGGCATCGACCCGGTCGGATTCATCACCGACTTCGCCGACCGGATCTACCACGTGGACTGCAAGGACACCCGCCTGCGCCCGGCCACAGGTCGGTCAGGGATTCTGGGCTCGCACCTGCCCTGGGGTGACCCGCGGCGCGGGTGGGACTTCGTCTCCACCGGCCACGGCGACGTCCACTGGGAGGACGCCTTCCGCGCGCTGAAGTCGATCGGCTACAACGGGCCGATCTCCATCGAGTGGGAGGACGCCGGAATGGACCGCTTGCACGGTGCCCCCGAAGCGCTGCGCCATGTCCGGTCCCTGCTCTGGAAGACACCTGAGTCCTCATTCGACGCCGCGTTCAGCAACCAAAACTGACCCTGGCCGGCCGACACCGGTCACCACGACGCAACACAGGAGGAGAAATCATGGAGATCATCCAGGACCACAACGGCCGCCCGGCCCAGCACGGACGAGCATTCGTCAACGGCGTGCGCCTGCACTACGCCATCGCCGGCCAGGGAGAACCGCTGTTCCTGCTGCACGGAGTGCCGAAGACGTCCTACCACTGGCGCCGGATTGTTCCGCTGCTGACGCCGTACTACACGGTCATCACCCCGGACCTCCGCGGGCTGGGCGATTCGGAGCACCCTCAGGACGGCTTCGACATGAAGAACATGGCCGAGGACATCGCCCAGCTGGCCACTCACCTCGGATACGAGACCTTCAACCTCGTCGGAGAGGACTGGGGGGCCTCGACCGCCTACCAGGTCGCGGCCCAGTACCCCGATCGCGTGAAGAAGCTCGTCTACCAGGAGATGATCCTCCCCGGCTTCGGCCTGGAGGACTACTCGTTCCTCACCCGTGAGAACGTCAGCACCTACGTGTGGCTCTGGCACATCAACTTCTACAGCGTGCCCCACTTCCCCGAATTCCTCATCAGCGGCAAAGAGCGAGAGTACTTCAACTACTTCATCAAGCACGAAACCCACAACCCACAGGCCATTACCCCCGACGCCCTGGACGAGTACGTCCGCTGCTACTCGTCACCGGGCGGCCTGCGGAGCATGCTCGAGATCTACCGTGCAACCCTCGACGACGCCGACCAGAACCGTGAGGCAGCGAAGACGAAGCTCACGATGCCTGTCCTCGCGGTCGGCAGCGAGTACTTCATCGGGGCCGACAACGAGCGCCAGATGCGCGAGGTCGCCGAGGACGTGCGCGGAGTCATTCTCCCGTGGGGCCATCAGTTGGCGGAGGAGGACCCCAAAGCGCTGGCATCCGCCTACCTGGACTTCTTCAGCCGGGAATAGCAGCGTGCCGGGACGCGGACGGCCGAGCGAGTCCCGGGCCTCGGGTTCACCGCCCCCGAATGCGGGACCCGGTGAGCAGAGACCATTAACGACGCCAGGACTGAAAGGAACGACGAACGATGTCCTCAACCACAGGCAATTCCGGTGCATTCTTCCGCGTGGCCCAAAGCGAGAGCGGCTCCTGGAGCTTTATCGACCCGGACGGCAAGCCGTTCATCTCGCTGGCCCTCAACCACCTCGATGACACCGACCTCCGCTATCCACACAACGTGGAGGTCTTCGAACGCAAGTACGGCTCACGCGAAGCATGGACCAAGGGAGTCGTCCGCGACCTCCAGGCACTGAACTTCAACACCATCGGATGGACATCCCAGTACATCAGCGGAGGATGGGGCGAGGCGCTGGACTGGTTCGGCGACCCAGTCGACCTCGGCCACTCCCACCCCTGGCCCGACCAGCACCTTCTCGACGCCGGAATGCCCTATGTGGTGCAGATCCGCGTGCAGGAGATCGAGGACTGGAACGGTCACCCGGCGTACCGAGACGTATACGGTGAAGACTTCCACAAGTACGCGGACTGGATCGCCCGACGCATGGTCTCAGACCACAAAAGCAGCCCGAACCTGGTCGGCTACTTCCTCGTCGACATCCCGGGTTGGCTGCCCCATGCCTCCGGACGATTCTGGCCCGGATTCGAAGGACTGAGCCAAGCCGAGCACGACCAGAAGTTGTTCGACGTGGCTACTCAGTACTACCGGACGATCACCGAGGCAATCCGCCGCTACGATCCGGATCACTTGATCCTCGGAGACCGGTACAACGGCAACAAGGGCATTCCCGAAGCAGTCCTGCACGCCATGATGCCGTTCGTCGACGTCCTCTCCGTCCAGTACTTCACCGGGAAATCCGACGAAGAGCACGCGACCATGATCGAAGACCTCCGCAGATGGCATGAACTGACGGGCAAGCCAGTAGTCATCGCAGACATCGGCAACTGGGTTCCCACGGACATGAACCCTCACCGCACGAGCCCCATGGACACCCAAGCCGAACGCGGCGCGGACTACGCCAGCGGCCTGGCGCGGGCCGTTGCAGAGCCCTGGATCATCGGTTGGCATTGGTGCGGATACATCGAGAACCTCGGCCGCGGGTGGGGCATCAAGGACCCCCACGACGAGTTCTACACCGACATGACAGACCAGATCCGCGAGGCGAATGCGAGGGCCCAAGCAGTCGCAGCTCAACGCATGTGATCCTTTCCGCCACAGGGCCCCCTGCCGGAGCTGATCGGCAAACTGGTCCGTTCACAGGGCACGTCGGGCAGAGGTTAGCCGCGGGTCTCTGCAGTCAGATGTGTCGATGCCATCTGAATACTGGCCCCGGGCGCCGGGCGGATTCAACGGCATAAGGGGTCAATATTCGGTCGGCGTTGACAAGATGCATAAAAGGCGCCGCCCACCCGGGAACGACTGAGGCCTCAGCTCACCACGGAGGGCAGTTCCCGGATCCGCCGGTAGAGGGTCGCCCTGGACATGCCGAGGTCACGGGCGACCTGGGGGGCCGGTTCCCCACCCTCGATCAAGCGCAGGGCATTGCGGATCTGGGAATCCGTGAAGGTCCGGCGGCGCCCGCCGAGGTCCTTGCCGGCGGCCCGGCGCTTGGCCACCGAGTCAGTGATCCGCTCCCGCTTGATCTCCAGTTTCATCTGCGCCAGGGCGACCATCACGGTGAAGACCATCGCGCCCATCGGAGTGTGGGTGTCCACATCTCCACCACCCAGGTTCAGCACCCGCAGCCCCGCACCCATGCCCCGCAACGCCTCGGCGAAGGCCAGCATGTTCTGCGTCGAACGGCCCAGCCGGTCCAGCGTGGTGATCACCAATGTGTCTCCCTCCTCGAGAGCGGCCACAGCCTTGTCGAACTGTGGACGCGAAGCATGGGCTCCAGACCCTCCGTGGTCGATATATAGGTCATCATGTCGAACGCCGGCGGCCAGCAGATCAGACACTTGACGGAGCGCATGCTGCTGCCTTGTCGAAACTCACGCGTACCCGACCTGCAGGGCGACCATTGCCCCGGAGGCGATGACAAGGCCAGTGACGACTGGGGTGCCTGCGAGACGTGGCACCGGGTGGGTGGTGGCGGAGCGTCTCTATTACCTTCTGGTAGTTCCCAACCGTAATCGGATTGCGATCACATTGTTCCCGCACTGTCTTGAACCCGGGCTGACCAGGGCGTTTACTAATGAATGTCCATCTGACTAGGGGGAACATCATGGACGCTCTGTACAAGAAGCTTGCCGGCGCCACCGTGGCCGGGATGCTCGTGGCGGGATCGTTCGCCGGCCCGGCCCTGGCCTCCGACAAGCACAAAGAGGACGACGGCAGGATCAACGTCGTCGTCTACAAGGACAAGAAGCACGGCAAGGACAGAGAGACCGAGCACAAGAACCTCACCATCAAGGAGGCGACCAGGTTCGCCGCCGAGAAGTGCGACGTGAAGCCGAAGACGCTCCAGGACGAGGCGTGGAAGGCCGAGTACAAGAACGAGAAGGTCTTCGTCTGCAAGGTCGAGAAGAACAAGAAGACCAAGCTCTACGTCTGGTTCGAAGACAACGGGGACAAGAAGAAGGACGACAAGAAGGACGACAAGCACTAGTCACCCTGATACACGGAGGTGCCCGCCCGGTAACCGGGCGGGCACCTCCTGTGAGCGGTATGTGCCTCGAAATCGCCTTGCCGGGCTGGTGGTCGCGCGGGGAAGCTGGACGGCAGGCAGGGCCGCTCGTCACCGCACCCAGCGGGGACAGGGCGCTGTGAAGGGATGTGATGGTCATGATCAACCCCTCCGGGGACCCGGGCCCCGATGACGCCGCCTGGGACGCCCGCCCGCAGCACTCCTCGGCCGAGGCCGTCTCCATCGACCCCGACTACAGCACCCGTGGGGGGTACCGCGAGGACTTCCTGGACCACCGGCTACCGCTGCCGGACCACCGATCGTGGGGCGAGGTGGCCTCCGCCGAGCTCAAGTACCACCACTTCAGCATCGTCATGCACCGGCCCCGCCGACTGGCCCTGTACACCGCGGTGAACATCGACGGGCGCACCGCGACGAGGCCTCGGCGGGACTCCGACCGCTGGATCATCGACCCCCGTCTGCCCCGCACCGAGCAGACCAACGATGAGCTCTACCGGGACAACGCCCTCGACCGCGGACACCTGGTGCGCCGGCTCGACCCCGCCTGGGGCCCGGTGGCCGAGGCTGCGAACGACGATACCTTCCACTTCACCAACGCCACCCCGCAGCACCATGACTTCAACGCCGACCAGAGCCTCTGGGCAGGCCTGGAGGACTACATCCTCCACAACACCGACAACCGCGACCTCACCGTGAGCGTCGTCACCGGCCCCGTCCTCCACGACGACGACCCCCCGTACCGCGGGGTCGCCCTGCCGAAGCAGTTCTACAAGCTCGTCGCCATGGTCACCACCACGAACCGGCTCTCCGTCACCGCCTACCTGCTCAGCCAGGAAGCCCTGCTGGAGGAGTTCACCACCGCACCCGAAGAGTTCTCCTTCGGCGCCTACCGCACCTTCCAAGTACCCGTCCGACGCATCGCAGCCCTGACCGGGCTCGAGCTGCCCGCCCACATCGCCGCCGACCCCCTCGACCGCCTCGCGGCCACCGCCCTGCCCCGGGAGATCCTCCGGCCCGAGGACATCCTCCTGGTGAGCTGACCGCCCACCGTGTCCCACCAGCGCTCCGCCTTCTGCCCCGTCTTCTGCCCCGTGCCTTGCGCGAGCGGCTGACTCCATGCCCACCTCAACGGTGCCGAAGCCATGGGAAGAGTTCCGTGGGCTTGGCGGCGGCGCAGCGGTGAGCCCCCCTGGGATCCCCTTCCGGATCCGGAGGAGGAACGTGAGGCCGAGGGCAGACCAACGGCTCCAGCCGTTTTCGCACCTCTGTTCGGCTGCAGCAACGGTTCATGCGGTGGGCCATGGGGCCCACGTGCCAGCCACGCCTTGAGCACGACGGGGTCGCCCCCTGGGGCCGGGAGCAGACCGGGCGTCTCCAGCACAGGAGCGCCCCGCGACGCCTCCCCGTCCGGTGGATTCACGGCGCCACTAGGTGTCATTACGATAGCAAACAGCATTCGCAATGTGACAGTTCTGTTATCCGCCGGTTATGGTGATCGGCGTGCCGACCGGAAACCGGTCGGCATCCCCGTGGCACATCGCCGAATTCTGCCGGTGCCCGGGGCCCCCCTGATCACAGTGCTCGGCAGAAGCGGGGGAACCATCACCGGTCCCCACCCCAGGACCTAGGGGTTAAGCCGCCAGGGCCCCCACCCTGCGGCCGGGTGTCTCCCACCCGCATCCGACAGCTCACCTCGCAGGCAAGCGGGAGGACATCACTCATGCCCAAGTTCCAGTCCCACACGCCTCGCCACCGCGCCCAGACCCCGTTCCGCCTCACGCGCACCGCGATCCTGGCAACCGTCGCCGGAGCCATGATCCTCGGCAGCGTCGCCCCGGCCCAGGCCGCCCCCACCACGGCCCCTCAGCCGCTCCTCACCACCCAGTCCGCCTCCGGCAAGGCCGCAGCCATCGCCTCCGCCGCGAAGAACCAGCTCGGGGTGAGCCAGGACTGCACCGCCCTGGTGACCAAGGCCCTGCGCGCCGCCGGGATCAAGCACCACGGCTGGCCGGTCTCCTACCTGAAGCTCGGCACCCGGGTCTCCGCCGCCCAGGCCAAGCCCGGCGACCTGGTGTACTACGCCGACGGCGGTATGGGATTTGCCCACATCGCTGTCTACATCGGCGGCGGCAAGGCCGTCCACGGGGGCTGGAACGGCAACCAGACGGTCATCCAGACCGTCAACGTCGGCTCCGGTCCCGTCTACATCAGGGTGCGCTGACCGCCCCACCCGGTCGGGGGTGCGCAGTTCCCGCCCGGTGGGCGGGAACCGCGCACCCCGCCTTTGTGGTCTTCCCCTGCCCTGCAATACCAGGCTGGGCCACGGACGACGGGGCCGACCGGAGCCGCTGAGATCCCCCGTCAGCATGCCGCGGTCGTACTGCTCAGCTGGCCTCGCTCACCGTGACGGGAGATCGTCGGGCGATCCTCGAAGTCCGGCCTGGCCCCTCCAGCACCACACGATGGTTCTGCTGATCCCACAGGGGCACCCATACCCCGGCTCCGCCGGCTACGCGGCAGCCCTGGCTGTCCAGGAGACCCGGACCATCAGTGAGCCCTCAACCCTCGACGACCCCGAGGCGCTGCGGGCGGACGCGATCGTGATCCGTCCCCAACAGTTGAAGGATTGGGTGCTCACCGACCTGCAGGACCTCGACGCCACCCGCTGACAACCGGCAGTGCCCGACCGGGCGGGGCAGTACCGCCGGGATCGTTACCACTCGAGGCCCACACCGCTGGACCCAGCAGAAAGTCCCACAGAGACGGGGTCGCCGAGTTGTGCCCGTCAGTTCAGCGGGGCAGGTGGCGCTGCAGCCACAGCGCCAGCCACATCCTCAACCGCAGCTCCGGCCAGGACGGGGCGTCCACGACCAGCGCGGCCGGCCCGTACCGGTGGACCGACTCGACCCCCTCACGGTCGGCGAGCTCGGCGACCAACCGGTCCACCACCCCCGGGTGGTCCTCGGCGATGTCGTCGCGCAGCCCGACGTCGAAGCAGTCCACCTCGGCGACCACCGTCACCAGCGGTTCCTCGGCGGTGGCGGCCTCCGGGCCTTCCCCACGCAGCGCGGCGATCGTCCGGCGCACCTGCTCGACCATCTCCGCCCCGCCCATTCCCTCCCGGCCGCGGACGGTCTGGTACACGCTGTACAGCGGCAGCGCCGGCAGGCACACCTGGTGGACGCCGGCTGCGAGCACCGGGCGGTTGAGCATCGGGAAGTCGTCGAAGCGGTGATGACCGATGATCCACACGGCCGCCGGGACAGCATCAGTGATGACCTGCCCCAGGTAGGAGGCGAACCCGTCGACCAGGCCCAGCGACTCGGCCGGCGGGTGCGGGTCCACCAGGATCCCGTGACGAATCCAGCTGGGCCACCCGGGACGTGTCGGATCTTCCTCCACAGGCCGGGGATCCACCCCGAGCTCGGCGACCCGGGCGGTGATCCACTCCCACACCGGTCCCACCGACTCGAGCGTGCCCTCGAGCATCTCATCTGGATCCAGGCCGCCGTCGGCCATCGCCGAACGCAGTTGCGCCAGCGCCGGGGCCCGCTCGGCCAGGTACTCCTTCAGCGCCGTGGCGGCCTGCTCCGCGTCCATCCACTCGTAGAGCACCTCCGTCATGGACGTGACTCTACCCAGACCCCCTCACCACCCCGAGGCCGGTGCTGCCCCTCGGGGTGGAGGACCGTCGCGGACTCGCCCTTAGGGTGGGGCTATGGGCCCCGCCGTACACCGCACCCGCTACAGCACCCAGGACCCGGATCAAGCCCTGGACATCCTGGCCCGGGTCTACTCCGTGCGCCAGTGGACCCTCACCGGCACCGAGGGATTCCACCTCGAGGTGGCCACCACCACCATCGGGCCGCTCACCCTGGAAGCAGCCCGGACCCGCGGGGCCGCCGGCACCCAGACCGTCGACTTCACCGACACGCTGCGCATCGATCACCTCACGGCCGGCCGCCTGGCCATCGACCAGGTCACCGACAAGGTCCTCCCGGCCACCCCGCTGCTGCTGCCCCCGGCCGGCTACACCCAGCGCTGGTCACAAGCCGCCATGCACTCCGTGGCCCTGGACCCGACCGCCGTGCAGGCCCACGCCTGCGCCCTGCACGGCAACGAGCTCGTCCCCCTGCACTTCACCGGCTTCACCCCCGTCAGCACGGCGGCAAGCCGCTACTGGACCGAGCTGCTCACCCACACCCACCGCTATGTGCTGAGCAACAAGGACGCCACCGACTCACCCCTGATCCTCGACCAGACCGTGCGCCACCTGCTCACCGCGCTCCTGCACACCTTCCCCAGCACCTTCCTCGAAGCACCCCCACCGAGCCGGGACACCGCCCCGGTCCCGGCCGCGCTCCGCCGGGCCACATCGTTCATCGACTCGCACCTGGCCGAGTCCATCGGCATCACCGACATCGCCCAGGCCGCCAGGCTCAGTCCCCGCGGACTCCAGGCGGTCTTCCGCCGCCACCTCGACACCACCCCCACCGCATACCTCCGTCGTGCCCGGCTCGCCGCCGCCCACCACGATCTCCTGGCGGCCGATCCCGCTACCGGGGCCACCGTGGGCGGTATCGCCGCCCGCTGGGGCTTCGCCCATCGAGGCCGCTTCGCCACCGCCTACCGCAGGATTTACGACCAGTCCCCCACCACCACACTGCGCTGCTGACCCCACACATCGCAGCCACCCCTCGACCCCGGGACTGAACGGCACACCCGTACCGCTGTCCCCCTCGAAATGGCTGCGGACCACATCACTTGTGTCTCACCACCCAGCCATCTCATGACCCTTGCCCTACAGGACCGGAAATGACAGTTCTTTGTCGACACGGCACCACGAGCTGAAGAAGTAGAACTGTTAACTTTTCGCGCCTGCCTCGTCACGTCGACGCTCATATGCTCGGGTTTCCACCCCAGCTGAGGAGTCCCTGTGAAAAGAACCCGCCCTGCCCCGTGGCGCGTCGCCGCCGTTGCCGCCGTTTCCTGCTCCCTGCTCGTTCCGGTCCCAGCGGCTCTGGCCTCGGTCTCCGAGCAGCAGGCGGTGAACGAGGCCGGAAAACCCGCCGCCGAGGGACGGGCGACGATCAAGCGCGACGACTACGGTGTGCCCCACATCTACGCCGACACCACCCAGGACCTGTTCTACGGCTACGGGTACGCGGTGGCCGAGGACCGGTTGTTCCAGATGGAGATGGCCAAGCGCTCGGTGCTCGGGACCACCGCCGAGGTGCTCGGGGAGCCGGGCCTGGAGCACGACCGTTTGACGAGGTCCGGCTTCGACCCCGAGGACATCCACCGCCAGATCGAGGCCCTGCCCCAGGAGGACCGCGACGTCCTCGAGGGCTACGCCGAGGGGTTCAACAAGCGCATCGACGATGTGCTGGCCGACCGGGAGAACCTGCTGCCCAAGCAGTTCACGGACTACGGCTTCGAGCCCTCGCGGTGGACCGGCTACGACGTGGCGATGATCTGGATCGGCACCATGGCCAACCGGTTCTCCGACAGCACCTCGGAGGTCGCCAATCTGCAGGTCCGCGACCGGCTCGTGGCCGAGTACGGGGCGGGCCGCGGGCAGGAGCTCTTCGACCAGATCCTCTGGACCGAAGACCCCACGGCCCCGACGACGGACCCGCGCACGGACCACCCGCAGCCCGAGGTCCCGGGCGAGATGCCCTACGACCGCGCCGGGCGTGCTCTCGGCCCGCAGTCCACCTCCACGGTGTTCGGCGCCGCGGCGTCCCCCTCTCTGCTCCCTGTGGACCCGTCCCTGTCCGATGACGGGCTGGAGACCATGGCCCGCAACGGCGGGGAGGACTGGCCCCACCAGCAGCCCACGGCCTCGAACCTGTGGGCGGTCGGGTCCCAGAAGTCCGCCGACGGCGGCTCCGTGCTGCTCAACGGACCCCAGTTCGGCTGGTTCAACCCCTCCTACGTCTACGGGGTCGGGCTGCACGGGGCCGGCTTCGACGTCACGGGCAACACCCCCTTCGGCTACCCGATGGTCCTGTTCGGCACCAACAAGCACATCTCCTGGGGCGCGACCGCCGGCCCCCTGGACGTCAACGACGTCTACCAGGAGAAACTCAACCCGCAGAACCCGGACCAGTACTGGTTCGACGGGGCCTGGCGCGACATGGAGGTCCGCCAGGTGACCGTGCAGGTCAAGGACGGCGAGGACGTCGTCGTCGAGGTCCGCTCCACGGTCCACGGGTTCGTCACCAGCGTGGACGAGCAGAACGACACCGCCTACACCAAGAAGCGCTCCTGGGCGGGTTCGGAGATCGAGTCCCTGCTGGCCTGGACGAAGAAGACCAAGGCCACCAACTGGGACGAGTACCTGGACCAGGCCGAGAACGTGGGCATCTCCATCAACTGGTACTACGCCGACAACGACGGCAACATCGGCTACGTCTCCCCCGGGCACATGCCCGACCGCCCCGAGAACCAGGACGCGCGCCTGCCCGCGGTCGGGGACGGGAGCATGGAGTGGGAGGGCATCCGCCCGTTCGAGGAGAACCCGCAGGCTTTCAACCCGAAGCAGGGCTACATCGCCAACTGGAACAACCAGCCCGGCCCCGGCGCGGTGGGCGACTCCGGGAACTGGTCCGACGTGGACCGGGTCAACGAGATCACCTCCCGGCTCCAGGCCCAGCGCAAGCTGAGCACCGAGGACATGTGGGCGATCAACGAGGAGACCTCCTTCGCCGATCTCAACATCCGCTACCTCCGCCCCTACCTGGAAGAGGCCGTGCGCACCCTGCCGGCCAAGGATCCCCTGGCCCAGGACGCCCGGCTGCTCCTGGACTGGGACGGCCAGACCCGCGACGAGGACGCGGACGGCTCCTACGACGGCCCGGAACCGACCATCATGCGCGCCTGGGTGAAGACCCTGACCGAGGACGTCCTCAAGGACGACCTGCCCGCCGAGGTGTACGCCAAGTACGCCGAGAACGTCTACGCCCGCCCCGGCGGTTCCGCCCGCCCGGCAGACGCCGTGAAGCTCATCGACAACGCCCTCCAGGGCGAGGACTCCGGCGTGCCGCAGACCGTCGACCTCCTCAACGGCCGGGACGGATCCGAGGTGGTCCAGAAGTCCTACGCCCGGGCCATGACCCAGCTGCGCGACGAGCACGGAGAAGACCCCGCCGACTGGCGCACCGAGACCGTCCCGCACACCTACAGTACGAAGAACTTCATGGGCATCGACCAGGCCGGCGACGACGAGGCCCTCTCGACCCCGATCTACATGAACCGCGGAACCGAGAACAACATCATCTCCCTCAACGGCGAGGACGCGGAGGCCTGCATGGCTGCCCCTCCGGGACAGAGCGGATTCATCGCCCCGGACGGCACCAAGTCACCCCACTACAGCGACCAGCTCGGGCTCTACACGAACTTCGAGTGCAAGCAGGAACATCTCTCCCCCGCGGAGGTGGAAAAAAACCTCGAAAGCGTCACGACCCTCCACTGACAACGGTAAAACCCTGCGGACAGTCTCACCCATGGGAAAACGGCGTACGGCGACAATCCTCCAGGAGGAGTCCGGCGTTTCGGCCTGGGGCTGCGATCAACCAGTTCCTGCCCACATCTCATTCCTGATCTGCAAGGGTTCAGGAATTGTTCGACCGATCGCCGTCGCCCCGAAACCGGAGGAGCTCTCGGGCAAGACGTAGTCGCCTCCACCCCGAATCCCGCGGCAGACCCTCTGGCCCCCACCCCACCAGGTGGGGGCCATGGTCGTGCGAGCTCCGTCCCCAACCGGCCCGCCCGCGGAACCGAACCCGGTCCCCGGAGGCCAACAGCGCCCGGAACACAGCGAGGACTCCTCCGGGAGCGTCTCACCACCCAGCCATCTCATGACCCTTGGACTGCGCGGTGCCTCCTTCCCGCCGGTCCTTGTTCTCGCCTGCTGCTCCGGGACGCCCGGGGGTTCTCCTGGACATGGCGTCGTCATGTCTGCCCCCACACCTTCCACAGGCCGGGTGCGGGGCGGACAATCCCACCATGACGACTCTCACGCCCTGCCTGTGGTTCGACACCGAAGCCCAGGACGCAGCGAACTTCTACATCTCGGTGTTCCCCAACTCCCGGATCACAGACACCACCCATTACGGCGAGGCCGGGCCGCGTCCGGCGGACATGGTGCTGACGGTGGAGTTCGAACTCGACGGCAATCCGTTCACCGCCCTCAACGGCGGACCCGAGTTCAGCTTCACCGAGGCCGTGTCGTTCCAGATCGACTGCGCCGATCAGGCGGAAGTGGACCGGTACTGGGATGCCCTCACCGCCGACGGCGGGCAGGAAAGCATGTGCGGGTGGCTCAAGGACAAGTACGGGCTGTCCTGGCAGGTGGTGCCCCGCAGGCTCGTCGAGCTGCTTGCCGATCCCGACCCGGGCCGGGCGCAGCGGGCGATGGCCGCCCTGATGCCGATGCGCAAGATCATCATCGCCGACCTGGAAGCCGCCGCCGACGCCTCGTGAGCCGTGGTGGGCCCTGCCGGCACCGGCCCGGTGCTCTACTTCGACCTGCCGCCGCTCCGGACGCGGAGTGGCGTGGGCGGAAGCTGCTGGCGCTCCGTCACTTTCCCAGATGTTCACCCTGACGCAGTGCAGGCCCCGTACAGTGCGGCCCGTGACACTCCACTACCGGGCGATGACCCAGCAGCAGGCCGCCACCGCGCTCGAGGTCTTCGTCTCCGAACGCGCCCCGGCCCTGGACCACCTGCGCATCGAGCTCACCGCTCACGGGGCCGACCCCTCGGCCATGCTCGACGGCACACCGGCATCGCTGACGGCACTGTGGCAGTGGATCACCGACCGGCTCCTGGAGGACAGCGCCGCTGCCTCCCCCACTCCCCCGCTCGAGCTGCGGGACCTGTGGCCGTCATGGGCCCAGCACACCGCGGCCGCTGACCCGCTGCCATCACCGGAGGCACTGGCACTGGTGGACGGGTTCATCTCCTACCTGGCCGAGGTCATCACCACCGGCGCGCCGGAGGCGACCTGGAAAGTAGGACTCCAACGGGTGAAGGCCTACCACTGGCACAAGCATCCGGTGCTCACCTCCGAGACCACCGACACCCAGGTGTTCCTGCCGTCCCTGCCCAGGACCGGCACCTACCGCCTGCTCGCCGGACTCGACCCGGTGCCCGACCACGAGATGTGCCTGCACGCGGCCGCCGCCATCGCCTCCCTGCGCGGGGATCACCCGTGGGAGCCGGTCGTGCCCCCGGCACCACTGGTGGAGGTCACCACCCGGCCCGGGTGCTTCGAGCTGGAGCTGCACGGCGACCTTGCCCACGAGCACCCAGCCTTGGTGGACCTGCTGGTCGAGGAACTGTCCGCGCAGGACGGTGTCGAGTCGGTCGACCGTATGCACCCCGGAGCGCTCATCGTCGCGGCACCCGGCTGGGACGCCGACCGGCTGGAGCTGTGGGCGATCACCTGGCTCGTGCAGCACCTGCCCCGCTAGAGCCGGACCCGAGCACGGAGGACCCCTCGATGTCGATGACCAATTACCGGACGATGACCAAGCGCCAGGCCGCCAAGGCCCTGGACGAGTACCTCGCCGAACGCTCCGCCGCCCTGGACCGCCTGGGCGCCGAGCTCGCCGCCGACGGAGTCGATCCGGAGGCGATGCTCGACGGCACCCCGGACTCGCTGACGCCGCTGTGGCGGTGGGTCGCCACCCGGATCGTGGGACTGGAGGACGCTCCCGCCCCTGTCTCCCCGGATGCGCCGGCGCCGCCGGAGTGGCCCTCGTGGGCCCGCTGCACCTCGTGGCTGCGCCGGTCCACACCGAACTAGGTCGTGACCCTGCTCGACGGGTTCGTCTCCTACCTCGGGCAGGTCATCACCGCGCACGCCCCGGAAGCGGCGTGGCAGGTGGCCCACCACCGGATCAAGGCCTACCGCCTGCAGAACCACCCGGTGCTCGCCAGCCCGCTCACCGACTCGCACATCTTCACGCCGGTCGTCGTCAGCGTCACCGCCAACCGGCTGCGCAGCGGCGTGGACCCGCTGCGCGAGGACGAGTTCACCGTCTACGCGGTCGCCGTCATCGGCCGGCTTCGCGGGCAGGACGAGGTCGACGTCGCGGAGCCGGAACCTCTCGTGGAGGTCGGGTCCGACGATGACGACGGGGTCTTCGACGTCGGTCTGCGCGAGGACATCGCCCACGAGCACTCCCGGAAGGTGGACCGGTTGGTCGCCGAGCTCGCCCAGCAGCCCGGCATCATCTCCGCGTTCCGTGAGGACCGCGAGGTGCTGCTGGTGACGGCCCCGGACTGGGACGCCGAGGACCTCCAGCGGTGGGTCCTGAACTGGCTCACCGCCCGGCTGCCCGCCCTGGCCTGACCGCACAGCGCCACACCACGCGCCCGATCCCCGCTCCGCCGGCGGCCTCCGTGACCCTGGTCGACGGCTTCGCCGCCTACCTCGGTCAGGTCATCGGTGCGGCGGCACCGGCGGCCACCCGGCGGGTCGGTGAACACCTGGTTGCCGACCACCCGCTGTTCGGCTACCCGGTGCCGGAGTCGGACCAGGACCAGATCTTCCTGCCGGCCGTCCCGCTCCACAGCGCCTACCAGTCCGCCCATGGCCGCGCCTGCCATGGGAGACATGAACCACCACCAGCTGATCGCCCGGCACAGCGCTTTCCGATCCTGACCAGGCCCTGCCGGCTCGGCCACCTCAGCGAGCTGCGATGCACACGACCTCTGCGTCAGGGCTGGGATCCACGTCATTGGGCCGGCAGGTCACTTCGTCGCCTCGCCGAGGGTGGCATCCGACGACGCAAGGGTCTAGCTTCGGGGAGCATGACCATTCAGCGGATGGACAACGTCGCCATCGTCGTCGAGGACCTGGATGCCGCCGTCGCATTCTTCACCGAGCTCGGCATGGAGCTGGAAGGCAAGGCCCAGATCGAAGGCCTCTACGCCGACCGCACCGTCGGACTCGACGGCGTCCGCACCGACATCGCGATGATGCGGACCCCCGACGGCCACGGCAGGCTGGAGCTGACCCAGTACCACACCCCTGCAGCGATCGCAGCCCAACCGCAGAACCCGCCGCCCAACACGGTGGGCCTGCATCGGGTCATGTTCGCCGTGGACGACATCGACGACACGATCGCCCGCCTGCGCCCCCACGGCGCCGAGCTCCTCGGCGAGGTGGCCCAGTACGAGAACACCTTCCGGCTGTGCTACCTGCGCGGCCCCGCGGGCATCATCGTCGCCCTGGCCGAACAGATAGGCTGACGCGAGCCGCTCTGTTCCCCATCGTCTCGATCCGCTGCCGGCGCTGCCTCAAGGTGCTGCCCGTCCCGTCATGCACCGGCTGACCGCGAAGTCCCCACGCCCTTCAGGCCGCGGCACGTCGGGTGTTCAGCGACCTGCAGCTCGCATGCATTCGTCCACCGGCGCCGACCCATCCACGCTGGAGTCACGCGACCCATCCCAGACCCTCCGGGCGATCGACGAGACTGAGTCCGTTCTCCCAGAGGACTCCGCAATGCCTTTCACCCACTACCGGCTGATGCCTGTCGAGCAAGCCACCGCAGCCCTCGAGGAGTTCCTCACTGAACGCCCCGCCGCCCTGGGCCTTCTGCGCACCGAGCTCACCACCCACGGGGTGGACCCGGATGCGATGCTCGACGGCTTCCCGTCCTCCCTGACGCCGCTGTGGAACTGGATCGCCGGCCGCCGCGCGGAGTTCGCACTCGACCCTGCCACAAGCACCCAGGCGGTGCCGCGGGAGCAGTGGCCGTCGTGGGCACGGCACGCCGTGACCGGCGTGAAGGTGCCGTCCTCGACGATGATCGTGCTGGTTGACGGGCTGGTCTCCTACCTCGCCCTCGTCATCATCACCGGGGCCCCGAACGTCCGGTGGGGTTTGGGCTCCCCGGAGGACTCGCACCACCATCTGCACCACCACCCGGTGCTCATCGGCCACGGCCGCCAGGTCTTCGTGCCGACCCTGCCGATGGGAGGGATGATGCGGCTCAGGCGCGGGGAGAGATCGCTGCACGCGACCGAGCTGGAGGAGTACGCGGCCGGTGCCATCGTCGATCTGGGGCTGAGGCCGACGGCGGTTCTCGAGTCGCAGGACTCCCTCGTGGTGGTCGTGGCCGAGCCCGAGTGCTTCGACATCGGTGTGCATCCGGTCATCGCCGATCGCAGCCCCGACCTGGTCGACCGCATGGCACGCGAGCTCGCAGGCCTGGACGGGATCGTCTCGGCGCACAGGAGCGCTCCGGATGCGCTGCAGGTGGACGCCCCGTCCTGGCACGCCGATGAGCTGGAGCGGTGGCTGATCATCTGGATGAAGGCCAACAGTCCGTTCATCCGCTGAGTGTTCTTCCCGCCCCGCGCGCGACTACCGTGGAACCCATGTCCCGACGGAACGCCCCCGCTCCCCCGGCCCTGCGCGCCCTCCAGCTGCCCGAGCTCACCGACGGTGACGCCGACACGCTGCTGGCCCACGGCACCTACGAGGCGCTGCGCTTCACCGGCGACGACCTCACCGGGGTGGACCTCACCGCCATGGGTCTCACCGACTGCTCCTTCGAGCACCTGAACACCATCGAGCTGGAGCTCACCAGCGCCCGGCTCACCGACTCCCAGCTCACCCGCCTGGACATCCCCACCGTCTCGGCCACCTACGCGACACTGCGCCACGTCGCGCTCGAGGACTCCCGGCTCGGCGTGCTCCAGTGCATCGAGGGCGCCTGGGACACCGTGGAGATCCGCAACGCCAAGCTCGGCTACGTGAACCTGCGCGGAGCCACCGTGCGCGACGTGCAGTTCACCGACTGCGTCGTCGAGGAGCTGGACCTCACCGGCGCGGCCGTGGACCGTCTCTGCTTCACCGGCACCGAGCTGGGCGTCCTCGACGTCACCGGCGCCACCCTGCACGACGTCGACCTGCGCGCGGTGGACCTGCCCGACATCACCGGGCTGGCCCACCTGCGCGGGGTGGCGATCAACCACCTCCAGCTGCAGCTGCTGGCCCCCGCGCTGGCCGAGCACCTGGGCCTCTACGTGGAGGACTGATGCTGCGGGATGCGCGGTAGCGCGTCATCCTCTGCAACACGCGCAGCAGGGTCTGTCCAGCGCGGCAGACGGAACGACCTTCGGCCACGGAAGGCGCGGCGAGGCCGGCGGAGCAGCCGTCACCAGGTTCCACGGGCTACAGCTCGGTGTCCCCGAGCCATGGCTCGGTGGCCTCGTCGGGACCAGATCGACCGTGGCTAACGGCCCGGCCGCACCACCCACGAATCGGCGGAGCCGGCGAAAGCGAAGAAACGGATCCGCCTTGGTGAGCGTGAGGAGCACTGGCTACAACCAGTACAAGAACCGGCCGCCGTCTCCCACGGCCATGAGTCAGCGTTTCATCATGGCCGGCGTCGCCTCCCCGTGACGGAGCAGGGGCACCTGCTCACCGCCGCCTCCGGTGTCAGCAATGCGCGATGAAGCAGGCGCACGCGGCCAGGCGTCTGCTGCCCGCCTCCTCGACGCCCGAGACCTGCGCCCCGAGGAGTGTCTGTCCGTCTCCTGAGCGGCAGGACATCCAGATGAGGCACAAGCTACCCCTCATCCGCCCTTGTTCCTGCTACCGACCGCAGTCACCATGGCGAGGCTCCACCGCCCTGGAGCCCCGTGGGCGGAGTCATCGCCCCGGAGAGGAGCGACCGGACCTGGCGGGTCCTCGGCCACCGGCAAGCATGCTCAATGGCCGTGCCCTCAACTGTTCATCGCAGGGAGTCCCTGCGGGGAGAGGCTCGAGGCGGGTGAGGCCTGGGCACGGTCCAGAACACGTGCTCGAAGTCCCAGCCGGTGCCGACCCGCCGCCCCCGCCCGTTGTTCGCCCAGCTCCCCGTGCCGTTGTTGCGCCCCTCGTGCCGGTACCAGATCAGATCCTTCGAACTGCGGTTGATCGCATAGATCACCCCCGGCGGGTCAGCCGCAGCGGCAACCGCTGCGGGCACGGCCCCGACCGCGGTGAGCGAGGCCAACGCCGCACCGGCCGTCAGCAAACCACGCCGGGACACCACCACCGAGGTGCCCGTCGAAGCCAGCGTTTCCACATCGTAGTGCTCGGTCATCACGCGCTCCTGGACTCCGGGAGGGCAGCCCTGATGACCGTCCTCACTGGTATGTCATGCCGTCGGAAGCCGCAGCCTTGTCCCGGGAACGCCCAGAAACCAGAAACGACCCTCCGGCCACTGTCACACCGCATCCGTTACCCCCGCATGACTAATCGAGCGGAACCAACGGCCGGCCTCGGAGCCGCCTCGCCGCTGAAGCGCTGCACCACCCCGGCCGGGGATGCCTTCTTGTCGTCAGGTTGCTCAACTTGCTTCCATGGTTATCGGCTCAGGGCCTGCCCTGGAACATCGCCGTCGGGGCCTGCTCAGCAACGGCGGTGCGGACCAGTCCCGGCAGCGACGACCCTTGAACTGTGAACAGGAAGAAGGAACGATCCCTCTGCCCCCGGGGCTCTGGCTGTCGGGCTGCACCCCTGCTGCGCCGACCACCGGCCCTGGGCGACCCAACCGGCCGCCGGCTACGCCGCAGCACTGGCCGCCTACGATGCCGAGGCCACCCAGGATCCCCTGTCGCTTCCGGTAATGCAGGGTCCTCCAGACGCCACGGTCGTCCTCCCGGCCGGGCAGCTCTCGGAGTGGGTGCTCGAGGATCTCCAGGACGAGACCACCCATGCCCGCCACTGATCTCCGGCAGGCCGCGCATCCAGAACATCCAGACCCCACTGACGTACCGGCCCCTCCAAAGGCAGGCATGAGGGATGCCCGTGTCCCTTGAGCACATGCCTGTGCCTGCGCCGTCGAGCCCGCGCTGACCACCGGCGACGACTCCCGGCCGCGCCGGCTCCAGGTACAGTCCCATTCATGGGGAAGTTGCTGTACGAGGACATGGTCGCCTCCCAGGCCGCTGACGCCCTGGACGAGTTCATCGCCGAACGATCCCCGGCGCTGGGGCAGCTGCATTCCACCATGGCCGCACACGGGCTGAACCCTGATGCCATGCTCAACGGCACTCCCGCGTCGGTCGGCCCGATGTGGGAGTGGATCACCACCCAAGCCGACGAGTTCGGCCTCGCCCCCCGGCCGCTGGCCGAGGACTCGACCAGCCCCGCCTGGCCCAGCTGGGCCCGCCACGCGATGCTGGTGGATCCCCGCCCGCCCGCCCGGACGCTGGCCCTGGTGGACGGATTCACCTCCTACCTCGCCCAGGTCATCACCACCGCGATCCCCAGCACCCAGTGGTTCGTCGGAGAGCACCGTCTCGACGACTATCCGATGCTCAACTACCCAGTGCTGGCCACCTCCCACCACCAGATCTTCCTGCCCGGCATCCCGCTCTACAGCGCCTACTGCTCCGCCCACGGCCGCGACCCGATGAACGGCACCGAGATGCACGCCCATACCCGGCGCACCATCGCAGCGCTGCGCGGTGAAGGCCCGGTCGCCGACAAAGCGGAGGACCCGCTGGTGACGGTGGTCGCCGAGGTCGGCTGCTACGACGTCGGACTGCGCGCCGACCTGCCCGAGAACCACGCGGAGCTGCTGGATCGGATGGTCGCCGAACTCACCGACCACGACGGCGTCGCCTCTGTCCACCGCTACGGATCCGCCGCACTGGTGGTCGATGCCCCGGGCTGGGAAGACATCTGGCTGAAGCTGTGGCTGACCCTGTGGCTCCAACGCCACCTCCACACCGACACCTGAGCACCACGGCGCGCTATGCCATCCGCTGACAGCACGGCATGGATGTTCTTGCGCGTCTTGGCCGCCGTCTCCAGGACGTTGCACCAGGCCGGGACGGGTGGGTGTCCGTGTCCAGGTCGCGCCACAGCACGGCCCAGATCATCGCCCCGTCCGCGAGACCGCCCTCTGCTGTCCGCCGGCAGAACGACAAAAGCCCCGTCGTCAACAGGATTCGTTCTCCTGTCGACGACGGGGCTTCCGTCGTCCGGCCTCACAAGGCCGTTCTCTGTGCGCGAGGGGGGACTTGAAAACCACCGCACAGGTCAAGATAAGACCGACCTCCCCCAGAACTCGCGAGAACCCATGAGTACGCCGCACTTCCAACCCTGCCCAGCGTTGACGCCGTCAACGCCGGTTGAGGACCCTCTGGTTTCATGCCTGAGTCCATAATGTCCCACCCCGGGGCGCGTCAGCAGGTTCCCCGCTGAACCAGCAAATGAGTCGCCGCCAGATCGTGCAACGCCTGTGCTAGCCATCGACGCGTAGCCGAGCAGGGCGATGGCGCTTTCGGAGCGGTACTGTCAGATCGCAAAAGGCGAAGGTCTGATTGCCCGGCCATCTCACTCCACTGAAGAAGAAAATTGAGACACTGCCGACCGCCAGACCATAGTCTCGTCAGTCATTAGGCCTCGCCGCTCAATCGAGCTCGCTGCTGCCGTCTCCGGCACGCCCAGCAGGCCAGCTCCACGCCTCTCCAGGATGCCCGTGTGCCTTTCAGAATGCGGAACCTGGCTACAGTGAAAGCCAGCAAGTACTGCCCATGGCGTCCATCAACCGTTGAATGTCGCGGCGGTATCCCACAAAGCACCCTGGAAGGATAAACCATGGGGTGGAGGCAATACTCAGTCGAGAGCAATAGCCAATGGATTGGAAAGGACGATGTCGTCAGCTCCGAAGAGCGACGGATGTTTAAATTATGAGCCAGCTCCCTGACCACTTTCGGGTATTCAAACCGCAGGAAGTTGCTGCTGCCATTCGCATGCTTCCCGAATCCACTCTGCGTAAGATGGCTCGCGAGGGGAAGATCCCTTTTCACCTTGGTCCCAAAAACTCGGTGTGGTTCACCCTCGATGACATTGAAGAGATCCTACGGACGTTCCATCAGCCCGTGCGAACGAACGAGTCGCTTGAGCAACTCGTCGGCGACTCACAAGAAGTTAACCCTTTCAGGACAACATCAAGGTCATCTTCTACCCGCCGAATCCGCGCTAAGGCCTGATTGGCGTCCCTACGGCCCCCCGCACTAAGCAGTATTTTCGCGCTGGATCATGCTCCCTGGGATGGCATGCTGCTACAGCGGGCGGTGGCAACGAACGCCCTGGCGGCGGCGAGCACCACGACGCTGACCTCATCCACTGGGTAGTCGCGCAGCATCCGCGCCGGAGACCGGTCCCCCAGCGCCGGGTTGGCTCCCTGAAACCACGCCTGCAGCGCCGACGGGGAGCTGGTCGCCTCGGTGATCACCCCGGCGACCTGGTAGGCCAGGCGCAGCCGTTGCTCCACGACCTGGGAGGGCCGGCGCCGGCCGGTGGCCCACTGCCGCACCGCCCGCGTCTCCCCCACCCCACCCAGGTAGGCGACCAGCTGGGCACCCAGGCAGATCCGCAGCGAGGCCGCCAGGCGCGAGAACTCGAGGGTCACCGACTCGCGGTAGCCCCCCAGCCCGGGCGTGGCGGTCGGCGTGGTCATGTCCCCCATCTTCCCCCTGTCCTCCCCGACACCGCTAGAACAGGGCCTTCGGGCCATCCCACCCTGGATCCCGGTGCCAAAAGCCCACCAGATGCGCATACGCCCGTCACTAGCACGGGAGTGCGTGCGGATCCCTGCGAGTTCCTGGCTTCCTGCACCTATCCTCGCCCCATGGTTGACGTTGAGGTCCGTGCCGCGGTAGCCACCGACTACGCCGCCCTCGCACAGATCGAGGAGCACTGGGTGTGGCGCTCCCTGCCCTCCGAGTTGGTCTTCCCCGACGAGGTGGGCGAGTACACCGTGGCCGTGGTCGAGGGGCGGGTCTGGGGCTACTACTCCGGGGCCCACGACTCTCAGGCGTGGCTGCAGTGCCAGATGATCGGCCAGCCGCCGGAGGACTGGACGGTGAGCTTCGTGCACACTCTCGCCGTTCACCCACGCGCCCAGCACCACGGGCTCGGGGCGGCGCTGCTGCGAGACTTCTTCCGCCGCTCGGCGGCCGCCGGCTCCACCTGGGTGATGATGCACCCGGCCGAGTTCGGCGGCGGGCGCATCACTCCCGGTATGGCCGCTCTGTGCGAGCGCGCCGGCCTGCGCCTGGTCGAGCCCCTCCCGGGGCGTCGCCGGCGGGTCCCGTCACTGATGGCCGCTCCGCTACGCCCGGCTCAGCCCTACAGCTTCGTCCCCGCTGCCCTGCGGGCCGAGCCTGCCGCTCGGCCTGTGCCGGCTCGCGTTCCGGTGGCCGCCTGAGCGTCCCTCAGCGCTACATCGTGCGGTGTCCCGAGACCCGGGTGACGGCCGCGGCGTTGGTGTCCGGGCCGGTGCCCTTGCGCCGGCGGGAGCTGACCTTCACCGTCTTCGCCGCGGACCTGGCGGGGCCCGGAGCCCGCCGGTAGAACTCCCGCACCGTGGTCGCCGCCCGCGAGCGCGGGCCTTCCACCTGGCGGGTGTAGGAGCTCTCCATCCGCCCCAGCACGAGGTCGGCGCCGTAGCCGGAGACCGGTTCGACCCAAGTGGGGCTCACGGTGCGGATCTGCTTGCCGGTGGCGGTGACCCGCGGTAGCGGATCGTCTTCGAGCACCAGTCTGTGCGGTTTCGGTGCGACGCGCTGGCGCAGGGCGAGGGCGGCTTGCCGGCCCAGCTGCTCGACGGCCACCGCCAAAACCAGCGCAGGGTCCTCGGCCTTGGCCGGGAGGTAGGAGGGTCCGATCGCCTGGCGGCGCATCGTCGGCATCCGCCGGTTGCCCCACTGCACCGCGTTGGCCGCCGCGGCGCGCAGCTCCGCCCCGGTGCGGGTGTCCGTCGTAGAATAGACCGCCCGGGCGGCCCGCCAGGCGGGAGAGGTGGTCCAGCTGGGCGCCTGCGTCTCCGTCACGGACGGCCTTGGCCGCGCGGTCGTGCAGACAGGCGGCAGTAGTCGCGGCGGCGTGGATACCGAAGCGTTCGGCGGCGATCTCTGCCAGCTCCTGCTCCATGCACCTGGTGGGCGCGGTAGCGGGCCACTGCCCACTGCAGCGCGTAACGGCACCAGTAGGTGTCGGGCGTGTAGTCCTCGTGGTCCCATTCCCAGACGTCGGGGAACGCCGTGGCCCCGTTGCAGGTGAAGTCCTCTGCCCGTTCCTGGGCGTCCTGGGCGTCGGCGGCACCCAGGATCTCGGCGCGCGCGGCCGCGGCGGTGTCCTCGTCGATCTCGTCGTCACCGGCGATGGCATCCTCCAGGGACTGCGCGAGTGCCTCGGCGGAGAACTCCCGCAGCGGGCGGGCGATGTCGCAGGCCTTGAACCGCTCCACCCAGTAGGAGACGTTGACCGATTCGTCGTCGAAGCAGGCGAGCATGTCCCGGTGGCCGGCGAAGACGTAGTGGCCGCGGTCCCCGGTGAAGGTCAGCACTCCGGGGGCGGTGATGATCGAGAAGGACTGGGCGATCCGCCCACCAGCCGAGCAGTGCAGGTGCCGGTAGAGCCCTTCCTCGTGCAGGACCTCCAGCCGGTGCCCGGCGGTGTCGGCGGCGAACTCTGCGGCGGTCTGGGTCTCGGTGGCGGATCGATACATGGGGGCGCTCCTGGCGGCTCGGAAAGTCGGGGACGGCCTCCATGTGTGCGGAGCATCCTGGCGTCCCCACGCCCTCCTGGCGAGCGCATGGTCAGCGGGTGGGCTTGGCCTTCTGCGCCGGGGCCTCCAGCCCGGAGGCGAGCTTCTCCAGGGTCTCGGCAGTCCACCAGCACAGGGTGTCGAGGGCGTAGCCGGCAGCCCGAGCGGCGATGAGGGGCATCTCCCCGGTGCGTCGGGCTTCGGCAGCGACGGTGCGGGCGGATTCCAGAGCGCCGATCGTCTCGAGACCGGCCAGCCGGACCGGGGCCCGATTGGCGGGCAGCTCCCCGAGGGCGGCGAAGACCGGGGGTGGTCCGAAGTAGCGGGCTGTGTAGGTGCCGTCGGCATCACGGTGCAACTGGAAGCCGCACTCAGTGCGGGGGTACTCCGGGAAGACGCGGGTCTCCGGGGCGAGAGTGGACACGGATCCGTAGCGCACGACGGCGCGGCCGGTGCGGTCGGCGACGTAGCCCCAGGTGCCCGGTGCCAGGTTGGCCGCGGCTACCGGGTCGGTGATCCGGGTGGTGCGGGGATCGGTGCGGGTGAGTGCCATGTGGTTTCTCCTTGCAGGGAAGCGGTGATGGCTTCCATGTGTGCGGAGACAGCGGCGGTCGTGGCCGGGCGGTTGCGCGGCTACGACCGTGCTCGGGCCTTGGCCAGGCGTTCGCGCAGCTTTGGACGAGGATGCGGATCATGGGACAGGTGGTGCTCCAGGATCTTGATCTCACCGTCCAGGTCCCCGAGCTTGCGCAGGACGATGGCTGCCTGCTCGGTGTACCAGGGTGCGGCTCCGCTGAGGTCTTCGTCGTGGAGTGTGGCGGCGACGCACTCCAGCAGCAGGGCGAGCGCATTCTCGTTCTGTCCGTCGCGCTTGAACTGCTGCACCTGCTCCACCCACTCCGTGTAGTGGCGCCCCCGGACCCTGCCCTGTGTGCGGTCGGGGGTGGGGCGAGCGAGGTCCTGGAGCACCGCGTCGGTGATGTGCGGGCTGGGCGTCGGGGCCGTGGTGGGGGCGGCAGGCTTCCGGGCCGGCTGCTTCGGTGGTGCCGCTGGGGCTTCGCGCCGGCGGCGGGCCACCTCGAGCCTCTTGGTGAGGGCCGATGTGGGCTGATCGTGGCCGCAGGATGCCATGTAGTGCTCGAGTGCCTGGACCTCTCCGGCGGCGTCACCCTTGCCGCGGTGCAGGCGTGCGAGTTCCTCGGTGGGCCAGGCATCCGGTCTCATGCCGTAGATCGCAGCTACTCGTTCGGCCGCGGCGCGGCACTCCAGCGCTAGACCGATCCCCTCGGCCCAGCGCTGGGCCAAACGGTGCTCCACGACGGTGGGCTGGTGGTCCTTGATCTGCTGGCCGTGGACGAGTCCGGCCTGCTCGGCCGCCTGGTACTGGCGGTAGCGGGCGGCGTCGGTCAACCGTTCCCCCACTGTCGCAGGTCGGCGTGGGTCGACGTCGAGCTGTTCGACGTAGTTCCACTCCTCTTCCCGCGCCCCGGTCGGCGACAGCGTCACCCGGGCGGACCACTCTCCTGCGTCCCTCCGGGCCCAGAGTCGCGCCGGGACTGCCAGCGGTCTCTTGGCGTACCCCGCCTTGTCCATCGCCGGGCCCAGGCGGCGAGCCGTGTCTGCCGGGACGTAGCCGACCTTCGCCCCGTCCAGACGCACCACGACGGCGTTGCGGTCGTGGTCGTTGCGGAGTTCCCGGATCAGCTCGGTGACCACGTTGCGCACACCGCCCAGGGCGGCGCCGCGGGAGGTCATCGCCCGGCCCAGGGCGTCCCCGTAGTAGTGCTCCCCGGAGACCTCCACGTCCTCACGCCCCAGCAGCGCGGCCACCTCCGCGGCGTCGGGTTCGCTGGCAGGTGTCGGCCGGAGAAGGGCTGCGAGGAGATTCTTCATGGGGGTCCTCTGATGTCGGGGGGAGGCAGCGCACGAGCGCCGACCGTGACAGCACCCAACCTAACGAACCAGTGTGACGACAGTGCGAGGGGTCCGCCCCGGGTCCTGGTCATGTCCCGCCTTCGGGCCAGCACGCGAGGTTGGGTCGGGCTCCGCACACATGGGTGGCACCGGAGGATGCGTGGTCCTCCCTTCTCGAAGGAGCACCCTATGAGCCTGGCCCCTGACACCACCACTGTCCCGCTGCCGACGGACGCCGGCGCCTCGTGTGCGGTGTGCGGAATGGAGATGCGGCGGGTCTACAACGACGCCGGCACCGACTTCCACTGGGTCACCGAGGGCGGGCCGATCGGTTCGTCTGGCTCCCCGATCCCCGGGGTGGAGACCAAGACCGAGTGGCTGGACTGGCTGGCCGTGCACGACGTGGCCACCTACTCGGTGGTCTTCGGCTCCTGCTCCGCCCTGCTGGCGCCGTGGCAGGACCTGCACGCCCCCGCCCCGGCACCGGCCTACACCGGGGAGGTCCCGGAATGCCACGGCGCTCCGATGCAGGCTGGCCGCGACGGATGGGTGTGCCGGGTAGACCCCTTCCACGGCTGACCCGTCACCTCCCCCACCGAGAGCCCCCACAGCCGATCGGCAGCGGGGTGTTCTCGCGCGTCCATAGCCCAGAACCCACCCCTGGCGCGTCGAAGCGCGGCTCTACCCTGAGAGCAGGAGCGAGTCATCGATCAGAAGGAGCACCCCGGGTGGGCACGAAGCGGAAGAGGACGCCGCAGCAGATCGCCGCGTCGCGGAAGAAGGCTGCAGGCATGAGCTCTGGCGGGGGAACCGGAGAAGAGCGGTTCGACTTCGCCGCGATGGAGCGCGAGTACTGGGCGAACAAGGGCCGGGTCACCGCTGACACGACTTACCGTTCCGGGGCCCGCACCGGCCGGCAGGTCGCTCCGTCGAAAACCGACGGCAAGAACTACTGGTGAGCCCCACCGGGGGACGCACCGCGCTGCGGGTCGCCGCCTGCGCCGCCCTGGGGCTCATCGGCGCCGGGGCCGCGACGGGGTGTCTGGTGGCCCTGTTCTTGGCGAACCTGAGCTTCTTCGGCGAACGGCCCCAGGTGCCTGCCGGCTACACGCTGCTCATGCTGTCCGGGGTCGTGACGGGGATCGGGATCCCTGCCCTGGTGACCGCCCGCCTCCTGCGGACCGGGCGGCAACGGGCCCTGGTCGCCGTGGCGATGCTGGCCGGTCTGCTGCTGATCAGCCTGCCAGTGATGGCGATACTGGGCTCGTGACTGCCCCACCACGGCCGCAGCGTCGCCACCTCGTGCTCCGGATCGTTGTCTGTACGATGCTGACCCTGGTCAGCATCGGCAGTACGCTCGGTTTTCTGCTGGCCCTCTACCTCGAGGCCACCAGCGGCATCCTGCCCACGGCCGGCCGGCACACCAGTCTGGTCTACCTGGCCGCGCTGGCCAGCGGGGCGCTGCTCAGCGTTCTCGTGCCAGCACTCCTCTGCCGGCGCATCATGCGCCCGGGACGGCGTACAGCAGCCCCGCGGAATGACCACGCGGGGGCTGCTGTACGCCCAGGGGGGATGGGCGACCACCAGTGGGGGGACTGGCGGGGCTTACGGGGTCGGCAACGCGGCCGGGTCCTCGCCGGTCGTGCCGTCGACCGGGGTGATCTCCACGATGATCGACCCGTCGTCGACCACCGGCTCCTCGGTCACGGGACCATCCACGACCGGGGCGTCCACCACCGGGGCGTCAACGATCGGTTCGTCAACGACAGGGGTCTCGGGTGCCTCGGGGGTCTCCACCACCGGCTCCTCGGCCACGGGGGCCTCCGGGGTCTCGGGGGTCTCCACGACGGGCTCCTCGGTGTCAGGCGCCTCGGGGACCTCCGGGGTCTCGGTCTCGGGAGCCTCAGGCTCCTCCACCTCGGGGGCCTCGGCCTCCGGGGTCTCCTCGACCGGCTTCTCCTTCTGCTGGCCGGGAGCGTGGGCGTGGGCGGCCTCGCGGTTGGACTCCCCCGCGGCCTTGGTCTGAGCGGCGGCGGCGACGGAGGTGTCGGCGGCCTCGGTCTCGGGGGCGGCGTTGGCCGTACCGGCGCCGGCTCCCAGGGCCAGGGCGGCGATCGCGGAGGCCGACAGAGTCTTGTGGACGAGCTTCATGTTTCGCACCATTCCTTCTCGGGGGTTGGGTTGGTGGTCCGGTCCCCGGCACCGGCGGGAAAGGGGGACCGCCGGGGCCGTCTCGTTGAGACGCGGAGCCGTCTTCTCGACGACGTGAACCAGCATTGCAGATACATACAAAATCATCAACAGTTCACTTAGCATTCGTGCGTTCCTGCTGGTCACAGCGCACGAAGAAGCCCCCACGACCGTGCGCGGGGGGCGTCTTCGTGCGGTGCCGGGTGCGGGCTACTTGAGGACGATGCCGGTGGAGGTGTCCACGAAGTACTGGGGCGAGTCGTCGTGGATCCGCGCCCCGGAGGGCATGTTGTTGTAGAGCTTGCGGATGCCCACGACCGCCAGGTCCCCGCGCCCGTTGGCGGCGGCCTCGATCATCACTTCCTCGGCCTGCTCCCAGCCCTCCACGGACCCGTCCAGGCCGAAGGCGGCCACCGAGGAGATCAGCGCGAACAGGACGCTGTCGGACTCCTCGCGCCAGGAGACCTGCTGAGCGCCGGTGAGGACCTCGTGGACGTCGTAGACCATCGCGGCGGTGATGTAGCCGCCGAACGCGGCCCCGATCTGGTCCCCGACGAACGCCTTGGAGATCGCGGTGATCAGCGTGACGTTCTCCGGCACCAGCTCCAGCTGGGACAAGACCTTGGTGAGGTTGTGCCAGGACCGCCCCGATGCCCACGCCTTGGAGGCCTTCTCCGGGTCGGTGGGGCGGTCGGGGTTGATGAAGTGCTGGTTGCCGTAGAGGTAGCCGGTGACGAAGTAGGCCGCGCGCTTGTAGTTGACCTCCGGGTCGGGGTGGAAGTCGGCCACCGCGGCGGGCAGGGCCGGGGCGGAGAAGCCGTCGGCCAGGCCCTGGAGCCAGCCGGTGCGGTCGAGCTTGACCTCGAAGTGCCCGACCCGGTTGGCCAGCGGCGGGGCGAGGTAGGTACCGTCGGCCGCATCAGCCGGGTCGTTGCCCGCCAGGACGATCGCGACGTCCTCGCTGATCTTGGAGGAGCCGATATAGCGCTCCTGGATCGGGCGCAGCAGCGCCTTCTGCACGTCCTCGGCCCCGGTGGTGACCTCGTCGATGAACCACAGCGGGGACTTCGCCTCCTGCAGACCGCGGACCCAGTCGAAGGCCGAGTAGGTGGCGATCCCGTCCTCGTTGATGCTCATCACCCCGTTGAAGTCCACGTTCTCACGATTGGCCACCGAGGTGGACTCCACGTGGTCCACGAACGGCACCTGCGCGGCCAGGCCCTCGATCTGGGAGGACTTTCCGATGCCCGGCGCGCCCCACAGCATCACCGGCACCTTGGCGCGCACGCACGCCAGGACACCGGCCCAGGTGAGCTCGTGGTGGGAGTCGTGGGCGGCGAGCCCGGGGCGGTGGCGGCGGCGGGAGGCGGTGGCGGTCATGGGGTGGTCCTGGTGGGGCTCGAGAGGGGATCTTCCTGATGCCTTCCATGTGTGCGGAGACCCCCGAGGTTTCACACCACAGGGGTCTCCGCACCATCGGGTCGCACCGGTTGCGCCTCGAGTACTGCTCAGGCCGGCATCGCCAGCAGCTCCCCGGTCAGTTCCTCGGCCATCGCCGCGGCCAGCTCGGTGGTCAGGGCAGCCGGCAGCTTTTACTGGGCGTGGCGCCGTGCCAGACGCGAGGCGCGGTCGGCGATCTCGTTGGCCGCAACCCCGGAGTGGCCCCAGACCCGGGTGAAGGCCGTCGGCGTGCCCTCCACCAGCTCCAGGATCCGGGCCGCGACCTTGTCGCAGCACACGTCACCGCGCACCGGCGCCCGACCGGCCCGGGTGCGCACCAGGTAGGACAGGGCGAAGGCCGAGTCCGACTCGATGACCAGGTGGGCCGGGGCCCAGAAGAGCCCGAGCTCGCACTTGGCGCGGCCGATCCCGGCCCGGATCGCCTCCAGCTCCGCGGTCCTCGCCCGGTCCACACCAGCGACCGGGCACGTGGTGGCCCCGACGATGTTTAGCCCGAGCGGCCCGTCGGAGGTGATCGAGTACCCCAGCCCGGCCGGACCCCCGCCGCGGGGCAGGGAGGCGTCGGTGGAGATGGTCACGTCCCCGATCAGCGCCTTCGCCACCGACGCGATGGCGTCCTCGGCCAGGCGCAGCCGGGAGGGCTCGGCGATGCCGACCACCGGCACCGGAACCGGGGCGTCAGCGAGGATGTTGCCGGTCCCGCGGGTCCCGACCGAGACCGGGGCCGCCCCGTCCCAGCCGGCGGCGATGAGCCCGGCGAAGACCTGGCGCACCGTGGTCGCCCGGTCCGGGGCCGGGGTGGCCACCGAGGGCCCGGCCACGGTGGTGCCGTCCGGGGCGACCACCGCCCAGCAGTGCAGCAGGTGGGTGTGGAGCATGTGCACGGTGTAGGTCTCCCGGCGCAGGGCCGCCACCTCGTCCAGCCGCACCGGGCGAGAGGACGGAGGGGCGGGCAGGGCGCCGGTCGGTTCAGCGCCCATTGGGGCTGTCCATGCGCACGACGTTGGCCCACGACGGCACCGACTCGCGCAGACGCCACCCGGCCTGGGTGAGGACCACGATCACCGGCACCGACGGCTTCTCGCTCGGCCACGGGGTGCCGCCGTCGGTGGCGACGATGCACAGGGCGGTGCCGGAGGCCTCGGCGTGGGTGATCGCCGCGATCATGTCGGTGCCGCCGTTGGGAGTGGCCACCGGCAGGGACTCGGGCCCGGTGTAGGTGATCGGCTCGTGCACCCGGGTGTCCACGTAGGCGACCTGCAGGGTGACCCCGCGCCGGTCGGCGATGGTGTGGCACTCGGCCACCGCCATGTTGATCTCGGCCTGGGCCATGGACCCGGACTGGTCAATGTAGACGGTCGCGGTCAGGGACTTGCCCGCCTTGCCCGGGTTGATCACCTTGCGCCCGGAGGCGGTCACGGTGGAGTGGTGGCGGCGGTTGATCCGCTTGTAGGAGGCCTTGGCTGCGGCCTTGGCCCGGGAGAGCACGGTGGACATGTAGGCGTCGAGGATCTTCTCCCACGGGGTGGTGGTGACCTCCTTGCGCGCGGCCGCGCTGGCCAGCAGACCACCCGGGACCACGCCCACGCCCCAGCCGCCGTCGGTGTCGAGGATGTTCTGGACGGTGGTCGCCACGATCTCGGCGATCTCCGCCTCGGTCATCGCCTCGGTGACCTCGTGCCCCAGCTCCCCGTCGTACTCATACGGGGCGGACAGCCCGACCACCGACCCGCACCCGGTGGCGTCGTCTTCGGCGCCCAGGCCCTCGTCGTCGCGGAAGCGGCCCACGAGCAGACGGTAGTAGGCCTGCACGGACTCCTGCTTCTCGAAGCCCAGGTGGGAGTGGTGCACGGAGTGCTCGGCGATGCGCACGCACCCGGCGGTGATCAGCTCGTCGTTGACGAACAGGTCCGCGGCGAGGTTGAACAGCACCTTCCGCGAGTGCGGGACCCCCAGGTCGGCGGTGATCTGGTGGTGGGCGGAGAACAGGTGGTGAACGGCGTGCAGGACCATCTCGCCCAGCAGCACGTCGTCGGATTCCAGGGCCTCGGCTGCGATGTAGACCCGGTAGTCGGTGTCGGACGAGACGTGCACGACGTCGTCGGAGATCAGCGGGGTGAGCTTGTAGATGAGGTCGGCGAAGTAGGGCATCCGCTCCACGGCTGCCTTGATGCCCGCGCGCCAGGAGTCCAGTTGGGTGTCGGTGAGATCAGCGATCGTTTTCATACCCGACATGTGTGCGGAGCATCCGGAGAATTCGCGCACACCGACGCTCACCGGCCCTGCCCGCCCCGTCGCCGGCCCAGCCGGGCCCGTGCGCGCGCGGTGGTCACGGGCCCGAACCACCGCTCCAGCAGCACCTCACCGATGAGTACGAACCCCTGGTAGCCCACCCCGATCCACAGCACCAGCAACCCCATCCGCTGCAAGTCGTAGGAGCCCACCGCGGTCGGGGCGAGCAGCCACAGCCCCGCACCGGCCACCACGAGGGTCACCGCGACGACGGAGAGGTGGCGCATTGTGACCTGCCTGGGGCTCATGGACCTGGGCCCCCATTCTCGCCCGCACCCCTCCTACGGTGCCCCGGACGACCCGCCCCCTCTTGGGCGGACATCCACCGCACCGGAAAACGCCCACGGGGCGCCGGCCGCAATGGCCGGCGCCCCGTGGATCGGGCAGAGCGGTCGGTTCAGACGACGTCGGTCTCCGAGCGCACCACGCGCTGACCGGCGACTGGGTCGGCGACCTCACGGCGGACCGTGGAGGCCCGGCGGGTGCGGGAGGCCATCATCAGCGAGATCACGAAGGCGGCGACCGAGACCCACATGATGATCTGACCGGTCAGGGCCAGGTTCAGCGGACCGACCGTGGAGGGCAGGGCAAGCCACATGATCAGGCCGGCGGCCACGCCGACGAGGGGGCTGTACGAGACGGGGCGCACGGGGTGCTCCTTGGGGTCGAGCGGACAGGTGGCTCCATCGTCGCAAAGGGGGCCGGTCCGATCGGCACAACGCCCGCACGTCCAGAGCGCTCCGGCCGCCGCGGCCGGAGCACTGCGAGTCCAGGGCTACCGCTCACACGCGCGCGGCGGCCGCGGCGCGGGCCGCGTCGGCATGGGAGACAGCGGTGGACCAGCCCGACGGGTCAGCGGCGGCGTAGACGGCCGCCACCTCCTCCTCCAGTCCGTGCACCGCCGCGTACAGGGACACCGCCAGCTCGTCCTGCCCCGGGGCGGGCAGGTCCAGGACCACCAGGGTCCCCGCGCAGGTGTGCACGACCGCGGTGCCGTCCTCGTCGATGACCAGGCGGGCGGAGACGTCGGTGGAGGAGGCGGTGCGCAGGGTGCCTGCGGCCACCCCAGGGATCTCCACCCGCCGCCCGGTGCGACCGGCCAGCTCGTCGGCCCGGGCCACGGTGGACGGGTGCAGGATCCGCAGCAGGGCCGAGACCATGGTCGCGGTCGCGGTGTCGCGCTGGTGAGTGTCCAGCAGCAGGTCGTCGACGTCGGTCTCGGACGACAGGTCCCGGGCAGCGCACCAGGCGGCGTAGTCACGCTCGGCCTCGGTGCGGGCCTGGACGGCGACCCGGGTGGTGAGCACGGCAAGGTGCTCGCGCATCCGCCGGCGTGCCACCGCAGTGACAGGGGTGGCTGGGGAGAGGATCAGGTTCACGTCGGCGGCCACGGCCACCGGGTCCGGATGGCACGTCTCAGCAACCACGATCGCCTCGAGCGAGGAGTCGGTGAGCAGGGCGGTGGCCTCATCGGCAGCAGGTGCGGTGTTCATGGCCTGTATGTGTGCGGAGGTTCCGCCCCCTCAGCACGCTCTCCCCCGCGGCCGTGAGCCCGGCACCGGCCGCAGGGGCAGACGCCGGGCTCGCGAACGGGATCAGTGGCGGGCGGAGGTGGATCGGCGCGGCCACGGCGGTGGGCATCTGCCGGGACACGCGCTCGCGCTTCTCCCCCAGCCACCGCCGCTCGGTGGCCACCCGCTGGGGCAGGTCGAACACGTCGGCGGTGAGGTAGACGGTCTCCTCGTCCAGACCGATGAACCCCTCGGAGTTCTTCGTCAGGTAGGCGGCCTCCATGGACACGTAGAGCCCGTCGTCGTCGACGTCGATGCTGGTGACCGTCGCCTGCCCGACCCCGTCGTTGGTGATCACCCGCACGGTGCGCTTGACCTTGTGCTTGAACGGGGAGGAGGCCGGTCCCGCCAGCAGCTGACGGTCGCAGTCCTGGACGGTCATGGCAGAGACCGTGCCGTTGAGCATGTGCATCTCGAACAGGCCCGGGTCCATCGCCGCGATCGCCCCGGAGACGGAGGCGTGGGCGTCCAGCAGGCTGTAGCTGGACACGTCGGAGGACTCGCCCTTGTACCGGAACTGGTTGACCATCCAGTTCTCTTTCAGTGCCAGCGCCCGGGCGTCCTTGGCCTGCTTCTCCAGCAGCGCGGGCGGGGCGGAGCGCACGACCGCCTTGTCCTCCAGGGCGCGCATCATAGCGATGCGCGAGGAGGAGGAGACCCCGAAAGCCGCCGCCCAGGAGGCCAGGGAGTCGGTGTCCACCGCTTCCGGGGCCCACCAGGTGTAGGCCAGCGCGTCGGTGAGCACCGGCAGGCGCCGGGAAGCCGACAGGGTCGTCAGAGGAGTCAGCTGGCGGGAGTAGGGCCGCTCCGCCTCGGCGGAGAACCGCTTGGCGGTGGCGATCAGCTTGGAGCGGGTGGAACGGTCGGCGCACAGCCACACCAGCGGGTCTGCCCCGCGGTCGGTCCTGTGCTCGACGAACTCTTCCACATCCTCGATGCTCAGGCGCCGGTCGGTGCCGTTGCGCTTGGCGATGTGCACGTGCCCGGAGACCACGTGCAGGTACCGGGTGGGGGTCAGCTGCAGACCCGGGAAGGCGGAGCGGTTCAGCGGGGCCCCGGCGGCGGTGGCACGGGCCCGGGCATCGGCGGCGTAGTCGGAGACGGTGAGGATCTTCTTGGGCATGACCACCATGTGTGCGGAAGCCCCCGGGGATCCGCACAACGGATCCACCGGGCGTGCGCGGGCGCTCAGGCGGTGAGCTCGGCGACCATCCCGGTCACCGCAGTCAGCATCTGGGCGAAGCCGGGCTGCTCGGCCGGGAAGTGCCCGCACCCGTGGAGGACCACCAGACGCTTGGGAGCGGCGATCCGGTCGAAGAAGGCCCGGCTGATCTTAAGCGGGGTCCACCGGTCGTTCCCGGGGTGGACCATCAGCACCGGGGTTCCCGTGAAGTCCTCCGGCTCGGTGACCGGTGCGGAGTCCAGGTAGCTGCGCATCCACCCCAGCGGGACCCGCCCTCCCCCGCCGGTACGGTCGGTGAGCACCGCCGAGACCAGGGCCGGGGTGTTGGCGATGTGGCGCATGTCGGCGATCCACCGGATCGGGACCCGCAGGTCCGCGGCCGGCCCCGCCAGCAGCCGCAGGTCAGGACCGGCGACCCGGCCCAACACCGGGTGCCAGGACAGCCGGGCGCGCACGGCCGAGTCGCGGACATCCAGCAGGCAGGTGACCACCAGCCCGGCGGCCTTGCCGGTGGCCGCGGCGACGTCGTAGGCGAGCATCCCACCCATCGAGGCCCCCACCAGGATCAGCGGCCTCTCGTCGTGCTCGGCCTCGACCAGGTCGATAAGCAGCGCCCGCCAGTGCTCGTAGCGCACCGTCCCGGGCTCGGCCACGGTGGTGGCCCCGTAGCCGGGCAGGTCCGCGACGGTGACGTGGGCGCCGAGGCCGGCCAGGTGGGCGGCGTAGGGCCACATGGCCGCTGCGTTGCCGCCGGCGCCGTGGACCAGCAGCATCCGCACCGCAGCCTGCGGGTCCCCGACCCGCTCCAGGTGCACGACGGCGCTGCCCCAGGACCAGGTGCTGGTGGTGCGCTGCGGCCGGGGCTGGGGCACCGGCGGCAGGTGGGGCTCGTAACGCTCGGGGGTGGGGATCGGGCTGGTCACGGGGTGGAACTCCATTCGTCGATCATCACCCGCCACGGCGGTCCCGCACCGTCAGGCACGGACCCGCCGTGGCGGATGGGGTGGGGTGGTCTCAGGCGGTGAGGGACTCGCGCACCGCGCGGATGGTCTCCACGTCGTCCTCGGAGGTGTCCAGGACCTCGGCCCAGTCCACCGGGTGGATCCAGCTCAGGTGGGCGATGTGGCGGGAGGCCATCACGCACAGCCGTCCGGGGTGGAGCTGGTGCCCCTTGGGCTCGCGGTAGCCGGTGAGCGGGTCCACGGCGATGACGGCGTTCCACTGCCCACCCTGCAGGGAGTCGGCCGTACCCACGGCAGTGCCCTCGATGCCGCGCTTTTCCAGCACGGCGGCCACCGCCGAGACCTGGGCGTTGTGAGCGACGACCACCGCCAGCTGGGCCGGGGTCATCGCGGTGGCACCGACTTCGGTGTGCACCTGGCACTGGAGCAGAGCCTCGGCGCGGTCGGCCACCGCGTGGGCGACGTCGAAGGCCTCCGGGGTGTCCACCGGGTCCATGGCGATGGAGGTGATCTCCGGCAGGGTGCGCCGCCCCCGGCGCAGGGAGACCTCGGGGCGGGCGGAGGCGAAGTCGAAGTCGTAGAGCGGGGCGATCGCGTCCACGGTGTCCGGTCCCAGGCGGAAGGTGCGGTCGATGTTGAGCACCGGGTAGCCCTTGGCGATGAACGGCTCCGGGGCCCGGGACTCGGGCTTGACCGCCCGGGAGGCGAACACCCGGGTGTCGGAGGTGACGACCGGACCGATCTGCCCGGAGTCCCCGACCATCAGGATCTGCTCGCACTTGTCGGCGGCCACCGCCAGCTGAGCGTAGGTGGTCTGGAAGGCCTCGTCGACGATCAGCAGGTCCAGCTCGGGCTGGGACATGGCCGCCGAGGCGAGGGTGCGCACCCCCACCCGGCGCTTGGCGCACTCCCCGATCTTGGTGGCGACGTTCTCCGGGGGATCCATCTTGATGTGGAACAGCACCGAGGACTTCTCCCCGGGGTGGCGCTCGGCCATCAGCGCCCCGATCTTCGCCGCCAGCGCCCAGGCACCGTCACGGGTCGGGCAGGCGATCTCGAACTTGAGGTCGGTCTGCTCCAGCAGGAACACCGCGATCTCCCCGATGCAGGTGGATTTCCCGCCACCGGGGGGCGAGACGATCGTGGTAGCCGCCTCCCCCTGGAAGATGCTGAACAGCGCTTGGGAGGTGATGGAGCCGACCTCGAGTTCGGTGACGGGCCGCTCAGGAATGGCGGCGCGGGCGGCAGGGTCGATGTGCAGGTCCTTGGGAGTGAACATGCACCCCATGTGTGCGGAGCACCCCGGACTCGGCGCACCGCACCCTCCGGCAGCGGGTGTGCCCACTTCCGTGCCCACTGTGCCCACCTGTGCCCAACCGGTGTGCACACCCTGGTCGGACCCCCACCATCTGCACCCCCCACGGACAAAACCCCTAGCCACACCTATATATACCCCCTCCCTTAAGAAGAAGGAGAAGGAGATGAGAGAGAGGGTTTTGGGGGTGAGGACATGTGCCCAGGGTTTTGGGCTTCCGTACAAGGTGGGGGATGAAGGTGGTGGGGAGGAGAGGTGTCGGGGGTTCTCTCCTATAGGGGTGCAGAAAAATGTGGGCACATGTCCTCACCCACCCGTTTCCGGCCACCAGACCCATTCTGACCTGTGACGACACCTGAATCGGGGTGTGCCCACACATGGGCACAGACGGGCACAGGGGGGCACATCTGTGCCCATGCGAGGCACAGGGACCGGTCCATCCGCACACATTTAGGCCACCAGATTCTCGGTCGTTAGGCTCCGGTCCATCTCCGCTGCGCCCCGACCGGGATCCCAACGGGGGTCAGGCACACCCCCACGACGAAAGGAAAGCCTGTGTTCGGCATCAACGGCGGCGAGATGATCGTCCTGCTCCTCCTGGCCCTGTTCATCATCGGACCCGAGCGGCTGCCCGGCTACGCCGATCAGCTCAAAGACCTGGTGAAGGCGGCCAAGCGCTACGCCTCCGGGGCGAAGACCGAGCTGAAGGAGACCTTCGGCCCGGAGATCGACGACGTCGACTGGCGCAAGTACGACCCCCGCCAGTACGACCCGCGCACCATCGTGCGCGAGGCCCTGGCCGAGGCCGACGCCCCGGAGCCGGACCCGGAGGAGCTGCGCCGGCGGGAGGTCACCGTGGCCCGGGAGTCCGAGGAGGAGCGCCGCGCCTTCGAGGACCACCTCGAGCGCAAGCGCACCCCCGCCCACGCGCCCGAACCGGAGCTGGAGCCGCTGCCGGAGCAGGACCACGACGCACCCCAGCAGCTGGCGGCCGTCGGTGCTGCCCCCGGCCCCCGCGTCACCCCCTACGACGGCGAGGCCACCTGAACCCCGTCACCATCCCGTCCCACCCGGCCCCGTGCACCACTGAAAGTGCGCGGGGCCGTGCTGTGTCCGCACACATGGGAGACACCAGGAAGTTCCGCACCGCCTCCGAGAGGATCCCGTCATGACTGTCACCGCCACCCGCACCCCGAAGGCCCCGGCCACCCCGACCGCCGTCACCTGTGAGGCCGCCGGCGGTCGGGCCGTCATGGCCGACGCCCTGTTCGGCGGGGCCCGGTTCTACTACCTGCTGGTGCCCTCCCCGCGCGATGCGGAGAAGCTGACCAGGGTCGAGTTCCGCTTCCCCGACGAGCCGGAGTTCCGCGTCGCGCAGCCGGGGTCCGACCCGCTGCCGGTGGTGCGGGTCGCCGGTCACCAGGATCCGGCCAAGGCGCCGAAGTACGTGCAGAAGGCCGTCGCCGAGGTGCTCGAGGCCGTCGCTGCCTGGGAGGCCCGCTACCAGTGGGGCACCCCGCGCACTCCGGAACAGCACGCCGAGATCGGCCCGCACGTCACCCGCGCCCAGCACGCCGAGATGCTCGGGCTGCACCAGGACCACCTGGAGCACCTGGACCGGGCCACCGTGGTGGCGGTGCTGCGCGCGGCCGTGGAGAACGGCTGGGCCACCCCTGATGACGTCTCGGAGCTGGAGTCCGAGCGCGACAAGGCCGCCGGGCAGCTGGAGGAGCACGAGAACGACGAGGAGTCCCGGACCCGGACGACCAAGGCGTTCGAGGAGCTGATCGCCGAGACCGGGAAGTTCCTCGACGGCTACAACGGCATCGGGGTGCCCTTCGACAACTACACCGCCGCTCAGCGCGAGCAGGTCCTCGACGACGCCCGCCACCTGGAGGCGGCGATGGACGAGGCTCTCAACGCCACCTGTTGAGGCTGATCGGCACACCGGGAGCCGGGGTAGGGCGTTACGGCGTCCGCCCCGGCTCCCACACTGGGGACCGTACCGCCGACCCGATCCCCGAGGACGCCCCCACCATGAGCACCGAGACCACCACCGGCGCCCACGCCGCTGACGCCGCTGGCGGGCCGGCCTACCTGTTCAGCGTCTGCCTCACCGACGGCACCTGCCTGGGCAGCCGGTGGATCCACACCGCCCACACCGGCACCGACGCGCACCAGGCCTGGACGACCGCGGCTGCCGTGGCCGCCGTCGAGGCCCGTGACGGGGAGACCGCCGGCACCGTCCACGCCATCAGTTGCCACCCCGCCCTGACCGGTTACGCCCCCGAGTCGCTGGAGCGCACCTGGCCGGAGGCCTTCGCCCACAACTGGGGCGGGATCCTCATCGACGCCGACGGCACGACCCACCACGACTGGGCCGATGCCGGGCCGCTGACCCTGACCCGTGCGGTCCCGCTGGTGGAGTACCGCACCCTTGGCGAGCGCTCGGGATCGGTGGAGGACGATCCGGTGGTCCGTCCCGCCGCCGCACCGTCCTCGGTGGCCGGGTGCCCGGTGTTCTTCGAGGAGCACGAGTCCGCCGAGGGCCGGGCCTGCCCGACCGACTCGGTGTGCGATGAGCCCGACGAGGCGCAGCACCCGCCGGTGCTGCCCGGCGGTGCGTACCGGGTGCGCTGGGTGTTCCGCGTTCCGCTGGGCCTCGAGGTCACCGCGCTGGGTGAGGACCCGGTGGGTCACCTGCTGGGCCGGGACGACGTGGTGGTCCACTCCCGCACCGACTTCCGCCGGCAGGCGCTGACGCACCCGGTGAACAGCGCTGTGGAGGGTGTGCCGGCGTAGCCTTCCGCCGCACATGTCCCGCGGGCAGACTGAGGCGATGACCGGCGCGGCCGCTTCAGGGGCGCCGACGCCGACCTGCAAGGACGGTCCACCATGGATGACCGGGCTTCCACCATCCCCTTTCTGTTCACTGTCCATCTCGCCTACCCCGACGGGCAGGAACATGGTCACCGCTCGTTCGTCTTCCGGGCCCACAGCGCCCAGGAAGCCTGGGTGCAGTGGGCCCGACCCTGGGCCGGGCAGGTCCTGGTGCAGGTCCAGGACGAGGAGGACCGCGCCGTGCTGGAGGACGAGGAGGGGTTCACCTTGCCCGCCGCCCGGTTCCACCTCAGCTTCGTGACGGCGATCAGCTGCGACGAGGAGTTCGCGCAGGCCTATGAGGACGCCGCGGACATGCCGGAGCTGTGGGAGGAGGACCTGGCCCGGGAACGCGGTGCGGTCCTGATCGATGAGCACGGGCAGCTGTTGCCGGGCTGGCGCGACCGGGGACCGTTGCAGATCCGGCAGGCGGTGACGGTGCTGGAGTACCGGGGGCTGGTTCCGGGCTCGCCGGGGATGCTCAGTGATCCGGTGCGCTGGTCCGATGTCGAGGTGGACTCGGGGCTGGCCGCCGGCGGGGACCTGCTGGTGGTGGGCGAGGAGCAGGCATTGCGCTTCGAGCGTGGGGACGGAGTGGTGGACAGCGAAGGGGTGGTGCGTCCGAACTGGATCGCCCCGGGCAGTGACGGCTACACCGGGGAGAGCCGCTACCTGGTGCGCTGGGTGTTCGACGTGGCGAATCACGTGGACGTCGAGGCGCTCTACGAGGAGTGCGGCGACAGCATTTCCGCGCAGCTGCTGGAGATGGAAGGTGACGTCGGGGAAGACCCGGACGAGGGTAACCCGTATGCCGTCGAGGTGCAGATGCAGTCCGCGCGGGAGAGCCTGTTGCAGGAGCTGCTGGAACGCACCTGGCGCCCGTCCACTCCCGCAGGGGCGGATCCGGCCGAAGCGGAGGCGCCCGAAGCTGGGCCGGAGGTCGCCGGGTTCACCATGCTGCTGCCCTACGACCCGCGTTCGGTCGCTGAGATGATGCCCGGCCCGGACCGGCGGATCGGGCAGATCACCGCCGTTATGCGCACCACGATCGTGGCCACCGACCCGCTGGAGTGGCCGGCGCTGGCCGGGTTCGTCGGGGAGCCCGGCTACCGGGTCACCTGCGCCCTGGGCACCCCCGACGGGGAGGCCTGGAGCCGGCACGAGGGGCTGTGGTCGCGGCTGACCGAACGGTTCCGCCAGGCCCGCGCCGCGGTCGCTCTGGCCCGGCTGGAGGAGCTCGTGGAGGTCAGCGAGCGGGAACCGGCCGAAAGCGCCGCCCAGGACGCACAGATCATTGCCGATCTGCGCACCGCCGACGGCCACGGCCGGATCTACCTGGCCGAGCCCGAGGGCACGGTCCACCTCATCGAGCACACCCTGGCCGGTACCTTTGGGTGGCGCCTGCTGCAGGTGCCGGCCAAGACGGTCCGGGCCCTGGTCGGGAACTCCGACGACCCTTGGATCCCGCGCTACAACGACCCTGCCCTGGGGCAGCGCCGCAACCCCTGGGCCGGCTGATCGGCGCCGCACACATGGTCGGTGAGGGGATTTACCCGCCACCTCGCACCGACCACCGCCAGGAGTACGCCGTGACCGCCATCGCCGAACGCCCCACCCACGCCGCCCACACGGCCCGCTTCACCCCCCGCGCCGCAGCCGTCCACGCCCTGTCCGCCTCCCTGACCGCCGCCGGCCTGGACCCGGTGGGTGTGAACCTGGAGGCCGTGGCTACACAGTGGCACCGCGACCATGGCACCTACGACCGCCTCGGGAACCTGCCCAAGGAGCGGCTGGCCCGCATCGCCCGGACCCACCCCTCAGGCTTCCGCGAGACCCTGTCCCCGTGGGATGTCGCCGCGATCCTGCGTGGCTGACCCATCCGTCCACCCACTGTCCGGGCCATCGGCACACGTGTGCCGATGGATCCGGTGCCGCCAGATACGCTTGCGGTGTTCTCCTCTAGGGGGGTGGACACAGCCACAACGGGGGCCCGCCGGCCGACGTCCATGATGTGCGGTTGCCGGGCCCTCGTTGTGGTCACGGCTCGTCATCTCCGGTCTCGGGCCCGGTCCAGGGCCGCCTGCGCCTGGTGGATATGCTCCCGGGCCTGACTGGCCGCCTCGGTCTGTTTCTCATTGGGCCCGGTGCCTGGGGCCCAGTCCGAGCGCAGCTCGTCCTCGGCCTGCTCGAGCAGCCGGTACGCACGGTGGCGCATCTCCTCGAAACTGGGCAGGGCCATCGGTTCCTCCTGGATCGCAGCACGGGTGTGCCGTCGATGGTAGGTGCACGAGGCCCGTCGGCACACGCCTACGTCGTAGTTGTTGTTAGCTTCCGCACACATAGGGAGCATGAACCGATACGCCGAGCTCGCCATCGTCCTGGCCGCCCTGACCATCAGCTTCACCACCGAGGTCCACAACGGCCTGTGGTTCACCGCGCTGAGCGCGCTGGTCGTCGTGGTCGCCGTCGAGTTCCGCACCTGGTGGGCGGACGAGGTCGCCGCCGAGCAGGCAGCCTCCCAGGGCGCCTGAGCCGCACCCGTCGGCGACGTCCGTCTCCTCCGCACACATGAGAACCATGAAGACGCTCCCCGCTCCCGCCCCCACCGCACTCACCGGCTCCCCCGTCGTCCTGGACCTGTGCGCCGGACCCGGCGGCTGGGACGAAGGTGCGCGCATCCTCGGACTCCCCCACCGGATCGCCGGGGTGGAGCTCAACGAGGCGGCCGCGGCCACCGCGACCGCCGCCGGGCACCACCGGATCCTCGGCGACATCACCGCGATCGACCCGGCCGACTGGTCCCACGCCACCGGGCTGATCGCCAGCACCCCATGCCCGACCTTCAGCTCCTCCGGCAAGCGCACGGGCACCGGGGTGGACTACCAGACCGTCCTCGACGTCATCACCCACCTGGGAGCCCATGACTGCGACTGCACCTGGGAGCAGATCCAGGACGAGCTGGGCACGGTCACCGATGTGCGCACCGCCCTGGCCGCCCAGCCGGCCCGCCTGGCCCTGTCCCCGGCGATGGAGTCCTTGGAGTGGTTGGTGCTCGAGCAGGTGCCGGCTGCGGAGTTCATGTTCGAGGACTTCGCCTCCGAGTTGTTCTCCGCCGGATGGGAGTCGGTGGACGTCGGCGTCATCGACGCAGTGGATTTCGGGATGCCGGTGCGCAGGAAGCGCGCCTTCCTGGTCGCCAACCGGTACGGGACCGCCTCCCTGCCGCTGGGCCTGGACGGCCCCGGGCGCACCATGGCATCTGCCCTGGGCTGGGGTCCCGGGGAGCGGGTGAACACCCGCGGGGCGATGAGCTCCGGCGGCAACGAGTTCTCCGCCGACGCCCCGTCCTGGTGCCTGACCGGCTCGGCCAGGTCTTGGAGGCGGGTCTCCGATCGCGCCCAGCTCACCCTCCAGGAGGCCTCCGTGCTGCAGGGCTTCCGCGGCGACTACCCGTTCACCGGCTCCCGGTCGGCGGCGTTCAAGCAGGTCGCCGACGTCGTGCTCCCGCCGGTGGCCGCCTCCGTGCTGGCCGGGGCGATGGGGTTGGACTGGGAGGAGCAGGTCTCCGCCTACCTGGCCGGCCTCTACGACGCGGACCGTGTGTCCGTGGCCGCCTGAGCTTCCCACGGGATCCGTCACTCTCCTGAGAGACGTTCTGGGGGCAGAATCAAAGTCACCGACGCCGAGACTGGGAGCCGAGATGAGCGCACCGCGCTTCGAGCACACCCCGGACCAAGAGGCCATCGACAGCCCCGCGGTGACAGCCGCTCTCGAACAGCTCAGCGAGGCGATGGGGGTCCCTCTGACGCTGGAGATCCTGCGGCGGGCCGCCGCTGAAGCACAGGGCATCAAGGCGCTCGGGACGGCGATGGCCGCCGCGCCCCAGCCGATCTCCCCGGAGCTGGCCCGCTCCCTGCAGGCGCAGGAGAACTGGTGGCGGACGATCGAGGCCGACCACCAGATGCTCTCCAGTGCGGAGGTCGCGGAGCTGGTCGGGAAGACGTCTCACCGCTCCTACGCCTCGCGCCGGAGGCAGAAGGGACGGCTGCTGGGGTACCGGCGCGGCAGCTCCTACCTCTATCCGACGTTCCAGTTCGACCTGAGCACGCGGACGGTGTTGCCGGTCATCGAAGACCTGCTCGCAACCTCCCGGGGGTACGGGGTGCCGGACGAGGACCTGGTGATGTGGTTGTGCACCCCTTCGGCCTACTTCGAGGAGCAGGACGAACCGGTGAACCATCTGCACCATCCCGACGGCGTGCTGGCCGCCGCGCGCGACGAGTTCGGCGCTGTGTGGTGACGGGGCTGCACACGCACCCCGCCTGACCCGTGCGGCGCACGGCTAAGCTCCGCACACATGGGCACCATGAACACCCACCGCACCGCCACCCACCGACCCATGCTGCTCGGCGTCCTGGCCCTCCAGGTCCTGCTGACCGGGTGCTCCACCGACCGTTTCGTCGACCTGAACACCCTCTACGCCGAGGGTGAGCCGTGGGAGCTGGCCACCAACGCCCGCGACACCACCGATGCACTGTGCGCCGCCGCAATGCCGGCCTGCGTGCAGGCGCTGAGCACCGACCAGGCCCACTACCTCAAATACGACTCCGTCCAGGAGGCCGAGGACGCAATGTCGGTGGCCGGTGACGCCGAGGTGGCGCGCGCCGGGGCGATCGTCGTGGAGTTCACCGACCCGACTTTGACCCAGGACGAGAAGGAGCAGCTGGTGGAGAGCGTGGCCTGCGTCCACGAATCCGACTGCTGAGACAACCGGCGACTCCGTGGACCACCGGCGGCCGGGTGCTTTACAGATGGAAGTCGTGATGAACGACAACCAGCCTCGCTCTACCGACGGCCGTTCCGGCTCGCACTCCCCCACCGAGAACGACCTTGACCCGAGTACGACCACCGGGCAGGAGCTCCCGCGCTGGTCACTCCGCCTCCAGGGCGGACCCCAGGCCCTGGAGACGCTGCGGATCCCCGATCAGATGCGTGGGAGCGTCGCTGCCCGGTCGGCGAAGACGTGGAAGGTCTCGTTCCCGACCCGGCGCGGACGGGAGAGCTACACCATCATGGCCGCCGGCCCGCATTTGGCGATCCAGGCGGCCTTCGACCTGGCCCAGGTCGACGAGCGCCAGCGCGCGCTCGTGGAGCAGCACGTGTCGATCGTCGAGGTGATCCCGGTTCGACAGGACAAGGTGGACGGCGCCGGACGCTGAGCGGGCTCCGACGTAGGCCCCGTCCCGTGCAACAGGCCGAAGCCTCGTCGGAGTCCGACCCCACCCGCCGGCTGCCTCATCTGCCGCGCTCCGGGACTGGTCCGGACGACGTCGCCGTGGTGCTGAGCGGTCGGGTCAGCGTGCCGCATCGTGACGGCCCGCCGCTGCGGCCCGCTCGTCGAACACCACCTCGAAGGTCATCGCAGCCCCGTCGTGGTGCACCCCGGCCAGCACCGCCAGGTCGGGCCCGTGCAGGTTGGCCACCACCTGCGCCGCGGTGCGGTCCTCGAGCAGCGGCACTCCCGTGGGCAGCCGCCGGCCGGCGCCGTCGGTGACCTCGGCCAGGTAGAGCCCGTCCTCGACGTCGTCGCAGATCAGCACCATCCTCGCCGCATCCCGGTGACGGGTGCGGACCCGCAGGATCAGCTCGTCCAGGGCCGCGGCCGTGAGCTCGTGACGGGCGACCAGGTAGTGGCGGCGGGCGTCCTCGAAACGCGGGGTGGTGGCAGTCGGTCCTTGGGCCTCGGGGGCAGAGGCGCGGGGATTCCTCATGCCCTCGAGCCTATCGGCCGGGACGGATGAGCCCTGCGCCGGTTCACCTTCAGGCGAGCGCGGCCGCGGCCGGCACCAGCTCCACGACGTCATTGTCGGTGCGGACCAGCCAGGCCAGCGCGTGCACCAGGGCCTCGGCCTTCTCCGGGTCCGCTCCGGCTTCCTCAGCCGCAGCTGTCAGGAATCCGTGCCCGATCGCCGGGTGCGAGTCGTAGGTCGAGTCGTAGACCACCCCGTTCTCCCCCACCAGCAGGGTCCGGTCGAACTGGCCGACCAACACGTGGAAACCGACCTTCCCGTCGGCGTGGACCTGGAGCGAGGTCCGGGTCAGCGGGTGCGCTGCGGCCCCGGAGCCGATGATCTCCTGGGCCACGGCACCGGCCACCGCCGAGGCCAGCAGCAGCCGTGCGGCTTCCGGCTCGACCTCCCGGCCCAGGGCCACATCGTGGAGGAAGGATCCGGAGCCCAGCACCGGCACGGTCTCGCAGTAGGCCTTCATCGCCTGGATGCGGATCTCCCGGGCGTTGTGGCGGGTGCGCAGCACCAGGGCGGAGGACCGGTAGCCGGTGCCGATCCGGGCGGATTCGACCGCGGCCCCGCAGGCAGTGAACAGCTGCACCGTCCGGGTGAGGAAGCGGTAGGTGTCGGCCTGCTCCTTCAGCTCCGTCCGGCCGTCGGTGAACACCCGGTAGACGTCGGCCACGGTGCGGTCCACGGTCCCGGTGCGCGGGTGCCGGACGGTGGTCAGGCGCTCCATGATCTCGTGGACCATCGCCGGGCTCAGCAGCCGGAGGGTGTCCCCGGCGTGCTCGGTGAAGACCGCGGGGATGGTCAGGTCCCGGCGCCGTGTGGTGCGGCGGATGCGCTGCTCGGAGGTGGCCGCAGCCAGGCAGCGGCGCAGGTAGGCCGGGTCGGTCTTCATCCGCTCCACCTCGGGGGTCTCCTCCGGCCACGGGTCCACGTGGTGGAGCCGGCGGTGGGTGGCCAGGGTCTTCTCGTGCTCCTTGCCGGAGGTCGCCACGTCCAGGCGGAAGGCGTAGGCCGCGCACAGGTGCGCGACCTCGGTGAGGTACTGCTCGGCGGCGGCGTCGGTGGCCCCGGCCTCCATGTGCTGCTGGTGGGCGGCCAGCTCGGCGGTGAACGGTTCTGCGTGTCGTCTCATGGTCTCCATGTGTGCGGACGGTCTCCCTGGCCGTGCGGGGGTGCGCCCGGGCTCCGCACACATGGATTCCATCAGGATCGCACCCGCGCGAGAGGACGCCCGCTATGACCGCCACTGCCGTTGAGACCGACCAGCACTCCACCGAGGACACCCGCCCGCCTGGCTTCCGGCCCGAGCCCGGGACCAAGCGCTGGCAGGTGTCCTACAGCTGCAACCCGCTGTCTTTCTCCTCCTGGGCGATCTACGCCGACACCGCGGAGCAGGCGGTCGAACGGATGCAGGTGATCCAGCAGCTCGACGCCGGCCAGCGCGCGGCGGCGGCCACCAACCTCATGGTCCGTCCGCTGGGCGATCTCTGACCATCCCGCCCCGCCAGATGAGAGGGAGCCAGGCGTGACGGTGGGCTCCTCGCGAAGTCGCACACGTAGCTATCAGCACTCGTCGTAGTGGTCCCCGTGCTCGGAATGCTTGTGGCCGTCGTGGATGTAGTCCACGTGGCCGCCGTGCAGCACCGCTCGGTGCCCACAGTTCTCCCCGTGCGTGTGCTCTTCCTTGGTGTGCTCTGCCTGATTCTCGTGCTCGGCCATGACGAACCCCCTGGGATGCACGGACCCGGGATGGGCCCGCAGAGCCAGCGAAGCACCAGAAGCACCGTCTGACAATGCCTTACGCATCGCACCGCGGTGGCAGGGCAGCTCGGATACTGGCCGGTGATCACCGGCTCAACTGCCCATCCCCTGCGCCCGCGCGGGCCGGCCTCGAGACGCCGCCGCACCGCGCATCCAGGCAGCGCAGACCCGACCTGCAGAAACGCCTGCCGGGTGGCGTCCAGACGGGACGGCCCGGTAAGCGGAACGGGGCCTGGGGCACGGTGCCGGGGGTGAGCATGGACTGCATGTGTGCGGAAAGGACCCGCCGGCGCCCTCAACACAAGGGGCCGGCGGGTCCGGGGGTGCTCCGTGCGCCGGTGGCTCAGGAGCCGGGCAGCCAGTCCCACGCCGGGGCTTCGGGGACTTCCTGGGTGTGGGCGTGCATCGCGTTCAGGCCCGCCTCGTAGTGCTCCGGGCACTGGATGCCGATGCCGGTGGCGGTCAGTTTGGTGACGGGCACGGCGGTGACGATCGTGGAGTGCTCGTCGATGAACCCGGCCACGGCTGAAGCCGGCTCCGCCCCGCCGTCCAGGCCCGAGCACAGGCCGGTGACCAGGTCGTAGGCCTCATCGGCTTCGACATCGATCAGCCGGCGCTCCCCGGCGCTGGCCGCGGCGAAGGCCGTGCGGCGCAGCCGGTCCCCCACCGCCTGCTCCGAGCCGGTCTGCTCCTCCAGCTCGGCAGCTGCGGCCGCGGCGGCGGCCGGGTCGATGACCTCCTGGGCCATCGGGGCGGTGGTGGCCATCGGGGTCATCTCGGTGCCCTGCGGGGTGGCGGCGCTCCCCGAGAGGGCGCCGGCCAGTGCCTGGACGGCCCAGATCGCCGCGGCGGCCAGCACCAGCAGCGCGATCGCACCGACCATCAGGCGGGGGCCGAGCGTGGAGCGCCGCCGGGGCTGGCGGGTGTACTCCTGGGCCCCGTAGTAATTCTCGTCGTACACGTCGCCGACCGGCGGCAGCTGCTCGGTCGGGCGGTCGTAGGGGCTGCGGGCCTCGGTGGTGGGCAGGGGCGTGGTGGCCGGATGGCGGTCCTGGGGGGTGGTCATGCCCGCCATGTGTGCGGACACCGAGCAGAACTGCGCACACGGCCCCGGGGTGGCCAGCGCCGCCGCACACATAGAGGGTATGACCACCACCTTCAGCGAGCACCAGCACCCGCGCACCGGCGACGGGAAGTTCACCGCCAAGAACCACCCCGAAGCCGACCTGTCCCTCTCCCCCGCCGGGCACCGTTCCGCCGAACTGGTCCGGCTGCTTGACGAGCGCGACGACACCGGGATGGCGCTCACCTCCGAGCGGCGCACCGGGCCCTACCTGGAGCTCTCGGCGCTCTACCAGCACCAGTCCGCGAAGCTGGCCGGGATCGCGGTGCGCCAGGACTTCCCCGACGCGGCCGTGCTGGTGCTCGAGCGCACCGGCCCGTACCCGCACTTTGAGGTCACCGAGATCCACGACGAGCACGGCGAGGTGATCGCCGACGCCGAGTCCCTGTCCCACCTGGACCACCCGATCGGCGAGTCCGCCACACGCTACGACGAGCTCGGGGCAGCGTTCATGGCCATCCACGACAACGCGGTCACCGACGTGGAGCCGGAGATCCCGGCCGGGATCCGTCCCGGGCAGCGCTTCGAGATCGACCTGGAGAAGGCCGCGGCCATGGACGCCTCGCCCTCCTCGATCGTCACCGCCCGGGATGTGGCCGCCCACCAGCTGGCCCAGAGCAAGGCCGTGGAGGCCCGGCGCGCCGCCGCCGCTGCGAGCAAGGCCGTCACGCTGTCGGGCCTGGACCTGCTGGGCCGGTCCCACCCCGGGGCGGCCACCGCCACCTTCAAGATCCACCACGAGGACACCACCGCCTTCGAGGTCGACCTCTACGACGCCGGCCAGAACCGGCTCCCCACCCGCCACGCCGAGCTGCTCCAGGACCTGGACCGCTCCGCTCTGGAGTCCCTCCACGGAGTCGACTCCCACCCCGACGGGGACTGGACGGTCTTCGAGGTCGACTTCACCGCCTTGACGCAGGACCAGGAGCACCAGCGATGACCACCACCTTCAACGAGATCGACCACCCCCGTGCCGGTGACGGGAAGTTCGCGACCAAGGCCCGCACCGAGGCGCAGGTGAGCCTGACCTCCGCCCCTTGCGCCCCTGAGCTGGTGGACGACCTGATCACCGCTCGTGACGTCTCCCTGCGCGCGGTCGATCAGGCCACCACCCCGCAGGCCGACCGCGACGCCTCCGCACTGCTCCAGCGCCAGACCGCCAAGCTCGCCGGCATCGGGGTGCCGGTCGACTTCCCCGGGGCCACGCACCTGGAGATCGTCCAGGACTTCGAGGACTTCGAGGACTTCGGCTACAAGGTCCACGCGGTCCGCGGCGCCGACGAGCGGGTGCTGGCCGACGCCGCGGCGCTCGAGAACTACGACGACTACCTGGGCCGCGGCCTCGGCGGCCGCGCCGTGTTCCTCTACCAGGACGTGGCCGACTCCTTCCTCATCGACCACGACTCCTGGATCGACGACGTCGCCCAGGTGACCCGTCCCTCCGCCCGGGAGCACGCCGCCATCACCATCGACCTGGAGGCGGCCGCGACGATGGACGCCTCGGCGGCCACCGTGCTCACGGAGCCGGAGCGCATCGCTCACCAGGAGAAGGTGCGTGCTGCGCGGGCGGCCTACCGGCGCGGGCAGCCCGAGACCGTGCGCGCTCTCGAACAGACCACCCGGGCGACCGTGGGTCTCATCGCCCGTGTCCACCCCTCGGCCGTGCGTGCGGAGGTCACTCTCCAGTACGAGGCGTTCGTGGCGGACTCCCTGAGCCTCTACGACGCCCAGGGCCGGGTGGTGCCCCAGCACTACTTCGACGAGACCTCGCTGGTCGAAGACCTGGACCACGAGGGGCTGGAGGTGATGGACGGGGTGGAGCCCGAGTACTTTCCCGAGTCCACTTCCTACGTGATTGACCTCGCCGCGGTGCGCGCGGCAGACCAGGAGCAGCAGGCATGAGCGCCACCTTCGACGAAGCCGACCACCCGCGCGGGGCCGGTGGGCAGTTCACCATCAAGGCACACGCCGAGGCCGCCGGCGTCTCGCTGAGCGCCCCGGTTCGCGTCCCGCCGGCCCCGGTCGAGTGGAAGCAGGAACCCTCCGACGTGGTGGACGGCTACCAGGCCGACCTGGACGCCGACACCGTCGGGTACTCCACCCACACCGAGGTCGACGGGCAGTCTTGGGACCACCAGCTGACCGTGAGCCGGGACCGGACCCAGTGGCTGCACCCCTACCGTCCGGCGACCATGCTGATGCGCAACGGTCAGCTCGCCGACCAGGACTCCAAGAAGGTCCCCGCCGTCGTGCGCCGACGGATGCGCACCGACCTCCAGGCGGTCTCCGCAGCCCACGGGATCGAGGAGTTCAACGCCGCCCCGGCCCCGGATGAGCCCAAGACGATGGGCGAGGCCTTCGCCATGATGTACCGCGTAGTGCAGGAAGATGGCGGACTGAGCGAGGAGGAAGCCTCCGAGTACGTCAACCAGCAACTGATGCACACCGCTCTACAGGCCACCACCCAGTTCAAGCAGACCGCTCAGGCTGCCGTGGGGCGCAACGACCACGGGCTGGCGGTCGGGCTGCTCGAGGCGATGCCGGCCTACCAGCAGGCAGTACGGGAGGCGATGGACACCCCTTCGGACCAGCACCACCGCATCTACGCCGAGGCCTCCGACAAGGCACGCCGCGGTGGGTTGTTGGCCATGATGGACAACCGCGGGGCCACCGCGGTCGCCGACCTGCTCACCGAGTTCTCCCAGGCGGGCGAAGACCTCGACCGCGCCGGGGCGAAGCCGGTGGTCCTCTCCGAGCTCCTGGCCCGCGCCAGGACCGCCAGGCAGTAGCCGCCCCGCCACCAGAAGACACCGGCCGCCCCGTGCATCATGTGCGGGACGACCGGTGTCTTCTCACACCGAACGCAAGGAGGTGCGGCAGAACGGCAGCGGGTACACCTCGCCCCGGCCCCTCCCCCATGGCGGTCTACATCGTGTCCGGGTCGTCGTCTTCGACCGTGCAGATCGTGCGGTGGAACCAGAACATCGCCTCCTCGAAGGTGCCGCGGTGGCGCGCCACGGGCTTGCCGTGCTCCCAGCGGTGCTCCAACATCCCGTCGGAGGCCAGCCCGTAAAGAATCTGCTGGCCCTTCTCGAACCCCTCGTGGCCCGGGGCGATCTCGGCCAGGAAGCGCACCGGCCCGGTGCCCTGGTTCGCCCAGCGGTGCATGGTGTCCAGCGGCACCGCGGCGCTCTCCCCGGCCTGGAGCGCCTACGGGCGCTTGGCGACCTCCACGGTCAAGCACCCCGTCCCGGACGTCGAAGAGCTCGATCAAGGACCGGTGGTAGTGCCGCACGACCCCGGCGCCGGGCTCAGCCACGGCGTGCACCAGGGTGTGCTCCCCGCCGGTCTCCGCACTGGTGCGCAGGAAGGTGACCTCGTCGCGCTGGATCCTGTTGTGGTACGTGGTGCGCGTGACAAGCAGATCGTCGAGCTCAGTGGTGGTCAGGCGCATCGCAGGTCCCTGTTCCCGTGTGCCGTCCCTCCCGCGGTACGCCGCAGCGCCCCGCGGTGCGGGCGCGCTGCGGGACCACGACGGCCCGTTCCGACCCGCGCGGGGTGGGACGGGCCGTTTGGCAGATATGGGAGGCCCAAACGTCTATGGGACCGGAGTCACCAGCTCGCCGGTGCGCAGGAAGGTGTCCAGGTTCTCCAGCACCAGGTCCGCCATGGCCTGTCGTGTCTCTTGGGTTCCGCTGGCCATGTGGGGCAGCAGCACCACATTGTCCAGGGAGGTCAGCGGTTCCGGCACGGAGGGTTCGTCGGTGAAGACATCGAGGCCGGCGCCGGCGATGGCCCCGGAGGTGAGGGCCCCGACCAGGGCGTCCTGGTCGATCAGGGACCCCCGGGCGATGTTGACCAGATACCCGTTGGGTCCCAGTGCCTCCAGCACCTGGTGCGAGACCAGGCCGGCCGTGTCCGGCCCGCCGGATGCCGCCACGATGAGGGCGTCATTGCGCCGGGCCAGCTCGTGTACCGAGTCGACGTACGTGTAGGGCGCACCGGGTACGGGTGAGCGGCTGTGGTAGGAGATCGCGATGTCGAATCCTTCGAGCCGCTTGGCGATCGCCTGTCCGATGCGCCCCAGTCCCAGGATGCCGACCCGTTTGCCGCTGACTCGGGTGGTGAGCGGGAACTTCCCGCTATCCCAGCCGCCGCCGCGGACGAACCGGTCGGCGGCGGAGATGCCGCGGAAGACGTCGATCAGCAGCCCCACGGCCAGATCGGCCACGCAATCGGTGAGCACATCGGGGGTGTTGCTGACGGCGATGCCCCGGGCGCGGGCCGCGGCGACGTCGGTGGTGTCGTAGCCGACGCCGAAGTTCACCACGGCTTTCAGCTCCGGGAGGGCGGCCATCAGTGCCGCGTCGACCCCGACGGTGGCGGAGGTGACGGCGGCGGTGATGTCGTGTCCGTGTTCCTGCACGAAGGATTCGGCCTGCGCCGTGGGCAGGCGAAGCACCGGGTAGGTCCGGTGCAGAGCTTGCTCCAGCGCCGGCAGGAGGGGTCCGACCTGGAGGACGCGGGGTGGTGCGGAGGTGGTCATGTCAGTGCCTTGTCTGTGTCGTGGTCGAAGGGTCCGGCGACACCGGGTGGTGGGGCGGTTCCCCGCGGAGTACTCGGGCGACGTCGTGGATGACGTCGGAGCCCATGGCAGCGTTGGCTCCGTCGCTGCAGGCGCCGATGTGCGGGGTGAGCACGGTGTTCGGTGCACTGAGCAGGGGATGATCCGGTGGTATCGGCTCTTCCTCGAAGGCGTCGGCGGCGAGGAACCCCAGGTGCCCGCTGCGCAACAGATCGGCGGCCGCGGCGCTGTCGATGAGCCCGCCCCGGGAGGTGTTCACCACGCCGGCGCCGGGCTTCATCGTCTCGAGTGCTTCCCGGCTGAGGAGGGGGGACCCGTCCGGGGGCATCGGGACGTGGAGGCTGATGAAGTCGCTGGTGGCGAGCAGTTCGGGCAGGCTGCAGCGGCGGACACCATCGCGTGCGAAGACCTCCTCGGGCAGGAACGGGTCGTAAGCGGTGATCTCGCAGCCGAAGCCTGCTCCGCGCCGGGCGACTTCGCGCCCGATCTGGCCGAATCCGATGAGTCCGAGGGTCCGGCCGTGCATTTCCTGGCCGAAGAGCTGGTTCCACGCCCCGGCCCGTAGCGTCCGGTCCGCCTCGAGGAGTTTTCGAGCCCCGGCCAGCAGGAGGGTGACCGCGAGATCGGCCACGGCGCGGGAGTTCGCTCCGGGGGTCCGTACGACGGTCACCCCGGCCTCCGCCGCGGCCTGCAGGTCGATGTTGTCGATCCCGACGCCGTGCTTGCCGATGACCTTCAGGTGCGGGGCGGCGGCGAGGACGGAGGCGTCGACCCGGTCGACGCCCACGATCAGCGCCACGGCCTCGGTGACCTCTTCGCGCAGCTGCGCTGGAGACAGCGGGCCTTTGGCCCGGGAGCGGCGCACATCCAGTTGCTCTGCCTCGATGGCCTGCCACGGGGCGTCGGAGTACAGCCCGAAGCTGGGAGTGGTGACCACCACCGGTCCCAGGCCGGCCCCCGTCACAGGGCCGGCTCCGAGGCCGACAGCTCGGCTGCTTCGGCGGACTCCTGGTCGGCCAGCCGGGTGATCGAGGCCTGGATGTGCTCGCGCATCAGCTCTCCCGCCTCCTCCAGCCGCCCCGCCTGGGCCGCGTCGTAGATGGTCTGGTGCTCGGTGAACTCCTTGTCGCTGGTCGGCCACTTCTCCCACAGCACGCTGGCCGCAGCCAGCGCGGTGAGGTCCTGGAGCCGGTCCAGGGATTCGACGATGAACTCGTTGTCGCACTGGGCGTACATGGCACGGTGGAACCGTCGGTTGGCCAGTGCGCTGGCGGCGGTGTCGCCATCCACCCGGTGCCGCTCGACGTCGTCCAGGGCCCGGGCCGCGGCCTTGAAATCCGGGTGCGGACTGCGGGCGTGGGCGATGGCCCACGGTTCCAGCAACACTCGCTCCTCGTAGATGTGGCGCACGTCCCGGAGGCTGAGCCGGCGCACGCACACCCCGCGCCGGGCAGTGGCGGTGAGCAGGCCTGAGCGCATGAGGATGATCAGTGCCTCGCGCACCGGGGTCTTGGAGATGCCCAGCTGGTCGGCGATGCGCCGCTCCACCAGGACCTCGTCCGGGGCCAGCTGTCCGGAGAGGATCGCGGTCTTGACCGACTCCACCACCAGGTCGGAGCGGTTGGTGGACAGGCCTAGTGGAGGCAGTTGGGAGACGGTTCCTGGGTCGGAGAATGCCGTCATGGCGGGATTCCTTTCGTCTCGCGGGTGGCGCAGATCAGCGCTTGCTACGGGCTTTGCGGTACGCCTGGCGCATCTGGGCGTCAGGCGGGTAGGTGCCCCGCAACGGGGCCCCGCTCTCGACCTGCTCGAGGATGAACTCTTCCAGGTCTTCCTGCTCCGCCGCGTCCCGGGCGACCTCCTCGGCCAGGTGGCGGGGGATGCAGATGACCCCGTCACGGTCCCCGACCATGATGTCCCCGGGGTAGACGGCCACCTCGGCGCAGCTGATGGGCAGCTGCATGTCCACGACGTGGTGCTGGGCAAGATTGGTGGTGGGTGAGGCCCCGGCGGCGAAGGTGGGCAGCGCCAGTGCCTCGAAGCCGGCGGCGTCGCGGACCGCGCCGTCGGTGACAATGCCGGCCGCCCCGCGCCTGAGCAGGCGGGTGGCGAGGATGTGCCCCAGGGAGGCGGCGCGCTTCTGGCCGCGGGCGTCAATGACCAGAACGGCCCCCGGCCCGACCGATTCGACGGCCTTGCGCTGGGGATGGTCGTAGTCCTGGAACACCGAGAGCACGTCGAGGTCCTCACGGGCGGGGATGCAGCGCATGGTGAACGCCTCGCCAACCATCCGGCGGCGGTTGGGGTTCAGGGCGCCGAGACCTTCCAGGTAGGTGTTGCGCAGCCCGCGGTCCATCAGCTGCGTGGTCAGCGTCGCGGTGCTGACCACGCTCAGCGCGGCGCGCGCCTGATCGCTGAGGCCGGTGCCGGTCGCGGTTGCCGTCTCGATCGTCATGGGTTTTTTCCTGTCTTCTGGTCCGGTCAGCGTAGAGCCCGGAATGACTGCGTGGGTATCGAATCGGTCGTCGGATATATCAAGGTGCCGGTGTACGACCATCCCGGTGGGGCGTCAGGCGCGTTGTTGGGCGGCCCGCTCCCTCACCCGCTCGGCAAGGTGCTCCCCAATGGGCAGGGCGGCCGTGGCCGCCGGGGAAGGGGCGTTGAGCACGTGCACCATCCGCGATGTCTCAGACAGCAGGAAGTCGTGGATCAGGGTCCCGTCCTTGCGCACCGCCTGGGCCCGGATGCCGGCCTCGTAGGGCAACAGGTCCGCCTTGGTCAGGGCAGGTGCGTACTTGCGGCACTCCCGCAGGTAGCTGGCCTTGAACAGGGAGTTCAGGATCTCCCGGGCGCCGGTGGCGACGTTGGCCCGGGCGACGTGCCACAGGCCGGGGAAGGCCAGCATGCGGGCGGTGTCGCGCAGATCCACGGAGAACTTCGGGTAGCCCTCTCGGGCCAGCCCGAGCACGGCACTGGGACCCACCGTGATCGCACCATCGATGGTGGGGCTGAGGTGGACGCCCAGGAACGGCAGCTGCGGGTCCGGCACGGGGTAGATCAGGTGACGGACGTAGTCGGCCTTCTCCGCGGGGAGCTGGAAGTACTCCCCGCGGAAGGGCACGATCTGCACATCGGGGCGCAGCCCGGCCAGCTCGGCCATCCGGTCGGCCTGCAGGCCGGCGCACACCACGAGCTGGTCGCAGGTGGTGGTGCCCTCCGCGGTGCGGACCTCGACGGTCTCCGGTGTCTCGGTGATGCCCAGGACCCGGGAGCCCGTGCGCACCTGCCCGCCGGCGGCGGTGATGAGCTCGGCCAGTGTGGACGCGACCCGGGTGTAGTCCACGATCCCGGTGCTGGGGATCAGCAGGGCCGCCACACCGGCGATGTTGGGTTCGCGCTCCCGCAGCTCGGCCTGGCTCACCCGGTGGGCCTCCAGCCCGTGGACGGCGGCACGTTTCTCCAGGGCCTCCAGCCGGGAGGCCTCCAGGTCGTTGGTGGCGACCAGCAGCTTGCCGCACTCCTCGAAGGCGATGCCGTGCTCGCGGCAGAACTCCTTGGTCTGCTGGGCTCCTGCCTTGCTGAAACGGGCCTTGAGGCTGCCGGGCTCGTAGTAGATCCCGGAGTGGATGACCCCGCTGTTGTGGCCGGTCTGGTGCGTGGCCAGGGTGTCCTCGGCCTCCAGCAGCAGCAGGGACGCCTCGGGCTCGCGCGAGAGCAGCTGGTAGGCGGTCGCCAGTCCGACGATGCCTCCACCGATGACGCAGTAGGTGTAGTCGCTCATACCGTCGCCTCCTCGGACTGGAGCAGGAACGGCACGTCGTTGCGCTCACACACCTCACGGATCGCCTCCAGCAGCAGGCCCGGCACAGGCACGCCCTTACGCTGCCGGACCTTCCGCGCGGCGGCCTCCGGGTCACCGGGCACGAGCACCGCGGTACCGGGGTCCACGGGTGGGGTGGCGCGCATCATCGCGATCAGCTCGGCGGTGTAGGCGGCAGCACCCCCGCCGGGATTGAACACCTCCGGGTCGATCACCAGGAAGAAGTGCCCAATGTTGTCCCCTCGCTCGGTGCCGCGGCCGGGCAGAGCGGCATCGGAGAGGGCGGCACTGAGGATCTGCACCATCAGCGACAGCCCGTAGCCCTTGTGCCCACCGCTGACCGGGGTGGATCCGCCCAACGGCACGAGCCCGCCCTCGGGGCGGTCGCGCAGGTAGGCGAACGCGGCGGCTGAGTCGGTGACCGGCCGGCCCGCCTCGTCGATCACCCATCCTTCCGGGATGTCCTGTTCCTTGAGGGCGTAGGCCTTCACCTTGTTCATGGCCACGGTGCTGGTGGACATGTCCAGCACGAACGGCTCCCCCTCGGCGGTGGGGGCGGCGAAGGCGATCGGGTTGGTGCTCAGCCCCGGCGCCGACCCGCCGGTAGGGATCACCGATAGGACCCGGGCCGTGGTGGTGGCCAGGGCGATCAGGCCCTGCTCGGCCGCCCGGCGCACGTAGAAACCGGTGGCCCCGAAGTGGTGGGAGTTGCGCACCGCCACCGCTCCGATGCCCAGGGCACGGGCCTTGGTGATGGCCAGGTCCACCGCCTGGACGGCCACGGGGTGACCGAGGCCGCCGCCGGCGTCGAGCACCGCGATGGCCGGGGTCTCGGTGACGGTCCGCACCGGCGCCTGCAGGTCCATCCTGTGCTGCTGCATCAGGGAGTCGTAGTTCATCAGCATTGAGATGCCGTGAGAGTCGATCCCGGACAGATCCGCATCAACCATGGCCTCGGTGGTCGTGTCGATCTTCTCCTCGGGCATGCCCCACTGGCGCAGGAGTATCCCGATCTGATCCCTCAGCCGTTCGGCCGGATAGTGCTGCATGGTGGTCCTTCTTCTCTCGGTCCTCGTCCGTCGCGGTGGTGGTCGCTGGCCCTACTTGGACTTCCCAATCTCGAACTCCTCGGTCAGCTGCTCGTACTTGGCCGTGTCCGCTTCCACGATGCTGCGGATCTCGGTGGGCTCGACGTCCCATTCGGCGATGTAGCTGGTCTTCGTGAAGTCCTGGAAGGACTCCGAGTCCTTGCCCTCTTCCACCGCCGTGCGAAGTGCCTCGACGGCCGCCTCGGGAGTGTCCTTGGGGACCGCGACCCAGCGACGCTGCACCACCGTGAAGTCGTAGCCGAGCTCCTTGGCCGTGGGCACGTCGGAGAGCATCTCCTCGCGCTCCTCGGAGAACACCGCCAGCGGGCGCAGGGAGCCGTCCTTGATCCGGGGCATCACCTCGGCGATCTGGGCGGTCACCGCATCGGTGTGCCCGCCCAGCACGGAGGTCACGGCCGGGGCGCCGCCGTCGAAGGGGACGTCCACGGCGTTGGCGCCCGCCAGGGCGAACAGGCCGGCGGAGGAGAACTGTGCGCCGCTGCCCACCCCGGAGGTGGCGTAGCGGATCTGGTCCTTGGCCAGCAGGGACTTGAGGTCCTGGTGCGGGGAGTCGGCGTTGACGACCAGGGCGTAGCCCTCTTCGCTCACCGGAGCGACGATCTCCATGTCGTCCAGGGTGGTCTTCGTCGCGTCCTCCACGAACAGCGGCGTGACCGAGTACAGCGACTGGGAGGCCAGCAGGGTGGAGTAGCCGTCGGCTTCTCGGTTCAGGGCGTCCTGCGTTCCCACTCCGCCGTTGGCGCCGGGGAGGTTCTCGACCACCACGCTCTGCCCGAGGGGGTCCTCCATCGACTCGGCCAGGGCGCGGGCTGTGAGGTCGGTGCTGCCTCCGGCGCTGAAGGGCGCCACCAGGCCGACTTCGCGGGTGGGGTAGTCCTCGGAGCCGCCGGCTTGGACTCCGCCGCACCCGGAGACGGTCACGACGGTGGCGAGGCCGACGGAAAGGGGCAGAACGGTGCGCTTGCGGAAGATCGAGTGGTTCAGCATGGCGTGTCCAATCGTCATTGATGGGGCGTGGGGCGGGTGTCCCGCCCCGGTGCGTTGAGGGTGGTGCGCGGTCGTGGAGATGCGGTTCAGGTCTGCGGTGGGATCACCGGGAGTCGAGCGGAGTGTGTTCCACATCACTTGGTATACCGTCACACCAATGTACCAATGGGGCATCAGATTTGCGCAAGCATTTTCCCGAAGATTTCGTGGGCGACCGGTGATCGAGGCGCGGGGGTGGTCTCGGACTCGGTCAGCACAGGCGGAGACTGGCCGTCCCTTCACGGTGAGCGCGTTCAGGAACTGGCGGCACGCCCTGCCTGCCTTGCCCCGCCGCTTCAGTGGAGGAGCAGGCTGATCAGCAGGATCGCGGGGAAGGACAGGATCGAGCTCAGGAACGTGATGTCGCGGGCGGCGTTGGCCGGCATGCGGAACTGGGAGGAGAACAGGAAGACGTTCTGGGCCGTGGGCAGGGCGGACATGACGACCACGCCGAGCAGCTCCGTGCCGTCCAGGCCGAAGCCGAAGCGGCCGATCAGCCACGCCGCCGCCGGCATCACCGTCAGCTTGACCAGCGTCCCGGTGATCACGTCGGGCACCAGGGCGCGGTGGCGGAACGGGCGTTGCCCGTAGAGGCTCATGCCGAACAGGAGCAGCAGCAGGGGCACAGAGGACTCCCCGAGCATCTCCAATGGGATCCACAGCGCCTCCGGCACCTGTGTGCCGGTGGCCGAGAGCAGCGCGCCTGCGGCGGCGCCGATCGTCACCGGGTTGGCCACCGACCTCAGCACCGTGTGCGCGACCGGCCCGCCACCACGATCTCCGCCGGAGCCATTCCGGGACACGGCTGTCGTCGCGGCGGTGGCCCCGGGTCCACGCCGGGAGGGACGGCTGGCCCAGGAGAGGACCATCAGGTAGAGCGGGGCGAGCACGAGCAGCTGCGCCAGCAGCACGGAGACCACCGGCGCGGCGCTGCCCACCGCGTAGAGCGCGATGGGCAGCCCGATGTTGCCGGCGTTCACGTAGGAGGACGCCATGGCGCCCACGGCGGTGCGGGCGGTCCCGCGGTGAAGCAGCGCGCCACTCACCAGAGCGAAGACTGCTCCGGCCACCGCCGCGGTGGCCAGCGCGATCGGGGTGTAGACGCCCAGCACGGCGTCGAGGTCGGTGCCCGCGACGAGCACCAGCATCAGGGCCGGGTTGG